>CAWEFL010000004.1:0-1822232 GCA_963808355.1 uncultured Acidimicrobiaceae bacterium
CCGCCGTCGACGCTGACGTAGGTCCTGATGCCCGGGAGGTGCTTGACCGTCCCGACCGTGTACAGGGTCATGCCCGCCGCGGCCACGATGGAGCGACCGGGCTCGGACATGATCCTCGTGGCCGGGGTCACCCCGGTTGCCGCAGGCACGCGCGCGTCGCGCTCGCCCACTCGGCCTGGGTCGGCGCCGACTCACCGTTGACGTAGGGGACACCGAGGCCGCCGCCGACGACGAGCTCGGGCAGGCCCAGCGGGGCGAAGAAGCGCCCGAGCACCTCGGCCGCCTGCTCGAAAGACGACGGCGTCGAAGACCTGGCTGCCGATGTGCGCGTGGACGCCGACCAGCTCGACCCCCGGGCATGAGCTCGAGTGCGGCGACGGCCTCCGCGGCGGCACCCGAGGACACCGAGAAGCCGAACTTGGAGTCCTCCTGCCCGGTGCGCACGAACTCGTGCGTGTGCGCCTCGACACCGGGGGTGACCCGGACGAGGACCTTCGGGCCGTCCGCGCCGGGTGGGCCGGACTCGAGAAGGCCCCCGAGCCGGGCGATCTCGTCGAAGGAGTCGATGACGATCCGGCCGACGCCATGCTCCAGCGCCGTGGCCAGCTCGTCGGCCGACTTGTTGTTGCCGTGCAGGACGAGCCGATCCGCCGGGACACCGGCGGAGAGCGCGACGTGGAGCTCACCGCCGGAAGCCACATCGAGGTGCATGCCCTCCTCGTGGGCCAGCCGGGCCATGGCGCGGCACAAGAACGCCTTGGTGGCGTAGGCGACGCCGTCGCCCCAGGCCGCGACGGCCTCGCGGCAGGCCTGGCGCAGGTGGTCCTCGTCGTAGACGAACAGCGGCGTCCCGAACTCGCTCGGCGAGCTCGAGCAGGTCGATCCCGCCGACGTGCAGATGGCCCTTGTCGTCGACCGACGCCGGTCCGGGGAAGCAGGTGGCGCTCCAGGGGTGCGGTCGCGACGTCGTGGTCCGTCGGCATGGAGGTGCAGGATACGGCAGCGTTCGATCGGTCCCGAGAGCGGGCGGGGCGCCGACTCGCCTCGTGACGAGTACGATCGTCCCCTGCTCGTCAACTCCCGCCCCCGTAGCTCAGCGGATAGAGCACCGGCCTCCGGAGCCGGTGGCGCAGGTTCGAGTCCTGCCGGGGGCGCTCGAGTCTCAGGTACCGGGAGAGAGGGGCCACGACGGCGCAACGACACCGGAACCGCCGCGCACCGTGCCGAACCGCCACCCGAGGGCCGCGGCGCCAGGAACACGGGGCGGGGAGAGGGGGGCCTTGAGAGGGCCTGGAAAAACGAAGTGCCGCGGGACAAACGAAATGCCCGGCGAGGGACGGCCGTCCCGAACCGGTGCCGGCAGGGGACAGTGGTCCTGCCGTATCTCTATGGCTTTTCGGCGCCGCTGTTCTAGAGAAAGAAAACTCGGCGTCGGCACGACTCGACGAGGCGTCCCACCCGCCATCCGGCAAGGTGCACCCAGTGCCGTCGAAACTTCGCATCAAAAAGTTTGGGAGTGCTGGCGATCAGGTACAACCAGCTGCGCAAGGCGGCAACAGGTTCTGCGCAGAGCCCAGCGTCGCATGCTCTCCCATACAGAGCGGGACCGCAGCGGCCGTACTGGATCGATCGCCTAAAGAGAGCGCAAAGGCCCGGCGGCTCGCGCTGCGAGATAACTCCTTCACCGAGCTTAAAGCGGTAGCCAGCGAGCTGCAGGCGCCAACACAGATCGACGTCCTCGCCGACGGCGAATCCCTCGTCGAATCCGCCGACGTGCTCGAACGCGTTGCGTCCGGCACCGCCATGTTGCCGCTCCCCGTCGCATCGAGAAACCCAAACTGCCTACGTGTGGGCGGGGGTCGGAGTGTGGGCGGGAGCGGCGGGGCGGTGTCGTTGAGAGGCGAGTTGTCAAACAAACCCCCCGTGAGATCTGCATAGGCCAGCGTGTAAACCCAACTCTCCACCCATCCCGGATGCACCACGTCATCTGCATCACAAAAGGTAAGGATGCATCCGCGGGCATATTGAGCACCGACATTCCGAGTGGCCGCTGGTCCATTGACATGGGACGCGTCGACCAATGTGATGCGTTGATCGTTTGCCGCGAACTCCTTCACGAGCTCTTCGGGGCGGTCAGTCGAACCGTTGTTGGCAACGATGATCTCCCAAGCAAGGCAGCATCGTTGTCGCGTCAGAGCCTTCAACTGCTCGCGTAACCACGGCAGACCGTTCTTGACGGGAAGGACCACGCTCAGCACCACCCGATCCGCTGGCTGGGTGATCGTGCCAACCGGAGATGGTAGGAGAAGGTCGGCATCAGAGTTGATGGTTCCGGTGCTCCGACATCGGCAAGGGGGATGCGGTGTGCGTATGCCGATAGATAGGGCTCCCCGTGCTTGACAGCGAGAGATTCCACTTGGCGACTCCCTGACGAGTCGAGCATTCGTCGTCACTCGCTTTGCCAATCGGCCCGTGGTATGTGACAGCTCGTTCTAGCCAGTGGTGAGTCGTGCACCTCGAAGAAGGAGATCTCAGGCTGCGCCGGCACGCCAACTTCCTCGGCGATCGGGCCGATTTGTTCCTGCGCGAACTTCTCGAACGTCTCCCGGTCGCTCCACACGTCGGTGACGCGGATGCCCTCGCCGGTCCTTGTGACCCAGTGGAAGATGCAGCCTGGCGCGCCCTTCCCTCCCTTCGTGAAACCCATCTTTGTAACGACCTCGTCGTAGTGTTCGGTCGTGGCGCCCGTAAAGTTCAACTGCACCCCTGTGGCCATCTGTCCTCCTTTGGACCGCGCATAACGTTGTGCAGTCGAACCTACACACATTGAGGACAGAACCACTTATGTATGCACCGCTAGAGGATCGCTTCGCGGAAAGATCCTTTAGAAGAAATCGGTTCGTCACACTCCGTTCTACCGCTGTTCAGATAGTCCAGTTAGGCTCGGTGCCAGCGATCCGGCTGGCGCAGTCCCCGATCTCAGCCGCCAGGGGCTCCAGTTCGGATCGTGTTAACAAAGGGATCAGGCGATCTTGCGAACGACGGCCCCGCTTCGGCGGGGTCGTCTCGGCTTGAAGATGTCATCGACTCTGGTCTCGAATCGACGGTCCGTCGACGGCTCCTCCTCGTCCTAACCGTGAGGCAGTCGCTCGTCAAGAAGGTGCCTCGTCAGTTCCGCCCGCCGCCCGTTCGTCAAGCCCTCCGTCTCCCAACACGGCGTCGACGGTAGCCGAGGGAGGGCGCACCAGAACGCCGGCTGTGCAGCGCTCCGCCGAGTACTCAGAATCCTTCTCGGCTCCAGTGAGTATCCGTCGCTGCATGCCAACCTCCCGTGTTCCTGGCGCCCCGGCCCTCGGGTGCGGCGCGGTGCGCGGTGGTTCGGGTGTCGGTTGTGCGTCGTGGCCCCTCTCTCCCGCATCTCAGGTACCGGCGACCGCGAAGAGTTGCCAGCTTCCCGGAACGCCCTTGAGATCGTGCAACCCGCGGTCGGCGAAACTGATGCCGGAGCCGGCGACGAGATCGGTCACCGTCTTGGTGACCAGGACCTCATCGGGTTTCGCAAGCGCCTCCACACGTGCCGCAATGTGCACGCTGATGCCGCCGATGTCGTCGGTGCGCAGTTCGATCTCGCCGGTATGCAGACCGGCTCGGAGGCGGACCTGCTCGCCACGAAGGGCCGCCTGCAAGCCGGTCGCACAGCGGATACCGCGGGCCGGACCGTCGAACGTCGCCAGCGCACCGTCACCCGTGGACTTCACCACGCGGCCGCGCCAGCGGTCGACCTCTCGCTGGGTGAGCTTGTCGTGGTGGTCCAGCAACCTGCGCCAGGCCGTATCACCGAGACGGGCTGCCTCCTCGGTGGAACCCGCGATGTCCGTGAACAGGACGGTGGCGAGGACGCGGTCCTGCTCGTGGACGGAACGGCGGCCGGTGAGGAATTCCTCCACTTCGTCGAGCAACCCGCTCGTGTCCCCGACGAAGTAGAAGTGGTCCTGGCCGGAGAGCTCGACGAAACGGGCACCCGCGATGCGCTCGCTCAGGTAGCGCCCGTTGCCGACGCGGATCGGGATGTCCTCTGACCGGTGCAGCACGAGCGTTGGCACCCGGATGCTGGGCAGGACGTCTCGCACGTCGGTGTCGGCGTTGATGTGCATGAGCGAGCTGTAGGCACCGGGGCTGGTGGCCCTGCGTTCGAAGGCGGCCCAACGGCGCCGGAACTCGGCGTCCTGCGCGCGTGACGGTGCGAAGGCGTCGACGGTCTCGTCACCTCCCCAGGCCGCGATCTTGGATTCGACGAATTGATTGAACACGTCAATCGGATACCCCCAGGGATAGCCGTCGGCCTCGGTCATGCGGGCGAACGTCCCGTAGAGGACGAGTGCGGAGACGCGTTCGGGGTAGGTGGCCGCGAACACCATCGACATCGGTCCGCCCTCCGAGATCCCGAGCAATGCCGCGCGCTCGGAGCCGGCCGCGTCCATCACCGCCCGGAGGTCCTGCATGCGATCCTCAATGGTCGGTGCGCCCTGTACCGGGTCGGAAAGTCCCAGGCCTCGCCGGTCGAACAGGATCAGACGACTGAAGGACGCGAGTGCGCGGAGGAAGGCCGCGATCTCGGGGTCGTCCCAGGCCAGCTCGACGTGGGACACGTACCCCGTCACCAGGACCAGGTCGAACGGGCCGTCGCCGAGCACCTGGTAGGCGATGTGCACGCCGTCGGAAGTCTTCGTGTACCTGGTCTCCGGGATGTCGACCACGGCCTAAGTCTCGCGGCCTGTGCGCACGCCTGCACGATTCGAACATCGAGGCCCCCGGCCGTGTTCGGTTCCGGGAGGAACGATGTGCTTGCCGGAGTCAGCGATGCGTTCCTTCATAGGCCACAGAAGTCACATCCTGCCGGCGATAGAAGCCACTCTCTGGCATCAGCGGTTGTCCGTCTCCAGGAGTTCGACAATCCCCCGGACCGCCTCAACTCAGATCTCGATGAGAGGACCGGGAGCTCTTTTGAATCGGCCTGGTGTCTGAGGCCTCCGGGGCGGGTGGGAGCGCCTTTGGTTCGGGCGTCGGTATCACCGTCAACAACCCCCCGACCACGAGCGTTCTGTTTCCCTCGAGTGGGGCGACGCTCTCGGGATCGACCACCCTCGATGCCTCGCCTCCAACGCCACCAGCGTCGAGTTCCGGCTCTTCGGCTGTTCCTATGGCTACTCCGGCCCGGTGCTCTGTACAGCGACGCTGACCTACTACGGATGGTTGTGCAGCTGGGACACGACCAAGGTGCCCAACGGTTCGTACGCCCTGTTGTCTGAGGCCTTCAACTCGGCTGGGAGCGCCTTCAGCTCGGGCGTCAGTATCACCGTCACCAACTGAACGACAATGGCCGAGCGCCTATTGAGTAGCGCATGACCGACGTTCTAGGTCAACCGATCGGTCGGGTGAATCGCAGCAGCAGCTTGTCCTCGTAGTAGTAGCCCAGCCAGTCCAGAAGTCCTATGCCTTCCCGACGCGCGGCGCCGGCATTGGAGTGGTGACCGTACGCCGGGATGAACCTGACGGGTAGACGGGCAGCCGCGACCTCGAAACCAGTCCCTTGAAAGGCCGAAGCCACCGCATCGATCTCATATAACTCCGGAAGATGCAACGCCGTGGCGTTGGCGGAGTGCCACTTGGCCATCAAGGGGCTTCCGGCATGAACACCCATCACGGCGTAGTAGGAAGCGCCCAGGTTCAGCGCGGCAAAGACTGCTGACGCATGCGAGGGAAGGTCGTGCAACAGATACAGCACTTCATGGCTGAAGGCCGCATCGAAGTCGCCCCAGCGAGAAGGCACCGTCTCGCCGACCTCGAAATGGAGCGGGCGAGTCCCGGCGAGCTTGCGGGCGTCCTTGATTGCCCCTGCCGCCGGGTCATAGCCGTAGCCCTCGCCGATGGCACACCGATCCACGAGCAGACGCAAGAATCCGCCACGGTTGCAGCCCACGTCGAGCACCCGCTGACCGGCGAGGTCGGCGTCGATGCTGTCGAGCATGGAGTTCCACACGAAACCGTGTTCGCCCTGCATCACTTCGTCCTCGGCTGCACCCCGCCAATAGGACCGATTCACGCTGCTCAGCCTAAGCGGGCGAGAAGTATCGGAGTTGCCGCTCGCTAGCTGGTCAGGCCCGTGATTCCGTCGCCGATGAGCTTGGCGGCGATGATTACGCACAAGACGATCATGATCACATCGTTGTGGGTGTTCATCCATTCCTTCAGCCCGCCGAGGATCTGTTCTGATCGCGCCGCCCATTGAGAAGTAGATGATTAAGGGGATACCAACACCGAGAGTAGCGACTAGCGCAAAGACGACGTAAGCGATGGCCTGCTGGCCGCCGGAAATCCCCGTCTGCGCGATTGCCGCTGCCCCGCCTACCGCAAGAACCAAGTTCTTGGGATTGAGGCCCGACAGGCCGGCACCCAAGCCGACTGCGGCGACCGGCGTGGTCTTGTCGATGGTCGCCATCCACTTGGGCGTCCTCGGTTCGGTCTCGTTGGCGGTCCGATGACGGAACAGGCGCACTGCCACCATCAGCAGCAAGACGCCGAGGACGATTTTGACCCAACCCTCTCCGGTGGCTGCGGAGCCGGAGTTGCTCGCCCCGCTTGCCCCGGACAGGGCCAAGACAATGACGCCCACGATGGCAAGGCCGATGAGCCAGCCCAACACGAAGACGGGGCCGTTGACCTTGGCCCGATTGCTAGTGAGCATCAGCACGACCGCAACGATCGGCATCGGACTGAATGCGATGCCAACCGCCAGTGGAAGTGATCCTCCAATGGCTTCGCCCATCATTCCTCCCCGGTAATGCCCTCGATTGACCTCGTTCCCGTTTGACAGATCAGAGTGCTACCGAGGGATATCGACAAGTGAATCTGTGAGGACCACTCGTTGCACTCGATGGTTCTCACGACCCCTCGGGACCATCCGCGGGAAGCAGATCCGCCGCCACCGGTATGCGTTCGCGTGAGATGTCCACGAGAAGTGGGGCCGCCGGCTTGTTCCCGCCGAGGTAGCCGAGCTCCTGGTTCGGAGCGGCTGCGATTGCATCGAGTACGACCTGGGCGTAGGCCTCGGGTCGGTCAACTTGGCTGTAGTGGTTCGCGTCCGGCAGGTAGTAGAGGCGATTGCGGCTCGGCCTCTCCATTAGATATTCGCGCCACACGTAGTTCGCGACTCGCGGCGGCGACACCGTGTCGTACACGCCCCAGATCACCGTGACCGGAAAATCGGCCTTGGATATCACGTCGAGCCACTTCTGCTCGTCCTTGGAACGCTCGACCAGATATTGAATGGTTTCATGCAGGACCTTGACGCCGTCCTGATGGCTGAATGTCGCAGTGAGCGCCTCGACGTCGGGATCCCCCCGTTGGCGAGGAGGCGTGAAGGTGCTCCCACCCATTGCTTCGGCGAGTTGAGCTGCGGTCGCCGATGCCAAGATTTGAGGCCCTATCTCTTTGTCGAGGATGTTTCGCTGCACACCCGTCAGTTGCGACATCGGAAGGAAGATGTTGCCGTTCGAAACCATCAGATGCTCGAGGCGAACCGCGGAACGGTCTTCAAAGCTGCGTTCCGCATGGAGAAGTGCCACGCTGTCACCACGATCGTGCGCGACGACGACTACGGATTCCGCACCGATGATCTCCGACAAGAAGTACTCGAGGAGCTCCTCGTCACGCCTCAACGTGTAGCCCCATCCCCGCGGCTTGTCAGAGAAGCCGTAACCGGGGAAGTCGAGCGCACAGACGCGGAAGCTCTTGCTCAGCAGCGGTGCGACGCCGTACCAGTCGATGCTGCTGGTCGGCCAGCCATGGACCAGCAGCAGAGCTGGAGCGTCCGAGTCGCCCATTTCGATGTGGAAGACCTCAACGGAAGAGGCGTCCTCGTTCGCCGGTCGCCAGGAGAAGTAGCTACCACGACTTCTCCAGTCGTCAGCTCGGGTCATGCTCATGATCCCGACCTCCCTGTGGGTTCTCCAGGCCCTCCGAGGGCCCCCCGTACCTCCACGCCCGAATCCATCAAGGTCTGGATCAATGTTCGCTCCTCTATCACGTCACACCCTCCCATCCGCAGAGACGAGAACCGCTTCCATGATCCGCCCAGAAGCACTGAGAAACTAGGGGTGACGCTGATCTTCTTGGGAAACCGTGACGCCGATCGGCGCTCGGAGAATCGCACCATCGGGTCCCCGCTACGGCGGAACGCTGGTGGTGCGCTCATGGGGAGCGGGGGTGGAACCTCGGCGGGCGCTGTGGCGTTAGGTGGGGAGTTCTGAGACCCCTATCCGATCGCATCAGCTGACCTTGCGGTAGGATGGTCTTCTCGTCCCCTTGGGAGAGTCGCTTCGCTTGGGCAGGACGGCCACGTCGGCCGATGTCGCCCCGTGCAGGCTCGACGCCTCGACCGAGCCTCTCTGAGGAGCAAGCGTGCGCGTCCCGAATTTGCCCATCGAAGGCCTTGATGGTCGCGTTCGCTCTTTCGGGATACTCAGCTCTTTCCCCCCAACCGCATGCGGTCTCGCCACGTTCACCGCTGCGCTGGCGTCCGGATTGGCCGCGAACGACGCTGAGGTGGGCGTCGTGCGAGTCGTGGACGACGCATGCTCCCAAACCACGCATAGCGATCGTGTGGTGGGCGAGCTGGTCAACGGATCGCGGCAGTCGCTGCTGGCAAGTTCAGACTTGCTGAACCAGTTCGACGTGGCAGTGATACAGCACGAGTACGGGCTCTACGGCGGCGCCGACGGAGAAGAGGTCCTGGAGATACTCGGCGGGCTCCACATGCCTTCCATCGTCATCGCTCACACAATCCTCAAGAACCCGACGCCACATCAGCGGACCGTGCTCAACGAGGTTGCCGCCCTGGCGGATCGGGTGATCGTCATGACGGAGGCGGCCAGGGTCCGATTTTGCGATGGCTTCGACGTGGACGCCTCCAAGGTGACCACCATTGCCCACGGTGCTGCTATCCCTGCTCGCCGTGTGGTGCCGGACCGGGCGCATCGGCCGGTCATATTGACCTGGGGGCTGATTGGCCCGGGCAAGGGAATCGAACGAGCCATCGAGGCCATGCGAACGTTGCATCGATCTCCCGATGCGGCCGCGGTACCTGGTCGCCGGCCAGACCCACCCCAAGGTGCTCGCCGCCCACGGAGAGTCGTACCGTCGTGACCGAATTGACCAGGCGCACCGGTACGGGATTTCCTCGTCGGTTGATTTCGATGACGACTACCGCGATGTGGCGTCGCTCACCGCATTGATCCAATCCAGCAAAGTGGTGGTTCTGCCTTATGACTCAAAGGACCAGGTGACATCCGGCGTCCTGGTTGACGCCATTGCGGCCGGAAGACCGGTGGTGGCGACGGCATTTCCGCACGCCGTCGAGTTGCTCTCCAGCGGCGCGGGACTCGTGGTCGACCACGATGACCCTGATGCGATGGCGCTCGCTCTGAAGAGGGTCCTCACCCGACCTGAGCTGGCCGCCAGCATGGCCGCGGAAGCGTCCCGCCTGGCGCCAAACCTTGGATGGTCGGTGGTAGCGGGCGAATACCTGCACGTGGCCAAGGCCCTGCTCAGCGAACGCCTCGCGTTGGTGTGAGCACGGCCCTGAGACATCCTGAGCCGAACTTCGGCCACCTCATCTCCATGACGGACGGACGAGGCACGTTCGAGCACGCCCTCTTTCGCCAGCCAAGACCCGAGCACGGCTACTGCACCGACGACATGGCCCGCGTGCTTGTCGTGACCACGCGGGAACCAGATGGTTCGCCGGCGGTGCGTCATTTGGCGGTGCTCAGTCTGCGATTTCTCCTTGAAGCATTGGAACCGCAGGGCAAGTGCCGGAATCGGATGAATCGGCATGGCACCTGGGACGATTCCCCGTCGCTCAACGACTGCTGGGGGAGATGCATATGGGGGTTGGGCACGGCTGCCTCGAATAGTGCCGACGACGAGATACGACATCGGGCCACACGTGGGTTCGAGCAAGCAACGAGACCGCGCTCAACCTCGCCGAGGGCAACTGCGTTCGCGGCGCTCGGTGCAGCCGAACTGCTCAGCGTCCATCCCGAGGACACGATCGGCATGGTCCCTGCTGGCCGATGCCGCCGATTCGATGACCGAGGGTCCGCCAGGACACCGGCTGGCCGTGGCCCGAGCGGCGTCTCACCTACGCCAACGCCACCCTCCCCGAGGCGATGATCGCGGTCGGGTCAGCACTCCATCGTCCGATCCTCATGCGGCGTGGGCTGGACCTCTTGGAATGGCTGCTCGATCACGAGAGCGAACAAGGGCATCTCTCGGTCACCCCCGTCGGAGGTAGCGGGCCCAGTGACCAGGGTCCGGGATTCGACCAACAGCCCATTGAGGTCGCGGCAATGGCCGATGCGTGTGCCCGCGCCATGACTGTTGACGGCAATCGGCGGTGGGTGGACGGCGTCACCGCCGCCGCGGATTGGTTTCTTGGTGACAATGACAGATCGGTCGTCATGTGGGACCCCGTAACCGGCGGAGCCTTTGATGGCTTGGAGATCGGCGGAGCCAATCTCAATCAGGGCACAGAATCGACACTTGCCCTCCTTTCGACCCTGCAGCACGCACGCTCGACGGTGAGCGTCTAGCGATGACGATGCAGGGTTCACGCCTCGCCCGTCGCAGCCCGGTGCGCATTGCGGCTGACACGTCGCGAGTGGTGACTCGCCTGTTCGTGCCGGGGCACGAGGGTTTCGACCAACAAGAATCGCGATCCTCCACGGTCCTGCAACGCGTCTTGGCGTTGCCGGACGACGAAGTTCAGCGGAGCCTTGACGATGTCATGGAGCGGTTCGAGGGGCGACATCATTGCTTGACCGAGACGTTCCTACGGCACGCAGACGAGCTCTCCGATCGGCTCGACCCAGAATGCCAACTGTCCCATACCCGACGCCTGCTGCTGGGTGCAACCTTCACGAGTGAATACGCCATTGAGGGCGCCGCCCTCTGCAATCCGAGCATGGTGATGCATCCCGACCAGACTGGCATCAGCCGCGGCAGTCTGCGCTTCGTGATGAGTGTCCGGGCCATAGGTGAAGGCCATAGTTCTTCGATTGGATTCCGGACAGGGACGATTAGCGGATCGGGTGACGTTGACCTCGACGCTGCTCCGAAATTCGCCACAAAGGGGTGCACCGAAGGGGCGATGCTCGAAGGCGAGGTCTTCAGAGGAGAGCTACGTCGACTGCGTGGAGGCGGCGATGACGCTGACTACGTCCTAGAGCGTCTCGGAGGCCGGTTCACTGAGGCGGAGCTGGAGAGGAGGCTCAGCCTTCTGGAGACACACATGGCGACTCGAAAACAGGCAAGAAGGATCATCGGCCTCATCCGCCGGATCGCTGAACGGACCTACGGCGTCCGATTCGAGAACGGCACGCCGTTGAGTGAGCGGGTGCTGCTGCCGTCGATGAGTGCGGAGTCCAATGGCATGGAAGATGCTCGCTTCGTCCGGTTTATCGAAGACGATGCCAGCGTGACCTATTACGCCTCCTATACGTCCTACAACGGCACCGACATCGGCCAACAACTCCTCGAGACCAAGGACTTCTTGACCTTCACCACCTCGCCGATGGTCGGGCCGGCAGCGGCCAACAAGGGTCTCGCCCTCTTCCCTCGGCGGATCGGTGGCCGTTTCGTGGCACTCTCTCGAAGTGATCGAGAGTCGAACACCATCACCTACTCCGACAATCCACGTCGCTGGGAAGATGGACGGCCCTGTCAACGTCCGACGAAGTCCTGGGACGTCATTCAGCTCGGCAACTGCGGCTCACCGATTGAGACCGAAGCAGGCTGGTTGGTACTCACCCACGGCGTCGGCCCCATGCGCACCTACAACATCGGCGCCATTTTGCTCGACCTCGAAGACCCCACTCGAATCATCGGCCAGCTTCGGGAGCCGCTGCTAAGCCCGGCTCCGGACGAGCAGGACGGTTACGTGCCCAATGTCGTCTACTCCTGCGGTGCCCTCCTCCATTCCGGCACCCTGGTCCTTCCCTACGGAATTGCCGACTCTGCGATCGGAGTGGCCACCGTGCCCTTGGATCAACTTCTCGCGACCCTGATAGCCATCCCCGATTGACCCACGTATCACCTTGAATGACTGGAGAACCCCGTGCCTGACAAATCGCCTCAGAAGCCTTCCGGAAAGAAGCCTGGCAAGTCCCTCAAGGAAAAGAGGCAAGCAAAGAAGGAGAAGCGCGGCGAGCGAGACAGGAATGCAGATCGCCAGGGGTTGGGGCGCTGAGACCCGGTGCGAATTGCGGTACTCGCGCCGATTGCATGGCGTATCACCGCCGCGCCACTACGGACCGTGGGAGCTCTTTGCCTCGCTCCTGACTGAAGGACTCGTGTCGCGGGGGCACGATGTGACCCTCTTCGCCGTGGGTGACTCCGAAACGGCGGCTCGTCTATGCAGCGTGGTCCCCTGCGGCTGGTCGGAGGACCCGAGTATCGATCCCAAGGTTGCCGAGTGCCTTCATATATCACAGGTCTTTGAACGGGCGTCTGAGTTCGACGTCATCCACAACAGCTTTGACTTTCTTCCGCTTACCTACTCCGCGTTGGTCTCTACGCCGGTCGTAACCACTATTCACGGCTTCTCGTCGCCACAAATTATGCCGGTGTACACCAAGTACAGCCAGAACACGTTTTATGTCGCGATTAGCGATGCCGACAGGCATCCCGCTCTCGACTATGTGGCGACGATTCATCACGGGATAGAGACAGGAAGGTTCACCTTCAACCCCACTTGCTGGGTCCTACTTAGCCTTCTTCGGACGTATCCATCCTGACAAAGGAGTGGTTGCAGCGATCGATGTCGCCGACAAGACCGGGATTCCACTTCGGATAGCCGGAATCATTCAAGATGAGTCGTACTTCAAACGGGAGGTCGCGCCACGCCTGGACGGCGACCGTGTGCGATTCGTGGGGCCCGTTCGAGCCGAGGATCGCTCATCCTTCCTCGGGAGCGCCGCGGCCCTCCTTCATTTGATTGAATTTGACGAGCCGTTCGGGCTATCGGTGGTGGAGGCCATGGCCTGTGGCACGCCCGTCATCGCCTTCGACCGAGGATCCATGGCGGAAATCATTGTCGACGGCACGACGGGTTCTCTGGTGTCGGACGTCGATTCGGCGGCTGCTGCAGTCATGCGAATAGGTCAGTTCGACCGGCAGGCAATTCGAGAAATGGCTGTGCGAAGGTTCAGCAGTGACCGCATGGTCGACGAGTACGTCGCCGTCTATCAACATGCAATTACCGAAGGTCACAGGCAATCGCGGCTTGCTCAGGAGGCGCTTCCGAGGACTCGTCCATCGTCAAAGCTTGACTGGCATCGACCGCTCGAGGTCGGTGGGCGCCGTCCGCGACAAGACGGTAACGCCCAAGGCCATGACGCAGAAAGCCACTCCGGCGAGGGTCCTTTGGGCCACGCTCACTGTGAATCGCTCGTCGAAGATCCAAACGCTCAACGCGATGGCGACGGCAGGGTCGACGACGACGATTAGCGGTTGGGACACGCTCAACGGGCCAACCTGCAGGGCGGCCTGTTGGAGCACGGAACCGAGAATTCCGGATGCGAGCAACGCATAGATCGGCCAATGCCCCACCACACCCACCAGGCCCGATGCCGCAAGCAGGTTGGTGGTCTCCTTGATGAACGCGGCCATCAAGGCCCATGTGATCGAGGCCGCGGTGGCATAGAGCGCGGCCCGACGCACGGGCGATCCCCATCGCGCCATGACCGCCAACACGGCGACCGCGCCGCCGAAGAAGGCAAGCGCAGAAACCCAATCGGCGGCGGCGGGCTGCAGGTGCCCGCCATGGGGCTCGGCCGCCGTCAGGAAAACCGTCAGCGCCGCACAGGTGATCAATGCCGCAGTCCAGGCCACCTTGGCGATGTGCTGGTGGACCCAGAACCGGCGGAGGAGCAGGGCGAAGACCAATTCGGTGACGAGGAGGGGCTGAACGATCGAGAGCTGCCCGCTGTGGAGGGCAACCGCTTGGAAGGCAAATCCCCCCGCCGCCGCCCCCCAACCGAGGAGCCAGAGGGGTTGGCGGATCAGGAAGGCAACAAGGTCCCAGCCACGGTGCGTTTTGGACACGCCGACACTGGCCGCGTGCTGGGTCATGAGGTGCACCGCGTTTGCGAAGGCAGCGGCCAGGGCGAAGATGATTGTGACAGTCACGTCACGCCTTCTGATCGAGCCCTACGCCAGAACCCATTGGTGGATTCTGGGCGCTGGCAATGTGCGAATCCAGTGCAGCTCACCACCGGCGCGACCCGCCCTGACCAGCTCGTGCCGAAGTGTCTCATCGTCCTGATGCGATGTGGGGACCTTGGGACCTCCGCGGTATCGGTACTTCTCGTTTGGTCTACCGCGACGCGGGATGTACGCCTGCTCTATGGGTCGCCACGAGGCCCGGAACCTGTCCCTCGTGGCCGGTAGCCGGATACCGGCCGGCCTGCCCATGACGAAAACCCATGCCCCGACGTGTGCCGGAGTGGGGCACCGTCCCGAACTGAGATCCCCCGCAAGCCCGGCTTACGGGATTCCCTGTACTTGGAGGTATTCGATGAGGCCCGAGAGCTCCAGCACGAGCCGAATCGGCCTTGTGTCGCACCTGACCGAGAAGTCGCCGCCCACCTTCCGCACCTGTTTGCACGCCGCAACGAGAACGCCGATGGCGCTTGAGTCAAAGAAGGAGACCCGCGCCAGATCGACTTGTACCGCTGATGCCTTGGCCACGTCGGGGTGCAAAAAGGCTCGCCTCATGTGGTCAGCCGTCGAGATGTCGAGCTCGCCCAAAAAGGACACGACGGTCGAGTCACCGTCCTGGGAGATGTCGACTTCGAAGAGGGCTGGCGTTTCGTCCTGATCGGCCATTACCTCGCCACCCCTCCGATGCCTTGCTATCACTAGAGCCTGTGGTACAACGCTCTCTACCCAAACCGAGCGAACGGTGAACCTGTTCTAGAGAGCTTTGTCCACCGCAAAGAAGTCAAGGAGCCCCGTCACCTCGATGGCGCGTCGGGTGTGGCTCTTCCCACAGCGCACAGAGAAGCTGGCCCCTGACGCTCTGACACGTTTGCATGCGCTGACCAGCAGGCCGATGGTGCTTGAGTCGATGAACGTCGCCTGCGTCAGGTCCACGCGTACCGTCGATGCGCCGAGCACCGCGGGACACACCAGGGTCTCTCGCAGCTCCTCAGCGGTGGAAAGATCGAGTTCGCCCGACAGCTCCACCACGATGGCCCCGTCTTCCTCACGCACGTCAGCGGGGAATTCCGCCGGTTCCGTCAGTCCTTCTGGAATCGCCATCTGACACTCACCTCCCGAAGAAGTTGCCGACTGAAGGAAAGCGCCACCCAAAAGGCCATTGGCCTGGGGGGCAGTGAATTTATTAGCGATGGGTCACCTTACGTGTCAACCCCTTTGCCGGGTCCGGGCGACGGCATCCGGGTGTCTCAGCCGGCCCCCGGGTCGGGGCCCGGCCGCTCCTGAGCGAGCGCCCGGTGCCGTTGGCGGCCGATGGCCCGTCACCTCACAGACTGGTTCGGGCTGATCCGGGGTCCCAGAGCCGCGCCAACGCCCCAAACGCGGCCGCCGTCTGTTGCAGAGTGGTCTCGACTACCCGACGAGACGTCGTCCCAACGGCTCCCGTGAGACGCGATGAGACGACGGATACGAGAACGTGCGTCGGCTCCGAACTCGTTCTTGATGCCCCGTGGCTTCACCCGGTGGTGGTAGGGGGATCCGCGATGTTGCCCGACGGTTGGCGGGAGATGCGGTCGGCACATAGGTATCGGGGACATTGGCCACGCCGGCCGCTGCGTAGGGAAACTGGTCTGGGTTGGTGAGACCCAACATCTCGATATACCACCCCGCATACGGCCAGTCTGAACCCTGACCTGCTTTGGCGACTTCTGGAAAACGCTCCACGAAGTACAGCGCGAGTTCTTTCGCTGTCGCGTAAGGATAGAGATCAGTCCAACCGAAGTAGCGATTCTGATCACGGCTGCTGTAGGTCGCAATCCTGGAATCGTTTCGGCTGTCCGCAACAAGACGTGCGCCATGGTCTATGGAGACGAGGCTGACCGGCGCAATCGCACACCGCCAGTACTTCCCACAGGGTTCCATCTCCGGTATGGCCCGGAGGCGTTGGTATCCGCACAGATGTAGTTCGTGAACCAAAGAGAGCACGGTTCTGCACTGAATGATGAGGTTTCGAACTCCCACGGCTAGGCCCTACGCAGAGAAGCCGAGGAGTCGCGGGAGAGCGCGAAGGGGTGCGGCCCCACCCTCCGGGACAGCGTGCCGTCCGCAAGGACTTCTGCCTCCGACCAGATCAAGACTTGGTCCTCGACGTTGCCTCGACCATGAAGCTCACGGGCTCGTTCGCGGCGGCGGGCAGGAACTCACTACCACTACCCTGATCGTTCGGACCTGGGGAACGTAACCAGGGATTACATGTGGAAAAACCCCGCGGCGCTGAGGATAAAGCCCCCTCCGCCCGGCGAAAGCGGTCTGGACCGGGTCGGCTTACCCTCCCGACGTCTCTCCCAGCGTCACATCCACCGACGCGGTCACCCTGTCGTTGGACCCGTCGGGGTCGTGGCCCATGGGAAAGGCCGCGCCGCTGACCACGCCCGTCCCCGTCCGCTGCGGTCGGAAGCTCATGGTGAGGACCTCCGTGGATCGTGCCGGCAGCGGGCCAAGGAACCAGATGCCCATGTGCCTCCACCACCGGGCCCCGCCGGTCGACGACGCTCGGGCGAACCAATGGGGCAACGCGAGCCTGGCGACGACGAAGCGAGCACGGGAGGGGCCGGCGTTGTGTACGGCGAGGGTGCAGGTGCCCATGGTCCCGACGTGCACGGTGGCGGGGCAGAACAGGCCCACCGAGAGGTCGGCTCCCGTCGACGCCGACTGCAAGGTCACGGTGAAGGGCCCTGCGGTCGCGTTGCCCGCGCTGTTCGTCGCGACGACCGCGTAGCTGAAGGAGGTGGTCCCGCTCGGTGGCGTGCCGCGCAACCCGCCGGAGGAGGGGTCGATCGCCAGCCACGAGGGTGCCCCCGCGCCCAGCGCGAAGGCCGGCGCCGGGGTGCCGGAGGCGGCGAAGGTGTACGTGTACGGGCCCCCGGACGCGGTCGCGGTGGGAGGCGTGTCCTGTGTGAACGACGGAGCCTGGTCGACCGCCACGGAACCCGTCAGTTGCGGTGCGGCTGCGTAACTCGCGCCACCCGCCTGGTTGGCATCGATCACACAGGTCCCGGCGGTCCTGTACGAGACGGTCGTGCCGTCGCTGCCCGACACCGCGCAGACACCTGCGCCGCTCGACGGATCCACCGAGAACACCACCGGGTTGCCCGACCCACCCCCGGTCGCGGACAGCGCCGCCGACGTACCGGCCAACGCGGAGGCCGGTGGAGTCCACGTGATGGCCTGCGGGATGGCGACCACCGTGTCGGAGTCGATGTCGTTGTACACGGGGTTGGTGTCGATTTCGCCGGGGGACAGCTGCACGGTGGCCAAGCTCGCGTAGGTGTCCCCGGGGGTGACCGTGCTCGAGACGACGCCTGAGAGCACGAAGGTGGCCGAGGTGCCCGCCGGCAGGTCGATGCCGGTCCACTGGAACTGGTTCGGCCCGGGCTGCGCGAAGGAGGTGCCCCCGCTGGAGCTGACCGTGAAGCTCGCGGTGAAGCCGCCGCTCAAGGTGTCGGTGAGCGTGACCGCGGAGGCCTCGGAGGGGCCGTGGTTGGTGACCGTGACGGTGTAGGTGTCCGTCGCCCCCGGCTGCACCGTGTCGACGCCGTCGGTGACGCTGACCGAGATGTCGGCGGCCGGGATCACCTCGAGGGTCGCCGTGGCGGAGGCGGCCGTGTCCTGGTCACTCGTGGCCGACGCCGAGGTCACGTCGGACTCCATGGCCACGGGGGCGTCGGCCGTCTCGGTGTAGCGCAGCGTGGCCGACGTGTCGGCGCCGAGGCTCGCGATCGACCAGGTGAGCACCCCACCCGACACCGTCGTCGTCCCGGTGCTGGGCGAGATCGTCGTGTTCTGCAGCGCGAAGTTCGACGCGAGAGCGACCGGGACCGAGACGTTGGTCTGGGCACCGGCCGTGCCGTTGGAGACCGTCACCTGGTAGGTGACGTCGGCACCCGCATCGATGGCCGGACTGGACGTGGCGGAGACGGCGTCGCCGGCGTAGGAGGCGACGGTCACGCGGAGCGGGGCAGCGGGGTCCGTGCCGGCGACCACCGTGTCGGAGTCGATGTCGTTGTACACGGGGTTGGTGTCGATTTCGCCGGGGGACAGCTGCACGGTGGCCAAGCTTCGCGTAGGTGTCCCCGGGGGTGACCGTGCTCGAGACGACGCCTGAGAGCACGAAGGTGGCCGAGGTGCCCGCCGGCAGGTCGATGCCGGTCCACTGGAACTGGTTCGGCCCGGGCTGCGCGAAGGAGGTGCCCCCGCTGGAGCTGACCGTGAAGCTCGCGGTGAAGCCGCCGCTCAAGGTGTCGGTGAGCGTGACCGCGGAGGCCTCGGAGGGGCCGTGGTTGGTGACCGTGACGGTGTAGGTGTCCGTCGCCCCCGGCTGCACCGTGTCGACGCCGTCGGTGACGCTGACCGAGATGTCGGCGGCCGGGATCACCTCGAGGGTCGCCGTGGCGGAGGCGGCCGTGTCCTGGTCACTCGTGGCCGACGCCGAGGTCACGTCGGACTCCATGGCCACGGGGGCGTCGGCCGTCTCGGTGTAGCGCAGCGTGGCCGACGTGTCGGCGCCGAGGCTCGCGATCGACCAGGTGAGCACCCCACCCGACACCGTCGTCGTCCCGGTGCTGGGCGAGATCGTCGTGTTCTGCAGCGCGAAGTTCGACGCGAGAGCGACCGGGACCGAGACGTTGGTCTGGGCACCGGCCGTGCCGTTGGAGACCGTCACCTGGTAGGTGACGTCGGCACCCGCATCGATGGCCGGACTGGACGTGGCGGAGACGGCGTCGCCGGCGTAGGAGGCGACGGTCACGCGGAGCGGGGCAGCGGGGTCCGTGCCCGGCGCGGCGGCACGAGCGGAGACGCCGACGGTGAGGGCGGCGCTGAGCGCGATGCACGAAGCGGCGACGACGAGGACGGTGCGGGCCCGGGCCACCCCCCAGAGCAGCAGGCGGGTCCCCTTCGGGATGACGGCTGCGTGACGGGGCGATCCACTCCGACGTCCCCCATCCACCATGCGCTCCTCCTCCTGCCCCCAGGCGGTACACGTTTCCTCTCGCCCTGGGTCAATTCTGTTGCCGGCCCCGGCGCGCTGTCTGTGGGAAAAAAGTCCGGTTTTTCCTGGCCAGGAGGTCTGTTCGGGCCTTCGGGCGACTACGCACGGACAACGGACGGGGCTTGCCTCGGCACCCGGGCCTGGGTCACCATCGAGCTGTCATGCCATTCCGTTAGGTGTGAGTCGACCCCTTCGCCCGTGGGCCTCCGCGCCCGCTCGGTCCCCATCCGGTCCGAGCGAGAGGAAACCCGCCGGTGTCACCCAAGTCGCGCGCCGCCCTTCGTCGCGCTCGCCACCCTGCTTCGCCGCCGCTACCCGGTCCTGGTCGACCCCGGAGCCACCATCGCCTCCGGGCAGGTGCTGGTCGACGGCACGCCCATCGCCAACCCGTCCGCCCGCGTGCGCTCCGACGCGTCCGTCCGGATCCTACGGCGGCAACCGCTGCGCGGAACGGTGAAGCTGCAGCACGCCCTCGGGGAACTCGGACTCGACACCGGCGGTGTGGTCGCACTCGATATCGGCGCGGCGGCCGGCGGGTTCACCGAGGCGCTGCTCCAGGCCGGCGCAGCGAGGGTCTATGCGGTCGACGCCGGCGTGGGCCAGCTCCGCGGCTGGCTGCGGGCCGATCCCCGGGTCGTGAACCTGGAAGGTACGAACCTCGGTTCACTCGGTCCCGCCACCGTCCCGGAACCGGTAGGCCTTGTCACGATGGACCTGTCCTACCTCGCCGTGGCTGATGCGATCCCCCAGTTGGACCGTGCCCTGTTGGAACCGGACGCGCGGCTCGTCGTCCTGGTGAAGCCGACGTACGAACTGCACCGCGCCGTTTTGGAAGCCGACCCCGTGCGCGTGGACCAGGCCGTGGCGCGTGCGGTCGGCGCCATCGCACGACAGGGGTGGGACGTCCTGGACTGCGTGCGCTCCCCCGTCACCGGCGCGCGGGGTGCCGTCGAGGTCTTCGTGTCGGCCCGGCTCAGAGCTCCGACAGATCTCCCGGTGTCCGGTGGATCGTGAGCCAGGCCACCACGGCGCCGGCGAGGATGAGGGCGCCGGACAAATCGAGCGCGACGTGCAGACCAGAGCCGAATGCGTCGTAGGCCGCATTGATGACCTTGGCGGCGATGTGCGCCACCGTCGCGTTCTGGGAGTGCTCCGCGTTGCTGGCGGCGCCGCCGCTGGCACCACCGGTCTGCACCGCGTGCAGGACCAGGCTCTGGAAATTGGGTGGGACGCCGATCGCCTTCAGGCGAGCCGCGAGGTCGCCGGTCAGCTTGGCGTTCACGATCGCGCCGAGGATGGCGACGCCGAAGACCGCGCCCATCTCGCGACTGGTGTTCGTCGCCGACGCGGCCATGCCCGAGCGTTCGGGTCGGACGACGGTCAGCGGGACCGAGGTGACCGGGACCAGCAGCACGCCGATGCCGATGCCGGCGAGGGGCAGGACCCACCCGAGCGTCCCGAAGCCCACATGCGGTCCGAGGACCGCGCTCGCGACCAGAATGCCGCCACCGGCCAGGAGGCAGCCGACGGTCATGGGCACGCGCGGCGCCGACGCGCGCCACCACGGGTCCGGTGAGCGCGGACGCCAGGATGAGTCCCGCCGCCATGGGGAGGAAGTCGACGGCCGTCTGGTACGCGGACGCATTCACGACCACCTGGAGGTAGAGCGCCGTGAAGAAAAAGATGGAGAACGTCCCGAAGTAGGCGACGAAGGCGACGAACATCGATCCCGAGAACGGCGCGCGCCGGAACAGGCTCAGGTCCAACATCGGGCTGCGCGCCCGGTGCTCGGTGAACAGAAAGGCGACGCCGGAGACCGCCGACAACGCGAACAGGGCGACGATCCAGGGTGAGCGGTAACCGGCGGTCTCCCCCTGGATCACCGCCAGGGAGAGAGTGGACAGGAAGGCGGCGCCGAAGACGAATCCCGGCACGTCGATCGACTGGCCCTGCCGGTCGGACGTCTCCGGCACGAAGGCGGCGGCGAGCCCGAACGCCAGCAGGCCGAAGCCAAGGTTGAACCAGAAGATGGCCCGCCAGCTCGAGAACCCGACGAGGGCGCCCGCAACGACCGGGCCGAGTGCGAGGGCGAGACCCGACACCGCCGCCCAGATTCCGAGCGCGTCGGCTCGGGTCTCGCGGTCGGGGTACACGTGGCGGATGATGGACAACGTTCCCGGCTCGCTGGCGGCGGCACCGACGCCCATGATGATGCGCCCGGCGATCAGCCAACCCACGCCTCCAGCGACCGCAGCACACCACCGATCCGGCGCAGAAGACGGCCACGCCCGCGAGCATGATCCGCTTGCGTCCCAGGAGGTCGCCCAGCATGCCCGCGACGAGCATGAAGCTGGCGAACGTCGAGCGCGTAACCATTGACCACCCACTGCAGGGATGTGACCCCGGCGTGCAGATCGCTCTGGATGTTGGCCAGACCCACGCTGACGATCGTGTTGTCGAGGAACGTGAGGAAGAGAACGGCGCACAGCGTCGCCAGTGCGAGCTTCTGCGCGACCGACCCCAGGCCGCCTTTTTCGATGTCAAACCCCGGCGGTGCGCCGTCGTTGATGAGGACGGCGTCGTTGGGCCCGGGGCCTCCCGCGGCAGAGCGGGTGCTCGTTGCCATGCCGTTTTCTGTACCCACACGGCGAGTGAATGGAACGGACGACAGCCTCTGGCCGGCGGAGTCAGTCGTGCTGCTCTGCCGCCAGCAGCTCGTCGAAGCGCTCGTAGGACTCCCGCAACCCGAACTCCATCCCGTTGGCCACGTGCATGTCGCGGGCCTCCATGGAGTCGTGGCGCATGGTCGAGGTGAGGAGCGAGCCCCCTTCGACGGCGGTGATCTCGAACGTCTCGACAGCCTCGTGCTGGGGCGCTCCTTCCCACCGGAAGGTGCCGACCCGGCGGCGCGGCGGGTCCAGCTCCAGGAACGTGCCCCCGAACACGAACTCGGTTCCGTCGGGCGCCCGGTGCACCACGCGCCAGGTTCCTCCGACGCGCAGGTCGGCCTCGGACTCGGTGATCTCGAGGGCGCGGCGGGCCAAACCAGCGGCGGACGTACTCAGGCTCGGTGAGCGCCTCGTACACCAGCTCCGGTGGCGCCTTGAAGAGGCGTCGCACGTGGATCACCGGCTCGTCGACCGGGATCTCTATCTCTGTGGGGTTGGTCACATCCGGCTTGTCGGTCATGGTCATTTGTCCTTCTCCTTGTGTGGCCCCTTGCGGTGGCTCCTTGCGGTGTTGGGTTCGTCGTTCACGTCGTCTCGGGCGGGTCGTCCGTGGTCCCGTTGGCGCCCGCCTGCAACTCCTCGAGGAGCTCGTCCAGGCGCTCGAAGCTCTCCTCCCAGAACTCGCGGTAGGACCCGACCCAGTCCGACAGCTCTTTGAGCCGCCCGGCCTCCAGGTGGCACAGCCGCTGCCGCGCCCGGCGGCGCCGCGACACCAGGCCCGCGCCCTCCAGGACGCGGAGGTGTTTCGTGATGGCGGGCTGGCTCATCGGGAAGGGGGCGGCTACCTCGAGCACGCCGGCGTCCCCCTCGGTCAGGCGGGTCAGGATCGCCCGCCGGGTCCGGTCGGCCAGGGCCCCGAAGGCCCGGTCAAGCTCGTCCTCGCTCAGACCCTCGAGCCAGGTGGCCGTTGCCTGATGCATAACCATATGGTTATACGAATCCGCCGCACCGTCAAGCCCTCTTGAGGACGAGGCCGGCAGCGACGTGCTGGACTCCGGGGAGTCACCGATCGAAACCCGCAGACCGACAGGGAGGTTGGGCCGTGGCCAAGATCCTCTGCGTGTTGTACCCGGACCCCGTCGACGGGTACCCGACCAGCTACCCGCGCGACGTGATCCCCCCCATCGAGCACTATCCGGGCGGCCAGACGACCCCGACGCCGCAGGCCCTCGATTTCACGCCCGGCCACTTGCTCGGGAGCGTGTCGGGCGAGCTGGGCCTGCGCGCCTATCTGGAGTCCGCCGGCCATACCTTCGTCGTCACCTCCGACAAGGATGGCCCCGATTCCGTCTTCGCACGCGAGCTGGTCGATGCGGAGATCGTCATCTCACAGCCGTTCTGGCCGGCCTACCTCACCGCCGAACGGATCGCGAAGGCGCCGAAGCTCCGAAGCTGGCGCATCACGGCGGGCATCGGATCCGACCACGTCGACCTCCAAGCGGCCATCGACGGCCGGGCTCACGGTCACCGAGGTCACCTACTCCAACAGCATCAGCGTGTCGGAACACGTGGTGATGATGATCCTGGCGCTCGTGCGCAACTACATCCCGTCCTACGAGTGGGTGGTGCGTGGCGGGTGGAACATCGCCGACTGCGTCGAACGCTCCTACGACCTGGAGGGGATGACCGTCGGCACAGTGGCCGCAGGGCGCATCGGCCTGGCCGTGCTCCGCCGGCTGAAGCCGTTCGACGTGGAGCTGCACTACACCGACCGTCACCGTCTGGACGAGCAGGTCGAGCGCGAGCTCGGGCTCACCTACCACCCGGACGCCGGGTCATTGGTGCGAGGTGTGCGACGTGGTCACCATCAACGCCCCCTTACACCCCGAGACCGAGCACCTCTTCGACGACGCCATGTTCGCCCGCATGAAGCGCGGGACCTATCTCGTCAACACGGCTCGGGGAAAGATCTGCGACCGCGACGCGGTGGTGCGCGCACTCCGGGACGGCCGGCTCGCCGGCTATGCCGGCGACGTCTGGTTCCCACAACCTGCACCGGCGGACCACCCCTGGCGCACCATGCCCCACGACGGGATGACCCCTCACATCTCGAGGACCTCCTTGTCCGCCCAGGCCCGCTACGCCGCCGGGACGCGCGAAGATCCTCGAGTGCTTCTTCGAGGGCCGCCCGATCCGCGACGAATACCTCATCGTCGACGAAGGGCGGCTGGCCGGCGCGGGCGCGCACTCGTACTCCGAGGGCAATGCGACCGCGGGTTCGGAGGAGCTGGCCGGGAGCTGAGGTCGCACCTCGCCCGGGTGTGGCTCGACTCGCGCTCGCGTCCGTCGCGCCTCATCGCCTCCATGCCGTAGGGCCGCTCGGCCGGCTCGGATAGGTCCCCCCGGCCACGAGCCGACGCCCGGGTTTCCGCACGTCGTGCTTCAATGGGCCGGTGATCCCTCGCGTCCACCGCGGTGCCCGCGCGTGGGTACGTACCCCGGGTTGGGCGCGCGCCGCCTGCACGACAGTCGCCGCTGCTCTGGTCGCCGGGACGCTGGCAGCGGCGACGGCCCCCGCCGCCGCCGTGGCACAGACCTCGTCCTTCTCGACCACGCCGCTGGACGTGGTCGGCGGTCCCGTGGCGGCGGAGGGAGCGGCCGTCGTCGTCACCGCCGACGCCTCGCACAACCTGCACGTCGAGGGCGTGGCGCCCAACACCGGCCGCGTCGTCTGGTCCCATCCCTACTCCATGTCCGCCATCATCCCGGGCCTGGCCCCGACGCTGTACGTCGTGGACAACGACATCGTGGATCTCGTGCCCGTCCACCGACCGAACGACGCGTTGGTCGACGTCGAGGGCGTCAACGCGACGACCGGCACGGTGGTCTGGCACGGCCCGCAACACATCCTGGTCTCGGACGTACCGGCGCCCTGCGAACAGAAGAGGTACTTCTGCCTGCTCGGCTACAGCGGCAACGCCTCGACCGCCATGGCAATCCTCAACCCGGTCACCGGGACGGCCGTCACCGCCGTGCAGGGGCCGGCCACCGCGGTCGATCTCGACCTCTACCTGACCGACGCCCAGGCGCCGACGCTCGAGGCGTTGTCGGCCACGGGGGCGGTCGCCTGGACGAAGACGATCGACCAGCTCTTCGGCGGGCCCGGCTACAACCCGCTGAGCGGATGGGACTTCCTGGCCTTCGGCGGCACGGAGATCGGCACCGCCGGCGCGACGAACGCCGACCACTCCAACGGCCTCGACGACGCCAAGACCGTCGGGGTCTCCCTCGCCACCGGCGCGACGCTGTGGTCGTTGCCCGGACAGTTCCAGTGCGGAGGCACCCTCGCGTTCATGACGCCGCCCTTGGACTGCGTCTTCACCGGGACGGCGGCCGTCCCACGGCAAAAGGCGTTCCCCCAGTCCTACATGGGCCTCCACCTGAGCCTGCAGGGGTACGACGCGGCGACGGGCCACGTGACCTGGACGCAGCCGGTGCGCAACGTCGGCGCGCTCGGGAACGGCGACGCCTCCTTCCTCGACGCCACCCATCTCCTGGTGCAACTCCCCAGCGGCGGGGACGCGCTGCTCAATGCGGCGAGCGGGAAGACTGTGGCCGTCTCCGCGCGCCAAACGCTCTGGTGCTCGACCAACGGCCTGTTCAAGGTGGACGAGGAGAAGACCCTCGACCGCGCCGAGCGTACGGGCGGAGGGAACCCGGTTCGCGCCCTGTACCGCCGCCGGGAACCCGACCAGGACGACCCCCGCCAGCACCCCGCCCAGCGTCGGCGTCACCGTCGACGGCGTCTTCCTGTGGCCGTCCACCCATGGCCTCTCCCGCCACGTGGTCGGGGCCGCCCAGGGCATCGCCTGACCCCCTTGACCCGTTCAGCCGAGGAATTCCTCTCCCACCCAGGCGGGCAGCCGCGCCGCCCGGCCGCGCCGGTCGACACACCCGTGCACCGTGACCGCCATGCCCCGCGCCTCGCCGCCGACGGACAGCAGGTAGGCGACCTGAAAGGTCGTCCTGGTCACGGCGCCGACCCACAGCGACACGTCGACCTCGTCGTCGAAATGCAGCGGCCTGCGGTACTGCACCCACGCCTCGAGGACCGGGAACTCCGTGCCGCCAGCATCGGCGCCGGCGGACCCGGCGCGCACGGCGTCGTACGGGTGCCCGATGGAGCGGAGATACGCCACCCGCGCCTCTTCCAGATACGGCAGGTACGCGGCGTGATGGACGATGCCCATGGCGTCGGTCTCGGCGAACCGGGTGCGCACCCGGTGCACGAAGGAGTAGTCGGCCGGGTCGCGGGACGGCTGCAGCGACTGCCGCACGAGGCCTACTCGGCCCCGCCGCCCGCGCCCCCACCCGTCACGTCGTTCGACCGGACACCGGAGGCGTCGAACGACGTGCGGCGCGCCGCGGCCATCCGGTGCACGGCCTCGTGGTTGAAGATGGCGAACTCCCCGTCCGCCTCGACCGTGACGATCCCGCCCTGCACGATGCGGCCCTTGCTGAAGATCCGGCGGTCGGTCGACCTCGGTGACCCAGCCCTCGAAGACGGCCTCCTCGTTGCACAGCGTCGGGCGCAGGTAGCGCGAACGCCAAGGCGCACCGTGGGCCCGACCGCGCCCGACGATCGCATTGGCCGCCGTGAAGATGATGTCGAACGTCGCCGCAAGCACGGCGCCGTGCACGCAGCCCGGCGCGCCCTCGTAGGCCACGTCGAACGCGCCGCGCGCCCGATGGCCTTGGGCGGGTCGAAGTCGAGCACCACCGGCAGCGCCAGCGGGTTGAACGGGCCCGACCACGACGTCGTAGGGCATGGCGCCCCCGAGCGGCAGTTCTGTCCGGTGCGGCCCGTCCTGGTCCGGGCCGATGAAGCGCGGCAGCGGCGTCTCGGGCACGTGCGTCTCGAGCTCGTCGGCCAGGGCGGCCAGCTGCGCGGTCAGCCGTGCGTCGTTTCGGCGGCAGGCGGGGCCGTACTGACCGACAGCCGGATAAGCCGGCGCAGGACGTCGGCCAGTCGCCGCGCCTCGGCCTCGCGGTCCCGCAGGCCGGGGTGGTGCTGGAAGGATGTCGGCCGCGGATCGGGCGTCAGCACGGCCGGAACAGTACCGCCGGGCTCGCGCGCCACGACATTCGGCGAGCCGCGCTCCGGCGAGCCGACCACCCGACCGGCGTGCGCTCGTAACATGGCCCGGTGACCTCCGAGCACTCCGTCCAGTTCACCTCCGGGAGCCCCGAGACGGTCCTCGAACCGCTCGCACCCGACCTGGCCGCCGCCCTCGACGCGGCCCGGTCCCTCCCGCCGGACCGTCGCCGGGAGGCGGTGGCCGCGGTGGCCGCCCGCGACCCGCGCTGCCTGCAGGCCTGGGCCGACCTGGCCGAGCTGGCGGACGACCCGATCGACGCAGTACGCCTACGCCCGGGTGGGCTACCACCGCGGCCTCGATGCGCTGCGGGCCGCCGGCTGGCGCGGCTCGGGCTACGTGCGCTGGCGGCACGAGCCCAACCGCGGCTTCCTGCGCTCGCTCCACACCCTCCAGGTGGCGGCCGGGGCGATCGGCGAGGTGGACGAGGAGCAGCGCTGCGCACTGTTCCTGCGCCAGCTCGACCCGTGACGTGGAGGCAGGCGCCTGACGCGACCGCTGGCTGAGCCGAGGGTCGCCGTACGTAGTTAGAGCGTCTAACTGTATGATGGTCGAAGTGTCCGTGACGCGCCCCGCTCGTCCGCTGGCGCGGCCCCGAGCCGGCCGACCCCGCCGATCGACGGTCGCCGCGCCCGGTCTGGGCACTCGGCCGCGTCGCGGCCTGGCTCTCCAAGCGGGTCGAGGTGGCGCTCGGCCCAGGTCGACCTGACACTCCCCCAGTACCGGGTGCTCGGCATCCTGGCCGAGGGCTCGGCGGCCGCGTCGGGTCTGGCCGACCGCCTGGCCGTCCGGCGGCCGTCCATCACCGCCGCTCATCGACGGCCTCGTCGCCCGGGGCCTGGTGGACCGGCGCCAGGAGGACACCGACCGCCGTCGCGGGTCGCGCTGCGCCTGACGACAGAGGGCGAGCGCGCATGGCGCCGAAGCCGACGGCGCCGTCGACGAGTAGCTCGTGCGCCATCGCCGGGCACCTCTCCGACAAGGACGAGGCCATGGCCCTGCGCTCGCTCGAGCTGTGGGGCCGTGCCATGGCCGCGATCCGCGAGGCGCGCAGCTCCGCGAAGCCGCCGAGACAGGCCGCTGACAGGCCCACCGGGAAGGGCGAGCCGCAGTGAGCAAGACCGAGGACCGCCTCGAGCGGCACGAACCGGCCGCCGGGAACGGCCAGGCGGGAACCGAGACGGCGGTCGCCGAAGACGTCGCCACGACACCGACGGCAAGGACGCCCCGACGGGTTGCCGCTGGCGGCGTACGTCCCCATGGGAGCGATGAGCCGCTACGCCAAGCCGAAGGCGAGCCGTCGACCCCGACCGTCCAAGTCGTGGATCAGGCGCGCCGCCCCGGTCGTCATGTCGCACAAGAAGCAGTGGTTCACCGCGCTGATCTTCGCGTTCGCTCGGCCTCATGATCCAGGTGTGGATCCCGCTGCTCCTCCAGAACGGCATCACCGACGCGACTCGTCCACGAACACAGCCGGCCTGCGCAACTACGTCGATCTTGATCGCCGTGCTCGGCGTGTTCACCGGGTGGCTTCGGCTACATCTCCCGCTCCAACCTCTTCAAGGTGGCGTACACGCATCGAGTTCGACCTGCGCAACATGCTCTACGAGCACTTCACGCGGATGTCGTTCCCCTTCTACGACCGCGTCCAGTCCGGGCAGCTGATCTCGCGGGCGAACTCGGACATCCGCTCGGTGCAGATGTACCTGACCTTCGCTCCCATGATCCTCGTCCAGTGCTCCATCGCCATCGTCGCGTTCTGCCTTCATGCTCTCCATCAGCGTGCCGCTGGCGTTCGTGGCCATGGTGTCCATGCCGTTCATCTACGTCGTCGGCGTCCGGATGCGGCGGAAGCTCTTCCCGGTGTCGTGGCTGATCCAGTCGCGCCTGGCCGAGGTGGCGACCGTCGTCGACGAGAACGTCAACGGCGTCCGCGTCGTCCGCTCCTTCGCCGCCGAGCAGCAGCAGCTGCGCCAGCTGGGGACCGCGGCCGACCGCGTGCAGTGGGCCTACATCAAGGACGCGGACCTGCGGGCCCGCTTCACCCCGCTGGTGCAGAACCTGTCGCAGGTGGGCCTGGCGCTCGTCCTGCTCGTCGGCGGCTGCATGATCATCCACGACCACCTGCCGGTCGCCACCATGATCTCGTTCAACCTGTGGCTGGTCATGATGCAGGCGCCGTTCATGATGCTCGGGATGCTCATCATGATGGGCCAGCGGGCCTCGGCTTCGGCCGCGCGCATCTACGAGATCCTCGACGAACAGCCGACGATCGTCGATCGGCCCGATGCCATCGAGCTGGTCGACTCGCCAGGGTGACGTGGTGTTCGACGACGTGACGTTCGCCTACGCCGCGGACAGCCTGCTGTCGAAGCCTGAGGACGAGGACGAGAGCGCGCCGGCAACGTGCTGCGCCACCTCAACCTGCACCTGCGGCCGGGCGAGACCGTGGCCATGGTCGGGCGCACCGGCAGCGGCAAGTCCTCGCTGGCCCGGCTCCTCCCCCGCTTCTACGACGTCACCGGCGGCGCGGTGCGGGTCGACGGCCACGACGTGCGCGACCTGACGCTCACCAGCCTGCGGGCGAACATCGGCATGGTCCTCGACGAGCCCTTCCTCTTCTCCGTCTCGATCCGGGACAACATCGCCTACGGCACGGCCCGACGCCTCCATGGAGGAGGTCGCGCGCCGCGGCCGAGGCGGCCGGGGCCGCCGGCTTCATCGGCCGCCTGCCCGAGGGCTACGACACCGTGGTCGGCGAGCGGGGCTACACGCTGTCGGGCGGCCAGCGCCAGCGCATCGCCATCGCCCGGGCGCTGCTCGTCAACCCGCCCATCCTGATCCTCGACGACGCCACGAGCGCCATCGACGTGAAGGTCGAGCAGCGCATCCACTCCGCGCTTGCGTGTGCTGATGGAGGGGCGGACCACCCTGATCATCGCCCACCGCTGTCGACCATCAGCCTGGCCGACCGGGTCATCCTGCTCGACGGCGGGCGGATCGTGGCCGACGGCACCCACGCCGAGCTGCTGGTCGACGCACTCCGCTCTACGCCGAGGTGCTGGCGCAGGCGGCGAGCGAGGAGCAGGCGGCCGCCGAGGAGGGCGGCCGGACAAGAGAACCTGGGTCTCGAGGACCTCGACGAGGACGTGCTCGAGCCCGAGGGGGGTGTCGATCTGATGTTCGGCGGCGGCGGCATGGTCGGCGGCCCGATGGGCGGCGGCGGGCCCCCCGGGCGCGGCTCAGGCCGGCCTTCCCTTCGGCGGCATCCCCTACGAGCTGCAGGAGGGCGTCGACCTGCTCCTGGAGGAGGAGCCCGAGCGCGGCGAGTCCGACGCCGTCTTCACCCAGCTCCCGCTGCCGAACGAGAAGAAGCGCCTGTCGCTGACCACCCTGCTCATGGAGTACCCGGGCATGTGTGTCGCTGGCCGCCGCTCCTCGTCGGCCACGATCGCCGTCGCCACGCAGCTCGGCCCGAGCCTGGTCTCCTACGCCATCAACCACGGGCTCACCCCGCCCCACTACGACTTCGGCGTCGTCGTGGTCATGGCGGTGCTCTACCTCGTGTCCATCGTCGTCTCGGCCGGCGCGCAGTGGGGCCAGGCCCGGGTCACGGGCCGGCTGGCGTCGTGGGTGATGAACGACCTGCGGATCAAGGTGTTCCGCCACCTCCAGCGGCTCTCGCTCGACTTCTTCACCGAGGAGAAGGCGGGCGTCCTCATGAGCCGGATGACGAGCGACATCGAGAACCTGCAGCAGCTGCTGCAGGACGGCCTGGCGCAGTTCGCCATTCAGGGCCTGACGATGGTCGTGATCACGGTCTTCCTGTTCTCAACCAACGTCGAGCTCGCCGCGATCACCGTCTTCGGCGTCCTGCCTCCCCTGGTCGTGATGTCGATCTGGTTCCGCCGGGCGTCCGAGCGCGGCTACGACAAGGTGCGCGACGGCATCGCCCTCGTGCTGGCCGACCTCTCCGAGAGCCTGCAGGGCGTGCGCATCGTCACGGCGCACAACCGCCAGCGCTACAACATCGAGACCCACCGCGACATCGTCGGCTCGTACCGCGACGCCAACAACTACACGGGCCGGATCGCCAGCATCTACGGCCCGGCGTCACAGATGCTCAGCGTCTTCGGCCAGGTGCTCATCCTCGGCGTCGGCGGGCTGATGTACCTGCACAAGCCGCAGGAGATCAACCTGGGCCAGCTCACCGCGTTCTTCCTGTACGTGAACCGGTTCTTCGCGCCGATTCAGCTGCTGACCCAGCAGTACAACACGTTCCAGCAGGGGCGGGCCTCGGTGCTCAAGCTGCGCGACGCTGCTCGATACCGAGCCGTCGGTGCCGGAGGCGTCCGACGCGGTGGCGCTGCCGCCGATCCGGGGCGAGATCCGCTTCGACCACGTCTCGTTCGGCTACGACCCGGCCGTCCCGGTGCTGCACGACGTCGACCTCCGATCGAGCCCGGTGAGACGGTGGCCTTCGTCGGCGCCACGGGCGCCGGCAAGTCGACCATGGCCAAGCTGGTCACACGCTTCTACGACCCCACCGAGGGCCGGGTGCTGATAGACGGCTACGACCTGCGCAAGGTGACGCTGGAGTCGTTGCGCTCGCAGCTGGGCGTCGTGCCCCAGGAGCCCTTCCTCTTCGCGGGCACCATCCGGGACAACATCTCCTTCGCCCGGCCGGGTGCGCCCGACGACGAGGTGTGGAACGCGGTCCACCAGGTCGGCCTGGGCGAGCTCGTCCACCGTCTGCCCTATGGGCTCGACACGCCGGTCCACGAACGGGGCCAGTCGCTGTCCTCGGGCGAACGCCAGCTCATCGCCCTCGGGCGCGCCTTCATGGCCGAGCCGAGGGTACTCGTCCTCGACGAGGCCACCTCGAACCTCGACCTCAAATCGGAGACTCTGGTCGAGGCGGCACTGGACGTGTTGCTGAACGGGCGCACCGCCGTGCTGATCGCCCACCGGCTGTCGACGGCCATGCGGGCCGACCGCATCGTGGTGGTGGGCGACGGCAAGCTGCTTGGAGGTCGGCTCGCACGACGAACTGGTCGCCCTCGGCGGCCACTACGCCGAGATGTACGAGACCTGGATGACCCAGTCGCAGGCCGCCTGAGGCGCCGGGTCTCGGTACCGTTCCGCGTTCGGCCTTCGGCGTTCGGCGTTCGGCGCGAGAACCGCATCGTTTTCCCCCGAGGTTCTCCAGCGCCGATAATGCCCCCACCACCTGGAGGCCAGCGTCGGCGTGACGACCTCGCACGGCGCCACGGAGAGCTGCGATTCGCTGTTGAGCCGGGCGGACCACGCCATGTACGAAGAGAAGGCGCGCAAGGCCTCGAACTGAGGGGCGCGGCGCTACGCGCGCTGGCCGTGCGTCTCCTTCTCCCACACGGACACGTGGCTCGCGCTCTCGCTGGTGAAGGGGCTGCGGTCCCAGTCGCTCCAGCGCTCGCGTAGGACCAGCCCGGCCAGCCGCGCCATGAGGTCGAGCTCGGACGGCCACACGTAGCGGAACGGAGCCGAGAAGGTGTGGAGCGCGCCGTCGACGATCCAGTAGTGGTGGGACCACGACTCCTGGGCGACGAAGTCGGTGACCTCGTCGAAGCCGAGGTGCGAGGGGGTCAGCGTGAACGCACGGACCGTCTCGCCGGGCGGCAGGCGGCGCAGCTGCGGCACCATCACCTCCATGACGAAGCAGCCGCCGGCTTCGAGGTGCGCGGCCGCGTTGGCGAAACACGCCACCTGGGCCTCCTGGGTGGTCAGGTTCATGATGGTGTTGCGCACGAGATACACGAGGGTGAAGGTCTGTCCCACACGCGCCGTGGCCATGTCGCCCACGGTGACGCCGATCTCCTCCGAGCCCGGCCGGGCCCGGAGCTGGTCCACGACCGCCGGTGACAGCTCAACGCCGTGCACGGGCACGCCTGCGGTGTGGAGCGGGAGGGCGAGCCGCCCGGTGCCGACGCCGAGTTCGAGCGCAGCGCCGCGGCCTGCGTGCTCGGCCAGGAACCGCACCGCGGGCTCGATGACGGCCGGGTCGAAGAGCTCCGGCCAGTACCTCTCGTACAGATGCGCGATCGGCGCGAAGTGGTCCACCGGCTCGGGCACGGCATCGGTCGGGGCCGGCACGTCAGCGCCCGGGCCTGCCGTCGGCCCGGCTCCACTCACGTAGGGTGGCGCGGTAGCCGGCGTCCCACGAGTCATAGGCCGCGCGCAAACGTGCGCCCGGCCAGTCGTCCGGCAGAAGCTCGCCGGGAAGCAGCGGGTCGGCCTGCAGATGGCGGAGTACCGCAGCGGACAGCTCGAACCCGGGCGCCAGTGCCTCGGGTCGGTCGGGTGCGAGGGTGTCCAGCCCGTCGAGGAGGACACGGGCGCCGTCTGACCACGCGCGCAGGTCCCACAACCGGCCCACCAGGTGCCGGGCGTCGTCCGGGGCCGCGGTCATCACCTCCACGTCGCCGTCGAGCGCCTCGGGCAGCGACACCGCGACGTTGTCGGGTCGCATCCACACTCCCTCGCGCAGCTCGGCCAGCCGCGCGTAGGCGAGGGCGCGGCGCCGCAAGGCGCGCACCTCGGCCGCACTGCCCGTCGTGGTGACCACGGCCAGCCACCACCGGCCTTCGTACGGGCCGACGACGCCGGAGCGGCTGGCGGACTGGCGCGACTGGCGCGCCGCCAGCTGCCCCGCCAGGCAATAGCGGCCGGCACCGTCTGTGGTGGCCTCGCCGGCCGCGACCATACGGCTCAGCGCCACCCGGGCCCGGTTCTCGCTGATCCCGAACAGGCCGGTCAGACGGACGAGCTGGGCCACCGGCAACTCCGGGGGGTCCATCCCGAGCAGGGCGCTGGCCAGGACCGACCTCGCGGTGAGCGGGCGCGTCGAAAGGTCGGCCACCGACACCGTGTGTTCGAGGGTATTACGCAGTTGCGTCACTTGACTAGATATCGTAATGTAAGGACATGGCCGCCACCATGGTGCCCGACGCAGGCAATCGTCCTGAGGTCCTGCCCAGCGAGCGGCTGCTGGCAAACGGCATGGCGATCCCCGCGCTCCGCGCCGATCTCCGCCGCATCGACAACCGGCGCAACGCGCTCTCGGTGGCGGCGGTGTGGTTTTGGGTCGCCCTGATCGTCGGCGGCGCGGTATGGATCGACCAGTGGTGGGGCTACCTGCTCGCCTTCGTCCTGATGGGGCCTATGTACGCCCGCTTCGCCATCCTGATGCACGAGGCGGCCCACAAACTCCTCTTCACCAACAAGCGCTGGAACGACTTCATTGGGAAGTGGGTCGTGGCCTATCCGGTCTTTACCCCTGTGCAGCTGTACCGGCGGGTCCACTTCGCCCACCACAAGGACGAGTTCGGCCCCGACGAGCCAGACATGGCCTTCTACGCGCCGTACCCGTGCACGCGTCGTTCGCTGCAGCGCCGCCTCGTCCGCGACGCCGTCGGCATCAGCGGTTGGAAGAACTTTGTACCGCTCGTGAAGAACACGCTGCACAAGCCATTCCGCCCGATCGGGCTGTCCATCTTCGCGGTGCAGGCCGTGCTGTGGGCGGTCATGTGGGCGGCCACCGGACGCTGGTGGATCTACCCCGTGCTGTGGTGGCTGCCCTGGATGACCGTGTGGCGCGTGCTCAACCGCTTGCGCTCCATCGCGGAGCACGGTGGCATGCAGCGCAGCCCGGACCGGCGTGCCACGACGCACAACGTGCGCCAGTCGCTGCTCGCCCGGTTCTTCATCGTCCCCTACAACACCGGCTGGCACCTGGCGCACCACGTCGACATGGGCGTGCCCTGGCGTAACCTCCCCGCCTACCACGCCGAGCTCGAGCGCGCCGGCTACGTCACCGACGCCATCACCTACAAGAGCTACTGGGCGTTGTGGAGGGCGCTGTCGAGCGCCGACGAGGCGACGGAGATCAAGGCGCTCGCCGCCTGAGGTCTCAGGCGCCGACGTTGGTGCCGAGCCACCCCAGCAGCGGCGTGGCGGCGTGGAAGACGTCGACGACCCGCTTCTTCGCCCCCGCGGTGCCGAGCCACGCCGCCGGCGGCCACGACTTCATCGCGACCAGGCCCTTGTAGCGCAGTAGTTCCACCCGCTGGTGGTCGCGCGGGTAGCCCCTGGGTGCCGTCTTGAGCACCTCCATCGCGTGCACATCCAGTCCCTTCTTGCGCAAGCCCTCGACAAGCGACTGGAGCTTGCGTCCCGTTCCGTCGGCCGCGACGGCGGCGCGGAAGCGCTCCAGCTGCGGCGGCTCCATGTGGTACCAGCCGGCGCCGGCCAGCAGGCCGTCGGCCGAGAGCTGGATGTAGTGCTCACCCACCATGGCCGCGATCGTCGTCTTGTACGGGGACTTAACTCCACATCTATAATCACATACATGGCACCTGAACCCTTACGGGCCTGGATCTACCTCCGGGCCAGCATCGACCACCACGATGATGAAGCCACCATTCGCCGCCACGAGAAGAACTGTCGGCGCCTCTGCAAGACCAGAGGGTTCGGGGTCGTGGGGACCTCCACCGACAACGACACCAGTGCCTATGCCGAGAAACGACGGCGCCCCGGCTTCGAGGAAGTCCTCGGACGCGGTAGCCAAGGGCCGCTGCGATGTCGTCGTGGCCGAGCACCCCGACCGGCTCTACCGCCAGCCGCTCGACCGTGAGGCGTTCCTGTCGCTGGCCCGTCGTGCCGGGCTCACCATGATCGCCACCGTCGGCAAGGGCGACGAGCGCATCGGCCACGCCGACGATCAGTTCTCCGGCGACCTCGACGTGATCCTGGCGAGACGTGAGTCCGCCACGATCGCCCGCCGTATGCGCTCTAAGCACGCCAGCAAACGCAGCGCTGGCGAATGGCCGGGTGGCCCGCCTCCGTTGGGCTATCGCCTGGACCCCGATCGCAAGAGTCTCGTCATCGTGCCGGCCGAGGCGAAGTTGGTGCGACAGGCCGTCAAAAGACTGTTGCGGGGCGAGTCGAGCTTGGCGGTGAGCCGGTCGTTGTCGGCTGAGTCGGGGCGACGATGGACGCCGTCGAACTGTCTCAAGTTGCTGACTAGTCCGACGCTGGCCGGACGGCGAGACGACGGTTCCGCTGCCAAGTGGAAGCCGGTCGTTCCTCCCGCCGACCACGAAGCAATGGTGGCGTTGCGCCGTTCGAGGTCGAGGGGCAAGCGAGGGCCGATGGGTCGCTACCGCCTGTCGGGCGTCCTGCGCTGCGCTGCGTGCGGTGCGTCCATGGCGGCCCAGACGCAACGAGGTCAGCTCGGTTGGCGCTGCTCGCTGCCGGCTGGTGGTTGCGGCAACGTCTCGATCGACAACGACGTGGCGACCGAAGGACTGCTCGACCAGTTGGCGGCGATGCTCGACTCGAAGGCGTTTCGTAAGGCGCTCGCCAAGGCCATGAGTTCGGCCCCCGAAGTCTCCGCAGCGGCTGCGGATGTTGTGACGCTGCGGGAGCGGCTCGTCGTGCTCGAGGACGCACTCGGCGCCGGCGACCTCGACCTCGATGCTTTCCGCCGGTTAGCACCGAAGGTGAAGGCCGACCTGGTCGACGCCGAGGGTGTGTTCGAGCTGCGAACAGGACGCAGCAACGTCGCGGTAGTTGCCACCCACTGGTGATGCTTTGCGCGAGTCGTGGGACCACTTGTCTCCGGCTCGAGGCCCGCGCTCTGTCGCGATGTTGGCCGAGAAGGTGACGGTGGCGCCCCGAGTGATCGGTGGGCCGAGGCGTCAACCCGAACGCATCACCGTCATTGGACGCTGGTAGTCCTCTCGGTGTAGTTTACGGAGGGTAGGACCGGACTTATAGTTCTAAGTCTTAAGCCGGCGAGTGGCCCCCTGGAAAGGGAAAGTCACCGTGCCGTCGCCACACCCTCTTAGAACTGAACCCTGTCCTGTTGTGAGGGAACAGGGTTCCGCCTAGTACCACCTGCGCCACGGAAGCAGGGTCAGCGCTTCAATATCTCCGGGCGGACGCACGGCTACGAGTCGACGTACTCCGCCGGGTGTCGTTGCGCCCCTTGTACCGCGGCCCACCGTGAAGGAAACGCCCGGCGGGCAGGCCGGAACCGGGCTACGGCATGACCCGGCCAGCCACCGAAGTCCGTGCAGGGATTCCGCCCAACGTGCTCGCTGCGGCCGCAGCGGTTGTCGCCACCGGTCTGAAGCGTTCGCAAACAACCGACCAGCAGCAGGACAAGAACAAGACCGCCGCCGTAAACGACTGAAGGCTGCCCCCAGCGGAGCAGCCTCCAGCGTCGATCGTTACCCGACGACGAACCAAGACTGTAATCCGCAGGGGCGGCTCCCGAGAGGAGCCAGCCACATGGCCAACCGAGCCAACCGCAGAGCCCAGGTGCGCTTCCATCGCAAGCGGGCCAAGGCCATCGCCCGTTCTCAGGGCTGCATCTGTCCCTGCGAGCTGAAGCTGGACCCGTTGGACGGTCGGCCGGTGTGGTGCGAGCGGTCGGACTCGAGCCGTCGGGTCTACCTCACCAAGCACCGGCCCGACTGCCCGCTGCACGCTCGTTACGACCCGAACGAGTGGGTCGTCGTCATCCCGCCTGAGCCGGAGTGTGAGCGATGAGCGGACTGATAGACGACTATCACCGTCGCTCGAAGGTCGGCGTCCGATGAGCGACGACCGGCTCCGCCAGCACGCCGTTCAGTACGCCGCCGGTGGCTTACCGATCTTCCCGGTCAACCCGGCGAACAAGGAGCCGCTGGTGTCGCAGAAGCGGGCGACCACGGCGCAAGAGGTCGTGGCCGAGTGGTGGCAACGCTGGTCCAGCGCCCTGATTGGACATCGAGTGGCGCTCGAACAGTTCCTTCTCGACATCGACCCCCGTCATGGCGGCGACCGGACGTGGGAGGCGTTGGAGGATGAGTTCGGCCCGATCCGGGTGGGGCGGATGCACTTCTCGGGGCGGGGTGACGGTGGGTTTCACGCCTGGTTCCTCCGCCCCAACTGGCTCACCCGGATCAGTGCCAAACGTCTGGACCTGTGGGCCCACGAACACGAGGTCGGCCAGCCGGTCCTCGACGACGAGGGCAAGGAGGTCGGCTGGACGGCCGGCATCGACCTGCTGCTGCACAACTGGCGCTACACGATCCTGCCGCCGTCGCCGCACCCCGACACCGGCCAGCCGTACCAGTGGCGGGAGCACAACAGCGAGGTCGGCGAGCTGCTGGTGCCGGTGGCCGAGCTGCTGATCCCCGTGACCGAGTCCGAAGACGGCGACAACAGCAGCCAGACGCCGGGCGTGCCGCTCAGCGTCTTCGAGCACAGCGACTCCATCGCCGACTGGGTCAGCGCCACCATGACGTGGAACGAAATCCTCGTCCCCCACGGCTGGACCCTGGCCGAGGGCGACGGTGATGCCGACGGTTCGCTGTGGCGGCATCCGAGCGCCACCGCCAAGCACAGTGCCTCGGTCAAGCACGGGTGCCTGTTCGTCTACTCGCCCAACACGCCGCTGGAGCAGACCGAGCCGGACGATACGCACGGTTACAAGCGGTTCCGGGCCTGGGCGCAGCTGGAGTACGGCGGCGACCTGTCAGCCGCTGCTAAAGCGGCCCGGGCGCGGAAGACAGGCTCGACCGGGGGGGCGCAGCCAGGGTGCAACCTGCCCGATGAGTTCTGGCAGCGCCTCCGACCTTGCGGCGTTGCGGGCGTGGGCACACGCCGGGACCTTCTCCGCTGACGCCGTGTACGCCGTCGTGCGAGCCCGGTTCGCCGTGCTGGTGTCGCCCAAGGTGAGGGTCGAGACCGGGATACTGCGGCCCATCTCGCTCAACTCGCTCGTGGTGCTACTCGGCGACTCGGGAATCGGTAAGACGGTGTCCCAGACGGCCGGGCCGACGCTGGTGGATTTCGGCGCCTTCACGAACATCTTCGAAAGCCCACTGGGCTCGGGCGAAGGTCTGGCCGAGCTGTACCTGTCCCCGCCGGTCAAGGGGCAACCGAGTCGGGCGCAGGTGATGGAGGCGGGGCTGTTCACGCTCGACGAGGGACATGTGCTGCACCAGCTGGCCCAGCGCAACGGGGCGACACTGATGTCGGAGCTCCGCAAGGCGTACTCGGGGGCGGTGCTGGGGCAGGGCAACGCCGGAGCGGCGACCAGGCGCCATGTGGCTGTGTACCGGCTCGTCCTCCTGGCGAATATGCAGCCGGTTGTCGCAGCGAAGCTGCTGGGTGATCATCTGACCGGCGACCCGCAGCGTTTCGTGTTCTTCGCCACCACCGATCCCGCCGTCCCCGACGCCGCTCCAGCGGTGTCGGTGCCGACCGTGCCGAGGCCGACGCACGGCGGCCTGGTGACGGTCGCCCCGTCGATCCAGGCCGAGGTCCGTGCCCGCCGGCTGCCGATCGTTCGCGGTGTCCGTCGGCCCGATCCTCTCGACTCGCACCGGGACCAGAACCGGCTGGTGGAGGCGACACTGCTGAGCCTCATGGAGGGGCGCACCGTCGCGAACGAGGACGACTGGCACCGGGCCGGGATGGTCATGGATGTGAGCGATCGGCTACGCCGCCAGGTGATGGCCGAGCAGCGTGCTCAGCGTGACGCCGAGGAGGCTCGGCGGGGGCGGGCCCTGGGCGTGCGAGAGGCAGCGGCCGAGGACGAGAAGGAGCGGCGGCTCGTCGCCAAGCTGGCCGAGCGCATCGCCGACAAAGTGGTGGCGACCGGCGGCATGGCCCGTGGCGAGCTGCGCAAGGCGGTGACGTCGGCAGTGACTCGGCACCGTTTCGACCCGGCCCTGACCCTGGCCGTCGCCGGCTGCAAGGTGAAGGTGATTGGGGACCGTGTCGAGCCGTGAGGGTGGAAGGGGGTGGAACGGTGGAACATTCCACCCCCCCTTTCTGAGCCTTCTCCCGCGCGAGTCCTGTGTACGTATGTGACCTGCTGTTTTGTAACCGGGTGGGGTGGAAGATTTTGCAGAGGGGGTGGAACCGTTCCACCCCGTTCCACCCCTGACGACGAACAGATGTTCGATAGAAAGAGGGCCGATGACAGCAACCGAGTCAACGCCGAAGGAGGCACCATGACCACCGCTGAGAACGAGATCGCCTGGCGTCAGGCCATAGCTGAGACAGCCGACCCCGAGCAGAGGGATTTTCTCCGAGCGTTCCACCACTCCTACCCCGACCTCACCGTGGAGCGGTCGGACGGTGAGTGGGTCATCGTCGGGGTCGGCTTGCGTGAGGCACCGAAATGACCATGCCGAAAATGAAGCCGTCCCGGTTCGATCCGACCCCTGAGTTCTACGCCCTCATGGACGCCCTCGACGCCTGGGTCAAGTCCGTCGGGCCGACGTGGTCCGAGGGGGACCGGGCGCTGGCGGCAATGTTCCGTGGCATCCATTACGGGGATGCCTCCTGCGACTGCCAGGCGATGGACGACCTCCTCTACAACTGGCCTCACGTCGTCGAGCGCCGGGAGGGCAGTGAGAATTGGCTCGCCACCTTCCGCTGCCGGGCCTGTGGCCGGATCTACTCGTGCCGGTTCGCCGACCTCGAGTTCCTATGACCGCCGACCGACCACAACAGCCGAAGGAGGCACCGAAATGACCGCCGAAACCACCACCGATTACCTGTCCAGCATCGACGCCGGGGTCCATACCATCGCCGACGCCCTCGGCGCCGACCCCAAGTCCGGTTCAGCCCTGATCGAGGTGCTGGGGCGGATCGCCCAGAGCCTGGCCGTCATCGCCCGGAAGGTTGACCCAGATATCTGATGATGACCACGTCGAGGCAGAGGGTGCGGGAGGGCCGCCGCCTGCCAGATGTTCATGTATATGACCGGCCTCGAGAGGGTGCCGGGAGGGTCGCCAGACTGACCTCAAACTCACAACCGGTTATCGGCCGGCCCCCGCTGGCCTCGCTCTCTGGTCCTTCCCCCCGGCCCCGCCGGGTCACCCCTCCGGATCGCCCCAGCCCCCCTCCCCCTGCTGAGAGGCCCTATCCCTCCTCCTCCACACATCTCCCACTAAATATGGCCCCGAGAAACACGCAGAACCGTGCCCTACGCTGGGCGGCGATGTCGTGGATGAGCGGAGGCCACGGAGGCCACTGGCCGGCGACCCCCGACTCGGTGCAGCGGGCTCGGCGCCATGTGGCCCGGCTCGAGGCGATCGGCCTGAGTCGCCGAGAGATCGCCCGGCGAGCCGGCGTCGCCCCCGCCTCGGTGACGAGGCTCTGTGGCCCTACTCCAGCCAGCAGCCGCCCGGTCGTCGCCGCCATCTTGGCCGTCAAGCGCGCCTCGTGCCGAAGTAGGCCCCGCGTCTGCCCTGACCCCGCGCAAGGGCTTTGCGCGTGCCTCCAGCGGGCTTCTGCGCGGTCCGTGTCGCCTCGTAGGCGCCAGACCAGAGGCGTACACAGGCCACTGGTAGGAGCGGGCGGATCGACTCCCAACCACCCGACCCGCCCGACCCAAGGCAGACAGAGGCATCGCCGCCAGAAACGTGCGCGGTAGGCAGGCCGCTGGGCGGTCCGGCACGCAGCACACCGGCGCTTGGTTCGGCGGGGCTCCGGCAAGCCCCTAAGCGGGTCCCCCGACGCTCCTCGGCTCGACCTTGGTCGACCGTGGCCGCCGAGGCGGCTGGCCAACCGTGCGGTATCCGCACACTCGACGGTCGACCGCCCGCCTTCGGTGGTTCTGACTGAGTCTGTCTACGCCTCGGGTTCGGCGATCGTCACCTTGCGCAATGACTTCGCCGGCACCGGGGCGCCGACGGCAGCCCGCAGTTTGACCCGCAAGGAGGTGCTGTCGGTCACCCAGGCGTCGTCGGCGTAGGGCGACAGCTCTCATGGACAACTGGTCCCGCTCGACGAAACACCACGGCTGTGTCGACCGCCAGCACGTCGGCGATGTCCAACGTCGGCACCGGGACCACGCCGACGCCCGGGCCGAGGCTGAGCGGCGTCCCGGCGGCCTGGTCGGCGTGGATGGGCGTGCTGGGCGTTGTTCACCCTCGCCCACTCGGCGCCGATGACGGTCGGATTTGCGAAGACCACTGTGGTGTTCGCTCCCGCACCCGCAGCCACCAACTCGGACCACGCCGTGATCGCCGCCGCTCGAAGTCTGGGGCCTCGCGGCTGTGGCCTTGGCCACCACGCCGTCGGGGGTGACACCCGCCTTCTCCGTAGAGCAGGCCGGCGTCGAGCTTGGGGCCGTCGGCCTCACGCAGCATGCGACCGATCTCTTGGGCGAGCGGAAACGACGTGTCGTCGAGGCTTTCGTTCGTCAAGCTGTGCAGCGAGGCCAGCTTGGCCACGGCGACGACGTCGACCTCAGGGTTGAGCCGCTTCTTGGGGATCGGGGGTGCCCTCGGCGACCCAGTCGCCCGGCTCGGGCTCGGCACTGGGGAAGGCCACCGCTCCCCGGGTGGTTCCCATGCGGGACAGCGCTCCGGCGAAGGGTGCGCCGCTCAGCAAAGCGTTGAGCATGTAGCCGACGATCTCGGGCGGCCAGAGCACGCCTCCGAAGTCGGTGCGGTCGGTTCTGTTCAGGGGCACGGTGGCACCTCCTACGTGAAGGGACATAGGTCACCGCTGCTTCGTTGATCGGACGCCGCAGCGGGTTTGCCCAACCAGGGGGCGCTCACCATGGAGGCAAGCCGGTCAGGGCGCCTGGGCCCTGCCGCAGAGCTGAGGTTAGCCCTGCGCCCCGGTGAAGTGCGTGTAGACGACACACGGCGTGCCGTCGGGCCAGGGTTCGACTGCGTAGGCGTGGGCGGTGTCGGGGATCTCGGTCGGCAAATAGTTCACCGCTATCGGAACATCCGACTCGTCACGGAGAACGAGCGCGACTCCTCGATGTGAGCGATGCGCCGCTCGGCCTCGGCCAGCGCACCGGTCACGGCCTCGGCCAGGTCGTGGTCGTCATGCATTGGCGGTGACGACGGCCCCGGCTTTGGTCCCACAATCCCGAGGCGCCGTCACCTGCCCCAACCTAGGTCCGGACGCAACGCCATGCGCCGAACTCGACGGCGGTGACCTCGCTCGGCAGCTGTTCGAGGAGCGCCGAAAGCGCTGGCTGTTTGGCGACGGTTTTGCATGACCGGGCGCCACGGAGCTTGCCGGTGCATTCGCCGAACAGGTCCGCTTCTGCTTGTCGCTCAGGGGCTGGCCGCAGACCTCACAGGCCCGCGGGCGGCGGTAGATCGCCGTTGCGGGCGGCCAGGATCTCGGAGCGGGTCAGCGTCGTCATCGGCGAGCCGTCTCGGCCACGGATACCCATCGCCGGCCACGCTACGCATCACGGCGGGCGGCGGGCCAGGGTCGACCGTCGCCACTCGCAACGCTCCGTTTCCTAGCGTCTGAGCATCACCAACATTGCACCGGCCGCTATCAGTCCTGGCGACCAAGCCACGGCGTGCCGATCCAGGTCACGATCGGGGCGCCAAAGTTCTGGGTCGCCGCCGCCCGCTCGTGGACTTCCGCGTCGTTGCCCCGGGGGGCTGCTGGATCCCGAGATACCGACCGAGGAGTGCCGACAGCGCTATCTACAGCGCCTCGACGACAGGTCGGACCGGATCCTCGCCGACCTGGCCAGCATCGCTCGCGAGCACCCCGGCGAACCGCTGGTGCTGCTCTGCTTCGAGGACGTGCACGCCGGGCAGACCTGCCACCGCCGCTGGCTGGCCGAGTGGTTGGAGGGGCGCCTGGGCCTCGTCGTCCCGGAGGTGGCGGTCGAGGGTCAGCTGCTGTTCTGATTCAGCCGTCCTCAATACGTGATCAAGAATACTTATCCCGACTGAAGCGGACATCGCGGTAAGGGCGGAAGAGCCTCGTGTCGCCGAACTCCTTGCTCAGCTCGGCGAGGAGGGCGTCCATCGGCGCCTTGACGTCGCGTTCGTAGACGTCCCTGTGGTCGACCCAGTAGGCCTTGGAGTTGTCGGCCTCCAGTCCCTCGTAGAACTCGAGCGCGCGCTCGGGCCATCCCTTGAACGCAGGGCTTGCCATGGCTGCCATGATGCCCGACGGACGTGACGAGGGTCGACCCGGTAGGTCGTTTTGGCGGTGCCCGCAACGGGCAGTGATGGGGCGTGCGTTCATTGTCCACGCTCGGCCCATCACATCGGCTGAGCCGAGCGTTCCGTTGGGTCCTTGCCTACGCGGGCGTGTTCGGTTTGATCGTCGCCGCAGTCGCAGCTCCCGACAGCGCACGGTCTGCGGCGGCACAGGTATGGCCGCCCTTCGTCCTTGTGGCGGGGCTTCTCCTCGTCGGCCTCGTCGCCCGGGACGACGGGCTCTTCGCGTCCGGCGGTCACGCGCTGGCCCGGACCTCCCCCAACGGTGTCGTCCTCTATCTCGGGGCGGCGGTGCTCGTGCTCGGCGTCACCACTCTCTTGAACCTCGACACCTCGGTCACCTTTCTCACGCCGGTTCTCGTCGCAGCCGCCCGCAGCCGGGGCGAGGGCGAGGCACCCCTCATGTACGCCTGTCTTCTGCTCTCCAACGCCGGGTCGCTGTTTCTGCCGGGAGCGAACCTGACGAACCTCATTGTGCTCGGTCACCTCCACCTTTCCGGTGGTGCGTTCTTCGCGCGCATGGCGCTGCCTGCGGCCGTTGCCGCGACGGTGACAGCTACGATCGTGGGAGTCGCGTACCACCGACAGCTGCGCACGGCCGCGACGCGGTGAGCGAGCCCGAGCCGCCTGTCCTCGGCGTTGGCATCGCCGCGGTGGCTGCAGTCACGGTGCTGGTGTTGGTGTTGCACTCGCCGGCACTCCCCGTCGCCGCCGTCGGTGTCGTTGCTCTGCTGCTCCGCTCTCTCGGGGGTGATCGGCGCGCGTCGATGGCGACCGCCGTGCGCGTCCTCGACTTGCGCGTCCTGGCCGGACTGTTCGGAGTCGCTGTCGCGCTGGGCACGCTCGGGCGAGCGTGGTCGGGCCCCGAGACGGTGCTCTCACACCTCGACGCATGGGGCACCGCGGCGGTCGCGGCGGTGTCCAGCGTGCTTCTCAACAACCTTCCAGCCGCGTCCTTGCTCGCGGCACACCAGCCGGCCCATCCGTATTCCCTCCTCGTGGGCCTCAATGTCGGGTCGAACCTCTTTGCCACCGGATCCTTAGCCTGGCTGCTTTGGGTACGCGCGGCCCGGGCCGCCGGTGGACGACCCGATCTGGGAAAGGCCGTGTTCTTGGGCTTGATCAGCGCGCCGATTGCCATCCTCGGCGCGGTCGGCGTGCTCAGCGCGCCAGGGCCGCACTGACACGTTGACCCTCGTCGACAGCGTCGGCACGTCAGCCCGTGGCCGTCGCCTCCTCGCGCTCGACGCCGAGCGCACGCCGCAGCACCGCGTTGGCCTCGTGCCGAGCCCGCCTGGATACCGCCGCAGACGTCACCATGGCCGAGCCGTGAAACGTGCCCGGGAATTGGTGCAGCTCGGTGGACACGCCGGCCTGCAGCAAGCGCATGGCGTACATGATCCCTTCGTCCCGCAACGGGTCGTTCTCCGCCGTCGACACGTAGGCGGGTGGCAGCCCCGACAGGTCCGCGGCCCGGGCGGGCGCGGCGTAGAACGGGACGTCGGCCGCGCCGTGCCGGTCTCCGAGGTAGGCCTGCCAGCTGATCTCCGCCAGCGGGCGGTTCCACACCGGCGAGTCCACGAATGTCTTCATGGACGGGGTCTCGAGCCGGTCGTCGAGCTCGGGGATGTGCAGCATCTGGAAGCACAGGGGCGGCCCGCCGCGGTCGCGCGCCAGCAGGGCGGTCGCCGCCGCCAGTCCGCCCCCGGCACTGGCTCCGACCACGGCCAGGCGGGACGTGTCGACGCCAAGGCCGCCGGCCTCCGCATGGAGGAAGGTCAGTGCGGCGTAGCAGTCGTGCACGCCCGCCGGATAGGGATGCTCCGGTGCGAGGCGGTAGTCGACAGAGACCACGACTGCCCCCGTGTCGATCGCCATCAGTGCGGCGCCGGCGTGTTCCGCCTCGACGCTGCCGATGACGAAACCGCCGCCGTGGATCTGCAGGATGCCCGGTACAGGCGGGGTACGCGGTGCCTTCGGCCCGTAGACCCGGACCGGCACGCCGGGGTCGCCCTCATGACCGGGGACCAGACGGTCCTCGATCTCCAGCGTCTCTATGCCGGGGATGTCGACGTTTAACGACGCGATCAACTGCTCGAAGGCGTCGCGCGCGACCTGCATGTCGTCCAGTTCTATGACCGGCAACACGTCGACCAACGCGGCCAGCTCCGGGTCGATCATGACGGCTCCCCCCTTTGGTTCGGTGCCCTACTTCGGCTGCATGCGGATGCCGGCGTCAATGCGGATCGACTCGGCGTTCATGTACGAATTGGACAACAGCTCGACCGCGAGGGTGGCGAACTCGGTCGCGTAGCCGAGGCGGTGCGGGAAGAGCACGTCCTGCGCCAGCTTGCCCTTGAAGGACTCCGACCCCTCACCCGCGCCGTAGATCGGCGTGTCGATCAGTCCGGGGAGGATCGTGTTGACGCGAATGCCGACCACGGCGAGGTCGCGGGCCACCGGGAGCGTCAGGCCGACGACGCCGCCCTTGGACGACGAGTAGGCGGCCTGCCCGATCTGGCCGTCCTCGGCCGCCACCGACGAGGTGTTCACGATGGCGCCGCGGGCGCCGTCCTCGTCGGGCTCGTTGAGGCTCATCTTGGTCGCGGCCAGGCGGATGCAGTTGAACGTGCCGATGAGGTTGATCTCGATGACGCGACGGTAGAGATCGAGGTCGTGGGCCGAGGCGTAGTCGCCGTCCTTGCCGATGGTGCGGGTGGCCCAGCCGATGCCGGCGCAGTTGACCAGCGACTTGAGCGGTCCCATCTCGACTGCGGCGTCCACGGCCGCCATCACGGGCTCGGCCTTGGTGACGTCGGTCTGCGCGAACAGGCCGCTGATCTCCTTGGCCAGCGCGGTGCCCTTGTCCTCTTGGAGGTCCGCCACGACGACCCGGACCCCCCGCTCGGCGAGCAGGCGCGACGTGGCTTCTCCGAGTCCTGACGCGCCACCGGTGACGACGGCCGACGTGCCGTTCAGCTCCATGGTTGTGTGACTCCTCGTTGAGGTCGAGTGGTTAGGGGGTTCGTCTTGGCCCGGCAGAGGATAGGGGCCGGCCCCCCGCCCGGTCACATCTTGGGTCACATCTGCTCGGGGGCCTCCATGCCGAGCAACGAGAGGCCCTGCTCCAGCACGCGGGCGGTGAGGTCGCAGAGCCCCAGGCGCGAGGTGCGCACGGCCTCGTCGTCGACGAGCACGCGGCACGCCTCGTAGAAACCGGTGAACACCGACGCGAGGTCGAACAGATACGTGCAGAGCTTGGACGGGCTGTAGCCCTCGGCGACCGCCTCGACCGCCTCGGGGAAACGCAGGACCTGAAGAGCCAGCGCCCGCTCCTCGGGTGCCCCGAGCAGCGGTGTGCCGCCCGGAGGCGGGGGTGCCGATTCGCCGCGCCGGAAGATGGAGCGGATGCGCGCGTGCGCGTATTGCAGGTAGGGGCCGGTGTTCCCCTCGAAGGCGAGCATCCGATCCCAGTCGAAGACGTAGTCGCGCATGCGTTCGGTCGAGAGGTCGGCGTACTTGACGGCGCCGATGCCAAGGGCGTGGGCCACCGCCTGCTGGCGTTCGGGCGGGAGATCGCTGTCGCGCTGCTTCAGCGCCGCCGCCGCACGTGCGATGCCGTCTTGAAGGAGGTCGATCAGGCGCTCCGACTCGCCCCCGCGGCTGGCCATCTTCTTGCCGTCGGGACCCAACACCAGGCCATTGCCCACGTGAACGGCCGCCTCGGGGTGCGGCAGATAGCCCGCCAGCGCCGCGACGGCAAAGACCATGCGCAGGTGCAAAGACTGCTCTGCGCCAACGGCGTAAAGGAGGCGCGTCGCCCCGATGCGCTCGGTGCGGTCGCGCACGCATGCGAGGTCGGTCGCCGGGTAGCCGTAGCCGCCGTCCGACTTGCGGACGATGAGCGGGAGGGGCTCGCCTTGGCGGTTTTCGAATCCCTCCGGGAACACGCACAACGCGCCGTGGTCCTCGACGAGGAGCCTCTTCGCGATGAGCTCCTCGACCACGATGGGGAGCTCAGGGTTGTAGAAGCTCTCCCCAACGGTGTCCTTTTCGGTGAGGAGCACGCCTAGGAGGTCGTAGACCTCGCGGGCGTGACGCATGCTCTCGGCGACGAAGATGCGCCACAGCCGCATGGTCTCGGGGTCGTCGCCTTGCAAGAGGACGACGCGGCGCCGGCTGCGCTCGGCGAACGACTCGTCGGTGTCGAACTGGCGGCGGGCCGCCGCGTAGAACTCGTTGAGGTCGCGTACGGAGAAGGACTCGGCTCTGTCGGCGCCGTCCACGTCGATCAGATGCTCAATGAGCATGCCGAATGGAGTCCCCCAGTCGCCGATGTGGTTCTCCCGGCGCACGTCGTGCCCGAGGAAGGCGAACACCCGCGCCAGGGAGTCACCGATGTCGGTGCTGCGCAGGTGGCCGATATGCATCTCCTTGGCCACGTTGGGGGACGAGTAGTCGATGACGATGGTTTCGGGTGCGGCGGCGGTGGGGACGCCGAGGCGACGGTCGGCGGAGAGCTCCGCCGACCGCTGTGCGATGAAGTCGTCCGAGAGCGTGAGGTTGATGAAGCCGGGGCCGCTGAGCTCGACGACGGAGCACACGTCATCGAGGTCGGCCAGGGCGGTGACCTCCTCCGCCACGTCCATCGCCTCCCGGCCCAGGGCTCTGGCCAGCGGCAAAGCGCCGTTGGCCTGGTAGTCCGCCCGGTCCGACGGCCGGAGCACGGGGTCGGCGCCGGCATGCACGGCGTCGAACGCGACGCGGAGGCGCTCGAGGAGGATGTCGGAGGCGCCGGGCATCCCTCATTCTCGCATGCCGCCCGCTCGGTCAGTCGGCCGGCGCCCCCATGCCTCCGTCCGTCAGCCCGTAGCGCCGGAATGGGCCGAAGAAGCCGTGCTCGAGCAGGCCGTAGCCAACCTTGCCGTCGTACGAGAACTCCGCGACGTGGTCGACGATGCCGTACTGGGCCAGGCCCTTGACCTCGTCGACCGAGAGCACCATTCCCTGGGTGACCGGCTCGGGGCCGTGGTACATACCGTGGCGCCAGTCGGCATCGATGCCGTAGCCCGTGCCGATGGAAACGAAGTTGGCGAGGACGGGGCGGCAGACGACCTCGATGTCGGCTTCGGGGAACCGCACGACCGAGTGGTCGATGATCCGGGTGCCGGGCGTGAGGTGGTGCTCGTGCTCGGCGCGGCCCAGGTCCTCTGTGGGGCGCTGCGGGTCGGACCACACGCGTTCCGACTGCACCAGTGGGCGCTCACCGTCGTCGCGCTCGTGACAGATGTACATGATGGCGTGGTCGTCGAACTGCATCGGGAAGTAGTTCCACATGCCGGCGAGCACCAGCTCTCCCTGGCGGATGCCGTCGCTTTCGGGCTCGCCCACTGGTCGCACGCCCCAGGAGCGGTCGCGCGTCCCCCAGCACCGGTCCGGCGTCACGGCCAGGTCGGCGCCGCCGACGGTGAGGGTGCCGGACCAGTACCCCGTCTGCGCCAGGCGCTGGGTGTCGAAGACCACCTTGCCCTTGGAGCGCAGGTACTGACGGGGTTCCTCGACGGCGGGGATGTTGGCGGCCCAGGTGACGTCCAGGGCGACGTGCTCGCCGCCGGCGTCGGTGGGTTCGATGACGACACGGAGTCGGCGCAGCGGCTCCAGCACCTCGACCCGGAACGGGCCCACCGAGATGTCGCCCCGGTCGATGAGCGGCGCCGACGCCCGCACGATGTGCTGGGAACCGCCCCGGCGCACATCGATGAACGCGTCGACGACGCCCAGGTTGGGGTACTGCCCCAGACCGAAGATGGCGAACCACTCGTCGTCGCAGGGATGCATGTTGAAGTAGTAGCGGTCGTAGAAATTCCGGTCGCTCGTGGCGGGGTGCGCGATGAACTCGGAGGCTTGGTGGACGGGATAGTCGTCCCACGAGGAGAGGGAGGGCGTCACGGTGTCAACAGCAGGCGCACCCGGCGCCGCACCCTCCCGAGACGGGTGCGCCGCACAGGCCACCGTCACCAGGAGCGCCCATCGGCTTGGTCGCGCGGCCCGTGGTGGCAAAGACCGGTAGTAGGCGCCGGCTGCCGTGATGGCCGTCGGGGCAGGTGGCGGGCGTGTCGGCGTCCGCCATGGGCCGGCGCTCCTCGAAGACGGTGTGGCAGGTGGCACAACGGAATTCGTAGACGGGCACTCGGCGGGACCTCCGGCGGCAGCCTACGTGTTCTGGAGCTTCTCTGACGCGGCCAATCGGAAGCGGCCTTATGTACAAGAGAGTGCATCGAAGTTGCTCTACTGAGTACGCCGAAAATAAGTAGGCCTGACTACTCAACGGCAAAAATTAGTAGGCGGGACTACTAGATTCCGCGCCATCGAGTAGAGCATCGGCGATGCACACGCGTTCAATGAGAGCGGAGGAGACCGAGCGGCAGGCGACCGTGTCCCGCCTACGGCTGTGAGAACCCGTAAATCGGTGTCCCGTTGTACGACGGTGAGTCCCCAGGCAAAAACGGCCCGTTGATCGCCACCGACAGCGCGCCGTCCTGACCCGGTCCGGCGTCCCCGGCGACGGTCATGATGGCGCCGTCCGGCCAGATCTGAGTCACGATTCCTGCGTGCACCGAGGTCGCGGCGTTCTGCGGTCCGGTCCCGTACAGCACCGCGTCTCCCACCGAGGGCGTTGCCCGAGGAGACAGGTCCACGCCCCATGTGCCGGACCAGGTCCAGATGTCGCCGGTGAAGGCGTAGCGAGGAATGGGTACGCCGGCTTGCTCCCAGGCCCAGGTGGCGAACAGCGCGCACCATTCCTCGCACGGTCCGTAGGGGTTGCAGTAGGCGCCCTGGGCCACGCTGGGGTCGGGCTCGATCTGCGAGGCGACCGCCGCCGCGATCTGGTCCGAGCCGGGAAACTTCGCCTCCGGTGAATTGGTGGCGAAGCTGTACTGCCAGGCCTGCGGGTCGAGGAGCCAATAGCCCGTGCCATGGTTGTTGCCGATGATCGCCGAGATCTGGGTCGCGGTGGGATCGAGTTGGAGGCCGCCAACGGCCTGCGCGTCGCCGAAGGGGAGGACGACCCCGTTGGCCGTCGCCATGAGATAGCCGCCCCCGTCGGGCGAGGCCACCATGCCGACGACGGGATCGGGCAGGTTCTCGCTCCCGGCTGACCCATAGAACCTCGCGTCGCCGAACGTGAAGATGCCGCCGTCCGCCGCGACGAGCCAGTACCCGCGGCCGTCTTTCGTCGAGGCCATGCCGACGATCGGCTGGTTTAGGTCGAGGTTGCCCGTGCTGCCCCAGAACTCCGCGTCACCAAAGGAGAAAATCCCGCCGTCTGCCGCGACGAGCCAGTACCCGCGGCCGTCTGGGGTGGCCGCCATACCCACAATGGGTTGGTTGAGGTGCACCGCGCCCATCGAGCCCCAGAACTGCGCGTCGCCGAATGCGAACACGCCGCCGTCCAACGCTCCCAGCCAATAACCCTTGCCCGACGGCGTGGTCGCCATGGCCACAATCGGCCCCTGAATGCCGAGGTTGCCCAGCCCGCCCTCGTAGGTAGCGTCGCCGAACGCGAAGACCCCGCCATCCACGCTGGCGAGCAGGTAGCCGTTCCCGTCGGGCGTGGCCGCGCCAGAGAACACGGGCGAGTTGAGTGGTTGGGGCATGTCGGGCGGGGTGTTCATGACATCCCCGAAGGCGATCATCCCGGCGTCGCTGTAGACGTGCGGGACCTCGCGCGGCCCCGGCGGGGGACGAGTGGATGGCCGGCGCGGCCACCACGACCAACACCCCGAAGGGCAACAGGGCGGCGCTCACGAGGAGCCCGTGCGCACGGCGGCGCCTCCCGCAACCCCTCACTCCTCCCCGTCCGAGCACGGCCTCGATTGTGCACGCTCCATTCCGCGCACAACGGGCAGATGGCGTTACGAAGTCGTTACGAATCGGCGCTCAACCCGGGTGAACCACGCGAAGTGGGGTGTGTGGGCGCTTCCCACTGGGCCACGGCAGAATGGATCCATGACCCCGGACTCCCCCACCGCTGCACACCCCGACACGTTCGGTGCCAAAACGGATCTGGCCGTGGGCGGACGCACCTACGAGATCTTCAGTATCCGGCCGCCGGCCTTGGCCGAGCGCTACGACATCGACCGCCTGCCCTATTCGGTCAAGGTGTTGCTCGAAAACCTTTTACGCCACGAGGACGGCCCGCACGTCACCGCGGACGACGTCGTGGCGGTGGCCAACTGGGGTGCCAATCCCGAGGGCCACGGTCAGGGGGCCGGCGACTCCGCCCACGAGATCGCGCTCACCCCCGAACGCGTGCTCATGCAGGACTTCACCGGCGTCCCCGGCGTCGTCGACCTCGCCGCCATCCGCGACGCCTTGTCCCGCCTAGGCGGCGACCCCGCCCGGGTCAACCCGCTCGTCCCGGTCGAGCTGGTCATCGACCACTCCGTGATCGCCGAGCGTTCGGGAGACTCGTCGTCGTTCGAGCGCAACGTCGCCATCGAGTACCAGCGCAACATCGAGCGCTACACGCTGCTCAAATGGTCCCAGGGTGCGTTCGACGGCTTCCGGGCTGTCCCGCCCGGCACCGGCATCTGCCACCAGGTCAACCTCGAGTACCTGTCCCGCCTGGTTTTCGCGACAGAGGACCGCCGTGCCTACTGCGACACCCTGGTCGGCACGGACTCCCACACGACGATGGTCAATGGCCTCGGCGTGCTCGGTTGGGGTGTGGGCGGTATTGAGGCGGAGGCCGCCATGCTCGGCCAACCCCTGTCCATGTTGTTGCCGCCCGTCGTCGGGCTGCGTATCTCCGGCGAAGCCAAGCCCGGCATCACCGCGACCGATGTCGTCCTCACCGTGACCGAGCTGCTGCGCAACCACGGCGTCGTCGGCGCCTTCGTCGAGTGCTACGGCCCCGGCGTGGCAGCGCTGCCGCTCGAGACGCGGGCCACCATCGGCAACATGAGCCCCGAGTACGGTGCCACCTGCACGATGTTCCCGATCGACCAGGTGACGATCGACTACATGCGCTTCACCGGACGAGACGAGGAACACCTGGCCCTCGTGGAGGCATACGCCAAGGCCCAGGGCCTCTGGCATGACCCCGCCGCGCCGGAGCCCGTGTACTCCGAAAACGCCTCCCTGGACCTGGGCGACGTCGAGCCCTCACTGGCCGGCCCGGCCCGGCCCCAAGATCGCGTCTCACTCGCCGCGGCAGCCGACGCGTACCGCGTCGCGCTCGACCGCCCCGGGCGCAGCGCCCCGACTGAGCCGGCAGCGGCGCCGCATCACCAGATGGCCGACGGCGACGTGGTCATCGCGGCGATCACCAGCTGCACCAACACGTCGAACCCACAGGTGCTGGTCGGCGCGGGGCTGCTGGCTAAGAAAGCGGTCGCGTTCGGCCTGCGCTCCAAGCCGTGGGTCAAGACCTCGCTGGCCCCAGGCTCGCGAGTCGTCATGGACTACCTCAATCGCGCCGGCCTCATCGAGCCGCTCGAGCAGCTCGGCTTCTATCTCGTCGGCTTCGGCTGCACAACGTGTATCGGCAACTCCGGCCCGCTCTTGGAAGGCGTGAGCGAGGCGGTCCACGAGGGTGATCTCTCCGTGACGTCGGTGCTGTCGGGCAACCGCAACTTCGAGGGCCGGATCCACCCGGACGTGCGGCTCAACTACCTGGCCTCGCCGCCCCTCGTCGTGGCCTACGCGCTCGCCGGGACGATCGACCTCGACCTGACCACGGAACCGATCGGCCAGGACGCCGGGGGCAACCCGGTCAACCTGGCCGACCTGTGGCCTTCCATTGACGAGGTGAACGAGACGATTCTGGCCTCACTGACCTCCGACATGTTCCGGACCCGCTACGCCGCGGTGTTCGACGGAGACGAACACTGGAGGGAGATCCCGACAGAGGCGGGCAAGACCTACGCCTGGCAGGACGACTCGACGTACGTCAAGAATCCGCCCTTCTTCTCGTCCATGACGATGACGCCCGAACCGATGACCGACATCGTCAACGCACGGGTGCTGGTGATGGTGGGTGACAGTGTCACCACCGACCACATCTCACCGGCTGGTTCCATCGGTCCGACGACGCCGGCGGGGCTCTACCTGACCGAGCACGGCGTGGAGCGACAGGACTTCAACTCCTACGGCGCACGTCGGGGGAACCACGAGGTCATGATGCGCGGGACGTTCGCCAACGTCCGCCTACGCAATCGGCTGGCGCCGGGCACAGAGGGCGGGGTGACACTTCACCTACCCGACGGGACGGAAACCTCCATTTACGACGCCGCGATGCAGTACGCGCAAGAGGAGGTTCCGCTCATCGTGCTCGCCGGCCGCGAGTACGGCACCGGCAGCAGCCGCGACTGGGCTGCGAAGGGCACCGCCTTGTTGGGCGTGCGCGCCGTCATCGCGCAGAGTCTGGAGCGCATCCACCGCTCCAACCTCATCGGCATGGGCGTGGTGCCGCTGCAGTTCTACAAGGGCGACTCGGCGGAGAGCCTCGGGCTGAACGGTCATGAGCGCTTTTCCATCAGCGGCCTCGACGCGCTCAACCGCGGCGAGCTGCCCAAGGAGCTCACGGTCACGGCCACGGCGGACGACGACTCTGTCACGGAGTTCCGCGTCGTCGTGCGCATCGACACCCCGATGGAGGCGGAGTACTACCGCCACGGGGGGATCCTCCACTACGTCTTGCGTCAGATGGCGGGGTAGGCGGCGAGCACCTTCTTCGGCGCGCAGCGCCGCCACGACTCGGTGAGGAGTTCACGCACCAGCGCGCGGTCTGCCCGGCGCAGGAAGACCCGGCACCCGCTCAGCTTCTTGCCCCACCACAGCTCTTGCACCGCCTCGGGGAATTCGGCGCAGTAGCAGGCGACGGCGGCAGCGTCGACGAAAATGTGGACACGGTCGCACTCGGGAGGCACGGTGGCGAAGATCTTCCCGGCGACGCGGAACGAGGTCAGGTCGTGGTGTGGGGCCTCGGCCGTCTCGGGCAGTGTCAGGGCCAGCTTCCGCACGGTTGCGAGCGACACGCCCATCAGTGGCCACTCAGTTCGTCAGTGGCGCTCTCATTCCGGGCCCGAGCGAGAGCGACAACGCGGCGGATGATGCCGTCACCGGCCCGGCTGACGTGCGCCACGTCGCTCGCCCGCACGAACACGCCGTCCGGCAGGTGCGGCCCCCAGTGCGCCACGAGGGCAGCGGTGACTTCGACGTGGAATTGCAGACCGTAGGCCCGTGCGCCGAATCGGAAGGCCTGGTTCTCGTAGGCCCCGTTGCCGGCCAGGCGCACCGCTCCTTCCGGCAGGGTGAACGTGTCTGCGTGCCAGTGCACGCAGGGCAGCGGCGTGGGAGCCGGCCCGAATACAGGATCGTGCAGCGCCTCAGTGGTGAGATGGACCTCGCCGACGCCGATCTCGGGCGCGGGACCGGCGGTGACCTTCCCGTCGAGCGCCGCCGCAAGTTGTTGTGCGCCGAGGCAGACACCGAGGACGGGCAGCCCCGCCTCCACCGCAGCGCGCAGAAGGGACCGCTCGGCCGCCAGCCAGGCGTCGGCGTCGTGAACGCTCATCGGGCCACCCATCACGACGAGCCCCGCCATGTCCGCCACCGCCTCAGCCGCGGGTACCGGCTCGCCCCGGTCCAAACGAACCACTGCAAGTTCGCCGCCGGCGTCGCTGACGGCGAGCGCGATGGCGCCCGGGCCTTCGTGCGCGACGTGCTGGAGCACCACCCACGGGCGCCCGTCGCTCATCGGCGACTCAGGGGATGCGGGTGACGCGGTAGAGCTCCGCGGAGGAACCTCCGGGGAGTCCGGCCAGCTCCCCCTGTGAGCGCGCACCGTCGAGGATCCGCTTGGTCAGTCCCTCGGGATCCGAGATCTGGCTCTTGTGGCAGAGGAGCGCCGCAACCTTACGATCGACCGTCGCAGTCGTCTCCACAGCGATGGAGGCACGAAGGTCGCCCGGGCCCATGAGCCACAGCTCGTGGACGGTCCAGGGCTCCAGCCTCTCGTCACGCAGCAGCTCCGGATGCGCGAACGGGTTGCGCGCGTCGGGATAGACGGCGCACACCGCCGCCTCGCCAAGTGCGAGATGGTCGGGATGGCTGGCGAAAATGAAGTCCCAATTCCGCTCGGGTGATTGCGTGATCACACGGTCAGGCCGGACCTCACGGATGACACGGCTGATGTCACGACGCAGGGCGAGCGTGGATTGCACGGCTCCGTCGGGGTGACCGAGGAACCGGACGTCGCTGACCCCGACGACAGCGGCCGCGGCCCGCTGCTCCTCTTGGCGCAGGGCCGCCATGTCGGCCCGCGACATTTCGAGGTCGGAGCCGCCTGCGTCACCGTTAGTGGCCACGCAGTAGGTGACCTCCATGCCGGCAGAGGTGAAAGCCGCAACGGTGCCCGCGGACCCGAAGTCGACGTCGTCGGGATGCGCAGTCACCATCAGGACCCTGCGCACGTCGTCCTCGGGCGACCACGGCGAGATGGAAGGTCTTTCGGGCAGCTCGGTCACTTCGCTCAGAGGACACTCTCCTCGACCTGGGGAGTCCAGCCGGCCAGGTCGGCCAGCCGGGAGTCGTTGGAGAACATTTCGACAATGGGCACGCGCAACCCGAGCCGCCGCTGAATGACTTCCATTTCTACGAGTTGGTTCCACAGCGCCAGGCTCACAACAACCCCCGCCTTGCCGGCCCGGGCGGTGCGGCCCGAGCGGTGGAGGTACGCCTTGTGGTCCTCGGGCGGGTCGAAGTGAATGACAGCGTCGACGCCCTCGATGTGGAGGCCCCGTGCGGCGACGTCGGTGGCCACGAGCACCGGGAGGTTGCCGTTGGCGAAGTCGGCGAGCGCCCGTTCGCGGTTGACCTGGCGCAGGTCCCCGTGGATGGCGGCAGCCTTCACCCGCTCCTTGGTCAGGTGCTCCACCAGGCGGTCGGCACCCCGCTTCGTGCGTACGAACACGAGTGACTTCTCCTGGCCACGGCAGATGGCTGCGACCACCTTCACCTTGTCCATCTGGTGCACCTGAATGAATCGGTGCTCCATGAGCGTCACCGTCTGGGTGGTCGACGCCACCTCGTGGAACACCGGGTCCGAGAGGTAACGCTTCACTAAGCGGTCGACCGCACCGTCGAGCGTGGCGGAGAAAAGCAGGGTCTGGTGGGATCGCTCCAACCGACGGAGCACCCATTCGACTTGTGGCATGAAGCCCATATCGGCCATCCGGTCGGCCTCGTCGAGTACCAGCGTCTCGAGATCCTCGACCGAGACCTCGCCCCGGTCGCCCAGGTCGATGAGGCGGCCCGGCGTCGCGATCACGATGTCGGCGCCCTTGCGGAGTTTGGCGACCTGGCGGTCGATGTCCGCCCCTCCGTATACGGCGACGGCGCGCAGCCCCAGCTTCTTCGCCAGCGGGCTGAGGACGTCGTGCACCTGCACGGCGAGCTCACGGGTGGGAAGCAACACCAGGGCCAGCGGCTTGGCCGGGCGTGCGACCTGGCGGGAACCTCCGGCGTGAATGGTCGCCTTCGCCCGCTGCAAGAGGGGCACCCCGAACGCGAGCGTCTTGCCGGACCCGGTCTTGGCCTTGCCGCACACGTCGCGCCCGGCCAGGGCGTCGGCGACCGTCAGGGCCTGAATTGGAAAAGCGCTGACGATGCCCTCATCCGCCAGCGCTTTGGTCAGTTCTGGTGAGACCCCGAGGGACTCAAAGGTCCTGGTTGTCTCGTACGTATCGTCCCCGAGGGCGTCACCGACCCCGCTCGTGGCTGTGCCGGCGTGCGCGCCGGCCAAGGCTTCTACGGTCATGAACCCTCTCTGAACTCTCTGAGCTGTGCGCTTCGTTCTGCGGCGGGGCCGTGCGCCATCCAGAAGAGTGAGGATCGGCCCCGACTCACCGGCCCCCGCCGGTGGTCGCAGACAGATTCTACCAGCCCAGCGGCGGTGTTCCGCGCCATGCTGTGCCAAAGTGAGCCTTCCCGACGACGACCGAAGGAGCTCCAGACCCGTGGCCAAGCTCGAGACAGGCTCCACCGCCCCCGCGTTCACCTTGCCCGACCAGGAAGGAAAGCCGGTGAAGCTCTCCGACTTCAAGGGGCAGCAGGTGATCGTGTACTTCTATCCGGCGGACGACACGCCCGGCTGCACCAAGGAGGCGTGCCAGTTCAACGACAACCTCAGGGCCTTCCAAAGGGCCGGGGTGGCCGTGCTCGGGATCTCTCCCGACAAAGCTGAGAAGCACGTCAATTTCCGCAGCAAGTACAAGCTCAAGTTCCCCCTTCTCACCGACGCCGACAAGACGGTGATGGAGAAGTACGGCGCCTGGGGCGAGAAGACGATGTACGGCAAGAAGACCGTCGGCACCATCCGCTCGACGTTCCTGGTTGGTCCCAACGGCAAGGTCCAGCGCGCCTGGTACCACGTCAAGGCGGACGGTCACGCGGCCAAGGTGCTCGAAGAGGTCGCCGCGGGCTGAGGGTGGTTCGCGGTGAAGTCGTGGAACGAGTTTGCCGCGGTGCGGCCCGACCTGGCGGAGCCCGGCCGTGCGCTGCTCTACCGGGTCGGGGTCGGCCTGGGCTATCTCGCGACGACACGGCCCGACGGCGCGCCTCGGGTCCACCCGATGTGTCCCGTCATGACCGAGCAGGGCGCGTTCGCCTTCATTGTGCCGTCCCCAAAGCAACGGGACCTGCGGCGCGACGGCCGGTACGCGCTTCACTCGTTCCCGTGCCCTGATAACGAGGACGCCTTTTCGTGCAGCGGACGGGTGGGGATCGTGGAAGACGAGGGGCGGCGCGCCGAGCTCAGCGCCGTGTTCGTGGAGGAGCGGGCGCAGCTCGGCGTCCCGACGCCGGCCGGGGACGACCTTCTGGTGGAGTTCTATCTCGACTCATGCCTCTTGACCCGCACGACCGGACACGGCGATCCGTCGCCGCACCATGAGGTGTGGCGGGACGGCTGGTAGGGCAGCCGATGTGAATGGCGACCGTCGACTCTCGGGAAGATGCTCGCCCCGTACGTCCGCTTGCGGGGGCCGGAGAACGCTGGCGCGGAGACCTGAGTCAGACCTGGTGGACCGGGCACCAGAAGGTGGTCCGGCCCCCGACCTGCGCCCGTCGGAGTTCGGCTCCGTCCTTCGGGCAATGCCCGCCCTCGACGCGTTCCTCCATCAGGTCGCCGGTGTGCGAGCCACCCCGCCGGTCGAGCAGGCGCAGCGTGGTGCGGAGTGACTTGTGCAAGGCGCGCAGCTCTTCCTCGCTCAACGGCGTACGCCGCTCCGGGTCGAGCCCGGCCCGCCAGAGGATCTCGTCGGCCAGCAGGTTGCCCACCCCGGCGATGCGTTCCTGGTCCATCAAACGAGCCTTGAGCGGGGCGGACGGGGCCGTCCGCCGGGGGAGGACGGCGAGGGCGGACCGCAACGCCGCCAGCGACAAGGAGAGTGCGTCGGCGCCGAGCCGGTTCTCGTCCGGTGCGACCTCCAGGGAGCCGAAGCGGCGCGGATCGTGTAGGAGAAGATGGCCGCCGTCGTCGAATCCGATACGGGCGCGCACCCACTTGTCGTCGAAGACGCCGGGGCCGTAGCGGAGGCGATCGAGGGCCTGCTGCCCGTCGACGACGAGCCCGCCGGTCATGCCGAAGCGCACGCCGAGGGCCGGCCCCCCGTCGGTGTCGAGCAGAAGGAGTTTGCCGCGGCGACGCGCCGCCGAGAAGGAGCGGCCGGCCAGTGCGGCGCGCAAGCGGTGCGGGGTGGTGCCGCCACGGCCGTAGCGAGCGTCGACCATCCACCCCGACGTGATGGGGCGGTGCAACGCCTTCTCGGCCAGCGCACGGTAGCGCTCGACTTCGAGGATCTCGGGCACGGGCGGAGGGTATCGGACGCTCCCGGTCAGGCCGAATATGGTGGGCGCGTGCCACCCGAGAAGCCCCAGTGGGCCGAGCTGTTCACAGAGGTCGTGACGTCCGGCCTCTGTACCGGCTGCTCCGCCTGCGTCATCGCCTGCCCCTACGACGTCCTCAAGTACGACGACCGCGACACCTATAGACCCTTCCATGTCGACGAGGAGGGCGGACCGGACAACTGCACGCACGGCCTCAAGGGCTGCACCCTCTGCACGAGGGCCTGCCCGCGCTTTCGCACCTGGGAGCCCGACATCGAGACCTACCTCTTCGGGCGGACCCGCACTGACGACGAGGTGGCAGGCATCGCGCGCCGGACCGTGCTGGCCCGCGCGGTCGACCCGGACGTCCAGGGCATCGGGCAGGACGGCGGCCTCGTCTCGGCGCTTCTCATCTGGGCCCTCGAGCGCGACGTCATCGACGCCGCGTTGGTGTCAGGACTGGAGGGCGACGGGTCGACATGGAAGGCCGTCCCCCGGGTCGCCCGGACGAAAGAGGACGTGCTCGCCACCGCGGGGTCTCGCTACACCTACTCCGCCAACCCGATGGCCTATCTGGAGGCTATCGAGGCGGGGGCAGAACGCATCGCGCTGGTCGGTATGGGCTGCCAGGCGTCCGCGCCCCCAGTCATGCAGGCGCGCAAGGCGGGCAAGATCGCTCGCCGCCTCACTCTTTCGATCGGGCTGCTGTGCTCCAAGACCTTCGACGATGCCATCTTCCCCGAGCTCTTCGAGGCAAAGTACGGCCTTCAGCGCGCCGACATCGTCAAGATGAACATCAAGGGCGTCTTCCAGGTGTGGATGCGAGACGGCGGCTACCACGAGATCCCGCTGAAAGAGGCGCACGCCTGGACACGAGAGGGCTGCACGAGTTGCCCGGACTTTGCGGCCGAGCACGCGGACATCTCCACCGGCGGCATCGGCGCGTTCGGTGACTGGACGCTGACACTCTTGCGTACCGAGAAGGGCGAGGAGCTCTTCAACGACGTGGAGGCGGCGGCCATCATAGAGACGCGCCCGATTGAGGACGACCCCGGCGCTGTCACGCTGCTCAACAAGCTCAGCCGGGCCAGCCGCAGGCGCTGGCCGGCCACCGCGGTGCCCATGCCGGGACGCCTCCCCGCCGCGGAGGCGCGGCCTCCGCCTCCTGAACCCTCCTTCGGTGACGTTGCACGGACCCGGACCGGACGCGTTCGCTGCCCACCTCGGAATAGAGGTGCGTCGGCAGGGAGGCGGCCACACCGTCGCCACCTTGCACACCACCGGCGACCACGCCAACCCACACGGCACGGTGCACGGCGCCGTCTTCTACGCGGTCGCGGGTGCCGCCGTCGCGGCGGCCGCCAACGATGAGGACAATTCGGGCATCATCTCGTCCGTCCTGGTGGAGTACCTCCAGCCGGCCGCCATCGGCGACCAACTCCGCGCCGACGTGACGCGTGAAGCGTCGACCGTTCGAGAAGACATCTTCACGGGGACGGTCCGGCGCGGGGCGGACGGCGACCTCCTGGCCTGGGTGCGGGCGAGGGGGACCCGGCGGGCCCGCCTGACCTGAGCCGGCTCGGGCGAGAAGGGGGCGCGACGTCGGCTCCCGCCCTGGGACCAGGTCTTCCATGACCGAATCTGTGGGCATGCGGTCATTGACGCCATTGGCTCCCTCCCACAAAGTGGGAGCCGTGAGAGAGCGCCACGTCGTGATCGTCGTCTTCGACGGGGTCCAGCCGCTCGATGCGGTCGGCCCGCACGAGGTGTTCGCCGGCGCCGGCCAGAGCGTGGTGGCACGAGGGAGGGCCGGAGGCTACCGGGTGACCGTGTGCTCACGGGGCGGTGGCACCGTGCGGGCTGAGAGCGGCCTCGCGTTACACACCGAGCCGCTGCCGGAATGCGATCAGCGGATCGACACGCTGTTGCTCGCGGGCGGCCGCGGCGCCAACGCTGCCGCAGCTGACGAGGCACTCGTGTCGTGGGTCAAGTCCGTGGCTCCGGGTTGCCGCCGAATCGCAACCGTCTGCTCGGGCGCGTTCGTCGGTGCCGCGGCGGGACTGTACGACGGTCGGCGCGTCACCACGCACTGGGCCCGAGCCGACGAGCTGGCTGCGGCGTTTCCCGCGCTGAGCGTGGACGTCGACCCCATTTACATCCGCGACGGCAGGTGTTGGTCGAGTGCCGGCGTCACGGCGGGCATCGACCTCGCGCTCGCGCTCGTCCAGGAAGACCATGGGGTGGAGGTGGCTCAGACGGTGGCGCGTTGGTTGGTCATGTTCCTGCACCGGCCCGGCGGCCAGACCCAATTCGCCTCGCCGGTGTGGGTGCCCCGGGCCGAACGCTCCACGGTGAGGGCCGTGCAGACCCTCGTGGAGGCGGCGCCGGGCGGCGATCACCGGCTCCCCGCGCTGGCGGCGGTCGCCGCCATGAGCGTCCGACACTTCACCCGCGTCTTCACCGCCGAGGTGGGTGAAAGCCCGAGCCGCTTCGTCGAGCGCACCCGCCTGGAGGCGGCGCGTCACGAGCTCGAGACGACCGCCGACACGCTCGACGTGATCGCTCAGCGGTGCGGGCTCGGCTCCGCCGAGACCCTGCGCCGCGTGTTCCAGCGACGCCTGGGCGTCTCCCCGGACGCCTACCGCCGCCGCTTCCGCAGGACCGTCGAAAGGACATCGGCATGACTGCCCCCACCGCCTCCGGCCCCCTGGCGAGCGCGACCGACCGTTTGCAAGTCGCCATCCCCCTCTTCCCCGGCTTCACTGCGCTCGACGCCGTCGGGCCACTACGAGGTGCTCCAGCGCATCCCACACGTCGACATCGTCTTCGTCGGGCAGATTCGGGGCGAGGTGCGCAGCGACAACGGGCTCCTCGGTCTGAGCGTCGACGCCACGTTCGAGGACGTCCCCGCCCCCGCTGTCGTGGTCTTCCCGGGTGGAGTGGGAACGCGCCCGCTCGAGCGTGACGCCCGGGTGTTGGACTGGGTACGGGCGGCGCACGGCGCGACGCGCTACACCACGTCCGTGTGCACCGGGTCGCTTGTGCTTGGTGCGGCAGGGCTTCTCCAGGGCCTTACCGCCACGACGCACTGGTCTTGCTACCGCGCGCTGTCCGCGCACGGGGCCGAACCCACCGAGCAGCGGGTGGTCGAGCACCTCGACCATCGCATCATCACCGCGGCGGGCGTCTCGAGTGGCATCGATATGGCGCTCCGACTGACCGAGCTGCTGGTCGACCGGACGGCGGCGCAGGCGGCGCAACTCATGATCGAGTACGACCCCCAGCCGCCTTTCGACTGTGGTTCCGTGGCCAAGGCGGACGACTCGGTGCTGACGCGTGTGATCGAATACGCGGCGCTGCGCCAGTAGAATTCATAGCGTCCACCGGTCGAAGTCTCCCACCCACTCCCCCGGGGGAAGGGACTGGGCGTGCAAGAAGACTCGCTGCGCCGCCGGACACTCCAACAACTCGGGACCGGCTCCCAGAAGAACCCGTCGTCAGTCAGGTCGGTCCAGGCTCTGTTCAAGTGGCCATCTCTATGAACAACATCGTGTTCAACAGTGTGCCGCCTCGCTGGCCAGCCACTGCCGCCTATTCGGCCGCCGGCGCGCGGGCCGCGCTCGCGCCGGCGAACCGCCCGAACATCGTGCTGTCGCCGATGGACAGCCCGCTGGCGTAGCCGAATGCGCACACGCCGGCTGTCGTGCGCCCCGCGGCGAAGAGGCCGGGGACGGCGCGGCCATCCAGATCGCGGACCTCTCCCTCGACCGTCGTGTCGAGGCCGCCGAGCGTGAAAGGTGCGTAGGGCGCCGTGCCGATGCGGAGGTCGACAGCGCCGATGGGCGGGACGAGCGGGCGGACCCAGGCCGGTCCCTTGTGGAACAACGGGTCTTCACCCCGGGCTGCATGGCGGTTGTACACGTCGAGTGTGGCGGCCAGCGAGCCGGCCGGCAGGGCCATCTCCGCTTCGAGCTGACCGGCCGACTCACAGACCCAGGTCGCGGCGAGTCCCATCCAGTTCACCTCGTACGACGCCTCGTCGACGATCAGGTAAACCTCACCATCCTGCTCGTAGAGCGCTGACTGCCCCACCCGGCCCATGTAGGTGTCCTCGTTGATGAAACGCTGCCCTTTGCCGTTCACGAGAATTCCGTGGATCAACGTGCGGGGGGGTGTGATGGGCAAGGACACCTCGCCGGCGTACATGTTGCGCACCGCGGCACCGATGGCCTGCGCCATCCGGATGGCGCGCCCGTCGTCTCCCTCGGTACCGACCTTGAAGGTGCCCCGCGCCAGGGGCGGGCAGTGCCGGCGCAGCATGTCGTCGTTGAAAATGAAGCCGCCGGCGGTCAGCACAACGCCACGCCGGGCCCGCAAGGACAACGTTTGCCCGAAGCGCTGAGCCAGCGCGCCGACGACGCCGTCCGTCGGCGAGCACGAGCCGGTCGACGCGGGTGTCCGTCGAGACCTTGGCCCCGGCGCCGGTCGCCGCAGCGGCCAGGTGCTGCATGAGCAGCCATCCGGTCGCCCGCTTCGTCTTCGCCAGGTGGCCGCGGGGCGCGGGTCGTGCAACCTCATTGAAGGGCCAGGCGTCCTCACCGCCCGAATAGACCAGGCCCTCGGTCCCGATGGGCGCCATTGAGGTCTCGGCGCAGAAGCTCGGGTCGAAGGGGACACCCCGCGCCACCAGCCAGTCAAAGTGCCCGAGGCTCTCGGCGCAGTAGCGGGCGATCTTGGGCTCGTCGGGGTCCGGACCGCAGGCCGCCATCAGGTAGCGGTACATGTCGTCGATGCTGTCCTCGAACCCGCAGGCCCTCTGAATCGGCGTGCCCCCGCCGAGGTAGACGATGCCTTCAGCCAGCGCGGCCGCGCCGCCCGGTCCACCGGTGCGCTCCGTGACGAGGACCTCGGCGCCGGCCTCGGCGGCGCTGAAGGCCGCGGACGACGCCGGCGGCGCCGAAGCCGACGACCACGACGTCGGCCGTCTCGTCCCAGGCGCCGATCTCCCCGGCGTCGGCCGGCGTCACCTCGGGCTCGCTCACCTCACCTCCCGACCTCTCGGGCCCCCCGCAGCGCGGAGACGGTAGCTGCTCGTCCGGCCCGCACTACGGGACGACGTCCTTGCGCGATGAGTGCACTGGCCCGGGCGAAGACGGCGTCGAACATGGGCTCGGTCAGGGTGCCGGTGAACGTGTTCTGCTGGCTCGGGTGGTACGAGGCCACCATGGTGCGCCCGTCGGGCAAGGCACACTCGGCGAGATGTCCGAAGCGCGGGCGGGGCCGCAGTGCGAAGTGGCCGGCCACCGCGTGCCAGGCCACCTGCCCGAGGGCCACGATGACCACCGAGTGGCGTAGGAGGTCCAGCTCCCGTTCGAGGTAGGGCGCGGAATTGGCTCGCTCGGAGGGCTCGGGCTTGTTGGCCGGCGGCGCACAGTGGACCGTGGCCGTGATGTAGGCGCGGCACAGACGCAACCCGTCGTCGCGGGCGGTGCTGGTCGGTTGCGACGCGAAGCCGGCCCGGTGCAGGGCGGCAAAGAGCCAATCGCCCGAACGGTCGCCCGTGAACATCCGCCCCGTCCGGTTGGCGCCGTGGGCAGCGGGCGCGAGGCCGACGATGAGGAGGGCGGCACGCGGGTCGCCAAACCCGGGCACGGCGCGTCCCCAGTAGGTCTGGCCGGTGTAGGACGCTCGTCCGCGGCGGGCCACCTCTTCACGCCATGTCACCAGGCGCGGGCAGCGGCGGCACGCGGTCACGTCCCGTTGCACCGCGGCCACCGAGTCCCTCGCCGGCCGGTCGGACGCCACGACGCAGAGCCTACGATGGGCTCCCGTGCCTTCCGCTCGACCTGCATCGACACGCCCCGGACCGCGGCGTGGGCGCAAGGCTCCGCCGGCGACCGTCGTCCTGTTGGTGCGCCACGGCAACACCCCCACGACGGGCAAGCTCCTTCCGGGGCGGGCCGCCGGGCTCCACCTCTCCGACAAGGGTCGGGACCAGGCGGAGGCGGCCGCGGCGCGCATCGCGGCACTCACCAAAGCGCCCACCGCGGTGTACGCCTCGCCCCTCGAGCGAACACGGGAGACCGCCGCGCCCATCGCCCGCGCTCTCGGGCTCCGGGTACGGACCGCCGCCGGCCTGGTCGAGGCCGACGTCGGCGAGTGGACCGAGCAGCGGCTGGCCCGGCTCTACAAGACCAGGGAGTGGCCGAGCGTTCAGCGCTGGCCCGGCGGCTTCCGCTTCCCAGGTGGCGAGTCCTTCGCCGAGATGTCGGTCCGCACGATGGACGCCGTGCTGGGCCTGGTGGCCGACCATCCGGGCGAATCGATCGTGGCGGTGTCCCACGCCGACTGCATCAAGGCCGTCGTGGCGGCCGCCGCGGGCGTCCCGCTGGACCTGATGCAGCGTCTCGTGGTCTCGCCCTGCTCCATCAGCGCCATCCTCTTCACCGCCGGCGGCCCGCTGGTGCTCTGCGTCAACTCGACCGGAGCCCTCGACGAGCTGGTGCCGTCGTGAGGACGGCAGATTCGTGAGCGAGGACTACGACTACGACGCACCGGACCACTGCACAGTTGGTGCCATCGGCGAGGTCGGGCAACGGCTCTTCCTGTTTTACTGCCGCCAGGGCCTCGTGGAGACGACCGTCAAGGTCGAGAAGCAGCAAATCGCGGTGCTGGCCGGCTACCTCGGCCGCATTGTGCGGGAGCTCGGGCGGCCCGGGCACCTCCCCGAGGACCTCGACTTCTACGGGACGGAGGAGTACGAGTGGGTCGTCGGCACCATCGGCGTCTCCTACGACGAGGAGCTTGACCGCATCGTCGTGGTCTTCGAGGAGGTCGGTGTCGACGACGAGGACGAAGAGGACGAGGAGGCAGCCGAAAGTGGCCACGTGTTGCGTGTGGCGCTCTCCCGGGAGCAGGCGGCGGCCTTCGCCATTCACGCCACCCGGCTGGTGGAGGCGGGGCGCCCGCCCTGCCCCTTGTGCGCGCTCCCGCTGGACCCCTCGGGGCACGACTGCCCGCGCACCAACGGCCACCGGCCGCCCGTCACCTGAGCCCGGTGTCCGACGACGTCGCACGCGTCCTCTCTCGGGGTGACATGGAGGTGCACGGGCGCATCGCCGGGAGCTCGAACGCCACCCTGCTCGTGACCTGTCGACTGGGCGCCGACGAGCTGCTCGCGGTGTACAAGCCCTCGAAAGGCGAGCGCCCGTTGTGGGACTTCCCAGGCGGTCTGTTCCGACGCGAAGTCGCGGCCTACGTCCTGTCCGAGACCCTCGGGTGGGGGCTGGTGCCAGAGACGGTCGCGCGCGACGAGGGTCCCTTCGGCCCCGGGTCGGTGCAGCGGTTCGTCCACGAGGACGGTGAGTCGCACTACTTCACGCTGCGCGACCAAGCCCGCTGGCGCGACGAGCTGATGCGGGTGGGCGCGTTCGACGTCGTGGCCAACAACGCCGACCGCAAGAGCGGGCACGTCCTGCTGGCCGAGGACCGGCTGTGGGCGATCGACCACGGCCTGTGCTTCAACACGCACGACAAGCTGCGGACCGTCATCTGGGACTTCGGCGGCGAGCCCCTGCAGCAGGAGGTCGTCGAAGACCTGGCCCAGCTCGTCCACGCCGAACCGCCGCCGGCGCTGTGTGCGCTCCTGGACCCGGCCGAGGTGGCAGCCACTCTCGACCGCGCCTCGTGGCTGCTCAGCCTGCGCGCACTCCCCGAGCTGGTGGACGACGGGGGCTGGCCGCCCTACCCCTGGCCCCTGGTCTGAACGCATAGCCCCCGGGGCGTAGGCCGCCGAACAGCTAATTCATAAACTTGATGTAATCGATCTGACATAGAAATAGAGTGGTTTGAGCCCGCCGGGGCTCGACTCACCCGCCTGAACGGACCCGGCCATGTCCATCGACCCGTACATCGTGATCGGCAGCGCCGTGGTCGGCCTGCTCGTCGGCATGACCGGTGCCGGTGGCGGCGCGCTCATGACGCCGATGCTGATCCTCCTCTTCGGCGTCAAGCCATCGACCGCCATCTCGAGCGACCTCGTGGCGGCCGTCGTCATGCGGCCGGTGGGCGCGGCCGTCCACATGGCCAACAAGACCGTCAACTTCCGCCTGGTCGGCTTCATGGTGCTCGGCTCCGTGCCGGCCGCCTTCTTCGGGGCCTACGCACTGCACCTGATGGGCAGCTCCAAACCCGCGCAGAACAACGTCGAGATCGCACTCGGCGCCGCCCTGCTGCTCGGCGCCGGCGCCATGGTGCTGCGCTACGTGCTCGACCGCCGCTCGGGGCAACACCGCCAGGGCGTCGTGCACGACCTGGTCGTCCGCCCGTTGCCGACCGTCGCCATCGGGGTCATCGGCGGCTTCGTGGTGGGTCTCACCTCGGTGGGCTCGGGCTCGTTGATGATCGTGCTGCTCCTCTTCCTCTACCCGATGCTCGGCGCCAACCAGCTCGTCGGCACCGACTTGACCCAGGCGGTGCCGTTGACCCTGGCAGCCGCGCTCGGTGCACTGGCGTTCGGCCACGTCTCGTTCGGGGTGACCGTCTCCATCGTCATCGGCAGCGTCCCTGCCGTCTTCATCGGCTCGTTGATCTCCTCCAGGGCCCCGGACAAGGTCGTGCGGCCCGTCATCACGTTCGTGATCTTCGCCTCGGGCCTGAAGTACGTCGGTCTGGGAACGACCGCGCTGGGTTGGGTCCTGTGCGTCATCCTGCTGGCGTCCGCGGTGTACTGGCTGGCCTACGTGCGACCCAGGGAGGCGGGTGCCGGCGTGGGCCACGGACGCTCGCCGGTCACGGACGCAGAGTCGGTGCTGGCCGCCGGGCGGAAACGCGCCGGGCCGGACTGAGAGGCGGACCGGCTCGGACCGGGCTACGAGTTGCGCCGCGAGTCGCGCCTTCGCGAAGGCTCAGGTGGCAACCGCCCCGTCCAGCCAGGCGCTCGTCGACGCAGTCGCTCCGGTAGATCCCGCGGTGTGCAGGCGTCGCCCGTCACGTTGCCAGGACGGCGTTCGCACGGATCGTTTCGTCAAGATCGGCGCAGTCGATCATGCCCTCCCCGTGCGCGGGTTGCGTCGCCTGAACACACGACCGTGAACCAGCCGTCGGGCCGTCCGGTGTGTCCGGGGCTTTACGGGATGTGGTACCCCGCGCCCCGCAGCGTGTTGATCACGAGCTGCGCCAGGATCTGGCCGCCCCCGTTGGTCAGGTGCGTGCCGTCGGGGGCGCGGGCCTCGACGATCTGGCCCGCCGAATTGGTCACGAAGGCGGTATAGCCACCCTGGGGCGTGCCCGAGCGCCTTGGTGGAGGGGATGAAATCGACGGGGGGCTTCGCCAGTTGCGCCTGGCGCTGGTCCACGGCGTTGATGTCGGACATCTGCGCGCTGAGGCCCGGGTCCTGCATGGGCGGCATGCCGACCCAGTAGACGCCCGCTCCGCCGTTCTCCGCGATCTGCATGAACTGGGCGACCCGCTGGGCGTAGAGGGTGTTCCACTGCGGCGACGTGTAGGGCACGTCGGGCGGCCCCAGGAAGTCCTGCGCGTCGTTGGCACCGATCATCACGACGACGACCTGGGCGTGGGTCGTCTTCAGGTCCGCCGTCAACTCGGCCGGCCAATTGAAATAGTCCGGCCGCGTGAGGCCCGTGGACTCGCGCCCGTCGAGGGCGGCGCTGACGACGCCGGTCTGGGCCAGGTCGTACTGCAGCGGGCCGCCCAGGTCGAGACCGAGGGAGTCGCCGACGATGAGCACGTGCAGCGGCGCGGCCGACGTGGGGTCCTTCGGGTTCGTCGTCGTGGTGGTCGTGGTCGGGCCCGCGACCACCGTCGGGGGAGTCGAGGGATGGCGTGGGTGCGGGTGCACGGCCGGCCCGGCGATGACGAGCCCGTTGGTGCCGCCGGGGAGGCTCTGCTCGCGGCCCGTCGCGGAGACGATGTGCGAGAGCTGCAGGCCGCGGCTGAGCGCGGCGACGGGGCCGGTGACATCGAGGCTGACGGTGCGGCGCGTGCCGACCGGCGACACCTGCGCGTTGTGTTGGAGGCTCGGCGCGAACAGAAGGAACCACAGCGCGAAGCCGCCCGCGCCGAGCGCGAGCACCCGTGTCCACGGCGCGCGCCGCCGGCCGTCGGGAGGGACCTCCGGATACAGGCGGGGCGGGGCCGATTCCTTGAGCGCCATCAGCTCCCCACCTCAGAACCGGTAGTAGATGAACGGGGCCACGCCGACGGGGCCGTAGGTGGTGATGACGAGGAGCGCGAAGCCGAGGACGGCCACCTGCACGCCCGTCGCCTGCCGCGAGAAGACCGCCTGCAGACGCGACACCGTGAGGGCGGGCACGAACTGGGAGGCGATGGTGCCGGCGACGACGATGACGAGCAACGGCGTGACCAGCGGCGAGGCCTGCCCCCATCCGGTGAAGAGCCGGCCCAGCAGGGTGAAGGCGTCGCTGGTGCCCGACGCGTTGAAGAAGACCCAGCCCAGGCACACGAACTGGAAGGTCAGGAACCGCTGGACCCAGACCCGCACCGGCCCCTCCGCCACCGCCGGCAGGCCCTGGCGCACCCGGTTGGCCCGACGGAGGTGCCCGAAGCTCTGGCCGAGGCCCATGAGACCGCCCCAGATCACGAAGGTCCAGGCGGCACCGTGCCAGAGGCCGCCCAGGACCATCGTGATCATGATGTTGCGCACCGTCGTCAGCTGGGAGCCCTTGCCACCGCCGATTGGGATGTAGAGGTAGTCACGCAGCCAGCGCGACAGGGTCATGTGCCAGCGCCGCCAGAAGTCCTGGAGGTTCCGGGCGGTGTAGGGGGCATCGAAGTTCTGGGGGAACCGGATGCCGAGCAGCAGCGCCAGGCCGATGGCGATGTCGGTGTAGCCGCTGAAGTCACAGTAGATCTGCACGGCGTACCCCCAGGCGGCGAAGATCGCCTCGGGCGCCGAGTGCTGCTGGGGCGACGTGAAGACAGGCTGCACGATCGCAGTCGAGACGTACGAGGAGATCACGACCTTCTTGAACAGCCCGGCCAGAATGAGCCAGAACGCCCGCGAGTAATCGACGTTCTCGGGGTCGCGCTTGCGCCGGATCTGTGGCAACAACTCGGTACCGCGCACGATAGGGCCGGCCAGCAGGTGGGGGAAGAAGGAGAGGTACACCGCGAAGTCGAGGAGGCGCGCGGGCGGGAGGACACGCCGGTACACGTCGACGACGTAGCTGATGGCCATGAAGGTGAAAAACGAGATGGCGATGGGCAGCGCCACCTGTATCAGGGGGACGGCGCGCCCCATGCCCAAGGCGTGGGTGAGGTTGTCCAGGTTGACCGAGACGAAGCCGTAGTACTTGAACCAGCCCAGGATGCCGAGCAACGCGGCGACGGCTACCCCCATGGCGATCCGACGGGCGCGTTCGCTGCGCATCGCGTCGACCACCGCGCCGCCGGTGAACGCGACCACGGTGGTCGAGAGGAGGAGGAGGCAATAGCTCCAGCCGACCCAGCCGTAGAACACGTAGCTGAGCCCCATCATGGAGAGCTTCCAGGGTGCGGGGTAGGGGTTCAGCAACCAACACACCGTGAACGCAACGGCGAAGAAGATCGCGAAGTCGATGGTCGGGAAGAGCATTGGGCGCGCTTATGGGGGTAGCACCGAAATGTACAGTCGGCTCCGCTGCATAATGGCGCACCGGCTGTGTCCGCCGCGACGCGGCTGTAGGAGTACCGGCGCGGCCGTTCGCCCCGAAAGGGGCCTGGCCGCGGGTCACGCCGGAGTCAGTCGCCCGGCGTCGTCAGCCCTTGGACTTGAGCGCCTCGATCGAGCGCGGGCAGCACCTTGTGCACGTCGCCCACGATGCCGAGGTCGGCCACCGAAAAGATCGGGGCTTCCTGGTCCTTGTTGATGGCGACGATGTTCTTGGAGCCCTTCATCCCCACCAGGTGCTGGGTGGCGCCGGAGATGCCGCAGGCCACGTACACGGTCGGCTTGACCGTCTTGCCGGTCTGGCCGACCTGATGGGAGTAGGGGACCCAGCCGGCATCGACGATGGCGCGACTGGCGCCGGCGGCGCCGTGCAGAAGCTTGGCCAGCTCCTCGATCATGGCGTAGTTGGCCGCCTCGCCGAGGCCGCGGCCCCCGGAGACGACGACGGCCGCCTCGTCGAGCTTGGGGCCGGACCGCTCCTCGACGTGGCTCTGCTCGACCTTGGCCGTGTTGGTCGCGCTCACGTCGGGGACGGCGGCCGAGGTGACCGTGGCGGCGGCGCCACCCGAGGGCTCGGCCGCGAACGACTTGGCCCGGATGACGAAGATGCCGGGGCCGCCGCCCGGTGAAGCGCGCGGTCACGATGAGGCTGCCGCCGAAGACCGGGTGTTGGCTCGACAGGCCGACGCCCTCGCCCTCGGCCACGAGGCCGGTCACGTTGGTGAGCACGGGCTTGTCGAGCTTGACCGAGAGACGGCCGGCCACGTCGCGGCCGTCGTACGTGGCCGGGATCAGGATGGCGTCGGGGGCGTTGCCGCCTTCGACGAGCGCGGCGATGGCCGCCGCGACGGGGACGCCGGCGAGCGTGCCGCCGAGGTCGCCCACGTCGTAGACGGTGGTGGCGCCGTACTCGCCCAAGGGGGCGGCGAGCTTGGCGACATCGGGGCCCCAGGCAACGGCCTCGACCGTGCTCGCGACGGAGCGGGCCTCGCTGAGCAGCTCGAGGGTGACGGGCGTCGGGGCTCCCTCGGCCGCCTCGGCCAGCACCCACACCTTGTCGATTGCCATCTCAGACCACCTTCAGCTGCTCGAGGAAAGCCACGATGCGCTGGGCGCCGTCACCTTCGTCCACCACGATCTCGCCCGCGCCGCGGGCCTCGGCTTCGGAGACGTCGGTGATCTCCTGTCCGGCGCCCGCGGCGCCGACCTGGCCGGCCTCGACGCCAAGGTCGGCCACGGTGAGGTTGTCGACCGGCTTCGACTTGGCCGCCATGATCCCCTTGAAAGAGGGGTAGCGCGGCTCGACGACGCCCGCGGTCACCGTGACGACGGCGGGCATGGGACAGACGACCTCGTCGTATCCAGCTTCGGTCTGGCGCTCGACTTTGACGTTGCCGCCGTCGATCGCGATCGCTTTGGCGAAGGTGACGGACGGGAGCCCCATCAGCTCGGCCACCTGTACGGGCAGGGTGCCGGTGTAGCCGTCGGTCGACTCGGTGGCCATGACCACGAGGTCGGGGTTGGCCCGTTCGATGGCCTTGGCGAGGACCTTGGCGGAGCCGAGCGCGTCGTTGCCGGCCAGCGCGTCGTCGCTCACGAGGATCGCCTTGGCGGCGCCCATGGCCAGCCCGGTACGCAGCCCGGAGGTCTCGCCGCCGGGCGCCATGGAGACGAGGGTGACCTCGTCGCCCTCGTTGGACGCGAGCTGGAGGGCCATCTCGACCCCGTAATTGTCGGAGTCGTCCATGATGAGCTTGCCGGACCGGTCCAGGGTGTTCGTGTCCGGCTTGAGGGTTCCCGGTACCGCCGGATCGGGGATCTGCTTGACGCATACGACCACGTTCATGGCGGACCATCTTGGTGGACGGGCGTGTTCCGCCGCCATTCCGGGGGGTCAGCGGGGGTTTCGGCGGGGGATTCGGCGGGCGATTCGGCTGCGGCGCGGCGGGCTAGGAGGAGGGCCGCCGCCCGGCCGCCACGGCCAGCGCCGCCCGCGGCCGATCGGTGATCACGGTGTCCACCCCCAGCGCCGCCATCGCCGACAGGTCGTCGTCGCGGTTGACCGTCCAGACGTTGACGGCGAGCCCCGCATCGTGCGCCGACGCCACCAGCCCCGGCGTCACGAAGGAGACGAAGGGGTGGACGGCCCGGAACCCCGCGGCCACGGCCTCGGCCAGCGCCTCTTCGGGCCGGGCGTCGAAACCCCAGAGGGCGCCCAGCGACAGGCGCCCGTCGGCCACCTGTACCGCCCGGAGCGTGCTGAGCTGGAACGACGACACGAGCACACGGTCGATCCAGCCCGCCTCCTCAATCGCCGTGGCGGTGAGGGCCGCCACCGCCTCGGTCGGGTCGTGCCCGGGGTCCTGCGGCGCGTTCTTGATCTCGACGTTCACCACCAGCCCGTCGCAGACGGCGAGGACGTCGGCGAGGAGCGGGACGTGCGGGGGCAGATCGTGGACGCTCAGGGTGGCGATCACGCCGACGCCGACGATGTCGGCGTCGTGGTGCACGGCCAGTGCACCGTCCGCGGTGAGCCGCACGTCCAGCTCGACGCCGTCGGCGCCCACCCGCCGGGCCTCTATGAAGGCTTCCAGGGTGTTCTCCACCGGGCTGGGGCGTGTCGCCTCAGCCTCGGTACAACCCCGGTGAGCCCAGACGGCGGTCACCGCAGGGCCTCCCCAGCGCCGTCCTGGTCACGGATTCTCCGTCTGACGCTCGAACTTTTCACGAAAACTCCTTGCCCGGTTTGCCTAGGGCCGTTAGCCTCTTTCTGTCAACCTTTTCGCTGACGGGCACTTATAGGTTCGATCATGTGAAAAGGATCACAATCATTTGGGTGGAGGCATTTTCTCTATGGCTCTGATGTGGAACAGGACCGTCGACTGGGATGCAGAGGACTGGCGCCGGGTGGCCGCCTGTCGCAACACCGAACCGGACCTCTTCTTCCCGGTCGGGACGACGGGGCCCGCGGTCGACCAGATTGAGGCGGCCAAACGGGTCTGCCGGTCCTGCGAGGCGATCACCCCCTGCCTCGAGTTCGCTCTTGCCACCAACCAGGAGTCCGGCGTCTGGGGGGGCACCTCCGAGGAGGAGCGCCGCAAGCTGCGCAAGGCCTGGCTGGCCGCCCGCCGCTCGCAGGCCCGCGCCGCCAGCTGAACCGGTCGGTTCTGGTCACGGCTCCTCACCGGGGCGCGACGACGGGGACCGAGATCTGAGCCCGCGTCCCGCCCCCCTCGCCGACCGGCACCGAGACCATCGACAGCGTCCCTTCCAGCTGACTGACGACCAGGTCGCGCACAATCGACAACCCGAGGCTCGTCGTCCCCTCTATGTCGAACCCCTCGGGCAGTCCCAGACCGTCGTCGCGCACCTCAATGCACAAGTGCGAGTCTGCGTGCGACATCGTCAGGTCCACGTGCCCCACCGGGGCGTCGCCGGCCGGCCCGCCGGCACCCTCCAGGCCCGCCGGGTCCTCTTCCCCCGTTGCCTCCGGGTCGAACGCGTGCTCCACGGCGTTCTGCAACAGCTCCGCCACCGCCACCGCCAACGGCGTGGCGACGTCCGCCGCCACCTCGCCCAGGTCGCCGTGCACCGCGATCTGGAGCGGCTGCGCCGACACCACCGAGTCCTCGGCCATCTGTACCAGTGATCCGACGATCTCGGAGAACGGCACCTGGTCACTGGGGTCGCGCGAAAGGATCTCGTGCACCAGCGCGATGGAGCGCACGCGGCGCACCGACTCGAGCAACGCGACCCGGGCCGCGCGGTCACCCGTGCGGCGGGCCTGCAGGTTGAGCAGAGACGAGATCGTCTGCAGGTTGTTCTTGACCCGGTGGTGCACCTCGCGGATGGCGGCGTCCTTCGACAGCAGGAGCCGGTCCAGCCGGCGCACGTCGGTCACGTCACGCAGCAGGATCATCGCTCCCGTCACCACGCCGTGTGACAGCAGCGGGATGCAGTGCACCAGCACGATCACGTCCGGCCGTCGCTCGACCTCCTCCACCACCGGGCGGCCGGTCGCCAGCGCCCACTCGACGGCCGACTCCTCTATGTCGAGGTCGCCGAAGCGGCGGCCTTCGGGCTGCGCGTAGATCCCCATTCGGTGGAACGCGTTCAACGCGTTGGGCGAGGCGAACTCCACGCGCCCGTCGGCGTCCACCACGACCACGCCGTCGCCGACTCGGGGCGCCTCCTCCGTGCCGACGTCCTCTTCGGGAAAGGGGAAGGCCGACTGGGCGACCATGTCGGCCAGGCGCTCGAAGACATCGAGGTAGGTGCGCTCGTACATGCTCGTCGGGCCCTTGAGCGGCGCCAGCGACACGCGGAGCAGGGCGGCCACGATGCGGTCTTCGAAGCGGACCGGGATGTTCTCGACCGGCACCTGCTCGCCCAATATCGGGTGGTGGATGCTGCCGCGCACGATCTCGCCGGTGTGCAGGCACTGGGCCACCAGCGTCCACTGGGACTCGTTGACCGTCTGGCCCACCAGGTCCTGGTCCACCAGCGTGGGCCGGTTGTTCGGGCGCATCTGGCCGAGGACGATGAGTTCGGGATCGAGGTCGTCGTCCGGCCCGTCCCGCTGGTCGGCCCCGCGCCCGTCGCCGCCACTGGCCCGGCCGTCCCCACTGACCGGCACCAGCAGGAGGAGGTCCGAGAAGGACAGGTCGGCCAGCACGCCCCAGCTGCCGAGCAGGCGCTGCAGGTGCTCGAGCTCCTCGCGCCCGAGATCCGTGTGGCTCTGCGCCAGCTCAGCGGGCGTCGGCATCGCGCCCCCGCCCCCGGACGGCTCCGTCCCGGGGCCCACGGCCACCGGGTGCGGCACCCGCGCCCGGTAGCCCTGCAACGCCTCCACCCCGACCGACGCCAGCAGCACCCGCATGTCGTCGGCCCGGTAGGCGACGTGGTCGAGATGGTGCGCGTCCGACGCCGTCGTCAACGGCACCCCGCGGTCCGCGAAGCGCCGCAGCAAGGGCAGCGCCGGATACTGCTCCCCCACCGGCTTGCGCCAGCCGGCCGAGTTCACCTCGGCGCCCATGCCGGACGACAGGGCGGCCTCGGCGATGCGGTCCCACCACTCGTCCGGCGCCGAGGGCACGTGCCCCGCGACCTTCATCAGGTCGGGATGCGCCAGCACGTCGCACGCGCCCGACGCGGCCAGCTCCTCGAGCGCACCCGTGTAGGCGTCCCAGCAATCGTCCACCCGGCGCGCCGACCACTCGGCCATGGAGACCGGGTCGTCCAGGTCGTCGAAGCGCCAGCCCCCGACCCAGTGCACCGAGCCCAGCAACACGTCGAACGGGTAGCCCGCCAGCAGTGCGGCCACCTCGTCCATGCGGCCCTCGTAGTAGTCGACCTCCAGCCCGATCACGACGGGCAGACCGCCGTCCCTGGCCTCCTTTGCGCAGGCGACGTAGGCATCGAGGTCAGCCGTGGCGTGGAACTTCCAGTACCCCGCCATCGACTCCGCCAGCGCCGGCGGCACCGACTCGTCGTCCCAGAAGCCGCCCAGCAGCGCGTCGGCCTGGCGGAAGCGGAAGAGGTGCTCGGTCAGCGCGATCTCGGTGATCCCGACCGCCTCGGCCTGCGCGCAGTACTCCGCCAGCTGCTCCACCCGCAGCACGGTGTCGTGTTCGTGGTGCGGCCAGAGGTGGAGGTGGTAGTCGAGCACCGATCCGGTCCGCCTGTAACGGCCGGCCCTCAGCCGGCGCGGCGGATCAACGTCACGCCGTCGCGGATGGTCGTGAGGACACAGACGACGCGGGGGTCGTCGACGACCTTGTCGTTGAACGCGCGCAACGCCTGCGCCGACTCGTGCGGGTTCTTCTCGGAGGCGAGCACGCCGCCGGACTGGAGCGTGTTGTCGACGACGATCAGCCCGTGGGGGGCCAGTTTGGGCAGCACGGCCTCGTAGTAGGCGTCGTAGGTGACCTTGTCGGCGTCGATGAAGACGAGGTCGAACGGCCCCTGCAACTCCTCGAGCGACCGCAGTGCGGGGCCTTCGATCACGCTGATGTGGCTCTCGAGCCCGGCGGCGTGCGATGTTGCCGCGCGCCACGTTGGCGTGCTGGGGGTCGACCTCGAGCGAAATGATGGCGCCGCCCTTGGGCAGGCCCGCCGCCATGGCGATGGCCGAGTACCCGGTGAAGGTCCCGATCTCGAGGACGCTGCGTCGCCTGGGTGGCGAACACCAGCATCTCCAGGAAGCGGCCCTCCTGGCGCCCCACCATCATCCCCCAGGCCGTGAAGTCCTCCCTGGTCGAGGCGTCCACCGACTCGAGGTGGCCCGGCGGCGCCGTGGTGTGCGCGTCGGCGTACTCGAGGACCTCTGGATTGATCAGCTGGGCCATGCCACCGATGGTAGGCGCCCCGACCGCCCTACCCCCAGACCTGCGCGCCCAACCGGAGCAGCCCGCCCATGTCGTAGATGTCGGCGTCGAAGAACGGGACGGTCACGAGCAAGTCGGGTGCCCCCTTCAGCTCCGCCTGCTGCTCGGCCTCCCGGCGGGCGACGACGCCGAAGTCGAGGAAGCTCTCGGCCACCTCCCCAGCACCCGCGCCGCCACGACCGGGTCGTCGGTCAGCCCGTCGGCCAGCTCGGCGGCCCGGATCTTCATGGACTGGGCCAGCTTGTCGGCCTCGGCGTCGCGCAGGTACTCGGGCAGCACCTTGTTCAGCACGATCGCGCCGAGATGCAGCTTGCGCTCCGTCAGCGCAGCCGAGAAGAACTCGGCCTCGCGCACGGGTGTCGCCTCGAGCGTCGACACCACCATGAAGGTCGTGCGCCGGTCCGACAGCAGCCGCGTCACGGCTTCGGCCCGCTCGACGAAGCCCTCGTACATCGACTGGAACAGGATGAAGAACTCCGAGATGTCGGCCAGGAACTGCGTGCCGAGGATGCGGTCGGCCACCTGGTAGAAGGGCCGGGACGCGACGTTCACCAGCCGCGACCGGTACGGCACGATGAGCCAGCGCAGCAGACGCGACGAGAAGAAGTCGGCCATGCGCTGCGGCGCATCGAGGAAGTCGAGCGCGTTGCGTGTCGGCGGCGTGTCCACGACGATGAGGTCGTACTTGCCCTCGGTGTGGATCTCGTAGAGCCGCTCCATCGCGATGTAGTCGTGCGACTGCACGAACCGCGCCGAGATGTTCTGGTACAGCGGGTTGGCGAGGATCTTCTCGCGGGTCTCCTCGTCGGGCGCGTGGGCGCGGATGAGGTCGTCCCAGCTCTGCTTGGTGTCCAACATCGCCGCCCACAGCTCACCCCTCGGGTGGGCCGCCGCCCGCGCGAACACATCGTCGGTGATGCGGACCTCGTCGTTCCCGATCCCCTTCAACCCCAGCGCGTCGGCCAGGCGCCGAGCCGGGTCGACCGTGAGCACGAGGACCCGGCCTCCCTGCTCCACCGCCGCCATGGCCGCCACCGCGGCCGCGGTCGTCGTCTTGCCCACACCGCCCGGGCCACAGGCGATGACGATGTCCTTGGCCGAGAGCAGCTGGGCCAACGTCTTGGGCGAGCGGCCGCGCCGCTGACCGCGCTCACTAGCCCCGAGCTCCTCGCCCAGGGCGTGCGCCACCTGCCGGGTGGTCCGGGCCCCGAAGCTGCGCGCGAAGAGGTAGGGCAGGAGCAGGACCGGGCAGGTCCTTGGGCAGGCCGGCCTGCAGGCGCTGCAGGTGCGCCGAGCGGGTGCGCCGCATGGTGACGGCGAGGCGTGCCGCCTCGAGCACCGGTGCGACCGTCGCCGCCGGCCCGCTCCGACAGACACGGCCTCGGTCTCGGGCACGCGGAGCTGCTCGAAGATCTCCTCCTCGCGCTGGCCGAAGAGCTCGGGCAGCACGCGGTTGACCACGACGGCCGACATGCGCACGGTCGTCTCCTCGCGCACCCGGTGCGCGAGCTCGAGCGTCTCGCTCACCGGCATCTCCTCGGGCGTGCACACGGCGACCAGGCCCGTCTGGCGCGGGTCGGAGAGGATGTCGAGCATCCAGTCGGTCTGGCTGCGGATGAGCCCGACCTTGACGAGGTCGTTGATGGCCTGCGGCGCCGCCAGTTGCCCGATGATGTGGCCGCTGGCCGGCGCGTCGACCACGACGAGGTCGTAGTGGTGCTCCCGCACCTCCCAGCAGAGCTTGCCGACGGTGAGGATCTCGCGCACGCCCGGCGCGGCGGTGGCGACGAAGTCGAACGCCTTGGCCAGCGGCCCGATGCGTCCGACGACCGGGATGCGCAGGTGCAGCTTGAGGTACTCGCGCAGCGAGGCCTCGGTGTCCATCGACATGGACCAGACGCCGGGCGCGACCTCGCGGGGGGTGAAGTCGGTGGGCGGCGACTCGAAGAGCGCGGCGACGTCGCCCTTGGCGTCGACCTCGCAGACGAGGACGCGCTTTCCGTGCTCGGCGGCCAGCTGGGCCAGGCCCGGCCGCGACCGTGGTCTTGCCCACCCCGCCTTTGCCGGTGACGAAGACCAGCCGCAGGTCCAGCAGGTCGGGGCCGTCACCGTCCCGGCGCCGCCGTCGTCACGGACGCCAGGGGCGCCGAACCCGACGCGGCGCTCGCGCCGTGGGCGCGCCGACCTCGACGTAGGCCACCTTCACGACCGGCACGCCCGACCCGGCGACCCTTGCGGTCGGTCAGCCAGAGCACGCCGTCACCGGTCTTGAGCAGCTTCTCGATCTCGGCGACCACCTTGTCGCGGTCCGCGTCGTCGCCCATCTCGACCTCGAGCTCCTTGGGGGTCTGGGTGATGCCGATACGCACGTCCACCTGGTCTCACTCCTCTCGCGGGCCTCGCGGCCGGCCCGGCGGCCTCATGGACGTTACAGGGACGGGGCAGACTGCATGACATGGGTGCACCCGGCCGAGTCCGAGCGCAGCGCCCGCTGGGCCTCCACCATGTCCGGCTACGCCGGTCCCGTCCGCCTGGCCCACGCCGACTCGTCACGCCCGCATCGGGCCGCCACCCGACCGGGGATCCCGTCCGGGCGCGTGCACGCCGGTGCTGCCGAGCGGCCGTCTCGAACGACAGGAGCTCGAGGACGAGCTGCTCGCGCCGGGCGCAACCCGGGCGTCGGGCGCCGGGGAGCGCGCCGTCGCCGAGGAGCGCCGACGCCTGGCGCACCTGCTTCGAGCGCGACCGCGACCGCATCCTGCACGCCACCTCGTTCCGCCGGCTGGCCGGCAAGACCCAGGTCTTCGTGTTCCCCGAGGACCACCAGCGCACCCGCCTCACCCACGCGCTCGAGGTGGCGCAGGTGGCGACGGCCATGGCCCGCGCCTGCCGCCTCAACGTCGCGCTGACCGAGGCGATCGCCCTCGGGCACGACTGCGGGCACGGGCCCGGCGGGCACGCCAGCGAGGACGCGCTCGACCCCTACCTGCCCGGCGGGTTCGACCACGCGCCCGTGGGGCGCGCACGTGTCGCTCGCCCCGCTCAATCTGTGCGCGCAGACGGTCGACGGCATCGCCAACCACAGCTGGTCTCGGCCGGCCCCCTCGACACCCGAGGGCGAGGTGGTGAGCTGGGCCGACCGGATCGCCTACGTGTGCCACGACTGGGAGGACGCCGTCGCCGCCGGCATCGTGGCGCCGCACCAGCTGCCCGCCGAGGTGCGCGCCCGCTGCGGCGAGCGGCGCAGCGCGCAGCTGGGGGCCTTCATCGGCGGCGTGGTGTCGGCCACGCTGCGCACCGGGCAGGTGGGCATGGAGGAGGACGACGGCCGAGGCGCTCGCCGTCGTTCCGCGCCTGCAATTACGAGCGCATCTACCTGCGCGACGCTTCGCTGCGCCAGGGCGAGGCGGTCGTGAGCGTGCTGCGCGCGTTGGTGGACCATTTCGCCGATCGCCCCCACCTCATCACCGACGCCGTGGCCAGGCCGGCTGCGGCGCCGCCCGACGTCGTCGCCGGGAGCGACCGACGCCGTGCGGGCCGCGGTCACCTACGTGGCCGGCATGACCGACCGCTTCGCCTTCCGCCAGGCGGTGGCGCAGCTGGGTTGGGATCCGGCCAAGCTGCCGACCGGCGTCGACGGCTGAGGCACCCGGGCGTCGCGGCGTCCGGGCATCGTTGCGTCGTGGCGCCCGTCGCGACGGGCGTCGTCAGGCGTCGGGCGTCGGGTCCCCGAAGGTGGGCAGACGCTTCTCGGTCAGTGCCGCCACCCCCTCGGCGAAGTCCGGTCCCCGCATCATGGCGGCCATGCGCGTGCCCGCGTCGCGCACCGACGACGCGACGTCGCCGTGGAGGTCACGGTAGAGCTGGAGCTTGGTCGCCGCCAGCGACGACGGCGCGATCTCGGTCGCCAGCCTGCGGGCGTACTCGTAGGTCAGCGGCAGCAACTCGTCCGGCTCCACGGCCCGGTTGACCAGCCCGAGTTGCTCGGCCTCCTCGGCCAACACGACGCGGCTCGACAGGAGCAGGTCGGACGCCCGCGTCGCGCCGATCAGGCGCGGCAGGAGCCAGGAGAGCCCGTACTCGACCGGGAGCCCGAGCCGGCCGTGCGACGTCGTGAGCTTGGCCCCCCGGGCGGCGAAGCGGAGGTCGCAGTAGCAGGCGAGGACGAAGCCGACCCCCGCCGCGGCGCCGTTGACGGCGGCGATGATCGGTTTGGGGATGCCGAAGTGGTAGGCGAAGTCCGCGTCGAACTCGGGCCGGATGCCGTAACCGGGCCTGGCCAAGTCGTGGCCCGACGCCGGCATCGTAGGCCCCACGCTCCACGTGACCCTCGAGCGCCCGCGCGTCCGCGCCGGCACAGAACCCGCGGCCCGCGCCCGTGACGACGATGACCCGCACGGCAGGGTCGGCGTCGGCCCGGGCCAGCAACGCTCGGTACTCGGTGTGCATGCGGCCCGTCCAGGCGTTGAGCCGTTCCGGCCGGTGCAGGGTGACGGTGGCGATGCGCTCGCGCACCTCGTAGCGCGTGACCTTGAGGTCGGGCGGATCCACGTCGCCCCGTTCAGTCGAGCGTCGTGTAGCGGGTCAGGTGGTAGGTGCCGGCCTCGACGTCCCGTTCGAGTTCGGCCTGCAGCGGGTGACCCGCCGCGGCGCGCTGGCACGCGGCGGCGTCGGCGTCCGTGGCCCAGAGCGTGACGACCGCCCAGTCCTCCCCGTGGCGCGCCGTCGTGCGCCGCAGGACGCCCGGTTGGGCGTAGACCAGCTCGGTCTGTAGCCGCGTGTCCAAGGCGAGAAACGCCTCGTCGGTGACACCCTCGGCCAGCCGGAACGTCGTGATCTCGACGATGGACACCGCTCAGGCCTGCACCAGCATCAGCGGGTTCCCCTCGGGGTCGATGACGCCGGCCAAGGTGGGGCCGCCGGGCACGTCGAACGGCTCGGCCACGATGGTCGCGCCGAGCGCCACCGACTTCTCGAGCGAGGCGCGCAGGTCGGCGACCTGGACGTAGAGCGTCACGCCGGACCGCTCGCTCGACCGGATGTGCCCGGCGGGGCCGGGCTCGGGGCCGCCGATACCGGGGGGAATCTCCATGATGAAGCCGTCGCCGATGTTCCAGTTGAAGAGGTCGGCATAAAACGCGCGCTGGCGCTCGGGGTCCTTGGCCTCTATCTCCCAATGCACCACCGGCCTCGCCCAGTCCTGGACCATCACACCTCCCGGACCTCGACGGCCCACAGTACCCACACGCCGGCCGACACCGTCGACCCCGACCGGGGGTGGAGTAGCGATATCCCGCTGGCGGAGTACCGCGTGAAGTAGCGACCGGAGTACAGCCCGGGAGTAGGGTAACGATCGGAAGTCCACGGCTCCGGCCGTGGAGGCGAACGCTCCAATGGCGCGACGGGATTGGCGCAAAGGGGGAAGCCAGCGTGACGTACTGGACGCATGTGCTCGCTGACACCTCCTCGGTGGTCTTCGTCGCGCTGGCGGCCCTCACCTCGGTCCAGTGGGTGCTCCACCGCATCCGCGGCGCCTTCTGGGCGGCCCTCGCGTTCGCCATCCTCGGGGGCGTGACCCTGACGTTCAGCGTCGACCCGTCCCTGGCGTCGAACCAGGACGTCGCCAAGTTGCTGGTCGCGCTGGTCTTGTGCATGCCCTACTGCCTCTTCCGCTTCGCGGCGTCGTTCCGGCGGCCGGGCCCGGTCTTCGACGGGCTGGCGGTGGGATTCACCGTCGGGATCATCGTGTGCACGTTCGCGCTCCAGTACCTGCCTCTCCAGGGCCTCCCGGCCCCGCCGCACTTCGTGGCCTACCGCGCTGCGTTCTTCGTGCAGTGCAGCTTCCTGCTCGCCTTCGTCGCGATCCGCTTCCTGAAGGCGGGCGGGGGGGAACCCCCGATCGCGGCCGCGAGGATGCGGCTCCTGGCGATCGCCGTGGTGGGCTTGGAGGTGCAGGTCATCGCCGCCGCGCTCTGGCTCACCAGCGCCACCGTCACCCTGGCCAGCCAAGCGCTCGCGGTCGCGGTGGGCCTCCTCTTCCTCATGGCGCTCGTCCTGCCCTCCTTCCTGCGCATCGCCCTGAGCCGCGGGGAGGACCAGGCGTTCCGCGGCGCCCTGTCCGAGCTCGTTGCGGCCGGGGACTCGCACGAGGTCGCCGAACGGCTGCTGCCCCACGTCTGCGCGCTCGTCGGCGCCTCCAAGGCTGCGCTTCTCTCGCGGGACTGGACGGTCGTGGCGCGGTACCCGTCCCTCCTGGCCACCGAACCGGCGGCGTGGGAAGGCCCGCCGGGCAAGAAGGACCGGATCGTCGTGGCGACGCATTCCGGGACGAGCCATGAGCTGGCGGTGATGATCAGCCCCTACATGCCCTATTTCGGTAGTGACGAGCTGCACAAGCTGGACCAACTGGCCGGCATGATCGGGCTGGCCATAGAGCGCTGCGAGATGGCCGAGCAGATGGCGTACCAGGCCTCGCACGACGGGCTCACCGGCCTGGCCAACCGGGCCCTGTTCGTCGAGCGGCTGGACGAGGCACTCGGCCGTGTCGGCCGCCGCAAGCGCGAGTTGGCCGTCATGTTCATCGACCTCGACCGGTTCAAGCTCGTCAACGACCGGGCCGACCACTCGGCCGGCGACCTCGTGCTCAACGAGATGGCCGACCGCCTCGCCACCATGACGCGCGGCGTCGACGTCGTGGCCCGGTTCGGCGGGGACGAGTTCGTCGCGTTCGCCGAAGTCGACCACGAGGAGGACGCCGTCGACATGGCCGAGCGGATACGGCGCGGCCTGGCGGTGCCGATCGCGGTGCGCGACATGCACCTCTCCATCACCGCCAGCGTGGGCGTGGTGTTGACCGCGGACGGGTCGGCCACGCCGGGTGAGTTACTGCGCGACGCCGACGACGCCATGTACGCGGCGAAGCGTGCCGGCCGCGACCAGGTCGTGCTCCACCAGGCCGACGCCGCGCCACCTGGCGAACAAGAAGTGGGGGATGCGCCGGCTCCGTACGGACAGAGCTAGCGCAGGCTGAGCTCCCGGCGGTAGACCCGGGCCGGTCCGAGCGCGGCGAGCTTCCCCGCGACGTCGCGGAAGGCCTGCGCCGTCTCGCTCTGAGGGTCGGCCGCCACCACGGGGTGGCCCTCGTCGCCACCCAGCCGCACCGCGTTGACCAGGGGCACGCGGCCCAACAGGGGGACGCCGAGGTCGTGCGCCAACGCCTCGCCTCCGCCGGAGCCGAAGAGCTCGTAGCGCTGGCCGTCGTCGCCGGTGAACCAGCTCATGTTCTCGACCACGCCGCGAACGGACAGCTTCAGGCGGCGCGCCGCGAAGGCAGAGCGCTGCGCGACGCGCTGGGCTGCGGGCTGGGGCGTGGTGACCACGATGATCTCTGCCTTCGGCATCACCTCGGCCAGCGTCAGGGCGACGTCGCCCGTTCCCGGCGGCATGTCGACGAGCACGAAATCCGGGAGTCCCCAGAACGCGTCCGTGAGGAACTGCTGGATCGCCTTGTGCAGCATCGGCCCCCGCCAGATCACCGGCTGGTCGTCCGGGACGAAGTAGCCCATGGACAAGCAGCGGACCCCGTGGGCGGCGGTCGGGACGACGATGTCTCCGAGGATGACCGGGTCGTGGTCCGTCCCGAGCATCTTGGGGACAGAGAACCCGTAGACGTCGGCGTCGAGCAGTCCGATCTCGTACCCTTCCTGCGCCAGGGCGACGGCCAGATTGACGGTCACGGTGGACTTGCCCACCCCGCCCTTGCCCGACGACACGCCGATGACGCGCGTCTTCGACTCGGGGGAGAGGAACGCCGGCAGCGGTTCGGCCCCGTGGCCGTGCGCGTGTCCGTGGTCGTGCGTCTGGCCCGAGGGGTCGTGTGCGTCGTCCCCGGACGCGGCGGTGCCGAGCATGTCGGCGCGCAGGCGCTGACGCAGCGCCGCCCGCTCCGCGTCGGTCATCACCGAGACGTCGAGCTCGATCTCTTCGACTCCGGGGACCGCCGAGCGCGACACGGTGGACCTGATCGGCCAGCTCCTCGGCTCCGGGCCACGCCTCCACGGGCAACGCCACCTCAATGCGGGCCCGCCGGCGCTTGCGCGCCACTCCCCGCACCATGCCCAGCTCGCCCAGCGCGAGGCCCAGCTCGGGCTCGACGATCGCGTTCAGCGCAGCCTCGAGCTGCGCTTGGTCACCTGCCATGCACTCCCTCGTCTCGGGGTCGGGCTCGGGATCGCCCGACGGCCTCACGGCGGAGCGCCCGCAGCGCGTCACCCCAGTTCGAAGGCCTGGTCCCCAGGTAGACTACCTATCGTGCGCAGCGCACCGAGCACGGTCGAGGTCAACGGGCTGGCCGCGGAAGAGACGCCGTCGGCCGCCTCGTCGGCGGCGCCGGGCGGCACGGACGGCCGGTTCAGTGCCGCCGTGGCCGCAGTCTCTGCGGCATTCGGGGATCCGACCCGGCGCGACATCTTCCTCCACGTCCGCGGGGCACCCGGCGTGACGGCGAGCGAGGTCGCGGCCACGTTCTCACTCCATCCCAACGTCGCCCGGCACCATCTGCAACGTCTCGTCGACGGGGCGTACCTGCGGGTGGAGACGGGGCGCAACCCCGCCGGGGCGGGCCGTCCTTCCAAGCGGTTCTTCTGCGTGGAGGAGGAGCTGTCGCTGGGGCTGATGCAGCGGCGCGACGACCTCCTGATGCGGCTGCTCGGCGAAGCCATGAAGCGGCTCGGGCCCGAGGACGCGGAGAAGATGGCCGCGCAGGTCGGCGAGGAATACGGCCGCTCCCTGGCCGCGCGCATGACCCCTGGGGAGGGACAGCGCACCGTGCGCGCCGCCATGCACGTCGTTGCCGAGACACTGACGGCCCACGGGTTCGCCGCGCACGCGGAGGACCGGGGCGAGACGACCGCGGTCATCGCGGAGCAGTGCCCCTTCGGCGACGCCAGCAGCACGAACCCCGTCCTGTGCGCCGTGGACCGCGGCATGGTCAAGGGGCTCCTGTCGGGGTTGTGCGGGACGGCATCGCAGCAGGCGCTGCCAGTGATCCTGTCCTCACGGGCCCGGGGCGACGACACCTGCACCGCTTCTGCCTGAGCCCCGGTGGCTCGCGCCTATCTCGATCACGCCAGCACCTCTCCTCCCCGCCCGGAGGCGGTGCGCGCCCTGCACGCCTGGTTCGGGCTCCCGGCGGCCGATCCCGGCCGGCTGCACGAAGAGGGCCGCATCACGCGGGACGCACTGGAGCGGGCGCGCCAGGAAGTAGCCGCGTTGATCGGCGCGACCGCCCGCGAGATCGTCTTCACCTCCGGGGCCACCGAAGCCATCAACGATGCCGTCTGGGGGGTGACCCGGGCGCACCCGGACGGACCGGTGCTCTGCGCCGCCGTCGAGCACTCCGCCGTGCGTGACGCCTCGGCCCGTCTGGCCCCGACCGAGACACTGCCCGTGGACGGCGAAGGGCGGATCGAGGCTGACGCCCTGGCGGAACGGTTGGCCGCGGGGGGACTCCCCCGGCCTGCGCTCGTGCACTGTCAGTGGGCCAATCACGAGGTGGGGACCCTGCAGCCGGTGGCCCGCGTCGTGGAGCTGTGCCGGGACGCAGGCGTCACCGTCCACGTCGACGGGGCGTCGGCCTGCGGCCACGTGCCGATGGACCTCGCCGCCCTCGGTGCGGATCTGGTGAGCGTGAGCGCCCACAAGCTGGGTGGCGTCCCCGGGGCGGGCGCGCTGGTGGTGCGCCGCGGCAGCCGCTTCGACCCGCTCATCGTCGGTGGAGAACAAGAGCGCGGGCGCCGGGGCGGGCTCGAGGCGCTCCCCGCGCTCGTCGCCTTCGGCGCCGCAGCCGCCGCCCTCGCCGCCGACGGCACGCTGGCGAGGGAGGCGGAGGCGGCGCGGGCGCAGATCGCCGTCGTCGTCGAAGAGGCGCGGCTGGTGCGCGGGGTCGAGGTCGTGGGGCCCGCGTCGGCCGACGACCGGGTCCCCCACCTGGTCTGCCTCGGCGTCGGCGGCGTGGAGGCGGAACCCGTGCTCATCGGGCTCGACCGTGCCGGTGTCGCAGTGCACTCGGGCTCGGCGTGCTCCTCGGAGAGCATCGAGCCCTCCCCGTCCTCGAGGCCATGGGGGCCGACCCGAGCCACTCGCTCCGGGTCAGCGTGGGCTGGAACACGACCGACGACGAGGTCGCCGCGTTCGGCGCCGCGTTCGGGCGGCGTCGTGGCGGAGCTGCGGGCCCTACGGGGCTGAGGTCGGGGTCGTGCCCGGCGCCAACGCCGCGGGCACCGGCTCCCCCGCGGCCTGGTAGGCGCCCTCGACCAGAGGAGCCACCTGCGGCAGCTCGGCCGACGGGGGCCCGTCGGCCAGGAAGTCGTTGAACTGCGTCACCGCGCCGGCGTTGTCGTGGTCCTGGTTCTCCAGGATGAGGCCGAGGAACAGATGCCCCTCGTAATAGGACGGCGCGACCTGCACGGCCTTCTGCACCTCGGCGCGGCCGATCCGGGACAAGGGAGGCCACGTGTGCGCCCGAGCCGACGTTCCATTGGAGGTACCCCGCGTAGGCGAGCGCCGCGGGGTTGGACGGGTCTTCCGAGAGCACCTTGTCGTAGAGCTGAAGGGCGCCCTCCTGGTTTCCCTGGTTGTTGAGGGTCAAGGCCTGGGCAAGCTGCTGCGTGATCTGCTGGGCCTGCGACAGCGTCACCCCACCCGAGGAGAACTGGCCGGGCTGGCGCCCCTGCACCGAGTGCACCACCAGGACCGCGATCCCGGTGACGATGAGCAGGCATGCAGCCACGATGCCGATCCGGCGCCACAGGGGCAGCGCCCGGCGCTCGGGGGGCCTGCCGTCCGTGCCCTCCGCCGGCTGTTCCGGGGGCGCCTCCGGGCCCAGCGTCGCGAGCGCGGCCTCCACCTCGACCAGCCGGGCCGCCGTCGCGCGCGGTGAGGAGCGCGTGGTCTTCGTCGGAGAGGTCCCCGGCCTCGTGCTCGCGGTCGGCGTCACTGAGCGAGCGGCGCAGGAAGTCCCGCTCGTCGGCAAGGTACCAGCGCTCGTCGCGCGTCTCGCTGCGATCCCGATCCGCTGCCTCCTCCACCAACCCCGGACCGGTGGCGCTCACGCCGTCTCCCGCGCCCGGAGCGCAACGAACTGCCGGGTGCGCCGCCAGAAAAGGATCCCCACGGTGGCCAGCGCGCCGGCGCCGAGGACGAGGGGCACCACGTAGATGAGAGGGATCCCACCGGTGTCGGGGGGCACGAGCAGGATCGTCTGGCCGTACTCGGACACCAGTACCCGGTCGATCGACGCGGTCGACTGTCCGGCGTCGACCATGGACTGGATCTGGTGGCGCACGGCGATGGCGGTGGTCGCGTCGGAGTCCGCCACGGACACGTCGGTACACGATGGGCAACGCACCCCGGCCTCAATGGCCGCCACCCGCTGCGCCGCCGTCTCGGGGACCGACGAGAAGGCGCCCGCTCCGATGACCAACGCGACGGCAAGCACGAGAAGCGGCAGGGCGACCTGCACCCAGAGCGGCACCCGCCGGCGGAGGGCGGCGCGCTCAGCCACCGGTCCTCCCCGGGCCGGCTCGGGCCGCCGTCAGGAACGCGTCGAGATTGGACGTGGTGGCCGGCCCCTCGAGCACCGCCGTCACCCGTCCCGAGGGATTGACGACGAAGGTCGTGGGCGGGGACGTGACGCCGTAGCGCTCGGCGATGGTGCCGTCAGGGTCGGTGACGGCGGGCCACAGGTCGCCGTCGGAAACGAGGAACGACCGTGCCGTCGAGGTGGTGTCGTGGAAGACGACGCTCACCATGTCGGCGCCGTTCGCCGTGTGCGCCTGCTCGTAGGCGAAGCGCGAGAGGTCGGGCGCCTCCTGTTGGCACGGGCCGCACCAGCTGGCGAAGAAATTGACCACCACGTAGTGGCCTCGGAGCGAGGCCAGATCGACGTGGGACCCGTTGACCAGGTCGGTGCCGCTGAACAGTGGTGCCTGGCGGCCGAGGAGCGGGCTCTGCACCGCCGTTGCCTCCTGAGGGGTGCGGGTGGCGAGCACGATGCCGACAGCAGCGAGAACGACCAGGACCGCGCCGGCCGCCCAGCGGATGACGTGCCGGCGGCGCCGCGGCGGCGTGGGCGACGCCGGTGTCGCGACGTCGCTCATGGCGACCCCCGGGCCACCAACGCGCCCACCGGCTCGGCGGGCTCGGGTCGGCGTTCGGGCGATCCTTCTTGTCCTGCCGGCGCGTCCGGCTCTCCGCCCTCATGGCCGGTGACGAGCGCAGACGGCGCCGATGCCGGTTCGGTGGAGCGGCGCCGCGACCCGGGCACCAGGGCAAGCGCGCCGCCCACTCCGATCAGGAGCCCGCCCGCCCACAGCCACGCGACCAGCGGCTCTATCACGACGCCGATGGCCACGGATCCGGCGGGCAGGTTGTTGATGGCCTGGTTGCCCGACGTCGTGCCGAGGCCGCCGACGGCGTCGAAGGTCAGGTAGACGTCGCCGAGGAGACCGGAGTCGATGGCGGGAGTGCCGACCACCGAGAGGGCGCTCCCGAAGCTGGTCGTCGCCGGCCTGAACACGCCGTTGTCGACCTTCACCACCGCCTCGCTGGCCGTCCGCGCCGGCGTGCGCACCGTGCGCAGGCCGAGGAACTCGAAGCGGTGCCCGTCGTACGTCACGACGGTACCCGGTCTGAGTGCCAGCTCCGCCTGGTGCCGGTACGAGGTGGCGGCGATGACCCCGACCGCCAGGACGACCACACCGAGGTGGACGATCATGCCGCCGTTGGTCCGCCCAACCACCCCGCGCCACCACCCGGCGTGACGGGCGCCGGCTGCCCGTACCGAGAGCACCAGCGCCCGCGCCGCCGTCGCCGCCGCCATGGCGGCGAGCCCGAAGCCGGCGAGCGTGGCCGCGCCGCGCAGGCCCGCGGCCACGCAGAGCACCACCGTGGCCACGCCGATCCACACGGGGATCACGAGACGGTGCCACAGCGTGGCGCCGCTCATCTTGCGCCAGCTGAGCACCGGCGCGACGGCCATCAAGAAGAGCAACATGATGCCGGCCGGGATGGCGACGGTGTTGAAGAACGGTGCACCGACGGTCACCTGCTGCTGCGTCAGCGCCTCGTAGAGGAGGGGGTACACGGTCCCCAAGAGGACGACGAAGGCGAACCCGACGAACAGGACGTTGTTGAGCAGGAACGCGCCCTCGCGTCCCAGTGGGGCGTCGATGCCGCCGGGCGAGCGCAGGCGGTCCCCTCGCCACGCGATCAGCCCGAACCCCACGATGATGACCGCGAAGAAGAACCCGATGAGAAGCGGTCCCAGCGACGACTCGGAGAATGCGTGCACCGAGGTGATGACGCCGGAGCGGGTGAGGAAGGTGCCGAGGATGGTCAGCGCGAAGGTGGCGACCGACAGGGACAGGTTCCAGACCCGCATCAGACCCCGCCGCTCCTGCACGAGCACCGAGTGGAGGTAGGCCGTGCCGCACAGCCACGGCAGGAGCGCCGCGTTCTCCACCGGGTCCCACCCCCAGAAGCCGCCCCAGCCGAGCACCTGGTACGACCACCACGCGCCGAGGACGATGCCCACGGAGAGGAAGGTGAAGGCGACCAGGGTCCAGCGGCGGCACTCCACCTGCCAGCGCTCCCCGACCCGCCCGGTCGCGAGCATGCCGATGGCGAACGCGAAGGGGACGGTGAAGCCGACGAACCCCGCGTAGAGCAAGGGCGGGTGGATGGCGACGAGCGGGTTGTCCTGCAGCAGCGAATTGGGCCCCAGTCCCGACGTCACACCCGCGGCCGTCGTGAAGGGGTTGGCGGGCCCGAGCATGAGGCCGAAGAAGAACGCGCTCACGACGAAAAGCACGAGCGTCGCCCACCGGATGACGGGGTCGGCCGACTGGCGCCGGTAGCGCAGCACGAAGATCGTCGAGAACACGGAGAGCGCGAGGCCCCAGAGCAGGATGGAACCGGCCAGCGCCGACCACAGACCCGTGATGGAGTACAGCAGCGGGGTGACCGAGCTGTTGTTCTCGGCCACGAACACCAGTGTGAAGTCGTGGGTCACCGAGCGCGTGCTCCATAGCACCCACCGCCAACAACGCGCCCACCAGCAAGACCGGGGCCAACCAGCGGCCGTCGCCGAAGCGCGATGCGGCGTTCGGGCTCGGGCTCGGGCCGAAGCCGGGCTCGACGTAGACCTCGTGTCGTCGGGCGACGAGGTCGGCGACGATCAACAGCGCGCCGGTGATGCAGGCGACGAACGCCAGCCAGACGCCGACCGTCCCGATATGGGCATCGAGCATCAGCGCACGGTGCCGTTCTTGGCCCGCACCCGGGTCGGGTACTGCTCAATGTAGGTCGCAGAGTGCTTGACCAGGATGGAGTTGGAGACGAAGTTGCTCGAGCTCGCCGAGGTGAAGTGCCCGACCACGACGACCGGGATGCTGGGCTGGAACAGCTGGGGCGGGCTCCCGGTGTTCGCGACATGGACGACGTGCGCACCCTCGGAGATGTCGAAGTTGGTGCCGGTCGACGGTGGGGTGGATGGTCCCGGCGTCGACCGTCCCTTCGAGACGGAAGGTCGTCGTGCCCAGCGTCGCGCGGTGCGCGTCGGCCTGGTCGACCGTGTCGAAGTAGTTCAGGGAGCTCCCAAGCCCCTCGACGAGCAAGAACACGAACGCGACGATCAGGAGCGCGAACACCACCAGGACACGGCGGCTGGTCCGGCGCCGCCGCCGCGGCGGCACGGCCGGCCCCTGGTGCTCCTTGGACGTCGGCGGCGCGGGAGGCTGGCTCGGCTCGGTGGTCGTCCCGGTCACGGCCGCTCGCCGGCGTCGGCCACGGGCGGTGAACCGGCGTCCGCAGGCTCCGACATCTCGTAGGCGCGCGCCCAGCGCCGGCGTCGCGCCAGCAGGCTCAGGGCGTAGACGAGCAGCGCCGAGCGCGACGGCGTATCCGGCGTCGACGTACCTCATGGCGTCCGCCCCTCCGGGGCGTGCGAAGCCGCGCCCACGAGCTCGCCCGGCTGGCTCGGCGCACCCTCGCTCCATCGCTCGGCCAGTGAGACCTCCAGTTCCCGTGTCCCCACCGCGTCCTCCAGCACCTCTATCTGGTACCGCACGCCGAGGAGCCATACGAAGACGAGCGAGAAGGCGACGAAGCCGAGCAGGAACGTCCAGGACATGGAGGCGGAGGCGTGGATCTGGAACCCCGGATCGAGGAACGTGCCGCCCTGGTGCAGCGTGTTCCACCAGTCCACCGAGAAGTGCACCATCGGCACGTCGATGGCGATGATCACCGCCGCCACGGCGCAGCGCTTGGCGCGCACGTGCATGTCGGCGGGGACCCGCCGGAGAGCGAGGTAGCCGATCTCGAGAATGAGCAAGAGCGCGGTCGACGTCAGCCGGGCGTCCCAGGTCCACCACGTACCCCAGGCGGGCCGGCCCCAGAGGGAGCCGGTGACGAGGGTGAGCGCCGAGAACACGGCCCCCACCTCGACCGCGGACGCGGCCAGACGGTCCCAGAACAGTGTGCGCGTGCGCGGCCACAGGTAGAGCAGGCTGCCGGCGGCGGCCACGCCGCCGGCCCAGTACAAGGCGACCGTCGCGATGGGCGGGTGGATGTAGAGCAGCCGGGCCAGGTCACCCTGGACCTTGTCGGGCGGGGTGATCCACAGCCCGAGCCAGACGGTGAAGCCGAGCGCGACGACGCCCAGGAGACCGACCGGGTCGACCCAGCGCGGGCGCGGCGGGAGGGCCCGCCGGGGAGCGGCCGCGGCCGTGCTCACGCCGTCTCCTGCAAGGGCCCGTAGAGGACGACGCCGACGGCGAGGTAGACGAGCGCGAAGGGGATGAGGATCTTCAGCCATTGCGTGCCCGAAGAGGCGTTCGCGCTCAGCGCGGCCTCCCACACCTTGGACCCGGCCAACAGCACGGGCGCGAGCACCGGCAGCACGAGCAGCGGCAGCAGCGTGTCGCGCACGCGCAGGCCCGCGGAGAGCGCGCCGTAGAGCACGCCCGCGCAGGCCAGGCCGACGGTGGCGAGCAGCGACGCCGTCACCGCGAGCCACCACACGTGGACGCGGACGTCGAAGAGGAACGTCACGCCGGCCCAGAGCACGACCTGCAGGGCGAGCAGTTGAAGGCCCACCGCGGCGGCCTTGCCCAGGAAGATACCGCCGGGGTCGATGCCCGACAGGCGCAACCCGTCGCGGGTGCCCTCACCAGACTCGACCGCCACGCTGCGCTGAATGGCCAAGACGGTGGAGAAGAGCAGCGCGACCCAGAAGATGCCCGGCGCGGCGTGGCGCAGCGCGGCCTGGTCGGGGCCTATGGCCAGCGCGAGCAGGATGAGCACCAGGAGCGCGAACGGGACGACCTGCCACAGCCCGACGCGCGAGCGGGCCTCGATGCGGAGGTCCTTGCCCGCCACCAACACGGCGTCATGCCACATGGTGCGCCTTCACGGTGGGGCCCTCCGCACCAACGGCGGACGGGACCGCGGCGAGCGGGGCACGGCGGCCCCCCTTCTCCTCGCCCGTGACGCGCCCGCCGGCCATGGACACGACGCGATCGGCGAGCGGGACGGAGAGCGCGGGCTCGTGCGACGACAGGAGCACGGTCGCGCCGTCGCGCACGGCCTCGCCGATGAGGCGGCCCAGGAGGTCGCGCGTGGACGCATCGAGGCCGGCGTGCGGTTCGTCGAGGAGCCACAGGGCCGGCCGTCGTGCGATCAACGCGGCCAGCGCGACCCGGCGGCGCTGGCCCGCCGACAGACGGCTGGCCGGCGTGGTGCGCAGGCGGCCGGTCAGGCCGAGGCGGTCGAGCGCGTCGTCGGCGCGCGGCGCCGGAAGGCCCAAGGCACGGACGGCGAAGCGGACGTTTTCCGCCGCGCTGAGCTCGTCGTAGAGAGGGGCGGCGTGTCCGAGAAGGCCGACGTAGCGCCGTACGGCCGTGTGGTCCTCGGTGAGATCGACCCCGAGAACGGTGGCCGCGCCCGCGGTGACCGGCAAAAGCCCAGCACACGCGCGTAGGAGGCTCGTCTTGCCGGCGCCGTTGGGGCCCACGACGACGACGACCTCGCCCTGCTGGAGGGTCAGGTCGACCGCGGCGAGAGCGGGAAAGCGGCCGGCGAGCGCGACCGCGGCACGGAAGGAGACGACAGGGGCCATGGCCTTGCCCACAATGGTAGGGGGGGTCGGTCCCGGGGTTCCAAGCGGGGCCGGTCTCCGGCAGGGGCGTCGGGGCCGGTCGGGCTCGGTGGCTAGGCCATGTGGGCCAGAGCGTTGATCGCCCCGAGCGAGTTCTCGGTGTCGCCGGCCAGCTCGGCCCGGGCGAAGGCCCGCAGCGCCGCCTCATGTGCGACGAGGAGGTCCGACGCGGCCTGCTCGGAGGGGTCCAGCTCGCCGATGCGCTGGTAGAGGGGGATGTACTGCTCGGTGATGGACTGCGTCGCCTGGAGGAAGGCGTCCCACGCGATGTCCTGGGAGAGGGCGCCGGCGAGGGTGAACATCTCGGGGTCGGGGTCGGTGTCGATGCCGGCCCGTTCCAGGGCGGGGGCGATGGCCTCCTTGGTGCGTTGCTCCAGTTTGGACAGGACTCTCATTTTGCGGGCCTGCTCGGGGTCATCGAGGGTGTCGGCGATGTTGGCGAAGAGGGCCTCGCCGAGGACCTCGCCCTGGTAGGCACGGACCCACAACTCGGCCAGCGGGTCCTCCGGGGAGAAGATGGGCGAGGGGACGGGCGCGGAGGCGGGGGTGTCCGTGTGCGTAGCGGCCATGTGCTCGACGGTACACCTGGGGTGGCCGGGACGCTCAGGTTTCGGAGGAACCGGAGGAGGCGGGGTGCTCGAGGCGGGAGGATGCAGGCCGGCCCTCCGTCCCTTAGATCTCTTTTTTCGGATATACACACATCTATACACACATCCGGGAGGAGCAGGACATCCCGGGACGGAACAGGGTGGTCCGCCCGACCGAGCCCGTAGTGTCCCCTCGCAGCTATGGCCGTCGTGCTGATGCCCTTGCCGGCGCTTGATTTCGACCCCACCGAGGTGGCGGTGTCCTGGCAGGTGCTCGTGGGAGCCGGCCATCGCGTCGTGTTCGCCACGCCCTCGGGGCACCAGGCCGAGGCCGACCGGCTGATGGTGACGGGGCGCGGGCTCGATCCGTGGGGGCTGGTGCCGGGCCTCGACCACGTGACACTCGTGGGGCGGGTCTTGCGCGCCGATGCCCGGGGGCGGGCGGCGTACGGGGCGCTCGCCGAGGATGGCGGTTTCCGCTCGCCGTTGCACTGGGGCGCGGCCCGGCGGTCGGCCTTCGATGCGCTGGTGCTGCCCGGGGGGCACCGGGCGCGAGGCATGCGCGACTATCTCGAGAGCCCCGAGGTACGGCGGATCGTGGTGGACGCGTTCTCGGCGGGGAAGCCGGTCGGGGCCATCTGCCACGGCGTCCTGGCGGCGGCGCGGGCGATCGACCCGGTGACGGAGCGGTCCGTGTTGTACGGGCGGCAGACGACGGCCTTGACGTGGGAACTGGAGCGCCGGGCCTGGGAGCTCACTCGGTGGACCCGCTGGTGGGACCGCGACTACTACCGGACCTACATGGAGGAGCCCCTGGAGCACACCGGCTACATGTCCGTGCAGCAGGAGGTCACGCGTGCGCTGGCGCGGCCCGAGGACTTCGTCGACGTGCCCCGAAAGGAGCCTTGGGCACGGCGGAAGCGGAGCGGGCGGGCGCGGGACACCATGACGGACGACCGGCCGGCGTGGGTCGTACGCGACGGCGTATACGTGTCCGCGCGATGGCCCGGGGACGCCCACACATTCGCCAGGACGTTCGCGGAGGTGCTGGCTGGCATTTGAATCCATCACCGCAGCTCAGCTCTTCGACAACCGACCCAGCCCGATGTCGCTCAGCCAGCTCGAAATGTGGTTCGACAGCCAGCCGACGTTGTCGGTGAGCAGCAACACGCCGAAGCCGATCAGCAGCAGCCCGGCCACCAGCTCCACGGCCCACACCCAGTGACGGGTGCGGGCGAGCACCCCGGTCATGCGGCCGAACGCCAGACCGACGAGGACGAAGGGCAGCGCGAGCCCGAGCGAGTAGGCGAAGAGCAGCACGACGCCGCCGGCCAATGTCCCGCTGCGGCTGGCCAGGCCGAGGACGACGCCGAGGACGGGCCCGATGCAGGGCGTCCATGCGAACGCGAACGCCATGCCCATCACGGGCGCCGCCCACACCCCGAGCTTGGAGGGGCGGACGTCGAAGCGGTGCTCCCCGGTCAGGCGCGAGACGACCCCGAGGGTCCCCGACCCCGAGTGGGCCCAGACGCGCGTCGGCAAGGCGCTCAGCACCATGACCACCCCCAGCAGCACGATGACGGCGCCGCTGACGTAAATGAGCTCTATCCGGTTGTTCTTGAGCACCTGGCCGATGGTCGACGCCGTCGCGCCCAGCGCCACGAACACCAGGGTGAACCCCGCCACGAAGAGCGCGATGCCGCGTAGTACGGGCCGTAGCGCAGCGGGCGGCGTCGTCCCCGTGCCGTCTTCTCCACCAGCCGTGAGCTCCGCCGCCGACAGCCCCGACACCATGGAGACGTAGCCCGGCACGAGCGGCAGGACGCAGGGCGAGACGAAGGACAGGATCCCCGCCCCGAACGCGACCAGGACGCCGGCGGGGTCGGCCGAGATGGCGGCGGGTACGACGAGCACGGCCGGTGCTGCAGGGAGGAGGAGCGCCGCGGACCCCCGCCGTGCCTTTAGGCGATGTTCTTGCGGACGAGGTTCATGTCCGCTTCGACCATCATCTGCACCAGGCCCGGGAAGTCGACCTCGGGCTCCCAGCCCAGGACCTCGTGCGCCTTGGCCGGGTGCCCCACCAGGAGATCGACCTCGGCCGGGCGCAGGAAGCGCTCGTCGATCACGACGTGCTCCTCCCAGTCGAGGCCCACCGCCTCGAAGGCCAGGCGACAGAGCTCGCGGACTTCGTGCGTCTCACCGGTCGAGACGACGTAGTCGCCGGGCGCGTCCTGCTGGAGCATCAACCACATGGCGCGCACGTAGTCGGCCGCGTAGCCCCAGTCGCGCTGCGCATCGATGTTGCCCAGCGCCAGCTTCTCGTCGAGCTTGTGCGCGATGCGGGCGACGCCGTGCGTCACCTTGCGCGTCACGAACTCGAGCCCTCGGCGCGGGGACTCGTGGTTGAACAAGATCCCCGAGGAGGCGTGCAGCCCGTAGCTCTCGCGGTAGTTCACCGTGATCCAGTGCCCGTACACCTTGGCCACGCCGTAGGGGCTGCGCGGGTAGAACGGCGTCGACTCGCGCTGGGGGACCTCCTGGACCTTGCCGAACATCTCGGAGGAGCTGGCCTGGTAGAAGCGGATCTCCGGGTCGACCAGGCGGATGGCATCGAGGAGGCGGGTGACGCCCATGGCCGTCGTCTCCCCCGTCAGCACGGGCTGGTTCCAGCTGGTCTGGACGAAGGACTGGGCCGCCAGGTTGTAGACCTCGGTGGGCCGGTGGTCGCGCAGGATGTTGATCAGCGACACCTCGTCGAGCAGGTCGCCGGGCGCCAACTCGATCTGGTCCTGAATGTGCGCGATCCGCTCGAAGTTCACGCGTGCTCGAGCGGCGCACCATCCCGATGACGGTGTACCCGTTGGTCAGCAGGAACTCCGCCAGGTAGGAGCCGTCCTGCCCAGTGACACCGGTGATGAGTGCCCGCTTCGCCATCAGGGGAAGGCTACTCGACCGGACGCACACGCTCGCTTCCCGTGCGGGCGCCGAGGCGCCCTACAGTGCGCGCGATGCCGACGGCCTGCATGATCTCGTTCCGGCTTGGTGGCGGCGACGGCGTCTCGGTCGAGGCGGCGAAGTGGTCCGGCGCTCTGCGTGCCCTCGGCTGGCGGGTCAGCACGGTGGCCGGCTCCGGTCTGGTCGACACGGTGCTCCCCGGGCTGGCCATGGACGCCGTCGACCCACCCACGGCCGCCGAGGTACGCGACGCACTGGCCCCGGCCGACCTCGTCGTGATCGAGAACCTCTGTTCGCTCCCTCTCAACCCCGGCGCCGCCACCGCCGTCGCGGCCGCCTGCGCCGGCCGGCCCGCACTGCTGCACCATCACGACCTGCCGTGGCAACGCGCGCGGCTGGCCGGGTTCCCACCGCCGCCCGACGACGCGGCGTGGGCACACGTCACGATCAACGCGCGGAGCCGCAACGAGCTGGCGTCGCACGGCATCACGGCGACGGCCGTCTACAACACCTTCGACCCCGATCCTCCGAGGGGCCGCCGCGCCGAGACCCGCGCCGCCCTCCGCGTGGCGGACGAGACGCGGATGCTGCTGCAACCGACGCGCGCGCTGCCGCGCAAGAACGTCGAGGGCGCCCTCGCGCTCGGCGGCGGCCCTGGGCGGCACGTACTGGCTGCTCGGCCCGGCCGAGGACGGCTACGGGCCCGAGCTGGAGCGCCTGGTGCGCGCGGCGCGCTGTCCGGTGATCCTCGAGTGGGGCGAGGCCGGCGGGCGCGAGGTCGAGGGCATGGGCGCGCTGACGGTGGCCGACGCCTACGCGGCCTGTGACGCGGTGCTGTTGCCCTCCACCTGGGAGGGCTTCGGCAACCCGTCCGTCGAGTCGGCGACTCACCGGCGCCCGCTGGCCATCGGCCCCTACCCGGTGGCGGCCGAGCTGGCCGCATTCGGGTTCCGTTGGTTTCCCGCCGACGACCCGGCGCCCCTGGCCGGATGGCTGGCCGCGCCCGACGAGGGGTTGCTCCGGCACAACCAGGAGGTGGCGGCGGCGCACTTCAACGTGGCCGACCTGCCCGTCCGGCTGGAGTCGGTGCTGGCGCGGCTGCCCTCGCTCCACCGGTGAGGGGACAACCCCCCGAAGTGGTGGTCGGCCACCCCTCGATGACCGTTCGGTAACGTCCACGGGGTGGCAGGAGCCCTCCAAGCCTCGGCCCGCCGGCTGACCGCAAAGCAGCGGCGTCAACAGCTGTACGTGATCGCGCTCGAGCTGTTCGCGCAGCGGGGCTACCGAGCCACGACGATGGACGACATCGCCGAGGCGGCCGGCGTCACCAAGCCCCTCCTCTATCAGCACTTCTCATCGAAGCGGGCGCTGTACCTCGAACTGGTCGACTCCATCGCGCGCGACCTCCTCTCCGCGGTCCGCGAAGCCGTCATGCGTGCCGACGGACCGCGGCAACAGGTCGAGCTGGGCTTCGCCGCCTACTTCCGTCTGGTTGTCAGCCGCGAGGCCGAGTTCCGTCTGCTGTACGGGCGCGACCACGCAGACGACATGGAGCTCGGGCGTGCGCTGCGCGCGGTGGAAGACGCCATCGCCGAGGCGATCGACCCGCTCATCGACGCCGGCCTCGAAGCCGACCATCGGCGCCTGCTGGCGTACGGCATCGTGGGCATGGCCGAGGGCGCGAGCCGCCGCTTCATGGAGCAACGGCCCGAGGGCAAGGGCGACCCGGCCGTTGTCGAAGAGGAGGCGCAGCGGCTGGCCGGCCGTATGGCCGACCTCGCCTGGGCGGGCCTGCGCTCGGTGCACGCAGACTGACGACGCCCGCTGTCCTCACTCGTCACAGCAATCCGATCAACGCCTGACAGAGCCCCCACAACTGGTCGACGCACGCCGCGTACACGTCGCCTTCGTGCCCGGCCGGGTCCATGACGTCTTCGTCGTCGGACAGCTCGACCTCCGCCAGCGCGAGCGCCGACACACGGTCGGCCAGCGTGGGTGGAGACGGCGGCAGGTCGGCACACAGCCTCCGGATAGTGGCCGTCTTGTGCGCGGCGTCCGGGAACCGACGCCGGACGAAGCGCACGTGGTCGGCTTCCATGACGACGACAAGCTCCGCGTGGACCAGGTCGGCCCCGTGGACCTGGCGGCTGCGGTGCCGCCGGTAATCGGTCCCGGCCAACTGTGGAATCCGGGAGAGCGCGGTGCGCGTCCGCACCCCCATCGGTTGCCCGTCAATCGTGTGCGTCCCGGCGGTGACGACGTGCAGCGGCTCTCCCGGCCTGCCGTCGCGCAGGTGCTCGAGCATGAAGCCCGCCATCACCGACCGCGCCGCGTTGCCAGTGCACAGCACGAGGAGGTCGGTCATCGATCGGTCGTCCGGTCCGTTATCCGGCGCCGGCGCCGGAGCCGGAGCCGGCGAGCAGGTCGAGCGCGCCGGCATCAAGCACGTGCTGTGCGTGGCGCGCCGTGCTGGTGAGGAACATTAGGTCGCCCCGCTCGGTCCGCTGCACCACCATGGAGGCCACGATCGCCATGAGGACGCCGGCGAAGGTCTCGTGCCGGTAACTCGCCTGCAGATCGCCCAGGCCGAATCCGGCGACGCCACGGCGGCGGAGCGCCTCGTGGTATCGGGCCAGCAGCTCATCCTCGTGCGCGCGCCGATTCTCCACCGTGAGGCAGCCCCCGACGAAGTACGCGACGTCGGCTGCGCAGGTCCCCCACGCCAGCGTCTGCCAGTCCACCACGACGGGACGGGTCTCGCCTGTCCGGAAGAGGAGATTGTCGAGGCGGAAGTCGCCGTGGACGGCGGTCGGCGGCCCATGCCGACTCTGCACCCAGCCGGTGATGTTGTTCGCGAAGACCTCGCAGACGTGCCGGTGCTCCGGGGCCAGCGCGTCGGCGTAGCGCTCGAGGAAGCCGGGCAGGAGGGACGCGACCAGCATGGCCAGCAGCTGCTCGGTCTCCGCGGTGTTGCGGTTCAGCCATTCCAAGGACGCCAGGTCGGGCGCCTGCCAACAGGGCGCGTGCAGGCCCGCCATCTCCTCGAGCACGGCGGTGGCGACGTCTGGACTGCAGGCCTCTATCTGGTCACCCTGGCGGGCGTCCGCGATGTCCTCCATCAGCAGCGTGAACCAGCCGGTCGAAGGATCGACCTCGGCCAGGAACACGGCCGGCACCCGCACCGCGACCCTGGGCGCAACCTCCCGGTAGAAGCGCACCTCTATCTCGTAGGCGCGCAGCGCCAGGCCCGTGGCACGACTCTGCTCGTCGGCCGAGGCGAACTTGCCGACGACGGCGTCCGGACCGGCTCCCGGCCCGTCGTAGGTCAAGGCGAACCGCACGGTGTCGGCCATCTGGCCGGTACCGACGGGAATGGCGTCGAACGCCGTGACCCCCGCGCCGTCGCGCAGCGCGCCCGCCCGCGCCAGGACCTGTGAGAGCCACTCCGGGGTCACGTCCGCGGGGCGTTGGACCAAGTCGGGGGTCGGCACGGCGCGATGGACACTAATTGGGTGACGGAGCCGCTCACGGCTCGGGCCTTCAGGACGCTGCCGTCACCGTCCGCAGGATTTCCGCCAGATGGTCGACGACGAGCAGATGGCCCTCCCCCGGGCAGGCGTGGAAATCGGCGCCCGGAATCCGCTGGGCCATGAACACCCCCTGCGAGTAGGGAACGTTCTTGTCCAGGTCGCCGTGCCAGACATGCACGGGCACGGAGACGTCCTGCAGGCGGAAACCCCAGTCCCGCACGAAGAGCACGAAATCCTGTGCGGCCGCCTGTGCCGTGGTGGCGGACGGGGTCCGGAGATCCTGCAGGAACGCGTCGCGGACGGCGGGACGTTCGAACACTGCCGCATCGGGTTCGGGCAGCCGCTTCGAAGCAAACCGGAGCGCTGCGTCGGGCCAGTGGCGCATGAAGAACTCCTGCGCCGAGAACACGCCCGTCAGGAAGAAGGCCGGTGTGCGCGACGCGATCACGGTGGCGGCCCGGTTGAACCCCACCATCGTGGTCGCGTAATCCGGGTCGCTGATTGGACCTACCCCGCTGACGAGGGCCGCGGCAGTCACCCGCTCGGGAAGGAAGCGCGCACACGCCGCCGCATGGGGCCCGCCGCCGGACACGCCGGCCACGGCGAACCGCTCGACCTTCAAATGGTCGGCCAGCGTGGCGACGTCGCCGGCCCAGTCGGCGAGGGTGCGGCCCGCGTGAAAAGAGCTGTGCCCGTAGCCGGGCCGGTCCGGCGCGACGAAACGGACGCCCGAGGCCGAGATCGTCTTCTCGTCGAAGGACACCTGCAGCCGGGTGCCCGGCGTCCCGTGGAACACGAAGACGGGAGTCCCCCGTGCCCTGCCCGTCTCGAGCCAGGCCAGCTCGCGGCCATCGGGCAGGGTCATGACCCGTGTGTCGCCCACGGCTCGAACGTACCCCCCGGCCCGAGCCGAGGAGGCCCACCTGGGAGTCCACCCGGCAGTCCACCCCCGGGTTGACGCTTCCGCGAGCCGGAATCCGGACACTGGAAGAGCTCTGGGAAGGACCGCTGCCCGGGCACCTGTTCGACGATGCCGCCCTCTTCCATCGGGTGATGAACACCCAACCCCGCGACGGTCTCGCGATCGGCGACGTCGTGATCGACGCCCACCAGGCCGCAGAGGCGGACCGGCACCTGGCCGAATGCGGCCGGGAGCGGTGGACCCTCTTTCGTGCGCGACCCCGGCGGCCGGTGTGTTGGCGGAACGGAGTTGACGTTCGAGCCTTGGGAGCCGGCGACGGCTCAACAACAGAACACGGCCATCGAGCCGGCGCACCGGGGCATAGGGCTGGCCAAGTGGGCCAAGGCAGCCATGCTCCTTCGCCTGCGCAGTCGGCGCCCCGAGGTGGCCCGCGTGCGGACCGGCAACGCCTTCTCCAATGACGCCATGCTCGCGATCAATACGGCATTGGGGTTCGAGGTCACTGAGGTCCGCACCGAGTGGCAAGCAGAGCCCGAGACGGTGCGCGGGCGCATGGCGCGGAGCACCGCGCGCTGACTGTCAGCGATCCGCGTTGGCCCGGTCGAAGATCGGATAGGCGAACCACAGGAAGACGAATCCGGCGATCACGACACCAGCGAGCAGAGAGAAGACCCAGCTGCTCCCCACGAAACTCAGGATCAGGCCCACGGCCGAACACACCGAGACGGCGACCATCCCGAGCCCCAGCAGCGCCTCCACATTGGCCAGGCGGAGCAACTTCCCTTTCTGGTGCTGGCGGAAGACCCAGCGGTGGAACGCCACCGGGCTGATGAGAAGCGCCGTCGCCGCGGCCGCGCTGAGCAGGCTCAGCCGGTAGACATCGCGCTGGGCGCCGTCCAGCTGGGCGAAGCGCACCGTGAACGGCAGGGAGAGCAGGAAGCCGAAGAGCATCTGCACGCCCAGGCCGGCGACACGGAGCTCCTGGAGCAAATCCGCGAGGTTGCGGTTATTGCGCTCGGCCTCCGACTCCGACTGGTCCGGTGTCCCGTGTCCCGCAGCGCCACGGCTCGTCACAGCCCGAGACGGGGTTCGATCTCGTGCACGAAGAAGGAGAAGAAGCCTTCTTGCTCGGGACCGATCTGGTTGATGTAGACACGGTCGAAACCCGCCTCGAGGTATTCCGTGATGGCTGCGACGTGCCGTTCGGGGTCGGGCCCACAAGGGACGATGTCCGCCACCATGTCCTCGGTGACCTGTGCCGCGGCCGACTCGAACTGCGACGGCAGCGGGAGCTCCTGGGCGAGCTGGCCCTCGAGTGCTTCGGTGGGCCAGAGCTGGTGCGCCAGCTTCCGCGCTTTGCCGTCGTCGTGGTCCCAGCACACCTTGAGCGCTGCGATGGCCGGGCCTTCCCCGCCTTGGCCGCGGTACTTCTCGAGAAGGTCGCCATCGGCGCGGACCGTGATGAAGCCGTCGCCGATGCGAGCAGCCAAGTCGGCGGCCTCCGGCCCGAAGGCCGAAATGGCGACCGGAGGGGGGGCGTGGGGCAGCGAGTACAGCCGCGCGTTCTCCACCGTGTAGTGCCTGCCGTGATGGGTGACGAGGTGCCCCTGCCAGAGTGCACGCATCACCTCGATGGCTTCTTCGAGCATCTCCAAACGGGTGGCAGCCGGCGGCCACCGGTCGCCGAGGATGTGCTCGTTCAGCGCCTCCCCGGAACCCACGCCGAAGACGAAGCGGCCCTCCAGGAGACTCTGCGCGGTGGCGGCCGCCTGAGCGAGGATCGCCGGGTGCATCCGCACCGTCGGGCACGTCACTCCTGTCGTCACCCTCAGGGAAGTGGCGGCGGAGACGGCGCCGATGACGCTCCAGATGAAGGGGCTCTCGCCTTGCGCATCGATCCATGGGTGGTAATGGTCCGAGATGAAGACGCCCCGCATCTTGGCGGCTTCGGCCATCTGGGCTTGTCGCACCAGCGCACGCGCGCTGTGCTCCTCACTCGAGAGAAACGCTCCGATCTCCGGCATCTCCTGCCTCGCTTCCTACCGCGAGCGGGCGGTGGCCTTCCCGCCGGCGATCCGAGCGGCTCGTTGCTTGGACCTCCTCTTGTCCCGCAGCGCCTCGTATTGACGCTCGTTCTTCACATTGGCACTCCTAGAGGGCATGGGCCCCTCCTTTCCGTCCGCCTTGTTCCGATGATTGCCGGCCTAGGTGCTTCGAACGGCGTGGCGTGCCTTGCGGCGTCGCCGTTCGGCGCCTGGGCACCGATGGAGGGGTAGACCACAATTCCTCGGCTAGGTCCTCTTCCTTCAGCAGTTCCACGATGTCCTTCGTCTGCGTGTCGGTCACGGCTCGCCCGTGTGCCTTGTATTGGACCTACCCGATCGCCTCACTTCCGAATCCAAATCGCCGGCAACTCACGCGTTGAACTGCCCGCCATGCATAGCCGGGGTCCTCTCTGGGGTAAGTCGTTGCGTTTGACAAATTGTCCCTGGGCATAGCCTCCGCGCGCACCGGAGCTGAGCCGCCCGACTTCGCGCGTGTCGACCCAGAGAGCCTGCGGTGGCCCTGTTCGCGCAACCATGGCTAGGCGATGCACCCATCTCGACTACGCAAGCTTTTGGACAACTTGTTCAAAGGATGCGATGAGTGCCTCGCCTCAGGTCGACTGGTGCTGTGTGGACGAACTTGTCTTCGAGCTCGAGGACAAACCACCGGCCGCCTCGCATCCCTAGGAGATGGACGGTATCTGTATCGAGGTGACGTGGCAGCACTTTGACAGGGCGCCTCAGCGGCCGCCACAATGCCTCCTCCTGTGAATCGAGGGGGCGTGAGGTCGGCCAAGGTGACACGAACTTCCTCAGCCACGCATGTGCGGGAACTTGCGGGAGAAAGAGCCCGGTGCTCCCAGCCCGCTGTCTCGACACCAGACCTTCGGGCCGCTCACCCTCGTCGCTAACCACCGCCGTGTCCCTGTTCGACTACGACACCCGGCCCGCGACACCGGGCGTCGTGCTCGTGGATTCGGCGACATCGGCGGAGGCGTATCGCATCCGTGACTTCCTCAGCCGGAACAGCCGCCAGTATGAATGGGTCGACGTGGCGGACTCGGACCGGGTTCGCACTGTCCTCGGCACGACGGAGCTCGGTCCTCTCTCGCTCCCCGTCTGTGTGCTCCCCGACGGCACGCTGCTCTCCCCGGCGACCGTTGAGCAGGTTGCCGCCGGCCTCGGGATGGTCTCGGCGCCCCAGCGCCCCGAATACGACCTGACCATCGTGGGCGCTGGACCAGCGGGCCTCGCCGCAGCCGTCTACGCAGCATCAGAGGGTCTGCGGGCTGTGGTCGTCGAAGCGATTGCTCCGGGCGGCCAGGCCGGTACCACCTCCATGATCGAGAACTACCTCGGCTTCCCGAACGGCATCAGCGGGAGTGAGTTGGCGACACGGGCGGTTTCCCAAGCACGCCGATTCGGTGCAGAGATCCTGTTGGCCCGGCCCCTCGTCGGCCTGTCGACGGAGGAGTCGGCCTATCGCGCCCACCTGTCCGACGGAACGACCGTTCTCGGACGGACGCTGCTCCTGGCGAGCGGAGTGGAGTGGCGCCGCCTGGAAGTGCCCGGAATCGACGAGTTGCTGGGCGCGGGCGTCTACTACGGGGCGGGCCCCAGCGAGGCCCTGGGTTGCGCGGGCTCCCATGTTGTCGTCGTCGGCGGTGGGAACTCCGCCGGACAGGCCGTGGTGCGGTTCTCGCGCTACGCGGTCGGGGTAACGCTCCTGGTCCGTGGGCCAGATCTCGCCGCCTCCATGTCGAAATACCTCATCGACGCCATTACCAGCATTCGCAACGTCGAGGTCCGGACAGGGACTCAGGTCGTTGGCGTCAACGCGGATGGACTGCTCCAGGAGGTTCTCGTCACGACATCGGATGATCCGACCGTGCAGCCTCTTCACGCGGACGCTCTCTTCATTTGCATCGGTGGCATCCCTCGAACGGATGCGGTAGGCGGCGTCGGGCTCGCGATCGATGACGCCGGCTACGTCCCGACGGGTGGCGAGCTCATCTCCTCTCCCCGGCTCCAGGAGTGGGCGCTGCCCAGACCGCCCCTCCCCCTCGAGACGAACCTCCCGGGCCTCTTTGCTGCCGGTGACGTCCGACGAGGCTCGACAAAGCGCTGTGCTGCGGCCGTCGGCGAGGGTTCCATGTCGGTGGCCCTCGTGCACCAGAGGCTGGCGGAGGTGGGCGGTGAGTGACGCGGGGGCAGCCCAGGGCGTGACCGGGCAGGCCCTAGCCGAGTTCGCTCAGCTCAACTCATTGGATCGCATCGAATCGGTGGCCAAGGCCCTCGAGGGCAACGGCATCCGGACGTTCGTCCTTTCCACCGGAGCGGAAGCCCGGACGCTCATCAGTTCGCTCATCCCGCCGGGGACGGAGGTGTTCAACAACACGTCGCGCACGCTCGAATCGATCGGTGTGGCGGACGATATCGAGCGGTCCGGACGGTACGAGCCACTCCGCGTGCGGCTCTATCAGATGGACAGGGAGATGCAGGCGGAGGAGATGCGGACTCTGGCCGCTTCGCCGGACTGTGTCGTCGGGAGTGTGCACGCCGTAACCGAATCGGGGTCACTGCTGATTGCGTCCGCGAGCGGGAGCCAATTGGGGCCCATTGCGTCGGGAGCCAGACGCGTCATTTTCATAATCGGAGGTCAAAAGATCGTGCCGGATCTCGAGGTCGGCGTCCGTCGGATCTACGAATATTCGCTCCCGCTCGAGGACAAGCGGGCCCGAGAGACGTACGGGGTTCCCAGCGGTGTCAACAACGTCCTCATCATCAACCGAGCGGTCGTGGCCGATCGAATCACCGCCATCCTCGTGCACGAGGTCCTTGGGTTCTGAACAAGGTCGATGCGCTCCTCGCGTCCGGGTGCTACTGGTGCAGCCTCGATTGCCAATCCGCCGGAACACGGCCGCTCGGTCCCGGCACCGGTTGCTCCATCGGGTGGTGCGTCGGCGGCGCTAATTCCGGGCCGGATGCGAATGCTTCGCTCCGATAGTCGTAGAACCAGTCTTCGCCAGGCTCGAAGCTCGCGATGACAGGATGGCCCGACGCACGGGCGTGTTTCGTTGCGTGCTGTTCCGGGGAATTGTCGCAGCACCCGACGTGCCCACACTGCGCACACCGTCTGAGGTGAAGCCACCAACCACCCGCGGCATCACACTCAAGGCACCCGGTGCCACTCGGTTCCACTGTGGGATCAATCGCTACGTCAGCCACGGTCGGTCTCTCACAGAGAGAATACCCACAGCGTGAAGGCTCCCGGCGCGACCGGGCGCCTCGTCGGTTCAGTTGATGTGGATCCCCGAGATCGCCCGGGAGATGACCAACCGCTGCACCTCGGAGGTCCCTTCGAAGATCGTGTAGATCTTCGAGTCGCGGTGCCACTGTTCCACCGGGTTCTCCCGCACGTAGCCGTAGCCGCCCAGGATCTGGATGGCCTGCTCGGTCACCCAGACCGCGTTCTCGCCGGCGTAGAGCTTGGACATCGAGCCCTCGCCGTTCTCGAACTTCTTCCCGGTGCTGGCCATGTTGGCGGCGCGCCACACCAGCAGCCGGGAGGCGTCGGTGTGCATCTTCATGTCGGCCAGCTTGAAGGCGATGGCCTGATTCTCGATGATGAAGCGGCCGAACTGCTTCCGTTCCTTGGCGTACTCCAGGGCGAACTCGTAGGCGGCCCGGGCGATTCCCACCGCCTGCGCGCCCACGATCGGGCGTGACGCCTCGAAGGTCGCCATCGCCGCCTGGGTCGAGGTCCTCTTGCCTTCCTTGGCCCGCGCCAGGCGCTCGTCGAGCTTCTCCTTGCCGCCGAGCAGGCAGCGTCCCGGGACCCGGCAGTCGTCGAGGATCACCTCGGCTGTGTGCGAGGCCCGGATGCCCATCTTCTTGAACTTCTGCCCCTGCGAGATCCCCGGCGTGCCCTCGGGCACCACGAACGACGCCTGTCCGCGCGATCCGAGCTCGGGGTCGACCGACAAGACCAGCACGTGGGTGTTCGCGATGCCGCCGTTGGTGATCCAGGTCTTGGTGCCGTTGAGCACCCACTCGTCCTTGGCCTCGTCGTACACGGCCCGCGACTTCAGCGAGGACACGTCGGAACCGGCGTCGGGCTCCGAGACGCCGAACGCCGCCAGCTTGATGTCGTCGGGCGTGCCGAAGCACTGCGGGATCCACTCGCCGATCTGCTCCGGTGTCCCGTTGGCGAAGATCCCCGCCACCGCCAGCGTGGAGCCGAAAATGGCGAGCGCGATGCCGGCGTCGCCCCAGCTCATCTCCTCGCTGGCGAGGCACATCTGCAGCCCGGTCGGGTCGGAGAACGCCTGCGCGACGAAGTCGAAGGAGTACAGACCGATCTTGGCCGCCTCCTCGATGATGGGCCACGGCGTCTCTTCCCGCTCGTCCCACTCGCGCCCGGCGGGTCGGATCACGTTCTCTGCGAACTCGTGGACCCACTTCTGGATTTGGAGCTGATCCTCGTTCAGTTCGAGCGAGAAATCCGTCATGTCTGATCCCTCCTTGGGCGGCCGGCCCGAAAGCCGTGCTCTGTCGGGCGCCGGATCACCTCCGCAGCGGGCCTGTCACCGCCTGCGGTCGCCCGCCCCAACGCCTCTTGGTTACTACACAGTAACCTACCGATCGTTGCCGGGTAAAGCATCCCCGGCTTAGCCGCCTTGACCAGGCATTTCTGGCGTCGCGGCGCCGCCGTTGCGCCCTTCGCTCGCCCGCCGGAGGCGCCCTTCAGCGGTGGATGGCCGTCCCCGAGGGCGTGTCCTCCACGGTCCAGCCCCGCGCCGTCAGCTCGTCGCGGATGGCGTCAGCCCGGGCGAAGTCCTTGCGCTTCCTCGCTTCGTCGCGGGCGGCGACCATTTGGGCCGCCGCCTGGTCCACTTCGCCCGACTCCCCCCGGAGGGGCAGACCCAACGCCGCCAGCAACAACGCCGCCGTGCGCGCCAGCCGTCGCCCGCCCTCCTCGTCACCCGCGTCGGCGGCGCTGTGCGCCGCCGATACCAGATCGAAGATCCCCGCCAGCGCGCCCGGCGTGTCGAGGTCGTCGTCCATCCGTGCCCGGAACGCGACCAGCGCGCCCGGGTCCACCGCGCCGGCCACGCCCGCGACTCCGGCGTCGCGCCCTTCGACCACGACGCCGTCGGGGCTCGTCGTCAACAGGTCTCCCACGCCGAACCGGCGCGCCAATGCGTCCAGCCGTTCCAGCCCCTTCTCGGCGTCGGCCAGCGTCTCCGGTGTCACCTCGATCGGCGAGCGGTAGTGCGCCCGCAGCACCAGCAGGCGGTAGGACCGCGCGTCGTAGCGTTCCAGCAGGTCGGGCAGCGTCGTGAAGTTTCCCACCGACTTCGACATCTTCTCGGAGCCGACCACGACCCAGCCGTTGTGGACCCAGTGCCGGGCGAATTCCTTGCCGTCGGCGACCGCCTGCGCCCGCTCGTTCTCGTGGTGCGGGAACTTGAGGTCCTGTCCACCACCGTGGAGGTCGAACCCTTCCCCCAGCAGGTCGAGCGACATGACGACGCACTCGGTGTGCCAGCCCGGCCGGCCGTCCCCCCACGGCGCCGGCCACGAGGGCTCGCCCTCCTTGGCCTTCTTCCACAGCGCGAAGTCGAGCGGCGAGCGCTTCTCCTCGTTCGCCTCCACCCGGGCGCCCGCCCGCAGGGAATCGAGGGACTGTTGGGCCAGCAGCCCGTAGCCGGGGACCTTGTCCACCTCCAGGTAGACCCCGTCGCTCGTCTCGTACGCCACGCCCCGCGCCAGAAGGTCGCCGATCAGCTCCACCATGTGTTCGATGTAGGCCGTGGCGTGCGGGACGTCGTGGGGGCGCAGGTCGCCGAGCGCCTCCATCGACTCCCACCAGCGGGCCTCGAACTCGGCCGCCACGTCGGCCTCGGTCCGTCCCAGCTCATTCGCCCGCTTGATGATGTTGTCATCGACGTCGGTGACGTTGGCCACGTGGTGCACACGCAGCCCGGTGAAACTGAGGTACCGCCGCAGGACGTCGAAGGTCAGGTTGGCCCTTCCGTGGCCGATGTGCGGCAGGTCATAGACGGTGGGCCCGCACACGTACATCGACACCTCGCCCTCGGTGCGCTGCCGCAAGGGCCGCACGGTGCCGCTCGCGGTGTCGTACAGGTGCAGCATCCGGGTACGGTAACCCGATCATGTCGACGCCCGTGACCGGCGCGCCCCGCGTGCCCGAGAAGCCGACCCTAGAAGGCCTCGAGGACCGGTGGGTCGCGCGTCTGGGAGGACGGCGGCACGCACCGCTACGACCGCGCCGCCACCCGGTCCGAGGTCTTCTCCATCGACACGCCGCCGCCCACCGTCTCGGGCTCTCTCCACATGGGCTCGGTCTTCGGCTACGTGCAGACCGATGCCATCGCCCGCTACCGGCGCATGCGCGGCTGGAAGCTCTTCTACCCCATGGGGTGGGACGACAACGGGCTGCCGACGGAGCGGCGTGTGCAGACCTACTTCGGCGTGACGTGCGACCCCTCGCTTCCCTACGACCCCGACTTCCGCCCCCCCGACGAGCCCGGCAAGGAGGACATCGGGGTCAGCCGGCCCAACTTCATCGCGCTCTGCCACGAGCTCACGGCGCAGGACGAGCAGGCCTTCGAGGAGCTCTGGCGCCATGTCGGGCTGTCGGTGGACTGGAGCCTGGGCTACGCCACCATCGACGACCGCAGCCGCCGGACGAGCCAGCGCATGTTCCTGCACGACCTGGCCCGCGGCGACGCCTACACGTCGGAGGCGCCGACGCTGTGGGACGTCGACTACCAGACGGCGGTCGCGCAGGCCGAGATGGAGGACCGCGAACAACAGGGCGCCTACCACCGCCTGCGCTTCGACGACATCGTGATCGAGACGACGCGTCCCGAGCTCGTGGCCGCCTGCGTCGCCCTGGTGGCACACCCCGACGACGAGCGCTACGCCGACCGCTTCGGCACCTCCCTGCACACGCCGCTCTTCGGCGTGGAGGTGCCGGTGGTGGCGCACCGCCTGGCCGAACCCGACAAGGGCTCGGGCATCGCCATGATCTGCACGTTCGGTGACGTGACCGACGTCGTGTGGTGGCGCGAGCTCGACCTGCCCACCCGCAACATCGTGACGCGCTCCGGCCGCATCACCGAAGCGCCGCCCCCCGGCGTCCCCGACGGCGAGGCCTGGCGCGCCATCGCCGGGCGCACCGTCAAGCAGGCGCAGCGCGCCATGGTCGAGATGCTCGCCGCCTCCGGCGCGACGGTCGGCGAGCCCCGCCCCATCACCCACCCGGTGAAGTTCTACGAGCGGGGGGAACGGCCGCTCGAGATCGTGACCAGCCGGCAGTGGTTCATCCGCAACGGCGGACGGGACGACGCCCTGCGACGCGATCTGCTGGCGCGGGCGGAAGAGCTCGACTGGCACCCGCCCTACATGCGGGTGCGCTACGAGGACTGGGTGAAGGGCCTCAACGGCGACTGGCTGATCAGCCGCCAGCGCTTCTTCGGGGTCCCGATCCCCGTGTGGTACCCGGTCGGCGCCGACGGCGAGCCGGACCACGCGCGCCCGATCGTGCCCGACGAGGCGCGTCTCCCGATCGACCCCGCCACCGACGCGCCCCACGGCTACACCCCCGACCAGCGCGGCGCGCCCGGTGGTTTCGTCGGCGACCCCGACATCATGGACACCTGGGCGACGTCTTCGGTCACGCCGCAGATCGCGTGCGGCTGGGCCGACGACCCCGACCTGTTCGCCGCGACCTTCCCCATGGACCTGCGGCCGCAAGGGCCCGAGATCATCCGCACCTGGCTGTTCTCCACCGTGCTGCGGTCCCACCAGGAGCACCAGGTCGTGCCTTGGAAACATACGACCATCAACGGTTGGATCCTCGACCCGGACCGCAAGAAGATGTCCAAGTCCCGGGGCAACGTCGTGACGCCGATGTCGTTGCTCCAAGAGTACGGCTCCGACGCCGTGCGCTACTGGGCCTGCAACGGCCGGCCGGGCACCGATACCGCGCTCGACCCGGGCGTCATGAAGATCGGCCGCCGGCTGGCCATCAAGATCCTCAACGCGTCCAAGTTCGCACTGGGCCGCCTGGGGGAAGGCCCGGTCCCGGGCCTCGGCGCCGTGCACCAGGCCCTGGACGTGGCGCTCTTGGCAGAGCTGGCGACCCTGATTGAAAGCGCGACCGACGCGCACGAGGGGTTCGACTACGCCCGCGCGCTCGAGCTGACGGAAGGTTTCTTCTGGTCCTTCTGCGACGACTACGTCGAGCTCGTGAAGACGCGCGCCTACGGCGAGGGGACGGCGGCGGGCGCCGACTCCGCCCGGGCGACCCTCGCCCTTGCGCTCTCTGCGCTGCACCGACTGTTCGCGCCGTTCCTGCCCTTCGTGACCGAGGAGGTGTGGAGCTGGTGGCAGGAGGGCTCGGTCCACCGGGCGCACTGGCCGACCGTGGAAGAGGTCGGACCGCACGCCGGCGCCGAGCCGGGCGTGCTCGACGTGGCGGCCCAGGTGCTGGCCGCGGTGCGCCGCCAGAAGACCGCACACAAGCGCTCCATGCGGGCGCGCGTGCGGACGCTTACGATCACCGCGCCGCCGGCCGTGCTGCTCGATGTGGAAGCCGCGCGGAGCGACCTGGTCGACGCCGGCGGAGTGGACGACTTGGTGACCGAGGAAGGCGATGAGTTCGCGGTCGCCGCTGACCTGGCGGACGAGGCGTAGAGGTCGTCGTCCTCGCTTGCACGCAGAGAGTCATCCTGAAACGGACGGATCAGCCTCCCAACGCTTGGGTCACGACGGTCACGTCTTCGACACCGAGCCCGCGGTCGACGATCTCCTGCCACTCAGTTGCCAACGCCGCCAGAACTTTGAACCGATCGGGCCCTCCCTCTGCGAGCGCCAAATTGACATCCTTGAAGGCGAGCGCAAGAGCGAACTCGGCCGAATAGTTGCCTTGTTCGATCCGACGCAGTTTTCCTGATTCCCAGGCGGAGATGAGAGGCCCCCCATCGAATGCTTCGACGACCCTGGACGTCTCGAGCCCCATTCGGTGCGCCAGAGCCAACGAGTTCGCCACGCCCTCGGCTGTGAACGCCAGGAGCACGTTGTTGACGAGCTTCATCCGGGAGCCATTCCCCGCTGGACCGAGCCATATCGTTCGCTGCCCGATGACGTCGAACACGGGCCGCACCAGGGGTCGTGCGTCGTCCGCCCCCGACGCAAAGATCAACAGGGTGCCGTTCTCGGCCGGGACCTTGCTCCCCGAAACGGGCGCGTCCACGAAGTGAACGTCCGGGCGCTGAGTCCCCACCAGTGCCGATAGCTGCTCTGTGGCCTCCACCCCGATCGTGCTCATCTGGGCCCAGACCGCTCCGGGCCGAAGGGCTTCGACAAGGCCTTGCTCGCCGGCGATGGATCGGACAGCCTCCGCGTTGGTCACCATCGTGACGATCACGTCAGCGCTTCCGGTCGCGTCGGCCACGGTTGGCGCCACGGTGACGCCCATGTCCGAAAGGCTCTTTGCGGCGGCCGGGTCTCGGTTCCAGACCACAAGTGGCAGTTCCGACCGGTGAGCGGTCTGGGCCATTGCGGTCCCCATCGTTCCGAGACCGAGCACCGCCACGGTCAGCTTGTGATCGGTCATCGTTGCATCATCGCAGGGGCGGGGCCCGCGTGGCCGAAGTCGTGACCCACCCGGAACGAGGTCAGATCGCTTTCGACGGGCGATCGGCCTCGGCCACGCTCACTCGCAGGCCGTCGGTCCCGGTGGCCGCGCCGGCCGCCCGGGCGCCGTCGAGGAAATCGGCGACCGCCGAGGTCGTCGCCAAGCAACGCAGCGAGGCCAGGACGTCGAACGCGTGCTGGGCCAACGGGAGCTCCGCGTAGGCGACCGGTTGCGTGGACACAGCCCGGAGCCGCTCGACGAACGCCCGGGCCGTCTCGACCGGGACGAGCGTGTCGTTGCCTCCCTGGAGCACGAAGAACGGCGGTGCGTCGCAACGGACGCGGAACGTCGGCGAGGCGCCGCGGAAGACGTCGGGTTGCTCGGACTCCTTCACCTTCAGCACGGACTTCTCGAGCATCTGCACCAGTCCCCCGCCGTAGCGGGTCACCTCCGGCGAACTGGTCATGTCCATGACGCCGTAGAAGGGGACACAGGCCTGCACCGAGGTGTCGGCATCCTCGAACCCCGGCTGCCATTCCGTGTCCCCGGCGCTCAGGGCCGACAGGGCGCACAGATGGCCGCCCGCGGAGCCCCCGCTGACTGCGACGAAGGACGGGTCGCCCCCGTACTCGGCGATGTGCTCCTTGACCCAGGCCAGGGCCCGCTTGACGTCGACGATGTGGTCTGGCCACGTCGCCTTGGGTGACAGCCGGTAGTTGATGGCCACGCAGACCCAGCCGCGCGCGACGAGCTCGAACATCATGGGCTTGCCCTGCTCGCGCTTGTCCCCGATCACCCAGGCGCCTCCGTGGACGTACACCATGACCGGCGCGGCGGTGGGCGGTGCCAGGCGGGAGTGGTAGACGTCCAGGCGGTGCCGCTTCAGGCCGTCGCCTGCGTAGTCGAGGTTGCACGTCGTCTCGACGGCGCGCGACTTGAGCGGGAAGGCCCGAGTGACCCGCCACCACCGGCCCCAGGCCGGCGGGGTGGGCTGGTCGGGCACGGGGAAAGCCGGGCTGCGGACCTCGTCGAGCGAGCGGGAGACGACGTCCTCGGCCTGGCGGCCGGCCACGCCGAGCCCGAGCAGGCCGATCCAGCCGGCGACGGCGAAGGCCAGGCCCAGCCAGCCCGCCCAACCGTGCAGGGCGCCGAAGGTGATGAAGATCGCCGTGGCCACCATCTGCCAGACGATGTTCTGGAGGGCCAACTCCCCCGTGATCCACCCCAGCGAGAAGCTGAGCACGCTGAGCGGTTCCCGCCGGATCGGTCGATAGGCCAGGACCACGGCGGTGAGTCCCACCAAGGTCACCGCGAAGAAGGCGTACGGCACGCCACCATCTTCGCCCGAACGGACCGGCCGGCGCAGATCAAGGGGTCGGGACGCAGCCCTGGTCAGGCGACCGACCACCCTGGCGGTCCCAGTTGCCACCAGGGTGGTGCCGGTGCGAGGTTATGGAGGGAAGCACCGACGAAGGGAGAGGCGATGACCCCCGAACGGCTGAGCGGCCTCGATGCCAGCTTCCTCTACATGGAGACGCCGACGCTGCACATGCACGTGGCGATGACCGCCGTGTTCGACCCCACCACCGTGCCCGGCGGGTACTCCTTCCGGCGGATCCGCCAGCTGATCAACGACCGCATTCCACTCGCCCCCGTGTTCCAGCGCCGCCTGGTCGAGGTGCCGCTCCGGCTCGGGCACCCGGTGTGGGTGGACGACCCGGAGTTCGACATCGACAATCACCTGCGCCGCGCCGCCCTGCCCTCCCCGGGGGGGATGCGGGAGCTGGGCGACTTCGCGGCCGACGTGATCAGCCGCCAGCTGCACCGCGACCGGCCGCTGTGGGAGATGTGGATCGTCGAGGGCGTCGAGGACGGGAAGATCGCGCTGGTCACCAAGATGCATCACAGCACCATCGACGGCGTGTCCGGGGCGGAGCTCTTGGGAGTGCTCTTCGACCTGGAGCCTGACCCGCCCGGGGCCCCGGCGCGGACGGAGCGCCAGTTCGACTCGCGCATCCCGTCGAGCCCCGAACTCGTGTCGCAGGCCTTGATGGCCAACCTCGTCGCGCCGTTCGGCATCGGCCAGATGTTCATTCGCACGACCCGGAACATCTTGGACGTGCGGCGGATCCGCCAGGGCCTGACCGGCAAGGGGGCGCTGCCGCTCACCGCGCCGCGCACCTCCATCAACGCGGCCGTGCACGCGCGGCGGCGCGTGGCCTACGCGGCCGCCAGCCTGGCCGACGCCAAGGCGCTCAAGAACAAGCTGGGCACGACGGTCAACGACGTGGTGCTCGCCATGGTCACCGGCGCGCTCCGGACCTACCTACAGGCGGGCGACGAGCTGCCCGACATCCCGCTCGTGTCGGTGGTGCCGGTGTCGGTCACCCCCGACGTCGCCGAGCTGAAGGGGTCCAACAAGGTGTCGAGCCTGTTCGTCCAGCTCCCGACGCAGGTGGACGACCCGCTCGAGCGCCTGGAGCTCATTCACGAGGGGACGAAGGGCGCCAAGGAGGAGCACAGGGCCCTCGGCGCCACGACGCTGCAGAACTGGGCGGAGCACGCGACGCCCAACGTGTTCGCCGCGGCGGCCCGGCTGTACACCGGGATGCGGCTGGCCGACCGCCACCGCCCGGTCGCCAATCTGGTGGTCTCGAACGTGCCCGGGCCGGACTTCCCGCTGTATCTGGGCGGCAGCCAGCTGCTCGGTATGTTCCCCCTCGGGCCGGTGATGGACGGCATGGGCCTCAACATCACGATCATGAGCTACCTGGGCGTGTTGTATTGGGGCCTCGCCTCGGACGCCCGGGCCGTGCCGCGCCTGTGGGACATCGCGGCGGCGATACCCCACGCGCTGACCGAGCTGATGGAGGCGGCGGGCCTGGAGTCCCAGCCCTTCGACGTCCCCATCCATCTCGGCCCTGGCATGCCGCCGACGGCGCGGTGGGTCCGGTCGGCGGCGGCGGAGGCCGCCGGGGCGGAGGGGGTCGGGGCGGAGCCGGGGGAGGCGGCGGAGGCCGACACGGCCGAAGCCGCCGATAGCGTGAGGGCATGACCGTTCGAGAGCTGGGCCACCTGGTCCTGTACGTGCGCGACGTCGGGCGCTCCGCCGCCTTCTACCGCGACGTGCTGGGGTGGCAGCAGATCCTGCCCGAGCCGGGGACGGACCCCGTCGGCGCTGCCGCCTTCTCTTCGGGGCGCACGCATCACGAGCTCCTCCTGATTGAGGTGGGGGCGGACGCCACGCCGATCCCGGCCGGTCGGCGCGTCGGGCTGTACCACTTCGGGCTCAAGGTGGGCGACAGCGACGATGACCTGCGCGCCGCGTTGGCCGCCGTGCGAGCCTCCGGCGCCACGGTGGTGGGGACGTCCGACCACACGGTGACGCACAGCCTCTACATTCTCGACCCCGACGGGAACGAAATCGAGCTCTACATCGACGTGCCGGGCGTGGACTGGAAATCGGAACCGTCCCTCATCGGCGCTGCCATCCGCCCGCTGTCGCTCTGACCGGGCGGCCGCACACCGTGCGCGTGGATGCCCCGGCAGCCGTCGCTGCGGCCGCCGGCGCCCTGCGGGCGGGCGGAATGGTCGTGCTGCCGACCGACACCGTCTATGGGTTGGCGGCCCGGCCGGACGACGTCGACGCGGTGCAGCGCGTCTATCGGGCCAAGGGGCGCCCGTCGGGGATGCACCTCCCCGTCTTGGCCGCTTCGGTCGAACAAGTGCGCGGCCTGGGCGTCGCCTTCGGCGCGGCGGCGTCCGTGCTGGCCCGCCGGTGGTGGCCCGGGCCGCTCACGTTGGCCTTCGCGTTCGACTCCGGCAAACCCCGTCCGGACTGGCTGGACGGCCGGGACCAGGTCGCCGTGCGGGTGCCCGACCACGACTTCGTGCGCGCGTTGCTGCGCGTGACCGGTGTGCTCGTCGTGACCAGCGCGAACCCCCACGGCGCGGCCACTCCGTTGACCGCGGGCGCCGCTTCGACGGCGCTCGGTGCCGGGGTGGACCTGGTGGTTGACGGCGGCTCCCTGACCGAGGTGCCTTCGACCCTGGTCAACCTCGCCGGCCCGGAGGCCGTGGTCGAGCGGGTGGGGGCGATCCCCGAGTCTGACGTCATGGCGGCGCTGGGCGCGGACGCTGGGGCTGACGCGGGAACGGATGCGGGAGAAGGTGCGCCGTGAGCGGTCTGCTCCTCGCGATCGAGACCTCGTGCGACGAGACGGCGGCCGCCGTCGTCGACGACACCCTGGCGGTGCGGTCGTCGGTTGTGGCGAGCCAGGTCGACCTCCACACCGGCTTCGGGGGGGTGGTCCCCGAATTGGCCAGCCGGGCCCACGTGGAGACGATCACCGCCATAGTGGAGCGGGCCTTGACCGAGGCGGAGGCACGGGGTGCCGATCTCGACGCGGTCGCCGTGACCGCGGGACCCGGGCTGGTCGGCGCACTCCTGGTGGGCATCGCCACCGCCAAGTCGCTCGCCCTCGGCTGGGGCGTGCCCGTGGTCGCGGTCAATCACCTGGAGGGACATCTGGCCAGCGTGTTCCTGGCCGACCGCACGGTGCGGTACCCGCAAACGGCGCTGCTCGTGTCGGGCGGACACTGCATGCTCACCCGGGCGACCGAGCCCGGGCGTTACACGTTGTTGGGGGAGACGGTCGACGACTCGGTGGGCGAGGCCTACGACAAGGTGGCCCGCTTCCTCGGTCTCGGCTACCCCGGTGGTCCTGTGCTCGACCGCCTGGCGGCCGAAGCGGACGACAGGCTCGGGTTCCCGCGTCCCATGCTCGGCGACGGCTACGCCTTCTCGTTCTCCGGGCTGAAGACGGCGGTCGTCAACCACGTGCGGGCCGACCCCGCGTTCTCGGCGGCGGCGGTGGCGTCGTCGTTCGTCGCGGCGTGCATGGACGTGCTGCTGGCCAAGCTCCGCCGTGCCCTCGAGGAGTTCGGAGACCCGGCGGTCGCCATCGTGGGGGGCGTGGCAGCCAGCCCGATCCTCCGGGGGCGGGCGCGGGCGCTCGCCGACGAGTTCGGCGCGACCCTCCTCATCCCGCCCCAGGCCATGGCGACCGACAACGCCGCGATGATCGGCGTGGCCGGGTGGCAGAAGCTCCGGGCGACCGGGCCCAGCGAGCCGTCCTTCGGCCCGGAACCCGACCAGCGGCTCCAGTTCTCCTAGCTTCGTGGCGCGCCCAGGTGCGCGGCCTACGCGGCCGCCTCGTGGCGGCGTCGGCGGGCCCTCCGGTGGCGGGCGCGCGAGCCGAAGACACTCGAGGAGAGGTCGAGGAGGAGGCCGAGGGCGACCATGACCCAGCCGAACCCGTCGACGCCCTTGCCCGGCGCGTAGACCAGCGCATAGAAGAGCGTCGCGTAGGGGAGGAAGATGAAGCCCAGGATCCCCTCCCAGCCGGAGCGGAACGCGATGGTCAGGCGGTCGGTGAACAGCCAGACCAGGAAGAGCGCGAGCCGCGCCGAGAACGCCGACACGAGAGCGAAGAGGCAGCCCACTGTCCCGATCCCGACGCCGGCGCCTCAGACGGGAAGGCCGCCGGTGGCGGACGCCGTCGATCCCGTGTCCTTGTAGGAGGCGATGGTGCGTTCGGCGATCCGCATCTGGTGGATCTCGTCCGCACCGTCCGCGAAACGGGCCCAGCGCGCGTGCTGAAGCATGCTCGCGAGCGGCGTGTCGGTGGAGTAGCCGAGGGCGCCGTGCACCTGCATGGAGCGGTCGATGATGCGGTTCAGGCTGTTGGCCACGAAGTGCTTGGCCATGGACACCTCGGTCCGGAAATCGTCTCCCCGGTCGATCTTGTAGGCGGCGTGCAGCACCATGAGCTTGCACTGGTACAACTCCATGGCGGAATCGGCGATGAGCCACTGCACGCCCTGCTTCTCGGCCAGAAGCGAACCGTGTGAGTACCGGTGCAGCGCGCGGTCGACCATCATGTCGAGCGCGGTCTCCGCCTGGGCGATCCAGCGCATGCAGTGCGCCAGGCGTGCCGGACCGAGCCGGTACTGCCCGAGCCGGTGCCCGTTGCCCCTCCCGCCGAGGATCTGGGCGTCGTGGATGCGCAGATCCTCGATCACGATCTCGGAGTGTCCGGTTGACCCGTGCATGGTCTCCACCTCGCGCACGTCGTTCCAGCCCTCGGACGGCAGGTCGACGAGGAAGGCCGTGTTGCGCGCCCGCGCGAACCGGGCGATACGTCAGGCTCGGTGCGGGCGATGAGGATGGCGAACTGGGCGCGCCGGGCGTTGGAAATGAACCACTTGTGGCCGTTGATGACCCACTCGTCGCCGTCCTTCTCGGCGTGGGTCTGAATCAGCGTCGGGTCCGACCCGGCGACTTCGGGCTCGGTCATGGCGAAGCAGGACATGGCCGTTCCTTCGCAGAGGCGGCGCAGGTAGTTGTCCTTCTGCGTCGTCGGAGCCCCAGTGCAACAGGGTGTGCATGTTTCCTTCGTCGGGGGCCATGCAGTTCAGGATCCACGGGCCCAGGCGCGTCTTGCCCGCCTCGGCCTGCACCATGGCGAGCTCTACGTGCCCGAGCCCCATGCCGCCCCACTCCTTGGGCATGTGCGGTAGCCAGAGGCCGGCCCGCTTGGCCTCCTCGCGCAGTTCCAGGATCGTGACCAGGTACTCGTGACGCGAAGTGACCCGTTCCTCGTCGTCGAATGTTGCGACCTGTGGCTTGACGGTGTCCTGTATGAACGTCCGCACCCGGGCGCGGATCTCCTCGTGCTCGGGGGCGAGGGTGAAGTCGATGGCCATCGGCCGGATCATGCCAGACGCCCGGCCCCGCTGCTCCCACGGCCGGGGCGGGGCGTAGGGCCTACGCTCGTGAAGCGGAGGTGTCTGCGCCAGCTCGCGACCGCTGACCGGTAAGCCTGGCAGCGGCATCGGGCCGCCCCGAGCAAGGAGTGTTGTCATGTCCAAGCCAGACGGCGTGTTCATCTACATCGGGACCTACGGGAGCGAAGTGGACGCCAAGGCGGACTACGAGGTGGTGAAGGAGCTCCACTCCGCGGGCGCCGTCGGCACCTACGACGCCGCGGTCATCACCAAGGACGACAAGGGCAGGGTGCACGTCAACAAGGACGAGACGACGACCCGCCACGGCGCCTGGGGTGGCGCCGGCGTCGGCGCACTCGTCGGGATCCTCTTCCCGCCCTCCATCATCGGGTCGGCCCTCGTGGGGGCAGCCATCGGGGGTGTCTCCGGCCACCTGTGGAAGGGCATGTCCCGGGCGGACGTGAAGGAGTTCGGCGATGCCATCGACTCCGGCGAGGCCGCGCTGGTCGTGGTCGGCGAGACGACCATTGCGTCGTACCTCGAGAAGGCTCAGCTCAGGGCGCAGAAGCAAATCGCCAAGGAGCTCCAGATCGACAAGAAGGACGTCGACCAGGCTGTGCAGGAAGCAGCCAAGGCGATCAAGTCCTGAGGCCGCGTCTCTCCTACAGGTGGCTGAAGCCTCCTGACTCCTCCTTCGTCATGGGCACCGTGGCCGGGTGCCTGTCGAAATGGGCGATGGCCTCGCGCAGGTCCGCGATGAGCAGCTCGCACAGGTCGCGGCTGACCCCCTGTCGCACCAGCACACGCTGCACAGAGATGTCCGAGACGGAGCCAGTCAGCGGGTAGGCCGGCACCTGCCAGCCCCGCACGCGCATGCGGTCCGCCAGGTCGTAGAGCGTGTAGCCCGGGTCCTCGCCCTCCGTGATGCGCCAAGCCACCGAGGGGATCCCGGTCTGCGGGTCGGAGTCGCAGAGCAACTCGAAGGGGCCGAGCCCCACCACATGCTCCGCGATCATCCTCCCCGTCTCGTAACAGGCCTCGTGGACGTTGCGGTAGCCATCCTTGCCCAGGCGGACGAAGTTGTAGTACTGGGCGACGACCTGACCCGCGGGTCGGGAGAAGTTGATCTGGAAGACGGGCATGTCCCCGCCCAGGTAGGTCACGTGGAAGATCAGGTCGTCCGGCAGCTCGGAGGTATCGCGCCACAGAACCCAGCCCACGCCAAGGGGGGCCAGGCCGAACTTGTGCCCCGATGTGCTGATCGACTTCACCCGGGGGACGCGGAAGTCCCACAGGATGTCCGGGGCACAGAAGGGGGCGAGGAAGGCACCGCTCGCTCCGTCGACGTGGATGTCGACGTCGAGACCCTTCTCCTGCTGCAACCGGTCGAGGGCCTGTGAGAGCTCGAGCACGGGCTCGTAGGAGCCGGTGTAGGTCACGCCGAACGTCGGTACCACCATGATCGTGTTCTCGTCGACCCGTTCGAGCATCTGCTCGACGTCCATCTGGTACCGCCCGGGGGCCATGGGGATTTCCCGGATCTCCACGTCCCAGTACTTGGCGAACTTGTGCCAGACCACCTGCACCGGCCCGCACACGAAATTGGGGCATCGGTTGGTTGGCCCGTCGCCCGGCGCTTCTCGCGCCAGCGCCACTTGGCGGCCATGCCGCCGAGCATGCAGGCCTCGGACGACCCGATGGCCGAGCACCCAACGGCTTCGCCCTTCTCGGGGGCGTTCCAGAGGTCGGCCAGCATGTGGACGCACCGGCGCTCGAGCTCTGCCGTCTGCGGGTACTCGTCCTTGTCGATGAGGTTCTTGTCGATCGACAGGTCCATCAGCCGGTGGATCTGGGGCTCCTCCCATGTCTGGCAGAAGGTCGCGAGGTTTTGCCGTGCGTTCCCGTCGAGGAGCAGTTCGTCGGCGATGGCCTGAAAGGCCAGGGTCGGCAAGAGCTCGGCCGTCGGGAATCTGCCGGCCGGCAGAGCCCGCGTGGCGTCCCGGCTGGCGTAGACGGAATCGAGGAGCTCCTCGCGCACCGTCTCCCTCTTGTGCAAAGGCATCGCAGCTCCAGTCACTTGTGGTCGACCGGTACGGTACCGGTCGGTCAGGTGACCGTCGACCGCGTGCTCTGTCGCGCGAGCTTCGTCGTCCGGCGGCGCGCGCCGGGGTGTTCCGGCAGAACCTTCTGGCTCAGCTCGCGAGGAGCTGGAAGTGCGGCTGGTCGTCGCGGCGCACGTGCGCCCGGCGGGCCGGCACGCGGGTCACCACGGTACGGTGCGGCGCTGCCTCGGTCCGATCGGCCAGCTTCGAGCGCAGTTGCCGAAGCGCCTTGGTGTGGATCTGGCACACGCGGCTCTCGGTCACGCCGAGGACCTCACCGATCTCGCTGAGGGTCAGCTCGTCGTAGTAGTACATCAACAGCACGGTCCGCTCCCGCTCGGGCATGCCGTCGACCGCCTTGACGAGCGCCTGCTTGGACTCCTTGGCCTCCAGGGTGTCGACGGGGCCGACGCCGCGGTCCGGCAGGGACTCGCCGAGCGTCGAGCGCTCCGAGCGGTCGGTGCGCACGACCTCATCGAGCGCCATGACACCCACGGTGGAGATGCTCCGCACCACTTTGTGGAATTCATCCGCGGTCAGCTCGAGCTCACCCGCGACCTCGACGTCGGTCGGGGTCCGGCGCAGCGAGGCCTCCAGATGGGAGACCGCCTGCTCGACGGCGCGCGCCTTGGTGCGAACCGATCGCGGCACCCAGTCGATGGACCGGAGCTCGTCGATGATGGCGCCTTTGATGCGCGGGATGGCGTAGGTCTCGAACCGCAGGTCCCGCTCCGGCTCGAAGCGCTCAATGGCGTCGATGAGCCCGATGATCCCGTAGCTGACGAGGTCCTCCTCGTCGAAGTGCCGGGGCAATCCGCCCAACACCCGGCCGGCCACGTACTTGACGAACGGTGCGTAGTAAACGATGAGCTGGTTGCGCAGATCCTGCGAACCACTCTGCTTGAACTCCGCCCAGAGCCCGTCGATGCCACGCTCGACCGAGCCCTCCGCTTCCAGCGCCGTCGACGATCGACGAATCGCAAGCGTTGCCACAGTTTCCCCCTCCTCAAACGACATCGTCTGACTCGATGCCACCCCCCTCTCGAGGTCCCACCAGTCTGCTGTGGCGACCATGCACGATCAGGAGTAGCCACCACTCTAATCAGCGCGTTTTCCCAGGTGGGTTGCGTGTTCGTTGTAGTCCGGTTGCGGAGCGAAGGAACGAATTCGCCCTCGGTTGCGCGTGTCGGTCCGGTCTGTTCGGCGCGGCGCGCCATCGTCCCGCATGGTCACGCCGTCCCCTCAATTGAGGGGTCGCGCGCCTTCGCCTTCCTCGGGTTGATTCGCTCGGCGAAAGCCGACGACGACCACGTGGGCCCGCGCCGATGGGACTCTGCGACGGCGACACCGGCGGTCGATTCGCGCCCGAGCACAGAGACGCGACGCGAGACGTGCAACCGTGTGGCGACCGACGAGCGGGGTGTTTGACGGAACAACTTCCTCAAGACCGCTGGCCAAACGGCCGAAATTGCATGCACCGAGGGGGTGGGATTCACGTGAGCAAGACAGTGCTCGATGTGCCCGGAGACAACACGCGGCGATCGGCCGCGCCGGCCGAGGACTCAAGCCGCGCCGACGCGCCGCCCCGTCCTGGACTGCGCCCCGTCGGGCCCCAGGAGACTGTTACCCCGACCGTGTTCGGCACCCCCGAGCCCCGGGGCGGCCGCACCATCCTGGTGGCGGAGGACGACCACAGCTGCCGTTCGGCCCTGCACCACTACTTCGAGCGGTTGGGGTACCGAGTCGTCGAGGCGGCCGACGGCCCGTCGTCCCTGCGGGCAGTGTTCACGCAGTCGGCCGACCTCGTCATCCTTGACCTCGGCCTCCCGGGCGTGGACGGCTCCGAGGTGCTCACCAAGATCCGCCGCCACAGCGCTATCCCGGTGATCGTGTGCTCGGGCCACGACTCGGAAGACCAGCGGATCCGCTTACTCAACATGGGCGCAGACGACTTCGTCGTGAAGCCGTTCTCCTTCGCCGAGCTCGAGGCCCGGGTCCGTGCCGTGCTTCGACGTGGGGTGGCCGCACCAGCGTCCTCGCAGATTGCCCACGGCGACCTGCTCGTCGACCGCGGCACCCGGACCGTGACCCTCCGGGACGAGGTGATCGCCATGACGCGCAAGGAGTTCGACCTCCTCGCCTTCATGGCGGCGTCACCGGAGCAGGTGTTCTCGCGCGAGGACCTGCTCGAGCGCGTGTGGGGCTCCACGGCGCAGTGGCAGGGCCGGTCGACCGTCACCGAGCACGTCCGGCGCGTGCGGCTCAAGATTGAGGACGACTCCGAGCATCCACGCTGGATCACCACCGTGCGGGGTATCGGGTACCGGTTCTGCGCACCGGAAGCCGACTAGCCCAACCCGGCCTACGACCCAAGGGTTTCCCTCTTCTCGACTTCGTTGGCGACGGGTGCGCCCGAAGATAGAGCCGCCGGCTGTGTTCGCGGGTCGCCTCGCCCAGGCGTGCCGGCACGCTCACCGTGGCACCATGCCATGGTGTCCGGAATCGAACCGCTTGGACGTGCCGCTCTCGTCGGGTTCGTCGCGTCCTCCGACCTCGACCGCTCGCGCGCCTTCTACGAGGGTGTCCTGGGGTTCGAGGTCATCGGGCAGGACGGCTTTGCGTGCGTGCTCCGAGCGGGCGAGACGACAGTGCGGATCACGCTCGTCTCCGAAGTGGGATGACGCAGGACGTCCGGGGCATCTGGACCACACCGGGCGGCGACCGGGTTTCTTGGTTCTCGGATCCCGACGGTCACGTGCTCTCCCTGACCCAGCCCCGCCGTTGATCAACTCCTGACGATCGGCTGGTCGCAGACCCAGCCCGGGAGCGGCGGGCCCGGGGCGCCCCCGCAATGTGTTCCGCCGTTGTCCGTTGTCCCCTCGTAATGCGGAGCGTCCTGAAAAATGGCCGAACGGCTCCCCACTGCATCCCAGGTTGGAATCTCGCAATTCCAGGTCAGATCGGTCAAAATGGCTGCACCTGACTTTTCGGGGGGGAATCGACGGATGACGGTAGATGTCGGCGGCGCGTGCGCCGCGACGCGCGCTGATCTGGGCCGTTGGCCACTGGTGGGACGCTCGACGGAGGTCACCGCACTGCGAGAGGCCGTCCACGCCCGGCGGGGGGCGGTGGTCGCCGGCCCGGCGGGCATTGGCAAGACGAGCCTGGCCATGGTCGGCGTGGACTTCGCCGAGGGCCAGGGAATGGCGGTGGCGCTGGTGGCGGGGACCGAGGCCGCCCGCCCCTACCCGTTCGGCGCGTTCGCCTCGCTCCTCCCGGTCGACCGCGTGCCGCGCGCCTGGGGGCCCGAGTCGCATGCCGAGCTGCTCCGCCACTACACCCGCGAACTCACGCAGGACGCCGGCGGCAAGCCCCTCCTCGTCTTCGTCGACGACGCGCATCACCTCGATGACGGCTCGGCCATTCTGGTCCACCAGCTCTCCCAGACTGGTGCCGCGACGGTGCTCGCCTGCGTGCTCGCCTCCGGACGGACCGGCCGGCCCACCGTGGACCCGATGGTCGTGCTGTGGAAGGACCATCTCGCCGAGCGCATCGAGCTCGGGCCGCTCGACGAAGCGAACATGGAGGACCTCTTGGTGACCGTGCTGGGCGGCCCGGTCGATGCGGCGTCGATGCACCACATCGCAGAGCGCTCTCAGGGGGACCCGCTCTTCCTGCGCGAGCTCGTCGCTGGCGCGCTGGGCACGGGCGCCCTGGCCGACGAGAACGGGCTGTGGCGCCTGCGGGGTACGTTGCGCCCCACTCGCCGCCTCGTCGAGTTGGTCACCCTTCGCCTGGGCAACCTGACCGACGCCGAGCGCCATGTCATGGAGCTTGCCGCGCTGGGCGAGCCCTTGGCCCAACCCGCGCTCGACGAGCTGGCCGAGACGTCCGCCGTCGAGGCGCTCGAGGACAAGGGCTTTCTCACGAGCCGCATGGACGGGCGGCGCCTGCAGATCTGGTTGTCCCATCCGGTCTACGGCGACGTGGTGCGGATGGGCATCAGCGCGCGCCGTGAGCGGGCGCTCGCCCGTGCTCTGGCCGAGACCACGGGCGGGCGGCGCCAGGAGGACACCCTTCTCCTCGCGTCGCTGCGCCTCGTGGGTGGGGGCGGCAGCGGCGAGTTGCTGCTGGCCGGTGCGAAGGCCGCCCGCGGGCGCCACGACTACGCCCTGACGGAGAAGATGGCTCGCGCCGCGGTGGAGCACGGTGAGGGGTTCGACGCGCGCTTCCTGGCCGCCGAGGCGGCACATGTACGCGGCCGCCACGCCGAGGCCGCCCAGGAGCTGGAAGCCCTCGCCCGCGACGCCACCAGCGAGACCGAACGCGTCCGCGGTGGCGCTGCTCCGCTTCGACCATGTCTTCTTCCTGCGCGGGCACGCCGACGTCACGGGCATAGACGAGCTGCTCACCCTGGTGACGGACCCGGTCTGGCGCGACGAGCTCCTGGCCCGCCGGCTGTGCCTCAACGGCCTGATCCACGGGCCGAAGGCCGTGACGGAAAGCCGCGGCCTGGCCTCGGACTGGGGGCCGTCGTCCCCGCGCACCAGCCTGCACGTCGTCGTCGGCGAGAGCCTGGCCCGGCAGGGCAAGCTCGACGAGGCGCTCGCGTTGCTGGTGCCTCCCGAGGGTGCCTCGGTGCGCCAGGGCCGGACGGCGCGCTCCGAGCCGTGGAGCCCCTATGGCAACCACGCGCTCGCGCTGATCGCACTCGGGCGGCTCCGGGAAGCCGAGGACCTGCTGTCCGCTGCGCACGAGTCGTTGCTGGCGTCGCCGGGCGCGCTCGAGAACGCCGTGGTGGCGGTGTCACTCGGCGCGCTCTGCCTCGAACAGGGCCGGGTGAAGAGCGCCTTCATGCAGGCGACGAGCTCGGCCGCGCTCTTCCTCGAGCTCGGGCTGCCGGTGTCGGCCCGCTGGTCGTATGCGCTCTCGGCCCTGTCGCTGGCCCTGGCCGGCGTCGGCGGCCAGGCGGCCGAAACGTTGTCCGAGCTGGATGCCCTGGGGCTCCCGACCGACATGTCGTACGAATGCGAGGTCCTGCAAGCCCGCGCCTGGACCTCGGCGGCCGGAGGCGACATGGGCACGGCCCGCCAGCATTTGGAGGTAGCGGTCGAACTGGGCGTGCAAGTGGGCGACCTGGTCGGGGCGACGCGGGCCCTGCACGGCCTCGCCCGCCTGGGCAGAGCCCGCCAGGTCGAGAGCCAGCTCGGCGAGCTGGCGCGTCAGATCGACGGCGACATGGCGGCGGCGCGCCTGGCGTACGCGGCCGCAGCGGCGGCCAAGGACAGTGTGGCGCTCCAGGCGGTGGCCGAGCGCTTCGAGGAGCTCGGCGCCAACCTCTACGCGGCGGAGGCGCTGGGCGAAGCGGCGGTGCACCTTCGCCGCGACGGGTCCTCCCGCGATACCGCGGCGGCCCAACAGAAGGCGGCCCGGTTACTGGCACGCTGCGAGGGCGCGGTCACGCCTTTCGTGCGGGCGATCGGGGCCCGGGCGCAGTTGACGCCGGCCGAGCTCGACACGGCGCTGCAGGCCGCCACCGGCAGCACCGACAAACAAATCGCGGAGCTCATGCACCTGTCGGTGCGCACGGTCGAGAACCGCCTGCACCGGGCGTACCAGAAGCTCGGGCTGTCGCACCGGCGCGAGCTCGCCGAGGCGCTACGCGACCTGCCGGGCGCCTGAGGCCCCGGCCGCGCGCCGTGAGGGGTAACGCCACGGCGCCGATCAACGGCGTGACAACGGAAAAGGGCACAACTGCCCGGTCGCGGCGTGACTTTCGTCTCTAGGGCGGCGAGGACCTTCAGCGGATACTGAAACTGGGCATACACACCCGGACCATGGCGACGTCGACTCGCTCAACCATCTCGACCTGGAGGTGCCGGCGGGGCGAAGTACCCGGCTACCTCGGCCCAACGGCGAAGGCGGGGTACGGCCTGCGGTGGTGCGGAACGGAGGCGGAGTGGAAACGGCGCACAGCGAAGACACGGAGAAACTCGCACGGGACCGCGATTGGCGGCGGTCGTTCGTCGAGGACTTCTGCCAGCTGGACCTGGTGGCCGGCATGCCCCGGGCTTCTCTGCGGGTCCTCGGCTGGATGATCGTTTGCCAGCCGGCGGCGCAGAGCGCGCAGCAGATCATGGAGGAGCTTTCCCTTTCGGCCGGGAGCGTCAGCGCCGCCGTCAACGCCCTGCACGACGACGGCCTCCTCGACCGCATGACGCGGACGGGCGACCGGCACGTCTATTACCGACTGCGTGCACAGGGTTGGAACCGCGTGCTCAAGCAGCGCTTCCGTTCTCTCGGGGAGGTGCGCCGGGCCGCCGATCGGGCGCTGCAGGCCTCGGGCGGAGAGGCCGATCAGCGGCTGCGCGAGCTGCGCGACCTGTACGGGCGGATCGAGTTCGGACTGTCCGAGCTGCTCGCGCGCACGCCGACGCCCATCCGGCGCAACGTCTGATCAGCGCACCGCCTCCCAGACCGCCCAAACGCCGATCGCAGCCAGCACGACCGCGGTGACGATCCGGATCTTGCGGATGTCGATCACCCGGAGGACGCTTTGCCCGCCGACCACCGCGAGGGCGGCGACGGCCCAGAGCGCCAGGACCGCCCCGACCGCGACGGAGAGCGTCGACTGGTAGTGGGCGGCCAAGTTGGCCGTGAGGATCTGTGTGAGGTCTCCCCATTCGGCGATGAAGATGACCACGAACGCGGTCACGAGGGTCCGCCGATGCGATGTGACCTCCCGCTGAATCAGCGCCCCCTTGTCGTCCTGGCGTCTCGCCTCCCAGATCGCCAGCGCGGAGCCGGCGAAGAACATGGCGGCGACCAGCGCCTCCAGCGCGCGGTGCGGGAGGAGATGGAAGAGCGCGGCGCCGACGGTGACCGCGATGACGACGTGCACCGCGAAGCCCAAGGCAGCCCCGATCCAGACCGTGAACGGCCGGCCGCGCGTCGACATGACGAGGGAGGCGAACATCGTCTTGTCGGGAAGCTCGCCCAAGAAGATGATCGGGAAGACGGCGACGACGACGGCGAACTCCACGCGGACCCTTCTGCCCTTTCTATCGCACCCGAACGTACCCGCCGGCGCGGGCCGCGCCGCCGATGGCTAGGTTGACTTTCGGGCATCCCGGGAATCTTCCGGGTACCGGCCGCCGGAGTCGGCGGCCCGGCAGGGCAGAACACGGGAGGCGAATCCATGCTGATCGAGCTGACCGAGGGGCAGTGCGCCGAAATGCAGCGGCTGCTCGAAGAGTGCCTGGGCGACCTCAGCACCGAGATCGCCGACACCGACAACGCCCAGTACCGCGAGGGCCTGCGCCAGCGGAGAGCCGTGGTGGAGTCGGTCCTCTTCCAGCTGGACAATCCGCCGCGCGTCGACGCGTAGCCGGCAGGCGGGTCGGAGGAACTGGGGCCGCGTGTGGGGTTCTACCGCGAGCGCGTCCTGCCACACCTCGTCGACAAGATGTGCGGCGTCTCCGAATTCAACACGTACCGCGCCCAGACGACCGAGGGTCTGGCCGGAAGGGTGGTCGAGATCGGGTTCGGCTCCGGCCTGAACGTCCCGTACTACCCCACTGAGGTCGACGTCGTGCTGGCGGTCGAGCCGGCGGCGGTGGCCCGCCGGTTGGCCGAGAAGCGCGTGGCGGCCTCTCGGGTGCCGGTCGAGCACGTCGGACTCGACGGACAGCACCTCCCGCTCGACGACAAAAGCTGCGACGCCGCGCTGTGCACGTTCACCCTGTGCACTGTCCCCGATCCCGCTCTCGCACTGTCCGAGGTGCGCCGTGTCCTTCGGCCCGAGGGCACGCTGCATTTCTTGGAGCACGGACTCGCCCCCGACCCAGGGGTGGTGCGCTGGCAACATCGGATGGAGCCGATCCAGAAACGTGTGGCCGACGGCTGCCACCTGACGCGGGACGCCACTGCGCTGGTCGAGGCTGCGGGCTTCAGGCTCACGCGTCGCGATCAGCGCTACGGTCGCGGCCCGAAGCCCTGGAACTACATCACCATCGGGGTCGGCACGACCTCCTCCACGTGATCAAGAGAGTGGCCGGACGTCGCTCCACGCTCAGCGGTCGTAGGCTGTCGGGTGCCGGGGTTGATACAGGAACATGGCGCCTGCACCCGGGACGATCAACGTGACACCGCGGCCGAACGCACGCTCTTCAATCCCGCCCTCGAACGACCGCGCCCCTGGCTTTCAGGTCGGCGACGGTCCGCTCCACGTCGTCGCACATGAGCGAGATCTCGTGACGGGGAACTCCCTCTTCCGCAGGGTGCACACCGAGCTCCGACGGACCGGTCTTGAAGATGAGCCAGCCGTCGTGCGCGTCGACGAAGGGCCACTGAAGGACGTCCCGGAAGAAGGTGCGGGCGGCGTCGGCGTCCGGCGCATAGGCGAGAGTGTGGATGGCGGTGATCACGGCCCCGACCTTACGACCTCCTCTTTCGAAACACAGAGCGGGGCAATTCTTCCTCATTTCGCCGCTCTGGATGGATCGATCTCGGCGTAATCGCTGGCGTGTTGTGGACTCGACCCGTCCGGGCCGGGTCGGGAAGGATGACCGCGAACAAGGAGACCCCGACATGCCGACACTGCGAGTCGACCGGCCCGAGACGGGCGTCACGCGCATCACGCTCGACCGGCCCGATCGGTTGATGCCATGAACGCGGAGCTCATCGGCGAGCTCCACGACGCCCTCGACGAGGTCGCCGCCGACCGGATGTGCCGGGTCGTGGTGCTGACCGGCGCGGGTCGGGGCTTCTGCGCCGGGCTCGACCTCGGCGGCTAGGGGACCGCCCCGGCGCGGTGGGCCAGGGGCGGGTGGAAACCACGCTCGCCACGCAGACGCACATCGCCGCGCTCGTCCCCAAACTTCGTTCGCTCCACCAGCCGGTGATTGCCGCGGTCAACGGCGCCGCGGCGGGTGGCGGCCTGGCGTTGGCGCTGGCAAGCGACGTGCGCATCGCGGCGGAGTCGGCGCGGTTCAACGTCGCGTTCGTGCGGCTGGGCATCTCCGGGTGCGACATCGGTGTGAGCTGGCTGCTGCCGCGTCTGATCGGCGCTTCGCGGGCGTGGGAGCTGATGCTGACGGGACGGATCATTGATGCCGCGGAGGCGGACCGCATCGGGCTCGTGCTGCGCGTCGTGCCCGACGACGCCCTGTTGGAGTCCGCGCTGGAGACGACGCGCCTGATTGCGGCCAACAGTCCGTGGGGCATCCGCATGACCAAAGAGGTCATGTGGTCGCAGCTCGAGATCCCGTCGCTACGGGCGGGCATCGACCTGGAGAACCGGACGCAGGTGCTGTCCTCGTTCACCGGGGACATGGCCGAAGCCGTATCTGCCTTCCTGGAGAAGCGCCCGGCGCGCTACACCGGATCGGACCCGGCGGGGGGTGAGCGCTCAGCCGTACACGGGCGCGGGCGGGATGGGCTTGACGGCCCGGACCGCCTCGACGACGGCTGACGCATCCGCGGCGCGGTACTCCTCGCCGTAGACGGCACCGGCGCGGCGGGGTGGCTCCATCACGGCGCAGCCGGCGGTCCCGCCGAGGTCGATCGGCACGAAGCCGCAATCGGCGATGAGCGACGACACCACAGCCTTCGCCTCGGCGTCGTCTCCGCACAGCCACTGCACCACGCGGTCCTCGCCCCGCCGGCCCGTGGCCTCGGCTTGGAAGGCGGACGTCAGAGTATTGAACGACTTCGTGTAGCGCGAGCCCTTCATGCGCTCCGCATTGAACCGCGCGGCCGTCTGTCCGTCTGGCGGCATGGGCGTGCCGAACTGGTTGGTGGTGTCGATGACGATGACCGCCTCGAGCGACCCGGCCTGCTGTACGGCGTCAGGGACGACGCCCCAAGGGACGGATAGCACGACGACGTCGCCGAACGCGACGGACTCGGAGGGCGTCCCGGCGCTCGCGTGGGAGCCCAGCGCGCCGGCGGCCTGCTGCAGGGAGGCCGCGTCCCGGCTGAACGACAGGCGGACCTCGTGCCCCGCTGCCACCAGCTGACGGGCGATGCCACCCCCGATCCGGCCCGCCCCGATGATCCCGATCCTCATGCCGCTCCTCTCTGCTTCTCTCGGCTCCCTTCTATAGGTACGGGCTGACGGTCGGCGCGGTTCGGGCAGGTCGGGCCGCCCTGTGCGCGAACCCGTCTCGGCGCGGGCCCTGGCTACGTTGGTGCCCCTGATGCCGGGAGGGACAACCGCGTGAACCCGTCTGCTCCGGCCCGGACGCGCTTTTCGTGGACGACCGCCGCCGCGGCGTTAGCGACATTGGTCGCCGCCGGCGCGCTGGCGGGGTGCGCCGGCGGCGCGGGACAACCGGACCCCTCGGCCAACCCGTCCACTTCGCTCGCTCCGACACCCAACTACGGGGGCGTGTGCGCACCGGTCGGCGCTGACACCTCGACGACCTGCCTGCGCGTCACGCTGCAGGCGATCGACGCCGCCCGCGCCGCCGAGGGCCTCGGCCCCATGCGTCTGCCGGCGGACTTCGGGCGGCTCAGCATGCCCGAGCAGTTGTTCGTCGCCATCGACCGCGAGCGCGTGGACCGGGGGCTCGCTCCCTTCGCCGGGCTCTCGGCCGCCTTGGACCAAGGCGCGGCACGGGGGGCGGATTCGGCCCAGCTGCCGCCCCGGCCGGGACGCGGATACGACTCGGTGGTCGCGGAGTGGATCGGCGCCGTGGCCAACGGGCTCGATGCCGACTACCAGTGGGTGTACGACGACGGCCCCGGCAGCGGGACCCCGGGCTGCTCGAGCGGACGGACATCGGGCTGCTGGGCCGACCGCGACATCGTGCTCGGCTCCTACGGCACCCACGCGCTGGTCATGGGCGCCGCATACGACCCGACCGGCGACATGTCGCCCGGCGACCGCGGCGGGTCGTCCCTCGCCGCGACGCTGGCGTCGACGCACCGCACGGGCGGTCCCTACGCATACACCTGGGCGCAGGCCTTGGCCGCGAGTGCCGAAGGGACGCTGCGACCCCTGCGCACCGTGCCGAGGTCCCTCTCCGACGGCGGCATCGCGGACCCGCCGCGCAACGTTGCACCGTCCCCCGACTACACGAAGACCTGTAGCGGCGACGGACTGGACAGCTCCCCCGCCTGCATCGCAGCCGCGCTGGCCGCGATCAACCACGCCCGGAGCCTCGAGGGCATCCACCCCATGGCGCTGCCCGCGGACTTTGCCAGTCTCAGCCCAACCGACCAACTCTTCGTGGCGGTGAACCTCGAGCGCGTCGACCGGGGCCTCGCACCGTTCGTCGGGCTCACGACCGCGCTGAACGCAAACGCGCAGGTCGGGGCGGACGAAGCCGACGACCCACCGGCCCTCGGCTCCACCTACGAACTCGACGATGCCGAGTGGGCCGGCGGTGCCTCCAACGGCCTCGACGCCGTCTACGGGTGGATGTACGACGACGGGTTCAACAGCGGGAACCTCGACTGCCCGCGCCGCGACGCGCCCGGCTGCTGGGGTCATCGGAAGGGGATCCTCGACGACTTCGGCTCCGGCACCGACCTCGTCATGGGCGCCGCCTACGACTCGGCCAGTGACGTCCACGACGGCGACGTCGGCGGGACCTCCATGGCCGTGACGCTGGCGGTGCAGAGCCCGCCTCCCTCGGCCTTCACTTACACGTGGACGCAGGCGATGGCCAGCACGCCCGCCGGTGCCGGGTAGTTCGGGCTCTAGCCGGCTCCGCATCCCGGATCCCGTAGGGTCGGGCTTCGGTGACCCCCGAACCCCAGATCTACTTCAACCCGTCCTGCTCGAAATGCCGGTCCGCACTCTCCATCCTCACCGAGCGCGGTGCGGAGGCGGAGGTGGTGCGCTACCTCGATGAGCCACCGACGAGGACCGAACTCGAACGGCTGATGGGTCTCCTGGGCATCGAGGACCCGCGCCTCATGATGCGCACGGGAGAGCCGGTGTACGCCGAGCTCGGCCTGGCTGAGCGGGAGGGCAACGCCCTGCTCGTGGCGATCACCGAGCATCCGATCCTGCTGGAGCGCCCGATCTTCGTGGTGGGCGACCGAGCCGTCATCGCCCGCCCGCCCGAGCGCCTGCTCGAGTTGCTCTAGCCCCCCACGTCCCCGCCCCGCGGCCCAGGCTGGCCGTAGGGTGTGCGCACCCGCGGACGCAAAGAGGAGGACAGCGATGACCTCGCAGATGCTGATCTCCGCCATTCTGGGCCTGGCGACCATTGCCGTCGCCTTTTGGGTGAACCGACGCCTGTTCGGCGCGGGCGCGGCCCGCACGGTGGGCGCCGTCACCCTGCTGGAGGGCGTGTACTACGTGGTGGGCCTGTGCTCCATCGTCCTGGGCTGGTACTTCAACGTCCGCTACACGCACACGTATCACGACGCCAGCTACTGGAACTACACCAAGATGCTCTTCACCAACTGGGCGGCCGACTCCGCGGCCCAGGACTACATCATCGTCAACGTGGTGCTCATGCCGCTGTGGACCATCGTCGAGGGCGGCCGGCGCGGACTGCGCTGGGCCTGGATCTTCTTCGTGATGAGCCTCTTCACCAGCTTGGCCTTCTCCATCGCGCTCTTCCTCGCGTTCATGGAGCGCCAGCTCCGTTACAACAACCGGACTCAGGTGCCGCTCGCCTCCAAGACGGCGTAGGCGCAGTTGTACCCCGGGATGAAGGTCACCCCGGGGCCACCGTGACAGCCGGCGCCGCACAGGTACAGCCCCTCGACCGGCACGGGGTTGTCCGGCCAGCCCCGCGGACCGGGGCGGAACGGGCCCATGAACTCGGGCTGTAGCAGGCCGTGCGTGAAGTCCCCTCCCGTGCACCCGAACATCAGCTCGTAGGTGTAGGCGGGATAGTTGAGCTGACGCTCTATCAGGTCCGGGAAGTTGGGGGCCACTGCGGCGATCTTGCGCACCATCCGGTCCGCCATCTCGTCGCGTTGCCGCGTCTGCGTCTCGCGGTCGGCGCCGATGGGGAGGTAGAACGCGAAACTGCTCGCCGCGTGCTTGCCGGACGGCGCCAGGCCGGGTTCACTCAGCGAGGGGATCTGGAGGTTGAACGACGGCGACTCGGGCACGACGCCGCGCACGCAGCCCTCGAAGTCGCGCTGCATCTGCTCGGCCGTGCCGAAGAAGGTGACGTTGCGTCCGAGTTGGCCGCCGTCCTCGTTGAGCACCTCGTAGGATCCCCGGTACTCGGGCAGCCCGGAGAGCGCGAAGTGGGCCTGAAAGTACGCGGCGCGGTGGTCGATGGAACGCACCCGCTGGGCAAAGGCCTCCGGCAGCGCGTCTGCGTCCATCAGGTGGGTGAAGGTCGCGGTGGGATCGAGGTTGGACACCACGACGGGGGCGGTCACGACCTCGCCGTCACCGAGCTCGACCCCGCGCACCGCGCCGCCGTCGACGACGATGCGGGCGACCTTGACATGGCGGCGGAGGTCGCCGCCACGCTGCTCGAACATCGCGCACAGATGATCGGCGATCGTCCCCAGGCCGCCGCGCACCTTCGACATCGTCGCGGTGCCCGGGGACGCCAGCGCGAAGGCGAGGCACAACGCGCTGCCCGGCGTGTACGGCCCGCGGAATGTGGAGTTGACCGAGAGGAAAGCCAGCATGCTGCGGACCGGCGCGTGCTTCACCGGGTCGGGGAGGTAGCGGTCGACGACGTCCATGACGCTGCCGAACATGGCCACGCGCAGTGCCACCCGCTCCGCCTCGTTCGTGGCACTGGCCCACATGTCGTCCAGGGACTTGGGCGGCGTGCGCACGTCGAAGCGCCCGATGGCCCGGGCCGGTGCCTCGGCCCACGCGGCCACCTCGGCCATCCCCATCACCGCCTCGATGCCCAGCGTCTCGCCCAGGTGCTCGAGCAACCGCTCGGGGTCCGAGTAGAGGAGGATGGGCGGCTGGTCGGCGTCACCCACGCTGGCCGACTGGACCTCCGGCTCGTAGATGGGGCACGACGCCAGGTCGAGGTCGTCGTAGACGACGTTGGGTACCGGGAATTGGATGGAGCCCGCCAGTTCGAAGCGGTAGCCGCGGATGAGCTCGGTGGTCGAGGCCATCCCGCCGATGAAGTGGTTCTTCTCGAGGCACAGCACACGCAGGCCACCCCGGGCCATGACCGCGGCGGCGGTCAGGCCGTTGTGGCCGGCCCCGATGACGATGGCGTCGTAGTCATGGTCGGGCACGGGATCGGACTGTAGCGACCATGGCCTGCTCGCACCGGGTCCTCGGACCCGCTCCGGTCTCGTCTGCTTTTTGGGAGGCCTGCGCTTGATCGCCGAGTGCAATTCGAGAGTGCTCTCCGCCGCGCACGCGGTCGAGCTAGCCGTCCGCTTCCTGCTGGCTCATCTGCCTGTCGCGGACGGCGCGATCGGTGTGCACCTGCGCGTGGCGAGCACGGATCGCGGCCACCGCGTCGTCGCACTCGCTCATCCCCTCGGTGGGATCCCTCCTTCGTGCCTTGGCGAAGTTCGGATTCAGCGAGTTGTTGTGCGGCGTCGTGCGGGCGGGCCTGCCTCCTCGCTCGCCCCTCCCGTATACCCCCAAAGGGTATAGGTCCATTTCGGCCAACCGGGTCTCCAATCCCTGGCCGTGCCCGCCCCGTATCGCGGTCGGGAGGACCGACGACGGCCTCTCGACCGCGTGTCCCCCATAAAAGCCGCGAATCCCTGTTGCAGGAGGTCGTCATGCCAGGACAGTCCAGCGTCCGCTCCTCGTCCCGTCCCTGCCCTCGGACCCATCCCGCCGGCTGGTGCGGACCACCCGCTCGGCGCGCGGGCCGCACCGGGCTCCGCGTCGCCGTCGCCATGGCGGCTGCGGCCGGGTTCGCCACCCTGGCCCTGACCGCCGCCGGCGCACCCGCCGGCGCTTCACCACCGCCCTTCCTGGCGCAGCTCCACGCCGTCACCAACCTCGGAACCACGGTCCCGGCCAACGGCGATGTCAACCCCTACGGCATCACCCAGGTACCGGCGAGCGAGGGAAAGTTGGTCGCCGGCGACACCCTGGTGAGCAACTTCAACGCGCAGTCGAACTTCCAGGGCACCGGCACGACCATCGTCGAGATGTCCCCCCGCGGTGCCCAGACGCTGTTCGCCCAGATCGACCCGAATCTGCCCGGCTGCCCGGGTGGCGTCGGGCTCACCACCGCGCTCACCGTGATCAGCGACGACTTCGTGATCGTCGGAAGCCTTCCGGCTCCCGTCACCAATGGCGTGCAGGGCTCGCCCCAACCGGGATGCCTCATCGTCCTCAACAACCGGGGCGTCCCCGTCGAAACGTTCCAGGGCAACGGCATCAACGGGCCCTGGGACCTGACCGCCGCCCACTTCGGCTTCGTCGACGAGCTGTTCGTCACCAACGTGCTCAACGGCACGACCGCCACCGCGTCGTCCGGCGGCACGGTCCTGCGTCTTGACCTCTTCGCTTTCGGCGAGCGTGCGCCGGTCCTGGTCGGCTCGACGGTCATCGGCACCGGGTTCGGCGAGCAGCTCAACAGCTCGGCGCTCGTCGTCGGCCCCACCGGCGACGCCCTCGGTGCGAACGACACGCTCTACGTGGCCGACAGCCTGAACAATCGGATTTCGGCGATCCCCGACGCATCCACCCGGAGCGGTGCTGCGAATGCCGGTGATGACGTGGTGTCGCAAGGCGGTTCGCTCAACGACCCGCTCGGCATGGCGCTCGCGCCCAACGGGGACATCATCACGGCCAATGGCGGCGACCCCAACGCCGTCGAGACCACGCCCTTCGGGACCCAGGTCGACACGGTGCAGCTCGACCCGCTCTCGCAAGGTGCCCAGGGGGGCGACCTCTTCGGCATCACCATCCCCCGCCACGGCCACAACCTGCTGTTCGTCGACGACGGCGACAACACGCTGAAGCGCTTCGGGAACCCGTGATCGGGCTCCCGTAATCGGGTCAGAGCGATCAGGCCGGGTGCCTCACCACACGCGCTCGAGCGCGGCCCGGTCCCACGACCCGAGCTCGGCCGCGGCCTCGTAGGAGCTCTGGAAGAACGTCAGGAGCATCGACTCGGGGTCGGCGGCCGTGCGGACCACCTCGTAGGGGAGGATGAACTCCCCGAGGGTGGCGTCGTAGGACGCGCCCTCCGGCGCCACGGGCCACTCGGCGTACCGTTCCGGCTCCGGGTACGCGTACGAGTAGAACGACCCTTCGGCGCTGCCTCCGGGCCAGAACCCGCAACTGCTGACCTCGTGGCTGTAGGCCAATTCCATGACCCAGGCCGCACAGTTGGGCGCGTTCCCCGGATGCTTCGGCGCCTCCCGGCCGGAGAAGCGCGTCGTGGCGAGATCGGGTGCGCCCCAGAAGAAGTGCACCGGGCTCGCCTTGCCGACGAAGCGGTTCCGGAACCGGGTCATCACCGCATGTGCCCGGACCAGGGCCAGCCAGAAATCGTGCACCGCCCCCGCGTCGTAGGAGCGGTGGATGTCGTCCTCGGCGAACGGGATGGCCTCGACCACCTCGACCGGCCGCGCCAGGATGGACACCTCTACGCCCAGGTCAGCGACCGCCGCCATCGTCGCCTCGTAGAAGCGCGCCACCGACTGAGGTTCCAGACGGACCTCCCGCCGCTGGCCATCGGTGGTGCGCAGCACGAGCCGCTGGTCGAACACGTCGAACTCCACCTCCAGGCCAATGGCGCCTGCGTGCATGAGCGACGTGGTCAGCCCGCGGCTGCTGACGTAGAGCGGCACCTGCCACCAGTGGTTCATCATCGGCTCGAGCGCCAGCCGCAACTTGCCCACGATCTGCGTCCACATGTGGAGGGTCGTACGCGTGTCCTCCCAGCGCGCCAGCGTCAGCTCGGGCCACGTGTCCACCACGTCGCCCCCCGGCTCTCAGCCCTCGTGCTCCAGCACGACCGCGGCGTCCGGTTCGAGGACACGGAAACTGAAGCTCTCCTCGAGGTATAGGTCGACAACGTCGGCGTCGTGGTCCCGGTACCCGATGGAGAGGTCCTGGCCGCAGTCGAGCACGAAATCGCCGCCGCGCAGGCTGACCACCACGCCACCCTCCACGCCGGGCGCCCAGACCAGCGGGCCGCCCAGGATCTCGCGTAGGTGGTCGAACAGCAGATACCCACCATGCTCGGAAGTCTCGACGATGCCGGTGTAGATGTCGGGGCTGATGGCCAGCCCGTAGGGGCCGCCGACGCCCGAGCGCCGCAGCAGGTCTGTCGCCTGCGCAACCACCTTGGGGTACTCCTCCATGTCCTCCTCAATGGTGATCGGCGGGTACGAGCTGCTTTCCGTAATGCCGAGCATCCCGGCCGCCGCGTAGCCGTGGAACACGGTCACGTTCTCGCCGAGGGCGATCTGGCGGACCGCCTCGTCCAGCTCGGGCAGCTCTATGTCGCCCGCCCCCCGATCGGCGTCGTCGAGCTCGAGGCGCGACACACGGAATTCCGCGCGGAGCTCCACCAAAGGAAGCACGCGCCGCTGGGTTGCCGAGACGCCTTCGGCGGGGCCCGTCACCTCGCTCACCCGCCCCAGGTCGGTGGACGAGTGTCCCCAGCCGTGGGGGCCGGTGAGGTCGACGAGCTTGCGCGCCGCCAGATGCGTGACCAGGCGGCTCTTCGCTTCGTCTTCGATCTGGGTCCAGGCGGCGTCCGAAATCGGCGCCAGGTCGCGGTAGAGGTGGTCCATCACTCTCGCCCCCGCAGACTGCCGATGCCGAGCGACCCGGGCGCGGCCAAGGCCGCTCCTTCTCCGGCGGCGGCTTCGGCCTCGACCTCGGTCACGGGCTCGGTGGTGAACAGGTAGGTGCGCAGATGACGATCGAGGATCGGGTCACGTCTTCGTAACCACTCCAGGGTCATGGACGCGTGCTCCTTCTCCTCGTCGCGGTTGTGGGCCAGGACGTCGGCGAGACTGGAGTCCTGGGTCGCCTTCACCCGCTGGTCGTACCAGTCGACGGCCTCGAGCTCCTCGACCAATGACGTGATCGCCCGGTGATGGTCAATGGTCTCCTCGTCGAGCAGCTCCGCTGCCTCGTGCAGGCCTTCGCTCGCCATGGGGTCGTCTCCAGTCCGGATCGGGTCACTCCCCTCCGGCATGGGAGCGACGTCGGCGACAGTATGCAATACCCGGTCATTTCTTTCCCGTCCGGGTGTCGATCCGAAACTACCTGGACGGCCAGCCAATGCTGCCAACTCCCCTGCGAAGCCGCCGGCGGAGCGGGGCAGAATGGGACCGGAGGCGTCTGATATGGCAATGGGCAACCGTCCCGAGGTCAAGACCGCGCCGGCACCGGTCGTCGCGCTCGACGTCGGCCTTCTGGCGCAACAGCTGGCGACGGCCATGGCGCGCGTCCCCTTCCGCCACCCTTTCGCCGGTAATTCCTCTCCGGCGTCGAATCTGCTCATCTCCATGACCCGCGAGGTGATCCGTGCCTTCATGGGCTATTCGTCGGCCCTGCGGATCCCGGAATTCCGGTCGCTCGAGCTCGTGCTCGACGACATCTGCAAGGTGATCATGCCGCCGGTCGTTCGTTCGCTCGACGTCGAGAGCCATGCAGTCGAGTACGGCGGAGTCCCGGGCGTCCTCTATCGCCCACGTCACGCGGCTCCGGTCGGCCTGATCCTGTATCTGCACGGTGGGGGCTACATCGGGACGTCGCCCAACATGTACGCCTTTTTCACCGCCCGGGTCTGCCGCGACACGGGTTGCGCGGTCTTCGTGGCCGATTACCGGCTGGCGCCGGAGTTCCCCTACCCCGCCGGTGCCGAGGACGCCTCGGCGGCCTACACGGACCTCGTCGCACGCGGCGTCCCGGAGGAACGAATCTTCCTCGCCGGTGACTCGGGTGGAGGAGGGCTCTCCACCACGCTCCTGCTCGAACCCCTGGCCCATGTGCTACCCGTCCGGCCGGCCGGGCTGGTTCTCTTCTCGCCGGAGGTCGATCTGCGCCTGGACGAGCCGTCCATCACGGAGAACGCCGATCGGGACATCCTGCCGTGGAACATCCCGACCGCCGCGTACCTGCACGGATTCGACGCGACGAGTAAGGAGGTGTCGCCGCTCACCGCCGACCTGTCGGGGTTCCCGCCGACCTGTGTGACCTGGGGCGGAGACGAGATGTTCCGGGACCCGATCCGCCGCTACGTCGACCGTCTCCGCCAAGCTGGGGTATCGACCACGGCCCAGGAATTTCCCGGGATGTTCCACGTCTTCCCGATCCTGGTGCCGTGGGCCGACGCCAGCCGCGAAGTCTTCGGGCTGGTGAGAAGCTTCGTCCACAAGATCGTGGAGGACACGCCGCCGATCACGAGAACCACGTCGCTTGTCCCAGATCGCGCGGCCTCGCCGGCCTCGGCGTCGCCGGGAGCCGAACGGGGCGCGACTGACACGGGTAAGACGGGCAAGGCGGCGGGCGACGCAAGCAGGCCGAGCAGAAAGGCACGAATGTGACGATCCCACTGAAGAAGCCGTTGTACACAGCCGAGGCGTCCGTGCACGGAGGTCGGGATGGACACGGCCGCTCGTCGGACGGGGTGCTGGACCTCGACATACGGCCCCCCACTGAGCTCGGAGGGCCCGGCGCTGCCACCAACCCCGAGCAGCTCTTCGCGCTGGGCTATGCCGCGTGCTTCCAGAGCGCCATGTCGGTCGTCGGCCGCCGGATGAAGACGGACACCGAGCGCGTCGGAGGTCACGGGCCGCGTGACCCTCGGCACCATTGAGGGTGGCGCCTTCGGCATCGCCGTCGAACTGGACGTGCACATCCCCGACGTCGACGAGGGGACCGCACGCCGGGTCGTGGACGCCGCGCACGAGGTCTGTCCGTACAGCAACGCCACCCGGGGCAACGTCGAGGTGACACTCAGGGTCGTCTGAGGCAGGTCGCGGCCGGACCTCAGGCCTCAATCGCTTCGCCTCCCACCGACCGCCGGACGGCGGCGTGGAGGCTGTTCGGCGTGAGCGACGCCGAGGTAGCGGCCCTCGTCCACGACGGGGAGCCACCGGACGTCGTGCTGGAGCATCTCGCCGAAGGCGGCGCGCAGGGACGTGCCCAGCGGGACCTCGACCTCGAACGGCCTCAGGTTGTCCTCGACCGAACCCTTCAGGCCGGGCTCGAGATCGACCCAGCCGTGGAGGTGCCCGGCCTCGTCGACCACAACCGCCCAACGGCTGTCGGCTCCGGCGGCCATGGTGCGGGCGTCGAGCATGCTGACGTCGGGCTGGGACCTGGGGAGGGTGGAAGAGCGAGTCGGCGTCGATGGGCATGACGGCCAGGCGGCGCACGCCGCGGTCCGTGCCGACGAAGTCGGCGACGAAGGCAGTCGCCGGCCGTCCGAGCACCTGGCTCGGGGTGTCGTACTGCTCCAGATGACCACCCTTGGACAGCACCGCGATCCGGTTGCCCAACAGGGTCGCCTCGTCGATGTCGTGCGTGACGAAGACGATCGTCTTCTGCAGCTTCTCCTGCAGCTGCAGGAGCTCCTGCTGCAGCCGCTGCCGGGTGATCGGGTCCACGGCCGCCAAACGGCTCGTCCATGAGCAGGACCGGGGGGTCCCCTCCCAGCGCACGGGCCACGCCCACCCGCTGGCGCTCGCCGCCCGAGAGCTCGTGCGGGAACCGCCGCCGGTACTCGCCGGGCGGCAGGCCGACGAGGTCCAACAACTCGTCGACGCGCGCCTCCACCCGCGCCTTGTCCCACCCGAGCAGCCGCGGGACGGTGGCCACGTTGTCCGCCACGCGCCGGTGCGGGAAGAGCCCGCCCTGCTGAATGACGTACCCGATCCCGCGGCGCAGCTGCACGGGCTCCATCTTCAGCACGTCCGTACCGTCGATGAGGATCCGGCCGCCCGACGGCTCGATGAGGCGGTTGATCATGCGCAGCGTCGTCGTCTTGCCGCAGCCCGAGGGGCCCACCAGGACGCAGACCTCGCCGTCGTCCACCGTCAGACTCAGCTCCGCCACGGCCACAGAATTCGGCGCCGTAGCGCTTGCTCACACCGTCGAGTGTGATCACCGAGGGAACAGGCTACCGACCCGGTAACGTCGGTCCGATGCTGCTGGGGACGAACCCGTTCTTCCGGTGGAGCTACATCACGGACAACTGGGCGCAGATACAGAGCGACCTGGTGCAGCACATTGCCCTGACCCTTCTCGCCGTGGGTATCGGGACGGCCATCGCGATCCCTTTGGCCGTGCTGGCATGGCGCTACCGGATCATCCGGGCACCCATCTTCGGCTTCGCCAGCGCGCTCTACATCATTCCGTCGCTGGCGCTCTTCGCCATCCTCGGGCCGATCACCGGCTTCGTCGCGTCGTACAAGACGGCGGAGATCGCACTGGTCGGGTACACGTTGCTGATCCTGATCTGGAACACCGTGGCCGGCCTCAACGCCGTGCCGGAGGACGCGCGGGAGGCGGCGACCGCGCTGGGCTACTCCCCGACCGCCGCGTTGGTACGGGTCGACCTGCCGCTGTCGCTGCCGTACATCTTCGCCGGGTTGCGCGTCGCCACGTCCACCGTGATCGGACTCGTCACGGTGACCGCGCTGATCGGCCTGGGCGGCCTCGGCCAACAGATCACCTACGGCTTCAACATCGGGTACAACACGCCGATCATCGTCGGCCTGGTGTTCTCCATCGCGCTCGCCGCGGTGGCCGACCTCCTCCTCGTCGGCGCGCAACGGCTCGTCGTCCCCTGGACGCGGAGCCGGCGAGCCGGGGCCGGGGTCTGAGGCGCGCGGCCTGACATGTCGTTCCTCGCGCACGTGTTCGGCTGGTTCACCACGTCCGCGAATTGGACCGGCTCCCAGGGGATCCCGCTCCTGTTCTGGCACCAGCTGAAGCTCTCGGTCGCCGTTGTCCTCACCGCGCTCGGCGCTGGGCGGCGGGCTCGGGGTCGTGCTCGGGCACACCGGGCGCGGTGGCCTCGTCGCGGTCAACGCCGCCAACGCGTTCCGGGCCGTCCCGACGCTCGCGCTCTTGACGCTCCTCGCAATCCAACCCTCCATCACGGTCGCGTCCCCGGACGGCTTCCTGGCGGCCTGGCTGGCCCTCACCGCGCTGGCGATCCCACCGATCCTGACCAACACCTACGTCGGGATGCGCGAAGTCGACGCCGACGTGCGCGACGCCGCCAAGGCGATGGGACTGACCGGGGGCCAGGTTCTCCTGACCGTCGAGGCGCCCCTCGCGGTCCCCTTCGTGATGGCCGGCGTGCGGACGGCGTCGATAGAGGTGGTGGCCACCTCGACCCTCGCCGCCTACGTCAGCTACACGGACCTGGGGACCTATGTCATCACCGGGCTCGACACCAACGACTCGGTCGTCGCCTTCAGCGGTGCGCTCCTGGTCGCGGTGATGGCGGGCATGATGGCGCTCGTCCTCGGGGTCCTGACCAGGGTGCTCACGCCCCGGCCGCTCCGACACCGGATGCAGGCACGCCGGGCGGGGTCCGGCGGAATCGGGCGGCGTCCTGCCCCTTCGGTCTGAACACCAGAATCCCGAGTGATCTAGTAGGGTTTCAACTCCCTGACGGCCCCGTTACAGTTTCGCCAAATTCAGCGGGCTCGAATCCCATACAGAGGAAGAGGTAACCCCCATGCGTCTCCCCCGTTCGCTCGCCGTTGGGGCGCTGGCGGCCCTCGCCGCCACGCTTGCCGTGCCGGCGGCCTCGGCCTCGGCAGCCACTCGCGCGTCGAGCAGCAAGCCGACGATCGTCATCGGATCGACCAACTTCGAGGAGCAGGCCATCGTCTCGAACATCTGGGCCGACGTCCTCAAGAAGGCGGGCTACCAGGTGACCGTCGAGCCCGCGCTCGGGACGCGGGCCATCGTCGTGCCGGCCATAGAGAAGGGACAGATCAGCCTCGAGCCCGACTATGCGGCGTCGTTGCTCGGCTTCCTCCACGGGGGCAACCCGCAGCCGGCGGGCGACAACATCACCACTGCCATCCCGGCCGACCAGAAGGCGCTCGCCTCGTACGGCGTGACGGTGTTGCCGGCGTCGAAGGCGCTCGACACCAACGTGTTCGCCGTGACCAAGGCCACGGCGAACAAGGACCACCTGACCACCATCTCGAGCCTGAAGCCGTACGCGAAGAACATGACACTCGGCGGGCCGCCGGAATGCCCGACCTTCGCCGGGTGCGAACCGGGCCTGAAGCAGGTGTACGGCCTGAACTTCGCCGGGTTCAAGTCGCTCGACGAGGCCGGGCCGCTGAGCGTGGCCGCCCTCAAGAACGGTCAGGTCCAGGTGGTCGAGCTGTTCTCGAGCGACGGCAACGTCGTGACGAACAACTTCGTCGCGCTGACCGACAACAAGCACCTCGAGGGCGCCGACTACATCGTGCCGGTGATCCGCAAGTCGGTGGACACGTCGGGTGTGGCGAGCGTGCTCAACAGCATCGATGCGAAGCTGACCACCACCGCGATCTCGAAGTTGAACATCGAGGTCACGGCCGACCAGGAGCAGCCGCCAGCGGTCGCCCAGACCTGGGTGCGATCGGTCGAGCCGGGCTGAGCCGGCGGCCTGAGCCGGCGGGCTCTGAGCCGGCGGTCACGCAGCGGGACGCTCGCCGGTGAGGAGATACCCCCCGCCTCCGGCGGTGACGACCATGGCGAAGAACTGGTCGGTGGCGTTCTGGCCCGCGCGTGATCCGTAGAACGGAGCGCCGAAGTTGAACACGCCGCCGTCGGCAGCGACCAACCAGTAGCCGCCGGTCCGCGGGTCGGTACCCATGCCCACCATCGGCTGGTTGAGCCGCGTGCCGCCCATGGAGCCGTGGAAGGCGGCGTCGCCGAAGCTGAACACGCCGCCGTCGGCGGCGACCAACCAGTAGCCGTGGCCGGTCGGGGTGGCGGCCATGCCCACGATGGGCTGGTTGAGCCGCGTGCCGCCCATGGAGCCGTGGAAGGCGGCGTCGCCGAAGCTGAACACGCCGCCGTCGGCGGCGACCAACCAGTAGCCGTGGCCGGTCGGGGTGGCGGCCATGCCCACGATGGGCTGGTTGAGCCGCGTGCCGCCCATGGAGCCGTGGAAGGCGGCGTCACCGAAGCTGAACACGCCGCCGTCGGCGGCGACCAACCAGTAGCCGTTGCCGGTCGGGGTGGCGGCCATGCCCACGATGGGCTGGTTGAGCCGCGTGCCGCCCATGGAGCCGTGGAAGGCGGCGTCGCCGAAGCTGAACACGCCGCCGTCGGCGGCGACCAACCAGTAGCCGTTGCCGGGGGTGGCGGCCGCACCCACCAGCGCCTGGTTCGACACCACGGGTGTCCCGGGCGTCGGCGCGCCGGCGAAGGGGTAGACGGCGCTCTGCACGGGGGTCGATCGCGCCACCGACGAGCCGCAGATGGAGACGAAGGTGTAGCCCCTGGCCTCCAGCTCGGTGATGATCTGGGGCAGCGCGGCGACGGTTTGGGCCCGGTCCCCCCCGCCGTCGTGGAGGTCGACCACGGCTCCGGGGAAGGCGGCGGACACGACCCGCTGCACGATGGCTGCGGTCCCCGGCAGGGTCCAGTCCTCCGGGTCGACGGAGTAGCTCATGGTCGTGAGGCCTCGGGCCGCGATCTGGCCGAGCACGGTGCTGTTCCACGCGTCGTAGGGAGGCCGGACACACGACGGGGTGCGCCCGGTGAGCGAGCGGATCTCGTTCTGGGTCTGGTCGACCTGTTGCGCGAAGCCCCCCACCGGAATGGTGGTGAGGTCCGGATGGCTCCAGGTGTGGTCCTCCACGGGGTATCCCGCGTCGGACACCAGCTGCGTCAGCTGGGGTTGGGCGGCCACTTCTTCGCCGATCTCGAAGAAGGTGGCCGGTATCCGATATTGCTGCAGAACCGACAGGACCTGGGGGGTGAACGGACCCGGACCGTCGTCGAAGGTGAGTGCGATCACCTTTTGGCCGGCCGTGCTCTGGCCGCCGGGCGCCTGGTAGGTGTAGAAGGCCGGCTGCGGACCGACCGGCGCCGCGCCGGACTGCGAGCGCCCCCGCCGTGGTCAGCATGGTCACGCCCCACGCGATGCAGGCCGCGGTCGACACCACCGCCAGGCCGGTTCTCATGGTCGGAGCGACGCCTCTCACCGACCCGATACGGCGACGGCGACGGCGAGGGGCGCGGAAAGAACAGCGACGTCATCCGCCCAGGCTACGCCGCCGCTTGGACCCGGTCTTCGACGCCGATGAGCGCGACGACCGCTGATTCCACGGCCTGGCGTCCGAAGGTGTCGGTCATGCCCTTTGACTTCTCCGTCAGGCGGGCGGCGAGCTTCGGCCTGACGGTGCTGCCCGTCGAGAAGCGGTCGATCACCCTCGGATCGATGTAGGAAGAGCGGCAGACCGCAGGCGTGTTCCCGAGATGGATCGCCACCTCTGCCACGACATCGGAGACGGCCCGCCGTTGCCGGCGGTGCGAGGCCGGTGCCGGGCGGCCGGCGAACAAGGCGGCGGCGAGCACGGTGGCGGTCCAGTTCCGGAAGTCCTTGGCAGAGTAGTCCGGGCCGCACTCCTCCTTGATGTAGTCGTTGACGTCCTCCGTACGCACCGGCCGCCAGCGCCCGTCGACCTTGTACTGGAACAGCTGCGCGTCGCCGCCGCGCCGCTTCTTCAGGAGCCGCACGACCTGTGCGACCTCGGGGTCGCGCGCCGCGAACACCCGTTCGAGCGAACCCTTGGCCGGGAAGTCGAACGTCATGGTGTGCCCCTTGACCCGGACATGGGCTCTCTGGAGCGACACGACCCCGTAGGTCTCGTTGGTCTCGGCGTACTCGCGCCCCCCGATGCGGAACGCACCCAGATCGAGTAGGCGCACGATGGCGGCGAGCACACGCGAACGGTCCGGCCCGTCGTGCTGCAGGTCGCGCGCGACGGTGGCGCGCAGGCGGGGCAGGTCCTGGGCGAAGCGCAGGGCCCGGTCGAACTTCTCACGGTCCCGATGGACGCGCCAGGTGTCGTGGTAGCGGTACTGCCGCCGTCCCGCCGCGTCGGTCCCGATGGCCTGGATGTGGCCGTTCGGCCACGGGCAGATCCAGACGTTGGTCCATGCCGGCGGCACGGCGAGCTTCCGGATGCGGTCCAGCGTGTCGTCGTCGACCACCTTGTGGCCGTCCCACCAGCGGTAGCTGAAGCCGCGGCCGTAGCGACGCCGGGCGATCCCCGGCATGGTCAGGTCCGATCGTCGAAGGCGCGGCATGGCTCTTCCATTCCCCGCGGGTGCCCAAGGTATGTGGGCGCTCAGCGGACGAGCAGTACCGCCACCGTCAGGGTGCTGGTCGAGAAAATACGGGCGCCCGACGAGGTTCTCGGCCCTCGATGGCGGGTCGATGGGACGACGGGCTACGAGTTCGCCGACCAGGTCATGGAACTGTTTCTCCATGCCCGAGGGTGTGTCCTGCTGCGGGACCTCGGCGCCGCAAGTCGTTGCCCTCGAGGAGTCGCCTGTCCTGCGCGAGCTGTTCGAGGAACTCCCGGTCGCCGTGGCCGGGAGCATCGAGGGCAACGGCGCCGATTCGCACATCAGCCCACCGTGACCGACGACGTTGGACTCCGGACGCGGTCGAGCTCAGCGGCCAGTGACAGGATGTGCACCAAGAGGATCCGCAGGTCTTCCTGCTGACCAGATTGGACACGGAGGAGGCGACATGAACTTCCAAGGCGTCGTGGTGAACGTCTCGGACCTCGACCAATCGATCGATTTCTACCGCGAGGTATATGGCTTCACGCTGCTTTCAAGGAACGACCAACTTGCCGCGATCAGCGCTCCTGGGACCGATCGGCCTCAGGTCCTCGTGCTTCGGGCGCTTGGGGGATCCGGCCGCGCCGGCGCCCGTCATATCGGGGTGCGCGCGGTCGTCCTGGAGGTGGAGTCGGTCGATGCGCTGGAGCAGATCGAGCAGGCGCTCGACAAGAGGGGATGGCTTGTCGGCAGGATCACCGACCACGCCACCTGGACGGCCGTGGTGGGCCACGATCCGGACCGCATCGCCATCGTGACAGGGTCCGGCTTAGGGATCGGGCCGATCACGCTGGAGAACTGGGCTGCCCTCGACGAGTCGCTCTACGGTCTCGGCGAGTAGGCCGGCGCTAACTCGGCGCGATCGTGGGTTCCGTGGACCCCGAAACGGCCCGGTGCTCGGGGTCAGTGGACCGTGTGAGTCGCACTGGCCTCGTTTTGATCCTCATTCGTGGGGTATCGCCACCCTGGTGACCATTCCTGAGGATCCGACTCCTCCCGAGCCCGAACCCGAGCCCATTCCGCCCTCTCAGTAGCCGGGTTGCCGTTTCGGATTGTGTGGCGGCACAGGGTTGAAAGTCCGGCCCACTGGCTATTCACCTATGAAAAGGAGGAAACATGAGCACATCTGCGAACGAGACGGAGGACGCCGGAGAAGATCGCGTCGACGACGCCACTAAAGACGAGGAGGAGCACGAGGCGCTGGCGTCTCACGCGCCAGACCGCCCGCCCACGGCCGATGAAGAAGCTGCCGCAGAGGAGACCGAACTCGATCCCGCGGTTGCGGAGCACGAACGCGAGATGGGCAGAATCGGAGCAGACGTCAAAGGAGAAGGCCAGATCCGCTAGGACGCATTTGGGTGGTTCCTTTCCCCATGCCCCGGCGACAAGTGGGAGAGCGCGGTCCATCTGACCTACGGTCACACTCGACCCTTGCGTCGGCGTCAATACGGAAAGGAAACCGGATAACACCGGCTATCCGAACGACCGGGGAGGACGCCACGACAGCTCGAATCAACGACCCAGCCACTGTGCCCCGACTCCATGAAGGCAATATCAGTCGGTTATCAAGGCAAGGACGGCGCTGGTGTCGACATCCGAGTCACGTCCGCGTAAGAGTTGTGCTCGCTTCCATTCCAGTGCATCAACCCCATTGGGGTTTCGTTCCCACTTAGTCGTTGTTCCGCCCCCAGAACCTTGGGGTGGCAGATAACCGCAATCAGCCTGTGCAGGATCGGCGTCGTCACACAGTTTGCCTTCACAACTGCGTTGGTGAAACTGCATCCGAGAAACCCGGCGGACAATTGCGTAGTGCTGACGTAGCTTCGGTTTGGATCAAGAACGGACGATAAGTCCCTTCGAAGACTCCGCTCTAAGCTTCGGAACATGCCCAGCAGACGAGCGGTATTGAAGGCGAGTGGGGCCATGGCCGCCGGCGGACTAACCGGCGCATCACTCATGTCGCCTCCCACGGGTGCCGCCTCCACGGCTGGACAGCGTGGTGCGTCAGTCGATACCGCGCTGACGAGCACCGAACTTCCCGACACCTTGAAGCCCTTCCACAAGGGCGGACCGGGCCCGCTCTACTGGAGCACGTACGGCTACAGCAACGCGACGAACGTCCAGATCCCTGAATCGGTCTGGAAGGCGAACGTCGACTGGATCGCGGAGGAACTTGCCCCGTTTGGCTACCGTATGGCCTGCACCGACGGCTGGATCGACGCCGACCAGGCCGTGACTTCACACGGCTACATCAAGACCCTCAACGGCTGGGAGCACGACTGGGCCTGGTGGGCCGACTACCTCCAAGCGCGTGGCATGCAGCTCGGCGTCTACTACAACCCGTTGTGGGCGACGAAATCGGCCGTATCGGACCGCTCGATCCGTGTGGCCGGTCGCCCAGACATCGCAGTGGCTGACATCGTCAACCCTCACGACTGGTTCGACGGGGGAGGTCAGCTGCAGTGGGTGGACGCCACGAAGGACGGCGCCGAAGAGTACGTCAAGGGTTACGTCGAGCATTTCGCAAACCTCGGCGCCGTCTACCTTCGCATCGATTTTCTGAGCTACTACGAGACCGGATTTGACCAGAGCGAGGGCACCGTCGGCGTTGCTCACGGTCGCGACAGCTATATCAATGCGCTTCGCTGGATCAGCGAGGCGGCCGACGACCAGATCCAGGTGAGCTTGGTCATGCCTAACCTCTTCAATCACGCCGAGGTGGAGCGCCAGTACGGCGACCTGATCCGAATTGACAACGACGCCAGCTTCGGAACGTGGTTGCTCCTGAGTGGGCTGCGAGAGACTTGGCAACCGATATGGTCCCAATGGCAGAACCCGTTTCAAGGCTTCACAGGATTCTCTGACGTGTCCGGACCGGGTCAGGTCATCCTCGACGGAGATCCTCTGACCATCGGCTCCTATGCGCACGACAGCGATCGCCAGTCCGCTATAAACCTTTTCGTAATGGCGGGCGCCCCCATCGCCATTGCAGACCAGTACGACAATATCGGTTCGTTGGCCTCCTTCTACCGAAACCAGGAAATTCTCGACGTCCGTCGAGCCGGCCTGGTCGGCAAGCCGGTGTATCTCAGTGGTCATTCCTACGATTGGGATCAGGCCAGTCGGGACTCCGAGCGCTGGATCGGGCAACTGCCCAATGGAGACTGGGTCGTCGCCCTTTTCAACCGCGCCGACGCCGCCACCGAGGTGAGCCGGACCGTAGATTTCGCAAGTGTGCTGGGACTGACGCGTCCGGCTCGAGTCCGCGACCTTTGGGCACATGAAGATGTCGGAACCTTGAGCAGCTGGACGGCCTCGCTCGGCCCGCACGGATCGTCGCTTGTCAAGGTGACGCCGTTGGAGGCCATCCGACACCAGGCAGAAGTCGGCGGCTTCTCGGGTACTGCTCGCTTTGAAAACACCTTCAGCGGACACACGGGTATGGGCTACGTGACAGGCCTCGATACGACGGGCAGCAGCCTCACCCTAGCCATCGCGACCTCGCGCGCGGGAAGACACGACTGTACGTTTAGGGTGTCCAACGGAACGGGAAAGGCCGCCAGCCTGACTGTGACCGCTCACGATCCCGAATCCCGAAAGATGCGGAGTATCGGCCGCCTGGAGCTGGCGGCCTCATGTGACTGGTCTCAATGGCGCGACGTTCGGGCGTCGCTCACACTCGAGGAGGGCACGAACTTCATCACAACGAGCTTTGGAACGGGCGACGTCGGTGGCCTAAACCTGGACAGCGTGGCCATCTCGACCTGACTGCCCTGGGATCGCCGTCCCGGCAGCGGAATGGCAGATCCAACGAACCTTCACCATCACCGGTGAATGGCGGGGGTTCATAGCAATCACCACCCACCGGGTTAAGTGCGGGATGGGTCTCGCCTGCTCACCGGCGCATTCCTCATTCCTGACTCCACTGAGCGAAACCAAACGATGGTTTGAGCTGCAGGAACAACAACTCAGGCTCAAGGGTTGTCGGGAAGTTGTCGATGCGAGGAGGATGGCAGCGTTCATCACGCGTCCATTCTTCGGATGGTTGGGCGTTGGAACCCTTCTTGGGGCACTGGTGTCCATCGCACCCTTGGCTCCCGCCGTTGGCGCGGGTCCCTCGGGTTGGAACATCGTGACCAGCCCCAACACCGATCCGTCGCAATCCAACCTCTTCATGGATACAGCCTGCGCAAACGCATGGAGCTGCTGGGCCGTGGGCGGCGTCATTCCGACCCTCGGTGGAAACTCGCAGCCCAACGCCCTCATCGACTCGTGGAACGGCTCCGCCTGGTCGATCGTTTCGGATATCGCCCTCCCTGGGACCGACGCATCCTTGCTCTGGAGCGTCGACTGTGTTGGGGCGTCCGACTGCTGGGCGGTCGGCGGCCAAGAACCAACCGGGAACAAGAGTCCCCAGACGCTGGCGGAACACTGGGACGGCTCAACGTGGACAACGGTGCCCACCCCGGCGGTAGACGGGTACCTCTTTTCCGTGACCTGCTCCGGCTCGGCCGACTGTTGGGCGGTCGGCGACAGCGTTGACAGCCAGGGAAACCCACTCAACGCCATCATCTACCACTGGGACGGATCGCTCTGGGCCCAGGTCGCTGCCCCGTCGTCAGGCGAAACCTACGACCAGCTCGAGTCTGTGACCTGCACTAACCGCTCGGATTGCTGGGCGGTTGGCTCAGCTGGGCCGAACCAGATTCAGTACAACTTCTTGCCCGGGATCGCCCCGACTGTCGTCGGAGCGCGCGCCCTTCTAGAGCACTGGAATGGCAGTGCCTGGTCGGTGTCGACCGGCGGCTCATCTGGCACCGGTCAGTACCTGACGGCTGTGACATGCACGGGAGACGCGAACTGCTGGGCGGTGGGATCCACGATGGACGTAAACGGCAATCCCTCCTCGTCTCTGGTGGAGCATTGGAATGGCGCGGGCTGGACGCCAACCAGCTCCCTCGATCCCACGACGTCGGCGAACATCTTGTCCTCGGTGACCTGCCTCGATAGTTCCCAGTGCTGGGCCACCGGAGCCACAAATTCCGCCAGTGGTCAAAACGAGACGCCTACGCCTTACATCGAGAGCTGGAACGGAACCAGCTGGACGGTCCAGCCGAGCCCCAACGTCATTGCCTTTGGCTATCTCGGCGGGTTGAGCTGCGTGAGCGGGAGTGGCTGTTTCGCTGCCGGCTTCTCAGCGACAAACCTGAACAACAACACCACCCTTCAGACCTTGATTGAGCGGCTGGAGATCCCACCGTCTGAGGGCCAGGGTTTGTGGATGGTTGCCTCTGACGGCGGGGTGTTCTCCTTCGGGAAGGCTATCTTCCACGGGTCGACGGGAGGCGTGGTGCTCAACAAGCCCGTCGTGGGGATGGCGTCCACGCCCGACGGTGGCGGTTATTGGCTGGTCGCCTCTGACGGCGGGGTGTTCTCCTTCGGGGATGCCACGTTCCACGGGTCGACGGGAGGCATGGTGCTCAACAAGCCCGTCGTGGGGATGGCGTCCACGCCCGACGGTGGCGGTTATTGGCTGGTCGCCTCTGACGGCGGGGTGTTCTCCTTCGGGGATGCGACGTTCCACGGGTCGACGGGAGGCATGGCGCTCAACAAGCCCATCGTGGGGATGGCGTCCACGCCCGACGGTGGCGGCTATTGGCTGGTCGCCTCGGACGGCGGCGTGTTCTCCTTCGGCGATGCGGGCTTCCGCGGGTCGACGGGTGGCGTGGCGCTCAACAAGCCCATCGTGGGAATGGCGTCCACCCCCGACGGTGGCGGCTACTGGCTGGTCGCCTCGGACGGCGGCGTGTTCGCCTTCGGCGAATCCTCGTACGATGGCTCGGTTCCCGGGCAAGGAATTGTGAGTCGTTCGTCCATCGACGGCCTGGTCGTCACCCCGGATGGAGGTGGCTACTGGGTGGTCGGCAGCGACGGATCTCTGTACTCGTATGGCGACGCGACGTTCCTTGGTTCTTTGATCGGCCTCCACCTCGTAAAGCCGATCGTGTCCGCCGCAGCCAACTAACGGATCCAGACGGTCAAGAGCCAGCAATATTCGGGTCGCCCACCGTCCCCCACTTCGCAGCGAACTACGTCGAAGCGGACCCCGGAATTCCGGGCTCAGGCGGTGGCTCGTGAACGGTCGCCTCCCATACGGCGGCAGCCGTCCGCACAGCCAGGAGCCGGGCTACTCCGACCCCGACCCCCGTGGCAACCGCCCAGCTGACCGCGTCTGGCCACGGTGAGCGGCGGTCCGCTGGCACCTTGGGCGGCGTCGATCCTCGTATCCCTGTCCACAGCACCTCAAGAAAGCGTTTCGTGGCAAACCCAGTGAGGGCGCCCAGGGCGAGTGTGATCGCTTTCCAGCCGTACTTCTTGACAATCAGCACGGTGATCTCGTACCCGCAGCGAGCCCCGTTCACACCAGCCATGGCGCTCGGAGGGAGAGCGCCGGCCATCATCTTTGCTGAGAGTTCCGGTTAGTTCGATCGACAGCTGGGAACACTTTCATCGTCACCTTGGCCGACTAGAACGGAGCACCGCCATGGAAAAAGAGACCTTCATCGATGCCCTCAACGAAGATCTCGCCAGCGAATACCAATCGATCGTCCAATACATCAGCCACATCGCCACGGTCACTGGTGCTGAGTTTCTCAGCGTGATCGACGAGTTGAAGGTGCATCTCAACCAAGAACTCACTCACGCCCAGATCCTGGCGGAACAAATCGCCTTTCTCGGCGGGACACCATCGACCACGGTCCCCGACGTGGAGACGGCCAGTGGCCGCGAGGCTCTTGCCGCTGATCTGCGGCTAGAGGAACATCAGCTCGAGCGGTACAGAGAGCGCTTTGCCCAAGCAATGGACTTGGGCTTAGCCGACGTGGCCGAGGCGTTGCGCCCGTTGCTCGAGCAAACACAAGAACACGTGCGAGATCTTCAGACCGCGCTCGGTCGGTAGTGGCCGATCGTGTGTGGTTTGACCTCCTGAACTCACCGGGTTCGAGCCACCTAGATATGGATCGTGCCATCGGGATGGAGCGACCAGCCCGGATTGTGCGCCACTTCCCAGACGTATCCATCAGGATCGGCAAACGCTCCGGTTGTCCCGCCCCAGTCGGCTACAGCTGCGTGACGAACGATCGAACCTCCGGCGTCGAGAGCTTCATTCAACACTTCGGTTACTTCCTCGGGCGAGTGCACGTTGTATGCCAACTCGAGCCCTGGAGCACCGTGGCCACCGAGGGCGGTCCACAATCCAAAAACCATGCCACCAGCTTGGAAGAAGCACACCTCGTTGTCGGGCTGCTGCGCTCCCGACCAGCCGAGAGCTTCATAGAAGCCGCGGGCTCGGACGAGATCTGAGACTCCCAGCGTGATCAGACTGACGCGCTGGTCCACCTGATTATCATGGCAAAGGGCGACGGCGGACGAGGGGACCCTGGATGCCCCCGTTCGCCGCTAGGCGGAACGTCCCAACGCACGGCTAGGTCGAGTCTTCACCTCTGACGCTGTGCCGCTCTTCGTGGTGTTCCTCGTTGCGCACCACGACCCACCGGTGGAAACCTGAGCCACGTGCGGACGGTCGAGCTCGTCTTCGGCACCGTGTGGGCGGCGTTCTGGATCTACTGGCTCGTGGCAGCCTTGTCCATGAAGAGGAGTCATGTCCCGTGGGCCCGCGAGCTACGAATAAGGGCGTTGATCCTCGTCCTTGCGATCGTCTTGATCCGCTTCGGAGCCTTCCGGGGCCACGGGCTCAACACGGATCCGTGGCGAGCTGGCGTCGGGCTCATCCTCTTCGGGCTCGGTTTGGGGTTCGCAATCTGGGCGCGAGTACACATCGGGGGCAACTGGGGCACACCGATGTCTCAGAAGGACGAGCCAGAACTTGTGACCAGCGGTCCGTACCACCTCGTCCGCCATCCCATCTACTCCGGCATCCTTCTTGCAAGTGCCGGAACCGCGGTGGCGCTGAGCTGGTTCTGGTTGATTGCCGTGTTTCTGGCCGGGGTCTACTTCGTCTACAGCGCGACCGTCGAGGAGCGCTATATGGCCAAGCAGTTCCCCGAGACCTACCCGGCGTATCGACGCTCGACGAAGATGGTGATACCTTTCGTCTTCTAGGTGGACTTGACCGGGGTCGAAGGTGCTGACGGAGAGGCCCTGGCTTTCTGGTGAGGTCTCGCTCCCTCGCCCGGAACCGCTCGGTCTTCGGCTTCGGCCGGGCGCTCGGCGATCTTGGCCATGTCCCGACTCTTGCCCCAGCCGTGTCAACCTCCGGGCGGCTCATTGCATGGAGCATCGTCGTGGACGGGGCGAGGGCGATGACCAACGGGCGAAACAAGCCGTACCCAGAGGATCCGAAGAAGCCGGCGACCTCGTGGTTGAAGATGCTGCCGTCGGAGGCCACGAGCCAGTAACCCTTATTCAGTCGCGATTGCTGTCCCCGATGGCGGCGGTGGCGGTGGCGGTGACCCCTGTGCCACCTCGACCGCTCCGATGGTGCACGAACCGCTCCCACCCGCCCCTCGGGCGTCGCCGCGCTGATCGGTGCTCACGCCGGTCGCGCTGCAGACCCCAGAGGGGATCGCCCCGACGGCGGGGCTGCCAGCCGCTGGCTCCTCGGTCTGAGTCGGTCCGCCGTTGTTCCCGAGCGTGCCGAGCTCGGGGTCGCCGATGATGTCGCCCGTCGCCGTCGCGCCGCAGTTCGTGTTGTCGATGAGGTTGTACCCCCCCGAGGCGAGCGTCCCGGACCCGGCCACCAGGCAGTTCGTCGCGGGACCGCCGGAGGCGGAGCCGTTGGCGACGATGGTCTCGGCCAGGGTCAGCGTCGAGCCGTCGATGGTCTCAATGTTTCCCCCGCCGGCAGTGTCGATGGCCGTGTTGCCCGAGATGGTGTCGAATCTGAAGGCCGTCGTTGTCGCCACCGTCGGCGACGTCACGCAGCCCGCGCCGTAGTAGCCGCCCCCGTTGACCGCGGTGTTCCCCGTAATGGTGTCGTTGGTCAGCGTGACCGAGTTGCAGGTCGTTAGAGGGGCGAACGCGTCGATCCCGCCACCGTCGCTCGTCGCCAGGGTACCGGCGCTGTTGCCGCTGATGGTCGACCAAGCGATGGTCAGCGGTTGAACTGCTCCCGCGTCGTCGGTGAACCCACCACCATCATCGGTCACCTTGTTCCCGGACACGGTCTCGTTTGTGAAAGTGGCCAGATCCCCCGTTCGTGTCGGGAAGCTTCCCGGTGGAAGGTACACGCCGCCACCTTCGTAGGCTCTGTTGCCGGAGATGCTTCCTCCGCCGAAGCTGGCCCAGCTCGGGCTGCCGTTGTTCAACAGGTAAACCCCTCCGCCCTGCCCGCTGGTCTTATTGGTAGGGGTCGAGTTGTTGTCGATGGAGCCCCCCGAGAACGTCGTGCTGTCCCCCGACCCGTCGTTCTGCACATAGATGCCGCCCCCGGCGATCGACGAGGTATTCGAATTTACGGACAGGTTGGTGAAGCTGACAGAGCCGTCGCCGTCGTTTTGGTCGTAGATTCCGCCGCCGTTGTCCTTCGAGGAATTGCCGCTGACCGAGCCCCCGGTCATGGTGACGGTGCCCCCACCCGCAGGAGCACCGTTGTCGTTCGACACGTACAGCCCGCCGCCGGCGTCGCCGGACGAGTTGTTATCGACGGTCACGTTGGTCAAGCTCACCGGGTTGCTGCTGGTTGCGGAATGGTTCCCCACGTACAGTCCGCCGCCATCTACCCCCGTTGTGTTATTGCTGACGTCGAGGTTGCTGAGGCTCGCCGAGTCCCCAGGGTTGAGATCCTCGATGTCGACCCCACCGCCCCCGCTATAGGTGGCGTCGTTGCCGTCCACCGAGCCACCCGAGATCACGTTGGTCCCATCCTCCATGGTGACCCCACCGCCGCCGGAAAGGGTACGGTTCGCAGTCACCGTGTCGTCGAACAAGGTCGCGGAGACGCCATCGAGGTAGACCCCGCCACCGGAGTTCGCTGAATTGCCCGTGACGGTCGAGGCCGACAGGTTCAGGGTCCCGTCGTTGAGGATCCCGCCACCACCGGGCCCCGTACCGGTGATGACGCCACCTTCGGCCGTGATGCCCGAGATGACGGCGGTCGTACCTGTGTCCACCTGAAGGACGCGGTTAGGGCTGGACGTCGAAGCGCTCTGCAACTGGAGGATAGCGAGCGTCCAGCCGGCGCCGTTGATCGTGATCGTGTGTCCGGAGTTGAGCACCAGTGATCCGTTCGCATTGCCGAGCGAGTAGATATGCGACGCGCTCGGATTGTTGGTGACCATGCTCGCATCGGGCAGGGTGATGACAGCATCGCCGCCCGAGGTGTTCGCCGCGTCGATCGCTTGGCGCAGCGTGCAGTCACCGCCTGTAGCGCAGGCGCCTACTCCCGTTCCGTCGGCGGCGTCGGTGACCGTATACGCCGTAGCGGCGCCTGCCTGCGTTGCTCCGAGAACCCCGACGCCGAGGCCGACGCCTATGGTTGCTCCCCCAATCGTCAGCCCCGTGATGAAACGTCCGAACTTCGCCATCCGATCTCCCTCCGCGCCGTCGCGCCGCTGCCGGCTTGTCCGAAACCGCCTGGCTTCCCCCGCCACGGTAGCGTTCCCGACGCACGATTTCCTCCATGACGGCTACCGGTGGCGTGGCGAGTCTCTGGCATCTCGGCCAGGCCACAGTCCCTAGCACGGCGCGGCGCCGTCTCACTCAGTCCAGCACCTGGTCTGCACAAGTAACCAGCAGCTCGAACCCCCAGAAGCCGCGAGTAGAGGTGCCAGCGTTCGAACTTTGGGGATACCCCACCTCCAAGACGAACCCGCTCGGTAGCCGGCTTGTCCGCTGGGTGCGTCTCATAAGGTCGCCGTCGTCCGTCTGCCAGCTTTCCGCGGATGGACCTCGATAGTCCGAAGGTGGTCCGGCGGTAGATGAGGACCCTTTGCTACGAGCTCTCCCAGCGGGAGCTGGTCACCCGCGTCTGCTCATAGAACTCGTCGACCGTAGCCCCGCCCACATCGCCCTCGGGGCGTTGGCCACTCCGGCGGCGACGTTTCTGGCCTTGGGTTGTGCGCCTGTCGGTGGACGAGATCCACCCGCGGTATCGGCGTCTCTACGGGCAGGAGCTCCCCCGTTCCATGGACGAGTGATTTTGGTCTGCGTCGTTGTCCCCACGCACAAGCACAATGGCGACAGCGGCAAGGAGCAAGGCTCCAAAGCCTTCGACTGCGAGGGAGAGACCTGCGTATGGTGCCGCGAGGGTTTCCATGAAGCCAAAGAAACCGAAATAGACGCTGAACAACAGCCCGCCGATGGTGGCGATCATGAATCCAGTGGCCAGCACGACAACCAGTAGTCGTCGGTAGAACAAGAGGAGTGCAGTCAGAAGGAGGCCAGCGATTCCCTGGACAAGGAACAAAGGACCGATTGTAGGGATGGTCCTGTAACCCATTGACCACAACTGCAAGTGGATCGCACCTGAGGATGCCAACAGCACCGCTCCGATGACAAGGCCCACCAAGAGTCCTGCACGCCGTGACGCCGATCCTGATGGCCCGACTGACAGGTTGCTCAACATTTGCCTAACAATGCGAGGATAAGGCTGTCGCGCTTCTGCGGGTTGGACGCAGCTTGCGCGGTGGTCTCGACTCGCATCTATTGTTGACATGACCCCTTACCTTTCGTTGGGACGGGAAGCCCACGTCGTGATGACAGAGCCGCCGGCACGGGGCAGCGTCAGCGACGACACGCGAACGGTGAGGCGCCGTAACGTCGCATGTGTGGGAAACGAGGTAGGCGTGTCAGAGACCTCTATGAGTTCGAGTGAATCCAGCAACGCGGATTTGGGTTGTACCGGGAGAGTTTGGTTCCGCATCCTTCCGTCGAGCAGACTCTCCCCCGGCCGAAGGTCCTCGCGAGTGGCCCGTGAACCAACTCGGTGCCGTGGATGCCTCGGTGTCCGAAACGGTTCTCGGAGTTCCTCACTGTCATCGTCAGTCCTTCCACTTGGTCGCTGTGTTATTGCCTGTATCGGCTCTCTTTCCGCCGCCATCTCACGAGTCATTGCCAGTCGACCTGGCCACGACTGGACCCGGGAGTGGCCCAGTGGACCCGCTCCGCCCGATCACCTCGACGAGAGCACGGAGCTGCTTAGGTGCAGACGCAAACCGGCGCTCGAGCGATAGGACGCCGAGCAGGAGATGGCCAGTCACGTGGATAGCGCGACGGTCGAACTCCGATCGATGCGGCCGGTACCGGACCTGAATCTCGTTGCGGTGGGTCATGGTGCTCCTTGTCGGGAAACGAATCTTGTTTCCTAATAGGAGCGTGGGTTACAGCTGATCCAATCCGGCGCGAGGACGTTCACACGCGTCGAGAACGCGACGGGCTCGTCGATGATGTCGGCGAGTGGGCGCCGACGAACGCGGCGACCTGCGTCAGGCGAAAGTGGCTGAACCCGCCACGGCCCCCGAGGGACTGTAGAGCGTCGCCCCCTGAAGCCGGCTGCTGTCCACATGGATCTGCTTGGAGAGGACGCCGGTTCCGTGGTGCAGGTCGACGGTGCCTGCCGCGACGACGGAACCGTCCATCATCCTCAGCTCGCACTTGACCGTGCCATCGGACGTCGGGAGATCGACATTCATGAACACCCACCCGGGAGACCCGCCATAGACGACGATTTGCCCGACGGCATGTCCCTGCGACGTCTCGAAGGTGGCAGTCCGAAGGGCCTTCCCGTGAGGCGCTTGCATCGCTGACGTCGTCGACCCTCCATTGTTCGAAGCCTCGGTTGCGGCAACGGTTGCCCCGACGAGCGCGATGCTCGCGGCAACGCCGACGAGCGCCACGCGCGATCGACTCATCCGCAAGGGGCGGACGTTCGATTCAACCTGGGCCCTCCTCTCGTCGGCCAGACTCTCGTAGAGCTCGGCCACGAACGCGTCGTCAGGTGCGGCATCTCCCGGACGTGCGGCACGGAGGGAAATGGCCGCGCGCAAGACGTCGGCGTCCTCGGGATCGGCGTGGTAGGGGTCTGGACGCCGACCAGCGACCAGGGCATCAATGAACGCGGTCAGGCGACGGGTGGTCACTGGTCAAACTCCAGTCCAACTTTGGCCGCCATGCGGAGAGCTCGATGCTGGAGCACTTTCGCGTTGCTGACGCTGATCTCCATGGCGTGAGCAGCCTCCTTTATGGAACACGCCTCGAGAAACCGCAGCTCGAGGATGCGTCGATACCGCTCGGGCAGGGCGGCCAGGATCTTGCCGGCTCGTTGTGGAGCGTCACTCACCTCCTCTGGGCCCGACCTTTCCGTGAGTACGTCCAGATCCGATTCTGGATCAATGGACGTCACGGACACGCCAAGGGTCCGGCGCCAGTGTGACGCCAGGACAGTCTGGGCCGTGACCAAGAGGTACGACCGTACTTCGCCCTTTGACGAGGCCAACCGAAGAGGACCGAGGGCGGTCCGGAAGACCTCCGAGGTGAGGTCCTCGGCATCCGGTCGGTTTCCTACCCGCGCGTACATCAAGCGGTAGAGGCGCTGGATGTTGTCCCGATACACCGACTCCCAGTCGGTGTAGGTGTCCGCGTCAACCACGCGCAGCCGAGCGACGTCGGTGCCGTCCGAATCGGAGCGGGAGCGGAATGCTGTGGGCTTCGGAGCAAAAGACATCGCATCTTAAGATAGGGAGGCGGGTTACACGGCTTCGTGCCAGTGGCACAGCGGTGCCCTTCAGGACGCGTGGACGCCGGCCCCTCGGACGGGAGAAAGGGTGGGGGGCCCGTGACCGAGGAGCCGGCGCTGGAGCACTTGGCGGATGGTGCTCAGAGGGAGATAGCGGGTGGGGTTACACCACCGGTCCCGGAGCCGGCCGCCTCTCCGCCTATTCGGTGGTGCCTGGAATTTCTGCGATCGCTGCGGGTTGGTGGTCGCTTTCGTAACTCCCGTCCCTATGTAGAGACGACAGTCCGACAGACAGAGGAGACAATCATGCGTCACCACCGATCAGCCGCCTTCGGCGGGGCCGTCGCCCTAGCCTCATTCATCGCCATCGGAACCGGCGCAGCCGCCAGTGCGTCGCCGACATACGGAGCGGGGTCAAACCTGTCGACACCCACCGCCGTCGCGCCGACCAGCCACACCCAGAGCGTGGGAAATCTGACCACCCTGCATACGGCGACAGCTTCCGTGAACGGGAAAGCCCAATCGATCCTCGTGGACGCGCAGGGACTCCCCCTCTACTACTTCCGAGGCGACACCGCGAAGAAATCCAATGTCAGTGGAGTACTCCTTCGACTCTGGCCAGCGCTGGTATCCGTACATCCTGTTGGTACCGGGACGCCGGGAAAGCTGACTACCCTCCAGTCCGCCAACGGTCATCAGGTGACCTACAACGGACGCTTTCTCTACACCTTCATTGTCGACACCCCAGGACACGTGACCGGCCAAGGCGTGAGCGGCTTCTTCGTCGCCACACCGCACCTCAAGCCCATCAACGGCTCGACCACAACGGCCGCTGCGGCCAGTTCGGCGAGTCATGGCTACGGCTACTAGGACGGACTCTCCTCGGCAATCGACAGCCCCGGCTCCGGTCCCACTCGCCCCATACGTCGTCGAGGCGGGGCCGAACGTCGGGGCTGTACCGGCCAGAAAACCGAGGCTGGCCCGCTGCATTCGGAGCGGTGTCAGCCTCGTCACCCTGGCGGCATTCGCGCTTCTCATGGCCAGCAGGCGAGGGTCCCTGGCCAGATCATTGGGTCGCCTCGGCCATTCTCATTGGACCTGGGTGCCGGTCGCGATCGGACTGGAGCTGACCTCAATGGCGGCCTTTGCCCTCATGCAGGGGCGGCTGTTACGCGCTGGCGGGAAGCGGCTCGGCAATCGCCCGATGCTGGCCACGATCCTCGCGGCGAACGCGCTCTCGGTCTCGGTGCCCATGGCAGGACCCGAGCTCGGGACGGCCTTTACCTTCCGTCGCTTCAAGACACAGGGGGCCTCGACGCCGCTGGCCAGCTGGTGTCTGTTGGTCGGAGGCCTGGTCTCGTGGATCGGCGCGATCGTGGTCCTGGTGGCCGGCGGGACCCTATCGGGGAACGACGTCGTGGCGCTCCTGGCCCTCCTCGCTGCTGTTCTGGTGGTGGTCACCGGAGTGGCGCTGCGCCGGACATTGACTCGTCCACAACTGCCTCCCCGGTTGGAGCGAGCATTGGGGTGGTCGGTGGGAAGGACGGCCCGCCTCCTGCGCCACCCGATGCAGGATCCAACCGGAGCCATCAGGAGATGGCTCAACGACCTTCGATCACTTCGGCTGCCGGCCAGCGAGTGGGGCAAGGTCGGGGGCTTGGCACTGACCAACTGGCTGGCCGATGCCGGGGTCCTGGCCATGAGCCTCTTGGCCATCGGAGCGCCGGTTCCGTGGCACAGCTTGCTCCTCATCTACGGGTTGGCCACGGCCGTGGGGAGTCTCGGGATCACCCCGGGTGGGATCGGCCTGGTCGAAGGCACGCTCTGCCTCGGGCTGGTCAGCACGGGGCTGCCGGCGGCCCTGGTCCTCGCGGCCGTCCTCCTCTACCGCCTCGTCAGCTTCTGGCTGGTCATGGTCGTCGGTTGGCTCGTCCTCCTCTACCTACGCCTGGAGCGACCCGCTCGGGCCATATCCATCAAAGAAAGCGTTGCACTATGAGCTTCGGAGATCCGACCGATTCCAGCGCGTTGCGTCCGCGCCCCGACGACTCGCGGCCACCTTCGACCCCCTCAGGCTCGCGGCGCCGACCCTGGGTGGTGTTCGCCATTGTGGGTGCGGTGTTCATCGCCGTGCGCGCCCTTGGGGCGCGAGGCGGTTCGACCCAGGTGTACAACTTCAGCTCGTTCTTGTCCCAGGTGCAGTCCAACCACATTCGGACCGCCGCCATCGACCCGAATGGCGCCGTTTCGGGCACTCTCACCACTGGGCGTGGATACTCGAGCCAGATCCCGACCGCTCTGCAGAACCCTCAGCTCTCGGGCCTCCTGAGAGCGCACCATGTGACGATCACCGGCGTCGGCGCGCCAGGCGGAATCGGTTCGTTGCTCTTCTCACTCTTTCCCTTGTTGCTCCTGGTTGGCGCATTGGTGTTGCTTGGCCGGCGGGGGCTGCGTCAGGGCCCGGGCGGAATCATGGGCATCGGGGCGTCCAAGGCGAAGCTCTACGACGAAGAGCGGCCGTCAGTGCGGTTCGCCGACGTCGCGGGCTACGAGGCGGCGAAGCGGGAGGTCAGCGAGGTCGTCCAGTTCCTGAAACACCCCGAGAAGTTTGCAGGAGCTGGCGCGACCGGGCCAAGAGGCGTGCTCATGGTGGGCCCCCCGGGGACCGGCAAGACACTGCTGGCCCGGGCGGTCGCCGGCGAGGCGAAAAGTGCCATTCTTCGCCCTCACCGGCTCGAGCTTCGTCGAGATGTTCGTGGGCGTCGGCGCTTCTCGGGCTCGTGCTCTTTTCGCCGATGCCCGCAAGCGTGCTCCCTCAATCATCTTCATCGACGAGGTCGACGCCATCGGCCAACGACGAGGCGTATCCATTGTGGCGAACGACGAACGGGAGCAGACCCTCAATCTGCTGCTGGCCGAGATGGACGGTTTCGACCCGATGACGGGAGTCGTCGTGATCGCAGCCACCAATCGCCCCGAGATCCTCGACCCTGCACTGCTCCGGCCCGGGCGATTTGACCGGCAGGTCGAGATCCCGCTGCCGAACTTGTCGGAGCGAACGTCCATCCTGTCGACGCACGCCCGCAGCAGACACTTGGCCTTCGACGTAGACCTCCGTACCATCGCTCGCGGCACGCCGGGGTTCTCCGGAGCCGACCTGGCCAACCTCATCAACGAGGCGGCAATCGTCGCCGTTCGTCACGATCGCCATGTCATCAGCGCAAGCGACCTCGACGAGGCACGTGACCGGATCCTCCTCGGCCCCCGCGAGGCGTCAAACGCACTGCTACCCGGGGAGAAGCGAGCCGTCGCCATCCATGAGGCCGGCCACGCCCTCGTGGCCCTGTGCTCGGTGCACACCGATCCGGTGACCAAGGTGACGATCCTCCCGGCCGGCCAGTCCCTCGGGGTGACCCAACAGCTTCCCCTCGACGAGCGCCACCTGTATTCGGAGAGCTACCTCTGCGACTCCCTGGCCGTCCGTCTAGGCGGGCGCGCCGCGGAACTGATCGTGCTCGGCGAAGCGTCAACCGGAGCAGCGAGTGATCTGGCCGGGGCGACGGAGCTGGCCACGCGGATGGTCCGAGATTGGGGGTTCTCGCCGCGACTGGGCCCGATCGGATTCGGAGCCGGCGGGCCGGCCTACCTGGGCCATCGAACGCTGGAGAGTCGCCCGTACGCCGAGGGCACGCAGCTCGTCATCGACGAGGAGGTCAGCCGCATTCTCAACGAGGCCAGCGAGCGGGCCGACGCACTGCTGACCGAACGCCGGCACTCCCTGGACGCGGCGATCGACGTCCTCCTCGAGAAGGAGACGATCGACGGCGAGGAGTTGATGGAGGTAGTCCGTCGTCCGGTTGCGAAGTTGGCGACCGCCGTGCCGGTGGAATGAGCCCACCATCACCGGATGTAACCCGAACCGCTATCTCACTTCGCCACTGCACACTCCCGCCATATCGGTGCGGAGGTCTCACGGACTATCCCTTGAAAGGAACCGAACCGAATGTCTATTTCTCTGCTCTCCCGCGAGAACGCAACCGATCCGACTGCGCGGGCGGGCGTTGTCGATCCACACTCACACGCCATGACCCATGCCATGTTGCGGGGGGTCGGAATCATCATGTTGCTCGGCATCGCAGTGATCCACGTCGTGCAACTCGTGCCGACCTTTCAGCAGACGCCGCTACTCGGGGTCGCCTACATCATGCTGATCGTCGGTGCGGTCGTTGTCGGCGCACACCTCGTGAGAGGAGCAGCTTCCTCCGTGTACCTGTGGCTGCCCGTTGTTGGGCTCGGACTGGCTGTGATAGGCGGTTATACGTTCACTCGGATGTTCAGCACACCTCTCGACAACGTGGACGTGGGGAACTGGTCGTGCACGTTGGGGATGGCGGCCCTCTTCGTGGAGGGAATGCTGGTGGCAATCGCCGGCTACGCCATTTCACGGGGCCGCCGACTCGTGTTGGCGCCTGCGTCGGCCAATAGCGGTGTATCGCACGATGCATCGGGTGAAGACGCCGCGTCGCGTCGCAAGTCCGCAGCTTGGAACTAGCCGCACCGATCGCGATCTGTTAGGGCTGATTCGCGTTGATCAGAGCGTTGCGCGTGGAGGCATTGACCCGCCGCGCGGCTGGGACTCCTGGCCAAACGCTGCGTGTGGTGATGAATCGCACAGATCTGACGATTGGCAACATCAAGTTTGAGGAGTTTGACCATGTCCGTCGTTCCAAAGACCGTTGGCGGCACCACATCGAACCCGCCGTTCCCGTTTGAGGTGATTTCGGAGACGGAGCGTCAATCGGTTGATCAGGAGCAAAGCCCGCCGGTTCTGGAGCAGGTCTCGCCGAGCAAAGCACGCACGCTGTTCGTTGTCGCGTGGATAGCCGCGGTCGCGGCAGCCGCAGGCTTGATCATTTTTGCTGCGCTGGCAAACCCTGCCTGACGGGGCGGCCGATCTGCCTTGGTGTTCTTCGCCTGCCGTTGTGGGCCGGCGCGCCGGTTCGTTGGCTTCCGGGCCCTTCAATAAATGCAGCTCACGGTCACCGCAGTCAGGCCACGGCGTTGCGGCGTGGCAGGACCCAGCCCGGTCGCGGGAAGTGGCAGGTGTAGCCGTTGGGGTAGTGCTCCAGATAGTCCTGGTGCTCTGGTTCGGCTTCCCAGAAGGGGCTCGCAGGGACAACCTCGGTGACCACCTTTCCGGGCCACAGTCCCGACGCCTCCACGTCGGCGATGGTGTCCTCCGCGATCCGGCGCTGCTCGTCATCGAGGTAGAAGATGGCCGACCGGTAGCTGGTGCCCACGTCGTTGCCCTGACGATTGAGCGTGGTGGGATCGTGGATCTGGAAAAAGAACTCGAGGATCTCGCGGTACGAGATCTGCGCCGGGTCGAAGATGATCTCGATCGCCTCGGCGTGGCCCTCGTGATTGCGATAGGTGGCATGCTCGACGTGACCACCCGTGTAGCCGACCCACGTCGAGATGACCCCGGCGCGCTTGCGGATTAGGTCCTGCATACCCCAGAAACACCCTCCGGCGAGGATCGCCTTCTCGGTCTGCTCGCTCATTTGCTCGTCTCCTGTCCATTGCCCGTTTCATCGAAGAGGTTCTTGTACCGCCCGTAGCCCTCTGCCTCGAGGTCGTCGTACGGAATGAACCGCAGGGCCGCCGAGTTGATGCAGTAGCGCAAGCCACCCTCATCGGCAGGTCCGTCGTTGAACACATGGCCGAGGTGGCTGTCCCCATGGGCCGAGCGGACCTCTGTACGGATCATCCCGTGACTCTTGTCGTCGCGTTCGACAACGTTGGATGGCTCGAGCGGAATAGTGAAGCTCGGCCACCCGCACCCGCTGTCGAACTTCCTGGGGGAGGCGAACAGGGGTTCTCCCGAGACGATGTCGACATAGATCCCGGCCTCCTTCTTGTCCCAGAACTCGTTGTCGAAGGCGGGCTCGGTCGCGCTCTCCTGCGTCACGGCGAACTGGCGGGGCGTCAGCGCCGCAACCGCCTTGTCATCCCTTGGGTACTGGTTGGTCATGTCGCCTCCCGAGTTCTCGTCCACTTCTCGCCCGCTGTCATCCCTCACTTCACGATCATCACGTCGCTGACGGGAAGGCTGATGGCGTAGGGGCATTCCTTTCGGTCTCTGCCCGTCAGACGCGTTCGTGTGGTTCACGATGTCCGCAAGCTCTTCTCCGGAAATCGTTTCCTTCGCGAGAAGAGTAGCGGCGCGGGCCCGCTCCTCGGCTTCTCCGAGCAGGCGACTCACCTCCTGGTCGATGACCTCCTGGGTGCCCTCGCGGAGGGGTGTGCAGGGGTAGCCCGCAGCACGGTCGCAGCTCGATGGTCCGATCGGCTCACGTCATTCATCTCTTCGGCCCTTCGTTCCCTCCCAGATCTGAGGATAAGTCACTTCCAGGGTGTCAAGAAGGGTTGCAGCCGTTCGATCTAGCTCTCCCCACTTTTGGAGGTCTGGACCGAAGCTTCCGAACTGAGAAATCGTCGATCCACTGTGAACCAGGCGTCACCGGCAAAGCCCTCCCAAATGAGAGTTCGTAGGGGCGCGCAGAAGCATCACATGGTTTCCCATCAGATATGCAAATGCACTCAATAGCAGAGCGTTCGGATCCGATGGCGCGTACTGCACCGCGTTGATCAGCCTGCTGGAGCGCTCCGACGTCGAGGCCGGCGGTAACGGCGGCTGCGCATCAGCGAGGGGCCGTGCTCGGCCATGGAGAGGTTGGCGGCCGTATTGACAAGAGCCACGTGCGAGAAGGCCTGCGGGAAGTTCCCGAGCAGCCGATCGGCCTTGGGGTCGTATTCCTCGGAGAGGAGGCCGACGTCGTTGCAGAGCCCGCAGAGGCGCTCGAACATCTCTTTTGCCTCGTCGTGGCGTCCGAGCAGTGCCAGATTGTCTGCAAGCCAGAAGCTCGTCATCAAGAAGGCGCCCTCGGTCCCTTTTAGGCCGTCGACATCTTCGTTGGTGTCGGTCTGGTATCGACGGACGAACCCGTCGGTGACGAGTCTGTTCTGGATCGCCTCGACGGTGCCGACAATGCGAGGGTCGTCGGGCGGCAGGAAACCGACCGGTGCGAGCATGAGCAGACTGGCGTCGAGCAGCTTCGAGCCGTAGTACTGGGTGAACGAGTTGAGCTCAGGGTCGAAGCCCCGCTCGCAGACCTCGGCGTGGATCTCGTCCCGCAATTGGCGCCAATGGTCGACCGGTTCCTTCGGCAAGATTCCCTCCTTCGCCAGCGTGACCGCGCGGTCGAAGGCCACCCAGGCCATGACCTTCGAGTGGGTGAAGTGTCGCCGCGGGCCTCGGACTTCCCAGATCCCGTTATCGGGCTCGCGCCAGACCTTCTCGAGGTGTTGGAGGATCGCCATCACCTGACCCGGCGAAACATTCGACTCTTTGGGAATAGGGCTTTCCCAGTACGTGACGGCGGAGTCGAGGACCTCGCCGTAGACGTCGAGCTGGAGCTGGAGCACCGCTTGGTTGCCGATGCGAACGGGCGTTGATCCCTCGTAGCCCGAACGGTGCTCGAGCTCGAACTCGGGGAGCATGCGTTCTCCGTCGACGCCGTACATGATCTGCATCTCCCCGGGGGTTCCCGCGACGGCGCGGCGGAGCCAGCCCACCCACGCCGCCGCTTCGTCGGTGTACCCCGAGACCAACAGGGCGTGAAGAGTGAAGGTCGAGTCCCGGAGCCACGAATAGCGGTAGTCCCAGTTGCGGTTGCCCCCGATGGTCTCTGGCAGCGAGGTCGTCGCAGCCGCGCAAACCGCGCCGCTGGGTTGATAGGTGAGCGCCTTCAAGGTGATGAGCGAGCGAACGACCAAGGCCCGCCAACCGCCGGTGTAGGTGCAGCGACCCGCCCAGTTGTGCCAGTAGTGCCGCGTGTGGTTGCGGGCGGCGAGGCTGTCGAGGGGGAGCGGCGCGTGCATCTCGGAGGGAAACCAGGTGAGCGAGAACGAACGGAGCCTGTCCTCCGACAAGGAGAAGGAGGCAACGGTGGTGTTGTCGTTGCCAACGAGACGGACGGGGCTGTGCAGGCGGAGGCCCTCACGGCCGGTGACGAGGACCTGGCCATCGCCCGTAGCGGTAACCCAGGGCGTGATCGCGCCGTACTCGTAGCGCACGATCAGCTCCATCTGCATCTCGACGGCGCCACCACGAGCCTCGACGATCCGGTGGATCATCGAGTGGCCGTCGTACGGTGGCATGAAGTCGCACACCGACACCGAGCCGGTCGCCGTCTCGAAGATCGTCTCGAGGATCAAGGTCTCCGGTTCGTAATGGCGAGTGACCCTGGTCACCTCTCCTTTCGGAGCGATCAGCCACCGTCCATTGCCGGCGTCCCCGAGCAGCGCAGCAAAGGCAGCGGACGAATCAATTCGTGGCGCACACCACCAGTCGATGGATCCGGTGAGGTCAACCAGGGCGATGGTCTTCGTGTCGCCGATGATGGCGTAGTCCTCGATTTTTGAGGGCACTCCTCCTCCTGGGACTCGGTCCTGGATCGGCGTCGCTATGGCTCGACCGACAAGAAGCGATCAAGTGCCGCTTGATCGCTATAAAAGGATTCAATCCTCGAGAGGTGCGCCACGACTGCCTGGACGCCCTGAAAGACGCCTGAGCCGGCGCGGGTTCCGGGAACGACATCCACGACCTGAGGATCAAGCAGATCGCTGGCGGCTACAACATTGCCTCCAAATAACTTTTGAAAAAAGTCGTCGGCCACGGTGACGCGGGGATCGGACATGACTCCAAACCTTCACTCTAGGTAAATAGCCAACGAGACTCTTGTGACCTGAGTTCCAACACCTCAGGCCGCGTCCCGCCGAGTGGTGGGAATTACCCGGTGATTCTCGGCGGCGATCAGTCGGCAGGCTCTAGCTCGCCGACCGTCGCGTCGTCATTATCGCGTTCGGCGTAGAGCTTTGCCATAGAACCTTCGGAGAAGTAGCGGCGATCGGCTGAGACCCACTCGTCATGGATGTCGACGAGGACCGCACCGGCAAGGCGGATGACGGCGGCTTCGTTGGGGAAGATGCCAACGACACGACAGCGACGCTTGAGCTCGCGGTTGAGGCGCTCGAGTGGGTTGGTCGACCACAGCTGGCGCCAGTGCGCTCTCGGGAAGGCGCTGAAGGCGAGCACCTCTTTGGCTCCCTCCATGAGGAGCGCTGCCTTGGGGAAGCGCCCGGCGAAGGTCTCGGCCACGTGTTCCCATTGGGCGGCGATCTCGGCCGCGCTGGCGTGGGCGAAGATCGTTCGGAAAGCGGCCGCCACCATCTCGTGTTGGCCCTTGGGGACACTGGCCAGCAGGTTGCGGGCGAAGTGGACCCGGCAGCGCTGATGGGCGGCCCCTTGGAAGCAGCGCCCGATGGCGTTCACCAGCCCGGCGTGCTGATCAGAAATGACCAACTTCACACCGGCGAGGCCTCTGGAGCGCAAGGAGCGCAAGAAGCCCCGCCAGAACACCTCGTCTTCTGAGTCGCCGACGTCGAGGCCCAGGATCTCTCGGTGCCCATCCGCTCGGACCCCCGTGGCGATGACCACAGCCTTGGAGGTCACGTGGTGGTTGTCGCGCACGTGCAGGTAGGTGGCGTCCAAGAAGACGTAGGGGAACTCTTGGTGGTCGAGCCGCCTCGTCCGAAAGGTCCCGACCACCTCGTCGAGTCCAGCGCAGATCCGGCTGACCTCGGACTTCTTGATGCCGCTGCCGATCCCGAGGGCAGCGACGAGCTCGTCGACCGACCGCGTCGAGATCCCGCCCACGTAGGCCTCCATCACCACGGCGTAGAGGGCCTGGTCGATGCGCCGACGGGGCTCGAGGATGGACGGGAAGAAGCTGCCCTTCCTGAGCTTGGGGATGGCGAGCTCGACGTCGCCGGCCTTGGTGGACACCAAGCGGACCCGGTGCCCGTTGCGCTCGGTCACGCGGTTGTCGCTGCGCTCGTATGGGCCAGCGCCGATCACGCTGGTCGCCTCGGCTTCGATCAGCTCCTGGAAGACGTAGCGCACGGCGTCGCGGATCAGATCCACGCCGTCAGACGTTTTGAACGCCTCCAGCAGGTCGGTGCAGACAGACTGGTCAAGTGCCATCGGGGTGCTCTCCTTTGTGCGTTCGGCTAGGAACACACCGAGAATCACCCCGGTGGCACCACCTATTGGTGGATGCCCCGGGTCAAGTCAAAAACCCACCACTCGGGGGGACGCACACACACCTCCTCATGCCTTGTCATCTCATGCCTTCGCTGTCAATCCACTGGCATCACGCCAGAGATACAGAAGGGCCAGTCCCGAAGAACCGGCCCTGACCTGCGTACTTCTGAGTGGCGGGGGAGGATCTGAACCTCCGACCTTCGGGTTATGAGACCCAGGTCGGCCATCCATCGGGCAATTCTCAGATGAATGGTGTGCCATTGAATTCGCCGATCCGCTGGGTTGAATGGGGGTGCCAACCAGCGGACCTGCTGAGGAACTCATGACACCGGAAACTCGGATCCGTGGGAATTTCGTGGGATCGCATCGGCGAAGGATCGAGCCATTTCCAGGGGGATTGGGCCGATCGCAAGAGCCGGCTGGTGCTCCCCTAGAAAGCGAACATATGTTCGGCTAATTTGCCATCTGTGGAACTTCCGCCAGCCAGGCGGGCGACGATCCTGCATGCCGATCTCGATGCCTTCTACGCGTCGGTTGAGCAGCTGTTGGACCCTTCACTGCGGAACCGGCCCATCGCCGTAGGCGGCTCTGTGGTGCTGGCGGCATCGTACGAGGCAAGGGGCCACGGCGTCCGAGGCGGTATGCCTGGCTGGCGAGCCCGCCAGGTCTGCCCCGATCTCGTCTTCGTCGGTGGCCACTTCGACCGCTATCAACAGTTCGGCGATGATGTCGTGTCTGTCTTTCATGACTTCACCCCTCGAGTCGAGCGGGTGTCGATAGATGAGGCCTTCCTCGATGTTGCCGGCGCCGTCCATCTCTTCGGAGCGCCGATTGAGATCGCGACCGCCATACGCCGACGAGTACACGACGAAATCGGTCTCCCTTTGTCGGTTGGCGTCGCCCGCACGATGCATCTCGCCAAGGTGGCGTCACAGGTGGCCAAGCCTGACGGCCTTGTCGCCGTGGCTCCGGACGATGAGGGCGCCTTTCTCGGCCCCCTGCCGATCCGTTTGATATGGGGCGTCGGACCTACGACAGAACGGCGCCTCCAGCAGTCTGGGATCTACACCATCGGGCAGCTGGCCAAGGCCGACAGCCCGATCCTGGGCAGGCTGCTCGGCCAGGCAGCCGGGGCCAAACTGGCCGCTCTCTCGGCCAATTTCGACGAGCGGGCAGTGGAGACACCGGCCCGGTCGAAGTCCATGGGTGCCCAGGCCGCGCTCGGACGGCGGCATGCAACTCCAGAGCTCATCCGGGAGACGCTCGCCTACCTGGCCGACAGAGTTGCCGGTCGCCTACGAAGGGCAGACCTGGCCGGTCAGACAGTGACCGTACGGGTCCGTTTTCCTCACCTGCGCTCTGTGACCCGGTCTATGACGTTGCCCGTCGCGATCTCGACCACGCTGACGCTGACTGAGGTGGCTGTCCGACTCGCCCATTCAGCCATCCACGACAATGAGGATGAACGCGAAATCACACTCATCGCCGTTTCGGTCTCGAACTTGCGCCCCGAGCATTCCTTGCAGCTCGAGCTACCTCTCGATTCACCCAACGTGCCGCGAAACGCAGGCCCCCGAGCCGTATGCGATGTCGAAGCCTCCAGATGGGGGGTGGACCGGTCCGTCGACGCAATCAGAGACAAGTTCGGCCGGGCCGCCGTTGGTTATGCCGCTGTCGCACTTTCGGCAGCCGAGCGTGTTCCCCAGGAGTTCCGCGAACTGGCCGAACGGGACCAGGCCGGTAATGGGGCGTGGAGCGGCCAGTGATTCCGATCGATCGCATCGCGAGCGGTCGGCCGTGGACCACGGTCTGGCGGCAGCGCGACGCCGCCGTCGCGCTGGGGGTCGCTGTCCCCGCCCGCAGGGACGGCGACCGGCATTGCCCTGCTGTCACTCAGCGCGTGGGACTTCCGAGTGGGCTCGACTGGGGGACCTATCGGCCGCTACCGATCGCAGCCGCCGGGACGTCGGTGCTCGTGAAGTGATACGTGCCGGCGCCGATTCCGACAACGGCGTAGTCACCGTCGATGGACGCCGACGTGATCCCCTGCTGCCGACTGAGTGCCATGCCCGACTCGCGGACGTAGTCCAGGGAGACGGCGGGGATGCTGACCCTCGCCTTCGTGTTGGCCGGCACGGTCACGTCGACCTTGAAGGGCCGGGTTGCGTCCGCCGGTCGGCTCCACGCCACATGGATGGCCCCGTGGGGAGTCGGCACCCGTCCCGCTGCGTAACTCAGTGCATGCAGCGGTACCGTGACGTCGAACGAGGCATCTCCCGGGGCCGTTGGGATGACCCCGAGCATCGTCTGCTGTATCGCTACCAGCACGTTCGAGCCGAAGCCGTGTGAACGGCTGTCGCCGTTGCCGTAGAGCGATGCAAGGGGCGGGGTCAGGACATCCTTGTCCTGTGGGTTCCACATCTCCCACGTGAACGTTCCGCCCCGGGCCAGGATGTTGGCCCAGCCGGGCTCGGACGCGTCCGTCAAGATATGCAGGATGGCGCTGTCCCGACCCGTGAGCCGCAACGCGTCTAGGACATCGGCGGCACTGACGACCGGCGGGGAGAAGGGCGTGCTGAGGATGTAGTTGCTCACGGTCGTGATGTTCGACGGTGGAACGACCCCGAACTGCAATGCGAGCCGCGTTGTTGACTTGCGGCGAGACCGCGCCTGAGCACGTGCACAGGTCGTCGCTGGGCGAAACTGGTTTGCCGTTGGCGTCCAGTCCGTCGGTGTAGTAGCCGGCTGGCAGCAGAAGGTGGGCATTGATGGCGGTCGCCAGCTGATGGGCTCGTCCGCGTTGTTGCGCCACCTCGGCCGCCGGACGACCGAGGGCCACCGCCATGTCGGCGACGCGGTTGAACACATTGTCCGCCAGCAGATTGAGCTGCGTGTCGGTTGGGAACTGCGGGACATCAGTTGGACCGGGGATGGTCCCGACGAGACCGTCGGCGCCGACGTTGCTCCAGAAGAAGTCCGACACCTTGACCACGACGGGATACAGCTCAGTCAGCAACACCGTGTCGCCGGTGTGAAGCCAGTACTGCCAGACCCATTCGGGGTAGTACGCGGTCGCCTGGGGGATCTCCTGTGCCGCAAGCGCCGTCGGATAGATCTTGTTGATGGCGCCGTTCGGCCAGAAGCGCGCCTGGGACTGGGCGAACTCGAGCAGGTCCTTCCTCGTCAGATTCGTCTCGCCGAAGGCATCCATGGCCGTCTCCGACTCGTTCGCCCCGTCCCCGAGCCACGGACCCTTCTCCCGCGTGGGGGTGTCGACGAACTGCTCCTGCATCGTGAACAGCGCCGAGTGGCGGCCGAGCTCGAAGACCGCGTCCACCGTCTTGTTGGAAGAGGTGAACGTTCCGGCTTTCTCGTCGGGGACAGCATCGTGCCGGGTGAGGGCGACGATGTCGGGCGTGGTGAGGGTCTCGCCCGGGTCGTCGATCTGGAGGTATCGGAAACCGAGGTAGTCGAAGGGGCGGAAGGTCTCTCGACCGCCGCCCCGCTCGACGTAGGAGTAGCTCATGTTCGTGTGCTGGGTCCCCGTTGTGATCGAGACGGCACCCGACCGGTCGAGGAGGTAGCCGGCGTGCATCGTCACCCGCCGCCCGTGCCTCCCGTGGCTGAAGGTGACTGAGGGGATCGCGGCGTAGACCTTTCCGAAGTCCGCCACGAGGGCGCCAGATGCAAGCCGCTTCACGGAGACGGCGTGAACGGGCTCGTAGACGATGCGCGTCCGCACGGACACGAGATGAGTCCAAGGTGCGGTGGGATGAGGACCAATCACCATTACGGGCTTCCATCCCAAGGCCCGATACCCCGGGTCGTCCCAGCCGATCGGCTCGGCCGGGCCGTTGATGTTCTCGGTGTAGTCGACCGGGTCGCCCTCCTCGTCCCGCTGGACGCCCGGCAGCCACGCTCCCGGCAGGGTCTTCCATGTGCCATCGGTCGTGATCACGTCGACCGTGCCGTCGGCGTGCAGCACTGTTATGCGGGCGATGACGCCCGGCGTGCCCTCGGGTCGGCCCTTCCCGGGGCCCTGCCAGTTGTAGATGATCCCGAAGGCGTTGGCCTTTCCGGCCTTCAGGAGGTGCGTGATGTCGGTCGTCTCGTAGTACTGCGAGTCCGGGTACGCGTACGCCTCGCCCTTGGCGGCCATCGACCCGTTCACATAGAGCTCGTACTGCTGGTCGGCTGATACGTACGCTCGGGCCCGGACGATAGGAGAGCCGCCGAGCTTCGCCTCCTTTCGGAGATAGCTGTATTCGTCCTTGTAGGCCCAGACGCCGGTGGTGTTCTGGACGTCGAACGTCTCTGGCGTGTCCAGCTGCTCGACGGTGGGTCGCTTGATCCAGTCGGCGTGCCAGTCGCCGTCATCCAAACCAGTGTCGAATGTCGCGGCGTGCGCCAGCGGCCCGCTGACTCCCGAGCCGTCCCAGGTCTGAACCGTCCACCGGTAGGTGGTGTCCGGCGCCAGGGCGCGTCCCCCATACGGTACGAACGCCTGCGCCGCGGAAAGGATCTTGCCGCTGTCCCAGACCACCGGTGCCGCGCCGCGCCGCGGACCACCGAGAACGGGGCGGGAGACCACAATGCGGTATGCGCTCTGGACCGCGCCCCGCCGACTGTCGTCAACGTGCCATCCGAAGTACACGTCGGTCAGCCCAAGCCCAACCGGCGCCGACAGGTCGTCCACGGTCAGCGCCAGCGGAGCTCCCGGGCCGCCGGGCGTAGCTCCCGCCACGCCGGCGCGGGCGAGCGGCGCCAACATCGACACGGCAACGACGGCGACGGCCACGCCCACTACCGCGCGGCCTCGATTCCCCACCCGCATCGGGCGAGTATCGCATGGCGACCGGCCAGGCCACGGACGTACAGACGCTCCGCCGAGTCGATCTAACGGGGCTCTGTCACCTGCTCAAATCCCCACCTTCGTGAATGCTCCTGAGTGGCGGGGGTTCAGGATCATCACGCACCTTCGGGCTCCAAATCCGACGAAGCTGCTGGTCACGGGCTTGCACTATGCAGCCGCCCAGGCGCTGCACTACTCAAGGTCGTCAGCGTCCACGCTGGAGTCCCGAGAAACGCGCCTGGACAACCGCTTCGCTCCGGTGGCCAAACGCTACGGGGCCGTCGTCGAGCCCTGTCCGCCGAGGCGCGGCAACCGCAAGGGTGCGGTCGACTCCTCGGTGCACTTCGTCTCGGGACGCTGGTGGCGCACCACGCTGGGTCACCCATGGACCGTCGGGGTTGGCGGTGACGCCGAGGAGGTGCACGGCCCTGCGCTCGACCTCGATCACGAAGGGACGTAGTAGCGCCGGAGGAGGACGGTTTCGACCGTGAAAAAGTCGGTCGCCAGCACGCCCTTCGCCTGGACGGGTAGGAACTCCGCCCAGGTCGGCCCGATTCCTCGCGGTGCCGGTGGTAGATGCCGTGGGGCTTAAGATGTTGGCGACGCTGGGCTTGGAGGCAGTGACTCCGAGCTTCATAGCCCTAAGAAAGCCCAAAATAGGCCATGCTCAGCGAATCGGGGTGTGTTCAGGCGGAGGAACCTGGCGCTCAAAGGCAACCGCCAGCGACTGCGCCCTACCGCTTGGCGGTGACCTGCCTGACCACGTCACGCGCATGATCCAGCACCCCGAGAACGAGACCGCCAACCACGTTGTAGGGCGGAGTGTCCGCAGCAACAGGATGGGGCCGGGTAGGCGCAGTCCTCTTGGCAACCTCGAGCTGCTGACCCAACTCTCCGAGTCGAACATCGCCCAGACCTCTGCTGACCTCAGGGAACAGGTCGTCCTCTTCTTCTTTGACGTGATCGCGTACTAGCTCGATGAGGACGGTTGTCTTAGGCTCGAAGCGTTCATCGGTGGGCTCCATACCATCTAGTTCCGACAGTAGCCACTTGACAATGTGATGCTCCTCCAGCGATTCGAGCACCAGAGCGTTGGTTTCGCTCACGGCCTTGCGAGCCGCGGGATAGAACACCTGTTCCTCGATGGCGGCATGCACCGAGAGCGCTTCGACAAGTGATTCCACTAGGTTGGCCTTTGTCACATGCGCCCGGTCCCCGGCGGCCTCGAACTCTTTGAAAAGCTTCTCCACCGCCCGGTGGTCCTCGTGTAGCAACTTGATTGCATCCATGGTTCGGCTCGTTTCGTTTTTTCGCGAAAGTAATGGTCTTCACCGTTCTACCCAAATTGACCCGACTGCGAACCAATGTCTTCTCAGAGTTGCTGGCCGGAGATACAAGAGGAATCGTCAAAGGACAGCGAGCCCCATGAAATGTGCCTGTCGGTGCCGAGAATGCCAACCCCGACTTGAGCTGGACGGCCCCGTGTAGAGCTGATTGAGGATCTCGGCGACATCTCGGTAGACGTGTGGCGATCCCGCCTCGCTCAGCTCGTGTTGGCTAAAGCCCCCGGACTCGACGCTCAGGGCATCCGATACCTGCCCCTCGAGCGGCCCGAACGTCCCAAATGCTGTCCCCGACGCCAGGGCATGTCGGGGGTCGATAGCGAAAGCCTTCATCGCAGTCTCGAAGACTTCGGGTGACGGTTTGGATTTCCCGACGTCGTCCGACGTCGTCTGGCCGTCGATGACCTCGTCAGCGTCGAGCGCCTTACGAAGCATCTCGAGTTCGTCAGTCGGCGCGGACGTCGCCAACGCCAGCCCGTCGCCGTGCAAGGCGCGCAGAAGGGCCGCGGCCTGCGGAAACACCCGGATGTCAGCGGCCAGTTCTTTGTAGCGATGCGGTCGGGCGTGAACGGCGGCGGCACACCAGTATCCGAGCAGTTCAGCTCGGGACTGAACGTATGGTTCATTCTCCAGAAGCCGGTGGTCCGCACAGTGCGGCACGATCCATGGACTCCTGGCCCGGGCCGACTCACGCTCGCCGAAGGGGAGGAGATCAGCTTGGGGCTGCGCCGAGGTGACACGTTGAACGCGATCGCCACAGAGCTCGGACGGGCCGTCTCCACCGTGTCGCGGGAGGTGGCGGCGAATGGCGGACGGGGCGACTATCGGGCCTGGCGAGCCCATGACCGGGCTCAGCGCTCCCGTCGGCCGAAGCCCACCAAGCTGGCCTGTCCCGGGCTGGCTGCGCAGGTGACCCGGTGGCTGATCAAGTGGTGGTCTCCCCAGGAGATCGCCCGGCGGTTGCGGCTCGAGTACCCAGACGATCCGATGATGTGGGTGAGCCACGAAACCATCTACAAGACTGTTCGTCCAGGGCAGAGGCGAGCTGCGCCGAGAGCTGACCCGATGCCTGCGCACCGGACGGGCAAAGAGACGTCCCCAGGGCCGCACCGAGACCCGAAGGCGAATCCCCAGAATGGTGATGATTAGTGAACGGCCCGGAGAGGTTGAAGACCGGGCCGTCCCTGGACACTGGGAAGGCGACCTCATCATCGGAAAAGAACGCCAAGTCTGCTGTGGGCACCATGGTCGAGCGCTCCACCCGCTACGTGATGCTCCTCCACCTCCCCGGCGGGCGGCTTTCAATCCAGGTGGACGCAGCGATGCACCGGGCGATCCGAAAGCTGCCAAAGGAGCTCTTCCGGACGATCACTTGGGACCAGGGAAAGGAAATGCACCGACACGTCGACTTCACGGTCGACACCGGCATTCAGATCTACTTCTGCGACCCCCACAGGCCCCTGGCAAGCGGGGCTCAAACGAGAACACGAATGGCTTGTTACGCCAATACATGCCAAAGGGCACCTAGCTCTCGCTCCTCAGCGCCCGTGATCTCACTCGCATAGCGAAGAGCCTCAACGACCGTCCCCGCGCCACGCTCGGATATCTGAAAGCATCGGAGAAGCTTGCCGATCTTGCGCACACTGCTTGAAACCGCCCCTCCAAAGACGCTGCCTGCCTTGTCGGGTAGGAAATCCGCGACCGCCAATCACCGTGATCCCCGCCGGGCGCCCTTCCGGTCGGGCGCGGCCGGCGTTCTCGTCCACCGTCGCCGGCCTTATCGGCCAGGCATCGCAGGCTCTACGCCACGAGCTTAAGTTCCAGACCTTCCACCGATACACCTTTGCTCAACGTGGCACTCGAAGCCAGCGCCGCTCTCGCCTACCGTCGTTTTATCGAGCTGGCCGACTCCGAGGACGAAAGACGACCGGCGGACCGCCGGGCGAACCCTTCGTCACGATAGGCGGAGCCGGTATGCACCTTGACGTCCCAGCCTCCACCCAGCCTGCGTGAAGTTTGCGCGCCCGGGGTACAAGAGTGTTATGGGCGGAACCGACGAACCAAGGCTCCGAGGGGCTATGAAGGGGGGGACGCGGCCTTTCCACCCCACCAGACTTTGGGGATTCCCGTGCGCCTCTGCCTGAAGATGTACGTGGCACTCAGCCTTTGAGCTTCCACCGGAGCCATGAGGTCGATCGCCACAGAAACCGATCTGTTCGCGCGATAGTGCCCCACCCCATCACTCCGGCCGCTGTCTCCCGAACGTGGGACAGGTCGTGGCGCCGAGAGCAAGCCGTGATCGGACTCACGTGCGCCCACGTCGAGCGGGAGGGCCAGATGCTGGATTCGCTGGATCATCGTTATGCAATGGCCATCGAACTAGCCGATGCCTTTCCGATTCTCTTGCCAGCCCGGTCGGGCGCTGCGGCGGGTGCAGTTCTGGGTCGCGTCGATGGGTTGGTTTTGACAGGAGGCGGTGACGTCCTTCCTAGCCACTACGGACAAGCGACGTCGGGGCGCTGCGGAGGCATGGATCCGGCGTGCGACTCAGCTGAGTTCGCGCTCATCCAACTAGCCATCGACCAGAAACTGCCAGTGCTCTGTATATGTCGGGGTCTTCAAGTGCTGAACGTCGCTCTAGGCGGAACCTTGGTGCAACACCTTCCCGACGTTTCGGGCCTGAATCATCTGGTTCCAATGCGGCGATCAGAAATCGTCCATGACGTAGATCTGCACGAAAATTCGCGATTGGCCACAATCCTCGGAAGACCGTCGCTCGGCGTCAACAGCATTCACCATCAGGCCATTGCACGTCTTGCTCCGTCGCTGCGAGCAGTGGCGCATGCACCCGACGGCACCGTGGAAGCGCTCGAGATGCCGAATCAGGCTGTGCTCGGGGTGCAGTGGCATCCCGAGTGCCTGACCTTCGCTGCCGACCATCTCGCCATCTTTCGCTGGTTGGTAAGGACTTCGCTCGAGGCGCGAGCGGGGCGATGAGAACCCCTCAGATCGGCGTGGAAGAAGAGTTCTTGCTCGTCGACGGCGATACGTGGCTCCCGGCACCACAAATCGAACGAGTGATCCCCGCGGCTCAGCGCTTGGCCGGTGAGTACACCGAACCCGAGCTTCACCGGGCGCAGATTGAGACAGCCTCTCGCCCCTGCGCATCCCTCGACCAGCTGGCCGAGCAGCTCATGGAGCACCGAGGGGCCTTGGCGGAGGCTGCCCGACGAGAAGGGATTCTCGTCGTCGCTTCAGGTACGTATCCCGGAAAGATGGGACGGGCGGGCCGTCTCATCACCGAGAAGGAACGCTATGAGGCCATGCTTGAAGCCAACTCACTCATCACACGCGAGCAGCTGATCTGCGGATGCCACATTCATGTGTCAGTGGAAGACGATCATGACCGGATACGAGTGGTCAACCGGATCCGCCGTCATCTCCATTGCCTGCTGGCTCTTTCGGCCAACTCCCCCTTCTGGGAAGGCGAGGACAGCGGTTTCGCCAGTTTCCGAACTGAAGTGTGGGCCAGATGGCCGACAGCTGGACCTCCCGGCGCGTTCAGCGATCGGCGGGAGTACGCGACGGTCATTGGTAAGCTCATGCGCGCCGGGATCATCCTCGACGAAGGTATGGTCTACTGGGACGTTCGACTTTCCCGTCAATACCCGACGGTGGAAGTGCGGATCGCCGATGTCGGCCTCGATGCTGAGGACTCCGTGACCATTGCTGGGCTTGCCAGAGCGCTCGTTATGCACTGTGTCCGAACGGGCGGTGATTCAGACGATCTCAGACCGGAATTGTTGCGAGCGGCGAGCTGGAAGGCGGCGCGGACCGGACTGACCGAGGACCTGCTCGATCCGCGAGATGGAGTCGCCATAAGTGCACCGGAATATATCGACGCACTGCTCAGAGACCTAGAGCCGGACCTTTCAGAAGCTGGTGACGGTGATCGACTCACACAAGGAATACGCCAGATCCTAGCATCGGGAAACGGCGCGGAGCGTCAAAGGTCAGCTGCGGGCGGGACGCCGGATCTACGAGCTGTGATTGAGGTGGCGACCGTCGACCTCTAAGGACGACGCGGCTTGCGTTCTTGGCTCCTGGACTCTCGCCGCGAAGTCAGAAGTGCAGCCGGACAGAGTGGTCGGCTCCAGTAGCGAGGACATCTCTTAGTTGCACTCTGAAAGGGCTCCCATGCCACGACAGCTCATTTCCAGCAACACGCCCGGGAGGCGATGGCAAATTTCCCCGTGCCGTGCGTGTGGGCGATGCCAGGGATCCCCGGGACGACCATCCGATAAAAGTGGACGGCCCATTCTCGGGGCGACGCGTCGGCCCAGACCATTCCCTTGCAACACGTCAACGTCGCGTTCGAGGAGGCCGGACCAACTCTGTCTGATGTCGTGCGCACGCGAAATTTTCGTACTTCATAGAGGCGACTTTGGAGTGGTGCACACGTCAACGCAGACAATGGAACGCCGGCACCCCCACCGCTAGCCAAGGTGGCTCAACGCATCAGACGGGCACAGCGGTAGGTTGGTTTTGTTGCGAAACCACGCCAGCCCACCAGTTGAGTGCCAGTTCATTCCGTGGGTCGCGCCCCTGGCGAATTAACGCAGGCAGATGGCCGCGCAGGCCTTCGGTGGCGCTTCCTTAAGCGCTGAGCGAGATCTCGACATCACCCACCTCTGACGACCTTCTTGAGACTCACACACGTCCGCGGCGAATCCACCCGTTCAAATCACCCAATCTCGCTATTGAGAACCGCTCCGACGGCGGAGCCGTGACAAATCTTCTGGCACCGTATTGCTTGCGCCGTGCCATCGCCGACGAGCTAGTCGCGCTGATCGTGCGGCTGGCATCGACAGCCGACCTGATGTGGAACGGCATGTCAAGTGCGAACACCAGTTTTTTTCGAGCGCGCCAGACCAGAGGTCCGGCGCATAGATGCTTTCTGGCAGGCGACGGGACCCCGAGTACCATGCCGCATGATCGGCTCGGACGCATCTTCGGACCCTACGGGCTCGGGCGAGTTGAAGGCCGCACTTCGAGATCCCGAATCTCCCCGAGCACTGAGGACGGCGAGCGCCCAAGCAGCCCCAGGACCGAAGGGGCTACGACTGAGACGCCGGTGGCAGCTGCAGAAGCACCGATGCCAATACCCCAGCCGAATGGACCGAGGGGTGTGCACCCGAAAAACTGACTGACAATCGGAGTTTGGACGATGGCGACCAGTGAGGCTGCAGAGGCCACGGAAGAGATCAACACCAATGGGCTGGCGCCACCAACAACCGCAGTCTGACCGAGTTGGGTTCCGACGAGGGACACAAGTGCGACGGTGCTGGCCCTGCGTCTCGTACCGGTGCCGCGGGCCACAAACCATGCGGCAAACGTCCCCGCGGCCGTGGTCGTGGCGCGCAGGGCGATCTGGCCCACCAGGGCCGATCCGAGGGACGCGTCAGGACCCTCGTGCAGCAGCGTCTCGGGTGATCGGTTGGCCGGAGGCCGCATCGCGATGGTCATGGCCGGAAGCATGTCGGTAAGGAGGTTGACCAGCAGCAGCTGGCGTGCTCCCAGAGGTGAGTCACCAGCCAACGCAGTAGCCGCCAGGGTGAAGCTCACTTCGCCCAGGTTGCCGCCCACAAGTATGGCCAAGGCATCGCGCACCGAAGCCCATAAGGACCGACCTTCGAGAATGGCAGTCAGGATGGTCTCGATGCGGTCGTCCACCACCACCAGATCGGCCGCCTCACGGGCGGCTGGCGAGCCGCGATCGCCCAGAGCGATGCCCGCGTGGGCCAGCCGGATGGCCGGCGCGTCGTTGGCCCCGTCGCCGGTCATTGCGACCACACGGCCTAAGCGCTGGTAAGCGCGCACGATGCGCACTTTGTCCGTCGGGGTGACTCTGGCGAATACCGACACCTCCTTGAGCGCGGCGTCGAGCTGGGTGTCAGACATGGCGGCGAGCTCAGCGCCGGTGATCATCCGATTGCCGTTGACCACACCTAGCTCCGCGCCGATCGTCTGGGCCGTTCCCGGGTGGTCCCCGGTGATCATGACCACTTCTATGCCCGCCGCGCGGAGGTCAGTGACTGCGGCGGCGGCCGTTGGACGCACCGAATCGGCCAAGCCGAGAAAACCCAGCAAGTCCATGTCGCTGACCCGCTCGTCGGCCACCTCGGAGCGATTCGACGCCGATCGCTCCGCCACTGCCAAAACTCGCAGCCCGCGACCCGCAAGGCGTTCCACCTCGGCGTCGAGCATCTGACGGATAGACGGGTCAAGAGGCACGGGGCCATCCCGGCCGATCCAAGAGGTGCATCGAGGGAGGATCACCTCGGGCGCCCCTTTGACCGAGACCCGAGCTCCAGCCGGGCTGGCACCGACGACCGCGTGATATCCCCTCGCCGGATCGAAGGCCAGTTCCCCCAGAGCGTCCCAACCCCCCAGGCCGTCAGCCGCCATCACGCCTTCCTTTTCCGCTCCGTCGAGGACCGCCCGGTCCGTTGCATGGGCAGCGAGGGCGAGGTCCTGAGTGTCAATCGCCGGACTGGCCCGCAGCGCTGCGGCGAGCACTGCTTTCGACCTCGCACCCAGATCTTCCAGCAGTTCGTCGGTGGCGCCGTCGGAGACTCGCTGCAAACTGATCTTTCCCAGGGTGAGAGTCCCGGTTTTGTCGAAGCAGAGTGTGTCGACTCGACCCAGGGCCTCAATGGTGCGAGGGTTGCGGACCAGGGCGTCTCGCTCAGACAGGCGTCGAGCGGCCGCCAGCTGAGCCACTGAAGCAACCAGGGGAAGCCCCTCGGGCACGGCAGCCACCATGAGGCTGACGCCCGAACTGATAGCGCGGCGTGGGCTGCGACCTCGTAGAAGACTCATTGCCGCGACTGTCACTCCACTCGCGAGCGTGACGGGCACGGTCACGGCCGTCAGGGTGCTCAGCCGGGACTCCACCCCGCTCGGAGGCGGGTCCGCCGCGTCGGCCAGGCTTTGGCCCACCTCCGTCTCGGACCCGACGGCTACCACGACGGCCAGGGCCCGTCCGGTTGACAGCGTCGTCCCCTCGTAAAGCATACAACGCCGGTCGGCTACCGCTGCTCCCGGCACGGCAGTGGCTTCCTTTTCAACGGGAAGCGACTCGCCGGTCAACACAGACTCGTCAACTTCGCAGTACTCGGTCTCGAGTATCCGGCAGTCTGCAGGAATGACGTCACCGGCCGACAACCCGATCACATCACCTCGGACCAGATCCTCGCGTCTGATCGCCTCGGAAAACCCAGGGCGGCGAACATCGACGAGTGTGCTCGAGGTCTCGATCAGCCGCCCGATCGAGACCTCGGCCCTGATCCGCTGCACGCCTCCGATCACGGCGTTGACGCCCATCACCCCGGCCACCAGACCCGCGTCGGTGACCGATCCAACAGCGGCCGCCAACCCGGCTCCGACTCCGAGAATCGGGGTGAGCGGATTGGTCATCTCGGCGGCGACGGCTTTGGGCATCCGCCGCAGTGCCGTCACTTGGACTGATTGTTTGGTCGTGCGACGGGTGGCGGCCTGGTCGCGGCTCAACCCATCCGCCGTCGTTCCGAGCTCGGTCAGCACCGCTGGCCCGTCCATGGCGTGCCAAGCGGTGTGCCACCGGGGTACAGGGTCTGGTCGCCGGCGCAGCGCTTCGGCCGACGCAATCGCCTGTGCCTGCGCCGCCAGTGCAGCCGCGTTCACCGGGAGAGCTGCCCGACGTCCGGCGCTGCTCGCCGGTCCAACCAACGACCACACCGCACCGATCCCTGAGCCGACGAGAGCGACGATGGCGCTGCGGGTGGAGACGGCGCGAGCGGCCACGGCCGCTTCCACGACGAAATGGGCATCCGTCAGGCCGCCCTTGGTCAGGAGGTCTGCCCCCCAGGGGACGGCCGAACCGGTGATTCCCACGCCACAGTCGGCTGCCTGTAGGCCTTCGGCTGATTCCGACACGAGGAGGACCACATGCCCCTCGAGCTGGAGATCGCGCACGGTGGCCGGCAGCTCGCGGCGCCCGGGCAAAGAACGCTCGATGCCGAGCATCTCGGCCAGACCGGACTCGGCACCAACAAGGGCGACCTCAAGGCCGCCCCGCCGACTCGACACGACGAGCGCCTCGGCCAGGGGATCAAGCTCGATATCGGCGGTGGCCAGTCCGACGACGGCGCCGCGGCGCTCGAAGGCCAATACCAGGCCGCCATCACGACTCAGCGTTTCTGCCTTTTGGGCGGCGCTCGTGGAGAGCCGCGCCCCGGCAGCCTGGAGCACCTCGAGTGGTCCCAGCGTCCACGCTCCACGTCGGCTCACTCGTCCTGGCGCCCCGTCGTCAAAGAGATCCGCAGCCACGGCCCTCAACTCGACAGCCTCTGCCCCGATCGCCTCGATCGGCCCGAGTGCCGACCGCCGAACGACGACGTCGGCGTCGACCAGAACGAGGTCGACCCGGTCGAAGAGCCGCAGGGCGGCGCGGTCGAGCACGATTACGTCTCGTCGGGCCAGTTGTTGACCGATGGAGGCGGCAAAGGCTTCGCGCCCCATCCGCCCGGCTTTTGGGAGACCCGCGAACGATGAAACTGGCTGCCCGGCGGGGGCTGCCGGTGACGGCCAGGGTCACTCCAAAGACGCCCAAGGATGCGAGGGCAGCTCTGTCGGCGTAGCGCTCCAGCGAACCGCCGAGCAGCGGCGTCGGTCGCGCATCGGTCGTCGCCGGCCAGGACGGATTGTCGATCGCGGCCGGGATTGAGCTCGCCCTCGCGCCGCTCCCAGCTGCGTCGACGTTCTTGGGACTCGCGCCTCAAATCGGTCGCGGTGCCCGATGTCAACCACCAGGCCGAGCGGACCCTGGGAAATCGCCTGGACCAAAGCGTTAGAGAGCCCCAGGCCGAGGTCGGTGACGGCGCGCCGATGTGATGCTCCAAGAAACCGCGTAGGCGGGGCTCGTTGTCGACCAGCGACACCAGTGAGGCCAACTCCACCGGGAACGGAGTCGCACGAAGCAATTGACCAAAGACGCTGACCCCTAGCCCAACCACATCAGCACCAATCGCGATAGTTTCGCGACGAAGAGGCTCGAAGTCGCCGGGGTGTTCGGGTCGATCGTGCGGGAATCGCTCATCGGCAACTTCGTGGATTGCCTCGATTCCCTCGATCACCTCTAATAGGTCGTCAACGGTGGGATCTTCTGAATCGAAGACGACGACCACCCGACCCAGTACCGGATTCACCTGGGCCCACTGCACACCGGGCACGGCGTTGAGCGCAGCTTCGAGATCCTTGACCAGCAAGCCGTAGCCGGCGCGGTCCATCCCGCGTACCTCTATGTGGGCGCGCCCCTCGCGCACCCAAACCCGTCGGTGCCGACGCCCGGGGCTCAATCGCTCGAGAGCGTCACCTGCCAGGCCACCTGCCGCATGCGGGATCCGCAACGCCCTCTTAACTGCCCCCCGGGGGCTCAGCACGCGTGCTCCGGGGGCCGACGGGACCAAGCCCCCTCGTTTTGGTTCGGCACGTCGACTTACGTTGTGAGAGTCGCTGTGGGCGCCGTGCGAGCGCCGTAAAGACCGCCCGGTTGGGCTCAGGCTGCCACCGCGATGTCCGCGGGAGTGCCCGAAGACTCGGAGCGCTGCCTGAGCCAGCTAATGAGCCGAATGAGCGCCAACTGGACCGCGATGGCCGCCAACTCGAGGAGCAGCCGCTCCAGGAAGATTTCCATTGAACCTCCCCAACTTGTAGAAGCGCTTCTTTCACGAAGAATAGGGAAGCAAAATGAACGGTCCGCGGCCGACAGGGGTCACAAAAGCCAAAAGTTGGTGAAGCCTTCGTGGCATCTCCCTCTAAGGACGAAGGCAACGTCCAGCGACCACAAACTAATTGTCCCGCAAGGCATCCGCGTCGTCCAGCAATGCATCTGGGACAATCATTCTTCAGTGGTGGTGTCGCGCGACGAGGACCCCCACTCCGATGAGCGCGGCCAGCGGAGGATCGATTGCGCCCAGCGCGGCCGCTCCGGCCAGCGCGCCCCAGAATCCGACGTTAACCACAGACTCGGGTACATGAACGTGCACCACCGGCACCACGAAGGGGTTCCGTTCGTTGGAGCTCACGGTCGGGGGGTGGTTCTGCCCTCGTTTCGTCTTCGAATCCGGTGGCTTCGGAGTTTGCCCGGTGATGGGTGTTGGCATGTGTCCTCCCTGATGGTACTAATCCGTCCTACCCACGACGACATCCCGGCCGGTCTGTTTGGCCGAGATGGCCGCCGGACCGGTTGGATGTGGTTACGCCCCTTCCATCGCCTCTCCGAGCTCGTTTAGGGCAGGTCGATTAGTTGCGTCCATTAAGACATGACCCGCCATGAGCAGCAGCGCCAACGGCCACTCCACGATCTCGAGTGCAGCCAACGCACCGAGACCGACGTAAAAGGCGAGGTGCTCCACCGGCGGTGTCTCAACGCGTACGCGGTCAGCAGTCAACACGACCCGGTGGCCGCCACGCTCCGCGGTCATCGCGACATTCAGGTCGACCATTGCCATCTCCTTCGGTTCGAGCCAATGTTTTGGCGAGCCCTGAGCCATACGCTAACTGGCTCGGACGGGCGTCGTCACGACGACCGAGCGATTGCCCGTTTGTCGCCCTCGCGGCCCCGCCAAGTCCAGTAGAGTCCAGGCCCCAACGCGACCGATCCACCGTCGGATCGCATAACTGCGAAACGGGAAGGGAACCGGTCGGCCGGGTCCCCGCCGGTGCCGAGCGGCTGGCGGCACACTCGTGATTGGGCGAGGTCACTGAACGAGTCGACAGTCCGGCTCGGTCGTTCGCCTCAATATCCGGGTTGGACGCTGCGTCGAACCGAGGTGTTCTGCGCATCCATTCGAGTCATCCAGCGAGTGACACCAACTCGCGAACAAAGCCATCGCTCTCGATCGGCAGACGGTGGCGGTGCTCAGGGACTGGCGCCAGGCTCAGCGCAAGGAGCGCATGGCGTTCGGTGAGGGCCGGGTCGACGGCCCGTACGTGTTCACACGGGAGGATGGGGCGCCTCTGCACCCGCACCAGGTCGCCGACAGCTTCGACGCGTCGGTACGCCGGGCCGAGGTGCCGACCGTGCGGTTCCACGATCTACGCCACGGCTGGGCCTCGATGGCTTTGCAGGCCGGGGTCAATCCCAAAGTGGTCAGCGAGAGGCTGGGGCACGCCACGACGGCATTCACCCTGGACAAGTACGCGCACGTGCTGCCGGGCATGCAGCACGAGGCCGCCGGTCTCGTCGCCGACCTCGTGCTCAGAGCCGAGTGATGACGCCGACGGATCTGCCACCAGAGACGCGACGTGCACACGAGCTGGGGCCGTGAATTGCTCACGGTCATGCTTCACGAGGTGGCAACGGGACCGAGGGATAAGCCAAGCCAAGGTTCAACCGTGTCACGGGTGAGGGGTCTGGCACTTGGAGTAATGGTCCAGTGGCACGACCAGAATCGGTATTCGCCTCTGCCCCTTAGGGTTGAGCCGCGGGTCTTCCACGGAAACTGCGATATGGAAGGTCGCCTGTTTACCGGGTGACGGATCGCTCATGACCTTTTAATCGAAACTCGTACACGGATGTGAGACCAGAAGTGACAGGATTGACCGGAGGCTGAAGAAAGGTCACCACGTACTTTGGCGGCAATCCAACGGTGGGGTCACCCGAGATAGTCCCGAGACCACCGAGGCCGGGAACGCCAGGGAAGCTGGGAGACGCCGGGGAAAAAGCCTGTACAAACTCCGGCGCCATGACGGTTACGACTGGTCGCTCGGCGGTGCCGTTGCCGATGTTGTCGAAGGCGGAAGAGATTGAGTACTCCGTTCCCACGTTGGAGGACGGGCAGTCCCGGGGACCCCACGGTTCACTACTCGGTTGGAACCACCGGAATCGCAACTCCGGCCGCTTGCGTTGTTCAGCGATCCAGCCCCATAGCGCAATGACCGCAGCAACGGCAGCGAGCATTGTGGTCGCATACAAAGCCCAATCTGCGGCGTCTCGGCTCTGCGACACGACGCGTACCGGGATCGCTAGCAAGCCCACTGAACTTCACAAGCCCACTGCACTCCTGACGCTGTCATTTCGCTGTCATGGGGTCGAACAGCAGAAGGGCCGGTTCCGAAGAACCGGCCCTGACCTGCAGCTCTCTGAGTGGCGGGGGGAGGATTTGAACCTCCGACCTTCGGGTTATGAGCCCGACGAGCTACCAGACTGCTCCACCCCGCGGCGAATCCGTAGATCCTACATGTCGGGCCCGATGTCGGCCATGGCGCCCCGGCACCACGGCCGTAATGACTGCCGGCTCCCGGAGGCGAAGCCCCAGCGCTAGAGCGTCTGGGCGGCCGGAGGCGGTGGCGGCGGCGAACCCGGGGCGGCGGCCTGCGGCGGAGGTGGTGGTGGTGGGGGCGCATCGGCGGGCGCAGCCGTCGGGGCGGCAGCCGCCGACTCCGGTGCGAGGGTCAGGGTCCCGTGGTTGGACTCGTGGTCCTGCAGCGCCGCCACCAACCGGTCGATGTCGGCCTCGGTGGTCGGCGTGGCCCGCCCCGTCTTGATCGCGTAGAAGGCCGCGCCCAGGTCGCGCAGCATGCCGTCCGCCGCCTTCTTGGCCTGAGCCTCGTCGAGCTTCGCCTGTCCTTTCGCCGCGGCATCTTTGGCAGCCTCTGTGGCCGTCGCCGCTGTCGCCTTGACCTTGTCGAGCAGTCCCATGGCTACCGTCCTTTCTCGCCGCACCTTCGCGCGTCGCGGCCATCATGCGGCCTGTGGTCGGATGGCGCAACCGCTCGGGCAACCGGCTCGGATCAGCCGGAACCGAGGGCGGAGGTCAACCCCGTCGTCGAGGTCGTTGACTGCTGAGGTTGGGTGCTGGTGGGCGCCGTGGTTGTGGTGGTGGTCGTACTCGTCGTCGAGTTCGATCCGGTCCTTGACGAATTCGAACCCTTCCTCGACGTGGTCGTGGTGGTCGTCGTCGTCGTACTCGTGGTAGCCCCGGTCGATGTGGTCCCGAGCAACGACTGCGCCGCGGCGATCTCCGCCTGCATGGCCGCGATGTCCGTCTGGTACTGGCCGAGGTTGCCCGCAGAGAGTTCCGCTTGGGCGTTCTTGTAGTCGGTCTGTGCCTGTTGCAGGTCTTGGGCCACGCCGCTGGGCACCGATCCACCCGTCGGCACCGACCCGTTGTTCGTCGGCGGTGCCAACGACGTCGCCAGCACGTCGTTCAAGACCGCCTGGAGGTTCGTCTCGATCGCCACGTTCTTGCCGAGCACCGCCACCACGTACTGGAGCTGGGGCTGCGGCTTCGTCGTCGCCGCCACGTAAAGCGGGCGCAGGTAGACCATGGAGCCACCGATGGGCACCATCAGCGTCTCGCCTAGCAAGACCACCGAGCCGTTGGTGTCGAGGAGCGAGATGTCCTTCGAGACCGCCTGGTTGGCGGAGATCTCGAGGTCTGCGTTGGCCGGCCCGAGCGTCCCTTGTGGAGTCTCGTAGACCGTCAGCTGTCCGTAGTTGGAAGGGTCCGAGCCCCCGAGCATGAAAGCTCTCAGGTTCAGGTTCTGGCTCGAGCTGGCCGAGTTCGACGTCGACGCCGGGACGAACCCGTCGCTGATCGTGAGCTGCTGGGTGTTGGAGCCGGGAGGCGCATAGACCTGGTACTGCGGCGCCATCCGGGCGGGCGCCGTGGAGACCAACTGTCCCTGCGCGTTGTAGGTGTTCTGGGCGAGGAGCGACTGTGACTTCGGGCCCGCCCCCGCCGTCGGGGAGAGCTGCCAGGCGCTGCTCGCGCCGTAGAACTGCGACGGGTTCGTCAGGTGGTACCGGCCGTAGATGGCGGACTGGATGGAGAAGATGTCCTCGGGGTATCGAAGGTGAGCCCGCAGTTGCGCGTTCATCTTCGAGATCGGGGTGAACATGTGGGGAAAGGCGGCGGCGTACGCGTTCAGGATTGGGTCGTTGGGGTCGACGTCGTAGAACGTCATCTGTCCGGTGTAGGCGTCGACCAGGACCTTCACCGAATTGCGTACGTAGTTGTAATTGGGCGGGAGGTTGCTCCCGATCGCGACTTGCTGCGTGTTTGCGTTCTGGGAATAGGCGTACTTGTCCGTCGTCGTATACCCGTCGAGGACCCAATCGATGTGTCCGTGATTGGGGCCGGGACCGTCGTTGATCACCGCGTAGGGGTCATGGTCGAAACTGAGGAACGGCGCCGCCTTCTCGGCCATGGCGACTGGGTCGCGCACGAACATGATGCGCGACTTGGACGTGATCTGGTCGGAGATCAGGAGGTTGAAGTCACCCAAGCGGAGGGCGAAAGCGGCTCGTCGGAAGATGGAGGACATCTGGACGCCGCCGGTGCCGGAATAGTGGCTCTCGACGTTGGCCCCGCTCGTCTGGTAGTCGACCTCGAGTTGTTTCGTGTCAGCCACCACGTAGTTCGTGTCGCCGAGCCCGAAGTACACGCCGGGCTGGGTGATGCGGGGCAAGCCCTGACTCGAGCTCGGTGGGACACCTTGCACCCCGTACACCGGATTGTTCTGGATGGTCTGGTTGGACTCAGCGATCACCGCGCCGTTGCCGTGCGTGTACTGCAGATGGGTGTTGACCCACGTTTGCGAGGGCAACCCCGACGCCTGCATGTCGCGCACCCCGATGAGGACGGGCGTGACTTGGCCGCTGACCGTGTACCGGTCCACGCCGAGCGCATTGAAGGTGTAGTACGAGGTGATCGCCTGCTCCTGAATGAACGCTTGGAGCGAAATGCTCGGATCCGGGTCCCACTGCCGGATGTTCGAGATGGTCTGCAACGCCGTCGGAGACTGGACGTCTTCGGGGTTGGTCGACGCCGGATATGGGCGAACTTTGACATTGGTCAAGCCGTAAGCCTGCCGGGTCGCGTCGATGTTGCGCTGGATGTAGGGCGCCTCGAGAGAGCTCTGGGCGGGGTTCACCTTCAGCGCCTGAAGCAACGCCGGGTAGATGATGCCGACAACGAGGGCGACGAAGGCCCAGATCCCGACGGCGAGCACCGGCAGCGTCCATCCCTGTCGCCGGATGTTGAAGAGCAGGATCGCGGCCGCGAAGACCGACACGTAAATCAGCAGTAGCTGCGCCGGCAGGCGGGCGTGCACATCCGTGTAGCCTGCGCCGTTCACGTAGCCGTCCTGGGCGTTCACCATGGACCAGCGCTGGAGGACGTAGCCCGCCGCTTTGGTCAGCGCGAGGAGCGCCAGGAGGACCGAGAGGTGGGCCTTCACGGCAGGCCGCACGCGGGGAATGCCCCGCTGCGGCTGGATCCCGCCGTTGAGGTAGTGGAAGACGACGGTGACCGCCAGGGTGACGATCAGGATGGCGAGCGTCCAGTCCACGACGAAGATCATGAACGGGAGCTTGAAGACGTAGAACCCGATGTCCTTGTGGAACTGCGGGTCGGTGATGCCGAAATTCCCGCCGTGCCGGAACAGGATCCAGTTCTGCCACTGCCCGATCGTGCCCGAGCCACCGATCAGCGCGAGGACGAAGGCGAGGGCGACATAGATCCGGCCCGCGTAGGGGCGGACGTATTGCTGATAGCGGCGAACCAGCTCGTCCTCCTGGGCGAGGACGATGTCGTGCCCGGCGATGCGGTCGCAGACCACGAGGTTGATCCACAAGACGACGAAGAAGATGGCGCCGAAGACTCCGAAGAGGCCGAGCTTCGTGACGAGCAGCGTCGAGAAGACCTCGTGGTACCCAACCGAGGAGAACCAGAGGCTGTCGCTGTAGAGCCCGGCCAACGACCGAAGTGATACGAGCAGGATGATCAGGACGACGACGATCCCGACGAGCCACCACCGTCCTCGGTGGTGGCCGCGTGGAGAGTGCTCGACCGTCAGGTCGCTGGGGACGCGCACGGAGGGAGCCTAACGTCCACTCCTTGGGCCAATACGGCCAGGACGCCCGGAACTCTGCAGAGAGAACCCCTGGTCAGTCCTCCGCGGGCGCCACGAGGCACCTGCAGCCCGCATGCGCGGGCGGGTACATGTGCCCCGTCGGGAACGCCTCCATCGCCACGACGGCTCCCGCAAGCGCATTGTCGTCGCAGTCCGAGCATCCACCCGTCGACGTCGGGATCCAACGCACCTTCCTTCCCGAGCCGGCACCCGCGAGCACGCCCGCACAGAACGCTTGCGTCGCGAAATCCCCCGCCAGTCGCTCCACGCGTTCGCCGCGCCACTCACGGAAGGCCGCGCCGACGCGCTCCGCCGCATCCTCGGTACCGTCCGCGATCCGTCGGCGGAGCATCGTCACGACGGTTCGCGCCAAACCCGCCGCCGTCTGGTCGACGACCTCATTCTGTGCGGCCGACATTCCCTCGCCGCCTGCGAACGCCGCGCCGGCCCCCAACGCCTCGCCCAAGTAACCGCGGGCCGCCACCGTGTAGAACGCGAGGTGCTCGTCTTCGGAGCCGAGCAGGGCGTCGTCGGGCTCGGAAGGACTGCTGCGGAGGAGATCGAGCATGCGGTTCTGGTCGTCGCCGAGCGCACGTTTGACGCTCCGGCTGAGCCGCGCAATGGAAGGTGTGGCCAGCTCGTCCCGGCGCGCGATGAGCGCTGCGTCCGGGTGGGGCGGCGCCTCCGCGCCGCCGGCGTCAGGAGCCTCCGCGCCGGCCGCCGTGCCGGGCGCCGCCTGGGCGGCGTCCGCCCCCTCTCCCGAGCCCGCTCTGATGCGGGCGAACAACGCGTCCACCGACGAGCCCGCACCGGTCTCGCCGGGCTGCACACCCTCGTCGTCGACCTCTATTTCGACCACCTCCATCACCGTGGTCGACTCTCCGGCGCCGGGCGTCGTCCGGCGCCTCCTGATCGTGCGGCTCTTCGCCCGGTCCGTGCAGACGCGCCTGGTCTCCGGCGGCCAGGGCCGCGGCCCGTGCCTCCTCGTCCGTCCGCTCCATGTGTGTGAGGATGTCATCGACCTTGTCGCGGACGCCGTACACCGACGCCGCCATCTCGTCACGCGCCGCGCGCAACTGCTCTATCTGGATCCCGAGCGTGCGTCGGCGCGACGCCAAGTCGGTCAACACCCGCCGGCGCGCCTCTTGGACCTGTTCGAGCAAGTCGCGACCCTCTTCCTTTGCGCTCGCGAGAACTGCTTCGCCTTCTGCCACCGCTTCAGCCAGGATGCGCTCTCGGTCCGCCCGTGCCTCCTGCTCCGCGTTCGCCACCAAGAGCTCCACCTCGACCACACGCTCGGCCGTCGAGGCCTCGGTGCGCGCCTGCAGCTCGTCCACCTGCCTCTGCGTCTCACGCAACATGGTGGCCGCGCTCTCCTGGGCCTGGGCGACGATCCGGGCCGCCTCCTCGTGGGCGTGGCGCAGGATCTGCGCGCTGTGTTGCCCCAGCGAGGCCGTCAGGGTCGCCTCGTCGACGATGGGGTGGGCGGCCCGCTCCTCCGCTTCCGCCATGGCTGCCCGGAGCTCGGCCTCGCGCTCCTCGAGAGCCTCGATGCTGCGCGAGATCGACTGCAGGTAGGCGCGCACTTCGTCAGCGTCGTAGCCGCGCCGGACGATGGCGAAGGAGTGGCGGGCGATGTCCCCCGTGGCGATTCGGGATGAGGAGATGGGGGCACGGACTTCGGACATGCTCAGAGCCTACGGCGCCGCCTACGCCGGGACGGGACTCGTGGGGACCTTTCCGCCGAGGCGCTTCAGGATCCGCAACGCCTGGTCGAGCGTGTTCACCCCGTAAACGCGGAGCTGTGGAGTGGCCTTGGCCTCCGCCTTGGCGTATTCGGGCTTCGGCACCAGGAAGACCGTGGCCCCCGCCCGCTCGACGGCGATGGTCTTCTCTGGCACGCCACCCACCTGGCCGACGTTGCCGTACTGGTCGATCGTCCCGGTGGCCGCGATGACGCGGTGCCCGGTCAGCCTCCCGCTACTGAGCTTGTCGATGATGCCCAAGGTCATGGCCAGGCCGGCCGACGGCCCGCCGATCTGCGGAGTGTCGATCTTCACGTCGACTGGGAAGTCCCAGGCCTGCTGGGTCTCGGGGTCGATGCCGAGGAAGGCCGTGGGCTTTCTCGGGGGCTCACACCCCGTCTCGACCAAACTCTTCGGCGGGACACCGAGCGTCACCGACTTCTCCACGACGGCGCCCGGTACCAGCGCACCCTCGTCGTTGATGCGCGACTCCTCGACGGCGAGCGTCGCCTTTGCCCCCGGCTGGAGACCGTGGAGTGCAGAGACCAGCGCGCAGTCGGTCGGCGTTGGCGTCCCGTTGACCTTCTCAATGACCTGGCCGAGCTCGAGCGTCTTCTCTGCCGGCGAATCCGGTTCGATCCCGTAGACGAGCGCCCCGGCGTTGGTGGACTTCACCGTGTAGCCGAGGTAGGTGAGCGCGGAAGCCGTAGCGAAGTTCTGGGCCTGCGCCATCTGCAAGAAGCCCTGGTTGAGGAATTGACCCTGCGTCGGCGCGCCGGCCAGGAGGTCTGCGCCGGAATAGATCTCGTCGGTCGACCCGAAAACGTTGTTCTGCACATAGGTAAGGGCATAGCTGAGCGCGGTGAGCTGAGTGACGAAGACGTCGGTCAGGAGGATCTTCCCCGTCAGCGGGTGGTTCAGCTCGGACGGGACCTCGATGTACTGGGACACCGGGGTGGCCTCTCCGGGCGTGATGACGTAGTAGTCGACATTGGTGCGCGCCGCGATCAAACCGGCGACGAAAACGACGACGACCAGTGCGGCGAGGACGGCCGGCCAGCGCCGGCGGCGCCGGTCCTTCCCCCGAACGGTCGGCGCCGTGCCGGCGGGTGCGGAGTCCAGCGGTGGCCGCAGCGCCCCGGAACCAGGGGCGTCAGGAGTGGGGATCGCCGCGGGATCCCCGTCGGCGGTCGCGTCAGGGTCGGACATACTCAGGCGGTGGGCGACGATCCTGCCACGGATGGGGGCGCTGACCGCCGCGCCGACGTGCGACGGCGCCGGGTCAGCGTGGCGGGCCACCGGGGTGCCAGCCACGCCGCGTCCGTGGTCCGGCGAAACCTCAACGACGCCGACCCGCGCGTGCAGGAGGCCGCCCTCGGCGCTTTGGCTCGGTTGGGTGCACTGACCGCGGCCGATGTCGCCGCCACCCTGGCCGAGGGGCCGGTCACGGTACGGCGGCGCGCCGTTGACGCCGCCGTCTCCGTGCGTGGCGTGGGTTCCCGCTCCCTCCTCCCGGCGGCATTGGTGCGCGCATTGCACGACCCGGACGCCCTCGTCGTGGTCGGCGCGGCCTGGTTCCTGGGCGAACGGCACCACCGCCCCGCCGTGCGAGAACTCGCCGAGGTGGCACACACCCACTCGGACGCCCGCTGTCGGGAAGCCGCCGTGGCCGCCCTCGGGGCCATCGGCGACCGGGCGGGCCTGCCGGCCGTGCTGCGGGCCGCCCGCGAGGACCGGCCCACGGTGCGCCGCCGGGCCACGGTTGCGCTGGCCGGCTTCGAAGACGACCGGGTGGAACCCGCCCTCCGGTCCGCCGCAGCCGACCGGGACTGGCAAGTCCGCCAAGCGGCGGAGGAGCTGTTGGGCGACCCCGTCCCCGGCCGTCGTCCCCGGTGAGCCTCGTTCGTCGGGCTCAGTCGTCCTGGGTGAAAAGCCGCTTCAGGCGGTCGAACGACTCCAGACAGATCCCGGCCCCCTGCACGACACACTCGAGCGGGGTGTCGACCAGGTGCACGGGGACGGCAGTCGCGTCGGCCAGTCGCTGGGTCATCCCCCGGAGCAGCGCGCCCCCGCCGGTCAGGTGCACGCCCTCGAACATGATGTCCTGCGCCAGCTCCGGGGGTGCCTCGCCGAGGCAAGTGGCGGCCGTCTCTATGACGGACACCACGTTGTCCTCAATCGCCCCGCGCACCTCCGAGGGAGACAGGACGACCGTCTTGGGCCGGCCGGTGGCCACTTCGCGTCCACGTATCTCCGCCTGCTGCTCTCCCTCGTAGGCAAAGGCCGACCCGATGGCGAGCTTCAGCGCTTCGGCCGTCCGCTCGCCGATGGCGATGCCGTAGCGGTGACGGATGTGGGTCTGGATGGACGCGTCGAAGTCGAAGCCGCCACAGCGCAGCGCCCGCACGGCCACGACCCCGCCGAGAGAGATGACTGCCATCTCCGACGTCCCGCCCCCGACGTCGACCACCATGTTGCCGACCGGCTCGTGGATGGGCAGCCCGGCGCCGATGGCCGCCGCCATGGGCTGTTCGATGAGGTAGCTGGCTGACGCCCCGGCGCGTCGCGCCGCCTCCTTCACGGCGCGGCGCTCGACAGCGGTGATGGCCGAGGGAACGCAGATCAGCACCTTGGGACGGTTGAGCTTCCCGACACCGACCCGGCGCAGCAGCACGCTCAGCATGCGTTCTGTGACCTCGAAGTCGGTGATGGCCCCCCCGCGCAACGGTCGCTCAGCCACGATGTAACCCGGCGTCCGGCCGATCATCTGCCAGGCGTCGGTCCCGATGGCCAGGACCTCCCGGCTGCGCGAGTCCAACGCAACGACGGTCGGTTCGTTGAGGACCAGGCCCTTTCCCTTGGCATAGACCAGCGTGTTGGCCGTGCCGAGGTCGATGGCCAGGTCCCGCGACATGGAGCCTCATGGTACGGCGCAGGCCATGTCGCGACCCCAAATCCCCTGTTGGCATCGGTAGCCTCGCCCCGGTGAGCGACACTCCGGACGAGCCTGTGGACGGAGAATCGGGCGCCGAAGCCGGGGGCGGGGGCCCGGACGAGCCCGGAGCGGCCCAGCGCGGGTGGATCGACCCCGCCGACCGCGTCTGGCGGCATCCGAGCGAGCTCGCACCCGGCGGCACCTCGCCGGTGCTGCTCAACGCACCGTCGCACCACCCCTATCGCGGCGCGTTCATGGTGCTCATTGGCGTGGCCGCGGTCATGGCCGCCGTCTCCTTCGTCCTCGTCCTGCTGTCTCCAGCCTCCACCCGCCCCCCGACCGGCTCGACCCACGACACGGTCGAGAGCGCGTCGATCACCACCCTGGCCGTCCAGGGCATCGCCGTGCCCACGGCCGCCGACGCCGCCGGCCGCGCCATGGTGCAACTGCGGGCGGCGACGCCGCACGGAGTGGTCAGCCTGATCGGGATCGCGGTCGCTGAAGGCGGCCTCGTCGTCACCACCGCCGACGCAGTGGGCGCCAAGGAGGGCCTGGACCTCGTGGGCGCGGGCGGGAAAGCCGAGCGGGCCTCGGTGGTGGCGATCGACCGGCCGTCGGACATCGCGTTGGTGCAGGTGCCCGAGGACGTGCCGGTGGCACCCTTCGCCGACGACGCGGCGCTGAACCCCGGTTCGCCGGACCTGACGCTGACCCTGATCCCCGCCGGCGCCAACGCGCTCGCGCTGCGCTGCACACCCGGCTCGGTGGCGGCCGTAGGATCGGCCATCGTGGGCGGCCCCGCCGATGGCATGCCCGCCATCACGTCGACACCGAGCACGGCCACGGCGTCCACCGCACCGGTGACCGGGGGTGAGCCGCTGCTGGACGCGGCGGGACGGGTGATGGGCATCCTCTATTCCGGATCCGGGGCCGGATCCACGGCCAGCTTTCTGCCCACGCAGCTGGTCGTGGGCGTCGCCGACGACCTGCGCTCGAACAACCGGGTGCTCCACGGGTGGCTCGGCGTCGAGGGCGGCGACGCGGGGAACGACACCGGCGCCATGGTCCACACCGTTGTGACACGCGGTCCGGCGGCGCAGCTGCTGCGCGCCGGCGAGGTCATTGTGGCGGTCGACGCGCTGCCGGTGCGGACGATGGCCGAGCTGCGGGCGCGCCTGTACGTGCTCGGGCCAGGCACCATGGTGGCGGTCTCCGTCCACGATGGCGATGTCACCCGGGTCGTGGACGTCACCCTGGGCGGGTCCTCCTAGCATGCAGTAGTGAGCATGTTCGGATCGGATCCCGAGAACCCCATGGGAGGCCTGCTGGGTGACCTGCTCAAGGTCATCGGGTCTGGACCAGGTGCCGGGGACAACTGGTTCGAGGCGGCCCGCACCCTCGCGTTCGGCGTGGCCACCGACGGCGGCGTCGACGCCACGCCAGATCCACTCGTACGGATCGGCTTCGAGGAGCTGGCGCGGGTGGCCGAGCTGCACGTGGCCGAAGCGACGGGGATATCGCCGACGTCCGTGACGGGCGGCGTGTCCTTCGACGCGGTGGGCCCCGGGCAGTGGTCATTCCGCGTCCTCGAGGCCTACCGCCCGATCCTCAAAACGATGGTCGAGGCGCAACAACAGGGCGCGTCGGCCGTCCCCTCGACCCTCGACCTGAGCGAGCTCGATCCCGAGGGCGCCGCAGGGATCGGCGGCCTCCTCGGCCAGTTCGCCCTCACACTGGGCCCGGTGTTCCTCGGCATGCAATTCGGGTCTGCCGCCGGGCACCTGGCGCAGCGCGCGTTCGGGCAGTACGCGCTGCCGCTGCCGTGGCCCGAGTCGCCCACCCTGTTGCTCGTCCCCTCGAACGTCGCGCGCTTCGCCGAGGACTGGAGCCTCCCCCTGCAAGAGGTGCAGCTGTGGGTGTGCCTGCGCGAGCTCACCATGCACGCGGTCCTCACGCGCTCCGGCGTGCGCTCGTCCCTCGCCACCCTGTTGGGCGACGCCTCCGCCCACGCCGCTGCCGCCCAGCGCTCGATCGTCGAGCGCCTGGGGGAGGGATTGGGTGACCCCGCCGCGCTCGAGGACGCCCTCGGCGACCCGGAGGCGCTGCTCTCGGACCTCATCAGCCCGGAGCAGCGAAACATTTCGGCCGCGCTCACCGCGCAGACGACGGCGATCGGGGCCTATGTCGACCATGTGACGGGCGCCATCGCCGAGACCCTCACGTCGTCGCCAGCCTCGCTACGCGAGGCGTGGTACCGCTACCGGGTCACCGAGGGCAAGGGCGAGCAGGCCTTCGCTGGGTTGTTCGGCCTGGACGTCGGCCAGGAAGAGGTGGACCGGGGACGCGCCTTCATCTCGGGCGTGATCGAGCGGGCCGGAGAGAACGCGCTGGCGCGGTTGTGGGGGGACGAGCTGGACCTGCCCACACCGGCCGAGGTCGACGCGCCCGGATTGTGGCTCGCGCGGATCGGGCTGCTCGACTGAGCGCCCCGCAGTGTCGTCGGCTGCGCTCCCGGCCCGAGGTGCCCGGTCGGCTCAGGCGACGCGCTCGAGGGCGAAGCGCTCGTACGCTGCGGTGAGCCGGCCGCCCACGAGTAGTGCCTCAATGCTGCCGTCCCACTCCGGTCCGATCGCGTACACGTAGTCGGCCAGCGCATCATCCGCCCGCATGGCCATCAGCACGGAGACGAGCTCAGCCTGGTGCGCCCGCATGTCCGGCGCGTTCAGGCGTGCCGGCGTAAGCGTCCGGACCAGTGCCGCCTCGTCCTCGCTGAGGCCGCCGGCCTGCCGGGCCACATCCCGGACCACCGGTGCCTCGTCCAACGTGTACATCCGTCCCATGGTCGACTCCCCCCAGCCCGGGCTGTCGACCCGGGTTTCAACCAGCTCCCCAATGGGCAGACAAATTTCGCTCATCGGGGTGTCACCCCTGTGGCGGCGGGGGTGCAATGTGGGTGCGATGGCCCCGGCGTCCGTGCCTGGGCCGAGGGCCTCAGGCCTCGGGCGCGCCCTCGTCGTAGTCGAGGACCCACTCCAGAGCCAGCTGCTCGCGCTCCGCGTCCCGGACGACGCGCTCGCTGTTTCGCCGGAATTGCGGGTCGTGCGGCGGCAGCAACACCAGGCGCGCCAGCACCCGCTCGCGGAACTGCTCAATCACGTCTGCCGGCCCGTAGTCGGACTGCACCTCCCAGTGCGGCGCGACGGGTCCGAGGTAGACGACGCGGACGTGCCCGATGGGCTCGGCGAGCTCGCCTTCTCCGACGATGTCGTCCTCGGTGTCCGGGGACATGGCACCTCCTGGCCTCGGTGACGGGGGCCCAGCGTACCCGTGGCGTAAGCCCGAGCATCGTGCCTGGTCGCAACCGGGATCGGTGCTCGGATTCTTACAAACTTCCTATCCCGAAACTCTATTGCGAAACGGTTACGTTCCGTAAAATGGCGCACAAAAGGGGAGCCGCACAATGGATACAGACTGGATGGCCCGGGGCAAATGCAAGGAAGTTGCACCCGACGTCTTCTTCCCGAGTGACGGCATGGGCGTGCTGGTCGCCCAGCGCATCTGCGCCGAGTGCCCCGTGTCCCAGTCGTGCCTGGAGTACGCGCTCGAGCACCACATCGACCACGGGGTGTGGGGTGGCGCCTCCGAGCGTGAGCGCCGACGCATTCTCCGCCGCCGCCGCCTCTCCCGCGCGGCGGTCGTGGTCGGCTAGGCCCGGCCCAGCGGCTCCCCTCCTCCTCGCGCGCCGAGCCGTGTGAGGCTGGCGCGGTGATCTTCGAGTGTGTCGCCAACGTGAGCGAGGGCCGCGACGAGACCCTTCTCGCTGACCTCGCCGCCCGAACGGGTGATGCCCTTCTGGACGTGCACCGGGACCCGGACCACCACCGGGCCGTCCTGACGCTGGCGGGGTCGGCCGATCTCGTGTCCGAGTCCGCACGCGCCCTGGCCACCGCGGCCGTCGACCGGTTGGACCTGCGGGCGCACGAAGGCGCTCATCCCCGTCTCGGCGTGCTCGACGTGGTGCCCTTCGTCCCCTACCGGCCCGGCGGGCCCGCCATCCCGGACCTCACCCCCGCGTCGGAATTACGGGACGGGTTCGCCCGCTGGCTGGGTGACGCGCTCGGCGTGCCGTGCTTCCTGTACGGCCCGCTCCCCGGCGGCGGGGGCCGCACCCTCCCCGAGGTGCGACGCCAGGCCTTCGAAGCGTTGGCACCGGACTTCGGCCCCCCGACGCCCGATCCCCGCACCGGCGCCACCGCCGTCGGGGCGCGGCGTGTGCTCGTCGCCTACAACGTGTGGGTCAGCCCGGAGGGTGTCGCCCACACCGTCGCTCCGCTCGTGCGCCGGGCCGAACTGCGCGCGCTGAGCCTCACCGTGGGCGAGCGGGCGCAGGTGTCGTGCAACCTGGTGGAGCCGGACGTCCTGGGACCGGCCCAGGCCTACGACCTGATCGGCCACCTGGTGCGCGAGCACGGCGGCACCGTCGAGGGGGCCGAGCTCGTCGGCCTGCTGCCCGAAGCCGTTCTGGCCGCGGTGCCCGCGGCCCGCTGGCGCGAGCTGGGCCTTTCGGCCGGGACGACGGTTGAGGCACGGATGCGCCCCTGACCGCGGGGCGCGGACCGGTCTAGGCGCTGGCAACGTCCCGCCGGGCCATCGCCCGGGCCCGGCGCAGGCGGCGGCGCTCGCGCTCGCTCATGCCGCCCCAGATCCCGAACTTCTCGCCGTTGGCCAGGGCGTACTCGAGGCAGTCCTCACGCACGACGCAGCCCCGGCACACTTCCTTGGCCTCGCGGGTGGACGCGCCCCGCTCCGGAAAGAACAGGTCCGGGTCCACGCCCATGCAGTTCGCTTGTAGCTGCCAACTCTTCTCTTGGCGACCGTAGAGCGTGGTCACGATGTCGACTGGCACTTTGGTTCGCCCCCCTTCTCGCCTCAGGTGGCAATGGTGTAGTTACAACGGTGTAGTCAATCTTTGACCACAAGGTTGCCGAGGCGCAAGGGGGGATTGGCCCTTTCAGGCACGAAACCGGAGTGTGGCCTGGGGCGCGAGCGGCCCTTCGAATGGCATCATCCCAGGTGAGACCCACCCTTCGGCTCCGATCGGCGGTACTGCCGCAGCCATATCCAATACAAAGATATTGTTTTCAATACAGAAGTATCGCTACCAGAGCGCGGCGACTCCGACCCGAGCAAGGAGGTGGGCCGACGGCGGCGCCCAAGAGAAACCCGGACACGGGCGACCTCACCGCCCGGGCGCGGATCCGCAACGCTGCCCTGCGCCTGTTCACGGAGCAGGGCGTCCGGCGCACCAGCATCCGAGCGATCGCACGAGAGGCCGGGGTGTCCAGCGGCCTGGTCCAGCACCACTTCGGGACCAAGGAGTCGCTGCGCGCCGCTTGCGACGACCACGTCCTCGCCCAGTTGGTCGAGGTAAAGGAGCAGCTGGCTCTGGAGTCGCGGCTGGACAACCCCGGCTTCCTGGCCGACGCCCAGCCTGAGATGCTGCAGTGGTACCGCTACCTGGCGCGTTCCATGATCGACGGGTCACCCGCGGCCAGTGCGATGTTTGACCAGATGGTGGCGGCGACCGAGGCGGGCCTGGCGAGGCATCATTCTGGCCAGATCGCCGACGAGCACGGGTACGCGGTCGTCCTCGTCGGCATCGAAACCGGGCTCCTCGTCATGCACGAGCGCCTGTCGGCCGCGCTCGGTGCCGACGTCCTCGACCCGGAGGGACACCTGCGCCTCGCGCGGGCCAAGGTCGAGTTCTACTCAAAACCGCTGCTCGACCCGGCACTGGCGAAACAGACGCAACACTCCATCGACATCATGCTTGCGAACGATGCACCTACAGGCACACCGAAACGCGGCTAAAGATGCCCTATCCGGCCGGGGCCTATCCCGCTGGGCGGAGCACGCGGCGGTGCTGGAGAAAGTCGACCAGCACGTAGCCACCGAGCGCGTCGGGCGTCGTGTAGAAGGTCCGGCCTCCGTTGACGCGGGCGATCTGTTCCACGAAGGGATAGTGCGTGCGCTGCAGATCGAGCGCGAACGTGTTGATCACAATGCCGGCCCGCGTGCAGCGGATGACCTCCGCCATCGTGCGGCGCAGCGTCTCGGGGACGGGTGGGTAGTTGAAGAAGACCTCGCCATGGTCATCGACGTGCGCGGTCGGCTCCCCATCGGTCACGACGATGATCTGCTTGGTGCCGTGCTGGTGTGCCAGCATGCGCCGCGCCAGCGCGAGCGCGTGCTGCAGATTGGTGCCGTAGACATAGTCCCACATGGCGGTGGGGACTTCGTCGGCGCGGATCTCGCGGGCGACCTCGGAGAAGCCCACGATGCCGAGGTAGTCGCGGGGGAACTTTGAGCTTATGAGCGTCTGCAGCGCCATGGCCATGCGCTTGGCCGGCACGAAGTTGTCGCGCATCGGCATCGACATGGAGAGGTCGACGAGCAACACGGTGGCGCTGCGTGACAACGCCTCCACCTCGACGACCTCGAAGTCGTCGGGCTGCAGCTTCACTGGCACGCCGCTCCCGCCGCGGCGCACCGCGTTGTGCACCGTCGTCGACAGGTGCAGGTTCAGCGGGTCGCCGTACTCATAGGCTTTCGTCGTCTCCTCGCGGTCGTGGCCCGCGCCCGTGCGCACGGCCGCGTGGTCGCCGATGCGGTCCTTGTTGATCTGACCGAAGAGGTCGGCCAGCGCCTTCTGCCCCAGTCGGCGCACGCCGCGGGGCGTCAGCTCTATCCGGCCGCCCTGCTGCTCAATGAGGCCCGCGTCCGCCAGCGACTTGGTGAGGTTGGCCAAGCGGTCGAGGGCGCGGGCTGCGTCCTCGCCCATGTGCTGCTTGACCTGATCGAGGTCTATCTCGCCGAGCGCGGCCGGGGTGGACGCCGACTGGAGGACGTCCTCCATGCGGTCGAGCTGGCTCAGCTGCGTGGCCAGGTCGGTGGCGCGGTCCATACGCATCGGCCCCTCGCCGCTGAAGTCGTAGGAGTCCTGCCAGCCGGCGTCGGGGAAGGCGCGTTGGAGGTTCTGGGCCAGGCGCTCGACCTGCCAGCGCAGGTCCATGTCCTCGAGGACGGCCTCCATGAGCTGCTGCAGTTGGGCCCGCTGCTCGGGGCTGAGGGAGTTCCACACGGCCTGCGCCGCGGCCATGCGCTGGGCCAACTGCTCCAGCAGCTCGTCGAGGTTCTGCGGATTGCCCGGGAACATGTCGCCGTATTCGGCCATGAACTCTTCGAAGCTGGGGTCGAGCTCTTCGCCACTCTCCCGTTGCTCGAGCATGCGGTTGAGCGCGTCGTAGGCGTCCCGCATGCGCTGCATCTGCTCGGGGCTCATGTTGGAGAGCGCGTCGGAAGCGCCCTCGAAGAAGGTGTCGGCCATCTCTCTGCGGAGGTCTTCGACGAGCTCCTCGAACTTCTCCCGGGCCTCGGAGGAGACGAACTCGTAGTGCTGCAGGCTGCTGATACGCCCGGGCGGGTCGTCGGGCTGGAGGTCGAGGGCCATGCGCCGCTCGGTGGCCACGTCGTCGGTGACCTGCTGTCGTCGTTCGTCGCCGGACGTGCGCGCGTCGTCGACCAGCTCGTCGATGGCGGCGCGCTCGTCCTGCTCTATCTCGTCGAGCGTCTGCGTGAGCTCGGCCATACGGCCGTCGGGGTCACCCTCGGCGAGCATCTCGGCGCGGCGCCGTCTGAGTTGGTCGAGCAGGTCGCGCAGTCCGGCGACCTGGTCGCCGTCGGCTGTGCGGAAGCCTGAGCGGAGGAGCCGGCGGAGCGCGTCGTCCAGGTCACCGCCGGCCAGCAGGTCGTCGGTGAGGCCGTCCAGGAGGTCGTCGGGGTCGAGGTCGGCGAATTCCTGGGTGCCGTCCCATTCCGAGTAGTCGTAGCGGGCGGAGGAGGTCATGGCGTTGGCTCGGCGACGCTACCGGCGCCCGCGATAGAGGGCCCGGGCGCCCGAGGCGTCCTTGTTCAACCGCTTGGTCAGGTGGAGGCCCTCGAGCAGGAACTCGAGCGCGCTCGCCAGGAGGGCGGGTGACTCTGCCTCCGCCGCCTCGGGGCCGGCCAGCTTGCGGGTGGGCGGCTCCAGCTCGGGCATGTCGGCCAGCACCGAGAGGTAGGCGGCCGAGGGCATGTCGTCGCCTACGTGCACGACGACCTGGTCGTGGAACGCACCCACGATCGACTGTGGATCGTCCAGGGTGACGCGGCGGCGGAAGACCGACAGGGTCGCGGCGGCGACGAGCTGGGCCACCACCTCGTCCTCGTGCCCCTCCTCCATCGCCTCAACCTCTATCTTGCCCTGAGTCGACGGCACCAGCGATGAGAGATCGCTCACGCGGGGCACGGCTACCGGCTCACCGGTGCGAAGCGCACGACGCACCGCGGAGGCGACGAGCGTCTCGTAGTTGGCGATGGACAGCCGCACCGAGACGCCGCTGCGCTGGTTCAGGTGCGTGCTGCGTCGGGCCAGTTGCGAAGTCTCGGCGATGATCTCTTTCATGTAGGCGGGGACGGCCACGGGGACGCCGGCCGTCGGCAAGTCGGCCTCCCCCTCCATGATCTTCACCTCGGTGGGCGTCTCGTAGGGGTAGTGCGTGCGGATCTGCGCCCCGAACCGGTCCTTGAGCGGCGTGATGATGCGGCCGCGGTTCGTATAGTCCTCCGGGTTGGCCGTGGCGACGAGGCAGACGTCGAGAGGGAGGCGGATGCGGTGGCCCCTGATCTGGACATCTCTTTCTTCGAGGATGTTGAGGAGCCCGACCTGGATCCGCTCCGACAGGTCCGGCAACTCATTGATGGCGAAGATGCCGCGGTTGACCCGCGGGATGAGGCCGTAGTGCAGCGCGAGCTCGTCGCTCAAGTAGCGGCCCTCGGCGATCTTGATGGGGTCGACCTCGCCGATGAGGTCGGCGATGGACGTGTCGGGCGTGGCCAGCTTCTCTCCGTAACGCTGCGAGCGGTGCACCCAGTCGATGGGCGTCGCGTCGCCCAGCTCCTCGACGCGGTCGATGGCGTAGCGGGAGACGGGGCGGTAGGGGTCGTCGTTTATCTCCGAGCCCGCGACGATCGGGAGCCACTCGTCGAGCAGCCCGACCAGCGAGCGGATCACCCGCGTCTTGGCCTGGCCCCGCTCGCCGAGGAGGATCATGTCGTGACCCGCCAGGATGGCGTTCTCCAGTGACGGGATGACGGTGTCCTCGAAGCCGAGCACACCGGGGACGAGGCTCCGGCCCGCGGCGATGGACTTCGCCGTGTTGCGCCGCATCTCCTCGGCCACCGAGACCGACTCCCAGCCCGACGACCGCAGGTCGGCCAAGGCGCGGGGCAGGTCGGCCGGTTGCTTCAGTTCGTGCGGGAGCGGAGTCGCGGACGGGTCGTCGTGGGAGAGGCCTGCCATGTACGAAGCCTAAACCTGATCCTTCCGGGGCGGCGCAGCGGGAATGGTGACGGTGCCGGCGCTGGGGGTGGCGGGGGTGGCCGGCTTTGCGGCGAGCGCGCCGGGCGTTGCGGCCAGCAACTGGTCGGCCAGAGCGCGCGCCGGACGAGCCAGTGCGCGGTCACCGCGCTGGGCCACGGCGATGGTGCGGCTCAGCGCCGGCGCCGAGAAAGGCACCGCGACCAGCGGGCCGTCTTGGGGCAGCGCGATGGCCGGGACGACAGCCGCCCCCAATCCGGCGGCCACGAAGGAGAGGACGCCCGCCATCTCGCCGCCCTCGCTGACGACGTGGGGGTGCACCCCCGCTTCCCCGCAGGCATCCAGCGTGGCGGCGCGCAGGTCGTAGCCCTCACGGAACATCACCAGGTCGACGCCGTCGAGCTCCCGCACCTGCACGCTTCGCTTACGGGCGAGGTGGTGCCCGGGAGCGACGGCCAGGACCAGCGGGTCGTCGAAGAGTGGCGTGGTGGTGACGAGCGGCTCGATCACCGGCAGCACCACCAGCGCCAGGTCCACCTCGCCCGCCGCCACCTGCGGCACCAGCTGGCGCGAGCCCGCCTCCACGACCGAAAGCTCTATGCCCGGGTGGCCGGCGTGGAACTCCACGAGTGCCGGCGCGAGCACGCTGGTCACGAGGCTCGGCGTGGCCCCCACGGCCAGCCGGCCCCGCACCATCCCCGCCAACGCCCGCGCCTCGGCGCCGGTGGCCTCGACGTCGGCGAGCACCCGCTGCATGAAGGGGACGAGCGCGGCGCCGTCCGGCGTCAGGGTGACCCGGCCCTGGCCCGGGCCCCGGTTGAAGAGGACCACGCCCAGCTCCTGCTCCAGGAGCCGGACCTGGCGCGACAGGGAGGGCTGGGCCAAGTGCAGGCGGTCGGCCGCCCCGGTGAAGCTTTCCTGTTCGGCCACCGCCAGGGCGTAGGTGAGCTGGTGGAGCTGCATGACGACTCGGTTTGAGAGCTTATCGCTCTGATCTCTATATCATTTATGTCTTTGACGTGCCCGGGAAGGCGGTCCTAGGGTTCGCCGGGTGCGACCTGCTGGCCCGAATCGAAGTCCCGGCATCTCAGGAGGAGTTCCTTTGGAGAATGTGTGTATAGGTGTACACACATTCTGCAAAGAGAAGTGTCCCCGTGGGCAGGGCGGCAAGCCGACCCGGCCAGGCCGATGACTGACCCACTGAGGAGGTCGGAGTGACGACGACGGTCGACCAGGCAACCGGAGGGGGGGGCGGCGCCAGCGCCAGCGCCACCCCGGTCGCCATCTCGGGGGCACGGGGCGGCCCGGACAAGCCGACCCTCCGCCACGACACCTGGTGGGTCGAGCCGGTCGTCACCGTGGTGATCCTCACCGCGTTCGTCGTGTACTCGACCTGGGCCGCCTTCATCAACAAGAACTATTACGCCGGCGCAGCGCTGCACCGGAACTACATCTCGCCCTTCTATTCCCCCTGCATCGCCAACAGCTGCGTGCCGGGCAGCCATCCCTTCGGGACGCTGCCGTTCTGGAACTTCTCGCCGGCGCTGCTCATCCTGATCTTCCCGCTCGGGTTCCGCCTCACCTGCTACTACTACCGCAAGGCCTACTACCGGTCCTTCTGGTGGTCGCCCCCCGCCTGCGCGGTGGCCGACGCGCACGGCAGCTACAGCGGCGAGACGCGCTTCCCGCTGATCCTCCAGAACATTCACCGCTATTTCTTCTGGCTGCTGCTGATCTTCAACGGCATCCTGACCTACGACGCCATCGTCTCCTTCCAACAGCCCGGCATCGGAATCGGCATCGGCGTGGGCACGGTGATCCTCTGCTTCAACGCCGCCTTCCTGTGGCTCTACTCGCTGTCGTGCCACGCCTGCCGGCACTTCTGCGGCGGCCAGGTGCGCTCGTTCGCCAAACACCCCATCCGGCACAAGCTCTGGAAGTTCGTGACGCCGCTCAACGGGATGCACATGCGCTTTGCCTGGGCGAGCCTCTTCGTCGTCGCCTTCAGCGACCTCTACGTGCGGCTGGTGGCGAGCGGGACCATCCACGATCCGGCCTTCCACTTCTGATTCCGATGGCGACCACCTCGACCTCGACTTCGACCCCGTCCCAACCCCCCGACTACGAGACCCACGACTACGACGTCGTCGTCATCGGCGCCGGGGGCGCCGGCCTGCGCGCCGCCATCGAGGCGAAACAACGCGGCCTGCGCACGGCGCTCGTCTGCAAGTCCCTGCTCGGCAAGGCCCACACGGTCATGGCCGAGGGCGGCATGGCGGCCGCCATGGGCAACGTGTGGCCCGAGGACAACTGGAAGGTCCATTTCCGCGACACCATGCGCGGCGGCAAGATGCTGAACAACTGGCGCATGGCCCAGATCCACGCCCAGGAAGCCCCCGACCGCGTCTACGAGCTGGAGCGTTGGGGCACGCTGTTCGACCGCACCAAGGACGGGCGCATCCTCCAGCGCGACTTCGGCGGCCACCGCTACGCGCGCCTGGCCCACGTGGGCGACCGCACCGGCCTGGAGCTGATCCGCACGTTGCAGCAGAAGGTCGTGTCCATGAATGCCGACGTGTTCATGGAGTGCAAGGTCCTGCGCCTGCTCCACGACGCCGAGGGCCGCGTGAGCGGCGCCATCGGCTACATGCGCCCGACCGGCGAGATGGTCGTGTTCACCGCCAAGGCGGTCGTGCTGGCCACCGGTTCCATCGGCAAGGCGTGGCTGTACACGTCCAACTCGTGGGAGTCGGTCGGCGACGGGCATGCCATGGCCGTCTGGGCCGGCGCCGACGCCATGGACATGGAGTTCGTGCAGTTCCACCCGACCGGCATGGTCTGGCCGCTCTCAGTGCGCGGCATCCTCGTCACCGAGGGGGTGCGCGGCGACGGCGGCGTGCTGCGCAACTCCGAGGGCAAGCGCTTCATGTTCGACTACGTCCCGCCGATGTTCCGGGCCGAGACGGCGGAGACCGAGGAAGAGGCCGACGCCTGGTATGAGGACCACATCAACTACCGGCGCACGCCGGACCTGCTCCCGCGCGACGAGGTCGCCCGCGCCATCAACTCCGAGGTCAAGGCCGGCCGGGGCAGCCCGCACGGCGGCGTCTACCTCGACATCGCGTCGCGCCGCAGCGCCGAGTACATCCGCCGCCGCCTGCCGTCGATGTACCACCAGTTCATGGAGCTGGCCGGCGTCGACATCACGGCCGAGCCCATGGAGGTCGGGCCCACCTGCCACTACATGATGGGCGGCGTGCGCGTCGATGCCGAGACGCAGGCCGCCACCGTCCCCGGCCTCTTCGCGGCGGGCGAGGTGGCCGCCGGCATGCACGGCGCCAACCGCCTGGGCGGAAACTCCTTATCGGACCTCATCGTCTTCGGCCGCCGCGCCGGTCTCGGTGCGGCCGACTATGCGGAAGGCCGCCCCGGCTCCCCGAGCGTCGACGCGGCGGAGATCGCCTCGGTGATCGACGAGGCCTACGCGCCGTTCGGGCGCGAGGGCGGGCCGAACCCCTACGACGTCCACCACGAGCTGCAGGAGACGATGCAGTCGTTGGTAGGCATCATCCGCAACGGACCCGAGCTCGAGGAGGCGTTGACCAAGCTCGAGGACCTCAAGCAGCAGACGGCGAAGGTGTCGATAAAGGGTGGGCGCTCCTACAACCCGGGCTGGAACCTGGCGACCGACCTGCCGTCCATGGTCACCACCTCTATCGCGGTGGCGCAGGGCGCGCGCAACCGCAAGGAGTCCCGCGGCGGGCACACCCGGGAGGACTTTCCCGGCCCCGACCCCGACATGGGCAAGGTCAACTTCGTGCAGCACCAGAAGGGCGAGCGCGGCTTCCTGGCCCCGATCGCCATCGCCCCCGAGCCGTTGCCCGTCATGCCGGCAGAGCTGGCAGAACTGTTCGAGGAAGGGAAATGATGGCCGACGAGAAGGTCACCATGCGGATTTGGCGGGGCGACGACATGGGCGGCGAGTTCACCGACTACGTCATGCCCGCCGTCGAGGGTGAAGTCGTCCTCGATGTCATCCACCGGATCCAGGCCACCGACGCCCCCGACCTGGCCTGCCGCTGGAACTGCAAGGCGGGCAAGTGTGGCTCGTGCTCGGCCGAGATCAACGGTCTGCCCCGCCTCATGTGCATGACCCGCATGGACACGCTACCCGAGGGCGAGCCGGTCACCGTTGCGCCCATGAAGACGTTTCCCATCATCCGCGACCTCGTGACCGACGTCTCGTTCAACTATGAGGTGGCCAAGAAGATCCCGGCTTTCCAGCCCGGCCCCGAGCCCGAAGGCGGCTACCGCATGCAGCAGGTGGACGTGGAACGGGGGCAGGAGTTCCGCAAGTGCATCGAGTGCTTCATGTGCCAGAACGTTTGCCACGTCATCCGCGACCACGAGGACAACAAGCCCAAGTACGCCGGGCCCCGCTTCTTCATCCGCTTCGCCGAGTTGGAGATGCACCCGCTCGACGTCGAGGACCGGCGCAACCTGTCGCACGACCTCGGCCTCGGCATGTGCAACATCACCAAGTGCTGCACCGAAGTCTGTCCCGAGCACATCAAGATCACGGACAACGGCATCATCCCGATGAAAGAGCGGGTCGTCGACGCGCGCTACGACCCGGTGGCCTGGCTCGGCCGCAAGATCCTGGGGCGTTCGAAGAAGACGGCCCAAGAGGCCGAGACCGGGTCTGCCGGCTGAGACCGGTCGGGCCCGTCCCACCGCCGCCGAACCACCCAGCTGCCAGACTCAGCCCGTGCCCCGCTACTTGTCGCGCGAATGGGTGGAGTCCTTCGACGCCGCGCTCGGCGCGCTCGACCTGACCGACGCCATCGCCGCCGCCGGGTCGGGGTCGCTGCTGGCGGCCGACGGCGCGTTCACGGTGGCGCAGGTCGTGGAAGCCGTGCCCGACGCGGCGGGAGGCCCCAGTGACGGGAGCACCGGCACCGTCCGCACCGTCCGCACCGTCCTCACCATCGCCGAGGGCCACGCCCACTTGGCCCTCGACCCGGACGGCGGCGCATCCGACGCGGCCGACGTGACGATGCTGCTCGGGTACGACGACACGCTGGCCATGGCGCAGGGCGTGCTCGAGCCCGCCGACGCCCTGGCGGCGGGGCGCGTCCGCGTCCGGGGCGACCTGGCCGCGCTCGTCGCCGCGCAGTCAGTCCTCCAGGCGGCGTCCGCCGAGCTCGGCCCCGCGCTCGCGGGGTTGGCCGACTCCGCCGGCGCACACGGTCCGGCGGACCCGGCAGGCTGACGGACGTGGCCCGGGCCTCCCGTCCCCCCGCTTTCGGCGACCGCTACGCCGGCACGGTCGCCGTGGTGACCGGCGCCTCGTCCGGCCTCGGGGCCCAACTCTGCCGCGACCTGGCCCGGGCGGGCGCCACGGTGGTGGGCCTGGCCCGCAGCGAAGAGCCCCTGGCGCTGCTCTCGACGGAGCTCGAGGCGCACTCGCCCAAGTCGGGCACCATCGTCTGCGACGTCGCCGACACGGACGCCCTCCGCACCGCGCTGGACCGGGTGACGGCCGCGCACGGCCGCATCGACCTGCTCATCAACAACGCCGCGCAGGACCCGGGGGTCCGGCTGGTCGACATCACCGAGGAGGACTTCCGCCACACCTTCGACGTGAATTTCTTTCCCCCGGTGGCGGCCACGCTCCACATCGTGCCGTCCATGGTGGAGCGGGGACGCGGCATCGTCGTGATGGTCTCCTCCGACGGCGGCCGTCTGCCCTCGCCCGGCCCCGGCGCCTACCCCTCGTCCAAGGCGGCGCTGTCCGCCTTCGCCGAATCCGCCTCGTTCCGCCTCGCCCCGAAGGGCGTCCGGGTCCATATCGTCTACCCCGCCTTCATGCCCACGAAGCTGGGACTCGGCGCCCTCGGGCGCGGCCTGCGCCAGCCGCCTCGGCTCACCCGGCGCAGCGTGACCACGGTGTCGCGCCGGATCCTGGCCCGGGCCGGCGGCCCGTCGCTCGAGATCAGCGTCTCGGCCCTGATCGACGCCGCCATGGTGTTCCGTGCCCTGATGCCCCGGGCCTATCACCGCCTGCGCCGCAACTGGTAGTCCTCCGGAGTCAAGCGTCGAAACCGCGACAATTCGACTGCAATTCGGCTGCGATCGGCCGGGGCCCCCAAGCGAACAAAGTGTGACGGAAGTATCGTGTCGGTACCGGCTCGCAGAGGTCGGGCCGGAGTAGGGAGAACGACGTGCACCAGCCGATCGACGACCACTTCCTGTTGAGGTACCGGGCCCTGCTGGACGCCGAAGACCTGGCATTCGACGAGCTCGAGCACGCCTGCGAGGAGGGCGACCGGCAGCAGTACAACAAGGACATGGCCGATTGGCAGACGGCACTGCGTGACAAGATGGTCTTCCTTCAGCACCACGGCATCGAACTGAGGATGCCCGTCGCCTGATCCCCTGCCGCCGCACGGACGGCGCGCTCTTTAGCCCAGTTTCCGTGCCTCGTGCGGATCAGGTCCCGTACGGACGCGTGAGCACCTCCATGTTGTGGCCCGAGGGGTCGTCGAAGTAGAAGCCGCGTCCGTGGTCGTTGAGGACGTTGGCGCGGGTGTGCCCCGGGTCCGCCCAGTAGGGCAGCCCCCGCTCGGTCACGCGGGAGAAGATCGCATCGAACTCGTCCTCCGCGACGAGGAAGGCGTAGTGGCTGCGCTCGAAGGCACCCGAGCGGTCGGCGTAGTCGAGGCTGACGCCGTTCGCCGTCTCGACGCACAGGAACGGGCCGAACGGCGTCGGCGGGTCGAGGCCGAGGATCTCGGCCAGGAACCGGGCCGACACCTCCTTGTCGTTGGCCGCAACGATCGTGTGGTTCAACTCGATGGCCATGCCGTCCTCCCTCGTGTTGTCTCAGCCGGCCCGATCAACCGATCGGCTTCGGGTCAGCGCAGCCCGAGCGCGTCCGCCGCGTCGCCCACGGTGGCGTCGAAGAACTGTTCGGGGTCCAGGATCGTGTTGCGCCAGTGCCCGAACACCTCGAGGCTGATGGCTCCCACGACCGCCGTCCAGGCTCCCACGGCCCGCACCACGGTGCCCGCCGGGACGCTCGGGAGCAGTTCGTCGGCCACCGGCGCCACGGCGTCGCGCAGCGCAGCGGACACCGGCCTCCCGCCGCGGCCGTCGTCCCGTGTCCGCAGCCGGCCGGCCGCCTGGGCCTCGCCCAGCGGTCGCAGCAGGGCCGCCGCCACCCGGGCGTAGGGCTCGACCGTGTCCTCGGGTGCCTCGTACCCCGGCACCGGCGTCCCGAAGATGAGGGCCCATTCGTGCGGGTGCGCCAGCGCCCAGCGCCGCATGGCCCGCGGGACCGCCAAGAAGCGCTCGGCGTCGCTCTCGTCCCGAGTCGCCGCCTCCGCCGCCGCCCGCTCCGCCTCGGTGGCGAGCGACGCGTAGGCAGCAAGGATGAGAGCGGTGAGCAGGGCGTCGCGCCCGCCGAAGTAGCGGTACAGAGCCGACGGGGCCATTCCCAGATCGCGGGCGATGGAGCGCAGGGAGAGGCCGGGCGCACCGTCTCGGGCGACGTGTTGGCGGGCCACGGCCAGGATCTCGGCCGTCATCTCCTCCCGCACCCGCTCCCGGGCCGTACGCGGCGCGGGCGGGCGAGTCGCCAGAGGCGCGGCCGCCGGGTCTGCCAGGGGGTCTGCCATGCCATCAGTATGGGGGCTCACAAACGAGAACACAAGTACTTGACAAGAACATTGTTCACGTTTAGTATCGGTGTTCATGACAACTGACTACGCCACCGCCCCCGAGGAGAACCCCATGCCCACCACCGACGGCTCCGGCACGGCCGGCGAGACCCCGCACTACAAGACCCCCGACTGGTTCACCCGCAACGTCTTCAACCGTCTGGTGAGCGGCCTGACCCGGATGGGCCTCAGCGTCCGGGGCTCCCGGGTGCTCGAACACCGGGGCCGCACCACCGGTCAGCTGTACCACACCCCGGTCAACCCGGTGACGATCGACGGAGTCGAGTACCTCGTCGCCCCCCGGGGCGAGACGCAGTGGGTCCGCAACGTGCGCCACGCCGGCGGGCACCTCGTGCTGATCAAAGGCCGCAGCCGCCAACTGTGCACGGCGACCGAGGTCCCCGAGGCCGACCGCATACCGATCCTGCGCCAGTACCTGCGCCGTTGGAGGTTCGAGGTGGGCATGTTCTTCGACGGCGTCGGGCCCGACTCGAACGACGACGAGTTCGCCGCCATCGCCGGCCGCCACCCGGTGTTCTCTCTGAGCTGACGACGGCCGGGCGCGGCATCATGGCGCATGCCCGAAACGAGCCACGCCGACGAGGCCGCACGCTTCCAGGCCAACCTGATCGCGTTCTGCCGGGCTGTCACGCGCTGGAGCAGCCGGGGCGCCTTGGAGGACAGGGACGGCGTCGTTCTCTGTGCCGGCGGGTCGTGGATCCCGATGGTCGGCAACAGCGCCTTCCGCGTGGACGACACCGTGCCGGCCGACGAGGTGCCGACGCGTGCCGCGGACTTCTACGGCGGGATGGGACGAGGCTTCTGCATCAAGGTGCGCGACACCGGGCAGGACGACGATCTGCGCGCCGCGTGTGCCGACGCCGGCATGCAGACCTTCGGCGAGGCCGTCCCCGAAATGCACTGCCGGCGCCGCCTGCCCGACCTGGCGCCGCCCGAGGGGACTTCGCTGCACCCGGTCGACGACGAGGCGGCCGTGCGGTCCTTCACGGCCGTGAACGGGCAGGCCTACCACACCTACGGCCTGCCACCCGAGGCGCTCGACGACCTTTTCGACCGGCCGGCGGCGCTGCTCGACGACCCGGCCGCGCACGCGGTGGTGGCGCAGCGCGGCGGCGAGCCAGTGGCGACCGCCATGGTCTACGAGAGCGACGGCGTGGCCGGCGTGCAGTGGGTGGGCACCGTCCCGTCGGCGCGGGGCCTCGGCCTGGGCGCGCTCGTCACCGCCTGGGTCACCAACCTGGCCTTCGACCGCGGCACGTCGTCGGTCAACCTGCAGGCGTCACCGATGGGCGAGCCGGTCTACCGGCGCCTCGGGTACGAGACGATCTTCCACTACTCCGAGTACGTGCGCTGGGCCAAGCCGCCGGCGCAGGCGTAAGGCAGGCAAGGCAGGCGAGTCCGACGTGACACGGGTAAAGACAGTGCCCGCTACAACAGCCCCCGCAGGTACGCCGCCTGGCCCGCGTGCTGCAGGCAGTCGTCGGCGATGCTGATCAGGCGCACGCCCAACGTCACCGGCGGGTCCCAACGCGTGTCCACGACACGGTCCAGGTCGGCCTCGCGCAGCCCCTCCAGCAGCCCTCGCGTCCGGACGTCCACCTCGTCGAGGTAGCCGAGCAGCACGCCCGGCCCGTCGGGCCGCACCGCCGCCACGTCGTCGGGCCCGTGGCCGTAGCCGGTGTTGTGGGGGTCGGGGGCCAGCCCGCACTGCGGTGCCCACTCCCCCTTCGTCCAGATCTGCTCCTCGTCGAGCAGCTCGGACACGTGGTGGTCCTGCACTCGGGTCAGGTGCCAGACGAGCCAGGCGATGCTGTTGGCGCCGGGGGCGGGCGCCCAGGCCAGCTGGTCCTGGTCGAGTCCGTCCACGGCGTTGGCGACGATGGGCGGGGTGCGTCCGTAGAGATCGAGCAGCAGCGCGGCGGTGTCCATGGGACAACCTTACGGACCCTGTGGACCCGATGGACCCGTGGACCCCTCGGTTTCGGGGAAGAGGCCGATGACCCTCGTGATGCGCCGGTCCGGCACCAGCCAGGCCACCGCGACGGCGACATAGATCGCAATGGCCACCCACGGGGCGACGAACGCCATGCCGACCGCCACCACGTAGGCGACGGCCGACAGCCGGCCCTTCCGGTCGCTGCCGATGGCGGCGGCGAGCTGCGAATCCGGCGGGTGCAACGCGAGGAGGGCGCGGGTGAGCAGGAAGTAGGCGACCGCGGCCAGAAGGAGGACCAGCCCGTATACGACCACCGGCGCGGTGTCCCCCGGATGCTCTCCCAGCCATGCGGTGGCGGCCGGTGTCAGCGACAGTGCGAAGAGGAGCCCTACGTTCGCCCACAGGGCCCGGCCGTCAATGCGCTGCACGACCTGCATCAGATGGTGGTGGTTGACCCAGTAGATGGCCAGGAACGTGAAGCTCAAGGCGTAGACGAGGACCTTGGGCACCAGCGGCTTCAGATCGCTGAAGCCGTGCCCGGCGGGTGCGCGCAGGTCCAGCACCATGATCGTCATCACGATGGCGATGACCGCGTCGGTGAACGCCTCCAGCCTGCCGCTGGTCACCCCGGCGGTTCAGCCCCCGGCGATCTGGACGTCCGCCGACTGGATGTCGTAGCGCCGCACCGCCGTGTACGCCACCAGCACCACGACGATCGACGTCATGACCAACGCCGTCTGCCAGTCGCCGAAGTTGGCGCCGCTCAGGTCGTGGCCCTTGCTGAAGTAGTCGGCGAAAGACGCGCCGACCGGTCGGGTGATGACGTAGGCGAACCAGAACGAGAAGATGGCGTTCCACTTGAGGAACTTCCATCCGCCCCACGGGATGAGGATCACGCCGCAGAACAGGAGGGCCGAAGCCAGGTACCCGAGCCCGAGCGTCGATGCGGCGAAGTCCCCCACCGCGGTCCCCAGGCAGAAGGTGGCGAAGACGACCGCCCAGTAGAACTTCTCGCGGCGGTTGGTGGTGATGGAGTGGATATCGAGCGTGTGCTCGCTGCGGTTCCACAGGTAGAACACCGCGGCCAGCGCCACCAGCCAGAAGACCGTCGTCGCCGCGTACGGCATGCCGAAGACGAGGTGCATGGTGTCCGCCACGCCGGTGCCCGCCGTGGCGATGGCGAGCGCGAGGAACCAGTACGGGACGGCGGCGTAACGGCGCGGACGCGAACTGCAGCAACAGCGCGATGGCGAAGAAGGAGACCTCGACGACGACGCCGACCTTCTTGTTGTTCACGAACATGTCGGAGATCGCCTCGCCGGCCGCGGTCGTCGAGATCTTGATCACCCAGAACATCGCCGTCACCTCGGGCACCTTCGCCGCCAACGGCTGCTGGTTGAACACTCGGAGCAGAGAGCGCACGCTCGATCGTATCCCCCGGCCTGCGTCGCTTCGGGGAGTCGCCACGCCGTACCGCCTCTCATCGGCCCAGGTGGACATCGTTTTCCGCCGGGCCCTGCGACTTGGGGATGAGGCCCGCCGCGCCGAATTCATCCCTGAGTCGGGCGGCCTCCTAAAGAACGACCGGCGCGCCCCCTGCGGCGGCCGACCGGTACGACGCGTCGACCAGGCGGTGCGCGACGAGCGCCTCCCGCAGGCTGGGCTCCGGCGGCCGGCGCTCCGTCACGGCGTCGGCGAACGCCCGGTCCGCCTCGACATAGGCCTTCAGGGCGAGACCGGTGTGGTCGTCCGGAAGCGGCAGGGCGTCGACCCACGCCGGCGAGGGGCACTCCCGCACCTCCTTGCCGGCGCTGGTCTGGATGTGCAGTGGCCCGCGGAACTCGTCGCTCAGCCTGACCATGCCGTCGCGAAAGAACACCTCTATGCGCCGCGTCGACCCCCGCGTCAGGATGTCGTGCCACACGCTCGTGAGCTGGGCCTCCATTCCCGAGGCGAACGACAGCGTGACGGCGGCCACGTCCTCGACACCCTCGTGCCCGGCCACGTTGGTCGTCCGCGCCGTGAGCGAGTCCACCTCGCCGAAGCAGAAGCGCAGGATGTCGACGTCGTGGATGCTGTGCTCAATGAGGCAGCCGCCGCCCGCCTGTGCGACGTCGGCGCGCCACTCGGAGTACGTCCCCCGGATCGGGAAGTACTGGTCGTCCCGGAAGACCGCGGCCATGGGCCGGCCCAGGGTGCCGGACTCGGTCAGCGCCTTGAGGGCGCGGAACACCGGCGCGCTGCGCAGCACCAGGCCGGACTGGCTGGGCACGCCCACCGCGTCGACGGCCGCCACCAACTCGCCGGCCGCGGCCAGGTCGGTCGAGAGCGGCTTCTCGCAGAAGACAGCCCGCTTCGCCTGGAGCGCCGCCTCCACCGCCTCGCGGTGCGCTGCCGTCGGCGTGCACACCCACACGGCGTCGGCGCGGGCCGCCACCTCGGCCGCACTCGCGACGACCTCCGCTGGTTCGGAGTCCCCGCCCACACGTTCGGCGAAACGCCGGGCCCGGCTCTCCCGCTGATCGTGGACGGCGACGATGGACGCGTCGAGCACGCCCCCGTCCACCATCGCCTTGATCCCCAGCGCGTGGGCCCAGGCGATCAGGCCCGACCCGACGAACCCGATCCGGAGCATGCCGGGACATTAGAGCGGAGCGTCCGGCGGCCGCGGTTCAGTCGCTTCCGGGATGCAGGCCGCCCAGCCCTCGTCCCATCAGCGCATCGATGTAGCGGGACGCCACCATGACCAGCGTCGTGATCTCGCGGCGTTCCCGCCGCCGGATGGGGGACTCCCGGCCGCCACACACCGTGAGGCCCGACCCCGGCACGGGCTCGATGAACACACCCGATCCCGTCGTGTCGTTGGCCGGGTCGGCGCCGCTGCGCGCGCCCTCCGCGAACGCCACGACCCACTCGACCGAGGGCAGGTCGCCATGGGTCTCGACGAATTGCTCGAGCGCGTCATCGAGCAGCGCCAGCCACGTGAGAGAGAAGAGGACGATGAGGCTGTCGGTGAGCGCGGCAAGCGCCCCCTCGGGCGTCGGTGCCTCCAGGATGGCCGCCGCCGCCGCGAGGACGCTGTCCTCGCGGTCGTGCACGTGCGCCGCACCGTGGCCGCGCAGTTCGGTGACCTCTTCGACCCCCGCACCCGGCACGTTGCGGACGCCGCGGGACAGAGCGTCCACCGCGCCGGGCTGGTCCGGGAGCTCCACCACGAGCTCGTCGACCGCGACGCCGGCCTCGCGCTCGAGGACCTCGAGGCCCACGACGTTGCCCTTCACGGCGCCGATCTCGGCGGCCACGGCACCCAACACGCCCGGCACGTCGGGCAACCAGATCCGGACCCGCACCAGCACCTGTCAGTCGATCAGGCCGAGGTCTTGCACGTCGTTGCGCTCGGCCAGCAGCTCGTCGGTCGTGACCTTGATCCGGTCCTCGGCGAAGTCGTCGTGGGCGAGGCCCTCCACGACGGACCAGCCGCCCCTCCCGTCGGAGACGACCGGGAAGCCGAACTGCAGGCCCTCGGGCGCGCCGTACTGCCCCGAGCTGGGAACGGCCACCGAGAACCAGTCGCCCTTCGCCGTCTCCGTGCGCAGGCTCGCCACGGTATCGAGGGCGGCCGAAGCGGCGGAGGCCGCCGAGGACGAGCCCCGTGCGTCAATGATCGCCGCGCCCCGCTTCTGCACCGTGGTCAGGAAGTCGCCCCGCAGCCACTCGCCGTCGGTGATGACGTCAGGGGCCGGCTTCCCCCCGATACGGGCGTTGGCGAAGTCCGGGAATTGCGTGGCCGAGTGGTTGCCCCAGATGGCCAGGTTCGTGACCTCGGCGACCGGGGCGCCCGCCTTGGCCGCCAGCTGCGCCTTGGCCCGGTTCTCGTCGAGGCGGGTCATGGCGAACCAGCGATCGGTCGGGACCTCCGGCGCGTTGGCACGGGCGATCGAGACAATTGGTGTTGCAGGGATTGCCCACCACGAGGATGCGCACGTCGGCGGCCGCGTGGTCGGCGATGGCCCGGCCCTGCGGCTTGAAGATGCCGCCGTTCACGCTGAGCAGGTCGCCGCGCTCCATGCCGGCCTTCCGGGGCACAGAGCCAACCAGCAGCGCCCACGAGGCGCCGTCGAACGCGGTCTTGAGGCCCGAGGTCGGGACGATGTCGTGCAGGAGCGGGAAGGCGCAGTCGTCGAGCTCCATCACGACACCGTCGAGCACCTTCATGGCCGGCTCGATCTCGAGCAGGTGCAGGACCACCGGCTGATCCTCACCCAGCAGCTGGCCGGCGCCGATGCGAAACAGGAGGGAGTAGCCGATCTGGCCGGCGGCACCGGTGACGGCGACGTGAACGGGGGGCTTGGCCATGAGGGTGAGTCCTTTCCGACGGGCGTTGGTGGCTGGTGGCTGGCGCTGGTGGCTACAAGCGGTCGACGATGGCGGCGGCGAACTCGGACGTCTTGACCTCGGTGGCGCCCTCCATCAGGCGCGCGAAGTCGTAGGTGACGACCTTGTCCGCGATGGTGGCCTCGAGCGCGTGCACGATATCCGCGGCGGCGTCGTTCCAGCCGATGTGCTCGTACATCAGCACGCCGGAGAGCAGCACCGAGCCTGGGTTGACCTTGTCCTGGCCGGCGTACTTGGGCGCAGTGCCGTGCGTCGCCTCGAAGACGCCGTGGCCGGTCACGAAATTGATGTTCGCCCCCGGCGCGATTCCGATGCCACCCACCTGGGCGGCCAAGGCGTCGGACAGGTAGTCCCCGTTGAGGTTGGTCGTCGCGATGACGTCGAAGTCGGAGGGCCGGGTCAGGACCTGCTGGAGGGTGATGTCGGCGATCGTGTCCTTCACGAGGAGCTTGTCGCCCGGATTGCCGTCGCAATCGTCCCAGCCGACGGCGACGCCGGAGAACTCCTCGCGGACGAGCTCGTAGCCCCACTCCCGGAACGCGCCCTCGGTGAACTTCTGGATGTTGCCCTTGTGCACCAACGTGACGCTGCGTCGCTTGCGGTCCAGGGCGTAATTGATGGCGGCGCGGATCAGGCGCTTGGAGCCCATTTCCGACACCGGCTTGATCCCGATGCCCGAGCCGTCCCGGATGGGCCAGCCCATCTCGGAGCGCAGGAAGTCGGTCAGCTTGGCCGCCTCGGGCGTGCCCTCCTGCACCTCGTAGCCGGCGTAGACGTCCTCGGTGTTCTCCCGGAATATGACCATGTCGACCAACTCGGGGTGCAGCACGGGCGAGGGGACGCCGGCGAACCAGCGCACGGGGCGCAGGCACACGTAGAGATCGAGGATCTGTCGGAGCGCGACGTTGAGAGAGCGGATGCCGCCCCCGACCGGCGTGGTGAGCGGCCCCTTTATGCCGATCAGGTGCGTCCGGAAGGCCTCGACCGTCTCGTCCGGCAGCCACGCGCCGGTCTCGTCGAAGGCCTTCTGCCCCGCCAGCACCTCCTGCCAGGCCACGGAGTGGCCGTGCTTGGCGGCGGCGGCATCGAGGACCAGCTTGGCGGCGGGCCAGATGTCGACGCCCGTGCCGTCGCCCTCAATGAACGGGATGATGGGCTCGTCGGGAACCTGGAGCGTGCCGTCGACGCCCATGCGGATGAGATCTGCCATGGGCGGGATGCTAGGGGGCGGGGCGCGGGGCGCCTAATCCGGCCGGTCGAGCGAGGCGGGCCGGACGGCGGCCCCTGCCGCGTCCTCTGCCGAGAGCAAATCGGCGAGGCGGCGGTACTGCGCGGAACCGGATCCGAGAATGTCGCGCACCCACGAGAGGGTGCGGGCGGCGTCGACCTCGGTGCCCCATCGGAGCATCTCCTCTATGTCGAGCCGGTCTTTCGGCCGATCGAATACCGCCTTGCAGACGATGAGATGTTCGGGCGAGAGGATCGGGATCTCGACGGGGCCGAAGCGGACGTGTCTGGCGTGGGCCGCCATGTCGTGGTGGAAGTCGAGGGTGGCGAAGAACACGTCGAGGTAGGAGCCGTCCCAGTCGAGGCGGGCTTGGCCGTCCCGGGCGATCAGGTGTCGGTCGGCCTCCGTCACCGTGACGCCGAGCGTCTCGAGCGCGCCCAGGACTGGCGGCGACGCCTCGGGCGGGAGCGTCAGGTTGACGTCGATGTCCGTCGTGGCCCGGGGATTCCGGTACCAGGCCAGGGCGAGGGCGCCGCCGAACTGGTGGGGGACACCGAGCGAGTCGAGCATCTCGTGCAAGCGCACGATGCGAGAGGCGAGAGTCCCGAGAGGCCCCGGCGGTGGCGCGGCGGGCGTCGCGGTCGTCGTCACGGCGTGTCCCGCCCGGCTTCCCGCCGGGCGGTGGCGGCGGCGACAGCGGCGAGGGGGGGGAACTCCAGCGGCTCGGGCGCGCGAACGGGCGTGAAGCGCGTGACCTGCTCAGCGAAGTTGAGAAGGTCGATGAGCGCTTCGCCCGGGTCTCGCCGTGGGCCCGACCGTCGGCGGCTGCGGTTCGAGGGCTCCGGCCATCCGGCGTGAGGACTCGACGAACCTCCGCATCTCGGGCCCGGGGTGGCGATCACGGTGGGCCGTGGCGCCGACGCGGGCCGCACTGGCCCGGACCGCGCTCGGTGTCGAAGGGGCGGCTGGCGCGGCGTCGGGCCGTGGCCAGGACCTCGTCGGACAGGCGGGCGAAGTTGGCGAGGGAACGGGCCCGGGGGCCCTTGTGGGTGTGGACCGACTCCCTTATCTCGAACCGGCCCTTCGGACGGGCGACCACGTAGGCCATACCCACTATGATACCCACTAGGTGTTCGTCACGGCCGAGGGCCCTGGTCAAGCGCCGAAGGGGGGTTGGGGCCCCGACTCAGGAATGGGACGGCCCGAGGCCCAACGCGGCATAGATCTCGCGGGTCGCGGACGAGGTGTTGAACGTGTAGAAGTGCAGTCCCGGCACGCCGGTAGCGAGGAGCTCGGCGCAGAGCTCGGTGGCCAACTCGATACCCTCCTTCCGGACGGCCTCGGCTCCCCCACGGGTATCCGCGGCGCGGAGGCGCTCCTCCATCCACGCCGGCGCCGCGGCTCCCATGCCACCTAGCCGGCCCATGGTAGCCATCGACGTGACGGGGAGGATCCCCGGCAGGACGGGCGTCTCCACCCCCCGTTGTCGAACGTCAGCGACGAGCGTGCGGTATTCGTCGGCTTCGAAGAAGAACTGCGTGACCCCGAAGTCGGCCAGGCGCAGCTTGGCGGCGAGGTGATCGCGGTCGCTCGTCATGTCGGGCGAACGAGGGTGCCCGGCCGGGTGGGCGGCGACGCCGATGGAGAAACCGCCGATGGCGTGGGCCAACTCCACCAACTCAGTGGCGAATGCGAGCTCACCCGGGCCGGCGTCCGGGTCGGTCGGCGGGTCGCCGCCGAGCGCCATGAGATTTTCCACGCCGGCCTTGCGCAGCGACACGAGGATGTCGGCCAGTTCCAGGCGCGTGTGCGCCACGCAGATGAGGTGCGCCATCGGCACGAGCTTGGTCGTGTGGAGCATGCCCGTCACGAGGTCGAACGTGCGCTGGCGGGACGGGGCGCCACCCCGGTAGGTGACCGAGACGAACGAGGGCTCGAGCGGCTGCAGCTCGCTCAGCGTGCGCGCCAACGTCGTGAGCTCCTTGTCGTTCTTCGGCGGAAAGAACTCGAAGGAGTAGGTCGGACCAGCGGCGAGGAGGTCGACGATACGTGTCACGTGGTCGCGTCCACCCGTCCGAAGTCGTCCTCCAACCGGACGATGTCGTCCTCGCCGAAGTAGGTGCCGTGCTGTACCTCTATGAACACGACATCGGCGCCCCCGGCGGGGTCGGCGGGGTTCCCGATGCGGTGCGCGCCCTCCAGCGGGATGTCGATGGAGTCGCCGGCGTGGAGCGTGTGGTCGACGCCGTCGAGCGTGACGACCGCCGTGCCCGCCACGATGAACCAGTGCTCGGCGCGCCGGTGGTGGCGCTGGTAGCTCAAGCGCTTGCCCGGGTGGACGACGAGGCGCTTGACCTTGTGATCGGGCGCGTCGTCGTCGAGGACGGTGTAGTAGCCCCACGGGCGCTCTGAGTACTCGCGGTCCGGGTCGCTCACCTGGTCCTCGTCTTCTTGGTGTTCCTGGCCGCGAGCTCCGCGGCCCGCAACGCGTTGCCGTACAGCATGGCACGGGTCATGGGGCCCACCCCGCCGAGACGGGGGGTGATCCAGCCGGCCACCTCGGCGACATCGGGGTGCGCGTCGGAAATGAGCTTCTTCCCCTCGAACGTCGTGCCCGCGGAAACGACGGCCGCTCCGGGCTTGACCATGTCCGGCGTGAGCATGTGCGGCCGGCCCGCCGCCGCCACGACGATGTCGGCCGAGCGCACGATGCGCGGCCAGGTCGGTCGGCTCGACGCCGGTGTGGACCGCCGTGACCGCGGCGTTCAGGCCCGGGCGCTTGAGCGAGAGCAGGTTGGCCAACGGCCGGCCGATGGTCACGCCCCGGCCGATGATCACCACATGGCGGCCTTCGACCGGCACGTCGTAGGCGTGCAGCAGTTCGACGATGCCCGCCGGCGTGCAGGGCAGCTGGCCCGGCGTGCCGAGGACAAGGCGCCCGAGGTTGACCGGGTGCAGCCCGTCGACGTCCTTTGCGGGGTCGACGGCAAGGAGCGCCTGCTCCTCATCGAGCCCGGCAGGGAGGGGGAGTTGGACGAGAAACGCACTGATCATGGGGTCGGCGTTGAAGCGCGCGATGACATCGAGCACCTCCTGCTGCGTCGCCGTCGCCGGCAGGTGCTCGCCCGCCGAATACATCCCCATGGCTGTGCTGTCCTCGTGCTTCATTGCGACGTAGCGCGCGCTCGGCACGTCGTCACCGACGAGGATGGTGCCGAGCCCGACGGTGATGCCCTCGTCGCCCAGCTGGGCCACGCGGTTGGTGACCTCGGCGCGGATGCGGGCGGCGACGGGCTCGCCGTCGAGCAGGATGGCGCCCATCAGTGGCGGAGGCCCATCAGTGGCGGAAGTGCCGCTCGCCGGTCATCACCATGGCGAGACCGGCCTCGTCGGCGTTCGTGATGATGGTTTCGTCGCTGACGGAGCCACCCGGCTGGACGACAGCGGTGACGCCGGCGTCGGCCAGGACGACAAGCCCGTCGGGGAAGGGGAAGAACGCGTCACTCGCACCGGCGCCACCCTTGGCCCGCTCTCCCGCCTTCTGCACGGCGATCTCGGCGGCCACGACGCGCGACTGCTGGCCGGCGCCGACACCGACGGCCTGCCCACCGGCGACGATCGCGACCGCATTCGACGTCGTGCGCCCGCAGATGCGCCAAGCCAAGACGAGGTCGCGCCACTCGTCGTCAGTAGGCGTGCGCTTGGTGACGACACGCCACCGGTCGCGGGGCGAGACGAACGTGTCGACGTCTTGGACGAGCACGCTCGAGCCCAGGCTCCGCAGCTGCCTCGTCGGGGTCTCGGGGGGCGGCCCCGAGAGAATGCGGGTGGACCGTCGCCGCTTGACCAAGGTCTCGACCGCCTCGGGGGCGTAGGAGGACGCGATGATCACGTCCGCTTGCGGCCCTTTGGCGATGGCCTCGGCGACCTCTGCGGTGACGCGGCCGCCGACGGCCACGACGCCGCCGAAGGCGGAGAGGGGGTCACACTCGAGCGCGCGCTCGTACGCGGAGACGAAGTCTGTTGCGACAGCTGCGCCGCACGGGTTGGCGTGCTTGATGATGGCCACGGCTTTCTGTCCCGCGCCGGCGTCGGCTGCGAGTTCGTGGACGAGTCGCCAGGCGGCATCGCCGTCGAACAGGTTGAGATAGGAAAGCGGCGTACCGCTGTGCTGGGTCAGGTCGTCCCACCAGCTCGTCGTACCCGCCGTTCGGTAGCGCGCGCCGCGCTGGTGAGGGTTCTCGCCGTAGCGCAGGACGTCCGTGCGCTCGAGGGTGAGGTGCAGCGTGGGCGGGAGCACGACGGAGAGATCGGCCCCCCGGGGATCGGCGCCTTCCACGGGCGAGGGGCCGCCGGCATCGAGCCAGGCGACGATGGCGGCGTCGTAGGCGGCGGTGTGTGCGAAGGCGGCGCGGGCCAGGCGGCGACGCGTGGCGACAGAGAGCGAGCCGTCGGCGCGGAGCTCTTCGAGCACTGCGTCGTAGTCGGCGGGCGACGTGACGATGCCGACGTGGTCGTGGTTCTTGGCGGCAGCGCGGACCATGGTCGGTCCGCCGATGTCGATGAGTTCGACGGACGGGTCCGACGAGAACGGGTACAGGTTCGACACCACCAGGTCGATGGCATCGATCTCGTGGGCGGCAAGGTCGTCCACGTGTTCTGCCTTTCTGCGGTCGGCGAGGATGCCGCCGTGGATCTTGGGATGGAGGGTCTTGACCCTTCCTCCCAGCATCTCCGGCGATCCGGTGACGTCGGCCACCTCTATCGGCTCGATACCGGCTTCCCGGAGCGCGGCCGCGGTGTTGCCGCTGGCCACGAGCTCCCATCCGAGTTCCGAGAGGCCCCGGGCGAACTCGACCAGGCCTTCCTTGTCGTAGACCGACAGCAGGGCCCTCACGACTTCATCTCCTCGTGTACTCCTCTCGGCTCGATCGGCCTCCCCGCCGCCAGCTCTTCCAGCGCCCAGGCAACCGTTGCCGGGTACAGCGTCCGTTCGACGACCTTGATCCGCTCGTGCAGCGTCTCCTCGGTGTCGCCCCGCAGGACAGGCACGGCCTCCTGGGCCAGGATCGGTCCCGCGTCCATCTCGAGCGTGGCCAGATGGACGGTACAGCCGGTCTCGCCCACGCCGGCCTGGAGGGCGTCCCGGACCCCGTGCCACCCCGGGAACAGCGGAAGGAGGGCCGGGTGCGTGTTCAGCATGCGGTTGGGGAACGCCGAGTGAACGGTTTCGGTCAAGACCGTCCCGAAACCGGCCATGGCCACCAGATCGACCTGGTGGGCGACCAGCGTGGCGGTGACTGTCTTCGTGAACCCCGCGCGGTCGAAATCGGGCCCGAAGCCGCCGTATGCCTTCCGATCGACTCGCTCGGGTGCGGCGCCGTACTCCTCGGCGATCTCGAGGGCAGCGCAAGGCCGGTCGGCCAGGACCGTGGTGACCGGGAGGCCCGCCTCGAACATCGCCCGCAGGATCGTCCCGGAACCAGAGACAAGGACCGCGAGTCGCACGATGGCCAATCTAGTGGGCACGAGATCGGCCCCCGCTGGTGTCCCGGGGGTACTCGTCCCCCTGCGGAATTGGGTACTAATGCACTGTCCAACCCATCCACCACTGTGATGACAATGAAGGCGACAATTGCAGGTGGAGCGTGGCGACGTCTCCCAGGGCGGCACGCGGGGTCACGCTCCCTGAGCGCACGACGCGACTGGTGCGACGTGCGAGGGAGGGACAGCTATGAAGGACTCAGCTCTCAACCGATGGATGTGGCTCATCGGCTTAGGGGTCGTCGTGTGTGTCGGCGTCTCGTTCGGGCCGCTCTCGAGCGGTCATGCCAGGGGAGAACGCGTCGGGCGCCTCGGTGGCGCACTGGTTCAACACCCACGTCAACCAGCAATGGCTCTCGGTCTGGCTGGTCGGGCTGGCGTTGTTCCTGCTCGTCGTGTACATCACCCAGCTCCGCACGGTGCTCGTCGAAGCCGGCGGGCAGCGACTGTGGCCCAACGTGGCGTTCGCCTCGGGCATCCTGCTCGTCGCGGGCATCATCGTCCTGGGCAGCTTCGAGGTCACCCTCATTGTGGCGTCCCACAACCGCGATTACACGGTGGCGCACTTCATCAACTTCTACGCCTCGAACGCCGAACTGCTCTTCCTCGCCGGCCTTGTCTTCATGACGCTTTCCACCGGTCTGGCCATCCTGCTCAACCGTGGCGTGGCGCCGTTGCCCAAGCGGCTCGGGTGGTACTCCATCCTGGTGGCGGTGGTTGGCAGCGCCGGCCCACTGAGCTTCTTTGCCTTCCTCTTCGGGTTCCCAATCTGGCTTGTGGCGACCGGGATCGTGATCGCGGTGAAGCAGTCACGCGGCACGCTCGGCCCGTCCGAAGGCGGCGGTGCGTCGGTGGCGGCGCCGGCGGGGCCGGCGGGGGCGGCGGTCGCGGCCTAGCGGGCGTCGAGTCGGGAGCGGGCCCGCGTCGCAGAGCGGCGGCGCAGGCCCGCTCGACCGTCGGTGAACGCTTACCCCGAAGGAGGAGCGGGCGCGCCGGTCTGGCCCGGCGGCGTGAAGCGACTCCGGGCGGCGTTGAAGATGAGCCGGACGACGGCACCGATGATGGCGAGGTCCAGGAGCATTTGCGCGGACACGACGAGGCGCGCCGGATCGGTCCGCGGCGTGATGTCGCCGAAACCCACCGTCGAGAAGACGGTGATGGTGAAGTAGAGCGCCTTCGTGTGGTCGAGCGCCTGGGTGAAGGTCGCCGGGGCATTGTGGGACATCGACAGGTAGATGACGGAGAACCCGACGAGGAACACCGCGATGATGATGCCCAGGGCCTCCACCGCCCGAAGCTCGGGTAGCTCCGCGGTCACGATGCGCCGAACCTGCCACACGAACACCGCGACGACGAGCGCCGCTACCGCCCCCAGCCTCAGGATCTCCCGAGCCCCGGAGAAGTCGTTGAACGGCAACACGTAGAACGCACCGAGCAGCAGGACCCAGGCAATCGCAATCGTCGCGAGCGACAGAGCGATGGCTCGCCGCCGCGGGCCTTTGTCGAGGTCGGCCAGACGCAGCGGGGCCGGTCCCACGTCCGCACGCCCTCCATCCATGACCGCAGACGCTAACGAAACCCCCCAGGGCTCAGCTCAGGCGAGCCCCCGCACGATCTCGACGATCTTCTCCCCGCACTCGGTCGGGTTCTGCGCCACGGCGACGCCGGCGGCCGCCAACGCCTCCATCTTGGCCTGGGCCGTGCCCTGGGAGCCCGAGATGATGGCGCCGGCGTGGCCCATCTTGCGGCCGGGGGGCGCGGTGACGCCGGCGATGTAGGCGGCCACCGGCTTCGTCACTTTGGCAGCGATGAACTCGGCGGCGCGCTCCTCCTCGGACCCGCCGATCTCGCCGATCATCATGACGGCCTTGGTCTCGGGGTCGGCCTCGAACGCGGCGAGGCAGTCGATGAAGTTGGTGCCGGGGACGGGGTCGCCGCCGATACCGACGCAGGTCGTCTGACCGATGCCCTGTTGCGACAACTCGTGCAGCGCCTGGTAGGTCAGCGTGCCCGATCGCGAGACGATCCCCACCGGTCCTCCCGGCAAGGCGATGTCACCCGCAGTGATGCCGATGTTGCACTTCCCGGGGCTGATGATCCCAGGGCAATTGGGACCGAGGAGGCGGGTCCCCGGGAATTCCTGGACGAGGCGGTTGTAGGCGACGGCCTCGTCCTGCGCCGGGATGCCCTCGGTGATGCAGACGATGAAGGAGATACCGGCGTCGGCCGCCTCGATGATGGCGTCGGCGGCGCCTTGCGGCGGCACGCTGATGAACGACGCCGTCGCGCCGGTCTCCTTCACCGCTTCGGCGACCGACGCGAAGACCGGGATGCCCTCGATCTCCTCGCCGCCCCGCTTGGGGTTGGTGCCGCCGACGACCTTGGTGCCGTAGGCCTTGTTGCGCAGGCCGTGGTAGAGGCCCTGGCTCGTCGGGCTGATGCCCTGGATCACGACCTTGGTCGTCTCGTCGACGAAGATGCTCACGTTCGTTCCTGTTCTCTCGGGGCGATCTCTGGGTCAGGGCTTGGCCAGGCGACGGCCCGGCGGGCGGCTTCGAGCATGGTGGGCTCGGCGATGAGCGTGTCCGACAGGTGGTCGGCCAGCAGCGTCCGGCCCTCGTCGGCGTTGGTGCCGTCGAGGCGCATGACGACCGGCGACTTCAGCTTGACCCGGCCCATGGCCTCGATGATCCCGCTTCGCCACCTCGTCGACCCGCGTGATGCCGCCGAAGATGTTGACGAAGATGGTCTTGACCGCCGGGTCGGCGTTGATCACCTCGAGCGCGGCGGCCATCACGTCGGCGTTGGCACCACCTCCGATGTCGAGGAAGTTGGCCGCTTCGCCGCCGACCTGCGTGACGACGTCGAGCGTGCTCATGGCCAGCCCGGCGCCGTTGGCGATGATGCCGACGTCGCCCGAGAGCCCGATGTAGTTGAGGCCCTTCTCCTTCGCCATCTTCTCGCGGGGGTCGATGTCGGAGTCGTCCTCGTACTCCTCCCACTCGGGGTGGCGGAAGGTGGCGTTCTCATCGAGCGTGACCTTGGCGTCGAGCGCGTGCACCTTGCCCTCGGGCGTGAGGATCAACGGGTTGATCTCGGCCAGGTCGCAGTCGCCCTCGACGTAGCAGTGGTACAGGCGGACGAGCAGGGTGGCGGCCTGTTCCCGTGCCCGGTGCGTCGAGGTTGGCCCGGTCGACCCACTCGCGGGCCGCCTCCTCGCGACAGGCCGGCGACGGGGTCGACGTGGATCTTGGCGATGGCGTCGGGGTTGGTCTGCGCCACCTCCTCGATCTCGACACCGCCCTCCGCCGAGAGCATGCCGAGGTGCAGCTTGGCCGGCCGGTCGAGCGTGAAGCTGGCGTAGTACTCCTTGGCGATGTCCGACGCGTGCTCGACCCAGAGGCGCTTGACCACGTGGCCCTTGATGTCGAGCCCGAGGATGTTGCCGGCGTGCAGACGCACCTCGTCGGCGTCGGCGGCCAGCTTGACGCCGCCGGCCTTGCCGCGGCCGCCGACCTTCACCTGCGCCTTGACGACGACCGGGTAGCCGGCTCGCTCGGCCTGCTCGACGGCCTCGTCCACCGTGTCGGCCACGCCGCCCGGCGAGGTCGGGATGCCGAAGCGGGCGAAGTACTGCTTGCCCTGGTACTCGTAGAGGTCCACTGGGGTCTGTTCTCCTTGGTTCGGATTCCGTGTCGGTCTCGGTCTCGGCCTCGGCTGTGGGCAGCGACCGGGCACGCGGTCGCGGCGGGGCGTGTCGGGGTCGGGTGCCGCGGCCGGGCGGGCGGTCAGTCAGGCCTCGAGCGCCTCCTCGCGCGCGTCGAGGGCGTCGGCCAGCCAGGACCCGATGGAGTCGAGGGGGGCGCCCGGGGTGAAGACCTCGGCCACGCCCTGCTCCTTCAGCACCGGGATGTCGGCCTCGGGGATGATGCCGCCGACGATGACGAGCACGTCCCCCCGGCCGGCGTCGGCCAGCAGCTTGACGACCTTGGGCACCAGGGTGAGGTGGGCGCCCGAGAGGAGGGAGAGCCCGACGGCGTCGGCGTCCTCCTGCACGACGGCCTGGACCACCTGCTCGGGCGTCTGGTGCAGGCCGGTGTAGACGACCTCGAAGCCGCTGTCGCGCAGGGCCCGGGCGATGACCTTGGCCCCCCGGTCGTGGCCGTCGAGGCCAGGCTTGGCCACGACCACCCTGTAGGGACGTTTCATGCGGTCCCCAGGATACGGAGGCCCTCGGCCCGGGCGCCAGACCGACGTCGGGCCTTGGTCGGGGCGGGTGCGGACCGCTGCGGCCGTATTTGCCGAGACCGACCCGGCCAGACCACTACCCGGCGAACCCGATCGGCAGGACACGCGACTCGGACGGGAGCGTCGAACTCGAGTTGTTGACGACGATGGCGCAGCCCCGGACGTGGGGGCCGCAGGTACCCTCCCCGACCGTGCCGGTGACGATATGGAAGACGAGGGATCCACTGCCTGTCGGGTCGGGATGGAGGATGTCGGCGTTGGCGAAGTCGCAGTGCGACGCTTCCGCGCCGGAGATGTCGACCTTGTAGCACTCGAGGACGTTGACGACCTTGCCGGCCGTGTAGCCGCTCCAGCGAACCGTGACCGCCTGCCCGTTCACCAGGTTGTCGCTGGGCGAGACGCTGGCCTTGAGGTGGACGACGGGCGGCGGCGGAATGGGTACGGAGCTTCCGCGTGCACCCGCCACGGAATCGAAGACCAGCGACGTGGTGGCACTGTGCGCATCGGTCCTCATGCGGCTGAGCGCCGAGATGTCGCCCTTCAGGTACGCATCGAAGAAGTCCGTCGTCGCCCGGCTGACATACGTCGACGATGGCGACACGAGGCCGGCCGCTGACTCGTGGGACCCGCCGCTGATCGTCAACAGCCCCTTCGGTCCTTTGATCGCGTCGTAGAAGATCGGCGCGCTGCGATACGGGATGAGCTGGTCCGCGGTCCCGTGCACGAGCAGCACGGGCGGGGTGTGGTTGTCGTCGTAGACGCCCCCCGGAATTCCGACCGTCGTCCCGGCCATGGCGACCGCGGCTTTGATCCGTGGGTCGTGACAGCAGGTGTTGGCGATCAGGGCGAGCGTCGTCACGCCACCGTTTGAGTGCCCTGCCACGCCGACCTCGTTCGGGTCGACCAACCCAGCCAAGGTCCCCGTGGTCGCTGCCGCAGCGGACAAGACCCCGCCGATGACATAGCTCACGTCCTTCGGCTGGTTCACGACGTCTCCGGCGTCGGGGCCGCCGGGCGTCACACTGCTCGTCAACGGAAAAAGAGGCGCGGCCACGACATAGCCGGCGGACGCCCAGCTCTTCAGGAGAGGCAGGTAGTCCTGGGGGGAGGCTCCTAGCCCGTGCGAAAAGACGATGAGTGGGTAGGGCGCGCCGCTCCGGTCGGGTGTGGCGAGCGGAGGGGTCGCCGTCGACTGCGCCCCGGTTGCGGGATAGAGGATCGTCGTGGCGAGCGTGCGGGACGAGGACGCCGGCTGCGGCCCCCACGCCGCCGTACCGCGGCTGCTGTCGACAAACGTCTGGGAGATCGTCCCGACCGAGAAATGGCCTCCGGGGAATGACGGGCTGGCCGCCGGCGCGGCGGGAGCAACGACACCGAGGCTGATCAGGGTCATGGTCCCGGCGAGGGCACAGGACGCGCCGAGGCAGGCGAGGGGCCGTCGCACCATGCAACGAGGCTAGCGACCGACGGCCCCAGAAACCCGGGGGTGCGACTTGGTGAGGCGAGGAGGGCGAATCGTCGTCACAGCGTGTGTGTACAGATGTGTGTATATGGCGAGAGTGAATGTGTACCTGCCCGACCGACTGGCGGAGGCCGTTCGAGCTGCCGGCATGAACTTGTCCAACATCACCCAGGTGGCGACAGAACGTGAACTGGCACGGATGCGAGTTTCACCCTGGTTGGCGTGGTCGTGTTTGGCTGGTCGACGGAGGTCTCGCCTGAAGCGACCCTTGAGGCGCTCCGGAACACCAGGGGCAGTCAGACGGAGCTCACCTATGAGGGATGAACGGGTCGTCGTCGACGCATCCGCCTTGTTGGATCTCATGCTCAGTGCTCGGGCCGGTCCTGCGTTGAGCGCTCGTATAGACGGATGCTCCCTCCACGCTCCCGGCCACGTCGACGCAGAAGTGCTTGCCAGTCTCGGGCAGCTCGAGCACACAGGCTTACTCTCCTCCGACGCCGTGTTCCGTTACGCCGAAACCATGGCGGCGGCTCCGATCGAGCGCCACCCCGTCGCCGCGCTCGATGGCCGGTGCCTGGCGACGACGAAACCATCTCCCACTGTCCGTGGCCCTCTATGTCGAACTGGCACGCACACTCGGCGCGACGCTGGTCACCAGCGACCCTGAGCTCGCTCGAGCGACCCAACTCGCCGAACTCGTTGGTCGGCTGGGTTCGGGAGCGCGCTGACGCGGAAGCCTCAGGCCCTCCGCAGCGGCGTGGCCGAGAGCAGCAGGTTCTTCTTGCCCACCGAGTCGAAGTCGACCGTGGCCTGGGCCCGGGAACCCTCGCCCTTGGCCTGAAACACCACGCCAGGGCCCCAGTGCTCGTGCACCACCTCGTCGCCGGCGCCAGCCCGAGGTCCTCGGCGCCCGTGCTGCCCCGCGACCCGGCGCGGCGGGCACCCGACGCCGCCGCCAGAGGCACGGCGGGAGAGAAGGTCGCCCCGGGCAGGTGTTCCTCGCCCGACAGGACCCTCCACGGGCCTGCGTCGTAGCCCGTGCCCCGCCTCGGGTCGAGCCGAGGCCGACGTCCTCGACCAGGTGCGCCGGCACCTCGGTGACGAAACGGCTGGGCATGGCCGGCTGGGTGCGGCCCCAGGTCGTGCGCGACCAGGCATGCGAAATGGCCAGATGCTGGCGGGCCCGGGTGATCCCGACATAGAAGAGCCGGCGCTCCTCCTCGAGCTCGCTCGGCTCGGACAGGGAGCGGAAGTGCGGGAAGATCCCCTCCTCCAGTCCCACCACGAAGACGGCCGGGTACTCGAGGCCCTTGGCCGTGTGCAGCGTCATCAGCGAGACCCGGGTGCCGTCGCTGTCGAGCTCGTCGGAGTCCGCCACCAGCGCCACCGTCTCCAAGAAGCCCATGTACGTCGTCGAAGTCGCCCGGCCTGGGTGGCCAGCTCGGCCAGGTTCTCAATCCGGCCGTCCGCCTCGTGGGTGTGCTCGGCCACCAGCTCGGCCAGGTAGCCGGTGCGGTCGGCCACCAGCTGCACGAAGTCGGCCGGGTTGACCGTCTGCACCAGCGGGCGCAGCTCGGCCAGCGTCTTGGACAGCTGCTCGGCGCCCTTGCAGCGCCTTGCCCGGTGAGGCCCGCCTCCTCGGCGCGGTCGATGGCCTCGCTGAAGGGGACGTGCTCGACCTGGGCCCAGGCGGCCAGCCGCGCCACCGAGGTGTCGCCGATGCCGCGCTTGGGGACGTTGACGATGCGCCGGGCCGACACCTCGTCGTCGGGGTTGGCCAGCACGCGGATGAACGCCAGGATGTCCTTGATCTCCCGGCGGTCGTAGAACTTGGCCCCGCCCACCACCTTGTAGGGGATGCCGCTGAACTTCATGGACGTCTCGAGCGGCAGCGACTGCGCGTTGGTGCGGTAGAAGACGGCGAAGTCGCCCCACGTCAGACTCGTCCGACGCGTGCAGGCGCAGGATCTCGCTCGGCGACCCAGCTGCGCCTCGTCGCGCTCGTCCTCGGCCCGGTAGCGCGTGACCGGGCCACCGGTGTCGCCGACGGTGAAGAGCTCCTTGGGCTGGCGGCCGACGTTGTTGGCGATGACGGCGTTGGCCGCATCGAGGATCGTCTGGGTGGAGCGGAAGTTCTGCTCCAGCATGATCGTCGTCACGTTCGGGAAGGCGCGCTCGAACTCCAAGATGTTGCGGATGTCCGCGCCGCGCCAGCGGTAGACGGACTGGTCCGAGTCGCCGACCACGCAGACGTTGCCGTGCGCCTCGCCCAGCAGCTTCACGATCTCGTTCTGGGCGTGGTTCGTGTCCTGGAACTCGTCGACCAGGATGTGCCGGAAGCGCTCCTGGTACGAGGCGCGCACGTCGTCGTAGGCCTGCAGCAGGTTGGCCGTCACCATAAGCAGGTCGTCGAAGTCGAGCGCGTTGGCGGCCAGCAAGCGCTGCTGGTACTGCGCGTAGATGTCGGCGATGCGCTTGCGGAACGGATCGGGCCCGCTGCGGGCGTCCTCGCGGAACGTCTCGAAGTCGACCAGCTCGGACTTGGCCTGGCTGATGACCGCCTGCACCGCTCGCGACGGCAGGCGCTTCTGGTCGAAGCCGAGCTCGGCCGTGATCATCTCGATCGAGCCGGCGCGAGTCGGTGTCGTCGTAGACGGTGAAGGCGGAGCGGTAGCCCAGCCGGTCGGCGTTAGTGCGCAGGATGCGCAGGCAGGCCGAGTGGAACGTGGAGACCCACATCTTCTCGGCCGCGCGGCCCGACCAGGTCGACGACGCGCGTGCGCATCTCGTCCGCCGCCTTGTTGGTGAAGGTGATGGCGAGGATGCCCCAGGGCGGCGCGTCCCCGGTGGCCAGCAGGTGGGCGATGCGCCGGGTCAGCACCCGCGTCTTGCCCGAGCCGGCCCCGGCGATGATCAGCAGCGGGCCGCCCCGGTGCTCGACGGCGGCGCGCTGGGGGAGGGTGAGGTCGTCGAGCAGCGCGGCGGGGCGGCCCGAGAAGGCGCCGGTCGAGGTGGCGGTGCGCTGGCGCCGCGGCGCCCGTCGTCGGCGCCGTTCGACCGGGCACGTCGGCGTCGGTCGACGTCCGCGGCTGCTCCGCCGCGGCTCGCCGCCGCGGCGCCGCGCCGACCTCTTCGTCGGACGTGTCGAACAAGCGCCCGGTCCGGCCGCCGCCCCCATCCCCGGCTCGCCGCTCCCCGGCGTCACGGTCACTCCCACTCAATGGTCCCGGGCGGCTTCGACGTCACGTCGAGTGCCACCCGGTTCACGCCCTCCACCTCGTTGATGATGCGGGAGGCGATGCGCTCGACCAGGTCGTAGGGCAGCCGGGCCCAGTCCGCCGTCATGGCGTCGTCACTGGTGACGGCCCGGATGACGACGGGGTAGGCGTAGGTCCGACCGTCGCCCATGACCCCGACCGTGCGCACGGCGGGCAGGACGGCGAAGCTCTGCCACAGCTCGCGGTACAGGCCGGCCCGACGGATCTCCTCGACCACGACCGCGTCGGCGTTGCGCAGGATCTCGGCCCGCTCGCGGCGTGACCTCGCCGATGATGCGCACGCCCAGCCCCGGACCCGGGAAGGGCTGGCGCCACACGATCTCGTGGGGCAGGCCGAGCTCCTCGCCCACCGCGCGCACCTCGTCCTTGAACAGCAGGCGCAGCGGCTCCACCAGCTCGAAGGACAGGTCGTCGGGCAGCCCGCCGACGTTGTGGTGCGACTTGATGTTGGCGGCCGTGTCGCTCCCCGACTCGATCACGTCGGGATAGAGCGTCCCCTGCACCAGGAACCGCGGCCCTTCACCCGAGCCACCGCCGCACCGCCACCCGCACCACTGTCCCCCGCCCCCAGGTCCCGCGCCACCTCCTCGAAGATCCGGATGAACAGCTCGCCGATGACCTTGCGCTTCGCTCGGGGTCGGTGACCCCCGCCAGCGCGGAGAAATAGCGGTCCGCAGCCTTCACGTGCACCAGCTCCACCTTGAACTGGCGCCGGAACGTGTCCTCGACCTGGTCGGCTTCACCGGCCCGCATCAGCCCGGTGTCGACGAAGACACACGTCAACTGTGACCCGACCGCCTTGTGCACCAGTGCCGCCGCCACGGCGGAATCCACACCACCCGACAACGCGCACAGCACCCGGTCTCCGGCCCACCTGCGCCCGCACCGCCGCCACCTGCTGCTCGATGATCGACACGTGCGTCCACTCCGGAGCACACCCGCACACGTCGAGCAGGAAGTGCTCGAATATCTCGCTGCCCCGGTCGGTGTGCACCACCTCGGGGTGGAACTGCAGGCCGAACAACCCCCGCGCTCGGGTCGTGCATGGCCGCCACGGGCGCCCCCGGCGTCACGACCCGTCGCCACGAACCCGTCCGGCACCTCGGTGATGGCGTCCCCGTGGCTCATCCACACCGTCGACGTCGGCGGCCAGTCGGGGCACAGCGGGGACGCACCGGTCTGCGTCAGCGTCGTGCGCCCGTACTCGCCGCCGCCCTGCCCGGTGCGTGACACCGTCCCGCCCAGCTGCAGCGCCATCAGCTGCGCGCCGTAACACAAGCCCAGGATGGGGATCCCCAAGCCGTAACACCCCGGGGTCGATGGACGGTGCCGGCGTCTCGTGGACCGACTTCGGGCCGCCGCTGAAAATGATGCCCTTGGGCGCGCGGGCCCGGATCTCCTCGACGGAGATGGACGAGGGGACGATCTCGGAATAGACGTGCGCCTCGCGCACCCGGCGGGCGATCAGGCGGGCGTACTGCGCTCCGAAGTCGACGACGAGGACGGTGTCGGTCACCGACCGGAGCCGGACTGCATCAGTGCCCCATCCCCACGCCCTGCGACTTCTGCAGGGCCTTGCCCTCGGTCTGCAGCGCGGGTGCGATCATGACCTCGGCCTTCTGGAACTCCTTGACGGTCTCGTAACCGCACGTGGCCATCGCCGTCCGGAGCGCGCCGAACAGGTTCATGCGCCCGTCGTTCTCGTGGGCGGGCCCGAGCAGGATCTCACGCAACGACCCCCGCACCGACGTGCGCACGCGGGCGCCCCGCGGCAGCGTCGGGTGGAAGGTCGCCATGCCCCAGTGGAAGCCACGGGCCGGCGCCTCGACGGCAGACGACAGAGGAGATCCGAGCATCACGGCGTCCGCCCCGCAACAGATGGCCTTGGCGACGTCGCCGCCCTTGGACATCCCGCCGTCCGCGATCACATGGACGTACACACCCGTCTCGTCCAGATGCCGCATCCGGGCCCCCGCCACGTCGGCGATGGCCGTCGCCTGCGGCACGCCCAATCCCAGGACACCACGGGTCGTGCAGGCGTTCCCCGGCCCGACACCCACGAGCACCCCGACCGCACCGGTACGCATCAAGTGCAGGCCCGCCTGGTACGACGCACACCCGCCCACGATGACGGGGATCTCGAATTCACGGATGAACCGCTTCAGGTTCAAGGGCTCCGAGGTCTTGGACACGTGCTCCGCCGACACCACCGTCCCTTGGATCACCAACAGGTCCAGCTCCCCGGCCAGGATGGCCGGCGCTAGCTTCTCGGTGCGCTGGGGCGTCACCGAGGCGGCCGTCGTGATCCCCGCCTCCTTCATCTGGCGGATGCGCGCCGTCACCAGCTCGGGGATGATCGGCTCCTGGTACATCTGCTGCATGCGGGCGGTGGCCTTGTCGTCGTCCAGCTCGCGGATCTCGTCGAACAGCGGCACTGGGTCCTCGTAGCGGGTCCAGAGGCCCTCGAGGTTCAGCACGCCGAGGCCGCCCAGCCGCCCCAGCTCCACCGCGGTGGTCGGGCTCATCACCCCGTCCATGGCGGCACCCAGCAGGGGCAGCTCGAACCGGTAGGCGTCGATCTCCCAGGAGACGTCGACGTCCTCGGGATCCCGGGTCCGCCGGCTGGGGACGATCGCGATGTCGTCGAACCCGTAGGCCCGCCGCCCCGACTTGAAGATGCCGATCTCGATGTCTGCCACTTGCTCGCCCTCCGGCATTCGTGGGGCCGGTACGGCTCACCCACCACACCGGCATGTCACTGCGACTCATTGCGAACGCCGGGCCGACACGCCGACGATCCCCCATCCTACTCCGCCCGCGCCTCTCCTCAGGCTCGTCCCGGGGCTCTCCCGGGGCTCTCTCGCGCGCCAGATTCTTTGCCAGGCCGACCCGAAGAGACCGGCGCAGGGCACTAGCGTCGTCGCTCGATGTTCCTCGGCGGCCACTCGACCGGATCGCCGACAGTCGCTGTCCTCTTCATCGGATTCGCTCTGGTGATGGCGGTGTTGCGCTCGCGTGCCAGGGGTGGCGGCCGGGGCGGTGGGCACCCCGGCGGCGGGCAATGGGGCAGCCGACCGCCCGACGACACCCCCGTCCAATGGGACATCCGTAAGCCGGATACGCAGGCGGAGGACGCGACCGGCGACGCGCCCGGCGAAAGGCCGAGCGACGTGCAGAACCCGCCCAGCGATCTGTAGGAGAGACGTCAGGGGCCGCCCGCCCGCGCCGGTGCCAGACTCCACCGGTGACCCAGCCCGACGCGTCCGACGCCGTGACCCGGGGCATGCGCGCCTTGCTGACACGCCGCGACGCCGACCTCGCGGCCGGCGCACGGGCGGTGGGGTGGAAGATCGGTTTCAACACGCCTGCCATCCAGGAGGCGTTCGGGCTCGCCCAGCCCGTGGTCGGCTACCTGACGGACGCGGGCCTGACGCCCGACGGCGCCACGGTGCCACTGGCCGGGTGGACCGCACCCGCCGTCGAGGTCGAGGTCGCGATCCGGGTGGGCCCGGATCCCGATGGGAGGGGCCTCGGGGTCGCCGGGCTCGCCCCGGCGCTCGAGCTGGTCGACCTGGGCGTGCCCTTCCATGACATCGAGGTGGTCCTCGCCGGCAACATCTGTCAGCGCGGTGTGGTGTTCGGCGCGGAGGTTCCCGGCGTCGATCCGTGGGCCGTCGTCGCAACCGTGACCAAGACCGACGGCACCCGCGTCGCTGAGGGCGGTCTCACCGAGGACCCTGCGACGACGGTGGCGTTCGTGCGCTCGTACCTCGCGGCCCACGGGGCGCAGCTGCGGGACGACGACCGCATCATCGCCGGCTCCCTGGTCGCACCCGTTGCGGTGGCGTCCGGCGACGCGCTCGATGTCACGTTCGGACCGCTCGGCGCGCTACAGTATCGCGTTCGGCTGAGCAGCGAATTCCACAAGACCTCAACCTTGTAACGCTGCAAGGCGCCGGCTGAGGTTGACGGCGTGGTCCCCGATCCGTTCGTAGAACCGAGAGATCAGCGTGACCTGCGCGGCCACCGAAGTAGGCATGTCACCTTTTGCGATCTCACTGGTGAGCCGATCGTGCAAGATGTCGAGCTCCTCGTCCTCTTCGTGGAGCTCCAGGGCACCGGCCTCGGCGTTTATGTAGGCGGCACCGACCGCCTGCCACATTTCGGCAGCCACTTCGGACATCCGCTGGACGATGCCTCGTCCCACCGGCGTCATCTCGGCGCCGGTGTTCGTGAGGGCTCGTTGTGCGATGTGCTCGGCGAGGTCGGCGCTGCGTTCCAGCTCCGGCAGGATCAGGAGTATCCCGACCAGCTCCCTCAGTCGCTTCCGCTCGAAGTCCTCGGCCTCGATCTGGGCCCAGATCAGCAGCTCGACCTCCGACGTGGCGTCGTCAATTCGCTGGTCGCCGTCGACGACGTTCTGGGCCAGGTCCGCGTCGCCGTTCAAGAGGGCCCAGGTCGCCCGCGCCAGCGCCTCACGAACCTGCGCGAACAGGTTCAGGACGAGCTCCTCGACCGCGCGTGTCATTGCAGAGAAGATACCCAGCTGAGGGTCGTAAGTTTCCTATTTGTTCGCGTGAAGTTCACCTTTCTGTCACGATCGGATAAGTCCAGGTTCACGTCGAACCTGCAAAGTGCTCTCGACGATGGTCGCGCTACCCGAATTCCACGAAGTACCTAGTCAGGGCGGTGAGCATCCAGCCACACTGATGGAGGTGCTCGACGAGGCTCCGACCAGTCGCTTCCACCGGCGCGCCGTCATGGTGTCCGGAGTCGGGTTCTTCACAGACGCCTATGACCTCTTCGTCATCAGCATCGTCGCCACAATGGTCAAGACCCAGTGGCACCTGACGACCACGCAGACCAGTTGGGTCACCGGCTCGGCCATCCTGGGTGCCTTCATCGGGGCACTCATCTTCGGACGGCTCGCCGACCTGCTCGGTCGCAAGCTGGTGTATTGGCTGGTCGCCGTCGTGATGATCGCCGGCGCGCTGTCGTCGGCGATCGCACCGAGCGTCGCGTGGCTCATGGTGGCGCGGTTCGTGCTCGGGCTCGGCATTGGTGGCGATTACCCGGTTTCCGCGGTGATGATGAGCGAGTACGCGAATCGCGATGACCGAGGAAAGCTGGTAGGGCTGGTCTTCTCCATGCAGGCACTCGGACTCGTTATAGGCCCCATCGTCGCCATGTCCCTCTTGGCCGGTGGGGTGAGTCACGGGATGACCTGGCGTCTGCTCCTGGCATTCGGTGCATTGCCGGCGGCCGCCGCGGTCTACCTCAGGACCAAGATGCCCGAATCGCCACGATTTGCCGCCCGCGTGAAGGGTGAGAGCGCGGACGTTCTCGATCACATCGAGCGTTATTCCGACGTTGCCATCGAGGCATCGCCGACGGTGTACGAACAGACCGGCTCTATGAAGCTGCGGTCGTTCCTCTCAAATCGCCGAATGCTGCGCCTGGTGATCGGCACAGCGGGCGCCTGGTTCCTTTTTGACTACGCCTACTACGGAAACACCCTGTCATTGCCGGCCATCCTGAAGGACGTCGATCCAAGCGCAACGCTCATCGGCAAGCTGGCGCTCACCCTTCTCCTCTTCGTGGTGTTCGCAGTCCCGGGATACCTACTTGCCGTCGCCCGCATGGATCGGATCGGACATCGCCGCCTGCAACTCATCGGGTTTGCCGTGATGGCCCTCGCGTTCGTAGCCCTCGGTCTCATCCCGCCCCTCACCGAGATGGTCGGTCCGTTCATCGCGGTCTTCGGACTGAGTTACTTCTTCATCGAGTTCGGACCGAACACCATGACGTTCGTATTGCCATCGGAAGTATTTCCGACCGATGTCCGAACAACGGGACACGGCATCGCCGCCGGAATTGGCAAGCTCGGTGCCTTCATCGGAGTCTTCCTCGTGCCGCAGCTCCAATCCGGTATCGGACTTCGGGGCATGCTCTTTGTGGCCGGCATCGCGTCCATTGGTGGTCTTCTCGTCACGAGACTCTTGCCCGAGACGAATCGACGCAGCCTTGACGAAATCTCCGGGGAGGCCCCCCTTGCTCTCTCCCCTCCGACTCTCGGGCTGGATCCGAGCGAGGTCGGGAGTACCACAACACCCCAGCCGTCTGGCGCAGCCCTCGCCTAGAGCCCTCAGGCGCTCTTCCCGAGCACCAGGCTCAGCAGCTCGTGCAGCATGCGCGCGGTCGCGCCCCAGATCAGCTCGCCCGCAATCTCGAAGAACCACACCGGGAACGAACCGTCATCGGAACCGGTGACCAGGCGTCCCGGGATGCGCCAGCGCTCCTCGTGGAAGATCCCGGGATCGGCCAGCTCGCTCAGCGCGACGTCGAAGACGCGCTCCACCTCGTCGGGGTTGACGACGTAGTCAGGCCGGCCGTCGAGCACGCCGAGCACTGGGAGGATGAACGAGGTCGACACCATCGTCAGCAGCGGGTGGAGCCACCCGACCGTCGTGACGAGCACGGGGTCGAGGCCGATCTCCTCGAAGGCCTCGCGCAGGGCGGCCCCGACGGCGTCCTCCCCCTCATCGAGGCGGCCGCCCGGGAAACTGACCTGGCCCTGGTGGGTCCGCAGGCCCGTCGAGCGCCGCGTGAGGATGAGGCGCGCCTCGCCGTCCTCCTCGAAGACCGGCACCAGCACGCCGGAGTTGATGCGCTCGGGCATCGGCGCCTCCCCCACCACCGGCGCCTCGAAGATCTCGTCCCGGCCGAGGTCGGCCGGTACCTGGCCGGCCTGGCCCGACACCTCGAGCGCGCCAAGCACACGGCGGAGGCCGATGGAAGCCCGCCGCGCCGATGAAACTTCGGCCCAGGGCGGCGGTCCGCCAGGACGCCAATCCGCGGGACGCGGGATCACCTGCGGCGGAACCGGACGGGACACGGCGCTCACGCTAATGGCCGTATCGAAGACGCTCGACGCCCTGGCTACGCTCTCGGCCGATGACGACCGCCGCGGAGCTGCAGGCGCAGGCCGACGAGATCGAGTGGTACCACTCCATCGACCTCGGGAACGGCGTCGTCACCAAGGGCATCGGCGTGCAGGAGACGGGGACCGAGATCTTCCCCGACGTGCGGGGCCGCAGCGTCCTCGACATCGGCGCCTGGGACGGGAAGTTCTCTTTCCTCGCGGAGCGGGCCGGCGCCGTGCGGGTCGCCGCGCTCGACCACTACGCGTGGGGCGTCGACTTCCAGGCGCGCGGTCAGTATTGGAACGAATGCATTCAGAAGGGGATCCTGCCCGACCACTCCCGCGACGAGACGGACTTCTGGCAGCCGGACCTCCCGGGACGCCGGGGGTTCGACTTCGCCAAGGCCGCGCTGGGTTCCCAGGTGGAGCCGGTCGTCGCCGACTTCCAGACGATCGACCTCGACAGCGTCGGCACGTTCGACGTGGTGCTGTATCTCGGAGTCCTGTACCACATGAAGGAGCCGCTCACCTGCCTCGAGCGAGTGCGGGCGGTCACGAAGGAAGTGGCGGTCATAGAGACCGAGGCCGTGCACTTCCAGGGCCTCGAGCACGAGGCGGTCCTGCAATTCCACGCCGGCATGTCGCTGCGCGTCGACTTCGGGAACTGGTACGTCTTCACCATCGAGGCGCTGCGCAACCTGTGCCGGGCCGCGGGCTTCTCCATGGTCCGCACGATCGCCGGCCCGCCCGAGCCCGGGCCGGGTCCCGGGCCAGAGGCCAAGCCTCCGTGGAAGGTGCGCGCCGGTCGGCGCCTGGCCGGCTGGACGCCGGCACCGCCGTCGGCGCCGAGTGCCAATTACCGCGCCATCGTGCACGCGTACGTGTGAACACGGGACGAAGCGGCGTCAAGGCGCCCTCGCGCCAGGGGCCAGGCAGTAGTAGATCTTGAGCGTCGCGGCCGGGCCCGGCCGGGCCCGGCGACCCTAGACAGTCTCTACCTTGGACAACTTGGCTGACCCGGGCGCCCCACCCACCTACACCCGCCCGCACACGCGTCGAGGCCGGGTCCGCAGACCCGGCCTCGACACCCGACACGACCTGTACCCAATTTTAGAGGTACGCCAGCCGCACCGGTACGCGCCCCGGCAGGGGCGCCCTCAATCTCTGTGGCTACATCATGCCGCCCATGCCGCCCATGCCGCCCATGCCGCCCATGGCGGCGGCGGCGGCCGCCGGGTCCGGCGCCTTCTCGGGCTTGTCGGCCACCAGCGCCTCGGTGGTCAGGAGCAGCCCGGCAATGGACGCCGCGTTCTGCAGGGCCGAGCGGGTGACCTTGGCCGGATCGATGATGCCCGCCTTGACCAGGTCTTCCATCTCGCCGTTGGCGGCGTTCAGGCCGATGTCGCCCTTGGCGGCCTCGACCTTGGACACCAGGACCGCGCCTTCCAGGCCCGCGTTGAAGGCGATCCAGCGCAGCGGGGACTCCAGCGAGTGCGCCACGATGCGGGCCCCGGTGGCCTCGTCGCCCTCGAGCGTCTCGGCCAGCGCGTTGACCGACTTGCGGGCCCGGATGAGGGCCACGCCGCCGCCGGCGACGATGCCCTCCTCGATGGCGGCCCGGGTGGCGGACAGCGCGTCCTCAATCCGGTGCTTCTTCTCCTTGAGCTCCACCTCGGTCGCGGCCCCGACCTTGACCACGGCCACGCCGCCGGCCAGCTTGGCCAGTCGCTCCTGGAGCTTCTCGCGGTCCCAGTCCGAGTCGGTATCGTCGATCTGGCGCTTTATCTGGGCCACTCGCCCCTTGACGTCCTCACCCTTACCGGCCCCCTCGACGATCGTCGTGTCGTCCTTGGTCACGATGACCCGGCGCGCCGTGCCCAGCAGGTCCAGCGTCGCGTTCTCGAGCTTGAGCCCGATCTCCTCGCTGATGACCTGGGCGCCCGTGAGAACCGCCATGTCCTGGAGCATCTCCTTGCGGCGCTCGCCGAAGCCGGGGGCCTTGACGCCCACCGAGGTGAAGGTGCCGCGGATCTTGTTCACCACGAGCGTGGCCAGCGCCTCGCCCTCGATGTCCTCGGCCACGATCAGCAGCGGCTTGCCCGTCTGCATGACCTTCTCGAGCACGGGCACGAGGTCGTGCACGGCCGAGATCTTGGCGTTGAAGAAGATGATGTACGGCTCGTCGAGGACGGCCTCCTGACGCTCGGGGTCCGTCACGAAGTACGGCGAGAGGAAGCCCTTGTCGAACTGCATGCCCTCGGTGAGCTCGAGCTCGATGCCGAAGGTGTTGGACTCCTCGACCGTGACCGTGCCGTCCTTGCCGACCTTGTCGATGGCGTCGGCCAGCACGTCGCCGATGGCCTGGTCCGCGGCCGAGATGGCGGCGACCTGCGAGATCTCCGTCTTGCCCCCGACGTCCTTGGACTGCTTCTTGATGGCGTCGACGGCGGCGTTGACACCCTTCTCAATGCCCTTTTTCAGCCCGGTCGGGCTGGCGCCGGCGGCCACGTTGCGCAGGCCCTCGGTGATCAGCGACTGGGCCAGCACGGTCGCCGTGGTCGTGCCGTCACCGGCCACGTCGTTGGTCTTGGTGGCGACCTCCTTGACCAGCTGGGCGCCCATGTTCTCGAACGGGTCGTCCAGCTCGACCTCGCGGGCGATCGACACGCCGTCGTTGGTGATGGTCGGTGCGCCGAACTTCTTCTCTATGACGACGTTGCGGCCCTTGGGCCCCAGCGTCACCTTGACGGTGTCGGCCAGCTTGTTGACGCCGGCCTCGAGCCCCCGCCGGGCGGCTTCGTCGAACTTCAGGATCTTGGGCATGACTGTCTCGAACTCCTCTCGAGTCCTTGCGGGTTTAGGGGAAACTTTTTGGAGGCCGCCGCTCTGGAGTCCGCCGCGCCGGCACCGGGACACCCCGGGCGGCGGCCTTCAGCTTCGGCTCGACCTCCGTGGCTCGGCCTGTGTGTGGGCCGGGCCTAAGAGAGGGTGGCCAGCACGTCGCGACCGGAGAGGATGAGCACGTCCTCGCCTTCGACCGTGATCTCGGTGCCGCCGTATTTGGAGTAGACGACGGTGTCGCCGACCTTGACGTCCATCGGGATGACCTCGCCCGTGTCCTCGGAGCGCCGGCCGGGGCCGACGGCGATGACTTCGCCCTGCTGGGGCTTCTCCTTGGCCGTGTCCGGGATGACCAGGCCCGAGGCGGTGGTCTCCTCGGACTCGCCGGGGCGGACGACGATCCGATCCTCGAGGGGGTGCAGCTTCATCGGGAGGGGCCTCCTTGGCTTTCGTTAGCACTCTAAGGTTGTGAGTGCCAACATAGCGGCCGCGGCGGGGGGAGGCAACCGGGTGGGCCGCCCGTATGGGCCCTCCAGCTGATGAAGGCCTCGCCGGGGGGGCGCGCCCTCGCCCGTGCGGCCGTAACCTGAGCCGGCCCGCGCCGAGCGGTCCGGGTGGCCTGTGTGGCGGCAACGAGCGCGAGGAGGTCCGGTGCGGGCGAAGTCGAACGCGAGAGCCGTCCTCGTCCTGGCCGGACTGTCGTTCGCCTCGGTCGGCGTCGCCGCGGGGGCCTCGAGCCCGACACCGGCCCAGAAGGCCCAGGCCAAGGGCTCCCTGCTCACGCTGGCTGATATGCCGGCGGGGTGGACGTCGTCCCCCAGCAGCAACTCGAGCTCGAGCACCTTCTCCGGCGCCCCGCAATTGGCGTCCTGCATCGGCGTCCCGACCAAGTACATCGCGACCAATCCGCCTGAGGTCGACGGCCCGCAGTTCCAGAACCCAGGGGGCACCGAGATGGTGCAGGACAGCATCTCGTTCTTCCCGTCGGCGAGGTTCGCCCAAGCGGAGTACGGCGCCATCACGAAGAAGAAGACGCCGGGTTGCCTGGCGACGTTCCTCGACACCAGCCTCAAGTCGTCGCTCTCGGGCAACACCGGAGCCAGCGCGAGCGCGCTGGCCATCTCGAAGGCGCCGTCACCCAAGGGCGCGACCGCGTTCAGCGTGTCCACAACCATCTCGAGCCAGGGAGTGACTGTGCCCGTCAAGCTGCTGCTGGTCTTCTTCGTTCACGGGCGGCTGGGCGACGCCCTGCAGCTGTCGAGTTACGGCGGCTCAGGCCTGTCGTCCTCGTTCGAACAGCACCTGATCTCCGTTGCCAAGGGACGGATCTGATGGCGCACACGACGGACAGTGCGGCCGCTGGCGCCCCGGACCGCTGGTGGCGCGGCGGCGTCTTCTACCAGATCTACCCCCGCTCGTTCGCCGACTCCAACGGCGACGGCATCGGCGACCTCCGCGGCGTCATTGCCAGGCTCGACCACCTCGAGCGGCTCGGCGTCAGCGGGGTCTGGCTCTCGCCGGTGACGTGCTCGCCAAATCGCGACTGGGGTTACGACGTCTCGGACTACCGGGACATCGACCCTGACTTCGGGACGCTCAATGACCTGGACGCGCTCGTGCGCGATGCCGGGTCCCGCGGCATCCGGATCCTCATGGACCTGGTGCCGAACCACACGAGCGACAAGCATGCGTGGTTCGTCGACGCTCTGAGCGGCCGGAACGCAGCGCACCGGGACTACTACGTGTGGGCCGACCCCAAGCCAGACGGCAGCCCCCCGAACAACTGGGTGAGCATCTTCGGGGGGCCGGCCTGGGAACTCGACGAGGCCAGCGGGCAGTACTTCCTGCACAACTTCGAAGCGGGGCAGCCGGACCTGAACTGGTGGAACGACGAGGTCCGGCGTGAGTTCGACGATATCTTGCGCTTCTGGTGGGACCGCGGGGTCGCGGGGTTTCGCATTGACGTGTGCAACATGATGATCAAGGACGCCGAGCTGCGCGACAACCCGCCGGCCACTGAGGACGACCCCCTCGACCAGCAGTTCATGGGTGTGCGGTACGTCTACAACACCGACCGGCCCGAGGCGCATGACATCCTGCGGCACTGGCGTGAGGTGGCTCAGGGGTACTCGCCAGAACGCCTGCTGATCGGCGAGACCAACGTGGACTCGGTTGAGCGGCTGGCGGTGTTCTACGGCGACGGGACCAACGAGCTACACGGCGGCTTCAATTTCACGTTCATGCACGCGCCGTTCGAGGCAGCGGCGTTGCGCGCGGTGGTCGAGCGGACGGAGGCGCTGCTGCCGGAGGGCGGGTGGCCGGTGTACATGGGATCGAACCACGACTTCTCCCGGCTGGCCACCCGCTGGGGCCAGGGTGACGTCGGGCGGACCAAGACGGCTCTGTTGATGCTGTTGACGCTGCGGGGAACGCCGTTCCTGTATCAAGGCGACGAGATCGGGCAGGTCGACGGAGTCGTGAACCAGGACGAGCTGCTCGACCCCGTGGGCATCCGCTTCTGGCCGTACGCCGGGCGTGATCCCGAACGCACGCCCATGCCCTGGCAGGGGGGTCCCGGCGGAGGGTTCACGGACCCAGGGGTGCGGCCCTGGCTCCCCATGGCTGACCCGGCCGACTGCAACGTGGCCGATCAGGAGGCCGACCCCGACTCGGTCCTCCTGTTCTGCCGGCGGGTGATCGCGGCGCGGCGCGGGAACGAAGACCTCGCGGTGGGGCGGTACCGCACGGTGGCCGCGCCGGCAGGGTCTTGGGTCTTCGCGCGCGGCGACGCCACGACGGTGTTGCTGAACCTCTCGAGCGCGCCGGCGGGGTTCGAGGCTGTGACGGGCACGGTGGACGTGGCCACCGACCGTGCCCTCGAGGGCTCTGCCGTCGAGGGCGCCCTCTCGCTCCCCGCCTGGAGTGGCGCCGTCGTCGTGCGGTGACGAGAGCGGCTTCGGCAACCCTCCTGTCGGGGACGCCTCAGCCTCGAGCTCGATCGCACAGGCCGCGGCGCGAATGACCTTCGGGCCGCTCTCAGGAGCCAGGAGAGCGGGCGAAGGTTTCGCACCTACGGTGGACGCGCACTCGGGTCGAGAGGAGACAGCATGAGACCGCGGATCCAGGTGGTCACGCTCGCCGTGGCGGACCTCCAGCGTTCGCTTTCGTTCTACCGGACACTTGGACTGGAGTCGCCGGGAGTGGTCGGCACGGAGTTCCCCGGCGACGACGTGCACGCCGCCGGCGACATCGCTGTGTTCGAGCTCTCGGGGGGGCTCTTCCTGTGCCTGTACCCGGAGAGCGAGCTGGCCAAGGACGCCACGTTGGCGCAGGGGCCGCCGTCGGCGACGGCGTTCAGCCTCGGACACGCGGTCCCCACTCGCGAAGAGGTCGACGCCGTCCTCGCGGAAGCACGGGCGGCGGGAGCGACGATCACCGACACGCCACGCGATCGGCCGTGGGGCATCTACAGCGGCTACTTCCAGGACCCCGACGGCCATCTGTGGGAGGTGCTCTGGAACCCGGCGCTTAACGACGTGTGATTCGTGTGGTGACCGCGGAGGCGCGCCAGTCGGCCGCGCCGATGCGATAGAGCACGAACCTGCGCCGGGGGTGGCCCGGCTCGTACCAGGGCGCGTCGAAGTCATCGGAGGGGTCGTGCCTCATGCCAAGACGGTGCATCACGGCTCGAGAAGGCCCGTTCGCCTCAGTGGTGTGCGCGACGACTTCGTCCAGTCGAAGCTCGTCGAAGGCGAATTCCAGTGCCGCCGTCGCTCCCTCCGTGGCATACCCATTGCCCCACACATCACGGGCCAGGGTCCAACCGACGTCTATGGCCGGGCAGAAGGGTGCGCCGAAGTCAGAGGTGCCGAAACCTGTAAAACCGAGAAGGCGGCGGTCTTCGATCCGCTCGACCGCCCACAGTCCGAATCCGTTCCGGTCGAAGGTCGTCTCAATCTCGTCGATCAGGGCGTCGCTCTGGTCGCGTGTGAGAGGCGAGAACCGGTAGCGCATGACCTCCTCATCCGCGCAGATCTGCGCGAAGACGGGCCGATCCTCGCCGGTCCAGCGGCGAAGCAGGAGCCACGCGGTGCGCAGCGTTGGACCCTTCACCGATCCATTCTCTCAGGGGCGGACTCGAGGCGCCCCGAGGGGATCTACAGCAGGCTCGCCACGATGTTGATCACCAGGGCGACGATGATGGCGCCGAAGAGGTACGAGATCAATCCCTGTCGCAGAGCGGTCCGCCGGATCAGCTTCGCGGTGAGGTTGGTGTCGGAGACCTGAAACGTCATGCCGATCGTGAACGCGAGATACGCGAAATCCAAGTAGTCCGGCCCGTCCGGCTCGTTGAAGTCGATCCCGCCCGGCTCGTCGCCGTAGTACAGACGGGCGTAGATGAGCGTGAAGATGGTGTGGACAGACATCCAGCTGAACACGACGCTCACGAGAACGACCGTGAGGAGATAGGCCTTCGTCCCACCGTGCGTGCCCCCCGCACGCACGAGTGCCAGCGCCACCGCCGCGAGGATCGCCACTCCGGCGGAGATCACCAAGAGGTCGGCCAGGCTCCGGCTGGGGTCGAGTCGGGTGGCGCGGCGCTGGGTGGCCTCGGGGTCGGGGCGCCAGACGGTCAGCCACACGCCGACCAGAAAGCTTGCCGCCCCGCGACGACGCCCAGGCCGGCCGATATGACGACACGGGCTGAGGCAGGGACCCGGTCGAGGTAGTTGAGAACTGTCGGCGTCGGTGTCATCGCGGGACCTCCTCCCGTGCCTCGACGCGCGCCGCGATGCGGCTACCGGCGAAGGGGACGACCAGGAAGAGGAGCCAGACGTACCGGGCCAGAGAAGTGTCGGTCCAGGCCAAGAGGAGCGCGAGCGAGACAACGGCGACGGTCAGCGCCGCCCGCACCCGTCCCACCCTCTCATCGAAGTGGGAGCGCTGCGCTTCGACGAGCAGGTCGTGGCCCTGGGCATAGACGAAGATCCACTGCGTCGTGAGGCTGATCGCGACAAGATTGATCCCGAACAACGTGATGGCGAGGGGGTTGTCGCCGTACCGACCGAGGAGATCGGACGTGAAGGGCATCAGGGTCAGCGTGAGCAGGAAGGCGAAGTTGCGCCACGCCAACCCCTCGCTGTGGCCTCGCATGGTACGCAGAATCCGGTGGTGGACCAGCCAGAACTGCGCGATGACGAAGAAGGAGACGAGGTAGCTGCTCAGCTCCGCGAAGTCCACGTTGAGGGCGCTCCAGAGCGCGGACGCCGAGTGCGTGTCGTGTTCGAGCGGCTTCGTCGCGGGGATCTGCAGTTGCAGGACGAGGAGCGTCAGCGCAATCGCGACGACCCCGTCCGTCAGGGCCAACAGGCGATCGATCCCGGGCATGTTCTCGTCGTCGCGTTCGACGCGCCCGTGTGGTCAGCACCAGAGAGAGCTTGGCAGACGACGCCCTGCAAACCGCGGAGCACTGACCGCCACGGGCGCTGGACACAAGGGCAACCTGGGACAACGATGTCCGCAGGCAGCGACACCACCACCAGGTGTTCGTGGATAGAGCAATGGGAGGAAAACATGCCCAGATTCATCCAGATCATCGAGTTCCGGACGGACAAGATCGGTGAGGTCGACGCGCTGGCCGAGCAGCTCAGGAAAGAGGGGGGCAAAGCCTTCCTTGCTCGGCGCGCCACGACCACGGAGGACCGTGACGACCGAGGCCACTACTCCATCATCGTTGAGTTCGACTCCTATGAGGAGGCGATGAAGAACTCCGAGAGCGAGCTCATCAACAACTACAACGAGAAACTGGGCGCCCTCGTCGACGGGCCGCCGTCGTTCCGCAACCTCGACGTCGTGAGCGTGATGGACAATCCCGCCTGACCGCTCAGACCGAACCTGGGTTCGAGGTGATCCGGTCGGCTCGGACGAAGACGGCGCACCTGCGTTCGGCCGCCATGACGCGGTCGAACTCCTCCCAGTCCTCGTGGGTCCCGCCGGCGGCCTGGAAGACGGAGCGGATCAGTGACGAGGCGTCCAGACCGAGCTCTGTGCCGTCATCCGGACCGACGAGCCGCACGGGCCCAGACACCGCCACCCACTGCCAGCCGGTCTTGAAGATGAGCGTGGCCCGGCCCACCCGCCGGAGCAGCTCGAGCTTGCGTGTGCCACCCCCCACGACAGCGGCCACACCGGGGGCCCCGTCGACCGGGTCCGCCAGGACACCGGCGTTCACGACGGAGGCCTGCACGCGTCCGTTCGGGCGTGCCACGGTGAACACGGCCAGGTAACTATCGCCCGAAGCGAGGCGCTCCACGTCGTCGAGGTCTGCCATCGTCGTCCCTTTCGCCTGCTCCCGCTCACCCGATTCTGCCGGACGCACACCCATGGTTGCGTGTGACCGCACTCAGAGGACCGGCGCCTGGAGGACTCGACACTCCACGCCGTGCTCGAGCCGTCCAGGAGGGCGCCGTCGTGCGGGTCGAGGCCAAGACGCGTATCGACCGTCGCGCGTTCGGGGTCACCCGTCCGCGGGCCGCCGCGTCGGCCCACGTCGACGTGACGATGGAGGCCGTGGGGACGCCCGACTGAGGACGTGCAGACACGGCTGGTCATCGTCTGAGGCCGCCGCTAGCGGCCAGGCTCAGGAGTTCGAACCCTGGGTCGAGTGCCCGCGCGGTCGTTCCCGCCGCCGCGCCAGCTCATGCAGTCTCTTCTCGTACTCCTCCGAGTCGATGTCGTAGGCCCACATGACCAGCGCGTCCTCACCCGTGCGCGGGTAGTAGTTCCGGCGTACCCCGACGGGGGCGAAGCCGAAGCGACGATAAAGAGCCTTGGCCGGTTCGTTCCCGGCCGCGACCTCCAAGGAGAGATGCTTGATTCCCGTCCCGCGCAACGCGTGAATACCCTCGAGGATGAGGGCGGTGGCCACACCGGCGCGCTGGTAGGCCGGTGCGGTGGCGATCGTGGTGATGTGTGCTTCCTCGTCCGTCATCATGAACCCGATGTAGCCGGCCATCTGGTCGGCGTCCCACGCGGCGCGGTAGCGGCGTCCGTGGCGCAACGCCAGCTCGGAGTTGAAGACGGCGATGTTCCAGGGCTCGGGGAAGACGGCGTTCTCGATCGACAGGACGTGGCGCAGGTCTCTGCGCTTCAGCTTCTCGATACGAAGGTCCGCTGTCATGCCCTTAAGACCGCTCCGCCCGGGCGAAATTACTCGTTGCGTCCGCCTCCCTCATGTAAAAGGGAACGACGCTGGCGGCCGGGACTGGTGCCTCCCCCGCGGTCAACCGGTCCTGGGCCAATCTGAGCAGCGTCGACGGGGGCGGGAACGACAGAGAGGGCCTGACGACCACGACGCCTGGCACCGCTCCGAGCACGGCGGCGTAGCGCTGCGCGCCGTCGCCGACCACCCGCACCGGGCCCTTCGCCGCCTCCAGGTCGCTGAGGGCTGCCACCAGCGCGTCGGGTGCGAAGAGCGCCGGCCCCAATGGGCCTGACGATGCCACCGCACCGTCGTCTCCGACGACACGCACCGCCGCGAACACCTCTCCCCGGCGGGCGTCGACGGCGGCGCACACGCACCCTCGGTGCCCTGCCTCCGCCGCCGCGGCCAGCAGGATGTCGAGGCTGCTTGCAGTGACGAGCCCGATCCCGAGCGCCTGGCCGAGGCCCTTGGCCGCGGCGACCCCGACGCGCAGCCCGGTGAACAGGCCTGGGCCGGTGTCGACCGCCACCGCCCCGAGGTCGGTCGGGCCCAGGGCCACCTGCTGCAGCAGATGCTCCAGCGCGGGCGTCAGCGACTCGACGTGGCGGCGGCGTCCGGTGAGCGCCAACACCGCTTCGACGCCCGTATCGGTCCGCACCGCCACCCCCACGGTCTCGGTCGCGGTCTCAATGGCGACGAGGTTCACTGCGTCACCGGCGACCGCACGGGTGTCCAACCTGCGCCAGCGCCGCGGCCACCGCGGGGGTGCGCCCGCTCCAGGCGCCGCGGCCGCGCAGCGCGAGGGTGCGCCGCTCCGGCGCGCCGACCGGGTCCGGGGCGTCGAGCGTGATCTCGAGCGCGTCCGCACCCAGCGCCGGCGCGGCCACGTCGCCCCACTCCACCAGTGCCACCGCGTCTTCCTCGACGAGCTCGGCCAGGGCGAGGTCTGCGATCTCATCCACCGAGCCGGTCCGGTAGACGTCGGCGTGGATCAGCATGGAGATCGGGCTGCCGGCGCCACATTGGTACTGGCGCACCAGTGCGAAGGTCGGGCTGGTCACCGGGCCCTCGACGCCCAGCCCGGCGGCGAAGCCCTGCGCGAACGTGGTCTTGCCCGACCCGAGGTCGCCCACCAGCAGCACCACGTCCCCACCGCGGCACAACGGGGCGACACGCGCCGCCAGTGCCCGCGTCTCCTCGGCCGACTGCGTCACCACCATGGCGTCTCGGTCGTCGCCGTCCTGACCGTCCTGACCGTCCTGACCGGCGGGACCGCTACGCCCGGTGGCCCCCCCACGCCCGATCACGCCCCGGCCGCCAGCAGCCGCTTGGCGCGCACGAGGTCGGCCCGCATCTCGGCCATGGGCTCGCCGCCGCCCCGCAGGACATAGGCCGGGTGGTAGGTCGGGACGAAGTGCCGACCACCCCGCTCGAAGACCTGGCCGCGCAGCGCACGGATGCCGCGCCCGCTGTCGAGCAGGAGCTTGGTGGCGAAGTTGCCCAGCGTGACGATGACGGAGGGGTCGATGAGCGCGATCTGCTCCTCCAGGTAGGGCCGGCACGACTCGATCTCGACCGGCGCCGGGTCGCGGTTGTTGGGCGGCCGGCATTTCACGACGTTGGCGATGTAGCACTCGGCACGGGTCAGGCCGAGCTCCTCCCAGATGAGGCGGTCCAGCAGCTTGCCGGAACGCCCGACGAAGGGCTCCCCGGCCAGATCCTCTTCGTGGCCGGGGCCCTCCCCCACGAAGAGGAGGTCGGCATTCGGGTTCCCGACACCGAAGACGACCTGGGTGCGGCCCTCGGCCAGGGGGCAGCGCGTGCACCCGAGGGCGGTCGCGCGCAGACGCTCCAGCGCGGCGACGTCAGCCATCGGAGGAGCCGGGGCGGTTCACCAGGACGCGCGGCATGCGGGGCCCGACCCCGCACAGCACCTCCCAGCTGATCGTCCCGAGCAGCGCCGCCCAGTCGTCGGCTGTGACGGTCTCGTCGCCCTGGCGCCCCAGGAGCACCACCTCGTCGCCCGGTTGGACGGATTGGTCGTCGCCGCAGTCCACGACGATCTGGTCCATGGTGACCATCCCCGCCAGAGGGCGTCGCCGTCCGCCGATCAGCACCGTGTAGCCGTTCGTGAAGAGCGCGCGGGGCACCCCGTCGGCGTAGCCGATCGGCACGGTCGCCACTCGTGACGGCGCGAGCAAGGGACGCAACCGCCCGTAGGAAGGGCGCTCACCGGCATCGAGCGTGCGCACGGCGACCACGCGCGCCTTGAGCGACATCGCCGGCTGTAGGGCGTCGCCGCCCGCCTGTACGGCGAAGGCGTCACGCAGGGCGGCCGCCGGAAGATAACCATAGAGACCAAGGCCGCAGCGGACCATGCCGTAGCGCGAGCCCGGGAACGCGATGGTGGCTGCCGTGTTCGCCGCGTGCAGCAGCAGCGGCACCGGCCCGTCGGCGGCAGCGAGTGCGCCGACGAGGCGATCGAAGAGATGGAGCTGTGCCTTCGTGAAGGCGCGGTCCTCGTTTCTGTCGCCGTCGGCGACCGGCAGATGGGTCCACACGCCTTCGAGGTGCAGCGAAGGTTCGGCCGCCACCGCCGCCACAATGGAGGCGAGCTCGTCGGGCGCGGTGCCCACACGGTGCATCCCGGTGTCGACCTTCACGTGGACCGCCACCCGCCGGCCCGCGGCACGGGCCGCGGCAGCGAAGTGCGCGATGCCCTCGCGGGTGTAGAGCGTCGGAGTCAGCCCGTAGGCCAGGGCGGTATCGACCGCATCGGCCCCGCACTCGCTCAAGAGGAGCACCGGGCCGTCGACGTCATGCTCGCGGAGCTCGACCCCCTCGTCGACCAGCGCCACGGCCAGGCGGGCGGCGCCGCCGGCTCGCGCCGCCCGAGCGACGGCCGGGCCTCCGTGGCCGTAGCCGTGGGCCTTGACCACCGCGCAGAGCTCGGCCGGAGCGGCGAGCCGCGCCAGGACCGAGGCGTTGTGGGTGATCGCGGCGAGGTCGATCTCGGCCCAGGCCGGGCGCGACCAGCCTTGCGCCATGGTCACCTCCATGTCCTCGGCCTGCCCGAAGGGGGTGACGAGCTGCGTCGGTGCGCCGTCAGCCACCGTCATCCGGAACCGTGCCCGCGGCGGGGGTGACACCTGTGCCGTATACACACATCTATACACACTCTCGCCGGAGGACATCCGTCAGCACCCGCCCCACCAGCCCCGGCAGGTCGCCCGCCACCAATCCTTCGCCGGGCCCGAGCGACGCGGCCCGGCCGTGCACGTGGGCGGCCAGCGCGGCCGCCCGGTGGGCCGGCTCGCCGCGGGCGCAGAAGGCACCGATGACGCCGGAGAGGACGTCGCCGCTCCCTGCCGTGGCCAAGGCGGGCACACCGGCGGCGGACAACAACACGTCCGGCCGGGCGGCCTCCGCACCCGGCGCCGCCACCGCCGTCAACGGCCCCTTGAGCAGCACGATGGCGCCCGTCGCCTCGGCCAGGGCACGCGCCGCGGCGAGGCGGTCGGGCCCCGGCGGCGCACCAGCGATCCGGGCGTACTCGCCGTCGTGCGGCGTCAGGACGCTGGGGGCGCGCCGCTTGTCGAGCCGCCTGCGCGCGGACGCCGCGTCGCCCAACGCGGTGAGCGCGTCGGCGTCTATGACCACCGGCACGGGCGCGGCCGCCACGACGGCGCGGATCTCGTCGGCCGCCTCCGCGTGGGTGCCGAGCCCCGGGCCGATCACGATGGCCTTGCACTTGGCGGCCGCCTCTAGGAACGCGCCGGCCCACCCGCTTCTGGGCAGGTGCATGCGCACCGCCTCGAGCGGCCAGCCGGCGGCTGGGTCGCCGGGCGAGCCCAAGCGGACCATCCCGGCGCCGCCGGCCATGGCGCCGCGGGCGCTCAGGATCGCCGCGCCCTCCATGCCGGGCGACCCGGCGGCGATGCCGACCGCATGGTTCCACTTGTTCCCGTCGCGCCCCCGATGCGGCAGGGCGGCCAGGTCGGCGTCCTCGACCATCAGGGCCGCCGGCGTCGGGAAGGTGATCCCGATGTCGGCCACCTCGATGGCGCCGCTGCAGGCCGCCCCGTCGCCCTGCAAGAGCCCCGGCTTGAGCGCGGCGAAGGTCACTGTGCGGTCGGCCCGCACCGCAGTGCCCGAGACCTCGCCGCTGTCCGCGTCGACGCCCGAAGGGATATCGATGGCGAGCACCGGTGTGCCCGCAGGCGCCGTCGGCGCGTCGTAGCTCCCTTTGAAGCCGGTGCCGTAGGCGCCGTCGATCACGAGGTCGCATCGCGGCAGCTCGCCAGGCGCCGGCGCGGCGTCGAGCACCGACACCCGGGCGCCGCGCTGGGCCAGCACGCCTGCGGCCACCCGGCCGTCGGCACCGTTGCTGCCCTTGCCGGCCACGACGACCACCCGCCGGCCGTAGCCACCCCCCAACACGCGCAGCGCCGCCATGGCGACGGCCGTGCCCGCCCGGGTCACCAGGGTCTCGTGCGACACGTCGGCGAGCGCCGCGGCGTCGGCGGCGCGCATCTCGTCGCGGGTCAGGACGGCGCGCACGGGGACCGTTCCTGCTCCGGGGCCGCCCGCGCCGCCTCCCCTGCCGCAGGCCGCTCCGCAGCCCGCTCCGCCACGACGAACGCGATGGCGACGCCGTCGGTGTGGGTGAGCGACACGTGGAAACGGCCGGCCCCCCGTTCTCCGGCCAACTCCGCCGCGCCGCCGTGCAGCTGCAACGACGGCGCGTTGCGGGTGGCGCCGGTGCCGGCTGCCCGCGTCACCTCCACGTCCGTCCATGCGAAGGCGCCGAGCCCGCTGCCGAGCGCCTTCATGACGGCCTCCTTGGCGGCGAAGCGCGCCGCAAGGCTCTGGGCCCGGTCGGCCGAATTGCCCGCGTCGGACTGCTCGGACGCGGTGAAGCAGCGGGAGGCCAGGCGAGGCCGGCGATGGAGGACGCGCCGGAAGCGCACCACGTCCACGGCGTCCACACCGACGCCGACGATCCCCGGCCGGGGCTGGGTCACTCGACGGTCACCGTCTTGGCCAGGTTGCGCGGTCGGTCCGGGTCGTGCCCGTGCAGGCGCGCCAGGCGGTAGGCCAGCTGCTGCAGCGGCACCACTCCGACGACCGGCGCCAGCAACGGGTCGGTCCGGGGCACCCACAGCACGTGGTCCGCCACCGCCGCCGACGCCTCGTCGCCGTCCTCCGCCAGCAGCACCACCGTCGCGCCGCGGCTGCGTACCTCCGAGATGTTGGACAGGGTCTTCTCCCAGAGCGGGTTGCGTGTCGCGATCGCGATCACCACCGTGCCCGGCTCAATCAGTGCGATGGGGCCGTGCTTGAGCTCCCCGGCCGGGTAGCCCTCGGCCCGCAGGTAGGCCAACTCCTTGAGCTTCAGTGCGCCCTCCAAGGCCACCGGGTACCCGACGTGGCGCCCCAGGAAGAAGAAGTCGCGGGCGTCGGTCAGCTTGGCGGCCACCTCGTCCACGTCGCCCGCTCGCGCCAACGCCTGCGCCACCAGGTCGGGCAGCGCCTCCATGGCCGTCATGACCCGGTCCACCTCCGACGGCGGGAGCGTCCCGATCAGCTGGGCCAGGTACAGGCCGAGCACCTCGAGCGCCACGATCTGAGCCAGGTGGCATTTGGTCGAGGCCACGCCGATCTCGGGGCCGGCCCGGGTGTAGAGGACGCCGTCGGCCGCCCGCGCCATGGAGGAGTCGACGACGTTGGAGACGACCAGCACCTTGGCGCCGAGGCGCGCCGCCTCGCGCATCGCCTCGGAGGTGTCGAGCGTCTCACCCGACTGGGAGACCCCGACGCAGAGAGTCCGCTCGTTCAGCACCGGGTCCCGGTAGCGGAACTCGCTCGCGATGTCGACCTCGGCCGCGAGTTTCACCCAGTGCTCAATGGCGTACTTCGCCACCAACGCGGCGTGGTAACTGGAGCCGCAGGCGACGATGAACACCTTGTCGATGGCGCGCAGGTCGTCGGCGCTGAGCCGCATCTCGTCGAGGACGAGCTCGCCGGCAGGGCCGCGGCGGTCGAGCAGCGTGTCGCCCACCGACTGGGGCTGCTCGTGGATCTCTTTGGACATGAAGTCCTCGTAGCCGCCCTTCTGGGCCGCCTCGAGATCCCAGGTGATCTTCAACTCCTGTGGGGTCACCGGTGTGCCGTCGAGCCGCGTCACCTCAATGGAACCCGGCGTCAACACCGCCAGCTCGTCGTCGCCCAGCGCGAACACCTGGCGCGTGTGGCCGATGAGCGCGGGGATGTCGGAGGCCAGCAGGGCCATGCCGTCGTGCAGCCCCAGGACCAGCGGCGTGGACCGCCGGGCCGCCACGATGACGTCGGGCTCGTCGGCCGAGATGACCGCGATGGAGAACGCCCCCCGGACCAGCCCGAGCGTCGTCCGGGTCGCCTCGGTCACCGAGGACCCGCCGGCGAGCTCGCGCTCTACCAGATGGGCCATCACCTCGGTGTCGGTGGCGGACGCAAACGCGTGTCCCTCGGACTCGAGCCTCGCCCGCAGCTCGGCGTGGTTCTCGATGATGCCGTTGTGGATGATCGCCACGCGCCCGGTGCAGTCCACGTGGGGGTGGGCGTTCTCCCGGGTCGGGCTCCCGTGGGTGGCCCAGCGGGTGTGCCCGATAGCCGCGGCGTGCCCCCGGGGCGCCTCCGCGCAGAGCTCGCCCAGCCGGGCCACCGAGGTCGTGCCACCGGCTGCCCGCTCCCGCCACACCGAACCGTCGACCACCATGGCGATCCCCGCCGAGTCGTAGCCCCGATACTCGAGCTGGTGCAATGCCCCGAGGAGCAGAGGTACCGCGTCGGGCTCGCCCGTCACCCCGATGATTCCGCACATGAGGCACCAGGCTACCTGGGCAAATCCCGCCCACCGGGCCGGCGGACGTGTGCCTACGCCTGCCCCAGCGCCGCCTCGACCACGCCCGCCAGCCGGGATGCCACCGCGTCGGCCTGCGCCTCGTCGCGCGCCTCGACCATGATGCGCACGAGGGGCTCGGTCCCGCTCGCCCGCAGGAGCACGCGTCCGTCGTGCCCGAGCTCGCCCTCGGCCTTGGCCACCGCGTCCCACACCTCGGCGGAGTCGGCCAAGCGCCCCGGTTGCGGGATCGGCACGTTGACGAGCTTCTGGGGCACGTGGTCAACCAGCCCCCTCGCCAGCTCGGACAACCGGCGGCCGTCGCGCAGCCTGAGGTCCGCCAGCAGCAGCCCGGTCAGGATCCCGTCGCCCGTGGTCGAGAGCGCACGGAAGATGAGGTGCCCTGACTGCTCGCCCCCGAGACTCAACCCGTCGGCGTCGAGCGCGGCCAGGACGTGGCGGTCGCCCACGTCCGTCTCCCGCACCGCGATGCCCTCCGCCTCCATGGCCAGCCGGAACCCGAGGTTTGTCATTTTGGTGACCACGACGGTGTCGCCGGCCAGGCGGCCGCGGCGCGCCAGGTCCAGCGCGAACAGCGCCAACAGGACGTCGCCGTCCACGATGTGGCCCGTGTCGTCAACGGCAACGGCACGGTCGGCGTCGCCGTCGAAGGCCAGGCCGAGGTCGGCGCTGTGCTGGGCTACCACTGACGCCAGCTGCGCGGGGTCGGTGGAGCCGCAATTGTCGTTGATGTTGGCGCCGTCGGGCGTGTTGTGCAGCGCCGTCACCCGCGCGCCGCACTGGCGGAAGACGGCGGGGGCCACCTCCGACGAGGCGCCGTGCGCGCAGTCGAGCACGACGTGCAGGCCGTCCAGCCGGCGGCCCTCCGTCGTGGCGACCAGGTGCTCCCGGTAGAGCGCCTCCCCCGAAGGGTCGGCCCTGATCCGTCCGACGCCGTGCCCCGTCGGCCGGCCAGGGGGCTTGTCGGGGTCGGCCAGAACCGACTCGAGCTCGCGCGCGCGACCTCGTCCTCCACCTCGACCGGGAGCTTCGTGCCCAGCAGGCTGAACAGCTTGATGCCGTTGTCCCCGAACGGGTTGTGCGAGGCCGAGACCACCGCGCCCGGCATGGCGCGCGCCGCGGCGACGGCCGCCACGCCGGGCGTGGGCAGGACACCCAGGTCCAGCACGTCGGCCCCCTCGGTGGCCAAACCGGCCGAGAAGGCGGCCTGCAACAGGGGGCCCGAGCGCCGGGTGTCGCGGCAGACGACGAAGGAGGGCGCGGGCAGCACCCGCGCCGTCGCTCGCCCGAGCGCGAGCGCGAGCTCGGCCGTGAGCTCCTCGTTGGCGACGCCGCGCACGCCGTCGGTGCCGAACCGGGCCCGTCCCATCAGACTCCCCCGAACCCCGCCGCCGACCGGGGCCCTACCGCTTGGAGTACTGCGGAGCCTTGCGGGCCTTCTTCAGGCCGTACTTCTTGGACTCCTTCTCCCGCGCGTCGCGGGTCAGCAGGCCTGAGCGCTTGAGCGGGCCGCGGTGCTCGGGGTCGACCTCACAGAGGCTGCGGGCGATGCCCAGGCGCATGGCTCCCGCCTGCCCCGAGATCCCGCCACCGTCGATCGTGGCGTCTATGTCGTAGGCCTCCGCCGTGTTGGTCACCCGCAACGGCTCGGTCACGAGCATGCGGTGGGTGGCCGAGGTGAAGTACCTCTCGAACGCGAGCTTGTTAATGGTGATGGTCCCGGAGCCCGGCCGGAAGCGGACGCGGGCGACGGCCTGCTTGCGGCGTCCGGTCGTCTGGCTGAGTGGTGCGGGCATGTGGTCCTTCCGTTTGCTTCCGTTTGCTTCCGTTTGCGTGTGTCGCCGGCGTCGTGTGCGGCTCAGCCGGCCCGGCGGGCCTCGGGCAGCTCGAGCGGCTGCGGCTTCTGGGCGGCATGGGGGTGGTCGGGGCCGGCATAGACCTGGAGCTTGCTCAGCATCTGGCGGCCGAGGGTGTTCTTGGGCAACATGCCGCGTACCGAGCGGCGGACGAGCTCGGCCGGCTGGTCCTCCAGCAACTCGGCGTAACTGGTCGACCGCAGCCCACCGGGGTAGCCGGAGTGGCGGTAGGCCAGCTTGGCCTCGGCCTTGCCCGAGGTGAGCACGACCTTGTCCGCGTTGACCACGATCACGTGATCGCCCGTGTCGACGTGCGGGGCGAAGTAGGGGCGGTGCTTGCCGCGCAAGACGGCCGCCACCTGGGAGGCCAGGCGACCCAGAACGAGCCCGTCGGCGTCGACGACGTACCAGGCCCGCTCTATCTCCGTGACCTTCGGTGAAAATGTGCGCACAAGACCGATCTTTCGCTGCTGCGTGGCGAGCGGGCGCACGCCACGGAAGGCGGACCCTCGGGCCCCCGGGGTCCCGCGAGCCGACCTACCAGGATAGGGCCTCTGACCAGGCACGGCAAGCCGCCGCCTCCACCCCGTCGTCGGACCCCCGCCCGCCGTGCGGCAGGCTGACTTGATTGGCCGGGGTCAGTCCGTTGGGCCGGCTTCCTCGCCGTAGTCCACCGCGACCAAGCACAGTCCGGCTGCAGGCGCCGGCTCGGGCATCGACTGGCGCGAGGCCGCCCGCAGGCGCTCCATGAGCCCAGCCGCGTTCTGCTTCCCCCGGCCGACCTCGACCAGGCTGGCCACGAGCGAGCGCACCATCTGGTGGCAGAACGAGCTGGCCGAGATCTCGAAGCGCAGCAGGCCGGCGTGCCCCTCGGCGGTCGAGGCGTCGGCGATGGCTGCGGCCCGGCCGCCCTGGGCGTCGCTCGCCTCCCGGCCGTCGTCGACCGACCAGCGGGCGCGGGTGACCCGGCGCACGATCGGCTCCGACGCATCCGTCCCGGGCGGGCGCCGGCAAAAGGAGCGGAAGTCGTGGTGGCCCAACAGGACGTCCGACGCCGTGCGCATGGAGACGAGGTCGAGCGGGTCGCTCAGGTGCCAGGCGATCGGCGCCAGCAGCGGGTCGGGCTCGGGCGCGTTCCAGATCAGGTAGCGGTAGGTGCGTCCGGTGGCCGAGCGGCGGGCGTCGAAGTCCCCGTCCACCTCCTCGGCCCGGCGCACCACCACGTCCGGCGCGAGCTGGCGGGTAAGGGCGCGGGCCAGGCCGGGCCCGTCGTACGGCACAGGGGGCAGGTCGACGTGGGCCACTTGACCCCGCGCGTGGACGCCGGCGTCGGTGCGGCCGGCGCAGGTGAGGGGCGGGAGCTCGTGCAGACGAGCGCTGCGGACGAGCGCCCGGCGCAGGGCACCCGCAACCGTCGGGACCTCGGGTTGGTCGGCGAAGCCCCGGAAAGCCGCCCCGTTGTAGGCGATGAGGAGCCTCCAGCGCTGCCGGGCAGCGCCGGCCGGTTGCTCCACTGAGGACCCGGTGGTGGAGCCGGCGATGGCGCTCGGCCTAGACGAACTCGATACGCGCCATCGGCGCGTTGTCACCGGGGCGCGGGCCCAGCTTGAGGATCCGGGTGTAGCCGCCGGGACGGTCCGCGTAGCGCGGGCCGATCTCCTCGAAGAGTTTGTGGGCCATGTCCTTGTCCCGGATCAGGGCCACCACGTTGCGGTGGTTGGCCAGGCCGCCGTGCACGGCGGCGGTCACGCACTTCTCGACGACGGGCCGCAGCGCCTTGGCCTTGGCCTCGGTGGTGACGATGGACTCGGCCGCGACGAGCGACGCAACCAGGTTGCCCGTCATCGCCTTCTGGTGCGACGACGAGCCGCCGAGCCGGCGCCCGCGCTTCGGGGTGCCCTGCACGACGTCTCAGTCCCTCGTGCGGAGCGACAGCCCGCGCTCGTCCAGGCGCTGCACCACCTCGTCGGCCGACTTCTGGCCGAAGTTGGTGATGGCGAGCAGGTCCTCCATGGTGCGCTCGACGAGTTCGCCGATCGTGTTGATCTGTGCGCGCTTCAGGCAGTTGCGCGGCCGCTCGGAGAGGTCGAGCTCCTCGATGCGGAGATCGAGGTCGGGCGAGCCGCTGGAGCTGCTGGCGATGTCGCCCGGCTCAAGCCCCTGGGGCTCGTCCTCGAGGTCGGCCACCAGCCCCACGAGGTTGCGCAGCGTGGCGCCCGCCGAGGCGAGCGCCTCACGGGGCGAGATGGTCCCGTCGGTCTCGATGTCGAGCACCACCCGGTCGAAGTTGGTCGACTGCTCCACCCGCACCGGCTCTATGTCGAACGTCACGCGGTGCACCGGCGAGAAGATGGAGTCGATCGGGATGACGCCGATCGTGTTCGACCGCTTGTTCTTGTCCGCCGAGGCGTAGCCCCGGCCCCGCTCGACCGTGACGTCGACGGCCAGGCGGCCCTTGGCGTTGATGGAGGCGATGTGCAGGTCGGGGTTGAGGATCTCGACGTCGGGCGTGAGCTGGAGGTCGCCGGCGGTCGCGTCGGAGGGGCCGCGCACGTCCAGGCGCAGCGTCACCGGCTCGTCGGAGTGCACGCGCACGAGGAGGTCCTTGAGGTTCAGGATGATGTCGGTGACGTCCTCCTTGACCCCGGGGAGCGTCGTGAATTCGTGCAGCGCCTCGTCGAAGCGGAGTTGGGTGACGGCCCCGCCCGGGATGGACGAGAGCAGCGTGCGGCGCAGCGAGTTGCCGAGCGTGGTGCCAAAGCCCGGGTCGAGCGGGCCCACGGCGAAGCGCTGGCGGTTGTTCTGCTCCTCGTCGACGACTTCGACGGTGGGCCGTTGGATGATCAGCATGGTGTTGGCACTCCTGTAGCGGGCGGTTCGGGGAGATCGAGGCGGTTACTTCGAGTAGAGCTCGACGATCAACTGCTCCTGAATGGGCTCGTCGATGTGCTCGCGTTGTGGCGGGTTCAGGACGGCGACGGAGAAGCCGGAGTCGCCGGGCTCGAGCCAGGCCGGGGTCTGGCGCTCGAGGGTGTCCATGTTGCGGCGCACGAGGAAGTTGCCGCGGGTGGATTCGCGCAGCGTGACGGTGTCGCCCTTGCGGACCCGGTAGCTCGGGATGGTGACGCGCTTGCCGTTGACCTGGACGTGGCCGTGGCGCACGAACTGACGGGCCTGGCGCCGGCTGGCGCCCCAGCCGGCGCGGAAGACGACGTTGTCGAGGCGGAGCTCGAGGTTGCGCAGCAGGTTCTCACCGGTGATGCCGCCCTGGCGAGTGGCCTCCTCGTACATGTTGCGGAACTGCACCTCCAGGATCCCGTAGATGCGGCGTGCCTTCTGCTTCTCGCGCAGCTGGGCGAGGTACTCGGAGCCCTGGCGCATGCGGTCGCGGCCGTGCTCGCCGGGCGGGTAGGCGCGGCTGTGCCGGTCGGTCACCGCTTCGGAGACGGGGCACTTGAGCGAGTAGCAGCGCTCACCCTTCAAGAACAGCTTCGTCCGCTCGCGCCGGCAGAGGCGGCAGACGGGGCCGGTGTATCGAGCCATGGGGGCGGGGGTCCTCTTCTCTTTCGCTTCGACTCAGACGCGTCGCCGCTTCTTGGGGCGGCAACCGTTGTGGGGAATGGGGGTGACGTCCTTGATGCCGACGACCTCGATGCCGACCGCGGCCAGCGAGCGGATGGCGGTCTCGCGGCCGGAGCCCGGTCCTCGCACGAGGACGTCGACCTTGCGGACGCCGTGCTCCATGGCGCGCTTGGCGCACGCCTCGGCGGCGAGCTGCGCCGCGAAGGGCGTGGACTTGCGCGAGCCCTTGAAGCCGACGTTGCCGGCCGAGGCCCAGGCGAGGACGTTGCCCTCCGGGTCGGCGATGGAGACGATGGTGTTGTTGAAGGAGCTCTTGATGTGGGCGACGCCGTACGCGACGTTCTTGCGCTCCTTGCGGCGAGGGCGCCGCTGGCCTGGCTTGGTCTGCTTGGGCATTACTTCTTGAGCGCCTTCTTCTTGCCGGCCACGGTCTTCTTGGGGCCCTTGCGGGTGCGGGCGTTGGTGTGCGTGCGCTGCCCGTGGACGGGGAGCCCCTTGCGGTGGCGCACGCCCTCGTAGCAGTTGATCTCCATCTTGCGCTTGATGTCCTGGGAGACGTCCCGGCGCAGGTCACCCTCGACCCGGAAGGCCTGGTCGATGTAGGTGCGGAGCTTGGCGACCTCCTCGTCGGTGAGGTCGCGCACCCGGGTGGACGGGCTGATGCCGACGGTGTCGGTGATCTGCTTCGACAACGTCGGGCCGATGCCGTAGATGTAGGTGAGCGCGATCTCGAGCCGCTTCTCGCGCGGGATGTCCACTCCGGATATACGGGCCATGTCTGTCGTCCTCTCTTGCCCTGTTCCTAGCCCTGCCGCTGCTTGTGGCGCGGGTTGTCACAGATCACCCGGACGACGCCGCGGCGCCGGATGACCTTGCACTTCTCGCAGATCGGCTTCACGCTCGGGCGAACCTTCACTGACTTCCCGTCCTGTTCTTTCTGGTTCTCGTTCTCTGTCCCGCTGCTGCTACTTGTACCGGTAGGTGATGCGACCTCGGCTGAGGTCGTACGGCGTGATCTCCACCTGCACCTTGTCCCCCGGGAGGATCCGGATCCGGTGCATCCGCATCTTCCCCGAGCTGTGCGCCAGCACCTTGTGCCCGTTCTCGAGCTCGACTCGGAACATGGCGTTGGGCAGCGGCTCGACCACCGTGCCCTCCAGCACGATGGCGTCTTCCTTGGGCTTGGGCAGGTGACGCTCCTTGCAATCTCTTCTCTGGTGATGCTCCGGGCGCACCAAGCGGCGCGAGGCCGGAGGGTGCGGAGATCGGACTGGCCCGGCGCCGCCCGCGGACGGTCCCAAGGCCGAACAAAGAGTTTACCGTACGTCCAGGGGATTTCCAGCCGTGGAGGGGGGCAGTACACCTTTCGTACACGTTGAGTTGTAAGGTAGGTGCATGAGTCGGGTGCGGACCAACATCGAGATCGAGGAGACCCACCTCCGCGCGGTCATGGAGCGCTACGGGCTGCGGACCAAGACCGAGGCCGTCGACCTGGCCCTCCGCCATCTTGCCGGTCAGCCGATGACGCGTGACGAGGCGCTCGCCATGCGCGGGGCGCATGCGATCGGCCGGATCCCCGAGGACACGGGTCCGGCGGACCTGTGATCCTGGCCGACACCTCCGCCTGGGTGGAGTTCGACCGCGCCACCGGCAGTGCGGTCGACAGGCGCCTCACCGGGCTGCTCGAGGACGACGGCCCCCTGGCGGTGACCGAGCCGGTCGTCATGGAGGTCGTCGGGGGGGCCCGGACCGACAGCGACGGCGCCGCCCTGCGCCGTCTCCTGGAGCGCCCCACGCTGTTGCCCTTCGACCCCGCGGCCGACTTCGACGCCGCGGCCCGGATCTTCCGCCTCTGCCGCCGCGCCGGGGTCACGCCGCCCGGGATGCTCGACTGCCTCATCGCCTCGGTCGCCCGGCGGCACGGGGCCGCGCTGTTGGCGGCGGATGCAGACGTCAGCCGGATCGCCCGGGTGGTCGGCATCGAGCTCGACCCCGCGCGGTGAAGGCCGCCGCCGCCGACTACGGGACGGTGAACACCTCGGGGCCGTTGCTGGTGACGGCGATGGTGTGCTCGAAGTGCGCGGACAGGCGGCCGTCGGCGGTGACGACGCTCCAACCGTCATCGAGCAGACGAGTCTCGGGGGATCCGGCGTTGACCATGGGCTCGATGGCGAAGACGTTGCCCGTCTTGAGCATCGGACCCTTGTTGCCGGGCCAGTAGTTGGGCACCTGCGGCTGCTCGTGCATGGCCGTGCCGATGGCGTGGCCGACGTACTCGCGCACGACCGAGAAGCCCGCCGCCTCGGCCACGTTCTGGACGGCCCGGCCCACTTCGTGCAGCGCGTTGCCCTTGGTCATCTGCTCTATGCCGGCCCACAGGCTGCGCTCGGTCACCTCCAGCAGCTTCTGGGCCTCCTTGGAGATTGTCCCGATGCCCATGGTGAAGGCGGCGTCGCCGTGGTAGCCCTCAATGATCGCCCCGCAGTCGATGGAGAGAATGTCGCCGTCCTGGAGCACGTACCCACCCGGGATACCGTGCACGATCATGGAGTTGGGCGAGGTGCAGATGACGGCGGGGAACCCGTGGTAGCCGAGGAAGTTGGACGTGGCGCCCCGGCGCTCCAGGACCGCGCGGGCCACCTGGTCGAGCTCGAGGGTGGTGACGCCGGGACGGGCCGCGGCACGCGTCTGCTCGTGCATCTCGGCCACGACCTTGCCCGCCTTGCGCATCTTGGCCAGCTCGGCCGCGTTGCGCCTCATGGGTGCGCCCCCGTCATGTCGTCGCCGCCGCCCTCTCCTGCTGCCGCAGCTCGTCGATGGCGCCCACCACTCGCCGGGTGACGGCGTCGGGAGAGCCGGTGCCGTTGATCTCGGCGAGGAGACTGCGCTTCTTGTACCAATCGAGCAGGGGCGCCGTCTCCTCCTCGTAGAGGCTGAGCCGGCGCATGATCGCCTCCTCGGTGTCGTCCTCGCGCTGGACGACCTCGCCACCGCACACGTCGCACGTCCAGTTGACCAGGGGCGGCGCGGCCGTCGAGTAGTTGGCGCCGCAGTCGACGCAGACCCGGCGCGAGGCGAGGCGCTTGAGGACGAGGGTGGTCGGCACCTGCAGGTCGATCACCAGATCCAGGTTGAACGGCTCGACCAGCTTCTCGAGCGCCCCGGCCTGCCCCGTCGTGCGCGGACAGCCGTCGAGGACGAAGCCGCGGCCCCGCGTGTCCCGTTCGGACAGGCGTCCGCTCACCATCTCCATGACCATTTCGTCGGGGATGAGCTCGCCCTTGTCCATGAGCTCCTGGGCCCGCCGGCCCAGCGACGAGCGCGACTTGACCTCGCCCCGCAGCATGTCGCCCGTCGAGACGTGCGGCACGACGTAGTGATGCGAGAGGCGGACGCACTGCGTCCCCTTGCCGGCCCCCTGTTTGCCGAGGACCACGAGCCTGACCCCGGGAATCACGTTCCCGCGCCTACTTGAGGAAGCCCTCGTAGTTGCGCATCATCAGCTGGCTGTCGATCTGGCGCATCGTCTCGAGCGCGACGCCCACGGAAATGAGCAGCGTCGTGCCGTAGAAGGGGAAGCGGTTCAGGTGCCAGAGCGCCATGAGCAGGCTCGGGACGACGGCGACCGAGCCCAGGAACAGGGCGCCGACGACGGTGATGCGGCTGAGGATGTGCGCGAAGTAACGCTCGGTGGGCGGCCCGGGCCGGATGCCCGGGACGAAGCCGCCCTGCTTGCGGATCAGGTCGGCCTGCTGGTGCGGATCGAACGCCACGTAGACGTAGAAGAACGTGAACAGGACGATCAACACGAAGTACGAGGCGATATAGAAGAAGCTGGTCGGCGTCAGGCTGTTGCGCACGAAGTTCTGGAACCAGTTCCACGGGATGACGTTGGACAGCAGGACCGGGATGTACAGCACCGAGCTGGCGAAGATGATCGGGATCACGCCGGACTGGTTCACCTTGAGCGGGATGTAGGTCGAGCTCCCGCCGTACATGCGCCGTCCCACCACCCGGCGCGCGAAGGTCACCGGGATGCGGCGCTGGCCCTGGTCCATGAAGACGATGACCACCAACAGGATCAGCGAGACGACCACGATGATGCCGGCCTTGGTCTTGCCGCCCTCCTCGTAGATCGCCTTGAAGCCGGTCGGGATGGCCGCCACGACGTTGGCGAAGATCAGGATCGACATCCCCTGCCCGATGCCGCGCTGGGTGATGAGCTCGGCCAGCCACATGACGGCGGCGGTGCCGGCGGTGAGGATCAGCACCATGAAGAGGGCCAGCGGCCAGTTGAAGGTCGGGATCAGGTCGATGCTCGTGCCCAGCAGGGCCGAGTCGTGGCCGTGGAAGGCGTAGACGAGGCCGGACGACTGCATGACGGCGAGCGCGACCGTGAGGTAGCGCGTGGTCTGGGTGATCTTCTTCTGGCCCACCGCACCCTGGTCCCGCCACTCCTCGAGCTTGGGGATCACCGTCGAGAGCAGCTGGATGATGATGGAGCTCGTGATGTAGGGCATGACGCCCAACCCGAACACGGCCAGGCGGACGAGCGCGCCGCCGCTGAACAGGTTCAGGAAGCCCAGCACGCCCGAGGCCGACGCCGAGCTCTCCAAGGATTGGAGTCGCGCCCAGTTGACGCCCGGGATCGGGACGTTCGCGCCGATCTGGTAGAGGGCGATGATGGCGAGGGTGAACACGACCTTGTTGCGAAGGTCGGGGACCCGGAAGATGTTCGCGAGCCGGGAGAGCATCAGCCGTTTCTCTCAGCGCCTTCGCGCACGGCCCGTCGCGGGCACTAGCGGTTCATGAGGGCATTGCCCGAGGCGGGCGGGCGCCCATGGGCGAAGGGCAGCGGCACGCGCTCGACGCTACCCCCGGCGGCGGTGATCGCAGACTCGGCCGCCTTGGAGAAGGCGTGGGCCGAGACGCGCACGGGGCGGCTCAACGAGCCCTGGCCGAGGATCTTGATGAGGGCTTTGGGGCGGGCCAGGCCCGCGTCGATCAAGGTCTGGGGGGTCACGTCGTCGGCGCCCAAGGCATCGAGCGCACCCAGGTTGACCGGGGTGTACTCGACCCGGAAGGGGTTGGTGAACCCCCGCAATTTGGGGATGCGCTGCATGAGCGGCAGCTGGCCGCCCTCGAAGCCGGCCGGCACGGTGCCGCGGGCCTTCAGCCCCTTGGTGCCCCGGCCGGCCGTCTTGTGGCCCTTGCCGCCGGTGCCGCGCCCGACGCGGCGCTTGGCCTTGGTCGCGCCCTTCGGGGGCGCCAGGTCGTGAAGCTTCACTTCGAGACCTCCTCGACGTGGATCAAGTGCGGGACGCGGGCGAGCATGCCCCTGATTTCGGGGCGGTCGGGCAGCTCGTTGGACTGCCCGATGCCGCGCAGCCCCAGTGCGCGGAGCGTGCCGCGGTGCTTGGGCTTGGTGCTGATGGCGCTGCGGGTCTGGGTCACGCGCAGCGTCAGCGTGGCCTCGGCGGCCTGCTTCTTGGCGCGGGTGCGGGATGCCCCTGCGGCACCGGTCGTCTCTGCCATGGCCTACCGACCCTCCGCCGCGTACAGCTCGGTCTCGCGCCGGCGCTCGCGGTAGGCGCGCAGCACGCCGCCAGGGGTCACCTCGTCGGCCGCTTTGCCGCGCAGGTCGGCGATGTCGTCGGGCCGCCGCAACTCCTTGAGCCCGGCGATGGTGGCGTGCGCCACGTTGATCCCGTTGGAGGAGCCCAACGACTTGGCCAGGATGTCGCGGATCCCGGCCATCTCGAGGATGTGGCGGGCCGCCCCGCCGGCGATCACGCCGGTCCCGGGTGCGGCGGGCTTGAGCAGCACCCGGCCGGCGCCACTCTCGCCGATGACGGGGTGGACGATGGTGCTGCCGGCCAGCGGCACCTCGAAGAGGTTTTTGCGCGCCTCCTCTATCCCCTTCTGCACGGCCAGCCCGGCCTCCTTGGCCTTGCCGTAGCCGAGGCCGACCTTGCCGTTGCCGTCGCCGACCACCATGAGCGCGGCAAAGGAGAAGCGCCGGCCGCCCTTGACGACCTTGGCGACCCGGTTCACCTTTATGGTGCGCTCTTCGTACTGTGTGTCGACCATGCTCAGAACTCCAGTCCCTCGGCTCGCGCCGCGTCGGCCAGGACGGCGACGCGCCCGTGGTACCCGTAGCCCCCTCGATCGAAGACCACGGTGGTGATGCCGGCCGCCTTGGCCCGGGCGCCGAGGAGCTTCCCGACGGCTTCGGCGCCCTTGACGTTACCGCCGTCCTTGCCCAACGACGCCCGCTGCTGCGCCTCCGCCGAGGAGGCGGCGGCCAGCGTGCGGCCGGTCGTGTCGTCGATCAGCTGGGCCGAGATGTGCCGGTTGGACCGGTGCACGGCCAGGCGGGGGCATTGGGCCGTGCCGCTGACCTTGTTGCGCACGCGGGCGTGGCGCCGGAGGCGCAGCCGGGTGCGGTCGCTCGTGCGTGCCATGATTCCTACTTCGCTGCCTTTCCTGCCTTGCGCATGACCCGTTCGCCGGCGTAGCGGACCCCCTTGCCCTTGTAGGGCTCGGGCTTGCGGAGCTTGCGGATGTCGGCGGCCACCTGGCCCACCTTCTCCTTGTCGATCCCCTTGACGATGATCCGCGTCGGCACCGGGACCTCGAAGGTGATCCCCTCGGGGGCGTCGACGACCACGGGGTGCGAGAAGCCCAGCGCAAGCTCTATGGCGGCGGGGCCCCGCGCCGTGGCCCGGTAGCCGACGCCGACGATCTCGAGCTCCTTGGTGAACCCATCGGTGACGCCCGAGACCATGTTGGCCACGAGTGAGCGCGACAGGCCGTGGAGCGCACGGTTGCGGCGCTCGTCGTCAGGGCGGCTGACCACGAGCGTGTCGCCCTCCTGGGCGATGGTGATGGGCTCGGGGATGCTGCGCTCCAGGGTCCCCTGCGGCCCCTTCACGTTGACCGTCGGGCCGCTCACGGTGACGGTGACGGTGGACGGGACGGCGATGGGCGAGCGTCCGACGCGCGACATCAGGCCGCTCCCCAGTTCACGGCGCCCACGGCGCTACCAGACATGACAGAGCACCTCGCCTCCCAGGTGCTTGCGGCGCGCCTCGGAGTCGGTGACCAGGCCCTGGCTGGTGGACACGACGGCCACGCCCATGCCGCCGAGGACGCGCGGCATGCCGTCAGCCCGCGCGTAAATGCGCAGGCCCGGCTTCGAGACGCGCTGGATCCCCGCGATGGTGCGGGTGCGGTCGCGCGAGTACTTCATGGTGATCTCGAGCGTCGTGCCCGGCTTCCCGACGTTGTGCTCGACCTTGTAGCCCGCGATGAAGCCCTCGCGCTCCAAGATGGAGGCGAGCGACTCCTTCAGCTTGGAGCCCGGCATGCGCACGGTGTCGAACATGGCGGAGTTGGCGTTGCGGATCCGCGTGAGCATGTCCGCGATGGGGTCGGTCATGGTCATGGCGCCCTACCAGCTCGCCTTCGTCACGCCGGGGACCTCGCCGGCATGCACCATGACCCGCAAGCAGATGCGGCACAACCCGAACTTGCGGTAGACGGCCTTCGGCCGCCCGCATCGCTGGCACCGGGTGTACGCCCGGACCTTGAACTTCGGGGTGCGCTGCTGCTTCTCAATCAGAGCCTTCTTCGCCATGCTGTTACCGGGTCTCCTGTCGGAACGGAAAGCCGAACGCTGCGAGGAACGCCCGACCCTCCTCGTTGGTGCGTGCGGTGGTCACGATCGTGATGTCCATGCCGCGGGTCGTGTCGATTTTGTCGTAGTCGATCTCGGGGAAGATCAGCTGCTCGGTCACCCCGAACGTGTAGTTGCCTTGCCCGTCGAAGGCGCGGGGCGACAGGCCGCGGAAGTCGCGGATGCGGGGGATGGCCAGGCTGAGCAGGCGATCGAAGAACTCCCAGGCGCGGTCGCCGCGCAGCGTGGCCTTGGCGCCGATGGCCTGGCCCTCGCGCAGCTTGAAGCCGGCGATCGACTTCTTGGCCCGGGTCACGACCGGCTTCTGGCCCGTGATGACCTGAAGGTCGCGCTGCGCACCCTCAATGAGCGACTGCTGCTGGGTGGCGCGGCCGACGCCCATGTTCACGACGATCTTCTCGAGCCGGGGCACCTCCATGACGTTGGCCAGCGAGAGCTCGCCCTTCAGGCGGTCGCGGACCTCGGAGAGGTAGCGCTCCTTCAGGCGGGGGCGCGCGGGAGCGCCGGTCGTGCTCGCGGTGCTCTCGGTCACCTTGGTCTCGGTCTCGGTCTCGGTCGTGCTCACAGGTCGGCCTCGCACTTCCGGCAGATCCGGACCTTCTCGCCGTCGGCCTCCACGCGGTAGCCGACCCGGGTCGGCTGGTTGCAGGCCTTGCACACGAGAGCCACGGTCGAGACGTGGACCGGCATGAACTTGTCGATGATGCCGCCCTGCTGGGTGGCGCGGGTCGGCTTGGCGTGGCGTTTGGCCACGTTGACCCCCTCGAGGATCACGCGGTCGCGGTCGGGGATGGCGCGTACGACCTCGGCCCGCTTTCCCTTGTCCTTGCCCTGCAGGACGATCACGGTGTCACCCTTGTGGATCCGCACTACAGCACCTCCGGCGCCAGGGAGACGATGCGCATGAAGCGCTTGTCGCGCAGCTCGCGGCCGACGGGCCCGAAGATGCGGGTGCCTCGCGGTTGCTGCTGCTCGTTGATGAGGACGGCCGCGTTCTCGTCGAAGCGGATATAGCTCCCGTCGGGACGGCGCTTCTCCTTCTTCGTGCGCACGACCACGCACTTGACCACGTCGCCCTTCTTGACGGCGGCCCCCGGGATGGCGTCTTTCACGGTGGCCACGAAGACGTCGCCGATGCCGGCGTAGCGCCGGCGCGAACCGCCCAGGACGCGGATGCAGAGCACCTCGCGGGCGCCCGAGTTGTCGGCCACCCGAAGCCGGGACTCCTGCTGGATCATCGGGCCCGCTCCACCACTTCGGTGAGCCGCCAGCGCTTCAGCTTGGAGAACGGGCGGGTCTCCTGCACCCGGACCCGGTCCCCGACCTTGGCCGAGTCCTGGGCGTCGTGCACGTAGAGCTTCTTGGTGCGCTGCACCGTCTTGCCGTACTTGGGGTGCCGGACGCGCTCGACGACGGCCACCACGACCGTCGACGTCATGGCGTCGGACACCACGATGCCCTCGCGCACCTTGCGGCGGTTCAGGCGCCTGCCATCGGCCTCTGCCTCCGCCGGCTCGGTGGCGGCGGCACGCGGGGGCACCGGCGCCTCGACGTCGTCGGCCCGGGTCTCTTCGGTGTTGGTCTCGTCGGCCATCAGGCCTCTTCCTCTTCTTCGTCGAATCCTTCGGGCACGTCGCCGCCCGTTTCTGCCTCGGCGGCGGCGCGGCGGGCCTCGGCCTTCTCCACCTGGGCGGCGTCCTCGGCCTCGAGCTTGGCCCGGGCGGCCTCGTGCTCGGCCTCTGTCGGGGCCACGTAGGCACCCTCGGCCTCGAGGATCTCGCGTGTCCGCAGCACCGTGAGCATGCGCGCCACGTCGCGCCTGACCTGCCCGAGCCGCGCCGGGTTGTCCAGCTGCCCGGTGGCCAGCTGGAAGCGTAGGTTGAACAGTTCCCGGCGCGAGTCGCCCAGGCGTGCGAACAGTTCGTCACCGGTCAACATGGAAAGGTCGTGGGCGGTCGGCATCAGACGGCGACCTCTGCGTGGCCGTGGGTGCCCGGACGCACCACGAAGCGCGCCTTGAACGGCAACTTCTGAATGGCCCGCTCCATGGCGGCGCGGGCCAGGGGCTCGTCGACACCCGCCAGCTCGAACAGGACGCGGCCCGGGTGCACGACGGCCACCCAGAGCTCGGGGTTGCCCTTGCCCGAGCCCATGCGGGTCTCGGCCGGCTTCTGGGTGATCGGCTTGTCGGGGAAGACGCGAATCCACACCTTGCCGCCGCGCTTGACGTGGCGGGTCATGGCGATACGGGCGGCCTCGATCTGGCGTGCCGTCAGCCAGCCGGGCTCCGTCGCCTGAATGCCGAAGTCGCCGAACTGGACCGACGTGCCACCTTTGGCGGCGCCGGTGAGCCGGCCGCGTTGCGTCTTGCGGTGCTTGACCTTCTTGGGCATCAACATGTCAGTCCGATTCCTTGCGGAAGTGCGGCGCCTCGTGGTGCTCGCGGCTCTGGCGCTCCATCTCCTCGTCCTGGGTCAGCTGGCGCTCCAGGTCGTCCGGTTCGGTGGGCTGCGGGAGCAGGTCGGCCACCGGCGTCTCCGTCTCCTCGTCGAGCTCCTCCCCCTCCTCCGCAGCGGCGCCGTCGGTCTCGGTCGGCTCCGTCTCGACCTCCTCGACCGTCTCGACGGTCTCGCCCGTCTCGCCCGTCTCGGTCGGCTCGTCCGTCTCGTCCGACTCGTCCGCCTCGAACGTCTCGGCCCTACGTCGGCCGCCGCCGGCGGTAATGAGCCGCCGGGGACCGCTCTGGCCTGAGGTCTCGCCGACGGCCATGGCGGCCTCGCGGGTGATCTTGTCCTCAATCGAGACCTTGTAGGGGAGGATGTCGCCCTTGTAGATCCAGACCTTGACGCCGACGCGGCCCGACGTCGTCCGCGCCTCGCGGAACCCGTAGTCGATGTCGGCGCGGAGCGTGTGCAGGGGCACCCGTCCCTCGCGGTACTGCTCCTTGCGGGACATTTCGGAGCCCCCGAGGCGGCCCGAGCACTGCACCTTTATCCCCTGGGCCCCGGCCTTCTGCACCGTCTGGATGGCACGCTTCATGGCGCGGCGGAAGGCGACCCTCCGCACCAGCTGGTCGCAGATGCCCTGCGCGATCAGCGCGGCGTCGAGCTCGGGCTGCTTGATCTCCTGGATGTTGAGCTGGATCCGGTTCTGCAGGCCGGTGATCTCCTCGAGCTTCTTCTTGAGGCGGTCGGCCTCCGCGCCACGGCGGCCGATGACGATGCCCGGCCGGGCCGTGTGGATATCGACGCGCAGGCGGTCCCGCGTGCGCTCGACCTCGATCCGGCTGACGGCAGCCGCCTCCAGCTGTGTCATGAGGTAGTCGCGGATTTTCCAGTCCTCGACGACGAAGTCCTTGTAATGCCGCTCCTCGAACCACCGGGACTTCCAATCCGTCGTGATCCCGAGCCGGAAGCCGTAGGGGTTTACCTTCTGGCCCATTCAGTCGCCCTTCTCGTCCTCGGCGACGTCATCGGTGGCGTCGTCGTTCGCATCCTCTGTCGTGTCCTCGGCCTTTGCCGTCGCCTCGGTCGCTTTTGTCGCCTTGGTCGCCTTCGTGGCTTTTTTGGCCGGTGCGGCCTTGGCGGCCTTGGTGGCCTTGGCGGCCTTGGTGGCCTTGGTGGCCTCGACCCCCTCCGCGGCGTCGGTCGGGGTCGCGTCGGTGGCGGCCTCCTCGGTCACCGACTCCTCGGTCACCGACTCCTCGGCCTCCGCGTCCTCCGCGGCCGCCGCGTCCTCCGCGGCCTCCTCGGCCTCGGCTGCCGCGTGCGCGGCCCGCCGGCGTGACAGGCGGCCGGACAGGTCGGCCCGTCGGCGCGAGGCGTCGACCCGGCGTGAACGGTTGGCGCTCACGGCCTCCATGCGCGTGCGGCGCAACTCGAGCCGGTCCGCCGGGAGCCGGCTCACAATGATGGTGATGTGGCAGGTCCGCTTGCGGATGCGGGTGGCCCGGCCCCTGGCCCGGGGGCGCCAGCGCTTCATGGTGGCGCCCTCGTCCGCGTAGCAGGCGGCGACGTACAGCTCCTCGGGGTTCTGGGAGTCGTTGTGCGCCGCGTTCGAGACGGCCGAGGTGAGCACCTTGCCGATGACCTCGGCGGCTTCGCGCTCGGTCCCGGTCAGGATCTCGGCGGCACGCTGGACGTCCTCGCCCCGAATGAGGTCGAGGACCTGACGCGCCTTCGAGGCCGACAGGCCGCAGTAGCGGCTCACCGCACGTGTCCCGGGGCGCTCATTGGTCTTGGCGGCGGTCATCGCCTGGCCCCCCGCTCCTGGCCTGCGTGGTAGCGGAAGGTGCGCGTGGGCGCGAACTCGCCGAGCTTGTGGCCGACCATCGACTCGGTCACGTACACCGGCACGTGGCGGCGGCCGTCGTGCACCGCGATGGTGTGCCCCACCATGTCCGGGATGATGGTGGAGCGGCGGGACCAGGTCTTGATGACCTTCTTCTCCCCGCTCGAGTTCAGGACGTCCACCTTCTTCAGCAGGTGGTCGTCGACGAACGGACCCTTCTTCAGGCTACGCGGCATGGCTCCTCAACCCCGGGGCTATCGCCGCGCGCCGCGGGTGCGGCGCCGGCGGACGATCATCGAATTGGACTTCTTGTTGCGGGCGCGGGTCCGGCCCTCGGGCTTGCCCCACGGCGACACCGGGTGTCTGCCGCCCGAGGACTTGCCCTCGCCCCCGCCGAGCGGGTGGTCGACCGGGTTCATGGCGACGCCGCGGGTCTGCGGGCGCTTGCCCTTCCAGCGGTTGCGCCCGGCCTTGCCCACCTTGACCAGCTCGGCCTCGGCGTTGCCGACGACACCGAGGGTGCCCCGGCAGTCGATGGAAACGCGGCGCATCTCGGTCGAGGGGAGCCGAAGGGTGGCGAACGCGCCCTCCTTGGCCACGAGCTGGACGCTCATGCCGGCGCCCCGGGCGATCTTGCCGCCGCCCCCGGGACGGAGCTCCACGTTGTGGATGGTGGAGCCGACCGGGATGTAGCGCAACGGCAGAGCGTTGCCCGGGCGGATGTCGGCGCCCTGGCCGCTCTGCGAGGACGTCGCCGACACGCACCCCGGCCGGGGCGAGGATGTAGCGCTTCTCCCCGTCCACATAGTGCAGGAGCGCGATGCGGGCGTTGCGGTTGGGGTCGTACTCGATCGCCGCCACCTTGGCCGGGATTCCGTCCTTGTTGCGCCGGAAGTCGACGACCCGGTATTGCTGCTTGTGCCCGCCGCCGCGGTGGCGCGAGGTCTTGCGGCCGTAATTGTTGCGTCCGCCGCTCTGCGGGTTGGGCGCGAGCAACGACTTCTCGGGACGGTCGCGCGTGATCTCGGAGAAATCCGAGACGGTCTGGAACCGCCTTCCGGCGCTGGTCGGTTTGCGTGAACGAAGTGGCATGCGTGGCTCCCGATCAGCGCTCGAACAGGTCGATGGAGTCGTCGGGGTGCAGCGTCACGATGGCACGCTTGGTGTTGGGGCGGCGCCCCCTCACGTTGGTGCGCCGGTTGCGCGTCGACTTCCCCTTGCGGTTGAGCGTGTTGACGTTGGCCACCCGGACGCCAAAGGCCTGCTCCACGGCGTGGCGCACGTCGATCTTCGTGGCGCGAGGGTCGATGATGAAGATGTAGACCTTCCGCTCCATGAGCGCGTAGCTCTTCTCGGAGACGACCGGGCGGATCAGCACGGACATGGCGTCACGCGTCGTCATCGGACTCCTCCGCATCGGTCGTCGGCGTCGGCTGCGTCCTCGGCCTCGTCCGTGGCCTTGGCCGCCTTGGTGACCCGGGCTGCCTTCTTGGCGGGCGCCTTCTTCGCTGCGACCGCCGCCTCTTCCTCGGCCTCGGCCTCCGCCTGGGCCTCCGCCCGGGCGCGCGCCTGGGTCCGGGCCTCGGCCCGCGCCGTCTCGCCGTCCACCCGGCCCACGTGCGTCCCGTCGAACGCCTCGGCCGAACCCGGCAGCGTGCGGTCCGAGAAGAGCACCCAGTCGTTGCGCACCAGGTCGTGGGCCGAGAGTTCCGCCTGGGTCGTGATGCTGGCCTCGGGCAGGTTGCGGAAGGAGAGCGCGACGTCGATCTCGTCCTGGGCCAGGACAACCAGGACAGACCCCTTCAGCCTGAGCCGGCGCAGAATGGTGGCGGCGGACCGGGTGTCGGGCTCTGTGATCTGCCAGTCGTCGACCAGGGCGACGCGTCCGATGTCGGCCCGGTCGCTGAGCGCGGACAGCAACGCCAAACGCACCATCTTCTTTGGCGTGCGCTGCGCGTAGCTGCGTGGCTTCGGACCGAGGGCGACGCCGCCGCCCGTCATGGAGGGTGCCCGCGTCGACCCCTGGCGGGCGCGGCCCGTGCCCTTCTGGCGATACGGCTTGGCGCCGCCGCCGCGCACCTCGGCGCGGGTGCGGGTCGACTGCGTGCCGGACCGGGTGGCCGCGAGCTGCGCGGTGACGACCTGGTGCAGGACGGCCCGGTTGGGCTCGAGCCCGAAGACCGTCGGCTCCAGCTCCACCGAGCCCAAATCGTGCCCCGCCGCGTTGCGCCGCGTCGCGGTGCGCACCACCGGTGCCGGCCGCTCCTTCTTCATGGTGTGCCGCAGCACGGTGCCGGTCGCGCCCATCAGCGCCCGGCCTTGCTGGTGGTGGGCGTCTTCACCGAGTTGCGCAGCACCACGACGCTGCCCCGGGACCCCGGGACGGCGCCCTTCACGAGCACCAGCTGACGCTCCGCGTCAGCCGACACGACCTCCAGGTTCAGCGCCGTCACCTGCGTGCCGCCCAGCTGGCCCGGCATACGGGTCCCTTTGAAGACCCGGGACGGCGTGGCGCAAGCGCCAATGGCGCCGGGCACGCGGTGGCTGCGGTGGTTGCCGTGCGACGCTCCCTGGCCGCTGAAGTTGTGGCGCTTCATGCCGCCGGCGAATCCCTTACCCTTGCTCACGGCGATGGCGTCGACGCGCTCACCGGCCTCCCAGATGTCGGCCGCCAGCTCCTGTCCCACGCTGTAGTCGGCGACGTCGTCCAGCCGCAGCTCGACCAGCGCCCGGCCCGGCTCCACGCCGGCCTTGGCGTAATGCCCGGACGCCGGCTTCGAAAGGGTGGAGGCGCGGCGGAAGCCCCAGGTCACCTGGAGCGCGGCGTAGCCGTCGGTCTCGGGCGTCTTCACCTGGACCACGCGCACGGGCGCGACCCGCAGCACCGTCACCGGTACGGCGCGGTTGCGGTCGTCCCAGACCTGGGTCATGCCGACTTTCTCGCCGACGATCGCCTTGGTTGCCACGTGTCCTCTCTCTGCGCCGGAGCTTCCCCCGTGCGCACGCGGACGCTCCGCCCGGGAATCCCGAGCGGAGCGCTCGAATGGTTCGGCGTGAGGTCCCGTCCCGCAGGGCCGGCGATCACGCACGTCTGTTGTTCGGGCGGCACTGAAGTACCGCGAAGTACCGCAAGAAACCCTTCTGAGCTGCCGAAATCGGCGGCTCACCACGTTACACCATGGGTGACCCCCCTGCCACGGCGTCCCGGTTGGGCGCTCGAGCTCCGGGGCCGCCTCTACGCCGTCTGGATCTTGATCTCTATGTCCACGCCGGCCGGCAGGTCCAGCCGCTGGAGCGAGTCGACCGTCTTGGGCGTGTGCTCGACGATGTCGACCAGGCGCTTGTGGACCCGCATCTCGAAGTGCTCGCGGGAGTCCTTGTACTTGTGGGGCGACCGGATCACGGTGTAGCGGTGCTTGTCCGTGGGCAGGGGCACCGGCCCCAGCACCTTGGCCTGGGTGCGCAACACGGTCTGGACGATCTTCTCGGTCGACTGGTCGAGGATCTCGTGGTCGTAGGCCTTCAGCCTGATGCGGATCTTCTGCTTCGGGCCGTCGGCCATGGTGCTCCCTGCTCCCCGCCGGCTACTTGATGATCTTCGAGACGGTGCCCGAGGCGACCGTCCGACCGCCCTCGCGGATGGCGAAGCGCAGGCCCTCGTCCATGGCGATGGGCTTGCCGAGCTCAACCGTCATGGAGGTGGTGTCGCCCGGCATGACCATCTCGGTGCCCTCCGGCAACGTGATCTCCCCCGTCACGTCAGTGGTGCGGAAGTAGAACTGCGGCCGGTAGTGGGTGAAGAACGGCTTGTGACGGCCGCCCTCCTCCTTGTTGAGCACGTAGACGTTCGCCTCGAAGTTGGTGTGCGGGGTGATGGAGCCGGGCTTGCACAACACCTGGCCGCGCTCCACGTCCTCCTTCTTGGTGCCGCGCAGCAGCGCGCCGATGTTGTCGCCGGCCTGGCCCTGGTCGAGCAGCTTGCGGAACATCTCGACGCCGGTGACCGTGGTCTTCTGCGTGTCGCGGAGGCCGACGATCTCCACTTCCTCGCCCACCTTGATGATGCCCTGCTCGACCTTGCCGGTCACCACCGTGCCACGGCCGGTGATCGACATGACGTCCTCGACCGGCATGAGGAACGGCTTGTCCACGTCGCGCTCGGGCTCGGGGATGTAGTCGTCGACCGCGTCCATCAGCTCGACGATCTTTTCGCTCCACTCGGGGTCGCCCTCCAGGGCCTTCAGCGCGGAGACCCGAATCACCGGGATGTCGTCGCCAGGGAACTCGTAGAAGCTGAGGAGATCGCGCACCTCCAGCTCGACCAGCTCCAGCAGCTCCTCGTCGTCCACCATGTCGGCCTTGTTGAGGGCCACCACGATGTAGGGCACGCCGACCTGGCGGGCCAGCAGCACGTGCTCCCGGGTCTGGGCCATGGGGCCGTCGGCCGCCGAGACCACCAGGATGGCGCCGTCGATCTGGGCGGCCCCGGTGATCATGTTCTTGATGTAGTCAGCGTGGCCCGGCATGTCGACATGCGCGTAGTGGCGCTTCTCGGTCTCGTACTCGACGTGCGCAATGGTGATCGTGATGCCGCGTTGCTTCTCCTCGGGCGCCTTGTCGATGTCTTCGAACTTGGTGAACGAAGTGTTGGGGTTGCGTTCGGACAGCACCTTGGTGATGGCAGCGGTGAGCGTCGTCTTGCCGTGGTCGATGTGACCCATCGTCCCGACGTTCACGTGTGGCTTGTTGCGCTCGAACTTCTGCTTGGCCATCGCCTCGCTACTCCCTGCTCCTTGTCGGGGCCACCGTGGCCCCGACGCTGTCTTTCTCTTGCTGCGATCTCCGTGGTCCGGGCTTCCCCGGCGGGGGCTACTCCCCGTGCACCCGGGCGATGATCTCCTTGGCGATCGACTCGGGCACTTCGTTGTACGACTCGAACTGCATCGTGTACGTGGCGCGACCCTGGGTGCGCGAACGCAGGTCGGTAGCGTAGCCGAACATCTCGGCGAGCGGGACGTGCGCGTTGATCACTTGGTTCGATCCCTGCGGCTCCGTGAGGCCGACCCGCCCCCGGCGGGAGGACAGGTTGCCCATGACATCGCCCATGTAGTCCTCGGGCGTCGTCACACTCACGGCCATGACGGGCTCCAGGAGCACGGGGCTGGCCTTCTTGAGCGCATCCTTGATCGCCATGGAGCCGGCGATCTTGAACGCCATCTCCGAGGAGTCCACGTCGTGGTACGAGCCGTACGTGAGCGTGACCCGCACGTCGACCGTCGGATACCCCGCGAGCACCCCCGAAGTGAGGGCCTCCTGGATCCCGGCGTCCACCGAGGGGATGTACTCCTTGGGGATCACACCGCCGGTGATTTTGTCGATGAACTCGTAGCCGCCCCCGGGCCCGCTGGGCTCGGCGTCTATGACCACGTGGCCGTACTGGCCCCGGCCGCCGGTCTGGCGGACGTACTTGCCCTCCACCTTCTGGATCGGATTGCGGATGGTCTCGCGGTAGGCCACCTGCGGCTTCCCCACGTTGGCGTCGACGCTGAACTCGCGCAGCATGCGGTCGACCAGCACTTCTAAGTGCAGCTCGCCCATGCCCGAGATGACGGTCTGGCCCGTCTCCTCGTCCGAGCGCACCCGGAAGGTCGGGTCCTCCTCGGAGAGCGCGTACAGCGCGCGCGCGACAGCTTGTCCTGGTCGGCCTTCGTCTTGGGCTCGACGGCGACGTGAATGACCGGCTCGGGGAACTCGAGCGCCTCGAGCTGAATCGGGTGCTGCGGGTCGCACAGCGTGTCGCCGGTCGTCGTGTTCTTGAGGCCGACCACTGCCATGATGTCGCCGGCGAAGATGGCGTTCTTGTCCTCCCGGTGGTTGGCGTGCATCTGCAGGATGCGCCCGACCCGCTCCTTCTTGTCCTTGGTCGAGTTCTGAATCGACGCGCCCTTCGACAACGTGCCCGAGTAAACCCGGATATAGGTCAGCTTGCCGACGTAGGGGTCGGTCATGATCTTGAAGGCGAGCGCGCTCGAAGGGATCGGCGTCGTCGGCCTTGCGCTCCTCTATCGCCTCGGTCTTGCCCGGCTTGTGCCCCTCGGTCGGCGGCAGGTCCAATGGGCTGGGCAGGTAGTCGACCACCGCGTCGAGCATGGGCTGCACGCCCTTGTTCTTGAACGCGGAGCCACACAGCACCGGCACCACGGCGGCGACGAGCGTGGCCGTCCGCAGGGCGCGGCGCAGGTCATCCGCCGTGATGGGCTCCTCGGCGAGATACTTCTCCATGATGGTGTCGTCGAAGTTCGAGACAACGTCGATCAGCTGGTGCCGGGCGTCCTCGGCCTCGGCCTCCATGCCGGCTGGGATGTCGAGGGTCTCCCACTCCTCTCCCATGTCGGAGGACCAAACCAGAGCCTTCTCCTTGAGCAGGTCGACGACGCCCTTGAACTCGGACTCGACACCGATCGGCAGCTGAATCACTGCCGGCAGCGCGTCGAGGCGGTCTCGGATCATCTGCACCGTGCGCTCGAAGTCGGCGCCGATGCGGTCCATCTTGTTGACGAAGCAGATGCGTGGAACGTTGTACTTGTTGGCCTGGCGCCACACCGTCTCGGTCTGGGGCTCCACGCCGGCCACGGCGTCGAACACCGCGACGGCACCGTCGAGCACGCGCAGCGAGCGCTCCACCTCGACCGTGAAGTCGACGTGGCCCGGGGTATCGATGATGTTGATCCAGTTGTCCCGCCACGAGCACGTCGTCGCGGCCGAGGTGATGGTGATGCCGCGCTCCTGCTCCTGGACCATCCAGTCCATGGTCGCGGCGCCCTCGTGCACCTCGCCGATCTTGTAGTTGCGGCCGGTGTAGTAGAGGATGCGCTCGGTCGTGGTGGTCTTCCCCGCGTCAATGTGGGCCATGATCCCGATGTTGCGGGTCCTGGCCAGCGGAAAGTCGCGGGTGGGTACGGGGTCAGCCATGGCGCGTCGGAGTGCTCTCCACTACCAGCGGTAGTGGGCGAAGGCGCGGTTGGACTCCGCCATCTTGTGCATGTCCTCGCGGCGCTTCACCGACGGCGCCGATGTTGTTCGAGGCGTCCAGGATCTCACCGGCCAGGCGCTCGGCCATCGTCTTCTCGCGGCGCTGCTTGGAGAACGTCGTCAGCCAGCGGATGGCCAGCGTGGTGGCGCGGCGCGGCCGCACCTCGACCGGCACCTGGTAGGTGGCACCGCCGACCCGGCGGCTCTTCACCTCGACCTCGGGACGCGTGTTCTCGACGGCGCGCTTGAGCGCCGTCACGGGGTCGCCCCCGGACTTCTCCTGCACCTGCTCGAGCGCCGTGTAGACGATGCGCTCGGCCAAGGTCCGCTTGCCGCGCGAGAGCACCTTGTTCACCACCTGGGTGACCAGCACCGAGCGGTAGACCGGGTCCGGGGCGAGCTCCCGGCGGGTGGCGGGTCCGTTGCGGGGCATCCCTACGATTCCTTCTTGGCGCCGTAGCGGCTCCGGGCCTGGGATCGCTCCCGCACGCCGGAGGTGTCGAGCGCGCCGCGCACGACCTTGTAGCGCACGCCCGGGAGGTCCTTTACTCGGCCGCCGCGGACCAGGACGATGGAGTGCTCCTGCAGGTTGTGCCCCACACCGGGGATGTAGGCCGTGATCTCCACGCCCGAGGACAGCCGGACGCGGGCCACCTTGCGCAGTGCCGAGTTCGGCTTCTTGGGGGTGGTGGTGTAGACGCGGGTGCACACCCCCCGCCGCTGGGGCGCGCCCTTCAGGGCGGGGGTCTTGGTCTTGGTCACCTTGGCCTCCCGTCCCTTGCGGACGAGCTGGGCGATCGTGGGCACGCGCTTCCTCTCGGTGCGAAGTTGTGGAATCCATGCGCATGGCGCCTCGCGCGCCGGCCGAAGCCGCACATGGCAGAGGGAAAATTATAGCGGTCGCCTGGGGGTCCGCAATCGCGACGCCCTGGCGGGGACGGCCGCCCGATCCGACCCGGCCCCGGTACCGGCGAGGCTCCCGGCCGTTCCTCCGGACCCCAACGGTACGGCCTAGCCGCGGGGAGCACGTCCTGCGCCTTGGCGGGCAAGAAGCCCAGGGCCAGGTCGCCGGCCAGGGCCCGCGGGTGGGGGCGCAGGGCCGTCTTGACTCCCTGGTCAGTCCAGGTATTTCCGGTGCGAAGCAGAACGGTTTCTCGTTTGTCGTCTCACCGTCGCAATTTCGGGGGGCGGGCCGTGGGGGTTCTAATCTCGCCCCCATGGAACACTCCATGGCCGAGCGTCTGGCCGAGCTGGAAGAGCGCAAGAACGAGGCCCTGCACGCGGGGAGCCCGGCGGCGGTCGAGCGGCACCACGCCAAGGGGAAGCTGACGGCCCGGGAGCGGATCGAGTACCTGCTGGACCCCGGTTCGTTCCAAGAGCTCGACATGCTGGCCCGGCACCGGGCCCACGGCATGGGCCTGGAGGACAACCGGCCCTACACCGACGGCGTGGTGACGGGCTTCGGGACGATCGACGGCCGGCGGGTTTGCCTGTTCTCGCAGGACTTCACCGTGTTCGGCGGGGCGCTGGGAGAGGTCTTCGCCGAGAAGATCCACAAGGTGATGGACCTGGCCTCGTCGACCGGGGTGCCCATGATCGGGCTGAACGACGGGGCGGGCGCCCGCATTCAGGAGGGCGTGGTCTCGCTGCACTCCTACGGCGGCATCTTCCACCGCAACGTGACGGCGTCGGGGGTGATCCCCCAGATCAGCGTGATCTTGGGGCCGTGCGCGGGCGGGGCGGTGTACTCGCCGGCGATGACCGACTTCATCTTCATGGTGCAGGGCACTTCGCACATGTTCATCACCGGACCTGACGTGGTAAAGACGGTGACCGGCGAGGACGTGACGCTGGAAGAGCTCGGCGGCGCGATGTCGCACGCGACGAAGTCCGGGGTCGCGACGTTTGTCGCGCCCGACGAGAAGGCGTGCCTGGACGACGTGCGGCACCTGCTGTCCTTCCTGCCGTCAAACAACCTGGAGGAGCCGCCGGTGGAGGTGTCGGGGGACGACCCCGAACGTTCGTTGCCGGAGCTGATCGACTTCCTGCCGACGTCGCCCAACCAGCCGTACGACATGAAGCGCGTCATCGCGGCGGTGGTGGACGACGGCGAGTACTTCGAAGTGCACCGGCACTGGGCCATGTCGATCACGTGCGGGTTCGCGCGGGTAAACGGCCGGGTGGTCGGTGTGGTGGGGAATCAGCCCGCTGTCTTGGCTGGGGTTCTGGACATCGACTCCTCAGAGAAGGCGTCTCGTTTCGTGCGCACCTGCGACGCGTTCAACATCCCCTTGTTGACCTTCGTCGACGTGCCCGGGTTCATGCCGGGGACGGACCAGGAATACGGCGGCATCATCCGGCACGGGGCGAAGCTGCTGTACGCGTACTGCGAGTCGACGGTACCGCGGATTCAGATCATCACACGCAAGGCGTACGGCGGCGCCTACGTGGTCATGAACTCGAAGTCGATCGGGGCGGACCTGGCGTTCGCCTGGCCCTCGGCCGAACTGGCCGTGATGGGGCCGAACGGGGCCGTCGAGATCGTGTACCGGCGCGAGCTGGCCGAGGCGGCCGACCCGGTGGGACGGCGGGCCGAGCTGATCGACGAGTACACGGAGCGCTACGCCAATCCCTACATCGCGGCAGAGCGGGGCTACGTCGACGACGTGATCTCGCCGGCGGATACCAGGTCAGTGATCAACCGGTCGCTGGACATCCTGGCCTCGAAGCGGGAGGAGCTGCCGCGGCGCAAGCACGGGAACGTGCCGCTGTGAGCGCACGGCGGGGGGATCGGCTGCAGAGATCGACGGTCGATATTGTTTTCAAAAGTATCAACGTCGCTGGTTATGGTTTTCGATGAGCACCGCTTCTCGTTCCCGCCTGGCGCTGCGCCCAGCGCTCGTGCCCGACCCCGCGGTGCTGGCGGCCATCACGGCGGCGGTGCAGCTGGCCTGGCCTCGGCCGGCGCCGCCCGACGAGCAGAACCCGGTGCACGAGGCGTGGCGCTTCAGCGGGCGGTGGTGGAACAAGCCGACACCGCTGAGGCGCGACCGGCCGTGGGCGCGGCGCTGAGGCCGTGGCCGCAGTGGTAGCGCAGGTGAGCCGCTGACCGTCTACGTCGACGACTGGCGCCAGCGGGCCGTCATCCGCGACCGAGAGGACCGCTGGTCGCACCTGCTGGCGGACGACCCCGAGGAGCTCCACGCCATGGCCGCCGCACTCGGGATCCCGCCCAGGGGGTACCAACGGCACCGGCGCTCGCCCGCGCTGAACCACTACGACGTACCGGAGGCTTTGCGGCGGCGGGCAATTGAGCTCGGGGCGGTGCCGGTGACGTGGCGCGAGATGGCCCGGCTCACGCGGGAGTGGCGGCGCGCTGACGCTCGGCCAGCGCAACCAGATCGTCCATGATGCGGTCGAACGAGTAGTCCTTGGGCGTGTAGACGGCGGCCACGCCCTTGCCCAGCAGCAGTTCGGCGTCCTCAGGCGGGATGATGCCACCGACGATGACCGCCGCCGTGCTCCCGGCAGCGCGCAAGCGGTCGAGCACGTCGGGCACCAGCTCCATGTGCGAGCCCGAGAGCACGGACAGGCCGACGATGTCGACGTCCTCGTCGAGGGCCGCTGCGACGATCTGCGCCGGAGTGAGGCGGATGCCTTGGTAGATCACCTCGAATCCGGCGTCGCGTGCCGCGACGGCGATCTGCTCCGCACCGTTGGAGTGGCCATCGAGCCCGGGCTTGGCCACGAGGAAGCGGGGCGGCCCGCCGGTGCGCTCGGCCAGCGCCTTGGCGCGGACGCGCACGTCAGCGAGGTCCTGGCCGCGCCGTCCGACGCCGCCGGCGACGCCGGTGGGGGCGCGGAATTCTCCGAAGACCTCGCGCAGCGCGCCGGCCCACTCGCCTGTCGTGCCACCGGCGTGCGCCAGGGCGATGGTGGCCGGCATGAGGTTGCCCTCCGGGCCTGTGTCGGCAGCGACGCGGCGGAGCTCGTCGAGGGCGCTCTGCACGGCGGCGTTGTCGCGGCTGGCCCGCCAGCGCTCGACGTCGGTGACGAGCTCGGCCTCGACACGCGGGTCGACCTTCAGGATGTTGTCGATCTCGCCTTCCCCGGCCAAGGGCGATGCCGCGGTCTCGGTGAAGCTGTTGACGCCGATGACCTTCTGTTCCCCGTTCTCGATTCGGCGCACACGCTCAGCCTGGCTGCGCACCAGGCGCTGCTTGAGCTCGTCGATGGCCTCGAAGGCGCCGCCCAGCGCCTCGACGTCGGCCAGCTCCTCCGAGGCGGCCTTGATGAGTTCGGCTGTCTTCGCCTCGACGACAGTCGAGCCCTCGAAGATGTCCTCGTACTCGAGCAAGTCGGACTCGAAGGCGAGCACCTGCTGGATGCGCAGCGACCACTGCTGGTCCCACGGGCGGGGCAACCCGAGCGCCTCGTTCCACGCCGGCAGCTGCATGGCCCGGGCGCGGGCCGACTTGGAGAGCGTGACACCGAGCGTCTCGAGGACGATCCGCTGCACGTTGTTCTCCGGCTGCTGCTCGGTGAGGCCGAGCGAGTTGACCTGCACGCCGTAGCGGAAGCGGCGCAACTTGGGGTCGGTGACGCCGTAGCGCTCCAGGCAGATGCGGTCCCACAGGTGGGTGAAAGCCCGCATTTTGCAGGTCTCCTCCACGAAGCGGACACTCGAGTTGACGAAGAAGCTGATGCGGCCCACGACCGCAGGCAGCTCGCCGTCGGGGACCTTGCCCGAGTCGCGCACGCCGTCGAGGACGCCGATCGCGGTGGCCAGCGCGAACGCGATCTCCTGCACGGGTGTCGCACCGGCCTCCTGCAGGTGGTAGCTGCACACGTTGATCGGGTTCCACTTGGGCACGTGGCGGACCGTGTAGGCGATGGTGTCGACCGTAAGTCGGAGGCTGGGGCCGGGCGGGAAGATGTAGGTGCCACGGCTCAGGTACTCCTTGACGATGTCGTTCTGTGTCGTCCCCGAGAGCAGGGCCGAGTCGACGCCGCGGTCCTCGGCGTACGCCACGTAAAGGCCGAGCAGCCAGGCCGCGGTGGCGTTGATCGTCATGGAGGTATTCATCTCCTGCACGGGGATGCCCTCGAGGAGCTGCTCCATGTGACCGCGGTGCACGACAGGGACGCCGACCTTGCCCACCTCGCCCGCGGCTTGGGACGCGTCGGGGTCGTAGCCGGTCTGCGTCGGCAGGTCGAAAGCGATGGAGAGGCCGGTCTGCCCCTTGGCCAGGTTCGTCCGGTAGAGCTCGTTGGAGGCGCGGGCGGTGGAGTGCCCGGAGTAGGTCCGCATCACCCACGGTGGGTCGCGCGGTGTCGGTGTCTCAGGTGGCCTGTCGGTCGCCATTGTCACCATCCTCCGTGTGCGGGCTGGAAACCGCACCCCGCACCGACCATTCTGCCCGCTCCCGCCGGCGGCCCGGGCTCAACGGCCCGTGGTCAACGGCCGTAGTCGTAAAAGCCCTTCTTGGTCTTGCGCCCCAGCTGGCCCGACGTGACCAGCCGACGCAGGAGCGGGACCGCGGCGTAGTTGGGATCGCGGTACTCGTCGTAGAGCGCATCGAGGATTGCGACCGAGGTGTCGAGGCCCACGAGGTCCAGCAGCGCGAACGGACCCATGGGGAAACCGCACCCGCCCTTCATGGCGGCGTCGATGCCCTCCTTGGTGGCCACACCCTGCTCCAGCATGCGCACCGCGTTGTTCAGGTACGGGAACAGCAGCGCGTTCACGATGAAGCCGGCCTGGTCCTTGACCTCCACCGGCTCCTTGCCACACGCGGCGGCGAAGGTGACGGCCGTGGCCACCGTGTCGTCGCTGGCGGTGATGGGTCGGACGACCTCGACGAGCGCCATGGCCGGCGCGGGGTTGAAGAAGTGGATACCGCACACGAGATCCGGCCGTTCGGTGGCCATCGCCATCTCGACGACCGGCAGGGTCGACGTGTTAGTGGCGAGGATGGTGTCGGGCTTGCAGATGCCGCTGAGCTCGGCGAAGAGATCCTTCTTCACCGCGAGGTCCTCGACGACGGACTCGATCACGAGATCGGCGTCCACCAACTCGCCGAGGTGGGTGGTGGCCGACACCCGCTCCCGGACCGCTGCCGCTTCCTCCTGGGTGCGCTTGCCCTTCTCGACCTGCTTGGCGAGGGACTTCTCCAGGCCCTTCAACATGGACTCGGCCGACTGCTGGCGGCGGCTGCGCAGGACGACCTGGTACCCAGACGCCGCCGCCACCTCGGCGATGCCCGAGCCCATGATCCCCGAACCGACGATTCCCACCCGTGTGATCGACATGGGCACAGAGGCTACCGGTCGGTAACCTCGCAGTCGAAGTTGGGGGCGTCCGGATGGGGCGTGCAAGAGTGGCGCATGGACAAAGCCGGCATCTTGGCCCTGGTCGGAGGCTCCGAATGGACCGAGGGCTGCACCTTCGACGCCGGCCTCTTGTCGGCCTCGGGGGGGAGCGACGTGCTGGTGCTCCCGACGGCGGCTGCCTACCAGCACCCCGAGCGGGTGGCGCTGCGGGCGGCCGAGTGGTTCGAGTCCCTCGGCGCGCGGGTGGAGGGGCTGATGGTGGTGGACCGGGCCTCGGCCGAGGACGCGGGGATGGCGGCCCACGTGGCGGCGGCCCGTTTTGTCTATCTGTCCGGCGGCTCGCCCCTGCACCTCCGGGCGGTGCTCAAAAAGTCGGCCGTGTTCGACGCGCTGCGCCGGGCTTGGGCCGGCGGGGCGGTCCTCGCCGGGGCGGGGGCGGGGGCGGTCGTGCTGACCGACCCGATGGTGGACCCACGTGGGGGCGCCTTGACGCTGGGGCTGGGCCTCCTCGACAACCTCACCTTGGTGCCACACTTCGGGGACGAGCACGACGACGCGCACGGCCAGAAGCTCGAGCGCACGGTGGCGATGGCGCCGGCCGCGCTGCCGGTGGTCGCGCTGCCCAGGCGGACAGCGTTGATCCGTGACGGCGACGGCTCCTGGCGAGCCGAGGGCGCCGGCAACCCGGTGGTGTTCGTCGGGGGCGTGGCGACGGAGGGGCTGGGCGCGCTCAAGGGCTGAGGCGGCGGGAGAACCTCTCCTGATATTCCGGTCTCGGGTGTATCAGGACGGCCCTACTCACTTTCGCCGAATCCAGTAGGCGTGCCTACTCGGGGGCCAAAGTGAGTAGTTATTCCTCATAGAACTGGCCGAAGGTAGTAGGGCTACTCCGATGCAGTGCGGCGATATGCAGAAGGGAGCACTGTCGGCGGGCTCGGCCGATGAGAGGCTCAGTCCTTCTCTTCTATGGTGACGCTCTCGATCACCACCCGCTCGTTCGGCGTCCCCGAACGGGATCCGACAGCGTCGATCGACGCGATCACCTCCTGGCCGCTCACCACTTCACCGAACAGCGAGTAGAGCGGCGGCAAGCGCACGCCATCGGGGCCGCTGATGACGAAGAACTGGCTGCCGTTGGTGTCCGGGCCGGCGTTGGCCATGGCGAGCGACCCCACCTTGTACTTGCCAGCGGCCGGCAGCTCGTCGGCCAAGCGATACCCGGGGCCTCCGGAGCCGGAGCCGGTCGGGTCCCCGCCTTGCAAGACGAAGCCCGGTATGACGCGGTGGAACACAATGCCGTCGTAGTAGTGATAGCGGGACAGGAACACGAAGCTGTTCACCGTCTTGGGGGCGGCCAGGGGGTCGAGCGCGATGACCATCGTGCCGTGCGACGTGACCATGGTGGCCACGTAGCGCTTGTCCTTGTCGATGATCATGGGCGGCTCTTCGTCGAACTTCCGCTGCTGCGGGCTGGAGCCGTCGGGATTGGGTGGAGTGGGAGTGGCCATGGTTGTGGAGCCTAGGAGGACGCGACGGTGATGGAGAGAATCCGCTGTGTCACGTCGGGTGGGACGCCCTGGGCCGAACCCTGTTGATTGATGGTGTCGACCACGTTCATGCCCGAGGTGACCTGTCCGAAGAGCGCGTAGTTGTTGGGCAGGCTCTCGCCCTGCGGGCCGGCGACGATGAAGAACTGGCTCCCACCGGTGTGGGGCGAGCCGGTGTTGGCCATCGCCACCGAGCCGAGCGGGTACTGCGGCTGCCCGGTGGCGGCCTTCGTGGGGTTTTCGTCGGGGATGGTGTAGCCGGGACCGCCCTGTCCGGTCCCGGTCGGGTCGCCCGTCTGGTCCATGAAGTGGGGGATGACGCGGTGGAAGATCACGCAGTGGTAGTAGCCCTTGTCGGCGAGGAACACGAAGTTGTTGACCGTCTTTGGCGCGCTCTTGGCATCGAGGGTGATCACGAAGGTGCCCGTCGTGGTCGTGACGGTGGCGGTGTAGGTCTTGGTCGTATCGATGGCCATGGCGGGCGCGGCCGCATATTTCTGGTTGTTGACCCGGGTGTACGTGCTGGCCGGGCAACCGGCCTTCACGGCGGCGGCGTTGGCCTGGGCCTGCAGCCTCGCGTTGGTCGTGTGCGCGGCGGTGGTCGTGGTCACGTGGGACTGCGAGGCAGGTGTCTTGCTGTTGTTGCCGGAGAATGCGAAGACGAGGCCGACCACCAGGCCGGCCGCAGCCACGATGATGACGCCGTTGCGAATCCGCTTGCGGTTCTGCTGGCGCTTCGCCTCGGCGGCCAGGCGGGCCTCCCGCGCGGCGCGCTGGCGGGCTCTCTTCTCGCTGGGCACGGGCGGAGACCCTACCCAATCGGGGGCGGCACCTTGGGGCGCCCCCGGAAGCCTGTAGCGTCGTCCGGATGCCGCTGGTCGTCCAGAAATTCGGGGGGACGTCGGTCAGCGACGCGGACCGGATCCGCGCCGTGGCCGACCACGTCGCCCGTACGCGGCGACAGGGCGACGACGTCGTCGCCGTCGTCAGCGCAATGGGCAAGACCACCGACGACCTGATCCACCTGGCCGACACCGTCAGTACCACCCAGCCGGCTCGGGAGTACGACATGCTCGTCAGCACGGGCGAGCGCATATCCATGGCGCTGCTGTGCATGGCCCTCGCCGACCTCGGTGTCAAGGCGCGCTCCTTCACCGGGAGCCAGGTCGGCATCATCACGGACACCGACCACGGACGGGCCAAGATCCGCGAGGTCAAGGGCGACCTGGTCCGGGAGGCTCTTCGCGCGGGTGAGGTCCCGGTGGTGGCCGGGTTCCAGGGTGTCTCGACCGAGCGGGAGATCACCACGCTGGGACGGGGCGGCTCCGACGCCACGGCGGTGGCCCTGGCCGCCGTTTTGGAGGCGGACGCCTGCGAGATCTACACCGACGTGACCGGCATCTTCACCGCCGACCCGAGGATCGTGCCGGAGGCGCACCGGATCAACCGAATCTCCTTCGACGAGATGCTCGAGATGGCGGCGTCGGGCGGCCGTGTGCTCATGCTGCGTGCCGTCGAGTTCGCGCGCAACCACAATGTCCCGCTGCACGTCCGCAGCAGTTTCACCTGGGAGACGGGCACCTGGGTGGTCGAGGAGGAACCAGTCATGGAAGAGGCCGTCGTCACCGCAGTGACCCACGACACCTCGGAGGCCAAAGTGACGGTCAGCGGCGTGCCCGACCGGCCCGGCGTGGCGGCTCGGCTGTTCCGCGCGCTGGCGGACAAGTCGGTCAACGTCGACATGATCGTGCAGAACACCTCGGCCCACGGCACGACGGACATCTCGTTCACGGTGCCCAAGACCGACCTGGCGGTGTCGGTGGAGACGGCGCAATCCCATGCCGAGGAGTTGGGGGCGAGGGGGGTGGCCTCCGACGCGGACGTAGCCCGTGTCTCGCTCATCGGCGCCGGCATGAAGTCACACCCGGGCATCGCGGCCACCATGTTCGAGACCCTGGCCAACGAGCAGATCAACATCGACATGATCTCGACGTCGACGATCCGGACCTCGTGCATCGTGCGGGCGGACGACGTCGAGCGCGCCGTGCGCTGCCTGCACAAGGCGTTCGATCTGGGCTGAACCCCTGGGTTCGCCGCAGAGTTCACGGAGGGTTCACCGTTCGTTCGCGGGAAGTTCACCGGGGTGTCCACCGTCCCCGGGGGTCAGATGCCCTGGCCTGCTTGAATGGGTCACTGTGGCGTCCCCCACCCGCACGCTGTGGCTGCTGCGGCACGCCAAGACGGTGACGGACCCGCCGCCGGGGGGAACGGACTTCGACCGGGTCCTGGCGCCGCGGGGCCGCCGCGACGCCACCGCGTTGGGGCGGTTGTTCGCGGGCAAGGCCGAGGCGCTGGGGGCCCTGGGACTGGCCCGGAACGTGCCTCTGCCCAACGTTGCGCTCGTCTCGCCTGCGGCGCGCACGGCGGCGACGGCGGATCTGGTACTGGTCAACATGACCGAGCCTCCGGAGAGCCGGCTGGAGCAGTGGCTCTACCACGCGGATCCCGACGACGTGATCGCCGGTCTGCGTGAGCTCGAGGACGAGGTGCGCGCGGCCATGGTCGTCGGCCACAACCCGACGGCGCACGCACTGTCGGTCGGCCTCATCGCCGCCAGCGACAAGAAGGGGGCCGCGCAGGCCGCCAAGGCCGGCTTCCCGACGACGGCGTTGGGGGTCTACCGCTTCAAGGTCGCGTGCTGGCGCGACGTGGAAGCGCACGGCGCCAAGCTGGTCGCATTGTTCGTGCCGCCCTACGGCGGCAACTAGGACTGAGGCGATCGCTCAGGAGGTCACCTGCAGGATGGCGGCGTCGCCCTGCCCGCCGCCGCCGCACAGCGCAACGGCCGCGGTGGAGCCGCCGCGGCGGCGCAGCTCGAGGAGGGCGGCGAGCGCGATCCTGGTCCCGGACATGCCGACCGGGTGGCCCAGTGCGATGGCGCCACCGTTCACGTTGATCTTGTCCTCATTCAGGCCAAGGTCGTCCGCCGACGCCAGGCCGACGGCGGCGAAGGCCTCGTTGATCTCGAAGAGGTCGATGGCGCTCACCTCCACGCCCGCCTTGCCCGCGGCCTTGAGGATGGCGCGCGCGGGTTGGGTGAGAAGCGAGTTGTCGGGCCCGGCCACCATGCCGTAGCCGGCGATACGGCCGAGGGGCGCCACGCCGAGCTCTTTCGCCTTCTCGACCGACATCACGACGACCGCCGCGCCGCCGTCGGAGATCTGCGACGCGTTGCCGGCGGTGATGGTGCCCTCCTTATCGAAGGCGGGCTTCAGCGCGGAGAGCGACTCCGCCGTGGTGCCGGGGCGCACGCCCTCGTCGTTCTCCACCAGGAGGGGGTCACCCTTGCGTTGGGGCACCTGCACCGGGACGATCTCCTCGGCGAGCCTGCCGTCCTTGGCCGCGGCGGCAGCCTTCTCGTGGCTGGCCGCGGCGAACGCATCCTGACGTTCACCGCGTGATCTTCGCCGTCTTCTGGTTGTGCCGCTCGGTCGAGAGGCCCATGGCGATGTGGTCGAACGAGTCGGTCAGGCCGTCGTACATCATGGAGTCGACGAGCTCGGCGTCGCCCAGGCGGAACCCGGCCCGCGCGCCCGGCAGGAGGTGCGGCGCCTGGGTCATGGACTCCATGCCTCCGGCCACGACGATGTCGGCGTCGCCGGCACGGATCATCTGGTCGGCCAGGTAGACGGTGTTGAGCCCAGACAGGCAGACCTTGTTGATGGTGTTGGCCGGCACCGCCATGGGGATCCCGGCCTTGACCGCCGCTTGGCGGGCCGTGATCTGGCCCTGGCCGGCCAGGATGACCTGGCCCATGAGCACGTAATCGACCTGCTCGGGGGAGACACCGGCCCGCTTCAGCGCCTCGGCGATCGCGAACCCGCCCAGATCCATGGCGCTGAAACCGCCCAGCGCCCCGGACAGCTTGCCGATCGGGGTGCGGGCCCCTGCAACGATGACGGCCTCGACCATTGCCACTACCTCCGGTTCCCGCCGGTCTGGTTACCGGTCGGAAACCACATCGTACCGGCCCACTATCGTCGGGTCACATGAGTGACATCCTCAACGCGGTCCTGGCCGGCACGTCCGCGGACGAGCTGGCCGGGCTCGAGATGCCCGCCTCGTACCGGGCGGCCCTGGTCAAGCGCAGTGAAACAGCGATGTTCGAGGGCATGGAATCGTCTGAGAAGGACCCCCGCCGCTCACTCCACATAGAGGAGGTGGCGCTCCCCGAACTGGCGCCCGACGAGGCCTACGTGGCGGTGATGGCGTCGTCCATCAACTTCAACACGGTCTGGACCTCCATCTTCGAGCCGCTGCCCACGTTCGGCTTCCTCGACCGCCTGGGCAAGGAGGGACCCTGGGCCGCCCGCCACGCCCTCGACTACCACGTGGTTGGCTCGGACGCGTCGGGCGTGGTTCTGCGCACGGGGTCGGCGGTGCGCAACTGGAGGGTCGGCGACAAGGTCACCGTCCACTGCAACTACGTCGACGACCAGGACCCCTCGGCTCACGACGACTCCATGCTGGCGGCGAACCAGCGGATCTGGGGCTTCGAGTCGAACTTCGGCGGGCTGGCCGACATCGGGCTGGTGAGGGCAAACCAGCTCATGCCGAAACCGACCCATCTCACCTGGGAGGAGGCGGCGGTCAACGCGCTGTGCAACTCGACCGCGTACCGCATGCTGGTCTCGCCGAACGGCGCCCGCATGACTCAGGGCGACAAGGTGCTGGTGTGGGGCGCCAGTGGCGGCTTAGGCAGCTACGCCGTGCAGCACGTGCTCAACGGGGGCGGCACACCCATCGGCGTCGTGTCTTCACCCGAGAAGGTCAAACTGCTCAACGACCTCGGGGTCGAGGCCGTGATCGACCGAAAGGCGGCTCAGTACCGCTTCTGGGCCGACGAGCACACCCAGGACGAGTCCGAGTGGCGTCGCTTCGGCAAGGACATCCGGGGCCTGGTGGGCGCGAGCCCGAGATCGTGTTCGAGCACCCGGGTCGGCAGACCATGGGGGCGTCGGTCTTCGCGTGCAAGCGCGGCGGCACCGTCGTGACCTGCGCGGCCACATCGGGTTACATGATCGAGTACGACAACCGGCACCTGTGGATGAAGCTCAAGACGATCAAGGGCTCGCACTTCGCCAACTACCGCGAGGCCTGGGACGCCAACCAGCTCATTTGCGACGGCAAGGTCCTGCCTCCCCTGTCCGCCGTCTACACGCTGGACCAGGTGGGCGAGGCGGCCTACCAGGTGCAGCACAACCTGCACGAGGGCAAGATCGGCGTGCTGTGCCTGGCGCCGAAAGACGGGCTCGGGATCGACGACCCCGAGTTGCGCGCCAAGGTGGGCGAGGACCGCATCACGCTGTTCCGTCGCCACGGGGCATGAGCGAGAGCGAGCGATGAGCGACGGACTGCTGACGGAGATCGACCACGTCGCCATCGCGGTCAACGACCTGGAGGCGGCCATCGCCTGGTACGCCGACGTCTTCGGGGCCGAGGTCGACCACCGCGAGCGGGTGGAGCGCGACGGCGTGGAGGAGGCGCTGCTCAAGGTGGCCGACTCCTACGTGCAGCTGCTGACGCCCATCCGGGACGACTCGCCGGTGGCCAAGTACCTCGCCAGCAAGGGCGAGGGCCTGCACCACATCGGCTACCGGGTCGATGACTGCGCCGTGGCGCTGCAGGCGATCAAGGACGCCGGCGGTCGGGTGATCGACGAGGCGCCGCGGCCGGGGTCACGGGGTACGACGGTGGCCTTCGTGCATCCCAAGACGTCGTTCGGGACGTTGATAGAGCTGGTGCAGGAGTAGCGCACCGCTTGAGCGGCCCGCCCTGCGTTTGGTTCGAAGACGTGACGTTGAGCGCTGCGTAATAGAACGAAGCGGTGGCCTCCTTCCTCCTCGCCCCGCTCGACGCGGGCGGCAACGTGAATCCGTTCCTTCGTCTGGCGGAGGAGCTCCAGGCCCGCGGTCATAGTGTCCATGCCGTCGCTCCGGCTGTGCTCCAGGACCGGCTGGAGGACGCCGGCGTCGCGGTGCGGGCTTTCCCCCGCCTGCTCCCCACGCCGGACGACGTGCTCGCCGCGGCCGCCGTGGCTGCCCTTCCTCCGGACGTCGTCGTCGTCGACTACATGGCCACGCCCGCTCTGAATGGGGCGCGCGCGCGCTCGGCCGGCCCACCGTCGCCCTGGTGCACACCCTCTATCTCGACCTCCTCGTCGGCGACGCCCCAATGCCGATGCAGGTGGTCGCGGACGTTGCGGCCCTGAACGAGGAGCGGGCGCGACTGGGCCTCGCCCCCATTGGCGGTTTCGGTGATCTCCTGTCCGAGGTGGACCTGGTCCTCGTCACCGTGTCCCGAGACCTCGACGGCCCGGGGACGCTCCCGCCGAACGTGCGCTACGGCGGGATCTTGTTCCAAGGCGCCGGGCCGGACGCGGCCTGGGTCCCACCCCCCGGAGATGATCCGCTGGTCGTCGTCTGCATGGGCACCGCGGGCCAGGGAGGGGCGCCGGTCCTGCAGCGGGTGCTCGATGCGCTCGCGGACTGCGCCGTGCGAGGCTGGGTGACCGTGCCCTCCTACGTCGAACGCGAGGAGCTCTCGGCGCCCGACAACGTGACCCTCTCGGGCTACGTGCGCCACGCCGCGGTCATCCCTCACCGGCCCTGCTGGTGACCCACGGCGGCCTCGGCTCGATCGGCGCCGCACTCACGTTCGGTGTGCCCATCGTCTGCGTGCCCGAGGACCGGGACCAGCCGGTCAACGCCGCCATGGTCGCCCGGCTCGGCGTCGGGCAAAGCCTCGACACCGACGCGTCGCCCGCGGCCATCGGAGAGGCGGTCGAACGGGGCCTGGCCGGACCGCGCCCCACGCCGCGGCCCCTCGACCCGGGGCCGGCCTGCGCACTGCTCGAAGGCCTGCTTCATCGCTGACGCAGGTCGGCTCCGCCTCCGTCACCTCCGCTTACGCGGCCCACCGCCGGGTGCGGTTCTTCCGGGCCGCCCGGTCGAACTGTCCGCCTACCGGATGAGCCGGTCGACCAGTTCGAGGACGCGGGAGACCTGTTCGGACAGCGTGCCCGAATCAGGCCCGAGCACCAGGTCCGGAGCCGCGGGGATCTCGTAGTCCGAGTCGATGCCGGTGAACCCGGGCAGCTGCCCGGCCCGGGCGCGCGCGTACAGACCCTTGGGGTCGCGCCGCTCGCACTCCTCCAGCGACGTGGACAGGTAGACCTCGGCGAACGGCAGCCCGGCCTCCTCGTGGAGCAGGCGGATCAGCCGGCGGTCCTCGGCGAAGGGGCAAATGAGCGCGATCAGTGCCAGCGCACCCGACTCGGCGAACATGCGCGCGACCTCGCCCGCCCGCCGCACGTTTTCGGTGCGGTCGTGGTCGGAGAAGCCGAGGTCGCCGTTGAGGCCGTGCCGCAGATTGTCCCCGTCGAGCAGGAATGCGTGCAGGCCCCGATTGACGAAGGCCTCTTCCACGCCGGCGGCGAGCGTCGACTTCCCCGCACCGGACAGCCCCGTGAACAGGAGTGTCGCGCCGGCCGTCCCCAGCGCGGCGAAGCGGTCGGTCCGGGAGAGCCGCTCGCCGTGGCGCACCACGTTGGGGCTGGCGTGCGTCGTGGAAATGACCCGGATGACGCCGGCGCCCGCCGTGGCGTTGGTGTCCGGGTCGATGATGATGAAGCTCCCCGTCGCGCGGTTCGTGTTGTAGTCGTCCACGAGGAGCGGCTCGGTGCAGTGGAAGGAGACACGGCCGATCTCGTTCAGCCCGAGGGTGGCCGCCGTGTCGTCGCGGTGCAGGCCGTTGACGTCAAGGCGGTATTGCAGAGATTCCACCCGGGCCCGCACGGTGCGGGTCGAGTGCTTGAGGAGGTAAGGCTGGCCGACCCGCAACGGGGACCGCTCGTCCATCCAGCACACCGTCGCCTCCAGGTCGTGGGTCACGGTGGGGCGGTTGTTGGGGCGGCACAGGATGTCGCCCCGGCTCACGGCGATGTCGTCGGCCAGCGTGATCACCACCGCCATCGGGGGGAACGCCTCGGCCACCTCGCCGTCGGCCGTCGCGATCGAGGCGATGCGCGACGTCGTCCCGGTGGGCAGGACGAGGACATCGTCCCCCGGACGGAGCACTCCGCTCGCCACGGTGCCGGCGTAACCGCGGAAGTGCGGGGCGTCCCCGGCCCCGGCTCCGGCCCCGAAGGCGTTGTCGCTCCGGACGACGTACTGGACGGGGAACCGGGGGTCGATGAAATTCTCGTCGCTGCCGATATAGACGGACTCGAGGTGGTTCAGCAGGGGCGACCCTTCGTACCACCACATGTTCTCTGAGCGCTGCACGACGTTGTCACCGCGCAACGCGCAGATGGGGATGAACGTGATGTCGTGGACGTTCAGGCGGGCCGCGAACTCCATGAATTCGGACTCAATGGTCTCGTAGCGCTCCCGGTCCCAGTCGATCAGGTCCATCTTGTTCACGCAGACGACCATGTGCGGAACGCCCAGCATGGAGGAGAGGAACGTGTGGCGCCTGGTCTGCTCTATCACGCCCTTCCGCGCGTCAATGAGGATGAGCGAGACGTGGGCGCTCGACGCGCCCGTCACCATGTTGCGCGTGTACTCGGTGTGGCCCGGCGTGTCCGCGATGATGAACTTGCGCTTGGGAGTCGCGAAGTACCGGTAGGCGACGTCGATCGTGATTCCCTGCTCGCGCTCGGCCCGCAACCCGTCGGTCAGCAGGGCCAGGTCGGTCTCCGGCGCGCCCCGCTGCTCGCTGGTGCGACGAATGGCCTCGAGCTGGTCCTCGAAGATCCCCTTGGCGTCGTAGAGCAGGCGACCGATGAGCGTCGACTTGCCATCGTCGACCGACCCCGCGGTGGCCAGGCGCAGGAGCTCGGACACTAGAAATAGCCCTCCCGCTTGCGGTCCTCCATGCCGGCCTCGGAGATCCGGTCGTCGGCCCGGGTGGCGCCCCGCTCGGTGAGCCGGGTCGCCGCGACCTCCGCGATGACCAGGTGGATCGTGTCGGCCGTGGACTCCACACAGCCGGTGCAGTCGGCGTCACCCACTGTCCGGAAGCGCACCATGGCCTCGAACTCGGGCCCGTCGGGCCCGGCCGACAGGTGCTGGGTGACTGCCATCAGCATCCCGTCGCGCTGGAACACCCGGCGCCGGTGAGCGAAGTAGAGCGCAGGCACCGGGATCGCCTCGTCGCGGATGTAGTTCCACACGTCGAGCTCGGTCCAGTTCGACAGCGGGAAGACGCGGATGTGCTCGCCCGGCCTGTGGCGTGCGTTGTAGAGGTTCCACAGCTCGGGACGCTGGTTCTTCGGGTCCCACTGGCCATAGGCGTCGCGGAAGCTGAAGATGCGCTCCTTGGCCCGCGCCTTCTCCTCGTCCCGGCGCGCCCCGCCGAAGACGGCGTCGTGACGGCCTTCCGCGATGGCGCGGAGCAGCGTCACCGTTTGCAGCGGGTTGCGCGTCGCCCCCGGTGAGGGGTCCTCGACCGTCCGCCCCGCATCGATGTCGTCCTGCACCCGGGCCACCACCAGGGTCAGGCCCAGGTCGGCGACCCGCCGGTCCCGGAAGGCCAGGACCTCATCGAAGTTACGCCCCGTGTCGACGTGGAGCACCGGGAACGGGATCGGCGCAGGCCAGAACGCCTTGGTGGCCAGGTGCAGCATGACGATGGAGTCCTTGCCGCCCGAGAACATCAGGGTCGGCCGCTCGAACTCCGCGGCCACCTCCCGAAAGACGTGGATCGACTGGGCCTCAAGGGCGCGCAGATGCGACAGGCGGTAGTGGCCCGGCTGCGCTGTCGCCAATGCGACGCCCCTTTGTCCCTCGGTTCTCCCGCCCCCGGCCAGGGAGTTTAGGCCCCGGCCTCCGCCGCTCCGGTGCCAGGCTCCTCGGTCGGGGCGCTCGAGCCGCTGCTGATCGGGTTGCCGAACGCGTCCTCCTCGGTCGGCGCGGCGCCCAGCCAGCTGGCGTCGATGGAGGAGTCGAACGCGGTCCTCGCTCGACCCGTCCCCTCCCATGTCGCGCAGCCAGTTGGCCAGCTCCTCGTCGTCCGATTCGCCCGCGCCCACGGCCCAGAAGGGCATCGCCTCGGCCTCGGGCATCTCGAGGCGGATGCTCCGGTAGTGCTCCATGCCCGAGCCGGCGGGGATCAGCTTGCCGATGATGATGTTCTCCTTGAGCCCGAAGAGCTGGTCGCTCCGGCCCTCAATGGCCGCCTCGGTCAGCACCCGCGTCGTCTCCTGGAAGGAGGCGGCCGAGAGCCAGCTGTCTGTGGCCAGCGACGCTTTCGTGATGCCCATCAACTCGGGTCGGCCCTCGGCGGGCGTGTTGCCCTCCTCCACCAGCATCCGGTTGACCTCGGCGTACAGCTGGCTGTCGACGCGCTCGCCCGGCAGGAAGGGGGCGTCGCCAGGCTCCGCCACCAGGACCCGGCGCAGCATCTGGCGCACGATGAGCTCGATGTGCTTGTCATGGATCGACACGCCCTGGTCGCGGTACACCTTCTGGACTTCCTCGACCAAGTACTGCTGCGTGTCGCGGATGCCGTTGACCTCCAGCAGCTCCTTGGGGTCCTTCGGGCCCTCGACCAACGCGTCGCCGGCGCCGACCTCCTGGCCGTCGGACACCTCAAGGTGGGCGCGCGACGCCACGAGGGCCGAGTCCTCGGTCCCGTCGTCGGCCACCACCGTGATGCGGCGCCCGGTCTCCTCGTCCTCTACCCGCACGACACCCGAGTGGTGGGCCAGCACCGCCGCGCCTTTGGGCGTGCGGGCCTCGAACAGCTCGACGACGCGGGGCAGGCCGTGCGTGATGTCCTCGCCGACGACACCGCCGGTGTGGAACGTCCGCATGGTCAGCTGGGTGCCCGGCTCGCCGATGGACTGGGCCGCGATGACCCCGACGGCCTCGCCGAGCTCGATCATGGTGCCCGTCGCAAGCGACAGCCCGTAGCACGCCGCGCACACGCCCTGGGGGGACTCGCAGGTCAGCACGGAACGGACGCGGATGCGGTCGACTCCCGCGTCGTCGCGCATCTTCGCGAGAATCTCGTCGTCCAGCACCGTGCCGGCCTCGTACGTGGTGTCATCCGAGAGCGTCACGGCGTCCGCGAGGAGACGCCCGAAGGCCCGCGTCTCCAGGTAGTTGCGGTGGCCTGGCCCGTCGGGCGCGACGCCCTCTATCCAGACACCCCGCGTCGACCCGCAGTCGTCGATGCGGACGATGAGCTCCTGGGCCACGTCGACCAGGCGGCGGGTCAGGTAGCCGGAGTCCGCGGTACGCAGGGCCGTGTCGGCCAGTCCCTTGCGGGCACCGTGGGTGGAGATGAAGTACTCCAACACCGACAGGCCTTCGCGGAAGGAGGACTTGATCGGCCGGGGGATCATCTCGCCCCGCGGATTGGACACGAGGCCCTTCATGCCGGCGATCTGGCGGATCTGCTGCGAGTTCCCCCGGGCGCCGGAGTCGACCATCATGTCGAGCGGATTGAAGGCGATGGTGGCCAGCTGGGACTCCATGGCCCGCCCTACCTCGGAGTTGGCCGAGGTCCAGATCTCGATCTCCTTCTGGCGCCGCTCGTCGTCGGTGATGATGCCTCGCTTGAACTGCGTCTCGGCCTTCTCGGCCTCCTTCTCGTAACGGTCGAGGATGGCCAGCTTGTCCGGCGGCGTCTGGACGTCGTCGATGGAGATGGTCAACCCGGACTGGGCCGCGTAGCGGAAGCCCAGCGCCTTGATCTTGTCGAGGCTCATCGCCACGATGTTCTTCGGGTAATTCGCCGAGAGCTCCTCGACGATCTGCCCGATCGGGGTGTTGCGCTTGCCGACCACGTCGTTCACGAAGGCGAAGCCCTCGGGCAGCGCCTCGTTGAAGAACACGCGCCCGGGCGTCGTCTCGAACGCCACGGCGCCGGCGCCGGCGCCCGCACCCGCACTCGCACCGTCGCCGTTCCCGTTGGCCGAACCGTTGCTCGACTCCGCTCGGGCAACCTCGCCGCCGGCCACCGCCACGTCGTCACCCTCGACGCCACCGCCGACATACCCGGCCCCGTTCACCACGCCCGCCGCCGCCAGCCGCGAGGCCAGCGACGTGCCCGGAGCCGGCCGCAGCACGATCGGCACCTGCAGGTCCACGTCGCCCGCGTCGAACGCGGCCTCCAGCTCGTGCAGGTGGCGGAAGACACGACCCACCCCACGCCCCTCCTCGACGCGCAGCGTGAGGTAGTAGGCGCCGAAGACCATGTCCTGGGTGGGCACGGTGATCGGGCGCCCCGTCGCGGGGGAAAGGATGTTGTTGGCCGACAGCATGAGGACGCGGGCCTCGGCCTGGGCCTCCGACGAAAGGGGCAGGTGCACGGCCATCTGGTCGCCGTCGAAGTCGGCGTTGAACGCGGTGCACACGAGCGGGTGGACCTGAATGGCCTTGCCCTCCACCAGCACCGGCTCGAAGGCCTGGATCCCGAGGCGGTGCAGCGTGGGCGCGCGGTTGAGCAGCACTGGGTGCTCCCGGATGACGCCCTCGAGGACGTCCCACACCTGCGGACGCCGGCGCTCCACCATTCGCTTGGCCGACTTGATGTTCTGCGCCAGCTCGGCGTCGACCAGCCGCTTCATGACGAACGGCTTGAACAGTTCCAGCGCCATGAGCTTGGGCAAGCCACACTGGTGCAGCTTCAGGCTCGGCCCGATCACGATGACCGAGCGGCCCGAGTAGTCGACGCGCTTCCCGAGCAGGTTCTGGCGGAACCGCCCCTGCTTGCCCTTCAGCATGTCGGACAACGACTTCAAGGGACGGTTGCCGGGACCGGTTACCGGACGCCCGCGCCGCCCGTTGTCGAACAGCGCGTCGACCGCCTCCTGGAGCATGCGCTTCTCGTTGTTGATGATGATCTCGGGCGCGCCGAGGTCCAGCAACCGCTTCAGGCGGTTGTTGCGGTTGATCACCCGCCGGTAGAGGTCGTTAAGGTCTGACGTGGCGAAGCGGCCACCGTCGAGCTGCACCATGGGACGAAGGTCGGGCGGGATGACCGGGACGGCCTCCAGGATCATGGCCCGGGGGTCGTTGATCCGGCGCCCGTGGTCGTCGCGCCGGTTGAAGGCAGTGACGATCTTCAAGCGCTTGATCGTCTTCTGGCGCCGCTGCGCGCTCAACGGCCGGCGCCCGTCCTTGGCGTCGATCATGTCGCGCAACTTGATCTCTTCGGCGTCGAGGTCGATGCGATCGATCAACTTCAAGATGTACTCGGCGCCCATGCCGCCCTCGAAGTACTCGTCGTAACGCAGCCGCAGCTCGCGCCAGAGCATCTCGTCCTCAATGATCTTGCGCCCGTGCAGCGACCGGAACTCGTCCAGGGACCGCTGCGCGATCTCGACGTCCTCCTGGGCCCGCTCGCGGGCCGACTGGATCTCCTTCTCGACGGCGCGCTGACGAGCCTTGATCTCGGCGTCCCGCGCGCCCTCCTTCTCGAGCTCCTTGAGCTCCTCCTCCAACGCCTTGAAGCGGCGGTCGATGTCGAGGTCGCGCTTCTTCTCTATGTCAGCGATCTCCTCGGCCATCTCGTTCTCGAGAGACGGGAGGTCGGCGTGGCGCTTCTCCTCGTCCACCCAGGTGACCAGGTTGGCCGCGAAGTAGATGACCTTCTCGAGCTGCTTGGCCTTGAGCTCCTCGCGGGGCTCGGTGCCCATCAGCAAGTAGGCCAGCCACGACCGCGTCCCACGCAGGTACCAGATGTGCACGACCGGCGCTGCCAGCTCAATGTGCCCCATGCGGTCGCGCCGTACCTTGGACCGCGTGACCTCGACGCCGCAGCGCTCGCAGATAATGCCCTTGAAGCGCACGCGCTTGTACTTGCCGCAGTAGCACTCCCAGTCCTTGGTCGGGCCGAAGATCTTCTCGCAGAAGAGGCCGTCCTTCTCCGGGCGCAGGGTGCGGTAGTTGATGGTCTCGGGCTTCTTGACCTCGCCGTTGGACCAGCCTCGGATGGAGTCGGCCGTGGCCAGCCCGATGCGCAACTGATCGAAGGTGTTGACGTCCAGTGCCATCAAGAAAAGCTCCTCTCAGCGGCGCGCCGCTCGTCCTCCTCGTCGGACCCCCGCTCGTTGCGGCTGATGTCGATGCCCAGCTCCTCGGCGGTCCGGAAGACGTCCTCGTCCAATTCGTGCATCTCGATCTCACGGCCGTCGTCCGCCAACACTTCGACGTCCAGGCACAAGGACTGCATCTCCTTGATCAGGACCTTGAAGCTTTCGGGGATGCCCGGCTCGGGGATGTTCTCGCCCTTGACGATGGCCTCGTAGACCTTGACCCGGCCCAACACGTCGTCCGACTTAATCGTCAACAGCTCCTGCAGGGCGTAGGCGGCGCCGAAGGCCTCGAGCGCCCACACCTCCATCTCGCCGAAGCGCTGGCCGCCGAACTGCGCCTTCCCACCCAGGGGCTGCTGGGTGATCATGGAGTACGGCCCGGTCGAGCGGGCGTGGATCTTGTCGTCCACCAAGTGGGCCAGCTTCAGGATGTAGACGTAGCCGACCGAGATCGGGTTGTCGTAGGCCTCACCGGTCCGCCCGTTGTACAACCGAGCCTTGCCGTCGGTGCCGATCAGCCGGTCGGCGTCGCCGGTCAAGCTGGAGACGGCCGCGCTGCCGTCACCGGAGGCGGTCGCCGAATCCGGGCGCAGCGTGCCGAAGACGTGCTTGATCGTCGGGTGTGTCCCGGCGTCCTCGGACTCGTCCCAGTGGGCGCCGTCGAAGACCGGCGTCGCCACCCAGGTGGCGGGCTCGGTCCGGGGGCGGGTCTTGCGCGCCGCGCCGTCGCCCGTCGCCGAGGTCCCCACGCCCTCGTTGACCTCCGTGCCCTCCCACCCGTGGCGGGCCGCATAGCCCAGGTGCGACTCGAGCACCTGGCCCACGTTCATGCGGCTGGGCACGCCCAGCGGGTTGAGGATGATGTCGACCGGCGTCCCGTCGGCCATGTACGGCATGTCCTCGACCGGGAGGATCTTGGAGATGACGCCCTTGTTGCCGTGACGTCCGGCCAGCTTGTCCCCCTCAGAGATCTTGCGCTTCTGGGCCACGTAGACGCGGACCAGCTGGTTCACGCCCGGCGGCAGCTCGTGGGACTCCTCCCGCGAGAAGACCCGCACGTCGATGACCTTGCCGTACTCGCCGTGCGGCACCTTCAGCGAGGTGTCCCGAACTTCGCGCGCCTTCTCGCCGAAGATCGCGCGCAGCAGGCGCTCCTCGGGCGTCTGCTCGGTTTCACCCTTGGGGGTGACCTTGCCGACCAGGACGTCGCCCGGCTCCACCTCGGCGCCCACGCGGATGATGCCGCGGTCGTCCAGGTCGGCCAGGATCTCCTCGCTCAGGTTCGGGATGTCCCGGGTGATCTCCTCCGCACCCAGCTTGGTGTCGCGGGCGTCAACCTCGTGCTCCTCAATGTGGATGGAGGTCAGGACGTCGTCACGGACCAACCGCTCCGACAGGATGATGGCGTCCTCGTAGTTGTAGCCCTCCCACGGCATGAACGCGACCAAGAGGTTCTTTCCGAGCGCCAGCTCCCCGTTGTGCGTCGAGGGCCCGTCGGCCAGGAGGTCGCCCGCCGTGACGGCCTGCCCCTCGGTCACCAGGGTGCGGTGGTTGATGCAGGTGTTCTGGTTCGAGCGCCGGAACTTCGACAGGCGGTAGACCTTGCGGCCCAGCGCCGTCCCCAGCCGGTCCTTCTGCCCCGCGCGGTACTCCACGGTGACGGAGTCGCCGCTGATCTCGGTCACAGCGCCGTCACCCTCGGCGAGGATCACGTCGCCGGCGTCCCGGGCGGCCCGGCCCTCGACGCCCGTGCCGATGTAGGGCGCCTCGGGCACTACTAGCGGCACGGCCTGCTTCTGCATGTTGGCACCCATCAGGGCGCGGTTGGCGTCGTCGTGCTCGACGAAGGGGATCAGCGCGGTCGAGACCGACACGATCTGCTTCGGCGACACGTCCATGAGGTCCACCTCGGAGGGCGGCACGAAGTCGATCTCCGACGTCGTCCCATACGAGCCCGCCGCCGCACCCATGCGCACTCCGGTCCCTTGCGGCCCGCGCCGCACCAGGACGCGGTCCTCCGTCAGGCGCCCGTCGGCGTCGACCGACGCGTTGGCCTGGGCGATGACGTGCTCCTCCTCCTCGTCCGCCGCCAGGTAGGACACCTCGTCGGTGACCTTCCCGTCACGAACCGTGCGGTAGGGCGTCTCGATGAAGCCGTACTCGTTCACGCGGGCGTAGGTCGCCAGCGCTCCGATGAGGCCGATGTTCGGGCCCTCGGGGGTCTCGATGGGGCACATGCGGCCGTAGTGCGAGGTGTGGACGTCCCGCACCTCGAAACCCGCCCGCTCCCGCGACAGGCCGCCCGGCCCCAACGCCGACAGACGGCGTTTGTGGGCAAGCCCCGACAGCGGATTGTTCTGGTCCATGAACTGCGACAGCTGCGAGGTGCCGAAAAACTCCTTCACCGCCGCCACCACCGGGCGGATGTTGATGAGCGTCTGCGGTGTGATGGCCTCGACGTCCTGGGTGGTCATGCGCTCCCGGACGACGCGCTCCATGCGCGACAGCCCGACCCGCACCTGGTTCTGGATCAGCTCGCCCACCGAGCGGATACGCCGGTTGGCGAAGTGGTCCTGGTCGTCGATGCGATAGGTGGAGTCACCGTCCGCCATGTGCAGCGCGAGGTGCAGCATGTAGGTGGCGGCCGCCAGGATCTCGGAGGGCGACAAGACAGACTGGCCTGCGACCGGCTTCTCGACTTTGAGCCCGAACAGCTCCTCCAGCCGGTCGATCTCAGGACCGAGCTTGCGGTTCAGCTTGTAGCGGCCGACCCGGGTCAGGTCGTAGCGCTTGGGGTTGAAGAATGCGTTCTCGAAGTAGACCCTTGCCGCCTCGGCCGACAGCGGCTCGCCCGGACGGGCGCGCTTGTAGATCTCGAGCAGCGCCTCCTCCCGGGACGGGGCGAGGTTGCGCTCCTTCTCCCACTGCCCCTCCAGGAAGTCGAAGTGCCGCACGAAGCGGTCCAGGAAAGCCTCGTCCCCGAACCCCAACGCCCGCAGGAGCACGAAGAGCGACAGCCGGCGCTTGCGCGCAACGCGGCAGCCCGCTGTGACGTCCTTGCCGGGCTTCGCCTCGATGTCGAGCTCTATCCACTCGCCCCGGTAGGGGTGGATGGTCCCGGTGAAGACGGTCTTCGCGTCGCGGCCGGGCTGGAAGATGACACCGGGGGAGCGCACGAGCTGCGATACGACGACGCGCTCGGTCCCGTTGACGATGAAGGTGCCCCGGTCGGTCATCATCGGGAAGTCCCCCATGAAGACCGTCTGTTCCTTTATCTCGCCGGTCGTGGCGTTGAGAAAGTGGGCGCGCACGAAGACGGGCGCCGCATAGGTCATGTCCTTTTCCTTGCACTCCTCCACCGAGAACTTCGGCGGCGGGCGCAGGTCGGCGTCGGTCGGGTCGAACTCGAGCTCCAGGCTGAGCTGGCCCGTGAAGTCTTCGATCGGGCTGATGTCGCTGAACGCCTCGGCCAGGCCCTTGTCGAGGAACCACTGGAACGAGTCGCGCTGGATGGCGATCAGGTCAGGGAGCGGCAGGGCCTCGTTGATGTTGGCAAAAGAGACGCGTTCGGGGCTGCGGGACCGTGAGGACAACGGTCAACACCTCCAAGGTGAGGAAGGGGGCCGGGTGAGGACAGACTGCGGGGACTGCGACGAGGGCGGGACGGCTGGACGGGACAAACGGCGGTTGACGGGCGGTTCAGGGCTACCGGGGCGCGCGACGACCACGCGGAATTACGGAGTCGCAGACAGGGGGACGCACGGCAACCCGATATCTTAACGGGAGACGTGCCTGGATACAACCCCTCGGCCGCGACGGCCTGACGGGCATCCGCCCGGGGTCCGGAACAGTATGAGGGTGCCCTCCCCCGCCGTCAAGGATCCCGCGTCCGGAGCCCCGGCAGGATCCCGCCCGCCAAGCCCCCGGCCTGGGACTACTTGACTTCGACGGTGGCGCCGGCGCCCTCGAGGGCCGCCTTGGCCTTGTCGGCGTCCTCCTTGTTGGCCTTCTCCAACACCGGCTTCGGCGCGGCCTCGACGAGGTCCTTGGCCTCCTTGAGCCCGAGGCTCGTGAGCGTCCGCACCTCCTTGATGACCTGGATCTTCTTGTCGCCGGCGTCGGTGAGGATGACGTCGAACTCCGACTGCTCCTCCTCGGCCGCCGCCGCCTCGCCGCCGGGCGGCACCGCGCCCACCGCGGCCACGGCCACCGGGGCCGCCGCGGTCACGCCGAAACGCTCCTCGAAGTCCTTGAGCAGCTCGCTCAGCTGGATCACCGACAGCTCGGCGATCCCGTCGAGGATCTCTTCCTTGGTCAGGGTTGCCATCCTGGCCTTCCTTTCTTCCTTCGGTCTTGTCTCTACTCGGACGCGTCTTCTGGTGCCGCCGGCGCAGGCTCGTCCGCGGCCTCCCCTGCCTCGGCCACCGTCTGCTCGGCCGGCGCCTCCTCGGCCGGCGCATCGGCGACATCCACCGCTGCAGCCGCCTCGCCACCCGCCTCGCGCTGCTCCAGCAGCGCCGAGATCCCGTACGCCAGGTTGCGCGGCAGCGCCTGGAGCAGACCCGCCATCTGCTGCATGGGCGCGGCGAGTGCACCGGCCAGCCGGCCTAGCAGCACGTCCCGCGGCGGCAGGTCCGCCAGCGCGGCCAGGTCTGAGGTCGAGAGCAGCGACCCGTCGGCCAGGCCACCCTTCATCACGAGATGCGGGTTGGCCCGCGAGAAGTCCCGCAGGGCCTTGGCCACCGCGCTGATGTCGCCCTGCACGAAGGTCAGGGCGTTGGGGCCGGTCAGGTACTCCGCCAGCGGCTGGTACTCGCCGCCGTCGACGGCGCGGCGGACCAGCGTGTTCTTGAAGATCTTGTAGTCGCCCCCGACTGACGCCAGCGCGTTCCGGAGCTCGGCGAGCTCGGCCACGCTCAGGCCGCGGTACTCGCTGACGATGGAGGCCGACGCCTCGCCCAGGCGCGTCTTGACCTCGTCAATCACCTCCACCTTGTGCGCCCGTGCTGCGTTCTGCGTTGCCATCGTGCCTCCACCGGGGATCGACAGCCCGGATTCGGGCCAGGTCTCCGGCGTGCGACGGCGCAGCCGGCGAGACGCCGGCTGTCACGGGTCGCCTCGTCAGGCCGGCCCCGTGGGCCGTTTCAGCACCCGCAGGCGCACCGGAGGTCTCTGGCGTTCGGATTCAGTGCCCAGCCGCACGAGGCGGACGGGCTGTTCGGGAGAGCGTACTGCCTCTGGGGCGGGCGGTTGCCCCGGCCCGCTCAAGCCGGAACTGCGAGCTCCTCGTCGGAGAAGCGGGCCTTGACCGGGTCGATGCGGACGCCCGGGCCCATGGTGGACGACACCGTCACCGAGAGGAAGTAGCGGCCCTTCGCCGCGGGCGGCTTGGCCCGCTGCAACTCCTCGACCACCGCCCGGATGTTCTTGATCAGCTGCTCCTTGGAAAAGGATGCCTTGCCGACGCGGATGTGGATGTTGCCCACCTTGTCCGTGCGGTACTCGACCCGGCCGCCCTTGAACTCGGTCACGGCCTTGGCCACATCCTGGGTCACCGTTCCGGTCTTTGGGTTGGGCATCAGGCCGCGGGGGCCGAGGACCCGGCCCAGCGCGCCCACCTGTCCCATCAGGTCCGGGGTGGCGATGGCCACGTCGAAGTCGAGAAAGCCGCCATTGATCTTCGCCACCAGGTCGTCGGCGCCGACCACGTCCGCGCCCGCCTCACGCGCCTCGGCCGCCGCCTCCCCTGCCGCGAACACCGCCACACGGTTTGTTCGTCCGGTGCCCTCCGGCAGCGACAACGTTCCCCGGACGATCTGGTCGGCCTTGCGGGGGTCGACTCCGAGCCGGACGGCCAGCTCGACCGTCTCGTCGAACTTGGCACCTGAGAGCGATTTCACGAGCTCGACCGCGTCCGCGACGCCGTAGAGCTGCTCGCGGTCGACCTTGCCGAGGTTCTCCTTGTACTTCTTGCCGTGCTGGGTCATCGCGTCTTCTCCGAGTCTCTTCCGAATCGTCCCGTTCTTCGCCCGTGCGGATCAGCCGGCGACCGTGATCCCCATCGACCGGGCGGTGCCGGCGATCTGCTTCTTGGCCGCCTCCAGGTCGTCCGTGTTGAGATCCTTGAGTTTCGTGGTCGCGATCTCGGCCAACTGGGCGTCCGTGATGGTGCCGACGTTCTCACGTCCGGCGGTCGCCGCGCCCTTGTCCAACCCGGCCGCCTGCCGGATCAGCACCGGTGCCGGCGGAGTCTTGAGCACGAAGCTGAAGGTGCGGTCCTCGTAGATCGTGATGTCGACCGGCACCACCTGGCCCCGCATGTTCTCGGTGGCTTGGTTGTACTGCTTGCAGAACTCCATCGTCTGCACGCCGTGCGGACCGAGCGCCGTCCCGACCGGTGGCGCGGGCGTGGCCGATCCGGCTTCCAGCTGGATCTTGACCACAGCGAGCACCTTCTTCCTGGGTGGCATCGTCCCTGCTCTCCCTCTTCTTCGTCCCGTCTACCTCGTCCTGAGCCGCCCGTCGGCTAGAGCTTGGCGACCTGGCTGAATTCCAGCTCGACCGGGGTCTCCCGGCCGAAGATGTTGACCAGCACCTTGAGTTTGAGCTGGTCCTCGTTGATCTCGGCGATCTGGCCGGAGAAGTCGGCGAAGGGCCCTTCCTTGACCCGAACCGTCTCGTCCACCTCGAACTCGAGGCGGGGGCGGCTGGGCCGCTTGGCCGCGTCGGGCCCTTCGACCTTCACCTGCAGGATGTTCTCGACCTCGCGGCGCGACAGCGGTGTGGGCTTCGTGCCGGGCCCGACGAACCCGGTCACGCCGGGTGTGTTGCGGATGGCGCCCCAGGTGTCGTCGTCCAGGTCGCAACGGACCAGCAGGTAACCGGGGAACACCTTCTTCTGGACGGTCACCTTCTTGCCGCCCTTGAACTCGACGACGTCCTCCATCGGGATGACGACCTCGTAGACCCGGTCCTCGATGCCACGGGAGGCGACGACGTTGCCCATGTTGGAACGGACCTTGTTCTCGTAGCCCGAGTACGTGTGCACCACGTACCAGCGCCCGGGCCGGTCGTAAGGGCTCTCGACGGGGACGGGCTCCTGATCGGCCCCGTCACCCCACCCACCGAGCTCGGTGCCGGCGGCGGTGTCCTGGCCATCGGTCGCGTCGAGGACCAAGTCGGGCTCGCCTGCCGACGCGTCCACTGCCTCGGCCACCTCCTGAGCCAGTCCGGCCGCCATCTGCTCGTCTGCGGCTTCCTCGATCGCCTCTACCACGATCGACTCGGCGATCTCCTCCGCGACTGCTTCGACGACCGCCTCCTCGACCGCCTCCGACACGAGTTCTTCGACGATCTCCTCTTCGACGACGGCCTCGAGCGTCGCCTCGTCCTCGCGCGCGTCGTCGCTCGGGGCGTCCTCGGCCGGCGTGGTGCTCAAGGCCGCCTCCTCGGCCGGAGCCTCGGCCTCTTCTCGCTCGGCTTCGAGCGCTTCCGCCACGTCCTCTTCGTCGCCGGACGCGAGTGCTTCCTCTGCCTCGGTGTGTGTCATGTCGCTCATTGGGGCGCCTACCTGGTGAAGAGTTCGGTGATCAGCTTCCCGAAGGCCAGGTTGAGCACGAAGATCAAGCTGATCATGATGATCAGGGTCGTCAGCACGACCGAGGTGTAGTTGATGAGCTCGGAGCGCGACGGCCAGGCGACCTGCCGCATCTCGTCCCGCACCTCGCGCACGAACTGGACCGGTGTGGTGCGCTTGCGGACCGGTGCGCCACCCTTCTGCTGCCTCTGCGTCCGCGTTGCCGTGCCCGCCGGAGCGCGCCGGGTCGCTGGAGACCCGTCGGCCTCCACCTGCCCTTGGCGCTGCATCAGGCGCTTGGTCTCGCGGTTCACGGCTCTTGCCTCGCTAACTCACACTTGTTCTCGGGTTGCTGCTGCGTCCGGGGCAGGGCAGGAGGGACTCGAACCCCCAACCGCCGGTTTTGGAGACCGGTGCTCTGCCAAGTTGAGCTACTGCCCTGTGTCTATATCTGTCCATAACTAGTAACGTTGCTGGTCAAGCACTGAAACAGCAGGAAGTCAGCAGTTATGGACCAGGCGAACAAGCCTACCGCACCCGCCAAACGCCGTGGTCGGCGCGGAGGTGGCACGTTACAGGAGCTCGAGCGCGGCAAGCGTTTCCGGCTCAAGGTGGTCACCGGTTACAACGAGTCTGGGAATCCGGTCCAGCGAACCGAGACTTACCACGGCACCAGGGCACAAGCGTCCGAGCGTTTGGCTCAGCTGGTGTACGAAGCGGCGGCGGCCCGTAGCAAGGCCCCCGATCCAAGGCAGGCTGACCAGCGGACCCTTGCATCCCTGTTGCAGCAATGGCTCCTGACAGAGCCTCGTAAGGCCAGCACGCTGGCCGAGTACCGGAGACTCGTGGAGGCAATCACCGAGGACCTTGGTTCGCTCATACTGACCGAGGTCACACCATCCGGACTGAACGGCTATTACCGGACCCTTCGAGAAGGTGGGATGAAGGATCCAACCATCCGCCGCAGGCACGCCATTTTGAGCGCTACTTTCAACTGGGCGGAAGCAGAAGGGATCGTTGAACGATCACCAATCACCAGGGAAGTCAAGATCCCGAAGGCATCTCGGCCCAAGTCGAACGTCATCCCATCGAAGGAAGAAGCGAAGGATCTGCTTGAGCGTGCGCTCGTGGAAGATCCAACGCTTTATTGCTTGGTGTCTCTCGACTTTTCAACCGGTCTTCGGCGCGGTGAACTGACCGGACTCAGATGGTCATCCGTTCATCTTGACGGACCGGTGCCGTACGTCAGTGTTGCGGTTGGTCTGTCGGAAGCAGCACGCAGACAACGCAAGAGCGAAGGTCCGAAATCCGACGCAGGACTGCGTCAGGTCCACCTTGATCCTCGTATCGTTGAGATCCTTCGTGACCATCTTGCTTGGCAGGAAGACGAAGCAGATCGTGCTGGCAAGGCGCTCGCGGATGATCCTTACGTGTTGAGCTACAAGATTGACCGTTCCGTTCCTCCCAGCGGATCCGGACTGCTGCATGCATTCCAGCGCCTGTGTCATCGGATGAACCTTCCGCAGTACACCATCCAATCAATGCGCCATTGGCACGGAACAGAGCTGTATGGGTCGGCTCAGATAGCTGACATCGACATTGCGCAGAGGATGGGTCACGGTGATGCGTCCGTTACGAAGCGGTACTACGCACACGCACGAACTCAGCAAGACCAGAAGTCAGCGACCCTGATCGGGAGCGTTCTCTTCGGGGAAGAGGCGTCATGACCTGGCAGGTGGTGTCACGGCACCCTGTGCAGCAGATTGATCGATCGGGAGGCGGGAGATGGTCACGAAGACGTCCGGGTCTCACCAACCGTCATCATTTGTTCGTCGCCAGCGACCAGAGTGCGACGCCGTGGTTGATCCTCGCCGGAGTGCCCACGAGGCCGTCGATGAACGTGAGCGCCTCTCTTGCGCCACGGGCCGTTCAGCGGCATTTCCCACGCATAACCGAGTGCCAGCAAATCAACGCGTAGGTTGGAGGCGACATTTTCAGCCTGCCCGGGGTGGCACCTCCCGTCGGGGAGCGTCGCGGCTGGTCCGCCTCTTTTGGTTTAGAACCGAGTCGACTACTGCGGAGCAGAACGATCTCGTGATTGGTGACCCGTCGAGACCCTCTGACAGCGCACACATTCGCCGTCATCGAGTGCGCGCTCGGAGGTACTCGAATCCGCAGTCTCTTGGCCGGACTCAAGAGATGGTTGGCGTTCTTAGCCCGTCACTACTTCCGAAAGTGCACCGGCCCTGCCGGGATGGCTCAGCGGGTCTCCTTGTGCAGGGTGTGCTGGCGGTCCCACCGGCAGTACTTCTTCATCTCTATCCGCTCACGGTCATTGAGTTTGTTCTTGGTCGTGATGTAGTTACGCCGCTTGCACACCTCGCAGGCCAGTGTCACCTGGACCCTTTTCTCGTTCTTCGGCATGGTCCCTCCTTCCTGATAGTGGGCCCGGGTGCCCCCGGGCCTGGTAGCGGCGGCGGGACTCGAACCCGCGACAACACGATTATGAGCCGTGTGCTCTGACCAACTGAGCTACGCCGCCATGGGCGAGCCCCCTGTCGGAATCGAACCGACGACACCAGCCTTACCATGGCTGTGCTCTGCCGACTGAGCTAAGGGGGCGCCGCGGGCTTCCTTCCGCGAACCGTCAATGATAGCCAGAGCATGGCGACCGGCGTCTGCCGCTCCCCCGCTTTTGGCAGGTCAACAGTACCATCCGGCCATGCGGATTCGACTCGCCGAAATGGCCGACGCCGAGGCGATCCGGACGATCTACAACGTCGAGGTCCTCGAGAGCACCAACACCTTCGACATGGTCCCCCGCACCCGTGCCGAACAGGAGGCCTGGATCCTCAAGCACAGCGGGGTCCACCCCGCCGTGGTGGCGATCGAATCAGCCGAGCCCGGCCCGTCAGGCGCCAACGTGGAAATCGTCCTCGGCTTCGGCTCCCTCTCCGCGTTCCGGGAACGATCGGGCTACTCGGGCACGGCGGAGAACTCGGTCTATGTCGACCGCGCCCATCGGGGGCGAGGAGTCGGGAGCGCGCTCCTGGCCGAGTTGATCGAGCTGGCGTCGGCCCACGGGTTCCACTCGCTGATCGCACGAATCGCCGGCCACAACGAGACCTCCATCGGCCTCCACACGGCCGCTGGCTTCGAGCTGGTCGGGGTGGAACGCGAGGTCGGTCGCAAGCACCGCCAATGGCTGGATGTCGTGGAGCTCCAGCGCATTCTGTGAGCGAGGCTCCGCCGAGCGCTTAGAGACTGGGGGTCAGAGCTGGGTCCCCAGGGCCCCGGCGGCGCCTTGCCCGCCGCCAGGAGTGAGCGTTCTGGGCAGGCGCGAGGTGTCGATCCGCCAGGACGTGGTCCAGTTGCCCAGCGGGAAGATGGCGACCGCCCACAGCACCATCACCGCCAGGACCATGCTGGCCGGGTCGGTGTGAATCAGCTGGTTCAACAGTGAGGCGCCGCCGGTGAGGCCGATGAACGGGGTCACGATCGAGAGCCCGAGCAGCAGATAGAGCAGCCGGCCGGTCACGACGGGCGCCAGCAGGATGATGCCCCACGTGAGGTACCAGGGCTGCACCACCGGGCCGAGCAGTACGAACATCATCATCGTGATTCCGACGGCGCTGAGCAGGCCGAGCCGCTGGCGGTTCCGGAGGCAGTAGACCGCAATCACCGCTGCGCCCAGGAGCCCCGAGGCCCGGGTGACGGTGAGGAGGCCGCCCAGGCCCACCCCGAGGCCGACCAGGTGCGCAGACCCGCTGATGGCCAGCCCCACGCCCGTAGCGGGTGCCATCCACGAGCGCACCGTGCCCGGCGTGCCCAGGTTGGCCAGCCACCCCCACCCGAGTCCCGAGACCCACGAGAGCACGCCCATGACCGTCACCGTGATGAGTCCGGCCCGGACAAGCGGAACGATGCGTTGGCGCAAGCCGACATCCGAACCCGCCCAGTCCCAGGCGATGTAGACGATGCCGATGGCAGCGGGGATCTTGATGGAGGCCGCGAGTGCGCACAGCACGATTCCCCAGACCGGGTGCCGGCTGCGTGCGGCAGTGAGACCAGCCAACAAGAGTCCGACCATGATCGCGTCGTTGTGCGCCCCGCCCACGAGTGCCAGCAGTGTCAACGGGTTGAGCACGGCGAACACGAAAGCAGGCCCGGGCTCGCGGCCAAACGAGCGCGCCAGCTTGGGGATGCAGTACGCGATCAGCGCGATTCCGACCACGGATTGCAGCCGGAGGAGCTCCACGGTGACGAGGGCATGGTGCAGGCTCAGGGAGGCCGACCAGCCGGCGAGCAACAAGAAGAGCGGCCCGTATGGCGCCGCCGTGTTCGCCCACAAGGGGTCTACTCCGGACACGTAGGGTCCCGAGCCCAACGTGTACGGCCCGTAGTTGTAGGGGTTGATGTGGTGGCTCATCATCTCGCCCTGTGCGGCGTAAGAGAAGACGTCGCGGCTGAACAGCGGCGCTACGAACAGAAGCGGCACCGTCCAGAGGGCGAGGATGTAGGCGAGCGAGCGGATGGGTACACCCGGCCGCGTCCGCAACGTCTGGTAGAGCCCAAACCAGACCCGGACGAAGAGCACCATCCCGCCGTAGACCGCTACGACACCGGGCAGCATGAACGTGGTGGAGAGGAACGGGAACGCGGGGACACCGAAGAACCACGTGCCGGGCTGCTCGAGCTTGAACGGGGAGCTGGGCAGCGACGAGCCGATGCAGATCAACAGCACGGCGATAAAGCCGAGGATCGCGGGGCGGCGCAGGAAGGTCCAGTCGTCGGGATCTTCCCCAGCCCGTGCCTCGACCCGCTGGGTGATCGTGAGTCGCGGCGCCAAGCGGATCTGCCACGCCTCTGCCCGCATGGAGAGCCGATCGAGGCGCGAGCTCATCTGGTCGAAGACCGGATGGGGAGTGGCCTCTGCGTTGTCGTCCACTGGGGCGTTCACTTGGGATGTCAATCTCGCTTGTCGTGTCCGGGGTGGGGGAACCCGGTCGTAGGAGAGGGCCCACGCCCCGTCGAGCGTGTTCCCGCAATCGATCTGACACAGCATTGTAACGGCAGGTCGGAGCGCGGCAAAGACCGCCAGGGACTACCCGGAGGCAACCCGCCGTGCCCAGGAAACACCAGGTGGGCCGGGAACAACGTGGGCCGGGAACAAGGTGGGCCGGGAACAACGTGGGCCGGGAACAACGTGGGCCGGGAAGGATTCGAACCTCCGTAGGTGTTAACCGGCAGGTTTACAGCCTGCTTCCTTTGGCCACTCGGACACCGACCCGCAGGCGGCGAAGACTACTCCGGGCCGGACCTCCGAGTCGGCAGGGGGCGCCGATACGCTGGCCTCATGCCAACCTTCGACATCGTCTCGAAAGTCGACATGCAAGAGGTGCGTAATGCGGTCGACCAGGCCAACCGGGAAGCCGCGACCCGCTTCGACTTCAAGAACACGGACTCAGCAATCGAACTGGGCGACAAGGAGCTGGTCCTCCGGTCCTCGACTGAGGACCGTCTCCGCCGCGCTACACCAGGTACTGCACGAGAAGCTGGTGAAGCGCCACGTTTCGCTGAAGGCCTTCGACGCTGGGAAGATCGAAGAGGCCCAGAGGGGGACCGCCCGCCAGCACGTGGCGATCAAAGCGGGTATCTCGTCGGACCATGCCAAACGCCTCAACAAGTTCATCAAGGAGCTCGGGCTCAAGGGGATCTCCTCACAGACACAGGCGGACCAGGTCCGGGTGAGCGGCAAAAAGCGCGACGATCTCCAAGAGGTGATCGCCAAGTGCAAGGCGGAGGACTTCGGCATTCCGCTGCAGTTCGAGAACTTGAGGGACTGATCGATCCCGGCCCCCGTGTGCTCGTCGCGCGGGATCCGGCGAATCAGTACGGCGTCAGTTCCTCTTCCTCTTCCTCTTCCTCTTCTTCATGCACGAGGTGCTCGTCGAACTCGTCGAGCTCCTGGTGGAAGAGGCGGTTGAAGACCAGCAGCTTGAGCACCCAGAAGACCGCGAACGACATGACGTTGGCCGCCATCACGAGCACCGTCGTCTGAAGGTGATCCAGCTGGTACTTGATCGCCCAGTGGCGAGCGAGTGACGCCCAGATGATGGAGAAGGCGATGCCGGCGGCGGCCATGGTCCAGAACGGCACGACCTCCTTCCAGAAGTGGGACCGGCCGTGCTTGCCCCACGCCCACTTGCGGTTCAGCCAGTAGGAGGGGAAGGTCGCCACGATGTTGCCGAATACAGTGCTCGGCACCTCGCTCCAGACATGGAAGATGCCGTAGACGATCGCGATGACGACAAGCGAGACCGCGGTCGAGACGACCGAGACCATGGAGTAGCGGAAGATCTTCCGGCCTTCGTGCGTATGGAGCCAGTCCCGCAGCGCCTGCAGCCGGTCGAGCACCGTGCCACCCTAGCCCGGCCGCTCAATTGCGCTCCTGGCGTTCTTCTAGGAGCCAGCTGTGAATACCCGATTCGACCTAGCCACCTCGCCGAACCAGTGAGCACTCGGCTTGGGGCGGCGCTCGAAGGTGCCCGGCGCCACCCCCACCAGGCCGAACTTGGGGCCGTAGCCCAGGTGCCATTCGAAGTTGTCCAGCAAGCTCCAGACGAAGTAGCCGCGCAGGTCGATCCCCTCCTGCAAGCAGCGGTGGGCGCTCTGCAGCGCCTCGGCCAAGAAGGCAATGCGCTCCGTGTCGTCCGCCGTTGCGATCCCGTTCTCGGTGACGACCACGGGGCGGCCGCTGACGGCGGCGGCGCGCCGGACGGTGTGCTCGACCGCCTGGGGCCAGTACTCGTCCCCCATCTGCGTCAGCCGCACCGAGGGATCGCTGGTCACGAGGCCATCCGGCCCGAATTGCATGCGGGTATAGCACTGCACTCCAACGAAGTCGTCTCCGTCGGTCGCGCGCAGGAAGACGTTCTCGAGCATCTCCTCGGCGGCGTCGCGGAGCGTCTCTCCGCCCTCCTGGGCGGCGATCTCGGCCATGGAGAGGGTCAGCCCGACGGGGAAGTCCCCGGGGCCGGATCGAAGGGCATCGACCGCCAGGCGGTGAGCACGCACCATGGTCTCGTTGACCGCCGCATAGCGGCCGAAGTCCTCCTTGACGCCGGGCGGGTACTGGCCCTGGAAATACCCCATCACCGAAACCACGTTGGGCTCGTTGATGGTGCAGGCCCAGCCGACGAGGTCTCCGAGGTGCGTGACGGCCCGGGCCACGAAGCGCGCGAAGCGCTCGGGGGCGTCCGGAGACTCCCAGCCGCCTCGTGCGGTCAGCCACCGTGGGGTGGTGAAGTGATGGAACGTCACGACCGGCAGAAACCCATGTCCGTGGCAGGCGGCACAGATGCGCCGGTAGTGATCCAGCGCCGCCACCGAGAACTCGCCTTCGGCGGGCTCGATCCGGCTCCACTCGAGGGAAAAACGGTAGGCGGACAACTCCATGTCGGCGACCAGCTGCAGGTCCTCTCGCCATCGGTGTAGCGAGTCGCAGGCGTCGCCGCTGGGCTCGGCTGTCCCCGAGTCGGGGTCGTGCTCCCACGCCCACCAGTCGTTGTTGACATTGCCGCCTTCGATCTGATGCGCCGCGGTGGCAACGCCCCACGTGAAGCCGGGAGGGAACGTCAGCTCGCCGGGGGCGGTCGGGGAATCTGAAGAGGTCACGGCGGCGCAGGGTAGCTGCGACGGTCGACGTGTGCCCGCCGACGGCGATGGCCATGGCCTGCGAGTATGGGCGAGTGAGCGCCTCCTTGGAGTTCCTCGTCAACCTGCTTGACCTCGAGCCCATTGAGGTGAACATCTTCCGCGGCACGCAACCCAACGAGGAGCGGCAGCGGGTGTTCGGTGGCCAAGTCGCGGCACAAGCGTTGATGGCAGCGGGACGCACGGTGGAACACGGTCGGGTGCACTCGCTGCACTCATACTTCCTACGACCGGGTGACCCGGCGGTGCCCATCCTCTACGAGGTCGATCGCATTCGCGACGGGCGCTCCTTCACCACGCGCCGAGTGGTGGCGATTCAGCACGGCCACGCGATCTTCAACCTCTCGGCGTCCTTCCACGACCCCGAGGAGGGCCTAGAGCACCAGTTCCCTATGCCCGACGTGCCGCCGCCCGAGTCGCTGGCGCCGCTCTTCGAGCGCCTCGAGCCCTGGAAGGAGGAACTGTCCGACTGGTTCGACCGTCCCCACCCCATCGACCAGCGCCACATCGGCGAGCTGCCCTGGCATCGAGAAGGCCCGGGTGAGCCCTACCAGCGGCTGTGGATCCGTGCCGACGGTACCCTGCCCGACGACCCGCTGCTCCATGCCTGTGTGGCCACCTACGCATCGGACATGTCGCTCTTCGACGTGATCCTCGCCCCTCACGACATCCGATGGGACGACACAGACTTCATGGGTGCGAGCCTCGACCACTGCATGTGGTTCCACCGGCCCTTCCGCGCCGACGAATGGCTGCTCTACGACACGGACTCGCCGGTAGCGGCCGGAGGCCGCGGACTGGCGCGCGGCTTCCTCTTCAACCGCGACGAAAGGCTGTGCGTGACGCTGGTCCAAGAAGGTCTGGCCCGGGTCCGCACCCGGGAGCCGGCTCAGCGAGCCGAGATCGGCGTGTAGTCGCGGGGCTCGGATCCGATGTACAGCTGGCGGGGGCGGGCGATCTTCGAGTCCTGATCGAGCATCTCCTGCCAGTGGGCCAACCAGCCCGAGGTGCGAGGGATGGCGAAGAGAACGGGGAACATCTCGAGCGGGAACCCCATGGCCTGGTAGATGAGCCCCGAATAGAAGTCGACGTTCGGATACAGACGACGTGACGTGAAGTACTCGTCGTTGAGTGCGATCTCCTCGAGCTTCAACGCGATGTCCAGTAGCGGGTTCTTCCCGGTGACCTCGAACACCTCGTCGGCCGTCCGCTTAATGATCTTGGCCCGCGGGTCGTAACTCTTGTAGACGCGGTGGCCGAACCCCTGTAGCCGCTGCTGGCCGTGACCGGCCTTCACGGCGGCGATGAAGTCGGGCACGTTCTCGACACTCTCAATGTCGGTCAGCATGCGGATAACGGCCTCGTTGGCGCCGCCGTGGCGAGGGCCATAGAGCGCAGCTGCCGCGGCCGCTGTCGCCGAGTAAGGATCCGAATGCGACGAGCCGACGACGCGCATGGCCGTGGTCGAGCAGTTCTGTTCGTGGTCGGCGTGGAGGATGAAGAGAACATCGAGCGCGCGGGCGAGGACGGGATCCGCCTCGAAACGTGGCTCCGCCACCTTCCAGAGCATGGAGAGGAAGTTGGGTGCGAAGTCGAGTGAGTTGTCGGGGTAGACGAAAGGCATGCCCACACTGAAGCGGTGAGCGGCGGCGGCCAAGGTGGGCATTTTGGCGATGAGCCGGATGATCTGCTTGTTGCGTGATTCGGGGTCGAAGATGTCCTTCGCGTCGAGGTAGAAGGTCGAAAGAGCGGCCACCGCGGAGACCAACATTCCCATCGGGTGGGCGTCGTAGTGGAATCCCTCGAGGAAGCGCTTGCGTACGTTCTCGTGGATGAACGTGTGGTACGTGACCTCGTGGCGCCAGGCTTCGAACTCCGCCTCGTTTGGGAGCTCTCCATTCAAGAGGAGATACGCCACCTCCAGGTAGCTCGACTCCTCGGCAAGCTGCTCAATGGGGTAGCCGCGGTAGCGGAGGATGCCCGCCTCCCCGTCGAGATAGGTGATGGAGCTCTCGCATGCCGCTGTCGACATGAAGCCCGGGTCGAAGAACCAGACACCGGGGAGCAGCTTGGCCCACTCCTCCGCGGACACCCCGCCGTTGACCAGCGGGATCTCCATAGACTCGCCGTTGCGGTTGTCCGTAATCGTGATGCTGTCGGCCACGTGAGCGAGCCTCCCATTCCAGTTGGCGCCCTTCCGATCCTATGACCAGGATGCGAGGGCGGTCGACACGCGAGCTGGAGCGGCCGCTCCGAGCTCAGGTGGACGGCGCGATCTCCAACGTCTGCTGCGTGGCCGTGCCGAGTGTGTCGGTCTGGCCGCTCGGCAGCTCGATCGACACTGTGAGCACGTAGGTGGTACCGGGTGCGACCACGAAGGGGGCGTCCGGCAGGGTGGCCGACGCACCGGTCGCCACCCTCGCCGACTTCACGTGCGTCGTTGTCGCGCCGGAGGACGAGTCAGCGAGGGTGAAGCGCACCGTCGCGTGGGGCTCGTCCACAGTCCCCTGGTTGGCCAGCACCACCGTGACGGCGAGCCCGGTCGTGGGGCTGAGCACCGAGGTTCCCGCGGGGGTGGCTTGTGGCGTGGGCAGGGCGGGCGGATTGAGGCGGACCGTTCGCACGACGAGGTAATGGGTGCTCTGCAACGTGGTGGATGTCGCCATGCGGTCGACCTCAGCCGCGACCGCGCCGGCCTGCCACGACTGCGGTTCGGTCACCCAGACCGAACGCGGCAGCCGGGCATGCCCAGCTCCGGCGACGAGGTCAGACCGCGCCGAGGCATACAGCTGATCGGCCCGGGTGAGGAGCGAGCCGGCGGCAACGATGCGGTTGGTCGCATCGGTGGCAGAGAGGAGAACCGGAGCAGTCGAAGGCGCGTGGGTCGGTGCACCGTTGACCCGCGAGGGGAGCATTCCGAGAAAGCCGTACACCGCGGAACGCAGCTCCCTCACCGCGTTGGCCCGGTCCTCAAAGGCCGCGGCGAAATTGCCGCCGACCGACCCCGGGGCCGCCGACCCCGAGGCGAGCTCAGCCCGCGTCGCCTCGTCACCCGTCGCGTCGACCGCGGCGTCGAGGTTGGCCCGGAGCGTCTGGCGGACCTCTGTCGGCAGGTTCGTCATGAGGCCCCGCACCTGAGCCGACGTCGTGGCTGACTGCTCCGCCACAACGCCGCCGAGGGCCGCCAGCGAGCGGTTGGCGTTGGCGTTGTAGTCGCCGGACTGGCCAGGCACCTCGGCCAAGCCGCCGATGAGGATCAGGAGGCAGATCGCTGTGATGCCGAGCCAGATCAGGGGTCGGGCCGGGGATCGGCGGCGCGCGCGTCGGCGCCTGCGTGGCGACATAGCCACAAGAAGCTACTGCGAGGCGTCGTTGGTTACACCGCGAGAAAGGACGCGTCGGACGTGGTGTCCGCCGTCTTTAGCCTGCTCGCGCTCGTGCGCCATTGCACGGTTGGGGCGATCGCGCGCAAATCGACCCGGTCGCGGTGCCGCTCGACGAGTTGCAGCATCTCGCGCAGCACCTCGTCGGTGAGTAGGTGTGGCTGAAGTCCGAGGTCGAGCAGCTTCGTGTTGGCAGCATGGAAATAGTGCTGCTCGCGTTCGACCCGCGGGTTGGTGAGCCCTTCGGCAATGTCCACGCGGGTCGGACACACCCGCTGCACCATTTCTGCCATGTCTCGCACCGAGAACGACTCAGTGAACTGGTTGAAAACGCGGTACTCGCCGACAGGAGCGGGATTCTCGAGTGCAAGCTCGACACACGCCAACGTGTCGCGGATATTGAGCATCCCACGCGTCTGCCCTCCAACTCCGTAGACGGTCAGGGGATGACCTGTCACCGCCTGAACGCAGAATCGATTGAGGACGGTGCCAAACACCCCGTCGTAGTCGAACCGTGTGGCGAGCAAAGGGTCGAGGTCGGTCTCGTCGGTCGACTGGCCGTACACGATGCCCTGGTTCAGGTCGGTGGAGCGAAGGCCCCATATGCGGCAGGCGAACATGATGTTGTGCGAGTCGTGCACCTTCGAGAGGTGGTAGAAGGAGCCGGGCTGCTTGGGGTAGGGCAGGAGGTCGGTACGGCCCTTGTGGGTTATCTCTATGAAACCCTCTTCGATGTCGATGTTCGGATAGCCGTACTCACCCATAGTCCCGAGCTTGACCAGGTGGATGCTCGGATCGGTCTCGGCGATCGCATAGAGCAGGTTCAGCGTGCCGACGACGTTGTTGACTTGCGTATAGACGGCGTGCTCCCGGTCGATCATGGAATAGGGCGCCGACCGCTGCTCGCCGAAGTGCACGATGGCATCGGGCGTCGCCTCCGCGACGACGCCGTATGTGAACGCGGCATCTGTGAGGTTCCCGATGCGGACGTTGACGGCGTGCCCCGACACCTGCTCCCAACGGGTGACGCGCTCGTCCAGCGAGGAGATGGGGACGAGGCTGTCGACACCCATCTCGCGGTCGTATTCACGTCGGACGAGGTTGTCGACCACCGTGACTTCGTGGCCCCGAGCTGACAAGTGGAGGGCGGTTGGCCAACCGAGATAACCATCACCGCCGAGTACAAGGATCTTCATCGTCTCCCTTTGCCGTTCGCTCAGGCTCCACGTTTGTTACGGAACCGTGTCAGCTCATCATGCGCCAGGACCCTGAATGGGACCTGAGACGGGGCTGGAATTGTGGTGAGACGAGAGATTTTTTGCACATCAGGGGCCCTTGCTGCACCGATTCCGCGGCCTTGCGAATGGACGCCGTGACCACACCCACATTGCAACACCGAGAATGGTTGCGGGCTCGGGCCCTGAGCTCAGTGATCCCCCCAGAGGGCTCGGCGCAGCCCCGAGGCACGGGAGATGGGCCGCTGGATCGCCGAGCGGATCGCGTCCTCGGATCCCACGACGATGAGCCGTTCCCGCGCCCGAGTCACGGCCGTATAGAGGAGTTCTCGAGTGAGGATCCGCGAGTCGGCGCCCGGGACGACGAACGCGACAACGTCGAACTGGGACCCCTGGCTCTTGTGGACTGTCATGGCGTACACGGTGTCGACAGCGGCCAGGCGCGCCGGGCTGACCTCTGCAACGGTACCGCCGCGCTCGAACGCGGCAACCAGCCTTCCGTCCCCGACCACGATGACGACGCCGGTGTCGCCGTTGTAGAGCTGCAGCGCGTGGTCGTTCTCCGTCACAATGAGGGGACGTCCGACGTACCAGTCGGCACCGGTGCTGAAGCCGGAGACTTCTTCGTGCAGCCATGTTTCGACTCGGGTCATCCAGGTCGACACACCTTCCGGCCCGCGCCGGTGTGCGCACAGAAGGCGGAAGCGACCGAGGGCGTCGATCGCCTCTTTGGCGCGTCCCGCCGCGGCTGCCTCGATCACCGTTCGGCCACTTTCAACGGCCAAGGAACGCACGACGTCCAATCCCTCGAGTATGGGCGCTGCGTCGTTCGCCACAATCCACTGCATTCCGGCGTCGCCTGCACCGAGCACGCGCACCGCCTCGTCGGCATCTCCTTTTTGCACCGCGTCCGCTAACGCCGCAATGGCACCTCCGTAGCGATGGACCCGGCGCAGGACGACGATGCCGTCGCCGATCGCCGAGTGCGGAGCGCCGGAAACGGGCGGGACGGGCTGGCCCGTGGCCGCGGCAAGCTGTGCCCGAGCGCCGTCGGTCATGCAGAGCGCCTGCGCAGTCGGACCCACGATGTCGCCGAGGACCGCGCCGGCCTCGACGGAAGCGAGCTGCTCGGGATCGCCGACCAGAATGAGCCGCGCATCCTCACGGATAGATTCCACGAGTCGCGCCATCAGCGTCAGGGGCACCATCGACGTCTCGTCGACGACGACCACGTCGTGGGGGAGCCTGTTCAGCCGGTGATGACGAAAGCGAGTCCGGTTTCCGGGGTTGAAGCCGAGCAGGCGGTGGATCGTCGATCCGTCGAGTGCGCCAAGGCGAGCGCGAGTCGTCGGGTCGATCGGCAACGCCTTCGCACCGTCGTGCACGGCCTCTCCCAGCCGGGCCGCCGCCTTCCCAGTCGGCGCGGCGAGAGCGACGAGTGGCGGTCGTTCCCCGGTCGCCGCCGCCTGCGCTTCTAGGAGCGCAAGGACGCGCGCGACAGTCGTCGTCTTTCCGGTGCCCGGGCCTCCCGCCACCACGGAGAGTCGACGGAGGACCGCAGTGGCGGCCGCCATGCGCTGGAGATCGGGATCGTCCTGACTCGCGAACAGCTCGGACAATCCCTCCGCCAGCACCGGCATCACAATGCCGTCGGCCGTCCGCTCCGCTCGTCGGAGCAAGTCGGATGCGACTTGGCGCTCGTCGGTCCAGAGGCGGTCGAGGTAGAGGGCAGACCCCTCGAGCTGAAGAGGTCGGTCCGGGCCGACCAGAGGACTGGCGGCCACCCGAGCGACCCAGTCGGACGGATCGGGCCAGGGCAGCGAACCGATCTCCACCGGGGCATCGGTGTCCGCACTGGCTGTCGCATGGATCTGACCGAGGTCGACGCAGACGTGGCCAAGCCGGGGAGCGCGGGCTGCGAAGGCGACCGCCAGCGTGACCACGTCGTCAGACGTTCCCGCGAGTCCCACCAGGCGCAACGCCACATGGACGTCGGAGGTCGTGATGATCCCGGCGCGATTGAAAGCCTCGACCGGCCCCGCGGCACCCAGTGCGAAACGGGCGTCAAATCCGTCTGGTACCGCTGTCTGGATCATGTGGGCACACCGCGGTCGAACAGGTCGCTCAGCGCCTCGACCAAGTCCGGCGGCGGCTGCCAAGACCACACACCGCAAGGCGAGCTCGGATCAGCGGCCGGTCCGGACCGCGCTCATGCCACGCAGAAAGAGGTAGAGAACCGGGCCTAGATGGTGGGCGGGCTCATACCCAGCCAGCCGCCAGCGTAGGTAGCGATGGAGCGCGACCGAATAGAGAAGGCCCTGGAGCGGATAGTGAGCGTTCGCCATCTCGGCCTCGATGGCCGCCGGACGGTAGTTCCACGCAGTCAATGCTTCGTCTCCGGCTCCAAGCTTGTTGGTCTTGTAGTCGGCGAGGGCGTACCGACCGCCTGGGAGGCGGAAAACAAGGTCGAGGCTCCCCGTCAGATACCCGCGGAGGTCGCCGGACAGGAGTGGGTCGTGCAGCCGGTCGGCGTAGCGCGCCACCGGGTCGTCCTCGGGTAGGACGGCGCGCAACACATCGGCGAGCGCTTCCACCCGGAGGGTCGCGATGGGCGTGCTCCCACCGACGATGGGCAGCTCGAACCCGAGTTCGTCGATCCGGTGGCGACGGCCGAGGTCGCGCAATCGAAGGCCGTCAACCATGGGGCCCAGCGGGCACCCGATAGCGGCGCACAGTCCGGCAACCACCTCATCCCGCTTTCCGAGGTCGACTTTGCGCCAGGTCGCCTCGCACTCGAGTGCCGCGTCGACCTCTGCCTTCAGGTCGACAGCAGCGAAGTCGGTGCGTTCCAACACGCTGTGCACGACGGTGCCGACCAGCGCGCCCCGGGCATGTCGGCGAGCCCCAGAGTCATGTTGCGCAATGTCTCCTCCGTTGCCGCGGTTGCCCGCAGCGCGACCGGCACCCCCGAGACCTGTTCGTCGGAAGTGAGTTCGGACTCGGGCTCGCTCCCGATCAGCGGTTGCTCGTGGAGTGCGCGGACGATGGCCGAGTAGGACCCGCGGCGCCATTCGACGTCCAGGGCGCGGTCGAAGATCGCAGCCTCAAGGCGCGGCGGTTCCCGGGCCTCGGACTCCCAGCGCACCGTGGCCGACCGCGTGACGCGTTCCACCGAGACACGCGGCCCCAGACGGGCGTACGCGGCTTCCACGACCGCGTCGGACCGGACCGCCGAGCCGAACGCACTCACAACGCCCTCGTCGTCACGGTCGAACATCAGCCGGGCCAGAGGCGAATGTTGGCTCGAGGCTGCTCCGACCCACCAGATAACGGCCCGGTGGCGTGCCCTCGTGAGAGCCACATACAGCAGCCGGAGGTCTTCACCGCGCCCTTCCTCTGTCTCCATCTTCTGGTGCTTGGCGAAGCTGTTGCCCTCGCCGCCCACGTCGATGGTGCGCGCGTCGTGCTCGTTGGGATCGTGAAAGACGGGCACCTCGCTTGACTTACCCTGCGCGTCCCACATGAACGGGCAGTACACGATCGGGAACTCGAGGCCTTTGCTCCGGTGAACGGTGATGACCTGCACCGCGTCCACGTCCGACTCGAGTCGCCGCGTGCGTTCCTCGTTCTCAGCGTCGCGATCGGCATCATGAATCCGGCGACCGAGCCACGTCGCCATCGCCGTCGCACCAAGGCCTTCCGACACGCCCGCTTCGTGAAGCAATTGCGCGACGTGCCGCAAGTCAGTCATAAAACGCTCTCCGGAAGTCCGGACCAGGACGCGACCGGGCACCTGGTAGGAGGTGCTGACGGTCTCGTACAGCGAGGCGATCCCCTGGTCACGCAAGAGGGCGGCCCATCGGTGGAGGGACCAGTGAAGATCCTCCCACTCGTCCTCGCTCGCCGTCGCCACGCGTTCGGCGGACCATCCGACGAAACTGGTCAGCGCCGCCAACGACGCCCGCTCCCGCGAGGTGGGCCGTTCCAACGCCTCGAGTAACTGCAGCCACTCCCGAGCGGACTCGGTCGAAAACACGGATCCGGCTCCTCCGATCACGGCCGGGACCCCCACTCGGCTCAACGCATCGCGCACGAGCCAGGCCTGCTTGTTCGTTCGCACCAACACGGCCACATGTCCGGGGTGCAACGATTCGCGACCCATTTCGGCCCCATCGCGCCGCCGCGTCACGACCTCGGCCCCCTCCGACAGGAGGCTCACGACGTCTGAAGCCAGGTCCTTCGCGATCAGCGCGCGGGCTTCTCCGGTCACCGGCTGCTTCGTCTTCGCCGTCAGTGACACCAAAGCGTCCGCCGCGTGCACCAGGCGAATCCGCAGCGGCGCCGGGTTCACGAGGCCCTCCAGCCTGGGCTCCCGATTGGCATCGGCTGCGCGAATCGTGCGGTAGGTGATGCCGGCCTGCCCCAGCTGGGCGTCGGCGAAGAGGGCGTCGTAGGCCTGCAACAGGGGCTGGTCGCTCCGCCAGTTCACGTCGAGTGTCCATTCCGACTTCACGGTCCGTCGCGCGTCGAGGTAGGCGTGGACGTCGGCGCCGCGGAAGGCGTAAATCGCTTGCTTGGGGTCGCCGATGAGAACGAGTGTCGAGCCAGTGTCTCCGAAAGCCTTGTGCATGATGTCCCACTGCACCGGATCGGTGTCCTGGAATTCGTCGACCAGGACCACGTCGTAGCGCTCACGCAACCGCGCAGCATGCAGTGCTGCCGCGTACCTCGTCCATCAACGTTCCGCGTAACCGGAGCAGGATGTCGTCGTACGTGAGGATCTTGCGCGCTCGCTTGCGCCGGTCCATCTCTTCCCGGACGCGGTCGGCGAAGCGCCGCCGGATAGACGGCAAGTCCGGCGTATCGGACCACGGAGGCACCACCCTGGCGTCGGGACGGCTCAGCACGAATTCGGCGATCCGGAGCGCCTCAGCCCGGGTGAACCCCAGCGTGTTCGGTCTTCCCGCGAAGCGACGCAGGTAGAGGTCGTCGACCACCTCTTCTATGAGATCGCTGACGTCCTCGACCAGTGTCACTTCGCGGTCGACGTCGCCCGCCGTGCCGAGGCCGTAGAGGACCTGGAGGCAGAAGCCGTGAGTCGTCTCGATAGTGGCGGCATCGAATTCCGCGATGGCCTTTGCCAACCGATCCCGCCGCCTCTCCACCTCTTCGCTCGAAGCCGCGGCGAGGTGTTGCACGATCTCGTCATCGCGGTGCTCACTCACACCCTCGAGGATGTTGACGAGACCCTCGTGAGCACGGACGAGCCGGTCGCGGACCCGCTCACGCAGCTCCCCCGTGGCCATTCGGGTGAAGGTGATCACCAAGAGACGGTCGATCGGAACCAACGCCTCGGCGACGTAGCGCGTCGTGAGGGCTGCGATCGTGAACGTCTTGCCCGTGCCGGCGCTCGCCTGAAGCAGGGTCATTCCCCGGGGGAAATTGCCACAGACGTCGAATGGTCGCGGGTCCGAACCGATGGTCTGGGGACCGGTCGTTTCGTTCCGGGCAGCCATTCCGCTCACCGGTCGACGATCTCTTCGTGGCGGAGCAGGCCGTCCCATGCCAAATGCGCGTAGAGCTCGAAGCGCGACGGATCGGAAGGCCTCTCGGGACGGGTCTCGTCCTCCCGGCAGTCCCCGGACAGTGTCACCATCGCGTCGAAGGAGACCTTGTCCCCCAGCACGAGCCGGTGTTCCGCCTCGTTGTCTTCGTTCGCGGGTAGTTGTATTCGGACTCCCACGCGCGGGCGGCTTCCAGCGCCGGGTCCTTTCCTGCGGCCAGTGCTTCGACCCAGGTGCCCGACGTCTTGCAGTACAGCGGCAATGGCTCTCGCATGCCCCGGTCGAACAACTCGACGAGCGTGGACAGATAGGCCCGGGCGGCTCGACCTCCTGCCGGCTGGCGTCGGGACCGAGCGGTCCGATGTGCGCCTCGGAGACGGAATGGGCGGCACCTCTTCCCCGATACCGGCCGACAGTGAGAGCTTCGAAAGGCTGATCTGGCCAGGTCGCGGTCAGGGCCAACAGCCGGAGCCATGCGATCAGGCGCGCGGCAGCGCCAAGCTTCGAATAGGTGACGCTGTGCACGACGTCTCGTCGCAGGCCGGCGACGGTGCCGACCAGAGAGCGGCCGTCGTCAGGGTCACGTAGACGTCGAGGGACGTGGATTGGAAGGGACTATGTCCGGCCTGCACCAGGTCGTCGAGCGGCGCGGCGATCCTCTGGAGCACCGGGTCGGCCAGATTGCCGGGTGGAAGGCCCCCGCGGGCCAGCTCTACCGCGTCGCAGGCCGCCTGGCTCGCTCCGGCCAGTCGCGCCTGCAGGACACGATCGGCGATCTGCCACTGCTCCAGCCCGTCGAGATCGATCGGGATGGCGTCATCGAAGTCGCGTGTCTTGTCTCGCAACGACACGTGGAGTCGTTCCCGCAGGAATGCCCGCACCGGATGGCGGACGAAGCGCTCGAGTTGGTCCAAGCCCATAGGGTCGGCGTCGTAGTCGGGCAAGGGATGCGTGAGAAACGGAGGACTCTCGACCCGGGTCACTGGCGCAGCCCGCGCCCCGGCCAGATGAAGCGCATCAAAGCTCCAGGGTCCGTTCGGCACGAGCATGCCCGGCTCGTAGTTGCGCCTGTCGAAGGGTTGCAGGGGGTGGGAGACCACGATGGCGTCGCGGGCGCGGCCGCTGGGAACGCGCACGGTGTGGTCGACCACGTCGAGCAGCTCGCCAACCGGGACGGCGGGCGGGCGCGGCAGATTCGAACGCTCGTCACGCCCGGTGTAGGTCATGACGAGGTGGTCTCGCGCCGCCAGCAGCGCGTCGAGAAGGAGCTGACGGTCTTCGCTGCGGACGTCGCGGTCGCCCGACGCGCGGATTGCGCGCGGTCAGGTCGTCCCCGTCCCGCTCGATGTGGCGGGGAAAGCTGCCGTCGTCGAGTCCCGAGAAGGCACACCACCCGGTGCGGAATGGAGCGCATGGGCACCAAGCGTGCAGACGGTGAGATGGCCGGTACAGAAATTGGCCCGGGTGGGCCGGCCCTTCAGGCGTTCCGCCAGGATCGACCGAACATCGTCGCAACTCAGGTCGACGCGCGCTGACGCCGTCCTCCGCGGTGGCCTCGGCGACCAGTTCGTCCAGGAGCGTTGTGAGCTGCGCTCGCTGCCAGACGTCGCGGGCGACGTGGCACGTCAGCGAGTCGGAGATGTCGGCCAGCGTGGTCGCCCAGCCGTCCACGGGCCGGTAGCCGGCAAGTGCGTCGAGCGCACGCCGCAGCCGGTCGACGAACTCCGACAGGCGACCGGCCAGGTCGATGTCGCCGCTGTCGACGTCGTCCAGCGGGAGGGCGCCGTCGAAGAGTCGCTGCCGTTCGTCCGCCATGGTCACGCCGAGGAGGATCCGGTCGAGTCCGGCCTGCCAGGTGTTGGCCTCGATGCCCTCGAGCTGGAACGCACTGCGGTGGTCGGCGTCGAAGCCCCAGCGCACGAACGCCTCGTCGACCCATTCCTCGAGGCGGGACAGGTCGTCGTCGCTGAATCGGAACCGCCGGCGCACCGGATCGCGCCCGGCCAGGTCCAGCACCTCGGTGGCGGTGATCCGTGCCGACGCCAGCTCGAGCACCTCCGCCAGCACGCCCATGACCGGGTTCGTCTGACGCAAGCGAGCGGTCGGCCAGCCGGATCTCGAGCGTGCGGTCGGGGATCCTCCGCCGACGCCGTCCAGCTCCTGCCCCCCGAACGTCGCCTGAATCAGCGGTGCGAAGTTCTCGATGTCGGGGCACATCACGATGATGTCGCGCGGTTCCAAGCGTCGGGTCGTCCTCCAGCAGGTGCAGGATGGCGTCGCGCAGGACCTCGACCTGACGGCCCCGGCCGTGGCACGCGTGCACGCGGACGCTGTCGTCGTCTGGCTGCGAGCAGCGGCCGCTCGCGGTCCGGCGTCCGTGCCGCTGCTCCCGGCACGGCAGCGCGGTCCGGCCGCGGATGTCGTCTTGCATCAGTCGCAGGAGGCTGCGGCGACCACGGCCAGCGGGGTCGCGGAGGTCGCTGCCGTGGGGGACGGCCGCGCCGAGCACCAGCTGCATCTCCCTGGCGTCCCTGCCCCAGGACGCCAGCAGCGGGTTCTCGGCGCTGCCGCCGGTCGGGTCCTCCGCTCCGCAGGACGCGACGCGTGACGCCGGACCCACCTTGCGCTCCAGCGGCTCCCAGAGCGCCGGCGAGGGATGCAGCAAGAAGAGGTGCACGTCGCGCCCGTCGCCCATCGCCTCGAGCACATCGAGATAGCTGGCCGGGAGCCGGGTCAAACCGAACAGGGACAGCCGGGGCGGGAGGTCCAGGAGCTCGGGCTCCGTCGCGCAGGCGCCGGCAGGCGTCGACCAGACGCTCGGCCGGGCTGGGCTCGCCCGATGCGCGCCCGCAGCAGGCGCCAGAGCTCGACCTGCCAGGGGGCCTCGTCGAGCTCCGCCAGACCCGCCGGCCCAGCGCTGCAGCATGTCGGGCCGGTGGACCGCGTAGCGGTCGAAGAGGTCGGCCACGTGCCGGATGCTGGAGAACCGCGGGATTCTGCGACGGTCTCGGAGTTGCGGATGTGCTGGGCCAGGGCGCCAGCCAGGGCTCGTCGAAATGCGCCTCGACCACCTCGAGCAGGGGCCAGACGGCGCGCTGGGGAAGCCAGGGGTCGGCGTCGGGATCGGTGCCGGCGGCCAGGGCCAAGGCCCCGTTGACCAGCGTGCCGGGGAACGGGAAGTCGATGTTGGCGCACACGCCGTCCTGGCGGTCCGGACGTGCCCCGAGGCGGGTCGACAGCCGTTGGGTCAGCCAGCGCTCGATGCCCCGGGTCGGCACCGAGACGACTTCGGGGACCATCGGATCGTCGAGCGGATCGGCGACCAGCTCGCGCGAGCATCGCCACCAGCGCGTCGGCCCGCTCGGAGCGGTGGACGTGCAGCACCCCGGCAGAGTACGTCGCGGCTGTTCCCGGGCAGTCCGGCCGGGCGCTGGCGTGCCCTGCTGCCGGCGTGGCGCCGCCCGCGGGCGAGGCGCGAGGTAGCCGGTGTTGGCGCCGCTCTCCGGCAGGGCAACGATCGGTCGGCTCCGTCTCGTCCTCGCGAGCTCGGGCTGGTAGGCCTGGAGGTGGCGAGGTGCGGTGTCGATCGGGGACAGTTCGGGGATGTCGACCGACTCGGAGCCGATGACGCCGAGGCCGGGAACTTGCGGGCCGACACCAGCACCCGGGACTCGAAGGAGCCGACCGCCCGGTTGTAGGCCTCGACGGTCGAGGCCGAGGCTCCGCTGCAGCGTCTGCATATGGCCGCGTCATGATGCGCAGGCGGTCGTAGAGCTCGGCCCCCAGTTGCTGCGACCTCGCGGGCGTTCTCGGCCAGGGTCTCCTGCTGCCAGCGAGAGCGCGACGTGCGCAGAGGGCGATGAGCGTGATCGGCGTGGTCAGCAGCGACCCCGTTCGCCATGGCGTGCTCCTGCAACGCCGGGTCGGCCTCGAAGGCGGCGGCCAGCAACTGGTCGCCGGGGATGAAGGCGACGACGAAGTGCGGCGAGCGCTCGAACTGCTTCCAGTACTCCTTCTTGGCCAGCTGATCGACGTGGGTGCGCAATTGGCGCGGCGTGCCTCTGGAGCTGGGCCGTCCGCGCTCGTGCGTCGTCGTCCGCCTCGATGAAGCTGCAGGAAGGCATCGAGCGGGACCTTCGCGTCGACCACGACCCTTCCGCCGCCGGGCAGGTGCACGACCATGTCGGGACGGAAGCGTCCCGTCGCCGGTCGTGGTCGAGACCTGCTCGTCGAAGTCGCAGTGCTCGAGCATGCCGGCCATCTCGACGGCGCGTGCGGAGCGGTCATTTCGCCCCAGCGGCCCCGGGTCTGGGGCGACCGCAGCGCGGTCACCAGGTTGCGCGTCTCCTTCTGCAGCTGCTCGTGTCCCTGGTGGAGCTGGCGTCACCTTCTCCGTCAGCCCCTCGTAGGCGCCCTGGCGTTCGACTTCCATCTGCTGGACGCCCCGCTCGTAGCGCGCCAGCGTCTCGCTCAGGGGGTCGAGCAGCTGGGCGATGGCCTGCTGGCGTTGGGCCAGCTCGCCCTGGGCTGCTGTGCGCGGCCTCGTTGAGCCGCGTGTCGGCCAGCGTGAGGAACTGCTCGTTGTTCTTCTCCAGCGCCTCGCGCGACAGGCGGGCGAACGTCGCCGGCCAGTCGGGACCGCTCTTCCTCGGCGCGGGCGCCGCGCTCGGCCTGCGGAACTGCGGAGAAGGCTGAGCTCGGTGGCCAGCGACCGCACGCGCCGTCTCAGCCGCCAGCGGCGGCATCGGACACCTCCTTCAGCTCGGGCCGACTGCTCGGAGGCCTGGGCCAGCGCGTCGGCCAGCCGGCCCTCCGGCCAGCCGCGCCGCGGTCGCCGTGCGGCTGCCGCGCGCCAGGTGGACGCGAGGCCGGCCACCAGTCCGAGGGCGAGCCCGGCGGCGAGCCCGACGACGACTCCGAGGACCATCAAGCCAATGTAACGATGGGGTGTGTCAGGTCACGGGGATCGTCGGTAGCGTGACCCGGATGGCGTTCCGATGGGGCGGAAGCACGGTCGTCAGCCAGACGAAGCCGATAGCGTGGGTGGATGCGTTCAAGTCGGTGGCGCCGAACGGTCCCGGAACAGGCCGAGGCCGACGCCGGCCCACAGATCGGCGGCCGCTCGTCACGGAACAGGCGCTGTGGCCACGGACCATGCCCGAGCCCCACGAGGTCGACCGCCTGTTCGCGCAGGTCTTCGCGCTCGTCGGCGAGGGGATCGCCGGAGCCACCCACGCGCTGCTGGCCGGCGACCGCGATGCCGCCAAGGAACTGGTCAAGCGCGACGAGGTCATCGACAAGCTGATCGGGCAGATCTCGCACACGGTGCAGCACCAGCTGGTGCACGGGGAGACCACGGCCGACGAGCGTCGCGAGTATCGTCGCGATCCTGCGCATGCTGCCCGACATGGAGCGCAACGGTGACCTGGCCGAGCACATCGCGCGGCGGGCGGCGCGCGGCCTCGGGGCCGAGATGTCGGCGCGGAGCCGGGGCCTGGTCGAGCGCATGGGCGAGGTGGCGACGACCATCTGGCGTGAGACGGCCGACGCCTTCGCCGAGCGCTCCGCCGACGCGGCCTCCTCCATCGACGACCTCGACGACGAGCTCGACGACCTCCACGTCACCCTGACGGCGGAGCTCGTGGCGGGCACCATGCCGCTGCCGGTGGCGATCGAGCTGGCGATGGTGGCGCGTTTCTACGAGCGCTTCGGCGACCACGCCGTCAACCTGGCCCGGCGCATCTCGACGCTGGTGGTCGGCGGGCCGGAGCCCGTCTCGTCCGGGCCTGACTGAGAAGCTCCGCGACGGCGGGGTCGGCTAGCGCCGCGCCAGCAGCTCCTCCGCGATCTGCACCACGTTCAGCGCCGCGCCCTTGCGGAGGTTGTCGCCCGAGACGAAGAGGGCCAGTGCGTGGGGATGACCGTGGGCCCGCCGGATACGGCCGACATAGGAAACATCGCGGCCGGCTGCCATGAGAGGCGTCGGAATCTCGGCCAGGGCGACTCCCGGGGCCTCGGCGAGGACCTCGGTGGCACGCTCGGGCGTGAGGGGACGTTCGAACTCGGCGACGATGGCAGCGGAGTGGCCGGTGAAAACCGGGACGCGGACGCAGGTGGTGGTGACGGCGAGGTCGGGAATATCGAGGATCTTGCGAGCCTCGTTGCAGTACTTCTGCTCCTCGTCCGTCTCGAGCGAGCCGTCGTCGACGAGCTTGAACTGCAGCGGGATCAGGTTGTGCGCGATGGGCACCGGGTAGACGGTGCGGGGCGGGTAAGTCGACTGGCAGCGCCGTCGAAGGTGAGGTCCTGGGCGCGGTCGGCCGTCTTGGCGAGTTGCTCGGCGAGCTCCTGGACGGCGGGGAGGCCGCCGCCCGAGACAGCCTGGTAGGTGGCCACGACGAGCCGGGTCAGGCGGGCCTCGTCGTGGAGCGGCTTGAGCACCGGGATGGCGACCATGGTCGTGCAGTTGGGGTTGGCCACGATGCCCTTGGGGGTGTGAGCGAGCGCCTCGGCATTGGCCTCAGGCACGACGAGGGGGACGTCGGGGTCCATGCGCCACGCCGAGCTGTTGTCGACGACGGTGGCGCCTGCGGCGGCGAGGCGAGGGGACAGCTCTCTGGAGACGAAGGCGGGGGCCGAGCAGAGGGCGAGGTCGATACCGTCGAGGTTTGCGGTGGCGGCGTCCTCGACCGTGACCTCTTGGCCGTTCCACGGGAGGGTCGTGCCGGCGCTGCGGGCGGAGGCGAGGTAGCGCATGTGGTCGATCGGGAAGTGGCGGTCGGCGAGGATGGCGCGCAGGACGACGCCGACCTGTCCGGTGGCGCCGACGATGGCAATGCGCATGCCCTTCTTCGTGTCCGTGCCCTGGCCCGCTGGCATTGGGGAATTGTACGGGGTGGAGCAGGGGTTTCGGTTCTGCGAGCTCCGAGGAGGACGAACGTCTGGCCGGCTGGGCGGCTAGCGGGCGGGCCGGCGGCCCGCGACCAGGCGTCGACGACGGGCTCAGACCTCCAGGGGACGGCGCCCTTCGAGGGCCCGGCCGAGAGTCAGCTCGTCGGCGTACTCGAGATCGCCGCCGACGGGGAGGCCGCTGGCGAGCCGGGTGACCGTGACGCCCAGAGGGGTGAGCTCCTTGGCCACCAACATGGCGGTGGCCTCGCCCTCGATCGTCGGGTTGGTGCACACGATCGCCTCGCGGATGGTGCCGTCGCCGTCCTTGACCCGGTCCAGGAGCTCACGCAGCCTGAGCTGCTCGCGCCCGATGCCGTCGAGCGGGCTCAGCGCGCCGCCGAGCACGTGGTAGCGCCCCTGAAAACCCGTGCGTTCGACGGCGACGATGTCGCGCGGGTCCTCCACGACGCAGACGATCTCGACCTCGCGCCGGTCGTCGGCACACACCGCGCAGAGCGCGCCGTCCTCGGCCACGTTGAAGCACACGTCGCAGAGCGTCGTCTTCTCCTTGACGGCGACGATGGCGTCGGCGAGACGGTGGGCGTCCTCGGCCGGGACCTTGAGGACGTGGAAGGCGATGCGCTGGGCCGATTTGGGGCCGATGCCCGGGAGGCGGCCGAGCTCATCGATGAGGGAGCGCAGGGGACCGGTGTAGATCGCCATTTCTGCAGCGGCCTCAGCCGACGACCTCGCTTGCGCCGGGGAACGCCTGCAGCAGCCGGTCCTGCGCAGCGGAGGCCTCGTCCTCGGCCGTGTCGCCGGCGGGGGCGGCGAGGTCCGACGGGTCGAGGTCGTGAAAGTCGTCGTCGGGGGGCGGGGCCTGCTCTTGGCGGCTGCTTCCCTTCGATCGAGCCGTCGTGTCCCCGCGTGCGGCCGTGTCGCGCGGAGGAGTTGGCGGTGGCGCGGCTTCGTCGTCAACCACGAGCACGAGCTTCACCTTGGTCCCGAAGTGCCGCTCGAGCGCCTCCTCCACGATGGGGAGTTGCTCGGCGCACTGGTCGCGGTGGGCGGCGTGGGGAAGTGCGAAGTGCGCGCCCTGGTCGTCGACGGCGACGAAACGTCCGCTGGCGAATCGAGCTTTCGCGCGCGCCGGCAGGGACTGGAGGATGCCGTCACCCCATGCTTCGGTGAGAGCGTCGCGGTCGACGGACAGCGGGGACGGCGTGGGGGCGGCGTCGGATGCGGGGGCTGGCGCCGGCGGGGGCTGTATCTCGGGCTCTGGAGTCAGCATCGGAGTCGACGGCGTATCGGTCGGCTGCGCTTCGGTCGTCTGCGCTTCGGTCGTCTGCGCTTCGGTCGTCTGCTCTCCCCCCCCGGCCACTGCCTGCTGGCGCCGGCGAACCGCACCGATGGAGGGGCGGCGGCCGACCTCAGCCTCGGGCTCGGGCTGCGAAGTCGGCTCCTGCGAAGGCGGCTCCTGCGACGGCGGCTCCTGCGAAGCCGGCTCGGGCGCGTCGTCCGACCTCGGTGGCGTCGGAGTCGGCGTCTTCGCCCGGGCCGCGGCCGACGACGGCCGCGGAAACGCTGCGCCGCCCCCCGACACCCTCCCCTCCAAAACGCTGACCCGTTCGGACAACGCCTCCACCCCCGAGCCCAGATCGGGCCGCACCGCCCGCACCACGGAGATCTCCAGCACGACCTGCGCGTCCGGAGCCTCGCGCATGTCGACGAGTGCCTGGCCCAGGATCTCCATGGTGCGCACCACGCGCGGTAAGCCGATCGCCTCGGCCAGCGAGACGTACCGCTGGCGCGAGGGCCCGGTCGCGGCGCACAGTTCCGGCGCCAACGCGGCGAGGAACACCTGGCGCAGGTCGTCGATCAGCTCGGTCGCCAGGTGCTGCGGGCCCCATCCCCCGGCGAGCAGCGCGTTCAGCGCGACGAGTGTCTGGGCCGCGTCGGCGTCGGCCAGCGCATCGAGCAGTCCCGCCAGCTCGGGACGGGCGGCGTCGGCCGAGCCGGACGCCACGACCTGGTCCAGGGCCGACAGGGCGTCACGGGCCGAGCCCCGGCCCCGCCGGACCGCGGCCTCCAACGCCTCCGCGCCGACGTCGAGGTCTGCCGCGGCGTTGACCGAGTCGAGCAGGTCGTGGAGCGTCTCGGCCGGGAGAAGCCGGAACTCGAGCTGCTGGGTCCGGCTGCGGATCGTCGGCGGCACTTTCTGCGGATCCGTCGTCGCCAGCACGAACACGACGTGGCCGGGCGGCTCCTCGAGCGTCTTGAGCAGCGCGTTGGCCGCCGCGGTCGAGAGCATGTGGACCTCGTCGACGATGTAGACCTTCCATCGGCCCGGCGTCCCGAGGCCGGCGTGCGCCACCAGGTCGCGCATGGCGTCGACGCCGTTGTTGGAGGCCGCATCGAGCTCGTGGACGTTGAGCGAGTTGCCCTGGGCGATCTCGACGCACGATGTGCACACGCCGCAGGGCTCGCCGTCGACCCGAGCCTCGCAGTTGAGCGCCTTGGCCAGGATCCGCGCCGACGACGTCTTGCCCGTGCCGCGTGGCCCGCTGAAGAGGTAGGCGTGGGAGACGCGGTCGTCGCGGACGGCGCTCCGCAGCGCGCGGACAACGTGATCCTGGCCCCGAATCTCGTCGAACCGGCCCGGCCGGAAGCGCCGGTACAAGGAGACGAAGGGGGCATCGGCCATGGGGGCCGAGCCTACCCACGGGCTCCGACGCCCGAGCCCGGGCCGGACGAGCCCGCGGACGCGCCGGCGCCCGGTGCTCGGTACGGCGGCCAGGTTGGCTACGGCACCCGGCCATACCCGCTGAGAGCTGCTGCCTTCCGACCCTGACTCGATTCACGAGCGGCCGTCGCGCAGGACCCGGCCACCGCACCCAACCCCGGGCGCGGCAAGGCCACAAGGTTACCCGTCGCAGCAGAACCGCTTCACGCCGGCAGCGCGGTCTGGCGGCTACACGACGAGGACGGCGCAGGCGGCCGTGTCCATCACCGCCTTGGGCACCGAAGACAGTTGGCGGCTCCCCCGGTCGTTCTTGGTCCCGACCACAATGAGGTCAGCGCGCTCCTGGAGCGCCACCCGGGTGATGGCCTCGGCCGGTTTGGCCGAGACGGGGTGGGTCGCTACCGGGACCTGCGCGCCCGTCGCCATGGCGCGCAGCTGGCCGAGCATGGAGTCCACCCGACCCGCTCGGGTGCGGGCGCCGCGCCTCCCGTGCCCGTCGGGTCCCACGTGCGACTCGCTGCCCGATCGTGTGCCGAGCGCCGCCACGATGTGAAGGGTGCCTCCCGACGCCCGCGCCACCTCTATGGCGCGGCGCACCGCCCGCGTCGCCCCGGCCGAGTCGGTGGCACCGACGACGACGTTCTCAAACATGCGCGAGCTGCTTCAGCGACGTCACCGGCGACACCGGCGTCACCGGCCTCCGGGCGCGACGGGCGCCGGCCCGAGCGCGATCGGGTGCCGGGGGGAGGCGTGTGCCTCCGCCCGTGCCGCCACGCGGGAGGGGGCGCGCAGCGGGGGCGCCACCAGAACAGGGATCTCGGTGGCCGCGGTCAGCTGTTCGCGGACTCCACGGCCGAGGCGGTGGCGCGCGAGGCGTGCGGGGTCGAAGCCGAGCACGATCAGGTCGGCCCGGTGCACCTGCGCGGCCTCGGCGATCGCCCAGACCAGCTGCAGGTTGCGGGCGTTCCGCGTGGCGCCGCCCACCGAGAAGGAGTTGGCCAGCTGGCGACCGCGTGCAGCGACGTCGGTGCGCAGGGTGCAGCCGCGGTTCTGGGACTCCTCGGCCAACTGAATGAACCACGTCCGGGCGTCGAACTGGCGCGCCCAGTCCGTCACGAAGACGAAAGCGGATCGGGCCGCGTCGGACCCGTCCATCGCCACAAGAATTCGCCGGAACATCCCAGCCCCCCCACGGATACGTTGCGAACCACCTGGTTTGTTCCGCCATTGTCGGCGCCGCCCCGGATCCTCTTGATCCAGGGACGGACAATTCCGTGTCGGGCGCTCGGTGGTGGCCCAGGGCCGGATGCGTCCAGTTACCCTGACCGGGCTGCACGCTTCGGGAGGAGTGCGAGAGCGGCCGAATCGGCACGACTGGAAATCGTGTGACCTTCACGGGTCCATGGGTTCAAATCCCATCTCCTCCGCTACAGAAAGAGCACGTGGGAGCCAATGGCTCCGTAGTGAGGATGAGGAGGAGGCTCCCCTGGAGGTCGCATCGGAGCATCAGCCTTTGTTCTTGGCCGACTAGCTTCGGAGACGCCGCACGTCCGCGCTAGAAAGGATCCGATTGGCGCGCCTGGAGTCCTTCGACATCGAGGACCTTGAGGAAGGCGTTGCAAGGCCAGACCAGCGGCCAGGCCCACGGCACGCACGGTCTCGTTCTCACGGCGTGCCTCTTGGCCACGTCGTCTTCGCTGTTGTTGTGTTGTTGGCCGTTCTTGTCGGCGTCTTCATTCGCGTCTGGATACTCGGGAATCAGCCGATCAACTCGGACGAGGCGACTCCGGGCCTGATGGCTCACCAAATCCTGCGTGGTCACCCGTCAGCCTTTTACTGGGGGCAGAACTATGGCAGCGGGGAGCCGTATGTCGTCGCCGCACTCTTCGCCGTCGCCGGACAATCGCCACTCACGCTCAACTTGACCCCAGCGATACTGGCCGTGGTCGCGGCCGTCGTGGTGTGGCGTATCGGGTTGCGTCTGTTCGGGGCGCCAGCAGCTGTCGCCGCCGCGACTCTTAGCTGGATCTGGGGTGAGGCGACGGTGTGGAACTCGGTCCGCGAGATTGGATTTCGTGGCGTGACGCTTCTATGCGGACTGGTTGTCGTCCTGCTTGCCGTCCGTCTCCACGAATCGCTCACGGAAGGGCGCCGCTCGCGACTGGATTGGCTTGCGCTTGGCCTTTTCGCAGGCTTTGGCTGGTGGGCATCACCGGAGATCTCCTATTTCATCGTTCCCGCAGCGCTCGTGCTCGTGATCGACCTCCGACGTCGACCCACGCGTGAGATCCTCACCGCCGTTGGCTCGAGCCTGGGAGCTTTCGTCGTGGGTGCGCTGCCGTGGATCGTTGCCACTGCAAGGGGCGCGGGTACGTTAGACCAGCAACCCTCGCCGACCGGCTACCTCGGCCGCCTTCAGCTCTTGTTCACTCATGCCGCACCCATTGCCCTCGGGGTCCGAGTCGAGGGCGCTGGAGCTTGGCTCGTGTCGGCTCCATCCGGTGTGACGGTCCTCGTCGTGCTGGCTGCCGCAACGGTGGCTTCTGCGGTCATTCTCATCCCACACGGTGCCGCGCGGGTCTTGATCTACTTCGTCTGTGCGTTCCCGTTCATCTATGCGGCGTTCTCGGCCACCTTCTTTTGGAACGATGCTCGTTACGTCGTCTATTTGACCCCCATGCTGGCCCTCGTATGGATGGGCGCCCTATGGAAGACGGCTCGGCGTCACGCGCCGATGGTTCGCAGCGGGTGTCCTGATGGTGGCGCTGATTGCGACGCTGATCGCCTTCAACGACGGATATGGGTCTTTCAACTCCGTTTCCGCCCTACGTGTTGGAACGTGAACCCAAACGAAACGGTTACCGCCCTGAGCGACCATCTTGAGTCGGATGGGGTGCAGGCCGTGCTGGCGCAGTACTGGTTGGCGAATACCTTGATGTTCGTCTCCGGAGGAAGGGTCGTGGCCCTTGATCCCGAGTCGACCAGGAATCCTCCGGGTGCACTGAACCAACTACATGCGGCGGAACGCACGTGGGTCTTCGTCAACCCGGCCGACGTCGGGGCGTCGGCTGCTGCACTGGGTGCGCCAGGAGCGCTCAGCCCTGGCGGCACGACCCTTCCCCAGCTCCAATCTTGGGCCGGGGCGCATGGCGTCTCGCTGAGGACATCCGCAGTAGGTCCTTTTTTGGTGGCCCAACTGCAACGCAGCGTGTCCCTCAACGAACTGGCCGCCGGCGACGGGAGGGGCGCTGAGGCGTCTCAGCCCACTTCGTCTCTCACGCCCTCGTGACCGGCTGACGTCCCATACTGGGGCATGGCCGCCCCCATGAGTGACGACGACGCCATGGCGCAGCGCCCTGGCCGAGGCCCGTGCCGCCGCCGCGGAAGGGGAGGTCCCGGTCGGCGCGGTCGTGGTGGCCGAAGGTCGTCGTGGCGGCCCGCCACAACGAGCGCGAACGGACGCAGGACCCGACGGCCACGCCGAGATGCTGGCGCTGCGCGACGCCGCCGCCGCCCTGGGTGGCTGGCGGCTCTCCGACGCCACCATGGTGGTCACGCTCGAGCCCTGCCCTATGTGCGCCGGCGCCCTCGTCGCCGGGCGCGTCGGGCGCCTGGTCTTCGGCGCGAGCGACCCGCGGGCCGGCGCCTGCGGGACGCTCTACAACCTCTGTGCCGACCCCCGGCTCAACCACGAGCTGCCCGATCACCGCAGGGGTGAGAGCCGACGAGTGCGGGGCCCTCCTGACCTCGTTCTTCTGGGAAAAACGGCCCGAACGCGCCGGGCCCCCGACCTCCGCTCCAGGTCAGAGCGCTAGGATCTCGCCCGGAGGAGTGCGAGAGCGGCCGAATCGGACGGTCTCGAAAACCGTTGTGCCTCATGGGTACCGTGGGTTCAAATCCCACCTCCTCCGCTCGCGGGCCGAGAGAGGCCCGCCGCATCTGGCGAGTGCGGCAGGGAACAGCGGCAGGGCAGGCGCCTCTGCCGGCAGCACCTGGTCGCTCCGCGTGCGGCCGGAAAGGAGTGAACCGTGGCACGCGCACGTTCGACATTTGGAAAACTGCAGCGCGACCAGGCCAAGAAGGACCGGGCCAAGGCCAAGATGGACGACCGCCAGATCGCGACGCGAGGACAAGGCGGCCGCGAGCGACCAGGCCGTCGACCGCCCCTACCGCCGACGACGTCGACCAGACCCAGCTGCTCGAGCAGTTCGCCGCGCTGCACGAGGACCTGGCCGAGGGCCGGATCTCGCTCGACGACTTCGAGGTCCGCCAAGAGGAGCTGCGCGCCAAGCTCGTCGTCTGACGGCTGCCCGGCGCGCTCGACGCCGGGACTGAGCAGCAAGATGAGTTACGAGCTCGTCGGCGTCGCGCCCCTCGAGCCAGCGCCGGAACCCGGCCGCGTTCGAGTGGACCCCGTTCATGATGTCCAGCTTCTCCTTGTGCGCGGGGTCGATGTCGCCGAGCAGCGGGTCGAATCGGGCCGAGAGCGCGTCGGCGATGTCGGTCCCCTCGCGGTAGGCCTTCTCCGCCGTCTCGGCCCACTGGCGCAGCGTCTCCTCCGCCTCGGCCAGCAGCTCCTCGGGCTGCTCGAGCAGCCCGTAGTGCGCCAGGGCGATGCCCGACGGGCGTGCGGGCGGCGAACTTGGCCAGCGAGTGCAGCGCCTGGTCCAGGTCGAAGTCGGGCGGCGGCGTCGACGGGCCGCAGGACCCCGCCGTCGGGCAGCTTGACCCCGACCGCATCACCGGCGAAGAGCACCCCGCTCAACGAGTCGTGCAGGCCGAGGTGGTGCTTGGCGTGACCGGGCGAGTCCACGGCGACCAGGATGCGGTCCGGCGCCGACCTCGATCTCCTCGCCGTCGTGCGAGCACGTGCAGGCGCTCGGACGGCGTGGGGTCGAGCCGGCCGTAGAGCGAGTCGAGGAGCGGGCCGTAGACGCGCGCCGCCGAGTCGATCGAGCGCGTGCCGGGTCGGCCAGGTGGCGCGCCCCCTTCTCGTGCACGTAGACGGTGGCCGAGGGAAAGGCCCGGGCCACGTCGCCCACGCCGCCGGCGTGGTCGAGGTGGATGTGGGTGACGGCGACACCGGCCAGCTCCGACGGGCCGACGCCGATCTGGCCCAGTGCGGCGAGCAGCACCGGCACCGAGGTCTGGCTGCCCGTCTCGATCAGCACGGGCGCCGTCCCCTCAATCAGGTAGCCGGCCGTCACCCGCTCCCAGCCGCCGAGCAGGGTGTCGATCTCGAGCACGCCCGGTGCGATGCGGCCGGGGCGGCGGCACCGCGGGGACCGCCTCGCCCGTCGTGGCGGTCGTGCACGTGCAGGCCGGCCTCGGCGTGCCGGTGCCCCGGCCGTCGTGCGACGTGGGAGCCGGCTCAGCGCTGTCCGATATGCCGATCACGTTGTCCACCGCCGCCGAACGGCGCCGGTGCGACACGTTGATCCGGCCGAGGCGCGTCACCCGTTGCCGACCGGTGCCGCGGCGATGGCGCGTGTCGACGATCCGGACGCGTGAGCCGTCGTCGACCGGGGCCGAGCGGGTCGGTGCCGCTGAGGCGGAAGGCCGAGTTGATCAGCGACACGTGCGAGAAGGCCTGGGGGAAGTTGCCCGACCTGCCGGCCCAGGTGCGGGTCGTACTCCTCGGCGAGCAGGCCCGAGGTCGTTGCGCAGCGCCAGCAGACGCTCGAAGAGCTCCTCGGCCTCGTCCTGGCGCCCGATCATGTGCAGGCAGTCGACCAGCCAGAACGAGCAGGCCAGGAACGCACCCTCCCGCCCGGTCAGTCCGTCGACCGACCCGTCGTCGCTCGTGCGGTAGCGCAGCACGAAGCCGTGGTCCATGAGGTCGCTGCTGAACCGCCTCGACCGTGCTGACGACACGTGGGTCGCCGGGCGGGAGGAAGCCGACGAGCGGGATCATGAGCACGCTGGCGTCGAGCTGGTCGCGAGCCGTAGTACTGGGTGAACGCGCCGACCTTCTTGTTGTACCCCTTCTCGCACACCTCGGTGAAGATGTCGTCGCGCAGCGCGCGCCAGCTCCTCGAGCGGCCCGTCGAGGTCGGGCCACTCCTCGAGCGTGCGCACCGCCCGGTCGACCGCGACCCACGCCATGACCTTGGAATGGGTGAAGTGGCGCCGCGGGCCCCGCACCTCCCAGATGCCGTCGTCGGGCTCGTTCCAGCCCTTCTCCAAGAAGTTGACCAGCTGGCTCTGCAGGCCCCAGGCGGCCCGGCTCTGCACGCCTTCGGCGTGCGCCGAGGAATACAGCGCGGACATGACCTCGCCGTAGACGTCGAGCTGGAACTGTTCGGAGGCGGCGTTGCCGATCCGCACCGGGGCCGAGCCCTCGTAGCCGGGAAGCCAGTCCGCCTCCCACTCGTCGAGCCGGCGCTCCCCGGCCGGCCCGTACATGATCTGGAGCTTCGAGACGTCGCCGGCGACGGCGCGGAGCAGCCAGTCGCGCCAGGCCAGGGCCTCCGTGTGGTAGCCGCCCCGCATGAGCGACTCGAGGGTCAAGCGTGGCGTCGCGCAGCCAGCAGTAGCGGTAGTCCCAGTTGCGGTTGCCGCCGAGCGCCTCGGGCAGTGAGGTGGTGGCGGCGGCCACGATGCCGCCGGTCGGGCTTGTAGGTCAGGGCCTTGAGCGTGATGAGCGAGCGCACCACCGCGTCCTGGTACGGCCCCTCGTAGCAGCACTGCGCGGCCCACTCGCGTCCAGAAGGCCTCGGTCAGGTGCACCGCGTAGTAGCTGTCGAGCGGCGGCGGCGGCTCCTCGTGCGAGGGATACCACACCAAGCGTGAAGGGGTAGCGCTGGTTCTCGTTGACGGTGAAGTCGGCGACCGTGCGCATGTCCTTGCCCTCGGTCTCGACCCGGTGCCAGAGCGCCACCGAGTCCGGACCGGCCGTCAGGCGGGTCAAGCCCGTCGTCGGAGGTGACCCAGGGGACGACCTCGCCGTAGTCGAAGCGCACCGCCAGCTCCATGCGCATGTCGACCGTGCCGCTGACGCCCTCGACGGAGCGCACCAGGTGGGGGTGGCCCTCGCGCACCGGCATGCAGTCGGTGACGCGCACCGTGCCGGTGGCGGTGTCGTACTCGGTCTCGAGCACGAGCGTGTCGGGGCGGTACCAGCGCCGCGTCGGCAGGATGGCCGACGGGCCGTCCGCGGGCGCGATCTTCCAGAACCCGTGGTCCTCGTCGCCCAGCAGGCGGGCGAAGCACGAGGGCGAGTCGAAGTGCGGCAGGCACAGCCAGTCGATGGAGCCGTCGATGCCCACCAGGGCCGCCGAGTGGAGATCGCCGATGACGGCGTAGTCCTCGATGCGCTGGCTCATGGGTTCATTCTTGCCGTGCCGTTCAGCCCGAGATGCACGGGCCGGTGCTGACCGCGCCGGATGGTGCCGCTCCGCCTGCCTGGACCCGCGACAGGACGCCGGGCGAGGTGAGGGCGTAGCCGACGTTCTGGTACACGGTGGAGCGGGAGAAGACGACGCCGATGACCTGGCCGCCCGGGCCGACAGCGGGCCGCCCGAGTTGCCCGGGCAGCACGTTGGCATCGAGGGCGTAGACGCCGCGCGTCACCGAGCCGTTGTTGTAGATGTCCTTGCCGATGGCGGTGACCTCCTCGGTCACGCCGGCCGCGCCGATGCGTCAGGCCGCCGGTCCTCGGGATAGCCCGAGCAGCGCGGCCTGCGTGCCCCGGGCGACGAGGTTCGGGCTGATGGTGAGCGCGGGACCGAGCGGCGCGTCGGTCCGCAGCACGGCCAGGTCGAAGTAGGGGTCGAACAGGACCGGGCGTGGCGTTGTAGGCGCTGCTCCCGAGCAGCACCTGCGTGTTGCCGGTGCTCTCGCCCGCCACGACGTGGGCGTTGGTGGCGACCAGGCCCGGGCCGACGACGAAGCCCGATCCCTCCTGCTCGCTGCTGCACGCGGTGCCGAGGATCTTGACCGTCGAGAAGATGGCCGGGTCGGCCAGCGCCTTGCGTCTCGGCGTCGTCGGCGTCGAGACGATCGGCGTCGAGGGTGGGGTCAGCGTCGAGAACACCTGGGGGAAGCCCTGGTCGTTGAGGAACGTCTGCAGGTCGTTGAAGATGGAGGGGGCCTGGGGCAGGACGCCGTCGATGGAGTGGAGGATGTCGGAACGGGCCACCGCGGCATCGAGCGACGTGAAGCGGCTGTTGGGCGAGGAGGATCACGGCCGCCACCAGCCAGACCGAGAGGAGGACGGCGACGACGGCCACACCGACGCCGAGGGCGGCGTCGACGTGGCCCAGATGATGCCGGCGCACGCGTGACGTTGCTCCAGGTGCCGAGGACGCGGCCGACGTAGCCGAGCGCGCAGGCCGTCAGCAGGACGAGCGACACGACGAAGACAGAGCGGGTGACGTCGTCGTGGCGAGGTGCTGGAAGAGCGGCACCCAGATGAGGGTGCCGAGCAGGAAGCCGAGCAAGAACCCGCCGAAGGTGAGGAGCTGGACGAGCGCCCCCAGCCGGAGCCCGTGGACTGCGGCGAGGAGCATCAGCCCGATGATCAGCAGCATCCACCCAGTCCACCGCTGCGAGGGTAGCGAACGGTGCACCGGAATTACCGTCCCCCACCGCTAGTGTCGACGTGCCGTGCGTCTTCGTTCAGTGCCTCGACGGTGTCGCACCTGGCGCGTCGGTGGGTTCAGCAGGCTGCTCGTTCTGGCGCTTGGCGAGTGGCCGGCAGGAGTCCGGGCTGCCGCCTGCGGGGTGAACAGCACTCGACTTCGCCCTCCGCCCACCCGGTCCTCGGCCAGCCCAGGGGGACGCCGCTCGTCCTCGGGCAACCGGCGCCCGCCGGCACCGGCCAGCTCGGCGCCGTCGCGTGCGCGACCGCGCGAGCGGTGCTGGGCGGTCGGCGTCGCAGGGGCCAACGCTCCGGCCACCCGCCCGGCCACCGTCATCATCGCCACCAGGGATGGCGGAAAGAAGTGGAAGGCGCAAGCCGTGCGCGGGTCAGTCGTCCCGCAGCTGAGCGGAGTCTCGTGCCCCACCACGCGCGACTGCATGGCGGTCGGCTCGACGGGCGCGTCGGTCCCGGGCAGCGGCGTCGTGTTCACGACGTCGGACGGCGGCATCGTCTGGTCGCCCGCCACCGCGCTGCCGGGCGCGCTGAACATGCCGAGCGTGCAGTGCGCCAGCGTCTTCGACTGCACGGCGATCGTGAGCGACCGGCTCCGTGCTCGCGGCCGCCCACAGCGGCCGACTTCGGCCAGAGCTGGCAAGCGGAAGGCAATCTTCCAAACGGCTTCTTGGCCGAAGGCGACCTCTCGTGTGGCGGTACGGGGACCTGCCTCGTCGCTGGTTACGTCCCGACCACGGAGGGGCACGGCCAGGGCGCGGTCGCACTCAGCACCGACGGCGGGCAGGCATGGGCGCTCGCCACGATGCCGGCCGGAGTGGGGGTGCTGCAGAGCGTCGCCTGCACGACGGTGACAACCTGCCTGGCGGCCGGCACCACGGGCACCACGGTGAGCGACATCGTGCCGGCGCAGGGGCAGCTGCTGCACAGCGCGGACGGTGGGCACACGTGGACGACCACGCGGACGGTGCGGCGGGTGGGACCGCCGGGAGCACGGGCACCATAGGGTCCGCGACGCCCACGGCGACGTCGGCATCCACGACCTCGACCACCGCCGCGGCCCCTGCCACGGCCCGGCCGCTCCCGGTCGACGACGTCTTCGGCATCGCCTGCCCGACCTCCCGCGTCTGCGCGCTGGTCGGCTCGAAGTGGAGCGGCCAGCCAGTCGTGGCAACCGGAGCCGTGGCGCAGAGCCACAATGGCGGCACCACGTTCGCCGCGGCGACGGCCGCGTACATCCCGCTGGCCCTCGAGCGCGCTGGCATGCCCGACCGCCTCGCGGTGCATCGCGGTCGGCGGCGACACCGTCGCCCGTGTGACCCTGCTTCCCCCGAAGCCGGTCGCGAAGGCGCCCATCCGAGAACCAGAGGGGCCCCGGCGGTAGCGTCTTCTGGGTTCACGGCCCCACCGTACCCACGACGACGTTGGATCCCTAGTCAGGGACGACCAACCCCCGTAGAATCTGACGGGCCGGACCGAAAGCAGACGTAGAGCGTTCGAGAGGCGGCGGTCTCTCGTCGCCAGACCGGGAGGGAGGGCTTTCATGCCGAAGACCTGCGCACAGTGTCAAACGGAGAACGCGGACGAGGCCAACCACTGTTCGAACTGCGGTGCGCCGCTCGTCGCGGCGGGCGCGGCAACGGCCGGCCCGGCGGTCGGACAGCCCGCCGCAGCGGCGGCAGCACCGGCGGGCGCCGCGACCGGGGGCTCCTCTGTCCCGGCCTACAAATTCGACGCCGCGCGCTGGAGCTGGCGGACCGGATCTGCGGGATCGCGTCCTTCGTCCTCTTCATCTCGTTGTTCCTGTCGTGGTTCAGCGCCTCGTACGCCGGATTCACCGGCGGCTCAGAGAGCGGACTGTCTGCCCACGGCTGGCTCTACGTCGTGTTGATCCTGTGCATTGCCATCATCATCTACCTGGCCCTGCGCGCCGGGTGGGACGAGATCCCCGTCGGCATCAAGATCCCGCACCTGACAGTCATGTTGGTGGCGACCATCGTCAACCTGGTGCTGGTCTTCATCGCCTTCATCCTCAAGCCGAGCGTGCCGATCCCCGGCATCGGTCGGCTGGGACTTCGGGGCCTTCCTCGGGCTCATCGCCGCCGTCGTCGCGGCGGCGCCCTACGCCATTCCACAGCTTCGCGCCAAAACGATGTGATTCCTGTGCCGCGTTCGTTGGTCGGATCGCGACAACCAGAACCTATTTGCGCATCGCCGCCAGCAGGAGACCCGGGATCTTCGCGGCCGACGGCTCCGCCTCGAAGGCCACGAAGCGGCGCATGACGTCGTAGGAGGCCGTCGCCGTCGCGAACCACGGCGGCTTCGGGTGGGCACGGAAGGGCCCGCGCACCACCGACTTCTGCGGCCGGTCGAACATGGCCGCGTTGCCGACCACGCCGGTGCCGGACTGGATGTCGGTGCGCGGGTGGCCGGGGTAGGCGCCCCAGCGTCGTCGTCCCGACGGCGAACGACCAGCGCGTGCCATACGTTGACGCCGATGGCGCCATAGCGCAGGTCCTCCACGGCGCGATCGACCGCCGCGGACACGTCCGGGTCCTTGAGGGTCGACGGCGAGACGAGGATGGTGGCCGCCAGCGTGCCCCAGAGCACGTCGTTGCAGAAGGCCGTGGCGGCCTCGATGAACGCCGCCGGGTCCGGGGCGGTGAGCGCGGTCTCGGCCACCTCCCCGACAGAAGGACTCCACGTTGAAGACGATGTCGTCCGTCCGACCGGGCGGGACGCCGCGGATGAAGGTCCAGGGCAGCGCATCGTCGGGGCCGCTGCCGTAGGTCTCGGCCTCCGGGTGGGCGGCGACGAAGGCGTCCCGCAGCGCGCCGCGGCGCCCGGGTAGTAGGCGCGCCGGGTGGTGATGCCGGCCAGCGTCTGAGTCAGCGCGCCGAGGAACGCGTCGCGCTGCGGCCAGTCCGCGTGGGTCACGATGACGCGGGCCGACGAGGCAGTTGAAGCCCGCGTTGTTCACGAGCATGGTCGCGACGTGCTCGGCCTGGTAGCGCAGCTCGGACGATCGACCACTTGCCCGGCACGATGATCACCGGCGAGACGTTGCCGAGCTCGGCGGTGACCGGCTTGTCCAGCGCCGGGTCGTCGGCGGCCTTGCGGCGCGCGCCCTCCGCGCCGGTGCCGAAGACGACGGCGTCGTACGTCTTGTCGGACCCGGTGATGTGGACCTCGTGGATAAGCGGGATGTGCCGTGAGGTACTTCCCGACCGCGGCGCCGCCGTCGACGATGCGCAGCACGCCTGCCTCGACGAGCGCGGCCATGGCGCGGTCCCAGTGCGGCACCAGATAGTCGTTGACGGGGTTGGCCTTCAGCACGACGACCTTGCCCTCGACGAAAAGCTTGGACAGGACGTCGCGCGGGCCGAGCGAGGCGACGTTGCCGGCCGCGAGGACGAGGGCGGTGCCTGCGTGCGCGTCGGGATCGACGTACGCGTCGGCCTGTCCGGAGACGATGTCGGCCTCGGTGACGCCGGGCTGCATGAAAACCTCGGCCGTCGTCTGGGGGAACGTGATCCGGTCCATGGCGCCGGCCGGGAAGACCTGCACACGGAGCCGTCCGTCCGTGGCGCGGCGGATGGGGCCGGCGAACGAGGGCTTGCCGTCCTTGGCGATGTCGCGCAGCGCGTCGCGGAAGAGTCGGGCCAGGCGCACGAACGTCCCGACACCGGCAGAGAGCTCTTCGCCGGCCTCGGTCGAGCCGGCGGGCAGACCCTTGGCCTCGATGGCCGCGGCCAGCCATTCGTCCTGGGCGGCGAGCGTGTCCGCGATCACGCGGTCGAGCAGGTCGGCCCGCTGGGCGGCGGGCGTCTTGGCCCAGGCGACCGCGTGGTCGGCGACGACGGCGACGGCCTCGTCGAAGGCGACGGTGTCGATCGGCGGGGGTGCGGCGGTGGCGCTGTCGCCAGCGGCGGCAGTGGCGGTGGCGTCCGCCCCGGCGCTGGTCGGCGCCACCGCGCCGCGCGTGCTCATGGTCATGCTCGGTCCTCCCCGGCGCACGACTCCCACACGGCCCGCCATCCGGGAGCTCTTGCGCCTGTTCACCGATCGTACCGGGGACCGGTTGGAGCGGTCCGGCCCGGCGGGCATTAGGGCTTTGTTAGGAGTAACGCGATCCGGTTGACGCACGGGGCGGGCCGACTCGATAGTGCTGAGGTGCAATCGGCGCTCTCGAGCGGGTGGGGGCGCGGCTTCGGGCGGCGGGCCCGGGCCGTCGCCACCGTGTCGGCCGCCCTGGGGCTGACGGCGCTTTCGCTCAGCGCCTGCAGCAGCTCGCCGTCATCGTCCTCGTCGTCGACGACCACGTCGGGTGCGTCGGGGAAGGAGACGGTGAGCGGCGGCCCGACCGGGCGCTACGTGGTGGCAGAGGGGATCCACAAGATCGAGCATGTGATCGTCATAGAGCAGGAGAACCGGTCCTTCGACAGTTACTTCGGCACGTACCCCGGTGCGGATGGCATCCCGATGCAGAACGGCGTCCCGACGGCCTGCGTTCCCATCCCCTCGGGCGGGTGCCAACGGCCGTACCACGACACCGCCGACGCCAACGGGGGCGGGCCGCACGGCGATGCAGCCGCGGAGGCGGACGTACACGGTGGGGCGATGAACGGGTTCATCACGTCGGCGACACAAGCCAAGAAAGGGTGCGCCGCGATCAACAACCCGGCCTGCGCCAGCTCAGCCACGCCCGACGTCATGGGCTACCACACCGACGGCGAGATCCCGAACTACTGGACCTACGCCAAGGACTTCGTGCTGGACGACCACATGTTCGAGCCGGTCCACTCGTGGTCGCTGCCCGACCATCTGTATCTCGTGTCGGGATGGTCGGCCCGGTGCTCGAGCCCCGCTCCGTCGAGCTGCACCAACGAGATCGTCGGGCCGTACACGCCGGCCCAGATGCAGCGTTACGTTGACCAGGCGCTGACGACCGGGACCGCCGACGTGACGAACGCCTGGACCGACATCACCTGGCTTCTCTACAACAGACACGTCTCGTGGGCCTACTACGTCCAGACGGGGGACCAACCCGACTGCGAGAACGACGCTGCGCTGTCGTGCCCGCCGGTCAAACAGACCTACCTCACCCCGGGCATCTGGAACCCACTGCCGATCTTCGAAGACGTGCAAAAGGACCACCAGCTCCGCAACATCCAGCCGCTCGACAACTACTTCACGGCGGCAAAGGGGGGCACGCTGCCGGCGGTGACCTGGATCACGCCCTCCCAGGCCGACTCAGAACATCCGCCGGCGAGCGTGCACCAGGGCCAGGCCTACGTGACCGCCATTATCAACGCGGCCATGAAGAGCCCGGATTGGGACTCGACGGCCATCTTCCTGCAGTGGGACGACTGGGGCGGCTTCTACGACCACGTCGTGCCGCCCGCGGTCGACCAGAACGGCTACGGCCTCCGCGTGCCCGCGCTCGTGATCTCGCCCTACGCCAAGGCGGGCGACGTCGACAGCCGGACGCTGAGCAGCGATGCCTACCTCAAGTTCATAGAGGACGACTTCTTGGGCGGTTCGCGGCTCAACCCCAAGACCGACGGCCGCCCCGACCCCCGCCCCGACGTGCGCGAGGACGCGTCGATCCTGGGCAACATCGCCAACGACTTCGACTTCACCCAGGCGCCGCGCCCGCCGGTGCTGCTGCCGACCAACCCGCCCACGGACTCGCCGACGATCCCGGCCTCTTTCAACGGCATGGGGCCGTGCGACGGGTGCACGACGACGCCGCCGGGCACGTAGCGCTCGGTCTTCAGGAGACCCGGGGCATGACTTCGGTGGCCAGCAGGTCGACGTGGTCCAGGTCGTCGAGGTCCAGCACCTGGAGGTAGACGCGCTCGGCGCCGATGGCGGCATACGCCTGGAGGCGCTCCACGACCTCGTCGGGGGTACCGGCGACGGCGTGCTGGCGCAGCTCGTCCGGCTCGCGGCCGATGGCGGCCGCCCGGCGCGCCACCTCCTTTTCGTCGGCGCCGCAGCAGACGGTCTGCGCGGTCGAGAAGACGAGCGTCGCGGGGTTCCGGCCGCTGTCTTCGCATGCGCCGCGCACGCGGGCGAACTGGGCGCCGGTGTCGGCGGGCGAGGCGAAGGGCAGGTTGAACTCGTCGGCGTAGGTGGCGGCGAGTCGCGGCGTGCGCGTCGCGCCCCAGCCGCCCACGATCAATGGCGGGTGCGGCCGCTGCGCCGGCTTCGGAAGACCAGGATTGTCCTTCAATTGGTAGTGCCCGCCGTCGAACGAGAAGCGTTCGCCGTCGGGGGTGCCCCACAGCCCGGTCAGGATCGCGAAGGTCTCCTCCAACCGCTCGAAGCGCTCGCCGAGCGGGGGGAAGGGCACCCCGGTGGCGCTGTGCTCCGCGTCGTACCAGCCGGCGCCGAGACCGAGCTCCACCCGGCCGCCGCTCATGTCGTCGACCTGCGCCACCTGCACCGCCAGGAGCCCGGGCAGCCTGAAGGTGGCCGAGGTGACCAGCGTGCCCAGCCGGATCCGTTCCGTCTCGCGGGCGATCGCGGCCAGGGTCAGCCACGCGTCGGTGGGACCCGGCCGCCCGTCGCCGCCGATGGCGAGGAAGTGGTCCGAACGGAAGAACGCATCGAAGCCGGCGGACTCGGCGGCCTGGGCCAGGCGGACGAGTTGCCCGTACGTCGCGCCCTGCTGGGGCTCGGTGAAAATGCGGAGCAGCATGCGGGTCAACCTACCGGGGCGCTGCCGGGAGGGCACGGGTGCCGCGGCCGCGCCAGACTGCCGCCATGGACATCGGCGTCGTCTTCCCCCAGACCGAACTCGGAAACGACCTGGGCGCGGTGCGCGCCATCGGGGAGGCGACGGCATCGCTCGGGTACGCCCACCTGGCCGCCTACGACCACGTGCTGGGTGCGGACATCGACGTGCACGGCAACCTCGGCGGGCCTTACACCATCGACGACCCTTTCCGCGAGCCGCTGACGATGTTCGCCTACCTGGCGGGCATCACGGACCTCGGGTTCGCGACGTCCGTGCTCATCGGGCCACAGCGCCAGACCGCGTTGCTGGCCAAACAGGCGGCCGAGGTGGACATCTTGAGCGGCGGCCGCTTCCGCCTCGGCCTCGGCGTCGGCTGGAACAAGGTCGAGTACGACGTGCTGGGGATGCCCTTCGAGCGGCGCGGCGACCTTCTGGAGGAGCAGGTCGCGGTGCTGCGCGCGCTGTGGACCACGCCCAGCGTCACGTTCGACGGAACGTTCCACCACATTCGGGCCGCGGGCATCGCCCCACTCCCCGTGCGCCGCCCGATCCCCGTCTGGATCGGCGCCCACTCGCCGGCGGCGCTGCGCCGCGTCGGCCGGGTGGCCGACGGGTGGTTCCCGCAGTTCCGGCCGCGGGGCGGGCTGGAGGAAGCCCTCGAGATCATTCGCGCCGCCGCGGCAGAGGTGGGCCGCGACCTGTCGAACTTCGGATTCGAGGGTCGCCTCGAGTACCGCGGGCGCGACCCGGAGAAGATCACCGAACACGCACGGCGCTGGCGGGAGGCCGGGGCGACCCACCTGTCCGTGATCACGATGCACGCGGGGCTCACCACGGTCGACGCGCACATCGGCGCCTTGCGCGAGATGGCGGAGCTGTTGTTGTAATCAGAGGGTAGGCAACGGTGGCAGGCGGCGCCCGTGCCAACATGACGCGCATGCCGGACGAGCCGACCCCGGCCAGGCGCCCCGAGGTCCCGCTCGCCACCATCGCCAAGGAGTGGGGGCGCATCGGTTGCGTTGGCTTCGGCGGGCCGCCCACCCACATTTCCATGCTGCGGCGGTTGACGGTCGAGCGTGAGCACTGGCTCGACGAGACGGAGTTCGAGGATGCGATCGCGGCGACCAACCTGTTGCCCGGCCCGGCATCGACGCAACTCGCCATCTTCTGCGCGTGGCGGCTGCGCGGCCTGGGCGGGGCGGTGGTCGGCGGCGCCTGCTTCATCTGCCCGGGCCTGGCGCTCATCATCGTGCTCGCCGCGATCTTCCTGGCCGGCCACCCGCCGCGATGGATCGACGGTGCGGCGCTCGGTGCCGGTGCTGCGGTGGCCGCTGTGGCGGTGAACGCCGCCTTGGGGCTGGTCCCCGGCAGCTGGCGACGGGCCGGCGACGCCACCGCCCGCCGGGTGCGCTGGGTGGTCTACGCCGTGGCTGGTGGGGTGTCGGCGGCGACGGTCGGCCCGTATCTCGTGGTCGTGCTGCTCGGGTGCGGACTGCTCGAGTGTGCGGTCTCCGGCGCACTCCGGCCACGCAAGGGGCCGGCGGGTCTCGCCGTCCTCTTCCCCACGGGTGTCGTCGCAGCGGGCGGCCTGAGCGCGCTGGCGTGGGTAGCCTTGAAGGTCGGCGCGCTGTCGTTCGGCGGAGGCTTCGTGATCGTTCCGCTCATGCAGGCCGACGCGGTGCACCACTACCACTGGATGACCAACTCCCAGTTCCTCAACGCCGTCGCGCTCGGGCAGATCACGCCCGGACCCGTCGTCCAGACCGTGGCCGTCGTCGGCTACGCCGCCGCAGGCGTCGGCGGCGCGCTGCTCGCCGCGCTCGTGGCCTTCGCGCCGTCATTCGGATTCATCCTCGGCGGCGCCCGCCACCTCGGTGCGCTCCGCACCAACCGGGTGGCGCAGTCGTTCCTGTCGGGCGCCGGGCCCGCTGCCATCGGCGCCATCGCGGGAGCGGCCATCCCGTTGGCGCTGGCCATCTCCCACGTGTGGCAGGCGGCGGTGCTGGGCGCCGCGTTCGTCGTGATCGTGGGGCAGCGCCGTAATGTCGTCCTCACGCTGGTTGCCGCCGGCATCGTCGGCGCCGTCGGCGCAGTCCTGGGGCTCCCCGTGGGCGGCTGAGACGCGTCGTCGTAGGCTCGGGGCATGGCCGCACCCCACGACCGGGCGGCGCACTGGGACGACGCCTACCGCACCCTCGGCGTGGAAAGCGTCAGCTGGTTCGAACCCGAGCCGACCATGTCGCTGGCGTTGCTGGACGCGCTGGGGGCCCGGCCGGAGGACGCCGTCCTCGATGTCGGCGGCGGCGCGTCCACGCTCGTCGACCATCTGGTCGACCGCGGTTTCGGCGACGTCACGGTGCTCGACGTCTCGGTCGTCGCGCTCGAGTCGGGGCGGGCGCGCCTCGGCCCCGGCGCCCCGGTGGGTTGGTTGCAGGAGGATCTGCTGTCCTGGCGGCCGCCACGGCGCTACGACGTGTGGCACGACCGCGCCGTCTTCCACTTCCTCTCCGACCCCGCCGACCGCCGGCGCTACATCGGCGTGCTGGCCGACGGCGTCGCGGCAGGCGGCGCGGTGATCATCGGCACATTCGCGGAGGACGGCCCCGAGTCGTGCTCGGGACTGCCCGTGGTGCGCTACCGCGCGGCGGACCTGTGCGAGGAGCTCGGCCCGTTGTTCCAGCCCCTGGTCTGCACCGCGCGAGGTCCACGTGACTCCGACGGGGGTCTTACAACCGTTCACCTGGGTGGCCGGGCGGTTGGCCGAGCGAACAGAGAGGTAGTCAGCCCCGCGAGCCGGCCAGCGCCGCCGGCAGCCCGTCGTGCCAGTCCGGGTACGCGGGCGACCATCCCAGCTCGGTACGCGCCCGCTGGTTGGACACCGCCGGCTGGTCGCACAGCATGTAGACGAGGAACTTTCCCGCAACCACACCCACCATTCCCCTGGGGACCCGGTGCGGGGGCTTGGCGCCGAGCAGCCCGGCCAGCATCGGCATCCACTCCGCCGCCGCTCCAGGCACCTCGTCGACGACGTTGAACAGACCGGTCGGCCCGTCGAGCGCGGCGACCGTCGCCCGCGCCGCGTCGTCGACGTGGACGAAGCCGAAGAGTCCCGCGGCCGCGCCCGGCATCGGCAGGAGGCGGCGCGCCACCATGGACGCGTAGAGGCCACCCGGCGCGAAGTAGGTGCCCGGACCGTAGAAGGTGCCGTAGCGGAGCACGACCCCTTCGAGCGCATCGTCGCCGAGCGTGGCCGACTCCAGCCTGGCGAGAGAACCGGCCAGGTTACCGATTTGACCGCCGGCATCCGTCCACAGCGGGTCCGCCTCGGTGCGCACGCCGGGCCCGGGACGGTAGATGAACGCGATGCTCTGCGCGACGACCCGGCGCGCGCCCGCCCTGCGGGCGGCCCGCACCAAGGTGCCCGACGCCTCAGTGCGCAGCCGGCTCGTCTGTGTGAAGCCACGCCGGATGGCCAGCGGGTTGGCCGTCTGGGGCAGGTTGGTCAACTGGTTGACGACGACCTCGGGTGATGCATCCTCCACGGCCCGCGCCAGGCCTGGCGCGTCGAGGGCGTCGCCCACCGCAGCGACGACTCCGGGCAGACCCAGTGCCGCCACCCGCTCCGCCGAGCGAGAGAACACCGTGACGTCGTGCCCCGCCATGGCCAGGGCGGAGACCAGCGGACGCCCGATGGCGCCCGTCCCGCCGGCCACGAAGATCCGCATGGCAGGAACGGTAGGCATCCCGGGGGCACCACGGCACTTTGGCAGGATGGAGGGGTGAGCCAGAGCGGGTACCCGGGCGCGCCACCGGGGTGGTACCCCGACCCGGCGGGCGGCCCGGGGCGGCGCTGGTGGGACGGGTACGCGTGGACGGAGACGACGGTCCTCCCGCAACGGGCGGCGTCTCCACCGCAGCCGCCGTGGGCGAACGCCGCGCCGCCGCAGGGGCCACCGGCCGCGGTCGCGCCGTGGGCCGTGGCGTCCCAACGGCTGGACGCGTTCGACACCGAGGCCAAGGTCGCCAACGAGCTGCGCATGGTGCCCGCGGCGCGCGGCGCCGTCGTCATCCCCGCCGTCTACTACATCGCGCAGCTGCTGAACCTCCGCATTGAAAAGGACAGCTGGCGCTCGTTCGGGCACCAGCTACGGGTGGCCTACGACGCCGCGAAAGCGGGGCAGACCGTGCCGCAGTACCACACCAACGGACTCACGAGCCCGTTCCTCTACGTCGTCGGTCTGGTGACCGTCGCGGCGGTGATCGTCGCCTGCATCTGGCAGCACCGCGCCGCGACCGCCGCCCGCGCCCGGGGGTTCCCGGCCCGCCGCTCGCCGGCCTGGGGGGTGGGCTCGTGGTTCGTCCCCGTCGTCAACCTCTGGATGCCGTACGGCGCGCTGCCGCGACTGCCTGCCCCCGGGGGACCCGCACCGGGCGCACGTGCTGCGCTGGTGGATCGCCTGGATCGCCGGCAGGTGGCTCACCTACGTCGCCGCGACCTGCGCGCTCATCTCGACAGGCGCGGCGCTGGCGGTCTCGATCCCCGCGGCGCTGGCGCTCCTCGCCGTGGCGGCCTGGGCCCCCGGCGTGGTCACGGCCATTGCGGCGGCCCATCGCCAGGGCCCCGCCACCCCAGGGCACGAAGCCGGAACGAACACCGTCGACGGCTGAGGGGTCGGCAACGGCGGGCCACGCCCGTGTCGCTTAGAAACTGCCAAACATTCACTCAGCGGTCGCTCTCATGTTGCCGGGAGTTCACTTGGCCTCGGTACGTTCCAGCTGGTGGCAGACGAAGAGGTGACCGAACTCCGTAACGATCCCGTTACGACGGCCGAGCGATCCGGCATCGACGAGGCCATCAAGTCGCTCGACCCCGACTCGTCCCGCTCGTCTCACGTCATGCAGTCGCACAACCTGAAGCTCGGGTTCTCCGGTCGCTCGGTGCTCCGCGACATCAACGTGTCCTTGAAGCGTGGCTCCATCACGGCGCTGATCGGGCCCACCGGGTCGGGCAAGTCCACCTTCCTGCGCACGCTCAACCGGATGAACGACCGGGTGGTCGGGTTCGAGCGCGAGGGTGACGTCACCTACGACGACGAGAGCTTGTGGGCGCCGCAGGTCGATCTGCTGACGCTGCGACGCCGGGTCGGGATGCTGTTCCAGCGCCCCAATCCCTTCCCGATGTCGATCAGGGACAACGTCGTCGCCGGCGTGAAGGCGCACCGCATCGCCAAGGGCAAGCAGCTCGATGTCGTCTGCGAGCGCCGCCTCACCGAGGTCGGCCTGTGGGACGCCGTCAAGGACCGCCTGAACGACTCGCCCTTCCGCCTTTCGGGTGGGCAGCAGCAGCTTCTCTGCCTGGCTCGCGCGCTGGCCGTCGGCCCGGACGTGCTCCTGCTCGATGAGCCCACCTCCTCACTCGACCCGGTGATTTCCGAGTCGATTGAGGCGCTCATCAAGACGCTCACACCTGCGCTGTCGTTGATCGTCGTGACCCACAACCTCGGTCAGGCCAAGCGGATTTCAAACCAGACCATGTTCTTCTACCAGGGCGCCCTCGTGGAGTACGGGCTCACCGACGACCTCTTCAACCGGCCGACGCACCCCGACACGGAGCGCTATGTCACGGGACGGATGGGCTAGGCCCACATCCGATCCGACGTGGAACACACCACGGCTTCGCGCCGAGACGCGCCGTCATCTCGCCTTCACCCAGCGCAGCACCGAACCAACCACCTCACAAGGAGAGAACCTGTGACCAAATCGATGGGAACGACCCGGCTGAAGACGGGATTGCTCGCCGCCACGGCGGCGGGGCTTGCGCTCAGCTCGGTCGTCCTCACCTCTGCGGCGTCGGCGAGCACAACGCTCCCCAGCAGCGGCGTGGAGACGCCGTCGGGGGGCACGCTGACCGAGACCGGCAGCACGCTGCTCTACCCCCTCTTCAATCTCTGGGCCGGCGGCTACAACTCCAAGTATTCGAGCGTCACGGTCCAGACGGCGGGCACGGGGTCGGGCACCGGGATCTCCAGCGCCGAGAGCGGCACGATCGACATCGGCGCCTCCGACGCCTACCTGTCGCCCAGCGTCGCCACGTCGAACCCGGACCTGAAGAACATCCCGCTGGCGATCTCCGCCCAAATTGTGGCTTACAACGTGCCGGGCGTGCAGTCGCACTTGAAGCTGTCGGGCCAGGTGCTCTCGCAGATCTACCAAGGCCAGGTGACCAAGTGGAACGCCTCACAGATCGCCAGCCTGAATCCGGGTGTCACGCTGCCCAGCATCCCGATCGTGACGCTGCACCGCTCCGACAGCAGCGGCGACACGTTCCTGTTCACCACGTACCTGTCCAAGGCCGACCCCTCGGGGTGGGGCACCAAGATCGGGTTCAACACCACGGTCCCATGGCCGGCCGCTCCGGGTGCGCTCGGTGAGAGCGGGAACTCGGGCATGGTGACGGGCTGCAAGGCGACGGCGGGCTGCATCGCCTACGTCGGCATCAGCTACCTGACCCAGGCGCTGCAGGCGGGCCTGAGCTACGCCTCGCTGCAGAACGCCAAGGGCCAGTACGAGGTGCCCACACAGGCCTCGATCGCCGCCGAGGCGGCCGCCTTCGTCAAGAAGACGCCGGCCAGCGGGACGATCTCGCTGATCTACGGGTCGGCCAACGGCGGCTACCCGATCATCAACTACGAGTACGCCATCGTCTCCACCCACCAGTCGGCGAGCTCGTCGGCCAAGAACATTCGCTCCTTCCTGGAGTGGGCCATCAACACGAAGTACGGCGCCAACTCGTCGTACCTGTCCCAGGTCAACTTCCAGTCGCTCCCCACGAAGGTCGAGGGGCAGTCGGTGAAGCAGATCCTGAGCATCCAGTAGATGCCGTCCGCCGGTGGCGCGGCGGGTGAATCCCCCGCCGCGCCACCCGGACACACCGTCCGCAAGGACCCGTTCGTGCGGAGGGCGGCGGACTGGTTCCGGGCCAACGAGGAGCACGGCTGGCGCTGGAGCGCCCGGGTGGCGGTCTACCTGCCGCTGGCGGCACTGATCTTCGCGGTCGCCGTCTTGGCCCACAAGGCGTGGCCCGCCATCCGCGTCAACGGGTGGTACTTCCTCTACGGCAAGAACTGGACGTACGGCAACAGCTACGGGAACCCGATCCGCACGGGTGGCGTGCTCCATGCGGCAGGGTCACAGTTCGGGGCCTGGCCGATCATCCTGGGCACGATCCAGTCCTCCCTCATCGCCATCGTCGTGGCGTTACCGCTCTCCATCGGTGCGGCCTTCGCGCTCACTGAGCGCATGCCCGGCTGGATCTCCCGGCCCCTCGGCTTCGCCATCGAGATCCTGGCCGGCATCCCCAGCGTCGTGATCGGCCTGTGGGGCCTCCTCACGTTCGGACCCTGGCTGGCCAAGCACATCTACCCGCTCTTGGCCGACGTCGCCGGCTGGCTGCCCGACATCTGGCCCTTCAACTACTTCCGCCGGCCCGTCGGCACCGGAGAAGGCCTCCTCACGGCCGGGCTCGTCCTCGGGATGATGATCATTCCGATCATCGCGTCGACGACCCGCGACCTGTTCCTCACCGTGCCGCCCCTGCCCAAGGAAGGGGGCGAGGCGCTCGGCATGACGCACTGGGAGGTGGCGAACAGGATCACCCTGCCCTGGGTGCGTTCGGGCATCATCGGCGCCACCGTGCTCGGGCTCGGCCGAGCGCTGGGCGAGACCATCGCGGTCGCCCTCGTCGGCGGCGCCTCGCTGCACATCGCGCCGAACATCTACCAACCCTTCGGCACGATCGCCGCCACCATCCTCACCCAGCTCGACGGCGCGCTCACGGACGGCACCGGGTTCGCGGTGGAGACGCTGGCCGAGCTCGCCCTGGTGCTGGCGGTGATCTCGGTGGCGGTGAACCTGCTGGCGCGGTGGATCGTGAACCGGACGTCCCGCATCGTGGCCCCCGTGGGTGCGGCATGACCGCGACCGCCCCGAAGATCGAGCTGCCGCCGCCCCTTTCCCCCGGACCGTCGACGCGGCGGCGTCGCATGGGCTCCATCGGGTTCCGCGTCTTCACCTACGCCGCGCTGACCCTCATCATCGGCCCGTGTGCATGGATCCTCCTTGGCGTGTTCTTCCGCGCCGCCTCGCACTGGCGCTGGGACGTCCTGTGGACCCAGCTGGGACCGAACGGGGGCGGGCTGCGGGACCAGATCCTGGGCACCCTGATCCTCATGTTCGGCACGCTGGTCATCGCGGGCACGGTCGGGGTGCTCGCGGGCATCCATCTGGCGGAGATGGCCAAGCCCCGTAAGCGGAGCGGTAAGCAGAGCGGCAAGCGCAGCGGCGGGTTCCTCCGGACGTCTTCGGACGTCCTCTCGGGCTTCCCCTCCATCGTGCTCGGCTTCGTGGGGTACTCCGCGCTGGTGATCGGCTTGGACTGGGGCTACTCGCTGTGGGCCGCCCTGATCATCTTGTCGATCATGGTGATCCCCTACATCGCGAAAACCACCGAGAACTCGCTACGCCAGGTGCCGACCGGCTACCGGGAGGGCGCCGAGGCGCTCGGCATGACCATGGGCTACACGCTGCGCAAAGTGGTGCTCAAGAGCGCGGCCCCCGGGATCGTCACCGGTCTGCTCCTGGCCATGGCCATCGCCTCCGGGGAGACGGCACCCCTGATCTACACGATCGGATTCTCCAACACGCTCCCCCACCACCTCACCCACGCCGAGTTTCCGTACCTCACGTACGTGGTCTTCACGTTCTACGACGCGCCCGAGGTGCAATACCACTACCTGGCCTACGACGCCGCGCTCATCCTGGTCGTGATCGTGCTGCTCCTGCTGGTGGCGAGCCGCATCATCGTGGCGCGCACCCAGCGCCACGCCGAAGGGGCGCGCACGCGGTTGCGTCCGGGTCGTTCCCCGATCAGGCGAGTTCGAAGCGATCGAGGTTCATGACCTTGTGCCAAGCAGCGACGAAGTCACGGACGAACTTCTCCTCTGAGTCGTCACTGGCGTAGACCTCCGCGATGGCTCGCAGTTGGGCGTTGGAACCGAAGACGAGGTCGACGGCGGTGGCTGTCCACTTGACTTCGCCCGTAGTGCGATCGCGTCCATCGAACACGTTTTCGGCCGAAGCAGATGCCTTCCACTCCAGGCTGATATCGAGCAGGTTCGCAAAGAAATCGTTGCTCAGGGTCTCGGGCCGATCGGTGAACACCCCGTGTGGGGCTTGTCGGAAGTTGGCGTTGAGAGCGCGCATGCCACCAACGAGGACCGCCATCTCGGGAGGGGACAGGTTCAGCATGAACGCCCGCTCGACCAGTAGCTCCTCCGCCGGCAGTTTCTCTCCGGCCCGGAGGTAGTTCCGGAACCCGTCGAAGATCGGTTCGAGCACGGCGAACGACTCGACGTCGGTCTGCTCCTGCGACGCGTCCGTACGCCCAGGCGAGAACGGGACGGTGATGTCGCTTCCGGCGTTCTTTGCCGCTTGTTCGACACCCGCGCACCCGCCCAGGACGATCACGTCGGCCAGCGAGACCTTTTTACCGCCGGACTGCGAGCTGTTGAAGTCCTGCTGGACCTGCTCGAGGGTCTGGAGCACCTTGGCCAATTCGGTCGGGTCGTTCACCTCCCAGTCCCTCTGCGGTGCGAGACGAATCCGGGCCCCGTTGGCGCCGCCGCGCTTGTCGGTGCCGCGGAAGGTGGCCGCCGACGACCACGCAGTGGAGACGAGCTGGGAGACGGAGAGTCCCGCTGCGAGGATCCTGCCCTTGAGGGCAGCGATGTCGTCATCTCCGATCAACTGGTGATCGACCGCGGGAACGGGGTCCTGCCACAGCTGCGGCTCCGGAACCCACGGGCCCAGGTAGCGCGTGACAGGCCCCATGTCGCGGTGCAACAGCTTGTACCATGCCCGGCCGAACGCGTCGGCCAGCTGGTCGGGGTTCTCGTGGAAGCGCTCCGCGATCGGCCCGTAAATCGGATCCTGCCTCAGCGCCAGATCGGTCGTCAGCATCATCGGAGCGTGGCGCTTCGACGGGTCATGGGCATCGGGCACGGTGTCCTGCGCCTCGGGATTCTTGGGTTTCCACTGCTTCGCGCCCGCGGGGCTCTCGGTGAGCTCCCACTCGTACTGGTAGAGGTTGTCCAGGAACCCGTTGTCCCACTTCGTCGGCTCGTTGGTCCAGGCACCCTCTATCCCGCTGGTGAGTGTGTCGGCGCCCATGCCGCTGCCGAAGGTGTTCCGCCAGCCGAAGCCCTGCTCCTCAATGGATGCACCTTCGGGTTCGGGGCCGCCGTATTCCTCACCGACTGCGCCATGGGCCTTACCGAATGTGTGGCCGCCGACGATGAGCGCCAGCGTCTCCTCGTCGTTCATGGCCATCCGGCGGAAGGTCTCTCGGATGTATTTCGCGGAAGCGAGTGGGTCCGGGTTGCCGCCCGGACCTTGCGGATTCACGTAGATCAGGCCCATGTGATCGGCGCCGAACGGCCCCTGGATGTCCCCTTCGCCGGCGTGGCGTTCGTCCCCAAGCCAGGTGTCCTCAGGGCCCCAGAAGATCTCGTCGGGCTCCCAGATGTCCTCGCGCCCGAACCCGAAGCCGAACGTCTTGAAACCCATGGATTCGTACGCGCAGTTACCGGCGAAGATGATCAGGTCCGCCCAGGAGATCTTCCGGCCGTACTTCTGCTTGACCGGCCACAGCAACCGGCGCGCCTTGTCGAGGTTCGCGTTGTCCGGCCAACTGTTCAAGGGGGCAAAGCGCTGGGCGCCCTCGCCGCCACCGCCCCGGCCATCGGCGATGCGGTACGTGCCGGCGGCGTGCCACGTCATCCGGATGAAGAGCGGTCCGTAGTGGCCGTAGTCGGCGGGCCACCATTCCTGCGACGTGGTCATCACGTCGAAAACATCCTGCTTGAGCGCTTCGACGTCGAGGGTAGCGAACGCGTCCTTGTAGTCGAAATCCTCACCCATCGGATTGGACAGCGACGTGTGCTTGTGCAGCATGGAGAGATCGAGCTGATTCGGCCACCAGTCCCGATTCGACATGGGCCGATGCTGGCTGGGAGTCGGAGAGGGGATTACCGGGCTCTCGCTCTCGCTTTCGTTGGCGCGGTCAGTCACGTGGGTTCTCCTGTCTCAGTGTTTGCATGTTTCATCCGATGGTGATGGCCGGTTGCACACGATGTGGCACCACGAAGGACTTTCGTCGTGGTTTCTCAGACTCGGCTCACCTTAAATCTGTATCTAGAACGATTCAAGGGTTAGTTTGGATTGATTCTTAGAGAGACCTTCACCTGGTATACATGGACGTGTGAACTCGAAGCCGCTTCTCGACCGCCTTCGAGCGGTCGACTGGCGCTTGACGCCCCAGCGACGGGTCATCGCCGAGGCGATGGGGGGTGACCACGTCCACCTGACAGCAGAAGAGGTGCTCGAGCGGGCACGCGCCCGACTCCCAGAAGTGAGCCTGGCGACGGTGTACAACACGCTGAACGAGTTGGTTTCGATGGGCGAGGTGCAGCAAGTGGACGCGGGCGGAGGCCCTACCCGCTACGACCCCAACACCAAGGACGGCCATCACCACCTCGTGTGCCTCAAATGCGGTGACCTACGCGACGTGCATCCGCAAGGATTGAACGCACTCGAGCTGCCACGCTCGGACCGGTTCGGCTATCGGATCGTCAACCGAGAAGTGCTCTTCCAGGGCTACTGCCGCGACTGCGGCGGGCCGTAGACGCATCGACTTAGCACGTCATCCACACGGACGGCACCACTCTCAAGCGGAATTTCGGAGGCCTGAGTCCGTTCGGTAGGGTCATTCCCGCGGGCCGGGGGCCGCGGCAGCCCGGGGAGGCACGTCATGTTCGAATGGTCCGAGGAACAGCTGGCGATCCGTGACGCGGTGCGGCGCTTCATGGAGGAGGAGGTCGCGCCGAACGTCGAAGAGCTCGAGCACGGGGACACGCCTCCCTACGACGTCATCCGCAAGCTGTACAACACGTTCGGGCTCGACGTCATGGCCCGCGAGTCGGCCAAGAAGGCGATCGAGCGGAAGGGGGACGGCGCCGGGGGCGCCTCGGGTGCGCCCGCCGAGAGGGCCGAGGGCAGGTCCAACGCGGCCATGACCATGATCCCGATCATCGAGCTGTGCCACTACTGCCCCGGGATCGTGACTGCCCTCGGGGTGAGCACGGGCCTGGCCGGCGGCACGATCATGAAGAGCGGCACGCCGGCGCAGATGGAGCGGTGGGGCGTCGACCTCATGACGCTCGACAAGGTCGGCGCCTGGGCGATCACGGAGCCGGACTCGGGGTCGGACGCGCTGGGCGGCATGAAGTCGACCGCGGTACGGGACGGCGACGAGTACGTGCTCAAGGGCAACAAGACCTTCATTACCAACGGCCCGTACGCGGACACGATCGTCTTCTACGCCAAGCTCGACGACGGCAGCGGCACGCCGCTCCGCCAGCGGCCCGTCCTCACGTTCGTCCTCGACTCGGGCACGCCGGGGCTGGTGCAGTCGAAGCCCTTCCGGAAGATGGGACTGCACTCGTCGCCCACCGGCGAGCTCTTCCTGACGGACGTGCGAGTCGGGAAGGACCATCTGCTGGGCGAGACCGAGGGGTCGGCCGGCGGCAACGAGGGCCGGGAGAGCGCCAAGGGAAACTTCGTCACCGAGCGGGCGGGCGTCGCCGCCATGTCGCTCGGGGTGATAGAGGAGTGCCTGAAGCTGTCGGTGGCCTACGCCAAGGACCGGCTGCTGTGGGAACGGCCGATCGCGGAGTTCCAACTTATCCAGCTGAAGCTGGCCAAGATGGAGATCGCGCGGCTGAACGTGGAGAACCTGGTGTTCCGCCACATCGAGATGGCGGCGGCCGGCAAGTCGTTGACCCTCGCGGAGGCGTCGGCCATGAAGCTCTACTCGGCGCAGGCGGCGTCGGAGGTCGCCATGGAGGCGGTGCAGCTCTTCGGCGGCAACGGCTACATGTCCGAGTTCCGGGTGGAGCAGCTGGCCCGGGACGCCAAGGTCTTCCAGATTTACGCAGGAACGGACGAGATCCAGGTGACACACATCGCCCGGGACCTGCTCGGGCGCTGAACCATGAGCGCTGCCGTGAGCGTGCCCCGGTGAACGACGTGTTCGGAGCGGTCCCGGGAGACACCGTCTTCGACGACATGGTCGACGTGCGCCGGGCCCTGCACCGCCGCCCGGAGCTGTCGATGGAGGAGCACGCCACGACCGGGGTGATCCGCGACCGCATGAAGGTGCTGGGCATCGACGAGGCCATCAGGGCCTCCGAGACGGGTGGGATCTTCTCCATGGACGGCGGCCGGCCGGGCCGGACGGTCGTGGTGCGGGGCGACATCGACGGGCTGCCCGTGCAGGAGGACACCAACCGGGCCGTCCACTCCGAGGTGGACGGCGTGATGCACGCCTGCGGGCACGACGTGCACGTTGCCTCCGTCCTCGGGGCGGCGTCGGTGCTGGCCTCCCGGCGCGAGGACCTGCCAGGTCGCTACGTGTTCGTCTTCCAGCCCGGCGAGGAGGCGTTGTGCGGGGCGAAGACGATGCTCGAAGGTGGCGCGCTGTCGGTGATGGAGGACGGTCGGCTGACCGGGTTCCACGTGACGTCGCTGCTGCCGACCGGCATGGTCGCGCTGCGCAACGGCATCGCCATGTCCGAGGCGCACTCGCTGCGGATAGAGCTGAGCGGGCCGGGGGGACACGGCGCGGTCCCGTCGACGCAAGGCGACGTGATCCGGGCGACGGCCGTGCTGGTGGGTCTCCTGTCCTCCGTGGTGGACGGCCTGGCCTACGAGGGGTCGGTGTGCGTGTGCAGCGCCGGAACGCTGACGGCCGGCACCGCGGTCAACGTTGTGCCGACGTCCGCGCGGGTGACGGGGACGCTACGGACGTTCACGCCGGAACAGCGGGAGGACGCCGTCGGCCGGCTGCGGGCGCTGTGCGATTCGGTGGCCGAGGACCAGGGTGTGCACATAGAGCTGGCGCTGCCCGAGCACACGCCGGCCGTGGTCAACGATCCGGCCGTGACCGAGCTGGTCGAGGCAGAGGCCAAGGCGGTGCTGGGCGCGGACAACGTGCTCCGCCTTCCTCCCACCCAGCCGAGCGACGACGTGAGCGAGTTCCTGGAGCGACTGCCCGGCTGCTACTTCTTCGTTGGGGGCGGTCCGGGTGACGGGTCGGGCGGTATGCACCACAGCCCTTCGTTCTTCGTAGAGGACGAGGCCTTGCGATCGGGCGCCTCGGTGTTGGTGCGCAGCGCGCTGGCGTTGGCCGCGCCGTAACGGAACCCGCTGCTGCCGATACGTTGACGATCGGTGATGGCTCGGGCCCGGGTGGGCGCCTGGCTCCTCGGGGTGGCCCTCTTCGCCGCGGCATGCGGCGGAGGAGGTCCGGCGCGCCACGGCGGGGATGCCTCGGATCGGGTGCACCGCGCTGGCGGCACGGCCTCGAGCAGAACGACGACCTCGACGACGGCACCTCCCACGACCTCGACCACGACCTCGACCACGACGACCACCACCACCCAGCCGGCGCTCCGACCTCTCCCACCGCCGGCGCCGCTCACGGCGTTCACCGCCGGGCCGACCGGGCAGGGCATCTGGACCGCGGCGGGCCGCCCCGTGGCCGGCGCCACCGCCGTGTACGAGACGGAGCTGGTGCCTCCCGGCGGCGACGCCGCGGCGGGCATCGCCTGGATGGACACGAAGCTGCTCTCGGGACAGCTGTACTCCGGCTCCAAGAGCCCGGGCGGCGGCCCCTACCAATTCACGGCACCGGTGCAGGCGGCCCAAGCCGCGAGCCTCGTCGCCGCGTTCAACGGTGGCTTCCTCATGAAGGACGCGCAGGGCGGCTACTACACGGAGGGCCGGACGATCTACCCGCTCGTCAACGGCGCGGCGTCCCTCGTGATTTACGCGGACGGGAGCGTCACGGTCGGCGCCTGGGGCACGGACGAGACGATGACGCCCGACGTCGTCGCGGTGCGCCAGAACCTGGTCCCCCTCGTCGCGGGCGGCCAGCCCACGCCCCAGGCCCTCAGCCCCGACTGGCAGTTCTGGGGAGCGACCTGCTCGGCCACCTCATGTGGCCAAGGCCTCCCGGGCATAGAGAACCAGTGGCGCTCGAGTGTCGGCGTCACGTCGGATGGCGCGCTCGTCTACGCGGCGGGACCTGCGCTGGCTCCGGCGCAGCTCGCCGACCTGCTGGTCCGGGCCGGGGCCGTCCGGGGCATGGAGCTCGATATCAACCCGAGCTGGCCCGTCTTCGTGGCCTACGCCCCGACGCCATCGACCGCCCCTGCGGCGCCGGTCAACGGCGCCGACCTGCAGCCGAGCAGCGTGCAGGGGCCTTCGACCTTCTTCGACCCGGCCTGGGGCCGCGACTTCATCACCATGTCGGCCAGACCGGCGCCCTGACGACCCGATCGGCAATGATGGGCCGGTGAGCCCCTCCGACTCCGGCCTCTTCTCCATCGCGGGCAAGACCGCCCTCGTCACCGGCGGTGGCCGCGGCATCGGCAAGATGATCGCCGAGGGCTTCGTCGACGCCGGCGCCGCCGTCTACATCGCGTCCCGGAAGGCCGACGTGGTCGAGCGGGTGGCCAAGGAGCTCTCCGAGAAAGGCACCTGCGTCGGCCTCGGCGCCGACCTGTCCACAGAGGAGGGCTGCCGAGGACTGGCCGGCGAGATCGCATCTCGAACCGATCGGCTCGACATCCTGGTCAACAACGCCGGCGCGACCTGGGGGACGCCGCTGGCCGACTTCGACGAGGCCGCCTTCGAGCGCGTGCTCGCCCTGAACGTCAAGGGCGTGTTCCACCTCACCAAGTTCCTCGTGCCGCTGCTCCAGGCCGCGGGCACCCAGGAGGAGCCCGCCCGCGTGATCAACATCGGGTCCATCGACGGGATACAGGTACCGATGCTCGAGACCTACTCGTACTCGGCCTCGAAGGCGGCGGTGCACCAGCTGACCCGCCACCTGGCCAAGAAGCTGGCCCCGACGATCACGGTCAACGCCATCGCCCCCGGCCCCTTCGAGTCCAAAATGATGGCGGCCACCCTCGAGGCCTTCGGCGACCAGATCGCCTCGAGCGCGCCGCTGAAGCGGATCGGGCGTCCCGACGACATGGCGGGCGCCGCCATCTACTTGTCCTCACCGCGGGCGCCTATCTGACCGGCGCCGTGATCCCGGTGGACGGGGGCATCGCCACCACACGCTGACCCGTAGACCTGTAGACCCGCAGACCGTGCGCGGCCGATGACGATGACGAAAGGAGACCACCGTGCTGCTGCTCCATGAGGTCCACCGTGTCGCGGGGCGCGCGAGGAGGACTTCGATGTCGCGTTCAGGGACGGTCTCATCCCGAAGCTCGCCGAGTCCGACGGCTCGCGCCTGGTCTGGTACCTGCGCCTCGCGCACGGGAGCGGAGCCGCCTACACCGTGGTGACGTACACGGCCTGCCGCGACGCGGCGGCCTGGGCCGAGCTGGCCGAGCGCATGCGCGTCGGGGATCTGGCTCGGTGGTCGTCGGAGGTCGACGCCATGCGGCACGGTTGCGAGGCCAAGATGCTGACCCCCACCTCCTTCTCTCCGTTGCAGGAGGTCGACTTCGCCACCGTCCCCAGCAAGGGCGAGGAGCACGAGCTCAGCCTCTTCATGGAGGACACGGCCTGGCCGTTTCAGGGCGGTCTCGCCAATTACCTCGAGAAGGCCGCAACGCTCTACGACCGCGAGCTGGCGACGTCGAAGCAGAGGGGGCGCGGCATCATCGAGCTCGAGGCGGCGTTCCAGCCGGTCTACGGCTCGCACACCACCAACGAGGTCGTGTTGTGGCAGCGCATCGTCAACCATCAGGCCCTGCTCTGGATGCTGGGCCACGACCTCCCGCCCGAGGCCACGGCGCCCGGCACCTGGATGCACGACGCACTCGCCGTGCGCGACCGCTGGGAGAGCCGGATCCTGCGCAGCGCGGCGTGGTCGCCCCTGTACTGAGCCCGTGAGCGACGCGTTCGACCTCAGCCGCACTTTCGTCCATCTCGGTCTGGGCGCCACCGCGACGCCTCTGCCGGACTTCGAATGGTCCCCTGACTACCTCCAGGCCTACGCCGAGCGCTTCGCGGCCGACGGCGGCGAGGGGCGCCTGGTGTGTGTGATGCCCCAGGAGGAGAGCTGGGACTCCTGGGAGCGCCACCCCGCCGGCGAGGAGGTGGTGATCCTGCTCTCTGGGCGGGTCGACCTCATTCAGGAAGTCGACGGCGAGGAGCGGGTCGTGCCGCTCCGCCCGGGCCAGGCGGTGGTGAACCCGCCCGGGGTGTGGCACACGGCCCGGGTCCACGAGCCCGGGCAGGCGCTCTTCATCACCCCGGGGCGGGGGACGGAGGGGAGGCCGCGGTAGCTCCGACGGTCCCCGGCTCCGCTATCCGAACATCCCGGCCACGTAGTCGCCGGCCGGCTGGCGGGTGATGACGTTCCCGCGGTTGAACGCGTTGATGATGGCGATGCACGCGACCAGGGCGCCGAGCTGCTCGTCGTCGTAGTGCTTGGCCACGTTGGCCCAGGCCTCGTCGGTCACGCCTTCTGACGCGTCGGCGATGCGGGTGCCCTGCTCGGCGAGCTCCAACGCGGCGCGCTCGGCCTCGGTGAAGACCGTCGCCTCCCGCCAGGCGGCCACCATGTTGAGCCGTTCCGGGCTCTCCCCGGCCGCCACTGCGTCCTTGTAGTGCATGTCGGTGCAGAACCCGCAGCCGTTGACCTGGCTGGCCCGAAGCTTCACGAGCTCCTGCGTCGCCGCCGGAAGGCTCGACTGGGTGAGGGCGCGACCCGCCGCGACCAGGTGTTTGGTGACCTTCATGAACGTCGGGTTCTCCATGAGGTTGATGCGGGCATCCATGATGCTCTCCTTTCGTGTGTCTGTGTCGATGTGTGCGTGGCTGCGAAAGTCCGATCAGGCAGAGGTTCCTCGCTGGGGGCTCGGAATGCGGGCGAGGTCGGAGACGGGCCCGAGATGCTGGAGCTTGTCCGGGTTGACGACGCCGCGCAGCGTCTGGATCACGCCGTCGGCGACCTCGAAGGACAGGACGCTCACCACCTTGTGTTGGGCGTCGCGCAGCATGATGCCCGGTCCGCCGTTGACACCGACCGGCTCCGCGGTCGCACCCAACGGCACCGCCCGCTTGAAGAGCGAGATGATGAAGCCCACGATGACGTCGCGGCCATGGAGCGCTTGGCGGACGGCGCTCGCCTTCCCGCCCCCGTCGCCGCACATGACGGCGTCGGCCGCCAGCAGATCCACCAACTGGTCGAGGTCGCCGCCGCGGGCGGCGGCGAGGAAGGACTGCACCAGGGCTTCGTTCTGCTCGGCCGACGCTTCGAACCGAGCGTGGTGCGCGTCGAGGTGTTTGCGGGCCCGCCCGAAGATCTGCCGGCAGTTGGCCTCGCTCTTCTCGACGATCTGCGCGATGTCCTCGTACGAGTAGTCGAACACCTCGCGCAGGAGGAAGACCGCCCGCTCGACAGGCGAGAGGCTCTCGAGCACGACCAGAAACGCCATCGACAAGGAGTCGGACAGCTCGGCCATCTGCTCAGGGCTCTCGGGACTCTGGTGCAGGTCCGTGACGATCGGCTCCGGCAGCCAGGTGCCGACGTACGTCTCCCGGCGCACGCGGGCCGAACGCATGTGATCGATGGCCAGGCGGGTCGTGGCCGCCGCGGCGTAGGCCTTGGGAGACTCGACCACGACCCCGCTCTGCCGGGCGCGCTCCAGCCGGAAGAAGGCCTCTTGGACCAGGTCCTCCCCCTCGGCGACGCTCCCGGTCATCCGGTAGGCGATGGAGAACATCAGGCCGCGGAGGTCGTTGTCGTTGTCGTCCTGGGTCTGAGGTGCCGTCATCGATCATGACCTCCTTCGGATTGGCGGATCGTTACGTGCCCTTAGACGAGTCATGGCTTGTCCTTGTGACACGTCGTGGCTCGTGGCTCGTGGCTCGACCCGCCACCACGCAGGCCTTCGCAAACCGTGTGCAGAGCCAGCGACTATGCCCGGACCGGCGCCAGGTCGTGCGGTCCCTGCGGCGGGTAGCCCCGTGCGTCGCGGATGGCCTGGCCCCAGGGAGCGAGCAGCCCGACGAGCTCGTCGAACCGGCCCCCCAGCGCGGCCACCATCGGCTCGCATTGGGCGTCCGTCGCCCGTTCTATCCCCTCGCGCACGGTCCGTCCCCCCTCGGTCAGCGACCCGTCGGCGATCAACCCACGGACCTCGAGCCGGGCCTCTGCCGCGTCGAGCTGGGCGTCCGACCAGGCCCGCGTGCGGATGTAGCTGCGCAGGGGCAGGCCCCAATAGAGCTCGGTGAGCAGCCCGATCTCCGTGGCGTCGAGCCCCGCCGACGTCCAGGCTGCGGTGTGGGCATCGCCCCGGTACTCGCGGAGCGTGTCGGCCAGGCGCCACATGTCGCCCATCGGGTCGCCCGGCAGCCCCACGCTCAACAGCCCCGAGAAGAGCGGACGGCCCTCGGGCCGTAGCGGCGCCACCGCGTCGGAGAGCATCTCCGTCGCCCGCGCCAGGCCCGCCGGCTCCCGGCCCAGCACGCGGGTCAGTTGCCCCACCGCACCACGGGTACGGGCCGCGCAGATCGTCGGCGCGTCCACCTTGCTCCAGCCGAAGGTCACCGAAGGGACAACGGCCTCCGGGTTGAAGACCGCGAACGCCGCGGCCACCACCTCTCCGGGGACCTGGCCCATGACCGAGCCCCGACTCGTGAAGTACGCCGCGCCGTCGGGGAACTGCACACCGTCCGGCGTGGCACCCGGGCTCGGCGAGAACCCCAATCCGGCGTAGGCCTCGTGGCACTCGGGGGCGAAGTACACCTGGGCGGCCACGGGCTCGAGCACCATGGCCAGGCTTCTGGTCTGGGAAACCCGCAAATCCGGCACAATTGCCACCCTAGGTCGCATCCGCTCCCCATAACGTTTTGTCCCGTGACCATGTCGCCCATGCCGCAGACGACGCCGGAAGGTGGCGACTGGCTACGCCCGTCCCCCCGGCTCTGGCGCATGCGCATGGTCGAGATCGCGATCGGGACCGTCGTGCTCGCCGCCTTCTTCGGCCTCGTGTTCCTGGGCGCACAGGGCGTGACCGCCGCGCTCATCAGCATGGGCGTCATCGTCGTGCTCGGCGCCGCGTCCACCTGGTTCGTCCGGCGGCGGTTCCGGGCCTGGCGCTACCAGGAGCGGCACGAGGACCTCATCGTCGAACGTGGCGTCATGGTCCGACGCCTCTCCGTGGTCCCCTACGGCCGCATGCAGTACGTCGAGGTCACCGCCGGACCCGTTGAGCGCTCGTTCGGTCTCTCGACGGTGAAGCTCCACACCGCCGCGGCGGCCAGCGATGCCCGCATCCCCGGGCTCGAGCGCCAGGAGTCGGCCCGGTTGCGCGACCGCCTCACCGAGCTCGGCGAGTCGATGGCCGCGGGCATGTGAGCGCCGCGACTCCCGAGCAGGACCGCGCCGCCGCACTCCCCGAGCTCATCGACGACGGAGGGTGGCGCCGCCTCCACCCGCTCTCGCCGGTGGCGCGGATCGGACGCATCGTCCCTGCCCTCGTGCTGCTCTTCGTGGTCTCGGTGGCCCGTTCGAAGGCCGAGAACCGCAGCGCCGAAACCGACTACCTGATCGTCATCACGCTGTTCTCGGTCCTCTACGGCTACATCCACTGGATGGTCACCCGCTGGCGTATCGAGGGCGGCACCCTGCGCATTGAGACCGGGCTCATCCGCAAGGACTCCCGCCGCCTGCCGCTGGCCCGCATCCAGGCGGTGGACATCGTGCGCCCCCTCCTGGCCCGCATGCTCGGGGTGTCCGAGCTACGCGTCCGGCTGGCCGGGTCCGGGTCGACGGACGGGAAGCTGGCTTACCTCTCCGACGCCGAGGCGACCCAGCTCCGCTTTGCGCTGCTGGCGGGCAAGCACGAGGTGGAGGCCGCACCTTCGACCAACACCGGCCTTCCCATGGCCATCGTGACGACGGGTCGCCTCCTCGGCTCCGTACTGCTCTCCCTCGTCACCATCATCCTCGTCGGCACCGTTGCGACCCTGACCGTGCTGGACCAATTCGAGCCGAAGACCGCCACCGCGGCCGCCGGGTTCCTCGCCGTCTACCTGCTGAGCTTCGCCGGTGTCGTCTGGCGCCGGCTCTCGGGACAGTACGGGTTCACCGCGGTCGAGGGGCCCGAGGGGGTGCGCATCCGGCGCGGGCTCCTGCAGACGATCTCCGAGACGGTTCCCTACGCCCGCATCCAGGCGGTCCGCCAGGTCGAGCCCTTGCTGTGGCGTCCGTTCGGCTGGTGCCGGCTCGAGGTCGACATCGCCGGGGCGACGGCGCGCAACCAACGCGGCGAGGGCACCGGCGTCGTGCGGAAGGCGCTGCTGCCCGTCGGCAGCACGCAGGACTCGTGGCATCTCCTCGCTCGCCTGCTCGGCGCACCGGACCCGACCCGCACCCCCCCACCCGGGCGCGCCCGGTGGAAGGCCCCGCTCAGCTTCCACTTCCTCTCGGCCGGCTACGACGAGACGCACGCGGTGTGCGTCACGGGCCGGCTCAACAAGGCGACGACCTGGGTCCCCTTCGAGAAGTCGCAGAGCGTCCGGCGCGTCCAGGGACCCGCCCAGCGCCCCTTGGGCCTGGCCACGGTGCACGTCGACGTCGCCGGCCGGCGCACCCGCGCCGAATTCCGGGACCGCTCGGTGGAGGAGGCGGAGCAGCTGGTGGACGAGCTCTCGGACCTCAGTCGCCGCGCCCGTCTCCGGCGCCGGCCCGCTCCGGCGGCCACGCCAGGCGTCGCCGCCGACGGCCCACCCTCAGGCTGGTACGCGGATCCGACGGGTCGACACGAGCTGCGCTACTGGCACGAGGGCCGCTGGACCGAACAGATCGCAGACGGGGGGCGTCGCCGGGAGGACCCCCACAAGCCCCGACTGGAACAAATCGGCCGCGGGAGGAGCGCACGCGGGTCTTCCTGAATGTAGGACAGCGCAAGGACCTTCGTGGCTCGCCCCTCTGCAGGAATAGGGTCACAACCAATCCATCGAACGAGAGGAGGGATCGTGGTCCGCGGAGAAGGCACAACCGTCGCACATGGCGTCACCCCGGACGAAGCGTTTGACTTCGTCCTCGATCCGGCGCAATACGTGAAGGCGGACACGAAGATGATCTGGGTCACGAAGCTGGCGGATCTTCCCGATGGAATGATTGCTCGTGAGGATGGCAAGTTCCTCGGAAGGTTCAAAGGTTCCGTGATCACTCGGTACACCTGGCAGCGGCCCACCAGCATTGACGTCGTCATCGAGCACGGAGTGCCCCGCAGCCTGCACGCGTGGTTCGAGATCAAGGAGGTCGACGGAGGCACCCAGATCCGCCATGTTGAGGAGCTCGACTTGGGCCATGGCCCTTTGGGTTGGGTTCACGACGGACTGGCTCGAGGCTGGTTTGCCCGATCGGTTCGAGCAGAGGTGGACGAGATTGGCAGGTTGCTCGAGGCAGGAGAGCGTGGACAGCGCCTTCACGCCTTCTAGTGGCTGACCCACGCCGCCAAGAGCGAGAGGCCGTCCCGGCCGCTAGGTAGCCGTGACGGCCGTGAACCGGAGGGGGAAGTGCTCTATGGAGCGCAGCGAAGGCGTGTAGACGAGGGTGTGCCCCGGCTCGACTTCGTAGTCGGGGATGCGCTTGTGCCACTCGCGCAGCGCCACGCGCAGCTCCATCCGCGCCAAATGCGATCCCAGGCAACGATGGATGCCGCCGCCGAACGCGATGTGCCGGTTGACCTCGCGGTCGAAGCGCACCACTTCGGCGTCGGGGAACTCGGCCTCGTCGGTGTTGGCCGAGCCGATCAGCACGCTGACCTGGTCGCCCTTGTGCACGGGGCACCCGCCGAGCTCGGTGTCGGACATGGCGACGCGGACCAGGCCCATGACCGGGGTCTCCCACCGCAGGAGCTCCTCTATGGCGTTGGGGATCAGCGAGGGGTCCTCGACGATCTCTCGTCGCTGTTCAGGATGCTGGGCCAGGAAGGCCGTCATGCAGTCGAGGGTGGCGGTCACCGTGTCGAGCCCCGCGATCAGGAACAGGAAGCAGATGTCCAAGATGTCGTTGCGGGTGAGCCGGTCGCCGTCGACCTCCGCGTCGAGGAAGAGGGACAGGAGGTCGTCCTTCCGCTCGGCCTCCCGTAGGTCGAGCACCTCGTCGAAGTACTCGTAGATGGAGTCGGCGATTTGCTGCTGGTACTCGTTGACCGCCTTCGACCCGTAGGGCTTCTTGATCACGTAGTCGGGCCGGATGATGCCGTCCTTCATGGTGAGGAACCGGTCCAGCTCCTCCAGCGGCAGTCCGAGCAGAGTCAAGAAGACCTGCGAGGGGAAGGGCACCGAGAACTGCTTCGCGAAGTCCACCTCGCCGTCGCCGATGAACTGGTCGATGAGGTGGTTGACCAGCACCGCCACCTCGTCCTCCATCGCGGCCATCTTGCGGGGGGCGAAGATCGGGTCGAGGAGCTTGCGGAACTTCTTGTGCTCCGGCGGGTCGATCTGGAGCGGGATGAGCGGCCGCTTGTTCTTCAGGTCGACCGCGTCCATGTTCGACGAGAAGACCTCCGGATGGCGCAGGGCCTCGGTGATCTCCTGCATTCGGGAGAGGACGACGCCCGGACCGGTCGGCATGTCTATTCGCATGACCGGCGTGTCGTCCCGCAGCAGCTTGAAGACAGGCTGCGGGTTGCGCGCCATCTCGGGGTCCATCGCCGCGAACGGGTTCGCCTCGTAGGCCCCCTCGGCCTCTCCGCTGTCAACGGCTTCGACGGTGTCTGACATGTCCTCTCCCTTTGGGTGACTCAGTCCGGAGTGATTTCGAGAATGCGGTTTATGGAGCGGACGAGGGTGCGCTCGTCCGACTCGGGGATGATCCAACTCGATGCGAACAGGCGCACCATCACATCGGCCAGCTGCTCCCGGTCGAGGTCCCCCCGCCTGACCGCCGGCACGACGTCGAGCGCGTCGCCGAGCCGGCGGATCAACTCGGCGCGCAACGCGGGCAGGTGGTCGAGCAGGTAGCTGAGGACGAAGCCGGGCTCGGATTCGAAGAGCGAGCGGGCCGAATGCGAGCGGATGAACTCGAACGCGTAGGCCAAGAACGCGCTGATGCGCTGCTCGGGCGCGGTGACGGAGGCCAGCACGTCGTCGGCTCCGGCGCTGAAGCGCTGCTCGTCGAAGTCGGCCGCTGCGGCAAGGACGTGGTCCCGGCTCGGGAAGTAGCGGTAGAGCGTCCCCCGGGAGACGCCCGCGGCCTCGGCGATCTCCTGCATGCCGAGCCGCCGCACGCCCCGGCGCCCGATCAGACCCAGTGCCGCCGTCAGGATGCGGGCCTCGGTGGGGCTGAACGTGCGGGCGTTGCGCTCGACGCCTGCCAATTCCCGAGGCGCTACGTCCACCGTCACGCGGGACATATTAGACAGATTTTGTCCTTTTTGTACTACCCCGCCCCGCGCCAACCCCATCCACCAGGGGAGACGGGATCTATTCGGCGCTCCTGACCCGCCGGTGTCGCCACGCCGGCACCACGAACATGACCACGAGTGCCACGAGCCCCACCAGGGTCAGCAATTGGCCCAGGTCGTTCGCGGCGGAGCGGCCGTAGGTGAGCGTCACGTCATGGCTCGTCGGCACCACGACCATCAGGTTCGGCGTGACCCGGTACGGCCCCTGCGCCCCGCTGGCGTGCCAGTTGGGGAAGTACGACACCTTCACCAGCACCGGCGTGCCCAGCCGTGTCACGTGAAAGTGGACCGAGGAGTCCGTCTGGCTCACCGCCGTCACCTGCGTCGTCGGGGACGTGCCGGGTCGTCGCACGAATGTCGCTCACGGGCGTCCGTGGCCAGGACGCAAGCCCCGACTGGGCCAGCTCCACGTTCCAACGCGACGGGTCGTCGTACCACCTGAGGGCGGGGCCCGGCTGGTTGGCCGGCCCGATCCACCCCCTCGGCGCCGGGTTGACGCCAGACAACACGACCGGGTCGTTGGACAGCGGCGTCACCAGCGGCGCGTTTCGCACCATGTAGATGTCCCACGTCGTGTGCGAGACCGTCCCGTTGTAGTTGTAGGTCCAGGGCCCCGTCTGTGCGATCCGCTTCAAGGCCGGATCGGCATTCGCCTGTTGTTCCACCGTCGGCGTCTCCGCCATGAAGTACTTCACGCCGAGCAGCTGCAGGTGCTGCACGCCGAGGGTCACGTCCAGCGGTCCGTAGGGAAGGCCGACCTCGGGTTCCGACGGGCCGGCGGAGAGCTCGGCTTGGTCGATGAAGTGGTAGGGCGTGGTGGCCGACGACTCGAAGAGCAGCCCCTCCATGGAGTCGATGCACCCGTTGGTCCAGTACGGCAGCAGCATGAGGGCCTCGGGGGTGCCGAAGCGGTTCTCGCTGTCGCTGTACTCCCACATCTCCCGCCCGCACCCGTACTTCTTGCTCACGCTCTCCATGGTCTCGATGACGGCGCGGTACTCCGGATAGGAGGACTGCCCCTCGTACCCGACGTAGTTGTACGACGACCAGTTGGTCACCTGGTTGGCCCCCAGCGTGACCGGCAACCAGGAGGCCGAGACGAAGAAGGGCGGGGTGACCGCGGCCATCACGAGCAGCAGCCCGAGGACGGACCCGCCGACCGCGCCCGGGGCCCAGCGCGGCGCCCGCGGCCGTCGAGAACCCCCCAGCGTCGCGTGGCCGGTGCCGAGGACACAGGTCTCCGCCCACGGCGGTGGTGCGGTCGCCTCCGCCCAACGCCTCTCCCGTCTCCGGCGCCACCACTCGGCCACGGCGATGCAGAGCGTCCCGAAGGCCCAGGCGGCCATCAGGTAGACCGAGATGAACCAAAGCGGGAGCAGACGGACGTTGTACAGGCTGCCCTGCGGGTCCAACCTGACGGCCAGGCCGAACGCGGCACCGAGCAGCGAGATTGTCAGTCCGAACCGGCTGCGTAGCATGAGCGCGGCCAGCACACCGAGCCCCGCCAACGCCAGCGCCCAGGCGTCCGCCTCGGGGAAGTACTGGGCCAGCGTGTTGACGTTGATGTAGCCCATGGAGGTGGCGTAGGTCCGCTCGAGGCCGAACGGGACCAACCACCAGGCCGAGAGCAGGAGGCCGATCACCACGGTCGAGCCGGCGCGCCAGAGGATCTGCGGTCCACCGGACGCGGTCGGCCGTCGTCCACGTTCCGCCACACGCCGAGGCGGTCGTCCCCGATGCTCCATCGGGCCGGCAGCAGCTCAATGATGGTCAGGATGGCGGCGCCGCCCAACGCGTAGAGTCCGCCCACGATGTGCGACAGCACGCAGAGCGCAAGCACGAACGCTGCCCATCCCCGGTACCGGCCCTCCCGGATGGCGCAGGCGAACAGGCCGAGGAAGAGCAGGGACAGCGCGAGGCTCAGCGAGTAGGCGTACTCGCCGGCCATCGTCGAGAAGAGGTTGCCGCCGAGGATCGTGAACGTCGGGTCGAAGAGGAACGGGAGGGTCGCGGCGGCGAGGAGCGTAGGGATGGGCGGGCGCAGGCGGAAGAAGCGGCCGGAGGCCCAGGCGGTGATCGGGAGCAGCACCGAGCCCAGGACGGTCATGAGCTTGAAGGCGACGTCGTAGGGGATGATCCAGCCGCCGATGGCGATGAAGAGGTCCGGGAGGGTGAAGTAGAAGGTGTAGAGGGGCATGCCGTCGTACCACCCGGGGTACCACCCGGTCGCCTGGCCGTGACGAAGCAGCGCCTCGAGGAACTTGGGCATCGCGATGTGCGCGCCCGTGTCCCCGCCCGTCGTCGTCGTGTCGGTGAGGAGGAGATGGGGGTGTAGTTGGGAAAGTGTGACGACGATGACGCTGACGATCGTGATGACCGTGATGGCTCCGGGCACCCACCACCACCGCCCACGAGCGGGCGGCCCACCGTCGCCCGGAGGTGACACCTCCGATCGCGTCTCTTCCTGCACGCCCACCATCGCCCCTCCGGCGTTAGGAACAGATGACCGAGTGCGACGACGCCCGGCTCACCTCTTGCCACTCACCGGCGTCGCTCGGCCACATGCGGGGCTACGTTACCGGCCGCCCCTTTGCGTGAGGACTCGCCCCGGTGTGGCGCCTCGCGCCCGACCGTCGCGAAATCACACCCTCCACCAGGGAGGGGGTGCGCGGTTCCTCGCTCGCCCTACCCCGTCTTGGACTGCGACGGCGGGCGGGGTGTCGGTCGCTTCGGCCCGCGCCTGCAAAACATGCAGCTGCCTTCTGTCCCCGTCGCGTCACCGCCTGCAGCAGGTCCCACGGTTCGATGTTCATCGCCAAGTGTCGCCGGCGCCCTACCTTCGGTGCGCGTTGGCACCCTCCCCCGGACGCGCGAGGCGGCACCCTCGCTCGGGGGTGCCGCCTCGCAAAACCAGGCCCTGGGGGGACCAGACCGGTTCGTCGCTACCGCCTGTGATCGGTGATCCAGGCCGTTCTCCTCGCCCGCCGGGGGGCTACATCTGCGCCAGGATCTTTGCCTTCTGGTCGCTGAATTCTTGTTCGGTCAGGATGCCCTGATCCTTGAGCGCTGCCAGTTGCTTCAGCTGTTCCATGGGGTCGGCGCCCCCTCCGGCCTGGGCCGGCGCCTGCTGTGCCGCCATCTGCTGCTGGTCGGCCATCTCCTCCTGCTGGGCGAACTTGGCGTTCTGGCGGCGCGCCACCCTCCCGCTCACGGCGGTTGCAGTGCCGGCGATGACCGCCGTCCGCCCGACGGTTCGGAGCACCGGACGTCGTCCTAATGGCATGAGAATGCTTCTCCTTTTTCCTCTGTGTCCGTAGATCTTCTCCGAAACGGAGCGTGGTCACCCGATCTTCAGAGCCTCGGCCAGCTCCTGCAGCGCAGGCTCGATCAGGTCACGCGGGATCCGTGCCGTCTCGATCACCACGCCGCCCGCCTCCTGCACTGCTTCGACGAAGCCGCGCGCCGACAGGTCCTCCCACACGATGATCAATGCGGAGTTCCCCTCGGGCAGCCCCTGGGCCACGTGGTCGAGGTCCTCGGCGTTGACCAGACCGCCCACCTCGCCCTCGAGCTCGCCGAAGGGGATGAGCTCGTCCATCTGGTCGAACTCGAGGCTGATGGTGTCGCCCACCTCGTCCTTGGCCACGAACACGAGGTCGAGGATGCGCACCGTGCCATTGGCGATCAACTTCTCCACCTCGGGCACGATCTTCCCGGTGAAACGGTTACCCGGAAATGCGATGACCGTGTAACTAACTGGTCCGATCGTCATGAGCATCCTCCCTGGTGCACATACTCATTGGTCCGTTCTCATTGGTCCGTTCAGGCGAGAATCTTCGCCTTTTGCGCCTCGAACTCGGCGTCGGTGATGACGCCCTGCGACTTGAGATCAGACAGCTTGCTCAGCTGCGATGCCGTGTCCGAGCCGCCCACAGCGGTCTGGCGCACATAGTCGTCGAACGCAGCTTGCTGCTGCGCGGCCTCCTGCGCGGCCCGCTCGTGCATCTTGCCGCCGCGCGCGATCAGGTACACGAAGACACCGAGGAACGGCAGGATGATGACGAAGATCACCCACAGAGCCTTGGCCCAACCGCTGATATCACGGCTCCGGAAGATGTCCACGAACACCATGATCAGCAGCCAGATCCAGATGATGAACAGGAAGAAGTACAGCATCGTCAGGAACGCATCGAGAACGGGGTAACTCGAGGCAATCATCGAAGCTCCTTTACTTGGCTACGCCTACGTGCAACGTCTAGTGACAGGCGCCGACGGACCTTGCGTCCGGGGTGCAACCAGCGTAAGCCAACGCTTCCCCCTCTGCCGTACGAACGGTGGGCTCTGTGCGCTTTTACCATCTCACCCGTTCGGGCACTTAAACAAGGCCGAACGTCATATCAAACGGCCGTGATAATTCGGCCCCTCGGGCCGGGCACCGGTCCTGATCAGGACCGCCTTGGGCGCCGAAGGTCCGTGGTGGCCGGCGTCCGGGACCGCCCGCCCCGTGATCGGATGGTCGACGGTGACGGCCGACGGAGTCGTGGGCACAGGCCGCCTCAGTCCCGCACCCACATGCGCTCCGTCTCCTCTGACCAGCACGAGCCTCATGGCCATGGCCGCTGCGCCCGCGAGCTGCGCAGCGTGCTGGTCTCCGTTCCCCCACATCCCATCGCCGTGGCTTTTTCTGGCACTTACCGTGCCAGTCCTCCGGCCCGTGCAATAGGGCCGAAAGTCCACATGTCGGGACGAGAGCCTCCGGTCAGATCCCTTCTTCGGCGTGCAGGCGCCCGCTCTTGCACGCCTTGGCGAACGTCTCATAGTCGCGTTCGTTCTGGTCGGCGTAGGTTTCGGCAAAGCTGCACAGCGCCTTCTCGAAGGTCGGGTTGTTTCCCAGATACGAGGCGACGGCGACGCGGTCCCCCGACCGCGAGTGGGCCCGGGCGAGCGTGTGGGCGCAGAGGCCGGCGTAGGCCTTCATGCCCGCCGGGATCGCGTTCTCGACGTCGACCGAACCCTTCCAGTCCTGGAGTTGGCGCACGTAATAGTCCCGTTGCACCCCGTCTACCCCGTTCGTGCGCTGCCAGCCCAGGAAGATGTCGCTGCTGGCCTGCATCAGCCGCTGGCCGGCCACGACGCGTGCGCCATGGTTGTCGTACTTGCTCTTCTTGGTGAAGCGCTCGAGAACCGACGCCTCGGCCTCCTTCGCCTGGAGAAAGAGGATGTCCTCGGGCTGCTGGCCGTGCAGGAGGACGATCCAGGCCCGAGTGCCCACGCTGCCGACACCCACGACCTTGCGGGCCAGCTGGCTGAAGGTGTACTGCTCCAGCAACTGCTTGCGGTCCGTGGGCAGCGTGGCCCGGTACTTACGCAGCACCTCGCGGAACAGGTGAGTCTGCGTCTCGGCTTCGAGCCCCGGATAGAGCTCCTCGGCCGGGACGACCAACGGAGGGTCGCTGATGATCCGCCGCTCGCCGTCGACCACGGTCGTGAGCTTGTCCAGCGCCTTCATGCTGTCCTTAGTGCGCGCCCTGTCTATCAGCTTCGTCGCGGTGGCAGCGATGTGCTGCGCGTCCTTCGTCTTGGTGCGTGCCGCCTCGGCCTTTATCAGCTCCGTGCCGCTGTCGACCTCGACGCAGGAGTACCAGACATCGAGGTTGGACATGGTCGCCATCTGGCGGACCGCCTGGCGGTACACCTGTCCGAGGTCAAGCACCGTCTCGGTGCGCATCGCCTTGCTGAAGCCCCGCCCCCGCGCCGCGATGACGAAGCTCGCGGCGAGGCGCTTGACGTCCCACTCCCAAGGTCCGGGGAGCGTCTCGTCGAAGTCGTTGCAGTCGAAGACGAGCGAGCGCTCCGGGGAGCCGAAGACGCCGAAGTTGGAGAGGTGGGCGTCCCCACAGACCTGGGCGGTCAGTCCCGAGCGCGGCGTCGTCGACAGGTCCGAAGCCATGATCAGCGCGGCTCCGCGGTAGAAGGTAAAGGGCGAGACGAGCATGCGGCCGTAGCGGATCGGCACCAGCTCGGGTACCCGGGTCTTGGCCTGCTCCTCCAGCAGCGCTACGGGGTCGGGCCGCTCCGGCCACGCCGTGAACTCAGCTTGGCTGTCGCGAGGCACCTTGGCGCGGGCCTCCTTTCCCTTGGCCTTGCTTTCGGCCTCGGTCAGGTGGGAGGCGGGCCTCGGGATGGACGGGGTATCGGCGATGGGAATCGCCTCGTCGACAGTCATGGTTGACCTCCTCCCTCGCCTCGGCGTTACCGATCTCGCGCCATCCTCGACCGAGGCTACGCCTTTGTCGCCGGCTTCATCGGTGGAGACCGCACTGGTCCGTGATGACCTTCGCCTCTTTCACGCTCACGAGACCGGCGGCACAATGGCGGGCGCGACGTCTCGCCTGATCGGCCGCCCACAATGGGGCGACCCCCCAGGGAGGAGAAGGAGCGGCTGGTGACCGTGGACTACGAGGACGGGGAAGCCCCCGGCGGGCGCCCGGCCGATCCGCCGGCCACGTCCGAGACGGTGCCTTCTCCGAACGCGCCGGCACCCAGTGACGCTTCCCCGAAGACCCGCCGTGAGCGCGTCCGCACGACCATCGGCCGCCTGATCGCTGCCATCAACGCCAGCGACGACGAGGCCGTCGAACGCGCCGTGCTCCGGCTCAGCGAGACGCGGCGCTACCTTGCCCCCCTCGCTCTGATCGTCGGCGCCTTCCTGATGCTCTTCCAGGGATTGAAGCTGCTCGTCACCAACTGGCGGCTCACCCTGGTCCAGATCATCCCGGCGATGTGGATCTGGATCGCGATGCTCGACATCAAGGTCCATCTCCTCCACGGCAAGTCCTTCCACGTGCTCCGGGGGCCTCTCCTGATCCCCGCCATCCTCGGAGTGACCGCGCTCACCGCGGCCAGCTTCTTCCTCAACGCGGTCTTCGCGTTCGCCATCTCCGAACCGGGCGTGCCCAACATCCGGCCCGCGTTCGCCTCCGCTCGTCGCCGCCTCGGCGTGATCCTGGCCTGGGGCTGCGGGATCGGATTCGCGCTGTCGTTCTCCGCCTTGATCGCCACCCGCTGGGGCCGATGGCCGTTCGCGATCAGTCAGAGCATCGTCGTCGGGATCATGATGCTGTGCTACGTCGCCGTGCCGGCTCGCCTCGTCGGCATAAAGCAGACCCGATCGCGGAGGGACAAACTTGCGGCCACGGCGGTCGGTGGCGCCGTGGGCGCGGTCGTCTGCTCACCCCCCTACATGCTCGGGCGCCTCGGGATCCTCATGCTCGGGTGGAGTGGCTTCTTCTGGGTGGGCATCGTGTTCATCGCCATCGGCGCCACCCTCCAGACCGGGGCCACCAGCGCGGTCAAGGCGGTGAAATTCTCGGCCAAGCTCGTGGGGTCGCCGACCCAACCGGCCACGGCCCCTCCGAGCGCGACCTCGGACACGGTGGTTGAGGAGGTCTGACGGTGGAGTGGACTGTGGAGTGGTTCGGGACCTCGACCTTCCGCGTACGTGCCGGCGGGTGGACACTGTTCTTCGACGCCTACGTGGATCGGCTGCCGGGTCTGCAGCCGTCAGGCTTGTCGACGTCCCAAGTCGACGAGGCCGACTTCGTGTTCGTGAGCCACGCCCACTTCGACCATCTGTACGGCGCCGACGAGATCGCCCGGCGTACCGGCGCGACCGTGGTGGGATCGCCCGAGTCGATCCGGTGCCTGCAAGCCAGCGGAGTTCCGGACAGCCAGCTGCTCAAGGTCACCGGCGGGGAGACCGTCGACTGCGAGCGCTCCGTCCGCGTCCGGGTGCTGCCGGCACTGCATTCCTGCCTGTTCGCGCACAGCGAGGGCGACTGCTCCGTGTCGTGCCTGGGTGACCTCGGAATCAGCGCTCAGGCGCGGAAAGAGGCCGTGGCGGGGCTCTTCGAACTGATGGGAGCCGCGCCTCCTCCCGCCGGCCCTGTGCTGCGTGACATGAACGCGAAGTGCTCCGACCACGACGGCGGGCAGCTGGCCTACCTCCTCACGACACCCGAAGGGTCGCTCCTGGTGAGTGGCAGCGCCGGCTACTGGAAGGGCATTTTCACGGGACTGCGCCCAGACGTCGCGCTGCTCTCGCTCGCCGGGCGCCCCAACGTCGACGGCGAGCCCTTCCAGGGTTCGTCGGCCGAGTACGTGCGCGAGCAGGTCCGGCTGCTCGGCGTCGGGCGGGTGGCGTTCTGCCACCACGATCCCCTGTTCCCGGGACAGCGCTGGAGCAACGTCAGCGCGGCCGCGGCGGCAGTGGCGAACGAGGGGGCGGCGGACTACTTCGAGATGGAGTACGCCACGCCACGTCCGCTGTTCTAGCGACGTCGAGTTCAGGGCGGGACAGCGGTCAGGTCAGGAGGCGAGTCGGCGTCCGTGGGGTCCGGCGTGGTTCTCCCGGAGTACCTCGGCGGTCTCTCGCGTGACGAGGGGCATCCCGATCCCGATGGGAAGGTCGGAGGTGCGGTCCGCCCGGCACTGGGCACACTCCACGACCCAATTGCCGTCTGAGAGGCGGCTGACTCTGGGGTGGTGCGGCGTGTGCACTCCGTCCTCCCAACGCGATTGGCGGCTCACCCTAGCGGGCGTTTCGCCCCTCAACTGCCCCCTCAACTGGAGGTACGCCCGCCTGCGACGGCCAGGACGTGGCACTTGGGATACCGTCCGGGTTCGTGACCCCGCTGGCATCGCTCGACGCCTATCTCGACCGCATCGGGCTGGCGCCGGCGGAGGGCTCGGCGCAACGACCCGGTTTGGCCGAGATCCACCGGGCGCACGCCACGACCGTCCCCTTCGAGAACTTCGATCCGTACTCGGGGACGCCGGTTTCGCTCGAGCTCGGCCGCCTGGAGTCGAAGATCGTGGGGCGCCGGCGCGGCGGCTATTGCTTCGAACACAACCTTCTGTTGAGCGCCGCACTGGAGTCGATCGGTGCGACCGTCGCACCGATGCTGGCGCGGGTGCGCCTCGCGCCCGAAGGGGAGGGCGGTCGACCGCTCGATCACCTGACGCTCCGCGTCACCGACGACGCGGGCACGTGGTTGGCCGACGTCGGATTCGGGGGCGGCGGGCTGCTCGATCCGGTCCCGTTCGAGCTCGAAACGGAGACCGACCAGTCCGGGTGGCGCTACCGCATGATGCAGGACGGACGGGAGTGGGTCCTGCAGGTGTACCAGGACGGCGGCTGGACCGAGATGTTCAGCTTCGTGCCGGAGCCCGTGCCGCGTGTCGACATAGAGGTGAGCAACTGGTACACCGCGACACACCCCGCGTCCTCGTTCGTACACGGCATCATGGCTGGCCTGCGCAGCGTGGACCGTTGCCTGACGTTGATGATGTTCGACGTGACCGAGCCCTTGCTCATAGAGCGCCCGGTCGGAGGTGCGTCGTCCATCACGCCGGTCGAGCTGGACGAGGTGCCCTCGCTTCTCGGTGAGCGCTTCGCCCTCGCCGGTGTGCGCCGGAACGCCGACGGGCGGTTCGTGCTGAGCCAGCCCGAGCCGGCGGCGCAGTCGTAGCTGCCGGGCGGGGCGGGTCGATGGAGCCGGCCGCTACGAGCTGGTGAGCCCGTAGATGCTCTTGGCCATGAGGTACAGCCCCAAGCCGAGCGAGAGGATGACGATGGCCTGGTCGGTGTGGGTGTTGATCCACTCGAGCAGCGCCGCGAGCTTCGCCTTCACGGTGTCGGGCCGGAGGAGAGCGTAGATCTCCATGGCCAGCAGGCTGGCCGAGCACAGGAGGCAGAAGGCGAAGAGCGCCAGCCACTCGGCCGCGTTCGAGATCTTGGCCTGCGTGATGGTGGTAACGCCCGCGGCGACCATCACCCACGGCTGGAGAAGGAAGGCCAGGCCGGCCGCGGAGAATGGGCCCACGCGGTCGATGCCTTGCATCCAGCGGGGTTGCTTCTTTGGCTTCGCGTGTGTCCCTGCCCCGTCGGTCGTGTCGTCGGTCCTCGCAGAACCCTGGCGCCGTCGGTTGTTGCGGCGGTAGGCGACGAAGACGAGCACGACGCCGAGGGCGAGTTTGACCACGAGGCTGGCGGTCGACGGCGCGCTGTTCGGGATCAGTGGCTTGCCGCCTGTGACGAGGACGGTGAGCGCGACGATCGCGACGAGGGTGCCGAACCATCCGAGCACGTAGCCGACGCCCTTGATGATCCCGCGCTCCGCCGCGAGCAGCAGGATCATCCCCGTGAGGGGGATGGGCTCCAGGGTGACGACGAGCCCTATGAGGAAAAGGTCGAGCAGCACCGGGGGGACTGTACGGCGGCGACTACCCGCATTGCAGGAGCGAACCGCTGCGGACGGACGGTCGCCGACCCGAACGACTCGCGTTCCCACTCCCCAATTCCGGCTGTTTCGGGCACAGGCCGGATCGGTCATGAGCCGTGCACCGCCGGCGACCGTCGTCCACTGGGTGTGAATCATGCGGTGACGAAGTCCTTGGCGGTAGATCCAAAAGTCCCCCCGCATGACAATTGTTCGCGGCCGGAGGTTGCGCCGTGAGCGGTAGCCTGCCGGGTCATGCCTGGTCAGGACCACGAAAGTCCGCCCGCATCCCCACCGACCCCCGCCACGCTGGCCGACCTGATGCCATTCGCCAAGACGCTCGGCGTCGTGTTCGACCGCGCCGCGAAGGACGAGGTGCGCGGCCATTTGGCGTGGGCGCCCGAGCTCTGCACCAGCGGCGGCCTCCTTCACGGAGGCGTCCTGATGTCGTTGGCCGACAGCACGGGTGCCCTCTGCGCGTTCCTGAATCTGCCCGAGGGCGCGGGCACAACCACCATTGAGTCGAAGACCAACTTCCTACGGGGCGTGCGCCCGAGGGAGGGCCACGATGGGGAGGCCCCGGTTGTCGTAGCAACGTCCCGCCCCCTTCACACCGGCCGCACGGTGATCGTCGTGGAGACCGATCTGCGCGACGGAACGGAGCGCCTGGTGGCGCGAGTCACGCAGACGCAGATGGTGCTCGGCGGTTAAGACCGGGGATCGTCCGGAGGGCCAACTCGGGCCCGGATCCCCTCGCCCAGGTCGAGCACTGTCACCGCCGACATCGGCATCCGCTCGGGCAGCGTCACGCGCAGCACGCCGTCCTCTGCCGCCCACTCGAGCGGCTCGTCGTGGCCAACCAGTCGGACGCGCCGCACTCTCGTGGCGTCGACCGCACGCAACCCGACCCGCCGAGTGGTCTGTCTCCCGAAGACGTGCGCGTAGACGGCCTCGTCGCAGCGCGTGAAGCGCACGGGTGTCCCTTCCGACGTAGTCGTCGAGGCCAGCACCCAGGGGCGTGACCCGTAGATCGCTTCGCCGTTGACATCGAGCCACCGCCCGAGAGCACGGAGCGGCGCTTGTTGCGCCTCGGGAACCGTGCCATCGGGGCGTGGGCCGACCCCGATGAGCAGGTTGCCATTCTTCGAGACGATGTCCACGAACATCTGGATGAGCGCGGCTTCGCCGATGATGTCCTCTGGCCGCTCCGCCCGGTTGGCCCCGAAGGAGTGCCCGACGCCCCGGGCGAGCTCCCATTTGCGCTCGCTCGTGGCGTCCAGCACGGCATATTCCGGAGTGCGGAAGTCGCAGTGCGGCGGCGGCGCGAACGTGAGGTGCTTGCGGCGCTCGGGGATGAAGCGCCAGAAGGCTTGCATGAGGTCACCGGCAGCCATCACGAGCCGGTCGGCCAGAAAGTTCCGCGGCACCTTGGCTTGGGTCCAGCGGTCGTTGACCACGCCGTCGGGGACGGAGTTGTAGTAGTAGGCGAAGAGCTCGGGCAGGTCGCCGGCGGCCGGCCACGCAATGTCGTTCCAGAGCACAGAGGGCCGGTAGAGATCGATGAGCTCGCGGCACGTGGGCGGTGGCGAACTCCGACGTAGCGCCGGTCGTTCGGCACCGCCAGGACCGCGTGCCCGGCGCGCTTCAGGACGGCGCCGTTATAGGGCCAGTCGTACCCGCCCGAGTAGTAGAGGCCCATGCGCAAACCTCGTGCCCGCACCGCGGTCGTCAGGCCGCCCACCAGGTCCCGTGCGGCGTGGTAGTCGCCCTTCACGGGGTGCGGGACGGTGGTGGGCCAGAGTGCGAAGCCTTCGTGGTGCTTGGTCGTCAGAACGGCGTAGCGGGCGCCGGCGGCCTGGCAGAGCTCGGCGATGCCGTCGAGGTTGGCCCGGGCCGACGCCTCGTCGAAGACGCGGACGAAGTTGTCGTAGGGGTAGTCGTCGCCGTAGACCCTGCGGTGGTGACCCTCGGTCGGGCTGCCCCGGATCAGCATGGTGTTGCGGTACCACTCGGCGTAGGGGTTCTCCCGCAGCATGGTGCGGGGGCCGCTGTGGACGAGCAGCTCCTGGATATCGGGGACCTGGGGCGCCCATCCGGGCACCGAGTACAAGCCCCAGTGCAGGAAGACACCGAGCTTCGCGTCCTCGTACCAGTCCGGCACCCTGTGGGTGCGGACGGAATCCCACGTCGCCTCGTACATGACCGTTAGGTCGACCCACCGCCTCGCCAATGGCGGTGCTCATTCCCCCTTGATGACATTCACGATATCTCCGCTCCGGCCGCCGTCAAATAGGCGTTTCAATCGTCGACGACACGAATTGTTCATGGGTTGTGCGTAGCGGGGCGGTCAGACGATACATCCCCTGTCCCCGTATAAATCTGACTAAATCACTCGTATTTATCCGATATGCTCGCCTGCGTGCCTTCTCGCACCGTCTCGCGGGCCCGACCGCTCATCTCGGCCGAGCTCGAGGGCATCGTGCGCCGCCTGTCCCGGGAGACCCACGCCGCGCGCGAACTGGATCGCGACTCGAGCGAGCGCGGCGGAGTGCGGATTCACCGCACACACGACTTCGACGTGTGGCTGTTGCGCTGGCCACCGGGCACGCGGGTCAATCCGCACGACCACGGCGACTCCGCTGGTGCGTTCACGGTGCTCGAGGGGGAACTCATAGAGCTGCGGTGGCACTCCTCGATCCCCGAATGCCGCCTGGTGAGCGTCGGCGACGTGGTGTCGATCGCAAGCGGCGTCGTGCACGACGTCGTCGCGACCAACCGGGTCGCCGGCAGCATTCACGCCTATTCGCCGCCCCTGCAGACAATGTCCTTCTACGAGGTTCCGTCGCCTGCGCCCCATAGCCAGGGCGGTTGGTCCGCCGACCTCCTCAGCGCAGTCCCTATGTGAGCCGAGTCTGTCATGCTGGCCTTCGATGACCGGCCGCTCCGCGATCGACGAGCGCATGGCGGAAGCACGAGCGCGTCTCGCGCCGCGGGTCTCGGCGTCGGACCTCGATCACGCAATCGCCAACGGCGCGCTCGTCGTCGACACCCGGTCGGCGGCCCAGCGTGACCGTGACGGCGCGCTGCCCGGTGCGGTCGTCATGGAGCGAAACGTGCTCGAGTGGCGCCTCGACCCGACGTCTCCGCACCGCATCGCCGCGATGGACGGGCCTGACCGGCGAGTCATCGTCGTGTGCGACGAGGGCTACGCCTCGAGCCTGGCCGCGGCGGGCCTCCTCGACCTCGGGTTGACCAACGTCACCGACCTTGCAGGCGGATACCAGGCCTGGCGACGCAATCGGGCGTCACACGCTCCCTGACGCAAGAGGCTGCGGCTACGCCGCCGCCACCGCACCCGCTCCGGCCGCGCCCGCCTCACCGCCGCCCCCACTGCCGCCCGGCGACCCGTATCGCAGCCGGAAGGCGAGATACGCGAACGGCCCCACCGCGATCGGCAGCCAGTACGAGATCACCCGATAGCCCAGCGTCGCCACCACCGCGTTGCCCCGTCGACGCCGGCCAGGATCAAGAGCCCCGACAGGCCAGCCTCGACGATACCGAGACCACCGGGCGTAAGGGGTATCAGCGCCAGCAGCCCGGCCACCGCGTACGCCAGCAGCACCAGCGCCGGCTGCGGCTTCACGCCGGTGGCCCGGATCGCCGCCAACAACGTGAAGTAGTCGAAGGCGATCCGGCCGCTCGAGAGCAACAACGCCGACTTCCACTTCCGCCCCAGCACCTCACGAATGCGATTGCGCTCGTAGACGAGCCGTTCGGGCAAGCCCGTCATCGGCTCGCCCTTGCGCTTCATCCTGTTACGCGCGGACTGCGCCACCCTGCCCACCCGCCGCAGCGGCCCGTCGAGCGTCAGCAGCACGGCGCCGAAGCCGGCGAACAGCACGAAGCCCACGATACCGATGAGCGCCGCGTGCTCCAGACCCTTGTCGATCGGGACGCCCAGGAGGATGGCCGGCAGCACGAAGACCGGGAGTGCGAGCAGCCCGGCGATACCCAATAGCGAGAAGGCGGTGAGGCCACCGACCGCCGTGGCCGTATCGTTTCCTGAGGCGGCCAACATCCGGAACTGCGTGGCCGCCCCGACCGCGGCGCCACCGGGAACCACAAGGCTGATGGAGTTCCCGGAGAGCTGCGAGGTCGCCACCGAGAACCAGGCCTTGGTGCGCAGCGCGATCCGCTGCAACGCAATCGTGCACGTGAAGTGCGCCACCTGCGCGGCGACGGCGACGGTGAACCAGATCGGGTCGAGAGAGGTCAGCTTCGGCCAGGACGCGAAAACCTCCGTCAGGCTCGGGAAGACCAGGTAGATCGTGACCCCCGCCACCACGACGGCGATGGTCCCCTTGACCACCGACCGCCATGGGACGGGCGACTCGACGTCTTTTTCGATACGCGCCGCGAGTTTCTGTGAGAGCGCGTCGTCACTCGCGGCCGCGCCGGCAGATCCCGCCTTGTTCGCCTCGTCCGCCCGTTCCGGCCCCGCCACCGGAACGGACTCTGCCCCAGGCTCGTCGGCCCGCGTCACCCGCTCAGGATGGACGCGAGGAGCGCGGGCCGGCAAACCCCTGTCAGCTGGCCAGGATCTTGGCCTTCTGCGTCTCGAACTCGCTGTCGGTGATCACGCCCTGCGACTTCAGGTCGGCCAATTTCTGCAGCTGTGTCGCCGTATCACCGGTGCCCGCGGTCTGGCGCACGTACTTGTCGAACGCGGCCTGTTGGTCGGCCGCCTCGCGGGCCGCCCGCTCGTGCATCTTGCTACCCCGCGCCAGCAGGTACACAAAGACGCCGAGGAACGGCAGGACGATGATGAAGATCGCCCAGAGTGCTTTGGCCCATCCCCCCAGGTCGTGGCTGCGGAAGATGTCCACGAAGACCATGATGAGGAGCCAGATCCAGATGATGAACAGGAAGAAGTAGAGCATCGTCAGGAAGAAATCGAGCAGCGGGTACTGGTAGGTCGCGAGCATGCATCACTCCTCGTTGTGGGATGGCGGGGGATACGACACCGGAATGTCTAGCGCCCGCTGCGGGGGCAATGCTGGTTTTCGGGTGAAGGACCCGGGGGGCGTCGCCTCTATGTCCATTGCCGGTGTATCGGCGTCGCTCTACTGGATTTGACCCAAACGAGTAGAAACACCTATTCGTTCAGCCCTTCTAGTAGGGATAGCTACTGAATTCAGACCTATCTAGTAGGCAGGTCGCGATGCTGCGCGGGGCGTCTTCCTCTGCAGCGGCCCTCCCGGCACCAGGCCGAGAGCTGCGGCCTCAGACCAGCCCGTGAAAGATGCGGGCGCGCTGCCGTGCGTACTGGGAGGCCGACAGGACGCCGGCGTCCTTCAGCGCCTCCAGCCGGGCCAGCTGGTCGATCAGCTCCTCGGCATCCGGCTTTGGGTCGAGCTGCCGTGCACGCGGTTCCGGTGCCTGCTCGCGGCGCCGCACGATTCCGGCCGTCATCGCCACTCCGCCTTCCTCGGGTTCGCACTCACCGCCAAGTCACGCCGCCCTTTCCTTCATTTGAGAGTGCCACTGACCGCCCCCTGGTGGACAGGGCCAAAGGTCCTAACGACGGCCTGCTGGACCGGACCGGCAACACGCCAGCAACAGCTTCTTCATCAACGCCAGCGCGGGCTGCAGTCCGCGCTGCCGACGCGGGCCCAAGCGAGAATGCACCGTGCCCCACGAGCCCGAGCCCGCGCTGGCCGCCCTCGCCGTCGTGGCGGCCTGTGTCGTCATCTGGGCCCTGGTCTCCGCCCGGCTCGAGCGGTGGAACGTCTCTGCCCCTATCGCGTTCGTCCTCCTCGGCCTGGTCGCCACGCATGGGCCAACCGCGCTCATCCGCCTCAGCCTGCACTCATCGACCATCCGCTCCATTGCCGAGGTCACCCTCGCCCTCGTCCTCTTCGCCGACGCGTCCCGCGTCAACGCCCGCCGCCTGCGCTCCGATGTCGGCATCGCCGTCCGGCTGCTCGGTCTCGGCCTCCCTTTGACGATCGGCGCGGGCTTCGCCGTGGCAACCGGCCTCTTCAACGGCACCGGACTGTGGGTGGCCGCCGCCATCGGTGCGATCGTCGCCCCCACCGACGCCTCGCTGGGGGCCGCAGTCGTGAACGACGAGCGGGTGCCGGTAGGCGTGCGCCGCATCCTGAACGTCGAGAGCGGCCTCAACGACGGCATCGCGACGCCATTCGTGAACCTCTTCATCGCCGGGGCCGCCTCGGCTGAGGCGGCCCACGCGTCCGGGCCGGCCCGGGCCGCGATCGACCTGCTGGGGGGAGCGGGCATCGGCATCGGCGTCGGCGTGGCCGGCGCCGTGCTGCTCGCCCTCGCCCGCCGGAACCACCTCAGCGCCACCGGCGCCCAGCCGCTCGCCACGCTGGCCCTCGGGCTCTTCGCTTACTCGGCCTCGGTCGTTGCCGGCACCAACGGTTTCGTCGCTGCCTTTCTCGCCGGCATGGCGTTCGGGACCGTGCTGCCCCACGACGACGAGCTGGTCTCCTTCGCCGAGGAGTCTGGGCTCCTGCTCTCGCTGCTCGTCTGGTTCCTGTTCGGCGGCGTCATGCTCGTGTCGGGCTTCCAGGACGCGACGTGGCGCGACGTGGTCTACGCGTTGCTGGCGCTGACGGTCGTGCGGATGGTCCCGGTGGCCCTGTCGCTCGTGGGCACGGGGCTCGACCGGGCCACCGTCGCCTTCGTGGGCTGGTTCGGCCCCCGCGGCCTGGCCTCGGTCGTGTTTGGCCTGATCGCGGTGGACACGCTGGCGCCGGCGGACGGGCGCACCGTCCTGGCCACGGTGACGGTGACGGTCGCGCTGAGCGTCCTCCTCCACGGGGTCACGGCGTCGCCGCTGTCCACCCGGTACGGGGCGCACGCGCATCAGCTCCATCCGGAACGGCCCGAACACCGCAGCGCCGGGCACCCGATCGGCACCCGGCGCTCCCGCGGCACGCGGATGGCCTCCCTCGGCCGTGTCACTCGGGGTGATTAAGGAGACTTAGGGCGGGGCCCACGCCATGGAACACCCCCTATCAGTGGATGAAGCAGGTGGTGTCGCACTGGGGCGGGACGCGCAACGGCACGGTCGTGCGCTGGCCCGCCGGGATCGAATCCGCTGGGTGCAGATCGACGTGGATGCCGAGTCGTCGGACCACTTGGTGCACCCGGAGGACCGGCTGCGGGTGATCTTGGCCAAGCAGTAGCCCGGCCACCTCTGGGCTGCCAACATGGCTGCGTGACCCTCAGCCGCAGCCGCGTCGACCTCGACATCCGCCCCCTCAGCCCGACCATCGGGGCCGAGATCCACGGCGTCGACTGCGCGGCGGAACTCGACGACGACGTCGTCGCCACCATCCGGGCCGTCTGGCTCGAGCGCCTCGTAGTGTTCTTCCCCGACCAGACCCTCGATGACGAGGCGCAGATCATGTTCGCCGGCCGCTTCGGCGAGCTCACCGAGAGCCACCCCGTCGAGCCGCAGGTGCGGGAGCGCCCCGAGATCCACTCCATAGAGAGCGGCAAGGACCGGACCGACTTCTGGCACACCGACATCACGTTCATGAACCGCCCGGCCATGGCGTCCATGCTGCGTTCGGTCGAGGTGCCCGAGGCGGGCGGCGACACCATGTGGGCCGACACCCGGACCGCCTACGACGTGCTGGCCGAGCCGCTCCAGCGCCTCTGCGACGGGCTCTCGGCGTACCATTACGAGCCCTACTACGCCCAGATGGTGGCCGAGGGCCACGGCAACGTGTGGGAGGGCAAGAAGCTCGAGCGGCTGGTGCCGGCCCTGCACCCGGTCGTGCGGGTCCACCCGGAGACGGGACGCAAGAACCTCTTCGTCAACCCCAAGTTCACCTTCCGCATGAAGGACATGCCCGAGAGCCAGGGGGACGGGCTGCTGCGATTGCTGTACAAGCACATGACGAGCCCGCAATTCATCGTGCGCTACCACTGGAAGCCGGGGACCCTCGCCTTCTGGGACAACCGCTCGACGATGCACTTCGGGATCTTCGACTACGAGGGGCAGCCCCGGGTCATGCACCGGATCACGCTGCGGGGTGACCGTCCGGTCGGGCCGGTTGCCTGACTCGATACGTCGCCGCCGTCTAGCCACCCCTCTACACACACGGTGAGCGACCATGTCGTCCCATTGACGCTTGCGCCACGGATCGTGGGGCAACATGTCCGGATGCCGCGCCGGATCCTCGCCCGGATCGCCCTCGCCGTCATCCCTGCGGCGGCGCTGCTGACCGTCGTGGCGCCGGCCAGGCCGGCCCCGGCGGCAACGCGTGCAACGACCTACTACGTGTCACTCGGTGACTCCTACTCGGTGGGATTCCAGCCGAGCCTGGGCTCTACCCCGGGCTATACGGTGTACGTCGCCCGCCATGCTGGCCTGACCTTGGTGAACTTCGGGTGCGGCGGCGCCACCACCCGGTCGATCCTCAGTTACGTCGGGTGCCCGGACGTCCTGCCCCACACGGCGGGCGCCGTGCCCTACCCCACGACGACCCAGATCGCAGCGGCGCAGGCGTTCCTCACCGCGCACCGCGGTCACATCGGGCTCATCACGGTGTCGATCGGCGGCAACGACGTGACGGGGTGCGCGGCGTCGGCCACTCCGGTCCCGTGCGTCAGCACGGCCGTCAACAGCATCAAGGCGAACGTGACGACGCTGGCGGCCGACCTGCGCGCGGCAGCCGGGCGCAGAGTCCCCATCATCGGGTCCACCTACCCCGACGTCATCCTGGGCCGCTACGTCTGGCCGCACAACCCGGCACCGCCTGCCGCGGTCAACCTGGCCAAACTGTCGGTCACTGCGTTCAAGGCGCTGATCAACCCCACGCTCTCCAAGGCCTACACGTCCGCGGGCGGATCCCTCGTCGACGTGACGGCGGCGACCGGTGCCTACGGGTCCCTGACCCGGACGGTGAAGACGAAGACCTACGGGGTCATCCCGGTCCCGGTCGCCAGCGTCTGCGCGTTCACCTGGTTCTGCGCGCTCGGGAACATCCATGCCCGGACGACGGGCTACACGCTGATCGGGAAGCTGATCGTGGCCCGGTACCACACCGTGACGCGGCGGTAGCGGTGTCCGGTGTATCCATGGTGTATCGTGGGTGTATGGCCCGAACCAACATAGACATCGACGAGGACGCCTGCCGAACCGTCATGGACCGGTACCACCTGTCCACCAAACGCGAAGCCGTCAATTTCGCCCTGCGCACCGTTGCTGGCGAAGCCATCTCCGTCCAAGAAGCCCGCGGGTTGCGGGGCTCGGGTTGGGAGGGCGATCTCGACCAGATGCGCACGGCAGGCGCGACGTGATTCTGGTGGACTCGTCGGCGTGGGTCGAGTTCCTCCGCGGGACGGACAGCGCGGTCTGTAATCGGGTCGACGCGCTCCTCGACGACCAGCTGGCCATCTGCCACCCGGTCAGGATGGAAGTGCTGGCCGGTGCACGAGACGAACATCATCTGCGGGATCTCAGGGGCCTGCTCGGTCGTGCCACCCAGGTGCCGACGGAACCGGCCGACTACGAGGGTGCGGCGACGCTCTACCGCGTCTGTCGAGGACGCGGTGAATCTGTTCGAAAGCTGATCGACTGTCTCATCGCTGCCACCGCCATCCGTGCATCGACGCCCGTCCTGCATGCCGACCACGATTTCGAGGTGCTCGCCCGCCACACGCCACTCGCCCTGGCGTAGCAGCTACTGGGTGTCGCCAGCCACAGTCCCCGGCTCGGGCCCCTCGTGCTCCTCCAGCGCCTTCAACAACAACCGCCGGAGCTCTCCCCGCTCAACACCACTCAGCCCACCCAAGATCTCGTCCTCGATGCTCCCCTGGGCCACTTCCGCCCGCTCCAACGCCTCCAGCCCCGCCGCCGTGATGTCCACCATGTGACGCCGCCGGTCGGACGGGTCCCGCCGTCGCTCCGCGTACTCCAGGTCCTCCAGGTCGTTGAGCACCAGCACGCCGGTGTTGGAGTCCATCGACAAGTCCTCGGTCATGGCCTGCTGCGACACCGACGGGTGGTCCCGCAGGTAGGCCAGGACGACCATGTTGCGAAGGTTCATCCCGACCAGGTCGACCGAGCTCCGAAGGAAGACGGCCCGGGCCAGCCGGGTGACCAGCACGATCGTCCCGGCCGTCGCGGTTCTCGAAGCCCCCGCCGCCCTCGACTGGACGGCCTCATCGCTCATCCCCCTATGATAGTCCCGAAATCATGACTATCCAGTCACCAGGGACCACCCCGCCCGCCCCGGCCGGTAGCCAGATCCCGGCCCCCAACGGGCCCGCACCCACGCCCGACGACGTCCTCGACCCCCGGCGCTGGATCGCCCTCGTCGTCGTCTGTTTCGCGATGTTCATGGCTGCCCTCGACGGCAGCATCGTCAACGTCGCCCTCCCCGCCATCCAGAAGAGCCTGCACTTCACCCAGTCCGGGCTCACGTGGGTCGTCGACGCCTACCTCATCAGCTTCGGCAGCTTCCTCCTCATGGCCGGGCGCCTGGGCGACCTCATCGGCCGCAAGAAGGTGTTCCTCGCCGGCGTGACGCTGTTCACGCTGGCCTCCATCTTCTGCGGATCCGCCGGCAGCCAGGGCGAGCTCGTGGCCGGCCGGTTCGTCCAGGGCATCGGCGGCGCGCTGATGGCGTCGGTGATCGTGGCCATCATCGTCACCGAGTTCCCCTCCCCACAAGAGCGGGCGAAGGCGATGAGCGCCTATGTCTTCGTCGCCGTCGGCGGCGGCTCGGTCGGGCTCCTCGCCGGCGGCATCCTGACCCAGGCCCTGTCCTGGCACTGGATCTTCTTCGTGAACGTGCCTGTCGGCATCGCCGTCGTAATCGCCGGTTCCGTCCTCCTGACGGACAACGTCGGCTTCGGCATCAAACAAGGCGTCGACTGGGTCGGGTCCGTGTTGATCACCGTCTCCGTCATGGTGGCGATCTACGCCATCGTCACCGCGTCGACCTACGGCTGGGGCTCGGCCCACACGCTCGGCATCCTCGGTCTCGCCGTCGTGCTGCTCCTCACGTTCCTCGTGCTGGAGTCACGTCTGGCCAACCCGATCATGCCGCTGCGCATCCTGAAATTGCGCACGCTCACCGGCTCGGGCGTCGTGCGCGGGTTCCTCGTGATCGGGATGTTCTCGACCTTCTTCATCGGGGCGCTCTACTTCGAGCACGTCCAGGGCTACGGCCCGGTCAAGACGGGACTCGCCTTCCTGCCCCAGACGTTCGGCATGGCCGGCATGTCCACCGGCATCACCGCCTGGCTGGTGAACCGCTTCGGGAACAAGCCGGTGATGTACCCGGCCATCGCGCTCGCCGCCGGCGGGCTCCTCCTCTTCGCCTCGGCCGGTCCCCACGCCGCCTACTTCCCGCGCATCTTTTTCGCCTTCCTCATGATGGGTGTCGGCGCCGGCGCGTCGTTCATGCCGTTGCTCCAGATCGGGATGTCCGAGATCCCCAACGCCGACGCCGGCCTCGGCTCGGGCGTCGTGAACGTCTCCCAGCAGCTGGCCGGTGCGATCGGCCTGGCCGCTCTCAGCACCATTGCGGAGAACCAGTCCAAGGCCTTCCTGGCGGCCGGCCATGACCTGGTCACGTCCCTCGACCACGGCTACCGGCTCGCGCTCGTGATCGCGGCGTGTTGTGTCGTGTTCGGCCTGGCCCTCTCGCCCTTCCTCCTACGCCCCAAAGAGACGCCCGAAGAGCTGGCGGCTCGGATCGCCGAGAACATGGAGACCCCCGAGGTCTCAGAGCACCTGGTCCTGTAGGCACCCTCCGGATTTGGCAGGCGGACCGACCGCAACCTCCTGGCAACCATTTCGCGGCTTGAATCAACCGACAGTAAGGAGAGAATCGGCGCAGGGGGGACGAAGCCGTGGTGGAGCGGGTCTTGCGCAGGGCTGGGGCTGGGAGGAAGCACGCCGCGTCCCCATCCCCTTCGGCCGCACCCCCCACGTCCGCCGACGAGCTCGGCTCCATCGCTGGCGCCTTCCTCAGCCTGCCGGACGCAGTCGTCATCGTCGACCGGGCCGGGACGATCGTGTGGGGCAACCGCTCGGCCGAACGCATCTTCGAGCGCACGGTCGAGGACTGGGTGGGCCAATCCGGCCTGGACCTCCTTCATCCGGACGATCAGGAGCTGGCGCTCCGCTCGCTCTCGACGATCTCCGGCAAGGAGGTCGGCACGCCCATAGAGATCCGGGTCAACGCGGCATCGGGCTGGCGCCTCACCGAGATGGTGGGCACGACCATCCAGTGGTTTGGCGAGGCCGCCGTCCTGCTGTGCTTGCGCGACCTCACCGAGCGCCGGCGCTTCGAGCTGGCGAGCGGGCACGAGGCTCGGTTCCGTTCGCTGGTGCACAATGCAGGGTCGGTCTTCATGCTGGTGTCCCAGGAAGGTGTGGTCCACTCCGTGTCGGCCGCCATCACGCGGATCCTGGGGCTCGACCCGGAGCTCATCGAGGGACGACCGCTGAGCAACATGGTCGCCCCAGGCGACCGGGCCGTCCTCGACAACGCGTTGGCCGACGCGTGGCGCGGCGCCACGTCGGCCCACCCGGTGACGGCCCGGGTCAACCTGCTGCGCCACGACGGCGACGGCACGGTGCCCTTCGAAATGAACATCGTGAACCTGCTCGACGACCCGACGGTCGAAGGGTTCGTCGTCTCCGCCCATGATGCGACGGCGCGGGTGTCCGCCGAACACGACCTGGGCGAAGCACTCTCCCGGTTGACCGCCACCCTCGACTCCACCTGGGACGGGATCCTGGTGGTGGACATGTCGGACCGGATCACGGACTTCAACCGGCGCTTCCTGGAGATCTGGCGCATCCCCGAAGACACCGTCGCCCGTCAGGACGCGCTCTCCAGCCTGGCGTTCGCCATGGACCAACTGGCCAACCCCGAGGCCGTCATGGATCGACTGCGGGCAACCGTCGCCAAACCGGAAGACGAGACGTTCGACTCCTTCGAGTTCAAGGACGGCCGGGTCGTCGAGCGCTACTCGCGCCCGCAGCGCGTCGAGGGCGAGGTCGTGGGGCGGGTGTACAGCTTCCGCGACGTCACCGACCGCAAGGTGTTGGAGGACGAGCTGTCCTACCGGGCCTTCCACGACTCCCTGACCCGGTTGGCCAACAAGGCGTTGTTCCAGGACCGTTTGAAGCACGGTCTGAGCCGCATCATGCGTAACGGCTCGCACCTCGCCGTCCTGTTCCTCGACCTGGACGACTTCAAGACGGTGAACGACAGCCTCGGGCACGGCGAGGGGGACCAGCTGCTGCGCTGGGTCGCCGCGACCCTGTCCGAGATGTTGCGGCCGGCGGACACCGCGGCGCGCCTGGGCGGGGACGAATTCGCCATCCTCATCGAGGACGTGTCCTCCCGTGATGACGTGACCGACCTGGCGCGGCGGATCCTCCACGCACTCCGACCGCCCGTCCGCCTCGGCACGAAGTCCGTCACCGCGGCGTGCAGTATCGGTATTGCCTTCGACGAGGACGGCCTCAACAGCGAGCAACTCCTCCGGAACGCCGACATCGCGATGTACCAGGCGAAGAAGCGAGGCAAGGACCGCTTCGAGGTCTACCGGGACGAGATGCACACGTCAGTGCTGGCCCGCCTCGAGTTGGAAGAGGAGCTGAAGGTCGCGATCGCCGACGGAGACCTCGTGCCGCACTTCCAACCCATCATGGACCTCCAGACGGATCGGCTGGTCGGGTTCGAAGTCCTCGTGCGCTGGCCCCACCCGGAGGGACCGCTGGTCGATCCGCGCTACTTCGTGCCCCTGGCCCAGGAGATCGGTCTCATCGGCGAGATCGACGCCCTGATCATGCGGAAGGCGTGCCTGCAGGTGCGGGAGTGGCAGCAGGGCGGCGTGTGCGGGCCCGACCTCGAGATCGGCGTGAACCTCTCGGCCGGCCAGCTCGCGGATCCCGCGCTGGCGGGGCGGATCGCGGCGCAAATAGAGGAGTGTCGGTTCGATCCGCGGCACCTGGTGATCGAGATCACCGAGAGCGAGGTCATCACCGACGACGAGGCGACCCTGCGCAACCTGGCGGCGTTGCGGAACCTCGGCGTGCGGATCGCGCTGGACGACTTCGGGACGGGCTACTCGACGTTCGTGCACCTGGACCGGCTGCCGATCGACATCGTCAAGATCGACAAGTCCTTCGTCGACAAGCTCGGGTCGGCAGACGACTCGCGGAGCATGGCAGCGGCGCTCGTGCAACTGGCGCGGACACTCGGCTACGGGACGATCGCCGAGGGAGTCGAGCACGCCGCCCAACAGGAGGGCCTGCGCGCCATGGGTTGCGAGCTCGCCCAGGGGTACCACCTGGGGCGCCCACTCGACGCCGACGCGGCTCGGTGGCTCCTGGCCGCCCGGGGCCTCGCCGAGACCACCATCGACGAAGCCCTGAGCGCCTGAACCGTTCCCCCTAGACGGGTTTCCCCCCGACGCACCACGCGTTGGCCGGCACGCCTCGGCACGGATTGGGCATGGTGGGCAGAGTCGCCGGCGCCGTGGTCATGATCGGAGGCGTCGACGGCTTCGGGTAATTCGTCCCCGTGCACGACACCCCGAAGGCGGAGGCGAATCCGGTGGCGCACAACACCTGGTCGAAGAGCGCTCCACCGGTGTTGGCGGCGGTTGTCGTCACGCCACAACTGCTCGGAGGCTGGGTCTGCTCCAGGTTGGACGGCGTCGAGCCCGCCGGGGCGGTGTTACCGCCATAGCAGTTCTGTGGTTCCCCACCGAAAAAGGTGATCTGTCCGAAGTCACCGTTCGTCGGGTTGCCGTAGCCGCCGTTCCCCGAGTACGTGTTGTTCAGCAGCGCGTCATTCTTGGGGTCGTAGATGCAGTAACCCAGCGCCGCCTGCCCACCGGAGCCGGCGCACACGCCCGGCGCTCCGGGATCGCTGTCGGGAAAGGGGACGATCAGGGTGCCCCACGCGTTGTTGTTGGCAAAGGTGTTGTCCATGACCGTGTCGTTGGTCGCACCCGACACCGTCATACCCGTCCCGGGCGGCTCGCCGGACAAACCTGCACCCGGAGCCTGGGGGTTGTTGTTGTTGTGGGAGACGTTGCCCATGAAGACCCAGCACGAATGAGTGCCGGTCAGGCCGCTGGTTCCGTTGAAGGGACAGGCCCCGTTCTGAGGGGGCGGCGGGTCACCGGCACTCTGGGTGTTGGTATCGAGCCCGTCCATGTTGTTGTCGAACTGGGAACCCTCGATCACCAACGTGCCGCCGGAGTTGGTGCCCGAATACCCGAGCGCGTTGTTCTCCATCCAGGCGTTGTCGACCCACGCGTCGCAGGCCTGCTGGCACGCTCCGATGTACATCCCCGAGTCGGCGAAGTTGTTCGCGTAGGTCTGGTTCCACACTCCGGGCCCCTGCGCAGCCGGAGGAGAAGATGCCGTAGTTGCCGAAGGCCGACCCGCCGGTCACGGCGCCGTTGAAGGTGTCGGTGGCCGTGAGGTAGCTGCCCTCGTAGCCCTGCAGGCCGATTTTGCCGGTCCCGTCACCCCCGTCCCACCAGATCTCGTTCCCACCGTCCCCGGCCTGGTTTCCTCCGGTGTTGTTGACCAGCTGGAAGTTGCACACAGTGAGGTTGTCGACCGAGTCGCCGTTGGCCCAGATATCGATCCCGTTCCGCCCCAGTGGGTTCCCGCTCGTGTCGGTCGCCCCGAGGTCCTGATCGGCGGCGTTGGTGCTGCACTGCGACGAACCCGGCTTGGTGCCGTCGACGACGACTGAGTTCCGGTTCATGCCGCGCAGGTGGATGTCGTTGGTATGGATCTCGACTCCTCCGTACCATCCGAGTGAGACCGCGTTGGCCGAGGGTGGATTGAGGTGGTCCGCCTGCTCGTGGTAGTCGCCCGGAGCGATCAGGATCCAATCGCCCGGCTGCGCGGCATTCACCGCCTGCTGAATGGTCTGGTATTGCCCCGGGACCCCGTCGAAGGTCCCGACCAAGAGGCGTGCGTCCTCCGACGATCGGACCGACCGTCGCCATCGCGACGACGGGCTGGTTGAGCTTCAGGGAGCCGAGCGACCCACTGAAAGGGGCGGTGCCGAAGTTGAAGATCCCACCGTCGGCCGCCACCAACCAGTAGCCGTTGCCGTCCCCGGTGGCGGCCATGCCCACGACCGGCTTGTTCAGCGGCGTGCCCCCCATGGATCCGTAGAAGTTTGCGGACCCGAAGTCGAAAACGCCGCCGTCCGACGCGACGAGCCGGTACCCGTCGCCGATCGGTGTGCCGCTCATACCCACGATGGGTTTGTTCAGATGCATCGCGCCCAATGAGCCCTGGAACGTCGCGTCGCCGAAATTGAAGATCCCGCCGTCGGAGGCCACCAGCCAGTAGCCGTTGCCGGTGGGCGACGCGATCATGCTGACGACTGGGGCGTTCAGCCGTTTGCCGCCCATTGACCCTTGGAACTTCGCGTCACCGAAGGCGAAGATTCCGCCATCGGACGCGACGAGCCAGTAGCCGTTGCCGGTCGGTGACGCGGCCATGCCCACGATCGGGGCGTTCAGGTGTACGCCTCCCATGGAGCCGTAGAAGGTCGCATCGCCGAAGCTGAAGACCCCTCCGTCGGACGCAACGAGCCAGTAGCCCGTGCTCGACGGGGTGACGGCCATGCCGACGATGGGGGCGTTCAGCGGCTTGCCGCCCATGGAGCCTTCGTAGGGAGCGGCGCCCTCGGCGAAGACACCGCCGTCAGAGGCGGCCATCCAGTAGCCGGCGGGAGCGCTCGACGCCTGCGCCGAACCGGGTGGCGCTGCCTTAGCCGGTCCCGACAGCGCCGTCACGCCGACCAGCAGGCCGAGTACCAAGGCGCTCGCCGAGAGCAGGTTCGCTGTTGCCGAGTGCAAGCGACGTCTCATGGACCGACCCCCGATCGCGTGACTGCGACTCCCATTACGAAACCGGGCTTAACATTCGTGTGGCTTCTTCGTCAATCGCGTTCTCGGAGACATCCCCACCGCGTGATTCACCCTCCGCAGCGCACGTCGATCGCGTTCGATCGACATCGCCGAGGGCGGCACACGGACCCGCGTCCACACGGTCACGGGACGCTGAGCGCACGGCCGGAGCGGGCTGCCCGACGAAACCTGACACGAGTGTCAGGGTCGCCGCGGGTCGGTTACCCTTTGGTACATGTCCCGGCTCGGCGCAGCCTCGGCGCCCTTTGACCCCGAGGCCGTCCACGCCAAGTACCTGGCCGAACGGGACAAGCGGCTCATCGAAGGCCGGGCCGACATCAGGGACCTGGACCACGACCAGGCCTTTGGGCACTACCGGGACGACCCGTTTACCGCCTTCCTCGATCGCCCGCCCGTCGCGGACGAGGTGGACGTCGTGATCCTCGGCGGAGGAATTGCGGGTGTGCTCGCCGGCGCCGAGCTCCGCAAGCGCGGGGTGGAGGGCGTCCGCATCGTCGACCAGGCCGGCGGCATCGGCGGTACCTGGTACTGGAACCGGTACCCCGGCGTCATGTGCGACGTGGAGTCCTACATCTACATCCCCATGCTCGAGGAGTTCGGCTACATCCCGAAAGACCGCTACGCATCGGGTGACGAGATCCGGGGCCACCTCGAGCGCATCGCCGAGCGGTACCGCCTGACGGACGACGCGCTCTTCCACACAGATGTGACCCGGGCCGAGTGGCACGATGACGAGGGTCGGTGGCACGTGCACACCGACCGCGGCGACGACGTCGCCTGTCGCTGGTATGTGCTGGCCGCCGGGATCTTGAATCTCATGAAGTTGCCGTGCATCCCGGGTATGGAGGACTTCGGCGGGCGCTCGTTCCACACGGCGCGCTGGGACTTCGGCTACACGGGCGGCGGGACGAACGAGCCGCTCCACAAGCTCAAGGGCAAGACGGTCGCGCTGCTCGGCACGGGTGCGTCGGGCATCCAGGCCCTGCCGCCCCTGGCCGAGTCGGCCGACCATGTCTACGTGTTCCAGCGGACACCGTCTGCCATCGGGGTCAGGGGCAACCATCCCACCGACGACGACTTCGGGCGCGACTTCGAGCCTGGTTGGCAGAAGCGGCGTATGGACAACTTCCAGGGCGTCATGCTGGGTCGCAAGGTCGACCGCGACGAAGTGGACGACGGATGGACCCATCACTACGCCGCCGTCAACAACCCTCCCTACAGCGAGGGCATGACCCGCGAGCAGTTCATGACGAGCGCCGAGGAGCTCGACTACAGGATCATGGAGGAGCACCGGCGGCGGGTCGCCGAGATCGTGGCCGACCGATCGATGGCCGAAGTCCTCAAGCCGTACTACCGCTATATCTGCAAGCGCCCCTGCTTCCACGACGAATACCTCGCCGCCTACAACAACCCCAACGTCACGTTGATCGATTGCCCGGCCGGGATCGACAAGATCACTGCGCAAGGCCCTGTGGTCGACGGGAAGCAGTACGCGGTCGACTGCATCATCTACGGGACCGGCTTCGAAGCCGAGCGGACCCCCCTCGCCCGGCGCGTGGGCCACGAGATCGTCGGCCGCAACGGGGTCACGCTGGAGGAGCGGTGGGCCGACGGACCTGTCACGCTCTTCGGCATTCTGAGCCGCGACTTCCCCAACATGTTCGCGATGCCGGCACCGAGCCAACAGTCGGTCGTGACCGTCAATTACACGCAGCTGGCCGTGCTGGGGGCGGAGTTCGTCGGCACCACGATCGCGGCGCTCCAGAAAGCGGGAGTCGAGGTCTTCGACGTGAGTGCCGAGGCCCAGGACGCCTGGGTCCAAGAGATCGTCGGCTGTTATACCGACATGAGCCGCGTCATGTCCGCCTGCACGCCGTCGCGCATCAACAACGAGGGACATCCGGAGACGATCAGCCCAAAGGCCGGCAACTACGGCGGCGGTTTCGGCGACTGGTTCGCCTACCGCGACCTCCTCGAGAACTGGCTCGCGGGCGGGCGCTTCGAGGGCCTCGAGCTCGACCAGCTCTCACCTTCGGCGACACCATGACCCCGCGCCCACGCCAGCGCGTCGCCGTCGTCACCGGGGGCGCGGGTGGGATCGGCGGCTCCATCGCCGAGGCGCTCGGCCGCGCCGGTTGCTACGTCGTCACCGTCGACCCGCTGGTCACCCTCGACGGTACCGAGCAGCTGCCAGAGCCGGAGGACTCGACGGCGGCACGCATCGTCGCGGCCGGCGGGTCGGCCCATGCCTCGTCCGCCTCGGTCACCGACCCCGAGGCAGTCACCGCGCTCTTCCGGGAACTCGCGCACGAGCACGGCAGTCTCGATGCCGTGGTCAACGTCGCCGGCATCACCCGGCAGAGCTACTTCGCCCGCGGGACCGAGGAGGACTGGGTCTCCCTGCTGAACGTGCACCTCTTCGGCTACCTCAACGTCCTCGATGCCGCCCTGCCCCTCATGGCCGCAGCCGGCCACGGCCGCATCCTCGGGATCACCTCGGGTTCGGGATGGCGTGCTGCCGACGCCGGCGGGTACAGCGCCGCCAAGCGAGCCGTCGCCGCGCTGACCTGGCAGCTGGGACGGGTGGCACCGGCGGGGGTGACCGTCAACGCCATCTCGCCCATCGCGAACACCCGCATGGTCCAGGCGGCGCTGGAGCGCGCGCGCGCCGAGGGCCGGGGCGGCGGCGGAGGCGGGCTGTCACTCGACGCGATCCCCGGCCCCGAGAACCTCGGTCCGCTCGCGGCGTACCTGGTCTCTGACGAGGCGGGGTGGTGCAACGGTCAGGTCTTCTTCGCCGGTGGACCCGAGGTGGCGGTCGTCGACCAGCCCCGCCTCGTCGAGGTCGTGCGCACGGACGACACCAAGTCGCTGGCCGGCGTCCTCGAGGCGGTCGTCCCACGCGCCGTCGTTCCGGCCGAGTCGAACCAGGCCACCCAGGGCGGGGCCAATCCTCGGTTCGGCTCGATCTTCGACGCTCCGGTCCCGGACGAGCTGGCGGCGGGGGACGTGAAGTCGTGTGTGATCGTCAGTGAGCGCCGCGACCTGACCGCCGCCCTCACCTCGGCGCTCGAGGACAGGTCGATCGTGTGTCATCCGGCCACGCCGGGGCGCAACTTCAACGGCGCGGCCAGCGCGCTCCGGGCCGCCGTGCTCGCGACCGCCAAGCCCGCCAGCGCGGTGGGCGCGGCCGCCGCGACCGCGCCGGAGCCGATCGACGCCGTCGTGGTCGCCCTGGCCGGGCCGGCCGCCGCCGGCTCCGGCGCTGCGCCCACGGATTGGCAGGGCGTCCTGGCCGACCACCACAAACTCATCGCACACCTGCAGGCCGACGCCGCCTGGACCCGCGCCGCCGCCGACTACGCGGCGGCCTCGGAGCGTCCCGTGCGGATCGTCACGCTGACCGACGCCACGGGTCCGGGCGGCCGGAGCCGGGCGCAGGCTTCGGCGCAAATCGCACGCGTGGCGGCTGGCGCCACCGGCGGCCGGGTCACGGCGCTGGCGGTGGGCATGGAGTCGGCGGCGGAGGGCGCGGCCGAACACACCGCCGAACTGGTCGGCCACCTCCTCGCCCACCCTGAGACCGGCCCCGCCCTCGCCGGGGCAGAGCTGGTGGTCGGGACCGGGTGGATCGGCCTGCGGGCCCACCCCCGACCGATCGGCACCGTCGTCTACGGCGGGCCGGAGATCCCCGGGTGGATGGACGGGGCGCTGCGCGAGATCGTCGGGACCACCGGCGCCGGCGAGGCCCGGTGACCGACGCGCCAACCAAGCCGACGCGCGTCGTCGATGCCCATGTCCATCTCTGGGACCCAGCCCGGACCGAGTGGTACCCGTACCTCTCACAGCCCGGGCAACTGGGGCAGGAGGGACCTGAGAACGGTGGAAGCGACTCGGGCATGTTCCGCCGCTTCGACGTCGACACCTACCGGGCCGAGTCGGCGAAGTGGAACGTCGAGAAATTCGTCAACGTTGCCGCAGCCACCGGGCCCCACTCCGTCGACGAGACCCTCGAGTTGAATCGCAACGCCGGCGGCCGGGGCGGGCCCACCGCGATCATCGGCGGCCTCCCACCGACCGAGACCGTCGCCGAGGCGGTCGCGCTCCTCGACCGCCAGATGGGAGCCGAACGCTTCCGGGGCGTCCGCCCGATGGGCCCGCTCGGCAACCCGGTCCCCGACGACGTCGTCCTCGGCGCCCTCCGGGACCGCAACCTCGTCTTCGAGCTGATGGCGCACCCGGACCAGCTGGAGGCAGCGGCGGAACGGCTCGCCGCCTTCCCCGACCTGACCGTGGTGGTCGAGCACACGGGGTGGCCCCGCACCAACTCCGACGAGGAACGCGCGCGGTGGCGAAAGGGCATCGCCGCCCTCGCCGGGCTCGGCGAGCACGTGCACTGCAAGCTCTCCGGTCTCTCCATGCCCTTCGGGACCATGGCGGTCGACGCCTTCGCACCGTGGCTCGAGCACGCCCTCGAGATGTTCGGCACCAGCCGCGCAATGTTCGCCAGCAACTTCCCGGTCGATTCCGCCGCGGGCAGCTTCGACGACCTCTACACCACCTTCAGCACGATCACGGCCGGCCTCAACCCCGCGGCACGCGAACAAGTCTTCGCCGCGACCGCCGAACGCGTCTACCGCATCTGACTCCGCTGCGCACGACCGCGTGGACGGCGTCTCGGCGCGACGGCAGCCTTGCCGCGCGCTGCACCCGGCTCGGAGGACCGAGCGGCGGGACGGTGACCGCCGGCGGCGCGGGACAGGGCGGGCACGTCCGGAGCGGAGATGCCATCGACGATTCCCAAGTTCCGCGTGAGAAGCCTGGCGCCGTGGAGGTGCTCGGTGCCGACCAGCGAGACGACGTGGCCATCGGCTCCGGCCCGGCCGGTGCGGCCCGAGCGGTGCACGTAGGCGGTGCCGTCGGCCGGCGGGTCGAAGTGGACCACCACAGGCACCGCGTCGACGTGGATCCCCCGCGCCGCAATGTCCGTCGCCACGAGCACGTCGAGTCGTCCGGCTCGGAAGGCGGCCAGCGCGCGCTCGCGCTGAATTTGGCTGCGGTCGCCATGGATGGCGGCCGACTTGAGGCCGGACCGGCCGAGGCGGTCCGAGAGCCGATCCGCGCCGCGCTTGGTCCGGCAGAACACCACCGCGGGCCCCCGGGCCCGTACCACCTCGGCGGTGACCTCGACCCGATTGACGGGCTCGACCCGCCAGAAGTGGTGGCGCACCTCCCCCAGATCGGCCTCGGTGGGCTGCACCGTGTGGAAAACGGGATCGTGCTGGTAGTCACGGACCAGCTTGCCGACGGGTCCGTCCAGCGTGGCCGAGAAGAGCAGGGTCTGGCGCGAACCGCTCGTGCCGTCCAGGAGCCGGCGGACGGCGGGCAAGAAGCCCATGTCGGCCATGCGATCGGCCTCGTCGACGACCACGACGTCCACGTGTGACAGGTTGGCCGAACCCTGTTCGACCAGGTCGGTGAGCCGGCCCGGGCAGGCGATGAGGATGTCGGTGCCGTTTCGCAAGGCCGCGTGCTGCTTGGCGTACCCGACCCCGCCATAGATGGCCGCGACCCGAGCGCCGATGGCGGCGGCCAGTGGCTTGACCACCTGCTCAATCTGGGCGGCGAGCTCCCGGGTCGGGACCAGCACGAGCGCTGACGGGTGCCGCCGCCCGCGGCGCGCGCCGGGCCGAGCTGCGAGCCGGCACAAGATCGCCAACCCGAAGGCCAAGGTCTTACCGGACCCGGTCGGGGCCATGCCACAGACATCACGTCCGGCGAGCGAGTCGGGCAGAGCGGCGGCCTGGATGGCGAACGGGCGGTCGATGCCCAACTGCTCGAGGGCAAGAACAAGCTCCCGACGCACGCCGAGGTCCGAGAAACGGACGGGCGCGAGAGCAGCGGCAGAGAGAGACACAAGACTCCAATCGGTCCAAGGCGAAGAAGGCCGACTCGATGAAAAGTCTCGTAGGCCTGGCCGGCACTCATCGCCGACCCCGCGTCACACACAGGTGCGCGGTAACAAATGGCAGCCTAGTGGACGCATCCGACGGTCCCACACGCGCCACGGCCGACGTCGACCGCGGTTGTACGCCTCCGACCAAACCCGCGATCGGCACGACCGTCGCCATCCGCGCCTGAAGATGGTAGGATTGCGTTGTCATCAGCCTTTCGCTGATGTGGCCTGGTCGAGAACTCCCGAGTTGGCCCGATTTGAACGGAGCCAGACATCTCCCAGCGCCCGTACAGAGCCCTTCGGGGCGCTATCCCCGTTTTGCCGTCCAATATTGAAGCTGACGACGGAGGACGCCGGCGAGGTATCCGTGCCTAGGCACACCCACGTCAAGCAATCGCAGCGCCGCGCGTCCCCGACCGCTGAACGAGGTAGCGGAACGCGGCGACGCGGGGCCAGCGGCGCCATAGATGCACAGGCCCTTACCTTCCGCGAGGCGGGGAAGTCCTTCTCGGCGATCGCGCGCACACTGGAGCTCGACCGGGCGACAGAAGCGCACAAGAGCTACCTCCGCGCGCTCGGGACGCATGAAGGTGATGACCTCCGGCAATTGATTAAGAACGAAGAAGCGCGGCTGGACGAGCTCGAGCGGCGCATCCGCGAGCGGGATGCCGCGGATACACCGAAGCTCGAACGGCGACTCTTGGCGTTGCAGAATCTCAGAGAGACCATCAGAGCATGACCACCGCGATCGGGACACCGTGCTCCGTCTGCGGCCGGACCTCGACGTCGCTGATGAAACCGCCCCGCCGCACACTCAATCGGGGGCTCGATCCCGATGACAATTCCTACTCCATCACCGTGATGCTGCCCGATGTTCCGTTGTGTGACCGGCACGCATGGGACGTCCGTGAGGCCGACTTGAGTCTCGGCTGGTGCGACGACCCCCGGTGCCGCGTGTACGGCGAGGCCGGCGAGCCCTCAGCCTGCGGTGCGGCCTACGAACGGCTTGCGCCGGGCAACCGGTCCACGAAGCGCCATTGATCTGTCACCCAGCCAGAGAGAAAGAGAAGTACACGACATGGAAACGGGAACTGTGAAGTTCTTCAACAACGACCGGGGCTTCGGTTTCATCACGCCCTCCAACGGGGAGAAGGACGTGTTCGTCCACTTCTCCAACGTGGTGGGTACGGGGCACAAGAGCCTCGAGGACGGTCAGAAGGTCGAATTCGATGTGACCCAGGGGCCCAAGGGCCCAGAGGCGCAGAACGTCCGGACTGTCTGAGTCATAGCCGGCCCTCGGGCGCCCGCGGACCCATCGGGAACGGCACTAGCCCAGCCGCGTCAGCACGTTGCGGGTGATCTGCTCTACCTGCGGGTCACGCGCCGCCAGCCCGTGCGCCCAGTCGGTCGACCCCGACGTCACGACGGTGGCCCCCGCCGGGTTCGTGTACGCCCCCAGCACGGCGTGGCCGTGGCGGATCCGCTCCACGGCCGCGGGGTCGCGGGTCCCGAAGACACGGGCGGCGATGTACTCCAATTCGCTCGGCTCGTCCGGTTTGGGCGGGCGCGGCGCGCTCTCGCGCGTGAAATGCTGCGTCGGGCACGTGCCGAGAATCTCGAAGCTGGACGGCGTGCCGTCCTCGCCGGTGGGGTAGGGCAGGCCGTCGCGGTAGGTGAACCCGCACCCGTCGCACTCGTAGCCGACGACCGTCGCGCCGGCCCCGAGGACGTCCCCGTACCCGAGCCCCGTGCCGTCGAAGATCCAATGACCGGGCCGGTGCACCGTGTAGCCACCGAGGCCGGCGGACACGTTGCGGCCGATCCGGTGATAGCCGCCGCGCGTGAACGAGACGCCGGTCATGTAGTTTTCGGGGCGGCCGACCAGCACGTCGGACCAGAACGTCGTCACCTCGGCCTCGCGGTCGGTTCCGAACAGCGGGTCGTCCTTGAAGAAGCCCTTGTAGCCGACCATCACGTCATGGTCGGTGCCCTCCATGCGGACCTGCCATAACGAGGTGTTGCCCGAGAAGAACGCCGCGTTGCCACCGCCCGCGATGAAGGCCTCGACGGTGTCGCGCATCCCTCTGGACCAGTATTCGTCGTGGCCGACAGAGAGATAGAGCCCTGCGCCGTCGAGCACGTCAGGGTGCTGCTCGAGGTCGGCGTTCGTGCACACGCCGATCTCGAAACCCTCCCGCTCGGCCCACGCCAAGAAGGGCAGCTCCCAGTCCGGCCACCCCGCCGAGCCGGCATAGCCCGACAGATGGTTGAGCTGGATGTAGCCGACGTGCGCGGCGTTCTGGGGGTCGGGCGCGCCGGTCCCCGTCACCCGGCGCCCCTTTCCGGGCGGCTTGTAGAGGTAGCCCGCCGCCATCGGCCGCCGCAGGGCGACCCGGGTGCCCCCGGTGTAGAGGTTCGGGCCGCCGAAGTCGTTGTAGGCGTGCCAGGTGTTGGTCGCCAGCGCCAGCACGATCCGCGCGCCAGGGGCCGGACGCACCACGAAGAAGGCGTAGTCGCGCCGGACTTTCTCGCCGACGTCTATCTCCATGACGACCTCGTAGTAGCCGGACCGCCAGGTCGGATCGACGTCCAGCCATAGCGCGACGGGCCACCCGCACCCCCGAGCGGACGCGTCCTCGCGCGCCTCGTGCTCGTCGACCGTGACGGCGTCGGACCGGCACACCACCTCCCGGTCCCCGCCGACCCGTGCCACCTCCACCCGCACAGGCCGTCCGCCGGACGACGACAGGTGAAGACCCACCCGGCCACCGGCCTGCACTGATTGTGGCCAGCAATACCCCGTCACCACCTCGCGCGCCATCTCCGGACCCTATGGGACCCTGTGACGTCCTGCTCACAAAGATTGACCCGGCCCGACGAGCCGGTTGGTGGGCACCGTCGCGAGTGCACCAAGATCCATTGCGGCACAAGGGAGGTGGCATGGTGCGGTCGCAGGGAAACGAGGCGCACATCGATGCGTTCCGCGCCGAGCTGCGGGCCTGGCTGGCCGGCCACCTCACCCCCGAGGTGGCCGAGGCCGGCGCCCGCCCGACCGAAACCGCCACCCTCGACATCCTCAGAGAGTGGAACCGGACCCTGGCCGACGCCGGCTGGGCCGCGCCGGCCTGGCCGGCCGCATACGGCGGCCGCGACGCCGACGTCGCTGAGCAACTCGCCTACCTGGAGGAGATGAACCGTGCCAACGCACCGGGTGCGGTCAACGTCATCGGCGTCTCCAACATCGCCCCGGCCATCATGCGTTTCGGGACGCCGGAGCAACAACAACGCTTCCTCCGGCCGATGCTGCGCGGCGACGAGATCTGGTCGCAGGGCATGTCCGAGCCGGACGCGGGCTCGGACCTCGCCTCGCTGCGCACCGCCGCGGTCGAGGACGGCGACCACTTCGTGGTCAATGGGCAAAAGACCTGGAACTCACTCGGGCACCTGGCGGACTGGTGCCAGCTCTACGTGCGGACGGACCCGGCGGCCAAGAAGCACGCCGGGATCACCTGCTTCCTGGTCGACCTGCGGACCCCGGGTATCGAGGCGCGGCCGATCACCACCATGGCGGGCGACCACTCGTTCGCCGAGCTCTTCTTCACCGACGCCCGCATCCCCCGCTCCGCCATGCTCGGGCCCCTCCACAGCGGCTGGTCCGTGGCCATCACGACGCTGAGCCACGAGCGCGCCGGCGTTGCCCGCCTCCACCTCTCGCTGGCTCGCCGCCTCGATGACCTGCTGGCCGACCCCCGGGCCCGCACCGGCCGCCGCGACCCGCTGCTGCGGCAACGACTGGCCCGCGTGTACGCGTCCATCCGCTGCATGCGATACCTGACCGAGCGCTCGCTGTCCGCACCCACCGGCGCCGAAGGGGCCGGCGGCAGCCTCGCCAAGCTGTCGTGGGCCCAGTGCGACCAGGAGCTGGCCGACCTGGCCGTGGACCTGATCGGGCCAACCGCCCTCGAGGCCGGCGACCGGTGGGCGCACAACCTGCTCGCCGTCCGCCAAGCCTCCATCGCCGGCGGCACGACCGAGATCAACAAGAACATCGTGGGCGAGCACGCGCTCGGGCTGCCCCGATGAGCCTCCCCGCCGGGCCCAAGCCAAGAGGCTTCTGGGCCGCCGCGGCGGCGCAACCAAATCGCCTCGCGCGTCATCGACGCCGCGGGCCGGGAGTGGGCCGCCGGGGAGATCGCCGCAGCAGCCAACCGCCTGGTGCACGCGCTGCGGGAACGAGGGCTTCACCAAGGGGACCCGGTGGCGATGTTGTCGCCGAACCGGGCCGAGACGCTCTTCGTGCTCATGGCCGTGTTCCAGGCGGGTTGGAACTTCGCCCCGCTGAACAGCAACCTCACCGCGGCCGAGGTCGACGTACATCCTGCGCGACGCCGACGCCAAGGCCCTCGTCGCGGACGAGCGGTTCGGCGGCGTGGCGGCCGCCGCTGCGACCGAGGCCGGCGTGCCCGAGCCCGGCCGCCTGTCCGTGGGAGATCCATCCCGGGCTTCACCCCGCTCGACCAGGCGCTCGCGGACCAACCGGACAACCCACCGGACCATCGGCTGGCCGGGCAATTCATGCAGTACACCTCGGGCACGACCGGGCGTCCCAAGGCGGTGGAGCGCACGCTCCCCTCGCTCGACCCCGAGATGCAGGTCCGAGTCTTCGGCGCCAACCTCACGCGCTACGACATTCAGCCCGGCGGCGACGCCGTGCACCTGGTGACCGCGCCGATGTACCACATGGCCCCGCTGGCCTTCGGGTACTTCTCGGCCCACTTCGAACACACGCTGGTCTTCATGGACAAGTGGGACGCCGAAACGGCGCTCCAGCTGATCGAGCGCCACCGGGTCACCGACACCCACATGGTCCCGACGCAGCTGCACCGTCTCCTGCAGCTGCCCGCTCACGTCCGCGCCCAATACGACGTGTCCTCGCTGCGCCAGGTGATCCACGCCGCCGCGCCGATGCCGCTGGAGCTCAAGCGGCGGCTCTTCGACTGGCTCGGCCCGGTGATCTACGAGTTCTACGGCGCGACCGAGGGGGGTGGCACCATCGCCAAGCCCCACGACTGGCTGACCCACCCCGGCACGGTCGGCCGGCCCTGGGAGGGGGCCGCCGTGAAAGTCCTCGATGACGACGGCAACGAGGTTCCGCCGGGCACCGTCGGCACGGTCTACCTGAAGCTCATGGGAGGCGACTTCCGCTACAAGGGTGACCCCGACAAGACCACCGCCAGCCGCCACGGCGACTTCTTCACCGTCGGGGACATGGGCGAGCTCGACGCAGACGGCTTCCTCTACCTCAGGGACCGCAAGATCGACATGGTCATCTCGGGCGGCGTCAACATCTACCCGGCCGAGGTGGAGGCGGCGCTCATCACCCGCCGTGGGGGACGCCGCCGTCTTCGGCGTCCCGAACGAGGAGTGGGGCGAGGAGGTGAAGGCAGTCGTGGAGGCCGCCCCCGGCCACGAACCCACACCCGCACTGGCCGAGGAGCTGCAGGCCCACTGCGCCGAGCGCCTGGCCAAGTACAAGTGTCCGCGTAGCATCGACTTCACCGAGGCCATGCCCCGAGATCCCAACGGCAAGCTCTACAAGCGACGGCTGCGCGACCCGTACTGGCAGGGAAGCGAACGGGGCATCTAAGAATGCACCCGAGCGAGCACGAACACAGCGAACCGACGGATCGATCGAAGCGAGGAGTGCATGGCCCGAGTCCCCATTGAAGAGGGGTTCTTCCGGATCCCCGACGACCCGGCCGCACCGCCGCGCCTCCTCGGGAGCCGCTGTCCCGCCTGCGGCGAGGTCTTCTTCCCGCGCCGACTCGTGTGCGCCAAGTGCCTGCACGAGGGGACCGAGGACATCGAGCTCTCGACCCGGGGCATCATCCACACCTGGACCTACTGCCACGTCCCGCTGTTCGGCAAGAAGGACGCCGACGTGGCCGGCTACGGCGTGGCCCAGGTCGACCTGCCCGAAGGCCCGCGGGTGCAGTCGATCCTCTCGGGCGGCCCGGACGACTTCGCCATCGGCATGGAGGTGGAGATCGACCTCGAGACGCTGCGCCAGGACAAAGACGGGGACGACGTGGTGATCTACCGCTTCCGCCGGCCGCCGTCGGCGCGGCGGACGGAATCGGTGCTGCCCCATGAAACACGGCCTGCGGTTCGAGGAGCGTCGCCGTCGCCGGCATCGGCATGGTCCGCTTCGGCATGTTCAAGGACATCCCGGTGCCGGCACCTCGCCCGCGACGCCGGCCTGCTCGCGCTGCACGATGCGGGCATGACGCTCGCCGACGTCGACGAGGCCTTCGTGGGCTACATCCAGCCCGCCTCCATGCTCGGGCATCAAGGCCATGAAGGAGCTCGGGCTGACCGGGCTGCCGGTGACCCACATCGAGAACGCGTCGGCCACGGGGCTCGTGGCCTTCCGCGAGGCGGCCTGGGCCGTCTCCTCCGGGCGGGCCGACGTGGCCATGGCGCTGTGCTTCGACAAGTTCACCGACATGACCGGCGGCGGCGGCCGCGGTGCCGGACGGGACCAGCATCGACGCGCCGATCCTGCCCGCCGCCTACTTCGCGCTGTGGGCGCAGCGTCGCATGCACGAGCGCGGCACCACGCCCGAGCACTTCGCCACCATCGCGGCGAAGAACTGGAACTACGGCGCCGTGTGCCCGTTCGCGCACCGCCAATCCGATCACGTCGTGACGCCCGAGGAGGTGCTGGCCGCCCGGATGGTGGCCGAGCCGCTGACCACCATGATGTGCTGCCCGCCCGACGACGGCGCCGCCTGCATCATCGTGGCCCGCGAGGACCTGGTGCGCGCCCGCCAGCCCGGCCGGCCGCTCGTGCGCGCCCTGGCCTCGGCGCTCGACGTCGGAGACCTACTCGCCGGGCCACACCTTCGTCGGCCCGGTGGTCGGCCCGTCCACCATGACGCGGGACACGGCCCTGCAGTGCTACGAGGCGGCCGGGCTCGGGCCCGAGGACGTGAGCGTGGCCTACTGCCACGACGCCTTCATCAACGAGGAGCTCGAGTACTACGAGCTGCTCGGGCTTCTGCGCCGAGGGCGAGGCCGAGAAGCTGGTCGTCGAAGGCGAGACGGGGCCGGGCGGGCGCATCCCGTTCAACACCGACGGCGGGCTGCTGGCGCGCGGGCACCCGGGCGGCCCCACCGGCACGGCCATGCTGCACGAGGCGGTGCTGCAGCTGCGGGGCGAGGCGGAGGGCCGCCAGGTCGACGACGCCACGGTGGCGCTGGCGCACCTGGTCGGCGGCGGCAGCATCGCAACGGTCAACCTGCTGGGCGTGGAAGGAGTCGGAGCATGACGACGAGTGACGAACGCCGGGCCGCGGGCCGGGAGATCCAGGGCCAGCTGTGGCCGGCCATGCTCAAGGGCCCGACCGGGCAGTTCCCCGCGGCCAAGCTGGCGCCGGACTTCTTCGACCACGTGCAGCAGAGCGCGTTCGGTGACATCTGGACCCGCCCGGGCCTCCCGATCCGCGACCGCTCCATGATCACCGTCGCCGTGCTGGCCGCGCTCGGCCAGCCCGAGGAGCTGCGCTCGCACCTCGCCGGCGCGCTCACCGTCGGCATCTCGCGCGAGGAGATCGTCGAGATCATCATGCACGTCTCCATCTACGCCGGCGTGCCCGCGGCGGGCTCGGCCCTGCGGGTGGCGGCCGACGTGCTCGGGACGGACTGACGAGTCCGGGTTCCAGCGCAGCGCCACGTCGGCCTGCTGCTCGGCGTCGCGCGACCAACTCGCTCCAGTCGGCGCCGCCCAGGCCGTTGGCGACGGCCCCGTCGAGGACGCTCCGCACGGCGGCCGCCACCGGGGTCGGGGCGCCGAGCTCCTGCCCCAACTCGTTGATGAGCCGCGCGTCCTTGGCCGCCAGCTCCAGCGCGAACTGCGGTGGGCCGGCCCCGGCCGTCGATCGTCTCGACCTGGCGGTCGATGAAGAAGTTCGACGCCCCGGCGGTGCGCAGGATCTCCACCGCCTTCTGCACCTCGATGCCCGCCTTCGTCGCCATGGCCAGGCCCTCCAGGCTGACCCAGGTCGTGGTGAAGGCGATGAGGCTGTTCAGCAGCTTCATGGTGTTGCCGAGGCCGAGCGCGCCGACGTGGAAGGTGGCGCGACCGAGCGGCTCGAGCACGGGGAGGACGCGGGCGACGGGCTCGTCGTCACCGCCGACCATGAACACGAGCATCCGTTTCTCGGCGCCGATGGCCCCGCCGGTCAGGGGCGCCTCGACCAGGTGGTGTCCCGACGCCGCCAAGCGCTCCCCCAGTTCGCGCACGACGGCCGGGCTGTTGGTGGAGAGGTCGACGAGGACGGCGCCCGGCGCAGCCGCGCGCGCCCACGCCGCGGCCACGCCCGACACGACCTCTGGTGTCGGCAGCGACAGCAACGTGACGTCCGCCTGATGGGCCACCGACGCCACGTCGGCCGCAGCCGTTGCGCCCGTGATCGCCGCCATCGCGTCGGCGTCGACGTCGTGCACGACCACCTCGTTGCCGTCGGCGACGAGGTTGGCGGCGATGTGCCCACCGATGTTCCCCAGTCCGATCACACCTGTCGCCATCGATCCTCCCCTCGCCCGTGAATGCCCTGGCCACGGCCCCAAGAGGCCGCCAGACGAGAGCGTATAGTGAAACCTGACTCGAGCGTCAGGGATCCTCAGGGGGTCGAGCATCATGGGGCTGCGGGACCACGTCATCTGCGACAGCGACCTCCACGTCATGGAGCCGGCCGACCTCTGGGAGCGCTACATCGACCCGGCCTACGCGCACGCGGCGCCGCGCGGGCTCGCCGAGATCACCCGCGACATGCGGGTGCGGGTGAAGAACCACGTGATGCTCCGCATCGGCTCGACCCGACCGCAACGCGTCGAGGGTCGCAAGACGGGGTGGCAGGAGCACCACGACAACGTCTACGCGGATTCCGAGGCCCGGGGCTGGGACGCCCAGTCGCAGATCGACGCCATGGACGCCGAGGGGCTCGACCTCGCCGTGCTCTTCCCCTCCCGCGGGCTCTTCGTGCTCGGCCTCGATTCGTCCGAGCAGATCGGCGCCGACGGCCTGGAACCCGAGTTCGCCACCGCGATCGCCCGCGCCTACAACGACTGGCTGAAGGACTTCTGCGACCACGCGCCCGACCGGATGTTCGGCGCGGGCATGGTGGCGCCGCACGACGTCGCCGGGCGCCGTCGAGGAGGCTCGGCGCTGCGTGGAGGAGCTCGGCTTCAAGGCGATCTTCCTGCCGCCGGCGACGGTGAACCGCCGGCCCTGGCACCACCGGGCCTACGACCCGCTGTGGGCCGAGATCGAGCGGCTCGGCGTGCCGCTGTCGTTCCACGGCGGTGGCCAGACGTACCTGACGCCGGACTTCGGGCTGGAGGTGCTCGACCGCCTCATGCTGTGGCACACGTTCAGCCAGCCGCTGGGGATCCAGTTCGTGACGGCGTGCCTGTGCGGCGGCGGCGTGCTCGAGCGCTTCCCGAACCTCAAGGTGGCCCTGCTGGAGGGCAACTGCTCGTGGGCGCCCTGGTTCATGTACCGGCTCGACGAGCACTGGGAATGGACGGGGTGGTACGAGGCGCCCGAGCTCACGATGCCGCCGTCGGAGTACTTCAAGCGCAACTGCTGGATCTCCGTCGAGGCCGACGAGGTGACGGTGCCGCACTTCGTCGAGACGTTCGGCGACGAGAAACTGATCTTCTCGACCGACTACCCGCACGGCGACTCGAAGTACCCCCACGCGGTCGATTCGTTCGACAAGTTGCCGTTGCCCGACGAGACCAAGGCGAAGATCGTCAGCACCAACTGGGCGGCGCTGTACGACATCCCGCTCGTCAAGCAGACCTGAGCACCCCGACCTCGATCTCCTGCTCGGTGCACGCGAGGGTCTGCCTCGGCGACGGACGGAAGCTGGTTGGCCGGACCGTCGAGCCAGTCACGGAGCGCGGCGGTGGCGCGCACGTCGTCCTCGTTGTAGCGGACGATCCACGCCCGTGAATCCGCCTGCGCGGCGGGGTCGGCGTCGTCGACCGCCACGTCGTAGTGCACCATGGCCAGGGTGCCGCCGACTTCGTCGCATGACCAGGCGAACCCGGCCAGCGGCGCGGTCTCCTTCAGCCCCAGGCTCCGACCGGTGACGAGATGGCCGCGGACGATCTCGTAGAGATCGACCCAGTCCTCGGACGACAGGAACGCGGCGACATCGTCCTGGATGCCGAGGCGGTCGGCGATCCTCCGCATCTGACCCTCCTCCGCACTGCGGCTGTAGCAATAGGCCCGGAAGGCGGAGCCTCCGGCGTGGGCCCGGGCTCGCTCCTCGGTGATCCAGGTCCAGAACTCGGTGAACGCCTCCAGCTCGCCCTGCTCGAGGTCCGGGTCCCAGGAGGCGAACGAGACGTAGCGGGCGGTCGGCGCGGGGCCACGACGGTCGGTGACGAGCGCGCCCCACAGGTAGCAGCCGTCGTTCGTGCTCTCCATGTCCACGTCGACCTCGACGTCCCCGCGGGGCACCTCGATCCGGTCGACGCCACGGCGACGGTAGGCGGGCGCGGCGCCGACACGAGCCCGGGCCAGGTCGATCTGGGTGGCCAGGTTCGTGGCGCCGGCGCCCCACAGAGCCAGGATCGTCCGGTCGAGCATCGTGATGTCGGCGACGCGCAGGAGACCGTGGCCCGCGAGGTGCTCGAGCTGCGTCTTCCGGCTCGGGATGACCGTGGCGAGGAGGGTCGCCGGCGGCTGGTCCTCGACCCCGTCGAGCAGCTTCGCCAGGTCGACCCCGCAACGAAGCAGCTCGGCCGTCGTCCAGTCCAGGGCGGCGAGGTCGTGGAGGTCCTCGATCCCGTGCGCCTTGTACAGCCGGCGACGGGCGACGCCGACGCCCGAGATCAAGCTGAGGTCGGCCACCTCCTCAAGCCGTTCGCCGCACCAGTCCCGCCAGCGGCACAGGGTGCACTGGTCGCAGACGATGGGCTCGGCGAGCAGGGAGGCATGCCGAGCGCCGGCGTGTGCATCTGCCGCGAGATGCACCGCGACTCGATGCCCGAACTCGAGGTCGTAACGCTCCATGGCCGTCAACGGGCCGTCCGGAGGAGATTCGACGTACTCGGGCGGATCGAGCCAAGGCCGTTCGAGGTCGTACCAGACGACCACACCCTCGGAGCCGCAGATCCCGCCGACGTTGCGCTCGGAGGATGCCAGCCCCGCGGACTCGAGCAAGCGGCGGTAATGGGCCAGCTGCAGCAGGTCGGCGACGTGCCGGCGGGGATCGCGGTCGGTGTCGGTGCTCGCCGCCTCGAGGAAGGGCGCCTCCAGGTCCGAGACGAGGGCGGAGCCGCCACCGGCTTCCTTCGCAGCGACGAGCGACTTGTGCGACTTGACATCGACCGGCAGGTAGCCGTCGCCGTCGCGCACCAGGAGGTCGGGCTCGCCGACGCGATGCGCTTCGTGGTCAACGGGGAGCCGGCCACCGGCAATGACCCTGGCTCCGTCGGCGACGGCGCGCAGGGTGTGCCACTCCTGGGCGTCGGGATCCTCCGCATCGATGACGACGGCTCCCTCGACGCCGTCGAAGAAGTCGTCGATGGTCTCTTCCTCGTACTCCTGCCCAGCCCCGATCAACTTCTGCAGGAAGGCCGAGTCGGGCAGGGGTTCGCACGGCCGGAGCACGTCGAGCTGGACGCGCTGGGGGCAGGCTTTGGCGAAGGACGCGTTCCGCGGCGTGATCTCCACCGTCACCGCCTTCTCTCCTTCCGGGACCATCGATTCGTGCCTCCGATCATGGCCGACATGGTCATGGTGGCGGAGGGATGTGACACCCCGGTAGGAGTCCGGCGGGTGGACTCAGGGCTTCGTCGGGCCGGATCCTGTCCCGCCGGTGTTCCCGCTGTTCCCGGCTCGGGTGACGTTCTCGACCGCTGCCGCTGTTGCCCGAGTTCCCCGACCCCACCTTTCCACCGCCGGAGCTGGCGCAGTGGACGACCCCGTTGGTTCCGTCGGGAGTCGTGGTCGGCGTACAGGAGCCCGGGGCGGGCGGCGTTGGCGGTCCCTTGGTCGACGAGACGAGAGCTTCGGACGTCGTCCCGGACGGTTTCGTTACCTGCGACGAGGTCGCCGCGGCGTCGCTGGGCCACCAGGCGAGAAGCCACCCGTCGGCCACGGTGGCCACAACGTCTTGGCCGTTATCGAGCACGAGGGTGACCCCCGTCACCCCTGACGCGACTCGGCCATCGACGAGGGTGTACGGACCGTCAGCCGTCGTGGAGAGATGCGACTGCACGACGTTTTGGAGATCGCCAGAGCTGGTACCGCCTACGGTCACCGTCGACAGGCCTGGCGCGGGGCTGCCAGAGCCAGAGCCGGAGCCGCTGACCTTGAGGACGCCGTTCGAGGTACCGCCGTCCGAGCTCACCTGGGTCACCTGCGTGAAGGAGGAGCTGGTGAAGCAGCTCATGTCGGCGTTGTCGTTCTGGTAGAGCGCCACGGTGAACGGCCCGCGCACGTCGGTGAGCAAGGGCTGCCAGGTCCCGGAGCCGGGCTCGCCGCTGGCAGGCTGGTCGGAGGGGAGCGCCCCCAGGCAGCTCTGGCTGGCCTGGGGCGACGGAGAGGGCGAGGTCGAAGTCGACGCGGTCGGCGCAGCGCTCCAGCCGGCGTAGGCGGGAGCAGCCCCACCGAGAGCGACCGCCAGGACGGTCCCCGCCGTGGCGGCACCGACGGCAGTGACGCCGAGTGCCGCAGGCGCGGCGCGGCGATGGCGGCGTGGGTGGTAGTCGACGGCGCGCAATCTTCTCCGACGCGCCCGCCGGCAGCGCTGCCGCGCGAGCCCTGAACACGGAGATCAGTTCCTCTTCCAATGTCGTCTTCATTGAGTGGTGCTCCCTTCGGTCGCTTGTGTCGTGTCTTGTGTGATCGCGTGCACGTCTGGCTGGGCCTGTGCGAGCGCGGCCGTTCGGAGGTCGGCTGCCCGCGCCGAACCGCCGGCACCGTTTGCCCGGTGTGCCCTTCGCCGTGATGCCGGACGCCGCTCCCGTGCCTTCGATGTCCCGACGGAGGCGCTCGAGGGCTCGCGACGTGGTGCTCTTCACCGTCCCCACCGAACAGCCCATGACGTCCGCGACCTCCGCTTCGCTCAGGTCGTCGAAGTACCGCAGCACGAGGGCGGCGCGCTGCCGCGGTGGCAGCTCTCTGAGCACCCCCAGCAGATCGGTACTCGCCTCGACACGTCCAAGGACGCACACGGCAGCATCGTCGTGGTGCGCCTCGAGAAGCCCGGTCGCGTCGGGTCGGAGCTCTGAGCGCCGCCGGCTTCGCCGCTTCCCTTCGTCCAACGCCAGGTGGATGAGCACCGTGCGCGCGTACGCGACGGGCCGCTCCATCTTCTTGACCCGGGGCCAGCGGCGGGCGACCTTGAACAGACACTCCTGGACCAGGTCTTCCGCCTCTGCGAAGTCCCAGGTGATCAGGTAGGCCGACCGCAGCAGAGGCTCAGCCGTCTCGGCGACGAACCGGTCGAACTCAATCCTGGGCTGGCTCTGACGCCGACGTCCGTCCATTACCAACTTCAACCCTCCTGCGTGTTCGAAAGGTTGCCTCCTGGCACGACGAAACCGATGAAGAGCGCCCGGCACCCACATGTCGGTGGCCTTCGCCGAGAGGGGATCGGTGGTGAGTGGTGCTGGGCCCGTCCCAATCACCTTGACGGACTGACCTGCGACTCCGGGTGGCTCGATTCTGGCGAGCACCAGGGCGCCCCGAACCTGTCGAACACGACTAATGGCTCCACAAACAAAACGCTGTCGGAAGCTTGGCAACAAATCCGGGCTGCCAAGAAGTCTGTACCTCCCGGCGAAACCGGGTCACCCACGCAATGGGAAGCCACCACCTTCATCCGTCAATGCTCCGATCCATTCTGTTCCTAGCGGATCGTGGAGCAATCAGATCGGCGTGGTCAACGCCAGTCGCACGAGGTGACCGGGAACAGTAGGGTCGTTGACCCGGGGCAAAGGGGGGAGCGGAGGTTGATCAATGTGGCACGGAAGGCGCACTCTGAGCCGCACGCCTGGGAGCCGCGGCAACGAATCCGGCACCGCGAGGTGGCACCCGAGGCGGACCTTCCTCTTGTCCGCCGCACTCCCTCTGCTTGTCGTCGCTGCGATGCTGACGCCCTCGACGGCCGTCGGTGCGACCGGTTCTCCGACCACGAGCGTGCTGGTCCCCTCCAACGGGGCGAAGGTGTCGGGAATCACCATCTTGGACGCCGGGGCCTCGAACGCCAGCAGCGTCAAGTTCTTGCTTCTCGGCGGCTCCTATGGGTTCTCCGGTAAGGTGCTGTGCACGGCCACGCCTACCGAGTACGGGTGGCTGTGTTCATGGAACACGACGACGGTTCGGAACGGCTCGTACGCACTCGTCTCCGATGCGACCAACGCCAGCGGCTCGAGCTTCGCCGGCGTACGCATCGTGGTCAACAACCCAGCTCCTGCCACCAGTGTGCTCGTCCCATCAAACGGGGCGACGGTGACGGGAAGCACCATCTTGGACGCCGGGGCCTCGAACGCCAACAGCGTCGAGTTCTTGCTTCTTGGCGGCTCTTACGGGTTCTCGGGCAAGGTGCTGTGCACGGCCACGCCCACGGAATACGGGTGGATCTGCCCGTGGAACACGGCGACAGTTCCCGTCGGCGCCTACACACTTGTCTCCAGGGCGTCCAACGCCAGTCGATCTACATTAAGCGCCGGCATCAGCATCACCGTGTACCAGGTCACCAACTACAGCGCTCCCAGCATCGATGGGCCCACCGGCATCACCGTCGGTTCAGACGGCGCCCTCTGGTTTCCCAACTTCGGGAATGACTCGATCGGTCGCATCACCACGGCGGGGGTTGTGAGCAACTACGCCGATGCCAGCATCGTCAATCCGGGCGGGATCACCGCCGGCCCCGATCGGGGCCCTGTGGTTCACCAACGAGGGGACCGAAACCGAAACCGGGTCGATAGGCGTGTCGATCGGGCGGATCACCACGGCGGGAGTCGTGACCGACTACACGGCGCCGAGCATGGCGCAGCCTTTTGTGATCACGGTAGGTTCCGATCACGCCCTCTGGTTCACAAACCTGGGCAACGGCTCGATCGGACGCATCACCACGGCAGGGGCCGTGACGAATTACTCCGCTCCCGACACCGACCCGACCGGGATCACCGCTGGACCCGACGGCGCCTTGTGGTTCACCAACTTTGAGAACAACTCGATCGGGCGCATCAACACGACGGGAGTTGTGACCACGTACACCGCTCCCAGCATCTCGCACCCGGACAACATCACGGCCGGCTCCGACGGCGCCTTGTGGTTCACCAACTCTGCGGGGAACTCGATCGGGCGCATCACAACGGCCGGGGTCGTGACGAATTACACCGCTCAGAGCATCGACCGTCCGGAAGCGATCACCGCTGGACCCGACGGCGCCCTGTGGTTCAACAACGCCCTGAACAACTCGATCGGGCGTATCACCACCTCTGGGGTCGTGACGAATTACTCCGGTCCCAGCATCGACTCTCCGGGTGAGAGCATCGCCGGCCCCGACGGGGCCCTGTGGTTCACCAACCCAGGGAAACAGGCGATCGGTCGCCTCACGCCACCTTGAAATCCAGGCGACGCGATCCAATCCCGCCCCACCTCGCTCCCTCCTTAGCCCCGTTATGGTGGCGCCCCTCCGCCCGGACGGCTCAGTGCCTCGGTCTCCGGATCTCCGAGCCGCTACAAGGTGGCTCGAGAGTCGGCGGAACCGACGTGTGCTTCTGCCGATGCCGCCGAGCGATGTGCCCGAGCAGACGCAGAGACCATGGCCGTGTCGGGGTTCTCACTCGTGCCGGTATGGGAGAGGTCAACGGGGTAATGGCTCTCTCGGCTTCGGCCTAGCCTCACTACTCCGCGGAGCCTCCTCCCACGCTGTCCGACGCCACTCCACCGTCAGCCGGCGCGGAGTCGGGAGGGCGCCCCTCCTTACTTCGTTCTGTTCCCGGAGCTGTTATCCGTGATCACGGCTGCGCCACAGTAGGCCCGCAGATGGAACTCTGCGTACTGGTCTGCCGCTACTTCGTTTGGGAACGTCTGTGGATAGGGACCATCCACCTTGTCATGGACTGAGCACCGGACTTCCCACCGTCCATCGGGTCGCAAAATCTTGGTCTGGCGGTGCTCCATACCGATAGCCTACCTGCCTGCTCGAGCGGGCCGGCCGCGACAAGTGAGAGGATGCACGCAGTCGCCTCAGTTGTTCCGGAGTGCCCCACTGTGCCGGCGAACTGGGACAGTCCGATACGTCGATATGCGCCCCACCGAGCCAGACTTGAGACATGCGCAAGCATGACCAAAGACAAGGCGAGAGGGGCCTCGATCCCTCGGATGTCGACAACACCTACGAAAGCAAATATCGGGTTGTCAGGTGGATCGGCAAAACACACGACGCTCATCCCTCCTTTGGGCCTGTCATTTTCACGGTCGCAGCGGTCTACTTCCTGATCCAACTCATCGTGGCATGGGTCTTCATCCCCAGCTACAGCTTGGTTTCGAACTCGATCAGCGATCTGGGTGTAACCACTTGCGGCAGCTACGGCTCTCCGGCCATCTGTTCACCTCGTTGGTGGCTAATGGACTACGTCGGATTCCTCGTGCTCGGCCTGGTCATGGTGGTCGGATCTGCTCTGCTCTATCACGAGTTCACCGAGAGAGTCCCTCGGGAGCGGCGGCGGCGATGTTCGGTTTCAGTCTGATTGCATTAGGAGGACTCGGTTCGATCCTGGTGGGATTCTTCCCTGAGAACGAGAACCGGACGATGCATATCATCGGTGCGTTTCTCGCCATCGCGATTGGCAACGTTGCGATCCTTGTCCTTGGAGCCGTGCTCACTCTGCCGGAGTCAATGCGCCGCTCCATGCTGATGTTCAGCTCTTTGGCGCTGGCCGCGCTGTTGTGTTTCGCTTCCCACAGGTCTTTTGGGATTGGTCGTGGGACCATGGAGAGGATCGCGGCCTATCCGGTGACTATTTGGTTGATCACCTTCGGTCTTTACATCTGGCGCTTTAATCCGAAGAGATCCCATGACTGCAAATAGCACAGTGCGTCAGTGACGTCGGAGCGGACGTCCCTGGTCGCATTGACTCTGTCCACCTTCCGGCGAAGTGGGATACCCACCCGCCAGCATTCAAGCGGACGTAACGCTTGCAGCAATGGCATGTCGGTATTGGCACCTTCATATCGGGCTGAAGTGAGAGTTCTGTGAGCTAACAAGGTGAATGACTCCGAATTTGGCAGACCGGGCGGATGAAATTGTCAAACCCATTCCCCCGCATACACCCGAAGCCTCCGCCCGATCAAGGTTGACCGGCGACGACCGAGTAATCCTGAGGCAAACCAAGCTCGGTCGCCCACGTCGTTCCGATGCGGTAGGCGCCGACGTGATGGAGGATTTGTCCGCCGGGCTGCGAGAGTCCCCCGAAGAACACCCAGCGGCCGTCGGGTGACCAGGTCGCGAAGCCGTACGGTTCGCCGTACTCGGCGATCGAACCTGGGACGGGCCGGACGATCCCTGTGGCCACGTCGACGATAACCAACTTCATCACCTGCCCGTTGAGGCCGGGTCCGAGAATGTGGTCGGGGTGGATGAATGCGGCAAGCGTCTTGCCGTCGGGTGAGAAGGCACCGCCACCGAGGAAGCCGAGGCTGCCGGTTGGAGCGATCACCCGATCGAGTCCTGTGGTCAGGTCGGTCAACACGAGCTGACAGTCCCCTCCTGGGTAGAAACAGTGGCCTCGCAACTCTCGCAGCCACGCAACGGTCGTATGTCCGTCAGCTGTCGTGGTGTCGATCAAGCGGGCGCCGAGGTCCAACACGTGACCTATCGAGCCGGTCCTCGGGTTCCAGATGGCCAAGGTCGGCGAGGCGGTCGGCGAGGCGCTCGGCGAGGCGCTCGGGCTAATAGGGGCGGCGATCACCTTCTCGACAACGATCCCCGATGCCGTGGAGCGAGGTGGGGAGGTCAACGTGTACCCGCTCGGTACGGTCCACGGGCCGCCGACGACGGTGCCGCTGTTCGAGAGGAGCGACACCGCCCCACCCAGAGCAGCCTGGTCCGTCGTGGTGGCCGCATACAGTTCGGCCTTCAAAGGAGACGGGAACACGAGCTGCCCGTCGCCGATCCGCGTCGGAGCACCCGAGGGCCACCCCAATCGATAGACCCCGCCGGGAGAGCCTGCGAATAGCTCTGAACCGACGCGCGCGATACAGGCCAAGAGACATGAGTAGTGACCCGGGGGACCCGGAATGGAGCGAACTCGGCCGTTGGTTGGGTCTCCGACCTCAAACCCGCCCAGTCGGGTCTCGTTGGCACCGTCCCACACCAGCGCGCGTCAGGCGGGTTTGTCGCGAGCGCATCGGCGGATGTGATGGCCCAGGGGGACGATCCGGGCGCGACGGAACCGCCACCGAACCGTCCTGAGACCCAAACGAGAGCGATGACGACAGCCGCCACCAACAAAAGACCGCCAACGCCGATAGTGATGCGGATCCGCCGACGCCGACGGCGAGCCTCTGGAAACAGTGCCTCGGCCTCATCACTCGCCGATGGGCTCGGTGCCTCGTCGGTGATGGTCATGGCAGTTCCTGAATCAACTTGAGTACGTCACTCCGCCGATAGCCGTATCGGCGGGCCAAGGCCATGAACTCTCGGGCTTGGCTCACGACAAGACCACGCTCGGGCGACCCCACCACGGTCACGCCCCGGCCACGGCGGAACTCAAGCAGCCCCTCGTCACGCAATATGTGCATGGCCCGCAGGACCGTGTTCTTGTTGACTCCGAGCACGGCAGCGATGTCCTTGGCCAACGGCAGACGCTCTCCCGGAGCGGCCTCACCTTCGGCGATGGCCTTTCGTATTTCCGCCGCAACCTGGTCGTGCAAGGCAACCTGTTCATCCCGGTCAATCCTCATCTCCAACATGGTCCTACTTATTGTAGGTCTATACCCGGCGTAGTGGAAAGGGCGTTGCCTTCCCCGAGGTGCCGGATATTGGCAGCCCTATCCGGCAGCGCTCGGGGCACCCGGCGCGACGCCAGCGTCGCTCAATTAGGGGACAACTACCGGCGAAGCCTGCGCGTGGTTTCGCCCAGCCGAAACAGCGGGTCGAGAGCAGTCCACCTTGGTGTCGACTAGAACGAGGGCGCCAAGATGAGGGAGGGACGAGGGCGTGAGGCTCCGTGTTGCTGCCCTTGCAGTTCTTGCGGCGGTCCTGGTTGGGGGTTGCACCAGCGGCTCCTCGCCATCGACATTGAACAGGGTCACGACCGCCAAGCTATCGAGCACAACGACGACCAGCACCACGGCCCAGCCGCCGACCACGACGACAAGGGTGCCGCCAACCGGCGAAGCGAAGATCCTGGTGGTCATGATGGAGAACCACGGCGACGGAGCCATCATCGGCAATTCGGCTGCCCCGTTCCAGAACTCGCTGGTTCACAACTACGCGGCCTTCACCAACTCGGCCGGCGTCGACCACCCGTCAGCCCCGAACTACGTGGCGTTCGTTTCCGGCCAGGACAACGGCCAGGCTGGTGCTGGTTCACCGCCATCGACGACTGCACGAGGCTCCGGGTGCTGCGGATCTACGAACGGTGCAATCAAAAGACGGCCATCCAGTTCGCCGACTACGTGGCCGAACGCATGCCCTTCCACATCGAGGTGATCCAGACGGACAACGGCGCAGAGTTTGGGCCGACCTTCCACTGGCATGTGTTGGACAAAGGCATCGGCCACGTCTACATCAAGCCGGCCACGCCGAGGCTCAACGGCAAGGTGGAGCGGAGCCACCGGATCGACAACGAGGAGTTCTATCGACGACTCGAGGGCGAGCTCATCGACGACACCAAGGTCTTCAACGAGAAGCTCCGGGAGTGGGAGGACTACTACAACTACCATCGCCCCCACGGCTCGCTGGGGGGCCAGACCCCCTACGAGCGACTGAAACTCAAAACGGCAACCAAGACCCCGCGTCCACGGTGATCGTCAGTTGCACACGGCGCGCTCGGAGGGATTCGAACCCCCAACCTTCTGATCCGTAGTCAGATGCTCTAGTCCGTTGAGCTACGAGCGCTGGGTGAGTTGACCAGTGTAACGGACGGCCCTGTGAGCCTCCGGGCGGTCGGAGCTGCAGGTCAGGCCGAGGTCAGACCGAGATCGGCAGGTTCGTGTAGCCCCGGACCGTCGACGTGTAGAGGGGCACCGCCCGCTCCCGGTCCACCGACCATTCGGGGAAGCGCTTGAGGGTCTCTTCGAGCGCGATCCGACCTTCCGTCCGGGCGAGGGCGGCGCCCAGGCAGAAGTGGATGCCGTAGCCGAAGGACAGGTGGTGGTCGATCTTGCGGTGGATGTCGAACCGGTCCGCGTCCGGAAACGCCCGCTCGTCCCGACCGGCCGACCCGGTGATCATCACGACCTTTGAGTTCGCCGGGATCGTCTGCCCGTAGACCTCGTGGTCGGTCGTGCAGAAGCGGCTCTGCACCGGTGACGGCGCCTCGTAGCGCAGCAGCTCCTCTACCGCGTTCGGGATCAGCTCGGGACGGGCGGCCAGCTCGGCCCGCTGGTCCGGGTTGTCGTCAAGGGTGAGCGCCGCCCAACCGAGGAGCCGGGCCACGGTTTCCGTGCCCGCGTTGGCGATCAGCAGCGCAAAGTTCGCGGCCTGCTCTGTGGTCAGCCGGCGGAGCTCGCCGTCGTCGTCGGCGACCTCGGCGTTGACCAGCTCGGTCAACATGTCGTCGCGCGGGTGCTCGAGACGATCCTTGAGCACCTCCGTCGCCCACTCCTGCAACTCGAGCATGGCGGCGAAGGAGAGATCGTTGTACATGCCCTTCTCGGGATCGAGGTGGAAGGTCGCGTCGATGAGGCCGCGGACCATGTCCCGGTCCTCGTCCGGCACGCCGAGCAGAGCGGAGATCACATAGGACGGGAGCTTGGCGCCGAAGTCCTGCACGTAGTCGAAGGAGGTCTGGCCGGACTGGGCATGGAGGAGGCGCACGCAGACCGCGCGGATGTCGTCCTCGAGCACAGCCATGCGGCGGGGCGTGAACGCCTTCGAGACCAACCGCCGGTAGCGGGTGTGCTCGGGGGGGTCCATGAAGATCATCATCTCCAGGTCCGTCTTCTCGGCCGTGATCATCTCGAGCACCGTGCCGTGGGACGAGCAGAAGGTCTGCGGGTCACGGCTGAAGGCGTCGACATCGGCGAAGCGGCTCACGGCATAGAAGTCGAGATGCTCGTTGTAGTAGAGGGGTGCCTCGTCGCGCAGGCGCTTCCAGATCGGGTGCGGGTCCACCTTGTACTTCTCGTCGAGCGGGTCCCAGGCCAGCGGTTCGGCGTCGAGGGTGGCGGAGGTCATGCCGGTTCCGGATCTTGGCGCATCGGGTTCACGCCGTGCGCCGGGTTGAGGCCGAGGTGGTCCTCGTTCCACAACTTGATGCCGCCCAGGATGCCGGCGGTGTTGTCGACGACGGTGATGCGCTCGAGGACGGCGCCCAGGTCCCGGCGGTTGACGCGGGGACCGTTGCCGCCGCCGATGTAGAGGTGGTCGAACATGGTCAAGGTATCCAGGTAGGCGATGGCCCTCCGGACCCGCTTGTTCCAGCTCTTGTCCCCGATCTTCTTGCGGGCCGCCTCGCCCAGCTGCTCGTTGAACGTCTGGTCCTTGCGGAAGTCGACATGGGCGAATTCCTCGTGGGGCAGGAGCCGGCCGTCCATGAACAAGGCCGTGCCGAAGCCCGTGCCAAGGGTGATCGCGATCTCGAGTCCCTTGCCCTGCACGACCGCGGCGCCCTGCACGTCGGCGTCGTTGGCCACGCGGCAGGGCTTGCCGATCGACTGGGCGAGTGCGGAGGCGAGGTCGAACCCGGACCAGGCCTTGACCAGTGCGGGGTCGACGGCCGTGCCCGGTCCCTTCTTGGTGACGTAGTGGGGCGCGCTGAGGACGCGGCCGCGACGGACCATGCCGGGGAAGCCGGCGGAGATGCGGTCGGCCTCCGGCAGCTTCTTGGCGAGGCCCGTCAGCTTCTCGACCATCAGGTCCGGCGGCATCGGATACGTAGTGGGGATCTTCACCCGGTCCGCCACGACGTCGCCGTCCCGGTCGAGCACGTTGGCCTTCAGGCCGGTGCCACCGATGTCGATGGCCAGCGTGAACGGGTGGTCGAGGGTGGGGGACAGAGCCGATGCGGTCATCCGCCGAGGACGTCCCGCAGCACGGAGCGGAGCAGTTGCCCCAATTCTTCGTTCGAAGTCGACGCGAAGGCCTCGCCGGTGAGGAAGATGCTCGAGAAGAGCACGCCGAAGGACGCCGCCATGCGCACCCGGTCCTCGAGGGGGACGCTGGTGTCGGCCAGCACGCGACGGAACAGGTCCTGAATGTCCTCGTGCTCCGCGTCGTGCTGCTCGCGGTGCAGCTTCTCCAGCGCGGCCTGGTTGCGCTCGTGCATGAGGAAGAGGGGGCGCTGGGTGAGGATCTGGTCGACGATGGCATCGAGCAGCTCGCCCCAGAGCTCGAGCGTGACCTGTTCCTGTTGCATGCGGATGAGGGCGTCGCGGCCGAACTCGTGCAGACGCAGGTGCAGCGCCAGGAGGATGTCCTCCTTCGATTCGAAGTGGTAGTAGAGGGCTGCTTTCGTGATGCCGAGGCGCTCTGCGACTTCGCGCAGGCTGGTGCCGTCGAAGCCTTGCGTGGTGAAGAGGTCGAGGGCCACATCGAGGATGCGGTCCCGGGTCGTGGGGGCGGCGGTTTCGAGAGTTTCGACGCCGGGGCCGGGCTCGGTGACGGCGTCGACGAGGCGCTGGTCGTCGGGGTTCGGTTGGGCCGGGGCTGATGCGGTCTGTGTCATGTGTGTATAGATGTGCGCATACGGCGAGCCTACTTGACGGCAGGTAAGCTAGTCCCTTAACCTGCCTAACGTCAAGAGTTTACTTAACGACAGGTAAGGACGAAAGGGCTGCTGGCGATGGCTTTGGCAACGGGGACGGCTGGCGAGCTGATGATCCAGGCCGAGGGGCTGGAGAAGTCTTACGGCGAGACGCACGCCCTGGCCGGGGTGGATTTCGGGGTGCCGGCGGGGACGATCCTCGGGCTGCTCGGGCCGAACGGGGCCGGGAAGACCACGGCCGTGCGGATCCTGACGACGCTGGCCGTGCCCGACGGCGGGCGGGGCGTGGTGGCCGGCTTTGACGTGGTGAAGCAGCCCGGGGAGGTGCGCCGGCACATCGGCGTGGCCGCCCAGGATGCGACGCTCGATCCCCTGTTGACGGGGAGGCAGAACCTGGTGCTGGTGGGCGAGCTGTCGGACATGGGTCGGGGCGCGTCCGCGGGCGCGGGCGGCCGAGCTGCTGGAGCAGTTCGAGCTGACCTTCGCCGCCGACCGGGTCGTGAAGGGCTACTCGGGCGGAATGCGTCGTCGGCTGGACCTGGCGGCAGCGATGATGACGCGGCCGCCGGTGTTGTTCCTCGACGAGCCGACGACCGGTTTGGACCCGACCAGCCGGCAGCGGGTGTGGGAGGCCATCCGGGAGCTGCTCGGGGAAGGTGTCACGGTGCTGCTGACGACGCAGTACCTGGAGGAGGCCGACGCGCTGGCCAATCGCATCGTCGTCGTGGACCACGGGCGGGTCATCGCCGACGGCACGCCTTTGGAGCTCAAGGAGGCAAGCCGGTCGGCGCGCCTGGAGGTGATGCTGTCGGCGCCGCACCCGGGCGCGGTTGCGGCCATGGCCCCGCTGGTGGCGGGGTCGGTGCATGTGAGCGACGACGGCCGGCGGCTGTCGGCCGGGGTGGACGCGGCGGCGGGCCTGGCGACCTCGGTGGTGCGGGCGCTGGATGCGGCCGGGGTGCTGGTCGACAACATCGAGGTGCGGCAGCCGTCGCTCGACGACGTGTTCTTCTCGCTGACGGGCGGCCACATCGAGGAGGAAGTGGTGGCCGCAGCTGACGTGAGTGATCCGCCCGCGGTCGAACCGAGCGGCGTCGAGAGCGACGGCAGGCACGAGCTGGAAGGAGTGCGGGGATGACGACGACCGCTTTGCCGGCGCCGATCGGGTTGCAGCGGCCGCGGGCGTCTTCGGTCGTGGTGGGCCGGCTGTCGGACATCTGGGCGATGACCCGGCGCAACCTGGTGCACATCTCGCGGGAGCCGATGCAGCTGTCGGACGTGACGATTCAGCCGCTGCTCTTCACGGTGTTGTTCGTCTACATCTTCGGTGGCGCCATCCCGCTTCCGGGCGGTGGGAGCTACGTCGACTACCTGCTGGCGGGACTGCTCGCACTGAACCTGGTCACATCGACGATGGGGACGGCCGTCGGGCTCTCGACCGACTTGCACGAGGGGATGATCGACCGGTTCCGGGCGCTGCCGATGTGGCGCTCGGCGGTCCTCGTGGGCAGGTCGATGGCGGACCTGCTGACCTCGTTCCTCTGCGCCCTGATCGTCGCGCTGACCGGGCTCGCCGTGGGGTGGCGCCCGGGGTCGTCGTACATCTCCATCGTCGGAGGATTCGCGCTGGTCCTGTTCTTCGCTTACGCGGTGTCGTGGGTCGCGGCAGTGGTGGGCATGAACTCGAAAAGCCCAGAGTCCGCCGCGTCGTTCGGGTTCATCGTGCTGTTTCCGATGACGTTCGTAAGCAATGCCTTCGTGCCGACGCAGCACATGCCGGGGTGGTTGCAGGCCATCGCGACGTGGAATCCCGTCTCGGCGGTGATCGCGGGGACCCGGGTCCTGTGGGGGAACCCGAATCCGTCGGGCGCCATTCACGCGTGGCCGATGCAGCATCCAGTGGAAGCGGCTCTGATCTGGTCGGTCGGGATACTGGCGGTCGCCGCGCCCCTCGCCGCGCACTTCTTCAAGGTGCGGACGACGGAGTAGCTCCCCTTTGCGGTCGTGGACGGGGCGTTGGGTAGCCTCGGACCGTGACGGGAGAACCATGGCTGGGAGATGCGTGCTCCCTCGTTGCCGCATTCCGGGCGGGGACGATCTCGCCCACCGAGGCATTGGAAGGCTCGCTGGCGGCGGTCGAGAACTCGAAACTGAACGCGGTCTGCTTCGTCGACGAGGAGGCGGCGCGGGCGGCCGCGGCGGAGGCGGACGTGTCCCTGCCCTTCGGCGGCGTGCCCATGGGCGTCAAGGAGCTCGACCCGGTGGAGGGCTGGCCGCTGACCGAGGCCTCACTGGTCTTCAAGGACCGGAAGTCGGACTACGACGGGACGATGACGGCGCGGCTGCGTGCGGCGGGCGCGGTGCTGGTGGGTCAGACGACGGCGTCGGAGTTCGGCGGGATCAACTGCACCTACACCCGGCTGCACGGGGCGACGTCGAATCCGTTTGACCCGGAGCGGACTCCCGGTGGCTCGTCGGGCGGGTCGGCGGCGTCCGTGGCCGGCGGGCTGTTCCCGCTCTGCACCGGGGGCGACGGGGGCGGGTCGATCCGCATCCCGGCGGGGTTCACGGGGTTGTTCGGATTGAAGGCGACGTTCGGGCGAATCCCGAAGGGACCGCACACGGAGATCGAGCCGCTGACGGCGGTGATCGGGTGCCTGTCCCGGTCGGTGCGTGACACGGCCCGCTGGTACGACGTCTGCAACGGGGCCGATGAGTGGGATCCGTTCTCGTTGCCGCGGGTGGACGGCTGGGAAGCCGGTCTGGGTCATCAGGATCTGCGCGGGATGCGGGTGGCCGTGTCGGTCGATCTGGGGGCAGCGGTGGTGTCCGCCGCGGTGCGGTCGAAGGTCGAAGAGGCGGCCGATCTCCTCATCAAGGACGCCGAGTTGGAGCGGGTGGACGTCCCGGTGGCGTTGCCGAAGGGCGGGATGGAGTGGGCGTTCGCGGGCACGTCGAGCCTCTTGGTCGGGCTGGGCGACCTGTACCCGGGGTGCGAGTCGGAGTTGACGCCCGAGATCATGCTGGCGGCCAACATCGCGTCGCACCACTTCACCATCGACACGGCGAAGAACATCGAGGCGTTCCGGCGCTCGATGATTCAGCAGATGGCGCACATCTTCGAGCAGGTCGACTTCCTGGTGTGCGCCACGAACCCCGACGTCGCGTTCGGCGCGCAGGGGCCGATGCCGACGGTGATCGACGGGGTGGACCTGATCTCGGAGGTCGGGTTCGAGGCGGCGGTGGCCAACAACGGAGCGCTGACCATCCCGGCCAACACGACCGGGCACCCGGCGGCGGCGATCCCTGTGGGGTTGGTCGGGGGGTTGCCGGTGTCGATGCAGATCATCGGACGGCGGCACGCCGAGCAACTGCTGCTGGAGCTGGCCCGGGTGGTCGAGCTGGAGCGGCCGTGGCCGTTGGTGGCGCCAGGGGCGCCCGTCTGAGCTCGCTTGACGTGGGCGACACCCTCGTCGGGCCAGCGATGGAGCTTGCGCGCGAGTGGCTCGCTGCATCTGCCTTGCGCAATGACGAGGCGCGCCGAGCTGCTCGGCTCGCCCGCCTGACGAGCGATCCCGAATCGGTCGCATTCGCCATGGCCTTTTGTGACCGGGTCCTTCGGCCGACCTCCCCCGCGTCGCGGCCGGCCAGCTGCAGCGGCTCGCGACGCGGAGGCGCCCCGCGTTCCTGTCGAGAACCGACATGGCGCTGCTGCGGGCCGGAGCGTGTGTCTCGCACGCGGCGCCCAGGCCGGTCATGGCTCTGGCGCGCAAGCGGCTGCGTGCCCTGGTTGGCGACCTGGTCGCTGACGCCGCCCCAGAGGCACTGCGTGCGCATCTGGCCGCTCTTCGTGCCGATGGCTTCGCGGTCAACGTCAACCTCCTGGGTGAGGCGGTGCTCGGCCATGCGGAGGCGACCCGCCGGCGGGGCGCGGTCATCGATCTGATCGGCCAGGCCGACGTCGACTACGTCTCGGTCAAGCTGTCCTCCATTTGCGCCGGCCTCTCCCTTTGGGGCTTCGAGAACTCGGTTGAGCGGGCGAGCGAGGCCCTCCGCGAGGTCTTCGGCGCGGCGCACCGCCGGGGTGGCGCCTTCGTGAACGTCGACATGGAGGAATACAAGGATCTCGCTCTCACCCTTGAGGTCTTCATGCGTGTCCTCGACGAACCCGCCCTGCCGCGACTACAGCGGAGGGATCGTTCTGCAGGCCTACCTACCCGACAGCCACGGTGCGCTCGACACCCTGACTCGATGGGCGTGCGCCCGGGTGGCGGCCGGCGGAGCGCCGGTGAAGGTCCGGATCGTCAAGGGCGCCAACCTGGCCATGGAGCGGGTCGACGCAGCCATGCACGACTGGCCGCTCGCCACCTACCGGACCAAGGCCGAGACGGATGCCAGCTACCTCGCACTCCTCGATGCCGTCCTGCGTCCGGAGCATGCCGGCTCGCTGCGTGTCGGGATCGCCGGGCACAACGTCTTCGACCTCGCCTGGGCGTTTCTCTTGGCCGGGGAGCGCGGGGTGCGCGAGGCCGTGACCTTCGAGATGCTCGAGGGGATGGCGCCAGGGATCGCCCGCGCCGTCTGGACCGCCGGCGTCCCGGTCCTCCTTTACACCCCGGTCGTACGCGCTGACGATTTCGACTACGCGCTCCCCTATCTGTTCCGCCGGCTGGAGGAGAACGCCGGCGGCGAGAATTTTCTGGCGCATCTTCCGGCGCTGGGAGACGTGGTCGCCTTCGAGGCGGAGGCGGAGCGGTTCGGGGCGGCCGTGGCAGCTCGGCACCAGGTGCGGCGTCGGTCGTTCCGCTCCGACCCGACGGCGACTGACCCGTCTGCGCGGGTGTCCGGCTTCTTCCCCGCCGTCGACACCGATCCGAGCGATCCCGTGGCCCGGAAGGCGATCCTCACCGCCGTCGGTGCGGTGCCCAATGTCGAGGTCCGCCGAGTGGTCGACATCGGCGGGGTCGATGCCGTCGTCGACCGGGCCAGGGCCGCGGCGGCGACATGGGCCGGCTGGACGACGGAGCGCCGGGCGACGGCGTTGCGGTCGTGCGCCGACGATCTCGAATCGGTGCGGCCCCAACTGGTCAGCCTGTTGGCGCACGAAGGGAAGAAGGCCGTGGCGGACGCCGAGGCTGAGGTCAGCGAGTGCGTCGACTTCGCACGGTCCTATGCCACCAGCGTCGTTGACGAGGCTTGGCGCGACGGCGTGCGGGCGGACCCGCTCGGGGTGGTGGCCGTCGCCGGACCATGGAATTTTCCCCTGGCCCTCTCTCTGGGGGGCGCCTTCGCCGCGCTCGTTGGTGGCAACGCCGCCATCGTCAAGCCGGCCCCGCAGACTCCCCGGATGGCGTCGTTCGCAATCGGTCAACTCCGCCGGGCGGCGAGACGCAGGGCTGGAGGGCTGCCCGACGGTGCGCTCCAGTGCGTCGTGGTCGACGACGGTCCGGTCGGCGCCCACCTGATGGCGCACCAAGGGATCGACGCCGTCGTCCTCACCGGATCGTACGAGACGGCCGACTTCTTCAGCCGACTGACCCCTGGGCGGCCGCTCTTCGCCGAGACGTCGGGGAAGAACGCGATGGTCGTGATGCCGGAGGCCGACCTCGACCTTGCCGCCGCCGACCTGGTCCGCTCGGCCTTCGGCCATGCGGGGCAGAAGTGTTCGGCCGCGTCGATCGGGATCCTGGTCGGTGACGTGGCCTCGTCGACGCGCTTCTCGTCGCAACTCGTGGACGCGGCGTCTTCGTTGATTGCCGGACCAGCGACCGACCCGGCCGCGACCATGACACCACTGGTGGAGCCGCCGTCCGACCGGCTCCGTCGTGCGCTGACGACCTTGGCGCCGCACCAGCGATGGCTCCTCGAGCCGAGGCTGATCGACGAGGAGACCGACCTGTGGTCTCCGGGCATCGTGGCCGGGGTGCGACCGGGGGACTGGCTCGCCCAGACCGAGGTCTTCGGACCGGTCCTCGCCCTGCTCGCGGCGGACGATCTGGAAGAGGCCATTCGGATACAGAACTCGACCGTCTTCGGGTTGACCGGTGGACTCTGGTCGCTCGACCCACGTCACCACCGGACCTGGCTGAAGCGGGTGGAGGTCGGCAACGCCTACATCAACCGCGCCATCACCGGCGCCATCGTGGGACGTCAGCCCTTCGGCGGCTGGAAACGATCCGGGGTGGGCCCGGGCGCCAAGGCGGGGGGTCCAAACTACGTCGCCCAACTCATGCACTTCGCTGACGATGGGCGTCCGGCGAAACTGGCCGAACCGGGTCCCGAGGCAAAGGAGTTGCTCGAGACGGTGCGTGAGGCCATCGACGACGACGATGAGCTGCAGGCGCTCGCTGTTGCGGCCCGATCGGATGCCTACTGGGTGGCGCACGAGTTTGGGATCGAACGCGACGAGGCCCGGCTGTTCTGCGAGCGCAATGTCCTGCGCTACCGGCCTGTTCCCGTCATGGTTGTCCGCGTGGGGCGCGGCGCCACGTTGTACGAGCTGGCGCGGACCCTCCTCGCACGCCACGCCCTGGGGTCGGTGGGCGAAGTGAGCGTGAACCCAGAGGCGGAGATCGTCGGAGCCGATGTGCCCTTACGGCTGCTCGACGCGGGCGGCGTGCACGCCGTGCGTGAGCGTCCAGAAGACTTCAAGGCTCGGATGGCGAGGGCAGGAGGCGGGCGGATCCGCCTCCTCGGATCGGAGGAGGGGCTGAGGGATTTGGCCCCCGGCGTGTCCGTCGACGCGCGGCCGACGGTTGTGTCGGGGCGCGTCGAACTCCTCCGCTACCTGCGCGAGCAGTCAGTGAGCATCACCATGCACCGCTTCGGCAGCCCGGTCGTCGACGGCTGAGTACGCAGTCACGCTCAGCGCCGCCGCGGACCCAGGCCGATGGCCCGCACGAAGTGGTTGATCTGGCGGTTGCCCTCCCGGTAGATCACGCGTCTGGCCTGGCGCGTGGCGGCGCCGCCGGCCGCACCGGAGAGGCCGCCCCGCTGGTAGCCGTGTTCCACCGCTTCGATGTTCCCGAGATCGCGCGCCAGCCGGTAAAGCTGCGAACGCGAGGTGCTCATGGCGGCACCTCCTCCTTGGTGGCGCGGTCGTCGAGGATGATCCGCTGCACGATCGACCGGAGCTCCTCCGGGTCATCCGTCGACTCCAGGACGGCCAGATCGTCGGGGCTCACGCCGACCGAACCCATGCCGTCGTCGTCGAACTCGGCGCGCCGCCAGTCCATCCAGGCCGCGCCGTCGTCGTCCTCGCCGTTCGCCTCCACTGCGTTGACGAGCGCGATCAGTTCGATTTCGCCCTCGGGTGTCACGTCGTATTCGATGAAGAGCACCGCTCCTCCTTCATCGGCCGCATCGGGATCCGCGCCAGAGGGATCTCGGGGAGGATAGGCGCACCGCGCGGTGGGGCGCCGGGTGCAGGTGGCATCACGCCTTTTTCAGTCGGTACACCGCCAGCGGCGCGAACACCAGTACGATCCCGGCCGTCCACAGGAGAGCCGGCACCAGGTAGTACGACAGCGGATGGCCGAGCAGTGCCTGAGCCTGCGGGCCGCCGGTGAGGATGCGGACCGTATTCACCATCGGCGTCATGGGCTGGTAGCTGGCGAAGCCTTGCATCCAGCCGGGCATGGTGGACACCGGCACGTAGGCCGACGACACGAAGCTCAACGGGAACACGAGGAACGACAAGCTCTGCGCCGCCTGTGGGCTGCCCGCGGCCAGGCCCATGGTGATGAAGAGCCACACGAAGGCGAAGCCGAACAGCACGGTCAGCCCGAACGCCGCCAGGCCGGCGGCCGCGGAGCCGCCGAGACGGAAGCCGACCGCGAAGCCGACGGCCGTCATGATGAGCGCGCCCCAGGTCACGAGGGCAGTGTCCGCGCCCACGCGGCCCGTCACGATCGACAGCAGCCGGATCGGCAAACTGCGCAGCCGGTCGAACAGGCCGCCCTCGAGGTCCGCCGCCACTCCGCTCGCCGCCCCCATGCCCTGGAACAGGACCCCGGTCACGACGAAGCCCGGCACCAGGAAGTTGACGTAGGACAGCGACGCCCGTGTGGGACACCGCGCCACCGAAGACGTAGCGGAAGATCAACAGGAACAGCACGCCCTGTGCCGTGGCGCCGATGATGAGTGCGGGTGTGCGGACGAACTGTTTCAGTGTCCGGACGGCCACCTGTCCCGACGCGACGAGATACGACGCGCCCCGGTTCAGTGCCGTCCCGGGCCGTGTGGTCGGGCCCGGTGGGTCCGTGCGCAAATGGGCGGTCGATGTGATGATGCTCATGCTGCGTCCTCCTGCGGGCTCGTGGGGTTGTCGGTGGTGTGTCCGGTCAGCGCCAGGAACACCTCGTCGAGAGTCGGGCGGCGGAGCGAGATGTCCTCCACCACGACGTCGGCCTCGTCCAGCGCACGGACGACGACCGGGAGCAACTTGGCACCGCCCGGCGCGGCGATGGAAGCCCGCCGCGTCGACGGGTCGGTCGCGGGCTCGGCGGCGCCCAGGGAAGCCAGGACGTCGGCGGCTCGCTGCATCGTCGGCACGTCGGCCGTGTGCAGTTCGACGATGTCGGCGCCGACCCGGGACTTGAGCTCGTCGGGCGTGCCCTGCGCGATGACGCGGCCGCCGTCGATGATGACGACGAGCGCGGCGAGGTGGTCGGCCTCGTCGAGGTACTGGGTCGTGAGCAGCACGTCGGTGCCGGCCCAGGTGAGCTCGCGCAGGGCGTCCCAGACTTCGTTGCGGCTGCCGGGGTCGAGGCCGGTGGTCGGCTCATCGAGGAGCAGGAGCCTGGGCGCACCGACGAGACTGGCGCCGAGGTCGAGGCGCCGCCGCATGCCGCCCGAGTAGGTCTTCACCCGGCGGTCGGCGGCGTCGGTCAGGTCCATCTGCTCGAGAATGCGTTCGGCGCTCTGCTTGGCGAGGCGCGCGTCCTGGCCGTAGAGGCGAGCGACCATGACCAGGTTCTCGCGGCCGGTCATCATCTCCTCGACCGCGGCGGCCTGGCCGGCCAGACCGATGAGGCGGCGCACCGCCATCGGGTCCCTGACCACGTCGTGACCGCCGACCGTGAGCGTGCCTTCGTCGGGGCGGGTGAGGGTGGCCACCATGCGGACGAAGGTCGTCTTGCCGGCGCCGTTGGGGCCGAGGATGGCCGTCGGTTTCCCAGCGGGGAGCTGCAGGGTGAGGTCGTCGAGGGCTCGGACCTTGCCGAAGCTCTTGGTGAGGCCGTGGGCCTCTATCAGGGCGTGCATGACCGCGCGCCTCCTTCCGTCGTTGGTATGGGTTGGTGCTCGGTAGCGAGCCCGCTCGACGGAGGTGGCCTACGCTCTGTGCGCTATCTCTCGGGCGGAGGTCCCTCGTGGACCGGGCTCGTGGGTGTGTGGGCTCGGGGCCGCGTGGGGCGACACGCGGCTTCGGGTCATGTGTGGGTCGGGGTCATTCGGTGGTCTCGTCGAGGTTCAATTCGAAGTGCACCTCCTCCGGGTTGAAGCCTTCGCTGTGGAAGACGCGCCACATGTCGAGGCCTTCGAGGCTGCCGTCGTCCATGTCCTTGACCAGTGCCTTGACGAAGGTGAGCTCGGCGGCGAGCTGCGACTCCTCGTACTCGGCCTCGAGCTCGAAGATCCTGGGGAGGCCGGCCTTCCTGGCGGCGTCCGTGGCGCCGCGGATGCCGGCCAGCTTCACGGTCAGGGCGTCGGCCCGACCTTTGAGCGCCATGAGGGCATCATCGGGATCGAGGCCGGGCAGGAAGGAGAGGCCGGCCAGGAAGGCCGGGTACTCCTTGGCCGGGACGCTGATGAGCTCGGTGAGCCAGTCGTCCATTTCGCGGGCGCCGTCGTCGGTGATGGCGTACACCGTCCGTTCGGGTCGTTTTCCTTCTCGGACGGTGCCCGTCGCCTTGACGAAGCCGTTCTTCTCGAGGGTCTCGACCACGGCGTAGAGGGAGCCGTAATTGAGCCGGACGCTCTCCTGCTTGGCCCGCTGGCGCAGGGTCTGGGCCACCTCGTAGGGGTGCATGGGCTTCTCGTAGAGGCAGGACAGCACCGCCAGGGCCAGGGGATTCGAGCGGGACCAACGTGGCACGGTTAGTTAGATTATTCTAAACGAGTAATCTGTCAAGAGTGTTACGGTCCGAATGGTCCCGGTGGTGTGGTTGAGGTCGCAGCCACGGCGTCCGCGGGTCAGCCCGCCACTGGCGGCAGGCCCATCATCTCGCGGAACTCCTTCGTGGTGTTGGTGACAGGGAAGGGCTCGGAGGGCACCGGGACCCCGAGCCGCTCACAGATCGGCTCCCACCCGGCGGACGGCGTCCACTCCAAGAGGCGCTCCTTCGGGATGGCGGCGCGCACGGCGTCGTTGTGCTTCTCGTACGCGGCCACCATGGCGGCGCGATCGTCGATCTGGTCGCTGAAGCGGTCCTTGAAGAGGCGGAGCATCGCGCCCATCCACGGGTCGCCGCCATCGGCCATCGTCCGTAACCCAGCGAAGATCGTGTTGGTGCAGCTGGTGAACCACAGGTCGGGGTCGCGGGTCGAGAGAAGGACCAACGCGTCGGGGTTCGCCGCGGAGAGCTCCGGCCAGAAGCTGCCGCCGGGCCAGTCGACCTGCGCCGTGTAGCCCTGCATCAGCGCCGCCCAGTCGATGGCCTTCCCGTCGATGGCGTCGGTCCAGACCGGCACCTCGTCGGGGTGTGCGAAGACCTCGACCATGTGGTGGCACGTCCCACCGAGGAGTTGTTCGAGTGCGATCTTCAGCGAGTGCGTGCCGGTACGGCCGACACCCGCGCCAACGACCTTCAACATCTCCCACCCTCCCCTGTGCGTCGCCGACGTCGGCGGCGAGCGTAGCCGCCGACTCCTTGGCGTTGCAGCGAGACTCGACCGTTCCCGTGCTTCTGAGCGGGACGTGACACTGGCGGTCGTCGAAGGGACCGAGAGGGCATAACCTGCAGCTTCGTGTCCCCCACGGTCCTCCACGTGGCGCCGCACCCCGACGACGAGGCGGTCGGCTCCCCGGCCGCGTTGCTCCACCTGCTGGACCGGGGTTGGACCGTGGTCAGCGTCATATCGAGCCTCGGGTTCGCGGCCCAGTGGGAGCGCCGGCGGGCCGAGGCGCTGGAGGCCACGGAGCGGGCCGGGTTCGTCCCCGTCATCTTCGACCCGCCGCTCAACCTCGACCTCGACGCCGACCTCGAGCTGGCGACGCACCGCCTCGCCACGGAGCTGCCCACGATCGTGAAGGAGCACGACGCATCCGTCGTCGTGTCGCCGTCGCCCCACGACGTGCACCACGGGCACGAGACCGTCGGGCGTGGAGTCCAGCGCGCCATGGCGGCGCTGCCGCCGACCGTGCGCTGGTGGATGTGGGGGGTGTGGGGCGACCTGCCGGCGCCGAACGTCTTCTATCCCTTCGACGAGCGGATCCTGGAGCGGGCGGCGCACATTCTGGAGGCGTACACGGGAGAACTCGAGAGGAACGACTACCGGCGCCTGCTGTCGGGACGGGCCGCGGCCAACGCCGTCCTGGGCTCGGAGCGCGTCTTCGGCTTCGGCTCGGCGGCGGCATCGACGTTGCCGTACGCCGAGGTGCTGACCGAGGTGAAGCTCCTGGACGGGCGCTTCATGGCGTCGGAGCCGCACCAGCTCGACGAAGGCCCGTTCCGTGACGCCAGCTTCGATGTCGACCTCACGCCCTGGCTCGATTCGCCGAGCGTCCACGAGCTGATCGGCCGCATCCGCGAGCTGCGCGAGAACGGGGCGTCGTGACCGCCGTCGAGGAGATGGAGGTCCGCACGGAGCTGGTCGAGGCGTTCCGGCGCGACGGGTTCGTCGTGGTGCCCGACCGGCTGTCCGCCGACGAGGTCCGCCGGTACGGGTCGGCGGTGGACGAGGCGGTGGCCCGACGGAGTCGGCACGACGGGCAGCGCGTTGGCGGAGAAGTCGCGGTACGAACAGAGCTTCACCCAGTGTCAGAACCTGTGGGAGGACAGCCCGGACGTGCGGCCGCTGTCGTTCCACCCGCGCGTCGCCGGGACGGCGGCCCGCTTGCTCGGCGTCGACGCGGTGCGGCTGTGGCACGACCAGGCGCTGTACAAGGAGCCGGGAGGACGGGAGACGGACCCACACCAGGACCAGCCCTACTGGCCGATCGTCGAGACCGACACGATCACGGCGTGGATCCCCTTCGACGGCTCGACGCTCGAGGGTGGCGCCATGGGCTATCTGCCCGGCTCGCACCTCCTCGGGGTGCGTGAGTTCGTGAACATCTTCTTCGGGGAGCCCGAGGACGTGCTGGGGCGGACGGAGCTGTCGGGGATCGAGCCGGTGTGGGTGGAGGTTCCGGTGGGGGCGGTGGCGTATCACCATGGGCTGACGTTCCACTTGGCGCGGCCGAACGCCACCGGTACCGTCCGGCGGGTGCATACGGCGATCTTCTTCGCCGACGGTTCGACCCGGGGTGAGGGTCGTTTTCCGCATCCGTCGGTCGAGCGGGCGGGGATCCCTTTCGGCGGCGTGATCGCGTCGGACGTGACGCCGGTGGCATGGCCGTTGACGGGTGGGGTGATGCCGCCGGCGCCGGCGGAGCCGATCGGGACGGTGCAGTAGGACTGTGGGCGGCACGCTGAGCGAGGCGCAGCGAGCGTCGTGGGACCAGCGGGGGTTCTTCCGTGTCGACGGGTTTGCTCCGGCGTCGACGGGCGAGGCGATGCTCGAGCGGGTGACCGACATCGTGCGCGATCCTGAGCTGGCGGAGTCGGTGGGCGTCAAGGTCATGGCCGAAGCCAACAAGGCCGGTATGGAGGTGGCGCATCCGGAGGATGGGGTGTCGAAGATCTTCCGGCTGCATCGAGATTCGGTCTTCGCCGAGTTCGCCCATTCGGCCCCAGTGGTCGACCTGGTGTCGCCGTTGATTCGACCCGACATCGACGTCTTCCTGTCGCAGTTCATCTTCAAGACGGCCGCCGCCTGGGGTCAGCCCTGGCACCAGGACTCGCTCTACTTCCCGTTCGAGCCGCGCCGGCCCGTGGTCGGGGTGTGGTTGGCCGTGACCGAGGCGACCCTGCAGAACGGGTGCCTGCATGTGCTGCCGGGGTCGCAGACCGAGCCGGTGCACCCGCACGTGCCGGATCGGCGGCCGGCGGCGAACTACGGCTACTTCGAGATCATCGACCACGACATGTCGGCGTCTGAGCCGGTGCTGATGTCGCCCGGCGATCTGATGGTGTTCGACAGCCATCTGATGCACCGCTCGACCGACAACCAGTCGTCCGGGATCCGGGCCGCCATGGTGTACCACTACGCCGCCGCGGGAACGGTCGACCACAGCGAGGAGTACTGGCCCTCGACGAACGACTGGGTGCCGGTACGACGGGACGGGCACGTGGTGCCGCCGGTCGCCGCGTGACCCCCTGACGCCGCTGAGAACATGCCGCTGAAGTTCGACGCCATGCTGCCCGCGCAGCCGCTGCGCCAGGCGGGCGCGCTGGGCCGCCGGGCGGCCGAGGCCGGGCTGTCCGGGCTCGTCGTGACCGAGGCCGGGCGGACGGCCTACCTGACCTGTGGTGCGCTGGCGGTGGCGACCGCCGACATCGACCTCGGCGGGGGCGGCCTCGACATCCTGACGGGGATCGCCGTGGCCTTCCCGCGCAGCCCCATGATCACCGCCGTCACCGCGTGGGAGTTGGCCGAGGCGAGCGGCGGGCGCTTCCGTCTGGGGTTGGGGGCGCAGGTGCGGGCGCACATCGAGCGTCGCTACGGGTCGGAGTTCGACCCGCCCGGGCCGCGGTTGCGAGAGTACGTGCAGGCGGTGCAGCAGATCTTCTCGTCGTTCCGCACGGGTGAGCCCTTGGCGGTGGAGGGCTCGTACTACACCATGTCGCTGCTCCCGCCGACGTGGGCGCCGCCACCGCTGCCGCCGGATTGTCCGGACCCACCCATCGACGTCGCGGCGGTCAACCCCTGGATGCTCCGCATGGCCGGTCAGGTGGCCGACGGCGTCCACGTCCACCCGCTCAACACGCCCATCTACCTGCGCGAGACGGTCTTGCCGGAGCTCGGGGCGGGGGCGGCCCGGTCCGGACGGACGGTCGACGACCTCGAGGTGATCGTGCCGGCGTTTCTCGTCGTCGGCGACACGGAGGAGGAGCGAGCGCAGTGGCGGGAGGCGGCGCGGGTCCAGGTGGCCTTCTACGGGTCCACGCCCAACTACGCCTTCATCTTCGAGCAGCTGGACCGGGAGGGGACGACCGAGCGCATCCGGGAGCGCCAGAGGGCGGGCGACGTGAAGGGCATGGCCGCCGTGATCGACGACGACATCCTGAAGGAGTTCACGACGACCGGCACCTGGGACGAGATGCCCGATCTCCTCGTCGCCAAGTACGACGGCGTCGCCACCCGGGTGGTCAGCTACTTCACGGGCTCCGACGTGGTGCGGGATCCCCGGCCCGAGCGGTTCGCGCGTTGGGGGGAACTGGCCCGGAAGGTGGTCGCGGCCGCGTCATAGACGGCTCAGATCGTCCCGGACCCGCCCAGCCCCGACCCGGAGTTCCCCGAGTTGCCGCTGTTCCCCGAGTTCCCCGAGTTCCCCGAGTTCCCGGCGATCGCCCCGAACTGCGTGTACGGAATCACCTCGGACGCCGGCGGTGGCGTCACCGTCACCGGAGTCCCGTAGTTCGTGAACGACATCTGCATGTCCATGGAGAGGGTCTTGCCCATGACCCCGAACGAGAAGGGCACGTCGATCGCGCGGAGGAGGTTCCCCGCCTCTATGTACACCTTCTCCGTCAGGTTGGGCAGCGTCAGCCCCGACGCGACCTGCTGCAGCGACGACGGCAAGGAGCCCAGGTACTTCGAGAAGAACGACGACGACAGCGTCACCGAGTACTCGGTCACCGCCGTCCCGCCGTAGGTCGTCGGACCGTCCGAAGTCACCGTGGCCCCCGACGACTGCAGCTGCTGCAGCATCTGCGACGGGTCGGACCACTGAGTGACGCCGCCGCCCAACCCGGAGCCGCTCCCCGACGAGAGCTGGCCCGGCGAGGCCGAAATCCACGACTTGCCGGGCGCCACTGAGCCGATCAAGCCGCCGAGGCCGACGTACACGGTGCCCCCGTCCTCAATGATCTGCTCCGAGGTGTTCTGCCCCCCGATCGGCAGGTTCACCGTGAACGTCCCCGACTGGTCCTGAAAGTCGAACGCCCCCTGACCGGTGATCTGCTCGTTGAGCCCGAGACCCGACATGGTCATGGAGAGCGACATGTCGGCCGACTTGGCGTCCAACGACTGCGACGCCGCCGTCGTCACCGCCTCCGTCGCCGCCGCCTCGGAGTGCCCGAACACGTAGAACCCCACGCCGGCCATCGCGCCCGCGACCACGAGCGCTGCGACACCGAGAGCCAGCCCACGACGCCGTGACCGGGCCGGCGAGACGCCGGCCTCGAGCGAGAGCTCGGCAAAGGGGTCGTCGCCCGCCGCGGCGGCGAAGGGCCCGGGGTCGTCGGAACCGGCGGGCCGGGTGTACGACGTCCAGATCCTTCCGTCCCAGTACCGCTCCTGCTCGCGGCCGAACAGATCCTCGTACCAGCCCGGTGCCTGGCTCACGTCCCCGCCCCTTCCCTCGACTCCGTCCGCCGCGCCGTTACGAGCGCCGCCTGAAGAACCGGCGATCCGGCTTCTCCGGTTCCTCGGAAGCCAGGGCCGCATCGAGTTCGGCGAACGTCTCGTCGTCGTCACCGGAGAACAAGCCAGCCCCCTCCCCGTCCGGGGGTATCGGATCGCCACCAGCCTGGGTTGAGGCATCACCACCGAACTCTTCGTGGATGGGCGGCCCCGCGACAGCGGCTGGTCCCGCACCCGCCGCCTCGGCCACCCCCCGCCCCCGCTTGCGCTGGCCCCGATCGAACAACGTCGACAACCGCGCCTCGACGTCGTCGATGTCGGCCGTCGCCGCCGCCAACGCACGCTGCAACTCGGGCACATGGTCGGGCAGGTGGAGGCGCCCCCGGAAGTCGGGCTCCTCCTCCACCGGGCGCACTTGGTCCGTCCATTCGCTGCCGTCCCAGTAGCGCTCCTGGCCCTCGACGTCGGGGTCCGGGAGCCAGCCCGACTCGTCGTCGTCGATCAGGGCGTCGTCCTCGACGTCCTCGTCCAACTCCTCTACGTCCACGCCTTCATCAGCCATTTCGGCCACTTCAGCCATCTCAGCCCCCTCAGCGGCATCAGCCTCGCCGACCCCAACATCTTCGGTCTCTTCGCTCGTCATGTCGATGGACCCGTCGGGCTCCTCGCAAGAGACGTTTCCGGGCATCATGTTTTCACGTCTATCGACCAATTCCGCCTCGGAAGACCTGGTCCCGTTGCAGAAAGGTACTTTTGGCCTACGTGGCGGCGGCCCCTCCCGGGCTGAATAGGATCCTCATCTACGCCGAATGCCCGGGAGACCGGGAGCGCATCGGAGAAACCAGAGGAAGGACTGCGGGTGGGGATCGAACTGAAGGCAGGCACCAGGCTGCGGAGCGCCACCGACGCCTGTGAGGTCGTCGTCGTGAAGGCGCCGGGCGACCCCGTCGACCTGCGCTGCGGCGGCCACCCCTTCGCGCCCATCGATGCCGAGGTCACGCCCCAACCCCCCGCAGCCGGCTTCGACCAGGGCACCCAACTCGGCAAGCGCTACGCCGACGAGGAGCTGGGGCTCGAGGTGCTGTGCACCAAGGCGGGCGAGGGCTCCATCTCGGTCGGCGAGACGGTCCTCGCCGTCAAGGGCGCCAAGCCGCTCCCCGCCTCCGACTGAACCACACGCACCCCGAGGACGACCCGCCGTGAACATCGCCATGCTGCTCGAGATGGCGGCCGAGGGTGATCCAGAGCGCGTCGTGCTCGGTCCCCGTGCGGGTGGGCTGACCGCCTCGGCGCTCCTCGAGCGCTCGCGGCGGGCCGCATCGTTCTTCCGCAAGGACGGCGTCGAGACCGTCGGCTACTTCGGGGTCAACGCCGACGTGCTCCCGGTGGCGCTCTTCGGCGCCGCGTTCGCCGGCATCCCGTTCGCCCCGCTCAACTACCGGGCGCCCGACGAGCAGCTCGAAGGCATCCTCGGTCGGATCGCCGGGGGCTTGCTGCTCGCCGACCCCGACGAGGTCACCCGCCTCGGTGCGTGCGGCGCCCGCCACATCGTCACCAAGGACGAGTTGGCCGCCGCCCTCGACGAGCCCGTCGGTCCCGACCAGGCGGACCACCCCTTCGTCGACCCCGAGGACGTCGGCGTCCTGCTCTTCACCAGCGGCACGACCTCGGAGCCCAAGGCCGCCGTGCTGCGGCACCGCCACCTCGTGTCCTACATCATCTCGAGCGTCGAGTTCTTGGGCAGCGACCCCACCGAGGCGCAGCTGATCTGCGTGCCGCCGTACCACATCGCCGGGATGTCGGCGATCTTGAGCTCGCTCTACGGCGGGCGCCGCATGGTGTACCTGCCGCAGTTCGACGCGGCCGAGTGGGTGCGCGTCGCAACCGAGGAGCGGATCACCCACGCCATGGTCGTGCCGACCATGCTGGGCCGCATCCTGCAGGCGGTCGAGGACGCCGGCGCGGAGCCGCCCGCGCTGCGCCACCTCTCCTACGGGGGCGGGCGGATGCCGCTCGAGCTCGTGGAACGCACGCTGCGCGACCTGCCCCACGTCGACCTCGTGAACGCGTACGGGCTGACGGAGACGAGCTCGACGATCGCCATGCTCACGCCGGACGACCACCGCGAGGCCTTCGCCAGCGACGACCCGGCCGTGCGCGGGCGCCTCGCCTCGGTGGGCCGCCCGCTCCCGACGCTCGAGGTGCGAGGTGCGCGACCCCGAAGGCGACACGCTGCCCGCCGGCGAGAAGGGCGAGATCTGGGTACGGGGCGAGCAGGTGGCCGGCGAGTACGTCGGACGGCAGCGCGCTGACCGACGAGGGTTGGTTCCCCACCCGCGACGCCGGCTGGTTCGACGCCGCCGGCTTCCTCTTCGTGGACGGGCGGCTCGACGACGTGATCGTGCGGGGGGCGGAGAACATCTCGCCGGGCGAGGTGGAGGACGTGCTGCTGGCCCACCCGGCGGTCGCCGAGGCGGCCGTGATCGGGATCCCCGACACCGAGTGGGGCGAGGCCGTGGCTGCGGTCGTCGTGCTGCGCCCCGACACCGCCGCCGGCGAGGCCGAGCTCCAGGACTGGGTACGGGGCCGGCTGCGCTCGACCAAGACGCCCGTCGTCGTCGACTTCCGCGCCGAGCTGCCCTACTCACAGACCGGGAAGCTGCTGCGCCGCGTGCTGCGGGACGAGCTGGCCGAGCGCGCCTGACCCTTCCTCGCTGGCCTGGCCTCCTAGCCCTCGCCGGCTTCCGCCGCCGACCAGCCGATCAACGACGTCGCGTTGAAGACGATCACGTCGGCGAACGTGGTGTCGCGGTATTGCGCGTACTTGCCCCGCAGGGCGGTGTCGCACTCTTGGAGCACGGCGTTGCTCACGTCGTGGGCCGACCGGCGCACGAGCTGGGCCCGTACCCACCAGAGTTGTGACCAGTCGTGGCGGTCCCAGTGGTCGCAGAGCAACGTGGCGGAGGCGTCCCGCTCGAGGTTGCTCAGGCGGCCGAGCTCGGTCGTGCGCTTCGGCTTCACCGTGTCGATTGGCGTCGCGACCACTTTGCCGACGACGGCGAAACACACCGGCACGGCGTCGACCGCCTTCTTCTCGTTGACTGTGCAGAGCACGCCGTGGTCCGCTGCCCGCAGGTAGCTCCAGCAGTGGTCGGTCGACAGCCGCACCGCCAGAGTCTGTCTCGCCGGCGGCTCAGTCGTCCGGTGCGAAGCGCTCCCAGGCCGACTGCCGGGTGACGCCCAGGGCGTCACCGATCTGCGCCCAGGTCGCACCGAACTCCCGCGCGCGTCCCACCCACCCCGCCAGGATCCCTTCCGCCTCAGTGTCAGGGACACCCTGACAACCCAAACCACCCTCAAGCCGCGGATTCGAGCCGCTCCTTCAGTTTCTGGCAGCTCTGCGGGACCTCCTTGCGCGTCTGGCTCGTCACGAGCGGCGCGAGGAGCTTGCCGAACCCGTGGCCATGGACGTCGATCCGGATCGTGCACCGGGACGTCGCCGAATCGGCCGAGCCCACCGGATCCACCGTGACCTGCACGTCGACGCGGATCGGCCCGTCGATGCCGTGGACCGCCCAGCGCCGCGGCGGCTCGTACTCGGTGATCTCGAGCGTCGACGTCCGCACCGAGCCGCCGACTTTGCGCGTCATGGTGCACTTGGACCCGAGTGCGGGCGCCTCAGCCTTCGAGCCACCGACCACCCCGTTCTGCCATTCGCCGAAACGCGAGGGGTCGGTGACGTAGGGGAACACGTCCTCGGGTGGCCGCGGCAATCTCGACCGTGGACACGATCGCTGTCATCCCGACATTCTGCCGTCACCACGCCTCCCGCGCCCGGCCGAGCGACCGACCGTCCACCGACGGGCAGGCGCAGCGAAGTGCTCGCGTGAGTCAGAACAACGAGCCCGGGTCGAGGATCGTCACGTCCTTCACCGAGTACCCACTCCCCACCACACCTACGGCCGCGCTCGATGAGCACACCGACGGCAACCGTGCGATCGCCTTCCCGTTGCACGTGAAAGTCTGCCCGTCCGAGAAGGGGATCGTGACGCCCTGGGCCGTCTGCGCCCGGTGGAGCACCGAGGACGCCGTCAGTGACGAGCCTGCGGATCCGCTCATGAGCGACGACAGCGTCAAGAGTGCGGTGACCCCGGCCGCCTCGTTCGCACTCGCGCTCGGGTTCCGGTTCACCTGCGGCATGAAACGGGAGACGATGCCGGCGTAGAGCGCGTCGGCGTTCCCCGTGCCCCAACCGGGCATGGCCCCGACGAGGAAGGAGCCCTTGAACACCCCGTCGAGCGACGGCGAGTCGAGGATGCTCGGGTCCTGGCAGGTCACCAGCAGGTAGCGCGGCAGGTGCGTGCCCACCTTCTTGTAGGCGTGCAGGAACGAGCTGCACAGCGACTCGTCGCCCAGCAGCCCGACCGCGGAGGCGCCGTCGGCGATGGCCGCCCGCAGCTGCGGCAGCAGGTCGGTGGTGCCGGGATGGGCGGGGATGACCTGGAACCCGACGCCTGCCTTTTGGAACACGAGCTGCCCCAGCACCTGTGCCCCCTGCACGGCGGCGGCCTGGTCGGTGACCAGGAAGATGACCTTCTTGTAGCCGTGCTGCTTGGCGTGCAGCGCCATCACCCCGAGGTCTGAGGCCAGTCCCCCCTCAATGGAGAAGGCCCCCGGCGTCGTCAGCTCCGCCGTCGACGACCCCGTCAGCGTGATGAACGGGATGCCGGCCTGCACGATGGGCGGCACTTCCGTTGCGCCCTCACCGGTGAACGGGACGATGACGGCCGCTGCGCTCTTGTGCGCCACGGCGGTGCCGCAGGCCCGACCTCCTGCCGGCGTCTCCTGGTTCTCGCAGATGTACAGGGTGATCTTGTGGCCGGCCAACCCGCCCTTGTATTCGTTGAGGTAGGCGACCGCCGCCTTGACCCCTTGCGCCACCAGGGGACCGGTCCCGCCGACATGCGCGCCGGCGTCGGTGATGACGGCCAGCGTGATGGCGGAGTCCCTCGCCGGGTTGGGCGCGCCGAGAGCGCTGTCGTTCGCCGCCCCCGCCGCCGTGGCCGGGACGACGCCGACTGCGGCCAAGCCGACCGTGGCGGCGACGACGCAGGCCAGTGCCGCGCCCCGCGCACGCAGGCGGCGATACCCCTTCCTGTGCCCTGTTGGGCGCACGTACCCCTCCTCGAGGATGACCGCGACGTCGTTACGCAAGACCCGCTCCGGCAATCCCCCCTCAGCGCCTGAGGACCGGACGCTCGCATGAGCCAGGTGAGCCCCGATCCCGCGTCAACGTACCCCACCAGGTCCTGCGACCGCGGGCACCCCATCGGGGCCCCGAGCCTCAGGCGACGACCAGCGGGAACGAGTGCTGGGCGATCTCGAGGATTTCCGCGCGGTCCTCCTCCAGCAAGAACCCGGCCTCGATGGTGGCGCCGAGTGCCGCCGTAAAGCGCTCGAGATACTCGGCGTGGCCGCCCGGGTACAGCCTCGCCAGCGTGGCCTCGTCGAAAGGATCCGTGGTGCCGAAGAGGAAGGCGAACGACTCGCCGGCCTGGCCGAGCCCCGACAGCGCCGCCGTCGGCACGTCGACCCAGGGCGTGCGGATGCCGCCGAGAACGTTGCCGTTCTCGTCGAGCTCGTACGGCGCGGTCTCGTCGCCGGTCCGGGCCAGCCGCGGCGCGTGGGGTGGAGGCGGCCCGCCGGCCACCCAGTCGACCAGATGCTTCATCGCGGCCTGGGCCACGTAGTGCTGTTGCGGCCCGGAATTGACCGCCTTCTCGGTGTTGCCGATCAGCAACGACCGGGTCGGACGCAACAGCTCGGCCAGGCGCGCGCCGCCCACCGTGCCGTCGTCGTGGCGGCTCCCGCTGACCGTGTAGGTGTCGGCGTGGGCGGCACCGGCGATCTCCCACAGGCGGACGTGGTCCGCGTCGGGTTGCTCGGCGCGCCCGCTCCCGAGAACGATCACGTCGGTCTCGCTCTGCAGGACGAGCACGGGCACCCGCACGTCGTCTCGCAGCCGCTCGCCCCTCGACGCAATTTCGATGGCCGTGTCGCTGCTTTCCGTCCGCCCCACCCCGACCCGAGCCGCCGACGGGAGAAACACACCGTCGATGGCGAGGCCCGCGCCCGGCCGACCGTGCACGAAGTAGCCGTCGAACACGCGGGTGTGCGGGTCGACCGCGTTGATGTAGGTGACGAGGGCGGCGGCGGACTGGGACTCGCCGGCCGCGATGAGGCGCTCGGGCTCCAGGCCACCCAGCGGGTTCTCCGTGCCGTTCCCCCGCAGCAGCTCGGCAACCTGGGTGAACATGTCGAAGGCCCAGGCGTCGCCCGGGTGCGCGAGGTCGGCGTAGCGCACCGGTGCGAGCACCTTGAGGTGCAGCTCCGGACCGCCCGGCACGATGCCCCCACCGTCTATGCCCGCCTTTTGGGCCGAGACCCCGACGAAGGCGTGGCCCCGGGCGGCCAGGTGCCGGTGCACGAAGCCCCAGTCCGGCGCGGCGTCGATGCCCGCCGACACGTTGTGCCACTCCACGACGACGGTGCCGCTGAAGGCGTCGGGATCCGCCGGCCGGCGCACCACGATGCGAGTGCGGAAGGGTGCCGTTTGCCCCTCTGTCACCTCCCACTTGCCGTCGTCGCCGCGCTCGCCCTTCAGCTCGTAGGAGAGGGCTGTCCCGTCGACCCGGTACTCGGTCTCCTCGTAGCCGAGCCGTGAGACGTCGAAGTCCTGCATGACGTCGAGTGCCTTGCCGGGCATGTCGGTGAACGTCGCCCGTCGTGTGCCCGTCATCTCACCCTCCCTGGTCGGCGGCTCTGCGTCTCTGCCGGACGCTGCACCGCACCGTGCACCCTACGACCGTCAGCGGTACCGCGTCTCCCTCTTCGACCGGGAAATGTGCACGTCCTCGGGTGGCGGGTTGCCGATCTGGGTGTAGGAGTACCCGTTGTGGATGGCCGTGGGGCGCGGCATCTCGAGCGACTCCCAAATGGCGCGCACCGTGCCCTGGATCGCCTTGGTGTCACGTTCGGCGATGGACAAGGCGATGTCACGGGCATGGTCCCGCAGGTCGGCCCGTGGCACGACCTCGGTCACCAGGCCGAGGCGCAGCGCCGTCTCCGCGGTGATGCGTTCGTCGCGCTCACTATGCCGACGTTCGGGTGAGGGTCGAAGAAGGCGGCGTCGTCCGAACAGATGATGATGTCCGACTCGTTGAGGAAGTACTGCGCACCGCCGGCGCACAATCCGTGCACCGCGGTGACGACGGGCTTCCAGACCCGGTGGCGAAACTTCGGCGAGAGCAGCATGCCGGGATCAAAGCTGTTCCACACATTGTCCTTCATGAACCAGCCGCCGCCCGCCATCACGTCCATGCCGGTGCAGAAGGCGCGGTCCCCGTTGGCCTGGAGCACCACCGAGTGGATGTCGTCGGTGTCGCGGGCCGTCTCCCAGGCCCAGGACATGTCGTTCGCCATCTCCTCGTTGAACGAATTCAGGCTGTCCGGGCGGTTCAGCGTGATGGTGGCCACGTGGTCGGCGACCTCGAACAGGATCGTCTCGCGCTCCATGCGTCCTCCCTGCCAGCGGGTTCGCCCGACCGGCCAAAAACAGTACACTCTTTGTCCCCGGCTCCGGCCTCCCCTCGTGGGGACCGCAGAGCCGCCCGGCGGACTGGCACGAACGCCGTCGCGGGAACAAGCATCGCAGAACCGGGGTTCGGCGCCGACGCCGGAACGGACAGGGAAGAGCCAGGAAGGGACACACCGTGGAGATCAAGGGGAAGAAGGCCGTCATCGTGGGCGGTGCGTCGGGCATGGCGAAGGCGTCGGCCCAACTGCTGCGCCAACGGGGCGCCGACATCGCCGTCCTGGACCTGCCCACCTCCGCCGGCGCCGAGGTGGCCAAGGAGCTCGACGGCACGTTCCACGTGGTCGACGTGCTCGACGAGAATCAGGTAGAGGCCGCCCTCGGTGACGCCGTCGCCGCTCTCGGCGGGTTGCACATCGCGGTCAACACCGCAGGGGGCGGCATCGGGAAGCGCACGCTGACCAAGGAGGGGCCGCACCCGCTGAACGAGTTCCGGCGCTGCATTGAACTGAACCTCATCGGCACGTTCAACTGCAACCGCCTGCAGGCATGGCACATGTCGTCCAACGAGCCCGAGGACGGCGAGCGCGGCGTGATCATCGACACGGCCTCCATCGCCGCCTACGAGGGCCAAATCGGACAGGTCGCCTACACCGCCGCCAAGGCGGGCATCGCGGGGATGATGCTGACCATGGCCCGGGACCTCGGGAGCCTCGGCATCCGCTCGGTCGCCATCGCGCCCAGCCTGTTCAGCACCGGCCTCACCGAGGGCATCCCCGACCAGTTCGCCGACACCCTGACCAAGGACGCGGCTTTCCCCAAGCGGATGGGCCGGCCCGAGGAGTACGGCAAGCTCGTGCTGGCGATCGTGGAGAACCCGATGCTCAACGGCCTGTGCATCCGCCTCGACGGCGGCCAGCGCTTCGCCCCGAAATAGGCGGACCGTGGGGGCGCACACCCGATGACGCGCGCGGTCGACCTCACCGTCGACGTCACCGAGGCGGCGGCACTGGGCGAGCCGGCCCACATCGCGCTCGACGGTCACGGTCCCCGACGCCGTCGGCAGCGAGCCCGTCGTGTGCTTCGCCAAGCCCGGCGCCGGCTACTGCACGCGGCTACTACACGGCGGACCTCCCGGGGCCGCCGGCGGGCTCCAGCGCAGGCGCCGGGACGGGGAGCCAGGCCGAGTGGCACGCGGCGCGTGGCTGGATCTTCGTCTCCGTCGACCACCTCGGCGTCGGCGACAGCTCGCAACACTCCGACCGGCTCACGTTCGGTCCGGTGGCGGCGGCGGCGCAGTCCGCCGAAACAGAGGTGTTGCAGAAAATGGCGGCCGGTACCCTGATGGACGAGCTCGGCAAGGTCGAGAACCCGTTGAACATCGGGATCGGGCAATCGATGGGCGGCTGCCTCACCGTGGTGCAGCAGGGGCAGTATCACTGCTACGACGGCGTCGGGGTGCTGGGGTACGGGGTGCTCGAGACGCTCCCGCCGACCGCTCCGGGGTCGCCGCCGATGACGCTGCCGTGGATCCCACGCGGCGCGCTGCTCGACGACGGTGTCATCACCAACGCGCCCGCACTGGCCCGAGTCGACCCCGCGGCGGGGGCGGCGCCGGTGGGTTGGCCTGGGGCTTCCACTACGACGACGTGGACCCGGACGTGGTGGCGTCGGACATGACGGACTATCCGGCACGTGGTGGCGAGCTGCCGGCGTGGGGCTCGGCGACGATCCCCGCGCCGCTCGTGCTGTGGTGCGTGACGCCCGGGGCGGTGCTGGCGGAGGCGGCCGCCATTCAGGCGCCGGTGCTGCTGGCCATGGGCGAGCGCGACGTGCTGACCGACCCGCGGGGGGAGGTGCGGGCGTACCGGTCGTCGGCGAGCGTCGACCTCTTCGTATGCCCGAGAATGGCGCACATGCACAACTTCGGGGGGACCCGGGAGCTGTTCTGGCGGCGAATCGAGACGTGGGCGGAGTGGGTACGGGCGTGCAAGGCCGCGGCGGTCGGCGCGATGGCGGGACGCGGAGTGTGACGGAGCTCGAGCTCGCCGACGACCTCTTGTCCCTCTTGACGCTCGAGCGCGTCGACCGCGACCTGTTCCGCGGGCGCAACGCGAACTACGGGCCGAGGCGCAGCCTGTACGGCGGGCAGGTGGCTGCGCAGTGCCTGCTGGCCGCGGCGGCGACGGTCGATCCCGAGCGACTCCCCCACTCGCTGCACGGCTACTTCTTGCGCGCGGGGCACAGCGACCTGCCCGTCATCTTGGAGGTCGACCGGGACCGGGACGGCCGTTCCTTCTCCGCCCGCCACGTCAACGCGGTGCAGGAGGGCGAGGTCATCTTCTCCATGGTCACGTCGTTCCACGCCGAACGCGGCGGGGTCGATTTCGACGACGCGCCGCGGCGTGACGCACCGGACCCCGACGAGACGCCCAAGGGCGGGTTCAACCCGCTGCTGCTCGAGGTGCGCGAGGTCACGCCGACTGATTTCCTGAAGGGCATCTTCACGGACTGCCTGTGGGTGCGGTCGCCGGTGGCGCTGGGGGACGACCCGCTGCTGCACCGGGCCGGCCTGACCTACCTCTCCGACCTGGGCAGCGGCTTCGGCCAGCTGGGCAGCGCGGTGGTCGGCCGCGGCGGCCCGAGCATCGACCACTCCATGTGGTTCCAGAAGAGCATCCGGGCCGACGACTGGGTCCTGGTCGACCTGCGGCCGATCAAAGCGGGCTGGGCTCGGGGCTGTTACCACGGCTCGCTGCGCGACCGGCACGGAGCGCTGGGGGCGACGCTGTACCAGGAGCACCTGCTGCTGCCCGGATCGATGCTCGACGTGCTGGGCGACCCGTCGGGACAAGTCGAGCAGGTGGGCATCGAGGAGATGGGGCGGGCGCAGAGGGAGCACCCGGCGGGGCGCTGAACTCGAGTCACTCCACACCGCTGTCGCCGGACCGACCGTTCGTTCCAGAACTCGTGCTCCCCGCGAGCGGACCGGGCCTCCCTTTAGCCTGCGGCAGACAGCGTGCATCGATCGACTCACTCGTGCGCTCGAGGTCGAGCCGGTACCTGCAAGTGAGATCTGAGCGGAGGTCCCGTGAGCCAAGCGGAACTAAATGGGCAGTCTGCTGAATCGACCGGACTCGATCCGAGGCGGTGGGGGATCCTCGCCGTTGTCGTCGTGGCACAGCTCATGGTGGTCCTCGATGCCTCCATCGTCACCATCGCGTTGCCGTCCGCGCAGCGCGCCCTCGGGATCTCCGTCGCCAACCGGCAGTGGGTGATCACCGCCTACACCGTCGCTTTCGGCGGTCTCCTCCTGCTGGGCGGTCGGATCGCGGACTACGGGGGGAGAAAGCGCATGTTCGTGGTCGGGCTCATCGGGTTTGCGTCCGCGTCCGCGCTGGGCGGGCTAGCGGTGAACCAGGCCATGCTGTTCGGCGCGCGGGCGTTGCAGGGCGCCTTCGCCGCCCTGATGGCTCCCGCGGCGCTCTCCATCCTGACGATCACGTTTCAACACGATGCGGGGGAGCGGGCCAAGGCGTTCGGTGCGTACGGTGCCGTGTCCGGCGCGGGAGGCGCGATCGGAGTCCTCGCCGGCGGCCTTCTGACCCAGTACGCGTCGTGGCGGTGGTGCTTGCTCGTCAACGTGCCGCTCGCCCTGCTGGCTGCGGTGGCGGCCGGTCGGGTCGTCCGCGAGAGCCGGGCCACCGGAACGACCCGCTACGACCTCCCGGGCGCACTCCTCTCGACGGCGGGCCTGGTCTGCCTCGTCTACGGCTTCACCAAGGCCAGCACCGACGGGTGGGCATCGGGTCCGACCCTGGTCCTGCTCAGCGTCGCCGTCGTCCTGCTGATCGCCTTCGTCGTCGTCGAGGCCCGCTCCGCGCACCCGCTCCTGCCTCTGCGGGTGATCACGGAGCGCAACCGCGGCGGCTCGTTCCTGGCGACGTTCCTGCTCGGCGCGGGGCTCTTCGCGATGTTCGTCTTCTTGAGCTACTACATGCAGACCGTGTTGCACTATTCGGCGCTGAAGGCCGGCGTCGCATTCCTCCCGTTTGCCGTGGGGATCATCGTCGCCGCCGGCACGTCGTCCTCCATCGTGCCCCGGATCGGCGCCCGCATCCCCATGGTCTCAGGAATGCTGGTGGGGGCGGCGGGGTTGGCATGGCTCACTCAGATCGGGGTGCACTCCTCGTTCTGGCTCTACGTCTTCGGTCCCCAGGTGCTCATGAGCCTCGGCCTGGGCTTCGCCTTCCCCGCTCTCAGCAGTACGGCCCTGACCAATGTGCGGCCGACCGACTCCGGCGTGGCCAGCGCCATGGTGAACACGGCCCAACAGGTCGGAGGGTCGCTCGGCACGGCGCTCCTCAACACGGTCGCCGCGACCGCGACGGCGGCCTACATCCGCGCCAACGGTCGGGCGTCCTCGTCGGCCGGGCTGGTCCACGGCTACTCGGTGGCCTTCGCCGTCGGCGCCGGCCTGTTGGCGGCTGCGGCCGTGGTGGCCGCCGTCCTCGTGACCGACAAGGCGGGTGCGGTCGCGGCCGTCCCGATGGAGACCACGCTCGCGACGAATTAGTGCATCGAGCGTCACGTCTCGGCCGGCTGTCGGTGCGAAGAGTGCGGTTGCGCCAGCCGCTTCGATGTCGCTTTAGCCCGTCGGACGGCGGAGAACGTACTGTTGGCCCATGTCGATCGCCATCACCGAAGACCACAAAGCGCTGGCCCAGACGGCCTCGGACTTCCTGAACAAGAACGACGCCCGCGGCGCCGCCGCGCTCTGCTGGAGGCGGGGACCGAGGGGCTGCCACCGTTCTGGGGAGACCTTGCCGAACTGGGTTGGCTCGGACTGCACGTGCCGGAGTCGATGGGCGGCTCGGGTTACGGGCTACCCGAGCTCGTGGTCGTCGTCGAGGAGCTCGGCCGCGCCGTGGCGCCCGGACCCTTCGTGCCGACGGTGATCGCCAGCGCGGTGATCGCGGTCGCGGGGTCGGAGGCGCTGCAGCGCCGGTGGCTGCCCGGGCTGGCCGACGGTTCGGTGCTCGGTGGCGTGGGGCTGGACGCTGAGGTCTCGGTGCGCGACGGGAAGGCCACCGGAAAGATTCCGGCCGTACTGGGCGGTGGCCTCGCCCACATTCTCGTCGTTCCGGCGGGCGAGGACGCGTTGGTGATCGACGTCGCCGCGGGCGGGGTGACGGTCGAGACGCCGACGAACATGGACCCGACGCGGCGCTCGGCGCGGTCGGTGCTGGAGGGCGCCGCGGTCGAGGTGATACCGGGGGGACGGCGGGTGCTCGTCGACCTGGCCCGGTTGCTTTGCGCGGCGGAGGCGGTGGGCGTGGCGGCCGAGTGCACCGAACAGGCCGCCGCCTACGCCAAGGTGCGCCAGCAGTTCGGGCGCCCCATCGCCATGTTCCAGGCTGTCAAGCACCACTGCGCCAACATGCTCGTCGCGTCGGAGCTGGCGACGGCCTTGGTGTGGGACGCGGCGCGGGCGGCGCACGACGGCGGCGAGCAGCTGACGTACGCCGCGGCGGTGGCGGCGGCGCTGGCGCTGCCGGCCGGGGACGAGTGCGCCAACCTCAACATCCAGGTGCACGGCGGCATCGGGTTCACCTGGGAACACGACGCACATCTGTATCTACGGCGGGCGACGGCGTTGGAGGCGACGGTGGACGCCGACGCTGCGGCGCGGGAGGTCGTGGAGTTCGTGCGGCGCGGCGTGAAGCGGTCGCGGTCGATCGAGTTGCCGCCCGAGGCCGAGCCGATGCGCGACGAGGTGCGCGCCTTTGCGGAGCGGGTGCGCGGGATGGACGCGTCAGCGGCGCGGGAGGAGATGATCTCGACGGGATACGTGCAGCCGCACTGGCCCAAGCCCTGGGGCGCGACGCCGGGGCCGTGGAGCAGTTGGTCATTGAGCAGGAGTTCCGCGGGGCGGGAGTGGGGCGGCCGCAGTACGGGATCACGGGGTGGGTGATCCTCACCCTGGTGCAGCACGGTTCCGAGGATCAGGTGGCGCGCTGGGTCCTGCCGGCGCTCCGGCAGGAGGTCATCTGGTGCCAGCTCTTCTCGGAGCCGGACGCCGGGAGCGACGCCGCCGGGGTCAAGACGCGGGGGACCCGGGTCGAAGGCGGTTGGCTCGTCAACGGCCAGAAGGTGTGGACGAGCGGGGCGCACTACGCGTCCTTCGGCTTGGCGACGATCCGGACCGAACCCGACGCGCCGAAGCACGACGGCATTACGACGATGGTCATCGACATGCACGCCGAGGGCGTCGAGGTGCGGCCTTTGCGGATGATCACCGGGCAATCCGAGTTCAACGAGGTCTTCTTCAACGACGTGTTCGTCCCCGACGACGACGTGGTCGGGCCCGTCAACGGCGGCTGGGCGGTGGCACGGGCGACGCTCGGCAACGAGAGCGTGTCGATCGGCGCCGGCGACGGCGGTGGGCGCGGAGGCATGTCGCCCGACATGTACGTCACCGCGTACGACGCGCACCCCGACCGGCTGGGGGGCGAGGGCGGCACGGCGCGGATCGGACGGCACGTCGCGCACGGCGAGGCGATGGCCGTGATGAACATGAGGACGGCGCACCGGGCCGTCGCCGGGGGTGGGCCAGGACCCGAGGGCAACGTGACCAAGCTGGTGCTCTCGGAGATGGGTCACGAGTCGGCCGCCATCATGGCGGCGCTGGGCGGCCCGGAGCTGGCCTTCGCCGACGGCGCGACGCTGATGACGTCGTTCATGGTGCTGATGCATCGGGCGATGTCGATCGCCGGGGGGACCTCCGAGATAAAGCGCAACCAGATCGGCGAGCGGATCTTGGGCCTGCCGCGCGATCCGTTGATCAACTAGCCCCCGTGGGATGTGGCGTCGGTGCTGACCCCGTTCCCGCGCGTCGGTCACTTACCTGGGGTCACCGGGAGGGTGGTTGCGACCAGGGCCTGCCGGTGTCGGACCCGGGAGCCTCCGTCCCACTTCACCCCCAAATGTGGTGTCGGGCGCTCGCCAGTCTGTCGAGACGAAGCGGTGGGCGATGAGCCAGCGGTCGCCGGCGGGCACCAGACGGTCACGGTAGCGGCCCATGTGATCGAGGCCGATCTCGGTGAAGACGGTGAAGTAACTAGCCACCGTCGCCTCGTCCGGCCGGACCGATTCGAAGCGGATGTTGGTGACGTTGTGGCGCACGATCCGTTTGGGAAGTGGGTTCGCCGCCGGTGGCGCGGCGTCTTGCGTCCGCTCACGCGGCGCGCCGGTGGCCGCCGCCACCCGCGCGATGATGGCGGCGCGCCCCCGCACCGGTTCGGTGCCTCGGATCTCGAGCACGCCGTCCTCGCAGAAGGCCGCGGCGTACTCGTCGAGCCTGAAGCGGTCGCCCGCATGCGTGTACTGCGCCAGCGTGTCCCGGCAACACTCCCGCGCGACGAGTTCCCACACCTCCATGACGACGGCCGATCCTATGGGTGCGGCATACCCGGCGCCCGCGTGTCCTGCTCGTAGAGTGCAGCCGTGGCAGATCCGCACGGTGGTGGCCGTGCCGACGCTGTGTGGCACCTGCTGGTGGGGCAACCCCGGACGGCCCGACGCAGCGGGAAGGACCGGATCACCCCCATTGAGGGACTGTCCGCCCTCTCGCTCGATGCGCTCACGTCTGTCGCGTACGGGCCCGAGGCCATCATTGTGGTGCTGGCGGTGGCCGGCGCGGGATCGCTGCACCTGGTGCTGCCCATCACGATCGCGATCGTCCTCCTCCTGGCGATCCTCGTCTTCTCGTACCGACAGGTCATTGACGCCTACCCGTCGGGCGGCGGCGCCTATGCCGTATCGAAGGACAATCTCGGCTCCCACGTCAGCCTGCTTGCTGCGGGCTCACTCGTCGTCGACTACACCCTCACCGTCGCCGTCTCCATCGCCGCCGGTGTGGCCGCGCTGCAGTCGGCGTTCCCGGTGTTTTCCAGCGGCACCGTCCCGCTGTGTCTTGGCTTCCTGGCCCTGATCACACTGGCGAACCTCCGCGGGCTGGGTGAGGCGGCGCGCGCGTTCCTGCTGCCGACCATGGTGTTCATCGTCGGGCTGCTGGCCATCATCGCCGTGGGCCTGATCCACCCCCTCGGCCTGAACGAGCCGCAGCTGGGGACCTCGCAGCTCCCCACGTCGGGGCTGAAGGCGGTCACCGTGCTGCTGATCCTGAAGGCCTTCTCGGCGGGATGCAGCGCGCTCACCGGCGTGGAGGCCATCGCCAACGGGGTGCCGTTGTTCCGCGAGCCGAGAGGGGTGCGGGCGAAGCGGACCGAGATGCTGCTCGGCGTGATCCTCGGCACCATGCTCCTCGGCCTCGCGGTGCTGGCCAAGCGATGGCACATCGGCCCGCGGTCGGGCCAAACGGTGTTGAGCCAGATCATGGCGATGGCGGTCGGGCGCGGCTGGGCCTTCTACACGGTGTCCGTCACGATCACCATCGTGCTGGCGCTGGCGGCCAACACCTCGTTCGGCGGCCTGCCGGTGTTGACAAGCCTGCTGGCCCGGGACAACTACCTGCCCCATCTGTTCTCGCTGCGCGGAGACCGCCAGGTCTTCACGAACGGGATCGTGGCCCTGACCCTGATGTCGGGCGCCTTGCTCATCGCCGTCGGGGGCAACACGAACACGCTGATCCCGCTGTTCGCCATCGGGGTGTTCATCGGGTTCACCCTTTCGCAGACCGGCCTCGTCGTGCACTGGCGCAGGACGCGCCCGCCCCGCTGGGCACGCGCGCGCCATTTTGAACGGAATCGGTGCATGCGTCACCGCGGTGGCGACCATCGTCTTCCTGGTCTCCAAGTTCACCGAGGGCGCCTGGGTCGTCGTGATCGCGGTCCCCACCTTCATCTTCCTGTTCCTGCGCATCCACGCCTACTACGAGCGGGCGGGGAAAGAGCTCAGGATCGACGAGACGCCGCCCAAGCCTGTCGGCAAGCGAACGATCGTCATCGTGCCGGTGAACCGGATCTCGCGGCTGGCCGCGCACGCCCTCACGGAGGCCAAGTCGATGGGGCAGGAGGTGATCGCTGTCACCGTGGTCCTCCAGAGCGGGGACGAGGCCACCCGCTATGTGGACTCGCTCGAATACCACTGGCGCAAGTGGGATCCCGGTGTGCCGCTCCAGGTGCTGCACAACCAGTACAGCTCCATCGTCCAGCCCATCGTCGAGTTCATCGACGAGGTGAGGGAGCAGCACCCGGAGGATCAGATCGTGGTGCTCATCCCCGTGATCCGGCCGGACATGCTGCGGTATCGGCTCCTGCACAACCAGATCGACCTGGTGCTGTCCCACGCGCTCCGTAAGAGGGAGGACGTCGTGGTGGCGCGGGTGACGACGCCGCTCCTGGCGCCGAAAGAGGACGGCGACGGTGTGAGCGTGGCACGGTCAGAGGCATAGGCAGGCCGGACCGGTTGAGCGTCGGGTCTGAGCACTCAGCGACCCGTCCAGACCGGATCGCGCTTCTCGACAAACGCGGTCGCGCCCTCCTTGGCGTCATCACTCCCAAAGACCTTTGGCTGCCATTCCGCGGCCAGTGTCTTGGCGCGGGCCAGGTCGGTCGAGGCCGTCCGCACCATCTCCTTGGTGGCGCGCAACGCAAGGGGTCCGTTGCGAGCGATGCGCTCGGCCAGGGTGACGGCGGCATCGAGCACCTCCGCGGGCGGCACCACCTGGTTGATCAGGCCCAGGGAGAGGGCCCGCGGAGCGTCGATGGGATCGCCCGTCAGGGTGAGCTCAAGAGCCACGGCCAGCGGGATGCGAGTGCCGAGGAACACCCCCCCGCCCGCGGCGAAGAGGCCGCGCTTGACCTCGGGCAGGCCGAATTTGGCCGCTTCCGAGGCGACGACCACGTCGCAGCCGAGGAGCAGCTCGAGGCCGCCGGCGACGGCGGTCGCGTTGGCCGCGCCCACGATCGGAACCGCGATCTCTCCGCTGGTGAAGCGGGCGAACCCCCTCATGCCCTCGGGGGAACCGCCGGTCGATCCGCCCTCGGCGAACGCCCGCAGGTCCATGCCGGCGCAAAAGGCTTTCTCGCCCGTGGCGGTGAGCACGACGACGCGGGTCTCGGGGTCGTCCTCGGCGGCGAGCATGGCGAGGCCTATCGCGGTCAGGAGCTCGGGGTTCAGCGCGTTGCGTGCCTCGGGGCGATTGAGCCGCAGGATCGTCACCGCCCCCCGCTGCTCGGTCACGAGCACCGGCTCGGTCTGGGTCTGTGCGTCGTCGTCCGTCATGGGGACACGGCCTCCTTGCTCGTCCTTCCCGCGTCGCCGGGATTCTGTCGCAGCGGCGGGGGATGCGCCCGTTGGAGGGGCGAGCGGCGCGGGGCGGGGAGGGGTCGCGGGGCGGGGAACGGCGGCGGGGCGGGCCGCCTCTAGCGGGCCGAGCTGTGGGTCTGGATCGTGGCCGTCGCCGTGGCCGGGGCGCTGTGCATGGCGCTGCTGGCGCTGAGCAGCGGGCCGCTCCACAGGGCGACAGTGGCCGCCACCACGCAGAGCAGCCCGGCGGCGGCGGCGCGGACTCGATGCACTCGCATGGAGGACAGTATCGGCGCCAAAGGTTAGGGAAGTCGTAAGGAAACGTGAGAATTTCCGAAGAAGAGGGGTCGCTGGTGGGGCTGGTCGTCACCCGAAGGATCGGGAATCTGCGCTCTACACGAGCTTGAGCGACGCCGAGGCCAGCGTGGTCATGCGCACGGGCGTGAGCTGATCGCCGCTCTCACATCAGTGCGGCCAACGGTCGAGGTGCCGGCGCATCCGATCGCTCGCCTCGTCGCTGTCGCCGGCCTCAATGGCCTCAATGATTCCCGCGTGGGTACGGAGCACCTCGGCGCGGATCTGCTTCTGCGTCTTGGCAGGCAATCGGTCCGCCTGATGCAAGCGGCTGAGTCGGATCAGGACGAGCGCCACCAGGTGCAGCACCCGGTTCCGCGCGACCTCGGCCACCGCGGCATGGAGGAGATAGGCAGCGTCGGTGCGCCCGGCGTCGGCGTCCTCTTCTTCGCGTGTCATGGCCTCGTGCAGCCGGGCGACGCCCGAGGTGTTCACGCGCGCGGCCGCGAGCGCTGCGATCGCGGCCTCGAGATCGGTCCGCAGCTCTGCGAGCCCCGGCATGTCCATCCCTCTCCAGGCCAGATATATGGCGGCGACGTCCGTGACCGCATCGGCGCGCGGCGCCGCCACAAAAAGACCGCCGCCCGGGCCGCGGCGCATGCGCGCGATCTGGTGGTACTCCAGCAGCCGTACCGCCTCGCGCAGCAGGGCCCGGCTGACCCCTTCGCGTTCGATCAGCTCGGGCTCTGTCCCCACGAGTGCGCCGGCGCGCAGGTCCTCCGCCACGATCTTCCGCGTGATGCTGCGCGCCACGGCTTCGGCCCCCTTCCCCTGCCCAGACTGCGCCAGCACGGCCGAGTCGGGAAGCAGCCGGCGGGTGGACACGGCATCGGCTTCCGACAAGGCCCGGGCGATGTCGACGTGAGCGCGCAGTGTGTCTTCCGCCACCGAGGTGCCGAGAGCCTGTGCGTCCTGGGAGTACAGGAGGGCCACCCGGTTCAGCACGTCGACGAAGAGCTCGAGTGCCGGGTTGCGGCTGACCGAGGCCACAAACGTGTGCAACTCGCCTGGGTCGTCGGGATTGAGCGCGGTGGACTCCGCCACGCGGCGGAACTCGGCCCGGTCGGTCTGCAGCGCGCGCTCTGACGCCAGCTCGCATGCGATCTCTTCGAGGACGACCCGGGCCTCGAAGACCTCGTCCAGCGGGGCCGCGACGCGGTGCAGGTAGAGCACCACGGCATCGATGACCGCGCCGACCGTCGGCTCGGTCACGACCAACCCGCCGCCCGGGCCGCGGCGTGTCCGCGCCACCTGCTGGTGCTCGACGAGTCGGACCGCCTCGCGGAACACGGCGCGGCTGACCTGGTAGTGCTCGAGCAGCTCGGTCTCGGACCCGAGGACCTCGCCCACCGGCCAGCCCGCTGCCCGCACGTCCTCAACGATGCGGTCCGCCACCTTCGCCGCTCGCTTGGCGCTGGGTAGGGCGCCCGGCCGCGGGACGTCCTGGGTCACCGCAGGCGAGCTCACCGGGCCAGCGTACCGGGGGCGCCGGGCCGGTTCCGGGGCTGCTGGGCATCTGACCTGCGAGTTTACAAATAGAGTGGTCCGAAAATTCGGCGTCCGGAGGGGGTGACGTCGGTAGCCTGACGCTCAGTGTCAGTCGTGACGAGAAGGAGTGGCGAGGCAACGGGGGACGCGCGGTGGCCACGCAGCAGCTGAGACCGCCCTCGGACCCGGTCGCCTTCCCGCCACCGCGGCGCCCGGGCTCGGTGCGGCGAACGTCGAGCGTGCTCATGTCGTGGCCAGGCGGGCCCGGCGGCGAGCTGCATCTCCGGGGCCGTGCCCGCGACCTGCTGACCCCGACGGAGGGGGACGCGCGGGTGATCGCCAGCGCCGACCTGGTCGCGGTCACCGGGCGTGAGCGCGACATCCAGCGCATCGAATCGGACCCGGCGGTGCCGGGGTTGGACCGTCTGGTGGGTTGCCGTGCGGGAAGCAACCTCCGGGCTGCGATCGCTTCCGAGCTCCCCGGCGAGATGGAAAAGGGGACGCCATTGCACCTGTTGCTCGACGACCTCGCCGGGAGCACTCTCATCTCCGGCTTTACTCTCATCCTCTGGGGTGAGGTGTTTCCGGAGGTCCTCGAGCGCATGAAGATCGGTGCTGGCACGCGCGTGATGCGGGACGTCTGCTCAGGGTTCCGCGACGGCTCAGCCGCGATAAAGCCAGACGGCACCATGTCGGGACTCCACCAGAACGTGACGCCCACCGGCCGCATCGACGACCCGGCCGATCCCTTGAGTTGGCACGAGTTGGACCATCATCCACCGATGGCGATGCGACGGGCTCGCCGGATCGACGTCTGGCACGACGCCGGGGAACTCCGGATCGACTCGATGTTCCGCGACAGCGTTTGGAACCCCCAGGGCCAGGAAGTTGCCCTCCATGAGTACGAGATCTTCGGCGCGGCCGATCGCGCGAGTGGAATCTTGCAGAGTGTGACGGCGGTGCCGCGGGTGCTGCCCTACGCCGAGTGCCCGGGGGCGGCGCCCAACGCATCATGGTTGGCGGGGACCGAGGTGCGCGCGCTGCGCGTCGAGGTGATTCAGCGGTTGCGCAACGCGGACTGCTGCACCCATCTCAACGATGGGTTGCGCGCCCTCGCCGAAGTGCCGATCCTGGCGAGCGCGCTGCCGGATTGACTGGCCGAAGACCGTCCTCTGGCTGCGACAGGTCATCGTCGGGCGATGAGGCGGCGGACTGCCGGCGTTCGTCATTCTCTTTCCGTTCGGCCAGCCAGATGACGGTCCGCCGGTAGCCGGACGCGGCCAACTGGCCCCCGTGCTGGAAGTCGAATGGCGACGGCGCGTCAGGGAGCGGCGACGGCACCAGGTGGACCGCGCCGCCGCGCTCGGTTGCGTTTTGCTCCGCCGACTCGAGCCGCGAGGCCTGCAATTTCGAGGTCAACAGCGAGACGCTGCTCATGGCCGCAGCCACCGCGCCGCGGGGTGGACGCCGCCTGGGGCCCGTCGTGGTCATGAAGGCGTAGACCTCGTCGGCCCCCAGCTCTATGGCCTCGAGGGCGGGGCAGCCGGCGGAGAGCGAGCCGTCGACGAGCCAGCGACCCTCGCGGTGCACCGGGGCGAAGATCCCGGGGATGGCGGCGCTGGCCAGCAGCGCCGTGGCGACGTCGCCGCTCGTCATGACCACGATCTCGCCTGTCAGCGCATCGGTGGCCACGGCCGCGAAGGGAACCGGGGCCTCCTCGATACGCGTGATGCCGAGCCACTCGCGGATGATCTGCTCCAGCCGCTTGGTGGCGACGAGGTGGTCGCGCACGCCGAGGAACCCGGCGATGGCCCGCGAGAACTCAAAGCGGAACACGTCCCGCCGCTTCAGGTCCCGCCAGGCGGCTTCGAGCCGAGCGGAGCCGGCGCGGCCGGGGTGCGTGGCGCAAAAGGCCGCGTTGAGGGCCCCGATGGACGCGCCGACGAGGAGATCCGGCTCGATCCCCGCCTCGACGAGCGCGCCCATGCTCCCCGCTTGCAACGCACCCAGATTGCCGCCGCCCGACAGGGCGAAAGCCACCCTCATGCCGACATCACCTCACGGGTTGCGAAAGGAAGGTCACGCGACGGTGCCCGAGGCGCGCGCGCTGCGCTCGGCGAGCGACCAGAACGCCGGCTCGCCGTCCTCGACCCTGACCAGGCCGTCGATCTCGAGCGCCCGTAGGTGCGACACCGCCTCGCCCACGGCGGCGCGGCGCATGAAACCGGCGATCTCGTCCCAGGGACGAGACCACCGCATGTGCATGGCAATGTCCCACCCGGTGTGGGGACCCTCGCTGAGGATGGCGATGATCTCGGCAAAGCGGTCCCGGTGGTGCTGGCGGAGCTCTTCGAGGCGCGCGTGGAGATCCTCGAAGCGGTATTCGTGGGCGGGCAGGACCTCGCCGACCTCGTACGGCTCGAGCTTGTCGAGCGAGGAAAGGTAGTCGCCGAGCGGATTCGCACCGGCCTGCGGGTGGAACGGGATATTCGGGGTGATGCGGGGCAAGACGTGGTCGCCCGAGAGCATGAGCTCGTTGCGAGCCTCGTAGAAGCAGAGGTGTCCGGGTGAGTGTCCCGGCGTCCAGATGGCGGTGAGGTCCCATCCCGGCACCTCGGGCCGGCCACCGTCCTCGAGCAGGACGTCGGGCAGGACCGGGTCGACGAGGGGGCGCACGGGCATGGCCGCGTTCTGCAGGGGTGCCAGCTCCTCGGGGGGTGCCCCCATGCGGCGGAGCGCGGTAGCCACCCGGGCGAGCAGGTCGTCGACCTCGTCGTAGCGATCGTGGATGAGCTCGGCATCCTTCGGGTGCAGCGATATCCAGGCGCCGGACGCGTCCCGGATCCGGCCGGCCAGGCCGAAGTGGTCGGGGTGGATGTGCGTGACCATCACGCCCCGGACGTCGGCGACGTCGCAGCCAGCCTCCCGCATCCCCGCCTGAAGGGCGCCGAACGCGTCGTCGGTGTTCCAACCCACGTCCATCAGGTAAGGTCCGCGGTCGGTCTCGAAGAGGTACACCAGGACGTAGCGCAACGAGTTGTTCGGGAGCGGAACCGGGATGCTCCAGAGGCCGGGCCGGACCTTCTCCACGCCGGGGAAGGGCTCGTTGGCCGCGGCGGCACCGCGGGGACGCTGGGCGTGCGGGACGGGCGGAGGCGTCGAGGTCACCCGACGAGCGTAAAGGACGGACGGACGGTGTGGCGCCGTGTCAGGAGGCGATCTCGTCGACGAGGCCCCAGGCGAGGGCCGTCTCTGCGTCGATGGTCAAGCCGGAGAAGGCCAGCCACGCCGTGCGCAGACGGCCGACGCGCCGGGGCAGGCTCGCCGTCCCGCCGGCGCCCGGGACCAGACCGAGCCCGATCTCGGGCAGGGCGATCTCGGTGTCCGGGGCGGCAACGACCCGGTCGGCCCAGGCGGCCAGCTCTATGCCGGAGCCGACGGTCGGGCCATGGATGTGGGCCGTGGTGACTTTGTGGAGCCTCCCGAGGCGGATGAGGGCACGGGCGACGCTGCGCTGGAGCCGGACGAGGTGGGCACTGGCGGGGTCGGAGCGCGTGCCGAATTCGTCTAAGTCGCCGCCGGCGCAAAAGGCGCGTCCTTCGCCGCGCAACGCAACGGCTCCGACCGCGGGATCGGCCACGGCGGTCGTGAGGGCCTCGACGAGTGCGTCGCGCATGGCGGTATCGAGCGCATTCAGACGGTTGGGGCGCGTCAGTGTGATGGTGAGCGTGGCGCCGGCGCTGTCGCCACGGCGGTCCAGGCGGACGCGCGGCGTGTCGTCGTCACGGTCGGTGCGAGCGGGCGTGCGGGCGCGCCAGGCGGCGAACTCGGGGCCCGCCTGAAGGAGGGAATAGGTCGCGGATTCGGCCACCAACCCGTCGCCGCTGTCGCGCGCGCGCTGTCCACGAAGGAGAAGGGCCAACGCGGTGGTGGCGATGGGCATCGTTTCGAGGTTCTGCTCAATGGCGCGGCGGGCGGGCTCGTCTTCCGCGATGACCACGTCACACAGTTCGAGCCACCCGTCGTCAGGCGCGGCGGTGCCCGGGTGCGGCAAGGGCGCGTCGTCGGGGCGGAGGCCCACCAGGACGAAAGGGAGGCTGCGCAGTCGTTCGGCGCTGCCCCACGGCGGGCTGGGCAGGCCTGGTTCCAGCGTGACCGCGACCGCACCGGTGCGTTCCGCGGGGACCGGGCCGTGCAGCTCCTCGAGGAGTGCGTCTGCGCTGAGGAGCTCGATGATCGCAAGACGTTACCCTGCGCTGATGCAGGAGCCCCCTGGTTCCGGCGACGTCGTGGAGCGCTGGGCGGCCAGCGGGGCGATGGCGTTGACGGGGCTGCCGGAAGAGCCGCTGGGTCCACCGGCCGGTCTCGTCGAGGGCGTCGAGCGGCTGGGTGCCCGCTTCGCCGGGCTGGACGCGCTCGCGCTTTTGGGTGAGCGCGCCGCGCACATGGGTCTGTGGCGCCGCGGTCCGGTCAGCTGCGGCGGCAGCTGTCACCTCCTACCGTGCGCCGACGGCTGGCTCGCCGTGTCGCTGCCGCGGGACGAGGACATGGAGCTGGTGCCGGCATGGCTCGGGCTCGAACCCGACGGCGGGAAGGGGACGCTGACGCCGCCCGCGGCGTGGCAGGCGGTGGGGCGGGCGCTGGCGGGCCGCAGCGCGGCTGAAGTGTCCGACCTTCTGGGGCGCGCGCGCGGCTGCTCGGGTTGCCGGTGGCGGCCGTGGGCGAGGTGCATGGGGCCGGAGAGGCGAACCCTGGCGTCGTCGACGGGGCCGGCGCGCCTGGTGTCGTGTGCACCGCTCTCGGAGCCGTAGCGGCGCGGCCGGTCGCCGGGTTGCGCGTCGTCGACCTCTCCGCTCTATGGGCTGGCCCACTGTGCGGGGACCTTCTGGCCGAGGCGGGTGCCGACGTCATCAAGGTGGAGTCGAGGTCGCGGCCCGACGGCGCACGCCGCGGGCCGGGCGCGTTTTTCGATCTCCTGAACGGCCGCAAGCGGTCCGTCTCGCTCGACCTCGACGGCAAAGAGGGCCAGGGGGTGCTGCTGCGGCTCATTCGGCAGTCCGACGTCGTCATAGAGGCGAGCCGGCCCCGGGCGCTGAGGCAGATGGGCATTGATGCCTGCGGGCTGGTGACGGCGGGGGCAGGAGACGCAGGTCCCCAGGTCTGGCTCTCCATCACCGGGTACGGACGGACGCATGACGACGGCCAGCTCGTCGCGTTCGGGGACGACGCCGCGGGTGCAGGTGGCCTCGTCGCATGGCACGAGGACCCGTCGAGCCGCACCCGGGCGGCAGCGCCGCTCTTCTGCGCCGATGCCGTGGCCGATCCCCTCACCGGGCTCGCCGCCGCGGGTGCCTGCCTCAATGCGCTGGAGCGAGGCGATCGCTGTCTGCTCGACGTCTCCATGGCCGGCGTCTGCGCCGGCCTCGCCGGGCCAACCCTGACCGCCGGACCGGAAGTCGTCGTCGCCGACCCGCGGGCGCGGCAGCCCGCCGGGCGGGCGCCGGCGCTCGGCGCCGACACGGACGCCGTCTTGGCCGAAACGGCAGCGCGGGAACGGCGACGCGGTGGGTGAGCGTCACCCATATTCCGGTGTTCCGGTTGGCGCCCTCACGCTCGCGTCGGCAAGGCTCGTTGAGTCACAGAGGACGCGACACTGAGCCGGACGACATCGCTGCACGAAGGGGAGGGATCCACGGTGGCCGACATCATGGAAGGCGTACGCATCCTGGAGGTGGCCGAGCACACGTTTGTGCCCGCCGCCTCGGCCATCCTGGCGGAATGGGGCGCGGAGGTCATCAAGGTCGAGCACCCCGAGCGCGGCGACGCCCTACGCGGCCTGGCCTCGAGCGGCGTCATGCCCTCCATGGGCAACGTCCACGTCATCCTCGAGCACTCCAACCGCGGCAAGAAGAGCATCGGCATCGACCTGAGCACCGAGCGGGGTCTCGACCTCCTCTACAAGCTCGCCGCCACCTCGGACGTTTTCCTCACCAACAAGCTGCCCGCGGTGCGCAGGAAGCTCCGTATCGGGCTCGAGGACATCCGCGCCAACAACCCGGAGATCATTTATGTCGCGGGTACGGGGAACGGCGAGCGGGGTCCGGAGGCCGACAAGGGCGGCTACGACTTCTTGAGCTACTGGTGCCGTGCCGGCAGCGCCATGGGCACGACGCCTACCGACGTGGACTATCTCGTCGCCCAACCGGGCCCAGGTTACGGCGACTCCATCGGCGGCATGACGATCGCCGCCGGCATCGTGGCCGCGTTGTTCCACCGCGAGCGCACGGGTCAGGCGGTGCCCGTGGACGTGTCGCTGCTCGGAGTCGGCATGTGGGCCATGAGCCCCGCCGTCGCGTTGTCGTTGCAGCTGGGTTTTCCGTGGCGGCCCGGTCCCAGTGCCGGCGGCGGGGGCGGCCCGGCGAACCCCCTGGTGGGCACCTACCGCACCGAGGACGGCCGCTTCCTCGCCTTCTCGTGCCTGCAGGGGTTCCACTACTGGCCGAGCGCATGCCGCGTCGTTGGCCGCGAGGACCTCATCGCCGACGAGCGATTCGTGACGCACGAGCTCTTGGCCGCGAACGCAGGCGCGGCGCGGGAGATCCTGAAGGAGATCTTCGCCTCGGCCCCGTTGAGCGAGTGGCGTCAGCGCCTCCATTCGTTCGACGGCCAGTGGGCGGTCGCACAGGACACACTGGAAATGGTGCAGGACCCACAAATCGAGGCGAACGGGCACCTGGGCGAGACCCAGACCGCGGAGGGCGTGCCCTTCCAGCTCGTCACGACGCCGGTGCAGTTCGCCGGCGCGCCCTACCCGGTCAAGCGCGGGCCGGAGTTCAACGAGCATTGCGACGAGATCCTGGCGTCGATCGACTGCTCGGAGGAGGAAGTGCTCGATCTCAAGGTGGCTGGCATCGTCGCCTGAAACGTCCTGCCCTGTAGGTCGAATGGCGAAACGAAAAAAGCCGGCCGAGGGTTGTCGATCCCGGGGCCGCCCGTTCGACGATCTGCCAGAGCGAGGCGAAAGGCGCCTCACCGAGAGCAACGAGAAGGAGCACCACCATGCGATTCCTGGGATACACCCTCGCCAGCGAGGCCGACCAGCCCAGCGAGCCCCCGCCCCCCGAGCTCTACCAGGAGATGGGCAAGTTCGTGGAGGAGGCGACCAAGGCCGGCGTCGTCGTCGCGACCGGCGGCATCGCCCCCACGTCCGAGGGCGTCATCGTGACCCTGAAGAACGGCGATTTCAATGTCCTCGACGGCCCCTTCACCGAGGCCAAGGAGCTCGTGGGTGGCTGGTGCCTGATGGAGTGCCGTGACAAGGACGAGGCGGTCGAGTGGACGAAGCGGTTCCTCACTGTGTTGGGCGAGGGGGAATGCCGGGTCCGGCCCGTGTCGGGTTGACGGGACCCACAAGGGCGTTCCTGCGCGCGACGAGTGCGGTGGTTGAATCGGTGGCGTGCCGGCCACCGATTCAACCGCGGCCGTCGAAGCGGTCTTTCGGATTGAGTTCCCGCGGGTCGTTGCCTCGCTGACGCACGCCGTCGGCGACATCGGTCTGGCCGAGGAGCTGGCGCAGGACGCGCTCGTCGACGCGCTGCAGCAGTGGCCCCGCGACGGCACGCCTCGCAACCCCGGCGCCTGGCTGACCGCCGTGGGCAAGCGCAAGGCCGTCGACCGCTTCCGTCGCGACCGCACCCTGCGGGACAAGTACGCCCAGCTCGGCCGTGAGCTCGAGTCCGTCGATCTGGCCGATGCTGCCTTCGATCCCGATCGCATCGACGACGACCGACTTCGCCTCATCTTCGTGGCCTGCCACCCCGTCCTGCCCGTCCCGGCCCGTGTCGCGCTGACGCTCCGCCTGGTCGGTGGCCTGACGACCACGGAGATCGCCCGTGCCTACGTCGTGCCCGAGCCGACCATCGCGCAGCGCATCGTGCGCGCCAAGAAGACGATCGCCCACGCGGGCGTTCCCTTCGAGGTCCCGACGGGCGAGGATCGGGCGACCCGCTTGGGCGCCGTCCTCGAGGTGATCTACCTGATCTTCAACGAGGGCTACTCCGCGACCGCCGGTGACGACTGGCTCCGTCCCGAACTGTGCGACGAAGGACTCCGACTCGGGCGCGTCCTCGCCGGCCTGGCGCCCGAGGAAGCCGAGGTGCACGGGCTGGTGGCCCTCATGGAGTTCCAGTCGTCTCGGCTGCGCGCCCGCATCGGGCCCGATGGCGCGCCCGTGCTGCTGCATGACCAGGACCGGCGCCTGTGGGACCGGCTCCTCATTGCCCGCGGCGTGGCCGCGCTCCGGCGCGCCGACGAGCTCGCACCCATCCGGGGCCCCTACGCGCTGCAGGCGGCCATCGCCGCCTGCCATACCCGGGCCTTCCGCCCCGACGAGACGGACTGGGACGAACTCGTCTCGCTCTACACCGAGCTGGCAAGGATGACGCCCTCGCCTGTGGTCGAGCTCAACCGCGCCGTGGCCGTGTCCCGGGCCCGGGGTCCGCAGGCCGCGCTCCCCCTTGTCGACCTGATCGTCACGACCGGGACGCTCGAGCGCTACCACCTTCTCTACAGCGTGCGGGGCGACCTGCTCGCCCAGCTCGGCCGTCACGCCGAGGCGGCCGACGACTTTGCGCGCGCCGCTGCACTGGCCCAGAACGAGCCCGAGCGCGCGCTCTCGGCCGGCCGCGCCGAGGACAGCCGCAGCCGCGCCGCCGGCAGCGTGCCGTAGACCAGCACGGCGCTGCCCCGGGGCAGGCAGCGCAGCTCTTCGGGCGGCAACAGCCGGCGGGCGCCGGGGGTGGACGTGGTCGAGCGGGCGCCGCGCCCGTCGCGGGTGACCGAAGGGTGCGAGACCTCCTCGTCGCCGACGAGGCGGCTGGCGTATTCGAGCGTGTCAGGGTCGGCGATCCCCGGGAGGAACAGCTTGGCCCGGTGGTTGTTCAGCACGGTGGGAGCCCGGGCGCCGTAGCGGCTCTTCACCTGGGCCAGATCCTGCCAGACGGTGACGAGCTGGATCCCGTGGGAGGCGCAGGTGGCAGCAAGACCGTCCAGCTCGGGCAGCGGTGCGATGTGCGCCGCCTCGTCGAGCACGACGAGCAGCGGCGGATCGAGCGGCCGGCCGAGGCGCGTCGCGGTGACAAAGGCGTGAGCGAGGACCTGCTGGGTCAGCGCGCTGAAGTAGCCGCGCAGGCGCCGTTGGTCGTGCGCCGGCGCGCACAGGTACACGGTGTGCGCCCCGCCCAGCAGGTGGCGCGGCTCGAAGGGCTCGCCGGCCACGGCCGCGGTCACCGGTGCCGCTTCATGGGCGAAGGGTGCCAGCACCGTTTCGGCCGTGGTGTACACGGAGCTGCGAGTGCGGTCGTCGCGGTACCAGGTGGCACGGGCCGCATCGAGGGCCTCCGTCACCCCGTGGCGCTCCAGGATCTCGGCCACCTGCGCCGTCTCCTGGGTGTCGACCCACCGCACGACGTCGGCCATGGTGCGTCTCTCCCGCGCCGCCGCGAACAGGAGCGGCGCCAGGAGCTTCGCCGCGGTGGCGTACCAGAACTCCCCGTCCGCGGTGGTGCCGTCGGCCTTGGCCGTCTCGCACAGGTCCGCCGCGACGCGACGGGCACGGCGCCACTCGCGGCATCCCGGCAGGGGCGACCACTCGCTGGCGCATTGGCCCGTACTGCCGGTCGGGTCGACGCACCACACGCGGCCCTGGGCGCGACGGACACCGAGGGTGTGGCGCAACAGGTCGCTCTTGACGCTGGCCGCCAGGACCGGCCCGCGCCAGCCCACAATGGCCGGCACGGCCAGGCACGTGGTCTTCCCGCTCTGGGTCGGGCCCACGACGACCAGCGACTGGCCGGCCTCCACGGCGAGGCCGATGGGACGCAGCGCGCCGGGCACCACGCCCAAGGTCAGGCGCCCGGGGGCCGGACGGGCCGCGTCGACGCACAGCGACCGGAGGTCGCCGCGGCGGGCCCAGCGCGCGCCTCGGGTCGGCCCTGGCTGCCCGCCCCGCCTGACGCGGACAGCGGCAGCGCCGATGGAGGCCCCGAAGCCAGCACCGCGGCGCGACGTCGGGCTCAGGCTCGACCATCCCGCGACCAGCGTGCCGCCCAACGCGGCCGGGACGGCGGCGGCGACCAGGCCGTTCATTTCGGTCGCCCGCGCCCCGTCATGGCGGCGTCGGTGTCGACGAGGCGCCGCTCCTGGGCGCTGAGCCGATGCTGGACGAGGAAGGAGCGTTGCCCGACCTTCCAAAGGCCCACGCCGCGTCGAAGCTGGGGCAAGAGCTCCATCTCGGTGGCAGAGAGCGAGAGCAGCTCGGCCGCGGCGTCGAGCTCGCCGGGCGACTGCGCGTACACGACCCGGGTTTCCGAGTCGGACAGCAGCCCCTGCGCCAGTGCGACCTGCTCAGAGTCGGATGCGCCGACCGACCGCAGGTCAGACACCCGGTGCAGCACGGCAACGTTCGACACGCCGAACGCGCGGGAGAGCTTCCACGAGGACTGGAGCCAGCGGGCGACGCCCAGGTTGGACAGGATCGCCCACGCCTCGTCGACCACGAGGAAGAAACGGCCCGGGCCGCGCGCACCGCCCGCCACGGACGTCCGGGCCAGCGCCGCCTGCAGCCACGCGGTCGCGCAGGCCATCAGCACTCCCAGCGCGGCCGACGTGTAGAGCGCGGAGAGGTCGAGCACCACCAGCGGCGCCGACAGGTCGAGACCGGGCGTCGTCGGCGCGTCGAACATGCCGCACAGGTCGCCGTGCACGAGACGCCGGAGCTCGAGCGCGACGTCGCGTCCGTCCTCGGTGAGGGCACGCACCTCCGTGCGCAGCGAGCGCGCCGCCTCCGTGCTCGGCGTCAGCAGGGCCTCGACGACCATCGGCACGGTGGGGACATGCTCGCCGGTGGCGACCTCGGCCAACGCCGCCCCCAGCGCGGCGCGTTCACGGGGCATCAGGGTGCGCCCCAGACAGGCGCTGGCCAACGAGACCAGGAGCTCTATCCGCCGACGGGCGGTGGCGTCGGTCCCGTTCCCCGTGTTCCCGTTGACCGTTCTCCCCTCCCGCCGGTCGGTTCCCTCGTCCGGTCCCGGGTCGAGCGGGTTGAGGCGGACGGACCCGCCCGGCCGCAACGAGACCGGCCGCACACCCCAGGCGTCGGCGAGATCCCCGTATTCCCCCTTGGGGTCCACGACCCAGGCCCGCCGTCCGAACACCGCCTGGCGCCACAAGAACGTCTTGACGAACGCGCTCTTGCCGCGCCCGATCTGGCCGAAGACGACCATGTTGGGGTTGGAGACCACACCCGCGGCATACAGCTCGAAGGGGTCGAACACGAACGACCCGCCCAACAGGTCGTCGCCGATCACCACGCCACGCTGGCCGAGGCCGGCCTCGGCGATGAACGGGTATGCCGCGCCGAGGTTGCGCGTGGTGACCTGGTGCACCGGCACCCGGGGCGATCGTTCCCTCATGCCGGGGAACGGTCGGCCCGGCCCCGCCGAGATCCCCCGTTACCCTGAGGTGCCCGACCGGGCCGGCCACCACCATCCGAAAGGCCAAACACGCGTGTGAGCGAGACGAGCCGGACGCACCCGTCGCTCTTGTGGGGGCTCACGGCCATCACCGTCGTGAGCGGCCTCAACGACGCCGTGAGCTACCTGGGGCTCGGCCACGTGTTCACCGCCAACATGACCGGGAACATCGTGGTGCTGGGGTTCGCCGCGGCGGCGGCCCCGGGCTTCTCGGTGCGCGCCACCCTCACCTCCATCGGCGTGTTCCTCGTGGGCGCCGTCATGGCGGGCGGTATCGCGCGGCGCGTGACATCCCGGCGCACCCTGCTCCTGCGCGCCCTGTGGATCGAAGCCGTGTTCACCGCGGCGGCCGCTGTGGTGGCCGGCTCCGGACCGTCCATCGGCTCGGGCTGGCAGCGCTACACCATGATCGCCCTGCTGGCCTTCGCCATGGGCATCCGTAATTCCATGGTCCGCCGCCTCTCCGTCGCCGACGTCACGACGACCGTCCTCACCGGCACGCTGACCGGGCTGGCGGCGGACTCGAAGCTGGCGGGCGGCAACAACGAGCGGGCCGGCCGGCGCGCGGGCGCCGTGGTCTCTATGTTCGCTGGCGCGTTCGTCGGCGCGCTGTTGCTGCGGCATGTGAACGCGGTCTGGCCGCTCGGGATCTCGGCCGGTGTCGTGACCCTGGCGGCGCTTATCCTGCAACGGCGGCCCCGGAACGAGCTCGAGGCGGCTTAAACCGCCCGCCCGTCCTCCAGGTACACGCACCCGCCCGCCCCCACCCCCAACGCCGCACCCACCCGGCGGCGCAGCGGCCCACTCAGCAGCTCGAGCGCCCGCTTTGTCTCGGCCAGCCGGAACTCGGACAGCTCCTCCTCCTGCAGCACGATGCGTCCCAGCTGCGGCTCGTCGAGCACACCGCAGTCGAAGAGGAACCGCATGCCGCCGGGCTTGCCGGGACGGGGCCGGAGGAAGTCCACCACGACGAGCTGGCCCGCATCCGCCGACAACTCAAGCCCCACCTCCTCGAGCACCTCGCGCCGGCAGGCCTCCCACGGCGTTTCCCCGTCGGCCTCCATGACGCCGCCCGGGACCGTCCAGTGCGCCTTGTAGGTCGGGTTGACGATGAGCAGGCGACCGGCAGCGTCGAAGAAGAGCGCGCCCGCCGAGGCCGGGATCCGGGGCAGGACGAACGGCAGATCGGCCTCACCGACCTCGTCCGCTCCGCCGCCGCTCCCGCCGTCACTCGTCACCCCGCTCACTCGATACCCAGACGCACCAGCTGGTCCTCCGGCGCCTCCAGCGTCTTCAACGCGTCCCGCAGCAGCTCCACCATGTCGGCCTCGCGCTGGGTCCCGCGCAAGTTCTCGTCCTCCGACGGGTCGTTGTGCAGGTCGAAGAGGAAGTGGCGGTCGACACACGCGTGACCAACCCAGAACGGGAGCCGGTCGCCGGGCTCGAACGGCTGGCGGATGACCGGCACGTCCGATCCCGGCATGAAGTCCAGGCGCGCCCGCCGGTCGGGCGCGGGCAGGCGCACCGCGTCCTCCAGGCCGTGGACCGGCATGGTGGACCACCGGTTCGACCACATGGACAGCGGGAAGTTCGACCCCGCCGCGCCCCGGGCGTACTTGTAGCGGCCGTCGGTCACCTGCACCCAGTTCCCGTAGACGCCGCCGACGGCCCAGTCCCGCACCGCGTCCGCCGACCCCTCGAGCAGCGGCGCGAGCGAGACGCCGTGCCCTCCTGTCACGGCCGCGCCCTCGGGCACCCCGAACACGTCGGCGAGCGTCGCGTACAGGTCGACGTTGGTCGTCAGTGCCCCGCACTCGCCCCCACCCGCCACGCCCGGCCAGTGCACCAGCAACGGCGTGTGCCCCAAGGGCTCGTACTGCATGACTCCGGGCTTCCCCCAGATGTCCTTCTCACCGAGATAGTGGCCGTGGTCCGTGCACACGATCACCGCCGTCGACTCCCACAGCCCCCGCTGGTCCAGCGCGGCGAACACCTCGCCCACCCAGTCGTCGATCATGGAGAGCTTCGCCCCGTAGTTGGCCCGGATGTGCCGTCCCTCTCGCTCGCTCAGTCGTCCCGCCGCCACTGCGCCCACGTCGTAAGGCGGCCAGATCAGGAGCTCGCCGTCCCAGTCCGGGTCGTAGCGCCCGGCCCACGGCGCCGGCGTGTCGAACGGCTCGTGCGGGTCGAACTCGTCGACGAAGAGCAGGAAGCGGCCACCCCCCGGACCCGGCGCCCCTTCACGCAACCAGCGCGCCGCCGCCCGCATCGTCCGCGGCCCGGGAAACTCCTCCTCCGACCGGAAGAACGTGCGTGACCGGTCGTAGCCGTGATCGGCGGTCACGCCGAAGCCCATCCGGTCGTGCCAGTACCAGCCGCTGCCCCGCGCCGGCAGCGCCGGCGTGCCCACCCAGCTCGGGTCCGCATAGGTGCGCCACGGGTCGCCCTCGTGCCCGCGCACGTAATCCCACACGCTGAAGTCGGTGTGGTAGTTCTCACCGCCGACCTCGAAGAGGTGCGGGTGGTCCGACACCAACGTGGTGGTCACGCCCTGCCGCCGCAGCGGGACCGTGATGGGTTCCTCCCACAGTTCTATCGACCCCCACGGCCGCCACAAGAAATCCAACGACCCGCACAAGATGTCGTGGCGCGCCGGCATGCACGGCAACGACCCCGTCACGTGCGACGTGAAGCGGACCGCGCGATCCCGGGCGAAGCGGTCGAGGTTCGGCGTCTCGAACTCGGTGCCGCCGTAGCTCCCCAGCAGGTGCCGGTTGAGGCTGTCGAGCAGGAGGACCACCACATTGGCCGGCCCATTGGGGGAGACACCGCCCCCATCCGCCGGACCCCTCGCGGCGTGGCCCTCGTCTGCGGCCCCGGACATGGTTGCCATGGTAGGGCCACGCCCGAAGGCACCGTCTCTGCCGGCGGCTGTTCTGTTCAGCGCAGCCCGCGGCACAAGGGCAACGTGCAGGTGTAGGCCGACGCCTGGTCGCCGTAGAGCCGGCGCAACATCAGCCGGCTCTGCCCGGCTGCGTGCTGCACCACGTCACAGGCGGCCTCGAGCGCCTCGCCGTCGGGGGCCGAGACGGTCACGAATCCGGCGAAGCGGAACGAGGCGTGTCCCTCGGCCAGCTCGGCCTCCCGCTGCGCCAGCACCTCCGACTCGCGGGCGTGCCGCGCCGTCGAGACGAAGCCACCTCGGCGCCTCAGCTCCGAGTCGGCCAGGTCCGCGGTGCGCGACGCCTCCACCTTGCGGACGGCCGCGTCCGGCCCCAGCGGCGCCATGACGACGCTGAACGTCGAGCGCGCCGTCCCGAGCAACAGAGGCGCCAGGAAGTCGCTGCGCACCTCCACCCGCGGCCACTCGGCCACCCAGAACGTCGCGTGCACCATGCCGTCGACCTGCAGGGACGACCAGCGTTCCTCCATGGCCATCGGCCACGGATCTTCCGCCGTCAGCCAGGCGCCGGCACCGCCGTCCCGCTGCGACTTCGCCTCGTACGTGCGCACCAGCAACCGGGCGACGTCGTCGACGCCGAGGATCCTCTCGACGGTGACGTCGGCGTCTCCGAGGAGCCGCACGACCGATCCGACCTCGCGGGCCAAGGTGGCGCAGCCGGCCTCGACCGACTTGGTCAGCCGCACCTGCAACGCCAGGACAACGTCGTGCGCGCAGGCGTGCGAGTCCATGTCGGTGAGGAGGCCTTCGTACGAGGCGGTGGCGGCGGACGCCGGGCCACCATTGGCCGACACCAGCGCCACCGGCGCCTCCGCCTGGAGATACGCCCGCGCCCCGTGCCCTTCGTCCGGGAACGACGCGGCCATCCACTGCACCCGGCGCACCGGCGAGCCTTCGCGGGCGAGCGACGCCAACAGGGAGGCCCAGGCGCCGACGCGCCGGTCCTGTTCGTCGGGCCCGAGCAGCGCGAAGCTCGCGCCCCGCAGCGCCAGCACCGCCGTGAGCGTGCGCGCCGAGCGGTCGTGGACGACGCCCATGTCTTGCCACCCGGCCCGTAGCAGCCTCAGGCCGCGCAGCGCGCCCATCCGCCGCCCTCCGGCGCCGCTCCTCCGGGCACCCCAGCACACGGCCACCGGCACCCACTCCTCCGACGTCCGACCGGCAACCGGGACCGTCGCCAGCGCGCCGTAGACCACGAGGATGGCCATGGCCGCGGCCACCCCGGCGGCGTTCGGCTCCCAGCGCAGGATCAGGACGCCGAAGACCAGGCCGACGGCGACCGTCACGACCTGGCCCGTCCGCCAGCCGGCCAGCGTCCCACCCCGCTCGCGCGGCCCGAAGCGATAGCGGGTGCTGGGCCCGTTCCCCTCGCCCCCGGGGCCCGCGCTCCGGCCGCCACTCACGCGGCACCACCTCCGCCGTCGCCGCCGCCGTCGGGCCCAACATCGTCCGGCCAGGCCGGCGGCAGCCAGTGGATGACGAGCCCGTGCTCGTCGTAGTCGGTGTAGTGCCGCATCTTGCCGGGCTCGACGGGACCGAGGATCCTGCCGCCGGCGGGCACGCCCTTCCACTTCCACGCGTCCTCGGGGCGGGCGGGCCCGATCGGCGCCGTGCTGCGCGGCTTGTACGGCGGCGCCACTATCGGCTTGGGGCCGCGCGGCTTCGGCGGTACCGCGCGCGCGGCCATATCCGCCTTGATCGCCTCGTACGTCGCCTGTGAGGTCTCGGGGTTCCCGATCGCAAACCCGTCGGCGTCCGAGACGAGCCCGCCGTTCTCCGGGGTCACCCGGTCGAAGAGCTCCTGCAGGGTCTCGCCGTCGGGACCGACGACGTCATGGAGGGCTGCGCCGGCCGAGATCGGGCGACGCCGCCCGGGCCGCCCTCCGCCAGTGTCCGCGCCGTCCACGCTTCTCGCACCTGCGGTGCCCGCCGTCGCACCAGCCTTTCCGCCCGAGCCGGCACGGGCGCCCGCCCTGGCCGCGCCGCCGCCCGCTGCGGTGAGCCCGTCCACACCCGGCGTCTCCGCCATCAGGCGGGCCGCTCCCAACGACTGCAGACCCTCGTGCAGCGCGAAGGACGCGGCCGAGCGCGCCGGCCGCGTCATGGCCGACGTCGCCCGGGAACGCAACCCGTCGAGGTGCCCCACCGCGCCCGCCTCGACCGCGGGGATGAGCCGCAGGATGGCGAAGGGGACGAACGTCGCCATCACGAGCAACGCGCCGCCGGCGAGGACGGCCGAGAAACCGGAGCCGTGCCCGCCCACGCCGGCGGTTCCCGACGAGACGGCGCCGGCCGCCAAAGAAAGCGTCGCCACGATGACGAACTTGGACAGGATCAGCGCCGCCAAGGTCTCGACCAGGCGCCGGCACCAGTGCGCCACCGCCGGCCAGACCAGCGTGGCCAGCGCCAGGGGCAGGAACAGGACGGCGACGTAGACAGCCGCGGCGCGGATGAGGAGCTCCAGCCACAGGACGAACGCCGCAACCGCGATGAGCAGCGCGACCAGGAGCAGCACGAACCCCGCGATCGAAGGGTCGGCCGCGGCCGCGACCAGGCCCTTGGTGACGCCCGCGAGCAGGTTGGTGACGTCGGCGCCGGTGCCGCCCGCGACGGCGTCGCTCATGGCGTCGGTGGCCGAGAGGCTCAGGATGACGATCTGCATGGCGACGACGCCCAGCAGCAGGGCCAGCGGGAGCTGGAGCAGAAACGTGCGCACGAGCTGGCCCGGGTTCTGGCGCACGATGGCCTGCAGCGTCGAGACCAGCAGCAGCGGCAGGATGACGACGCCCGCCAGTGACGTCATCTCCCTGTAGTGCGTGCGGAACCACGTCGCCCCCACGTCAATGGTGGTCGTGCTGACCAGTACGTCGCCGATCTGTCCGAGCAGCCACTCGGCGCCGCTGGCCACCCACTGGCTGATCCCGGAGAGCACGGATTCGAACCCGGACGCCGCGATGGAGCCGCCGATGCTGCCGATCTGGCAGACGGGGTTCAGGGCATCGAGGCCGGTGCAGCCGGCAGCAAGCATGGTGCGGTTCCGCTCGTTCGGTCGGTGTGGCGCCCGGGCCGCTCAGTGCAGGTTCACGCCCGTGTGGAAGAAGAAGTTCACGATGGGCGGCGCCGCCCCGATGAGCAGCGCCGCCAGTCCCGAGACCAGCACGGCCCGCCGCCCGACGAGCGACTGCTGGAAGTTCTGCGAATGCACGCCGAGCGCCCAGGCCGCGGCGCCGATGAGCAGCCCGGCCAGCGCGGCGATGAGTGCCCACGCGCCCAGGCCGTTCGTCAGTTCCTGCAGGGTGCCGCCCCCGGGCAGCGAGTTCACGCTGGGGTTGAGCGTGACGTCGGTCAGCTGCCGCACCACGGCGAGCACGTCCATGGTTGTCCTCCGATCCACCGGTGGCTCGAGCCGGCCCGACCGAGAGACGGACCGGCGGCTTCACCGACGGAACGGTTCACGCTGTGGCGACGATGTTCACTTCCACTGGCGCGGCACTCCGAGCAGCTCTTGGACGTAGCCCCGCACCGAGGCCATCGACATGAGGATCTGGTACACGAGCAGGAAGGCCAGCAGGGCAAGCCAGTTCTTCCGCACGTGGAGCCCCAGCGGCTTGAAGACGTACTGCCACTGGCGGTGGAACAGGACGCCGTAGGCCAGCGCCGTCAGCGGGAGCACCGCGATCGTCATCGGACCCACCAGCCAGAAGATGCCGAAGCAGGCGAGGACGAGGCCGGGGAGCCACGCGATGACGTAGGCCGTGTCGAGGAACGGGATCGTCATGTCCACCGCGGTGAGCACCCGGGCCATGCGTCGCGGCTGCTTCCAGGGCGGCACGGTGCGCAGCCCCTCTATCACCCCGCGAGCCCAGCGCGACCGCTGCCGGGCGAACGAGCGCACGTCCTCGGGCGCCGAGGTGAAGGCGACGGCCAGGGGCTCGTAGAACACGCGGCAGTTGAGCCGGAGGAGCTTCCACGTGAGCACAATGTCCTCACCGATCGCGTCGGGCCATCCGCCCACCAGCCGCACGGCGTCCGTCTCGAACAGGCTGAACGCGCCCTGCCGCGACCAGTGTCCCCTGGTAGAGACCCTGCATCCGCTTCACCGACGCGATCCCGAGGAAGTAGTCCCACTCTTGCACCCGGGCCCAGAAACTCCGGCGGCTGTTGCGCACGAGCACGCTGCCCGCCACCGCGACGACGTCGTGAGGCGACGACTCGTAACGGGCCAGCAGCAGACGCACGGCGGAGCGGTGCAACACCGTGTCGGCGTCGACCGTGATGACGAGCGGCGTCTCCACGTGCCGGAGCCCCGTGTTCAATGCGTTGTTCTTGCCCGGTCGGGGCTCGTGGAGGATGGTCAGCGGGAGGTTCCACGCCTCGGCCTGGACCCGCGCCACCTCCACCGTGTCGTCGATCGACCCGTTGTCCACGAGGATCACGTGACAGGGCCCGACACAGTCCTGCGTCGCCAGGTAGGCGATGGTCTGGCCGATGCCCTCGGCCTCGTTGCGGGCCGCGATGAGCACGGTCACTGCGGTGGTCGGGCGCTCCACCGCCAGGCGAGGCTGGCGGTCGAAGAGGAGGCTCGCCACGAGGAACGCCACCAGCCCGCCCGGGATGAACGCGATGAGAGTGATCAGGACGACGGCGGACACGGGGCCCACGAGGTCCGACGTGGTGTGGATCCAGGGCAGGGCGAACCACACGCTGAACGCGACCCAGCACAGTGCGATCGCGCCGGCGGCCATGAACTTGGTCCGCACGCTCACGTAGAAGCGCCGCTGGCCCTCCTCACCCGGGCCCCGGAGTGGGGTGCGTGGCGTGTACGACACGTGCATCCCGCTCGCGGGGGCATCAGGGCGCGCACCGTCAATGGTGCGCCGGACCGTTTCGAGCTGGTCGGTCATCCGCCGCTCCCGCGTGCATCGTGGTTCAGCAGGGCGCTTTCGGCCTGCTCCGCTCTCCCCTCTCCTCTCATCGGCACCCCCGCGGCCTCCGTTCAGCCCAAGTCCGCACAACGCTGCGCAAAACCGCTCGATTCCAGCCAGGGGCACCGACGAGGGCTTGTTTCCTCCCGCCCGTCCAGCCCTGTCATATTGGGGACGTGCCAGCCACGGCCACCATGCCGAACCCCGCGACCGCAGCCCTCCTCGCCCTCACCCAGGGCCAGGAGGTCCTCGTCCTGGTCGGCTGCGCCGCCGTCGTCGTCATCGCGATCTGGGTGGCGGCGCTCCTCGGCCGCCGCTCGGGACGCCGGGCCATCTCGCAGCGGCTGGCCGCCCTGGGCTCCCGCCTCGGGCTCGATCCGCCCGACGACGAGTACAACATCGAGACCTCGCTGGCCTACCTGGAGCAGGTCACCGGCGGCGCCGCCCAGGCGGTGACCGAGTCCAGCTCTGACGCCATCCGGCTCCGCCGCTCCCTCGACACCCTCGCCCAGGGGGTCGTGCTCTGCGACGAGAACGGGACGGTGATCTATCGCAACGGCCGCGCCAATGCCTTGATGGTCAGCCGCCACGGTGACGCCCTCGCCGCCCAGGCGGTGACCGAGGTACTGGAGGACGCCTGGCACGAGGGTGCCTCCGAGCGCACCCTTGACCTCTACGGCCCGCCGCGACGCACGCTGCAGGTGCGGGCCCACCAGATCGACGACGGCCGGCGGCCCCTCGGCGTGATCGCGCTGATAGAGGACGTCTCGGAACGGCGCCGGCTCGAGGAGATCCGCCGCGACTTCGTGGCCAATGTGAGCCACGAGCTCAAGACCCCGATGGGCGCGCTCGGTCTGCTCGCCGAGACCCTCGTCGCCGAGCCCGACCCCGCGGTGGCCCAGCGCCTGGCCGGCCGGATCCACAACGAGGCGTTCCGGGTGAGCCGCATCATCGACGACCTGCTCGACCTCTCGCGCATCGAGTCCGAGGAGGCGCCGCCGCGCGAGCCCGTGCTGGTGAACCTCGTGATGGCCGACGCGATCGAGCGGGTGCGGGCCACGGCGGATCAACGCGGCATTGAGATCCTGCTGCACGAGCCCTCACCGCCCGTCGCCGTGATGGGCGACCGCCGCCAGCTGGTGTCGGCCATGCACGCCCTGCTGGAGAACGCCATCACCTACTCGTACGACAACTCCAAGGTGGATGTCTCGGGGACGGTGCAGCGCGTCAACCCGATCGTGGCGCGCTCTGGCGGCAACGGCCAGAGGGACGGCGACCGTGAGGCCAACGCGCTCGGCTTCGACACCGGGGAGGTCATTCTGGGCGACCTGTACGGCACGAGCACCGACGCCGCAAACAAGGACGAAGGCGACAAGAACGGACCGGGGGCTGCGGAAGCCGGCTCCGTCGAGGAGCCGCTGCCCGTGACCCCCGCCGAGGGGACGAGGCTGGACGAGGTCAATGGTGCTGAGCCCGGCGAGCTGCGACGAGGGTCCGGTGAGTCCCGTCTTCACCCCCGAGATCCTGGAGAACTTCACCTCTCCCGCCGAGACCCCTGCTGCCGCCGGGACGACGGTGCCGCCGGTGGCCTCCGCGGCCGGACCTCCGGGCGCTGCGGAAGGGAGTGAGGCGGTCGCAGTCACCGAGACGACGTCGTCGGTTCCGAACTGGCGCATTGAGGAGCGCGACAACGTGCGCATCTCGGTCCAGGACCACGGAGTCGGAATTCCCGCCCGCGACCTCGATCGCATCTTCGAGCGCTTCTACCGCGTCGACCACGGTCGCAGCCGCGACACCGGCGGCACCGGGCTGGGTCTCTCCATCGTCCGCCACGTGGCCAACAACCACCAGGGCTGGGTCGACGTAGAGTCCCGGGAAGGCGAGGGCTCGACGTTCACCCTCGTCCTACCGGTGCAGGGTCAGGGAGAGCGCGTCGTATGAGCAAGGCCGGGACCAAGTCGGGGGGAAAGCGGAGCACCCGCTCGGCACCGGGCGAGGGCCCCGCCAAGGTGCTGCTGGCCGAGGATGAGGAGTCCTTCATTGAGGCGCTGACCATCGGGCTCACCAACGAGGGCTTCCGGGTGACGGTGGCGCGTAACGGCGCGGAGGCTCTCCAAATTGTTCGACGAGACGGACCCCGACCTCCTCCTCCTCGACTTGATGCTGCCCAAGATGTCCGGTATCGACGTCTGCCGCACCATCCGCTCCCGCTCGCAGGTGCCGATCATCATGGTCACGGCCAAGGGCACCGAGATCGACACCGTGGTCGCTCTCGAGGTGGGCGCGGATGACTACGTCACCAAGCCGTACCGTCTCCGCGAGCTGGTGGCCCGGATGCGAGCCGTTTTACGCCGCGCCCCGGGCGGTGCGGAGGCGACGGACACGTCGGGGACGATCGATATCGGGAGCGACGGTAGCTGGGAGTCGAACGGGATAAAGGTCGACTTCGACCAGCGCCGGGTCTTCGTGCGGGGCGACGAGGTCCACCTGCGACGCAAGGAGTTCGAGCTGCTCCGGCTGTTGGTGGAGAACTCGGGTCGGGTCCTGACCCGGGACGTTCTCATCGACCGGGTCTGGGGCACGGACTACATCGGCGACACCAAGACGCTCGACGTGCACGTCAAGCGGCTGCGCTCCCGGATAGAGGCGGATCCGTCGCAACCGATCCTCATCACCACCGTCCGGGGCGTGGGCTATCGCTTCGCCGCCGCCGGCGGCTGAGTTCACACCCTCAAGCGCTCGAAGTCCGTCGGCACCGTCACCCCAGCCTCCGTCAGCTTCTCCACCACGACCTGCTCGCCCAGGTGGGTGACGATGATCCGCAACGCGGGGTTCTCGGCCGACAACGCAAGGACGTCGTCTTCGTGCATGTGGGAGGCCGGGCCGGCGTGGCGGCCGTTGCACTCCAACACCAACAGCTCCGACAAGCGGGCCAACTCGCTCAGCCCGGGGCAGGGCTTCAGGTCCCCGGAATACGCCACGACGCGGCCTCCCTCCCGATCGAACAGGTAGCCGAAGCAGCGCAGATAGGGGACATGGTCCACCTCCACCGCCCGAAAACGCAGCGCTCCGGCCTCCTGCCACTCGCCGGCTCCGATCTCCGACACCTCGACGAAGCGCAGGTCGAGCCGCTCGCGTGCCCTTTCGGTCACGCTGGCGACCGCACCCGCCCGGTTCAGGCCGACCAGCCACTCCTCCACCCCCGGCGGCCCGACGACCCACAGCGTGCGCCCGCCACCGATCTCGGCCGCCGCCTCCAACAGAAAGGGCCAGCCGAAGCAGTGGTCGGCATGGAAGTGCGACAGCACGACGACGTCGATCGCTTCGACCGCGAACCCGCACCGGCGCAGATTCGGCAGCGCGGTGGGCGACGGTTCCACCAGCACGTGGCCGTCCAACACGAAGGAGTTCCAATAGCGCCCCGGCGGCGCCATGAAATTGCCGGTCCCCAGAAAGACGAGCTCGCTCACGGCGCCTTGACCAACAGCTCGCCCCCCACGTAGGGCGCCAGCGCCTCCGGCAGCATCACCGTCCCGTCCGTCTGGCGCCCGTTCTCGATCAGCGCCGCCCAGATCCGGGGCCAGGCCAGCGCCGAGCCGTTGACCGTGTGGACCAGCTGGGTCGGCCCACCCCCGACGGGACGGAACCGCACGTTGGCCCGGCGGGCCTGGTAGTCGCGAAACCAGCTCACCGACGACACCTCGAGCCAGCGGTCCACCCCGGGCACGTAGGCCTCCAGGTCAAAGGTCCGAGCGGACGACCCACTCAGATCGGCACAGCACAGATCGACCACCCGGTAGGGCAGCTCCAGCTCCTGCAGCATCGACTCCGCCCGCCGCAAGATGTCGGCTTGCGCCTCCCGCGCGCCCTCAGGCGTGGCGTAGGCGAACAGCTCCACCTTGTCGAACTCGTGCACCCGCAACAGCCCGCGGGTGTCGCGCCCCGCGGAGCCCGCCTCGCGGCGGTAGCAGACGGTGGAGGCGGTGAAGCGCAGCGGCAGCTGCGACTCCTCCAGGATCTCGCCCCGGTGCATCGATGTGAGCGGCACCTCCGCCGTCGGGATCAGCCACAGGTCGTCCCGCTCCACGTGATAGGCGTCGTCCGCGAACTTCGGTAGGTGTCCCGTCGAGGTCATCGTGTCGGTCAGAACCACCGTCGGCGGCCGGATCTCCTCGTACTCGGGCGAGTGGCGGTCGATGGCGAACGCGGTGAGCGCGCGCAGCAGCCGCGCCCCCGCCCCGCGGTAGAGCGGGAACATGGAGCCGGCCAGCCACGCGCCGCGCTCCATGTCCAAGATCTGCAACGCCTCGCCGATCTCCCAGTGCGGCGTCTGTTGATGGTCCAGACGCTCTGGTTCCGGCCGCCCGAGATCCTGTTCCGGCCACCAGCGGCGGACCTCGACGTTGTCCTCTTCGCCCGCCCCGTCCGGCACGTCGTCGGCCGGGATGTTGGGGAGGTAGAGCAAGCCCGTACGGACCCGGTCCGCCAGGGCATCCGCCTCCGCCGAGGCCGCGCCCTCTGCCTCGCCGAGCTCGCGGCTTCGGTTGCGGAGCTCGTCCGCCCGGGCGTCCTCGCCGGCCTTCATGGCCTGGCCGACCTGGCGCGACAGCTCCTTCACCTCCGCCCGCATCGACTCGGCTCGGGCGAGTCGCGCCCGGTGTTCCTCGTCGGCCTCGACGACCGCGTCGACCTCGCTCGCCTCCACGCCACGGCGCGCCAGCGCCGCCTTCACTGCGTCGGGGTCGTCGCGCAGCAGCCGGATATCGATCATTCCTGCTCAAAGTAGCCTGCGACGCCGTGCCAGCCGTCGAGGTCACCGGGCTCACCGTGCGCTACGGCGGCACGGACGTGCGGCCCGCGGTCGACGGCATCGACCTCACCGCCCAAGCCGGCGAGGTCGTCGTCGTCCTCGGACCAAACGGCGCGGGCAAGACCTCGACGGTCGAGACGCTCGAGGGCTATCGACGTCCCGCCGGCGGCGACGTGCGTGTCCTCGGCCTGCGTCCGATCGCCGACCACACGGCGTTGACCGCCCGCATCGGCGTCATGCTCCAGCGCGGCGGTGTGTACCCCATGTTGGGGCCGCGCCGCGTGCTTCGTCTGTTCGGCTCCTTCTACCCCGATCCCGTGCCCACCGACGAGCTCCTCGACCTGGTCGGCCTGCGCGCCGTCGCCGCCACGCCCTGGCGTCACCTGTCCGGGGGCGAGCAACAGCGTCTCTCCCTCGCGCTTGCGCTCATCGGCCGGCCCGAGGTCGCGTTCCTCGATGAGCCCACCGCCGGCGTCGACCCCGAGGGCCGCCTGGCCATTCGCGCTGTCGTGGCCGGGCTGAAGGAGAAGGGCGTGTGCGTGCTCCTGACGACGCACGAGCTGACCGAGGCGGAGAGGCTGGCCGACCGCATCGTCATCCTTTCTTCCGGCCGTATCGTCCGTGAGGGTACGGCGCACGAGCTCATCACCGCCGGCGCCGGTGCCACATCTCTCACGACGTTCGGCGCCCCGCCCGGGCTCGATACCGCCTCGCTCGCCACCGCCGCCGGCCCCGGCGCCACCGCCGCCGAAACGACGCCGGGGCGCTACCGGGTCGAAGTGTCCCCGGGCGCCGGTGCTGCCGCTGGCCCTGTCGTCACGGCCGCCATCGCCACCTGGCTGGCCGAGCGCGGCGCCGCCCTCACCGACCTCACCACCGGCCGCTCGCTCGAGGACGTGTACTTCGATGCCGTCGGCGAGGCCTCGGCCACCGAGGAGCCCAGGTGAACCCTCAGACACCGTCCACACCGGCGCCGGCGTGAACCCCTGGCGGCCCCTGGCCGCGCAGACCGGCACCGAGGTCTACATGACGCTCCGCCGCGGCGAGACCCTGCTGCTCACCATCGGCATCCCGGTCGTGTTCCTCTTGTTCTTCTCCAAGGTCTCCGTGGTCTCGACCCCGACGGCCACCCCGGTCGACTTCTTCGTCCCGGGCATCCTCGCCCTCGCGGTGATGTCGACCGCCATGGTCTCGCTGGGCATCGCCACCGGCTTCGAGCGCGGCTACGGCGTGCTCAAGCGCCTGGGCTCGACGCCCCTCGGCCGGCCGCGCCTGCTCGGCGCCAAGATCGTGACGATCGTCGCGGTCGAGCTCCTGCAAGCCGCGGTTCTCGTCCCCGTCGGCCTGGCCCTGGGCTGGAACCCCGGCGGAGCCGGCGCTTCGTCCGCCGTCCCCGCCGCCCTGGCGGCGGTGCTCCTCGGCTCTGCCGCCTTCGCCGGCATCGGCTTGTTGATGGCGGGCGTGCTCAAGGCCGAGGTGAACCTCGCCGCGGCCAACGGCCTCTACCTGGTGCTGCTCCTCCTCGGCGGCATGATCGTGCCGATCAACAAGCTGCCGGGCGGGTTGCAGGCCTTCGCCAAGCTCCTGCCCGCCGAGGCGCTGTCCGCCGCCCTGCACGCCGCGCTCGGCGCGGGAGCGGCCGTCCCGACCGAGTCGTGGGTGGTGCTCGCCGTGTGGGCCGTGGCCGCGCCGACCGCGACGGCCCTCACCTTCCGCTGGGAATGAGCGCGCGCTCGTCCGCCACCAACGACGACGGGGTCAAGCCGTCGCCGCGGACGATGCGGTCGATGGTCCCGTTGCCCCGGACGAACACCGCGTAGGGATCACCCGTGAAATAGAAGAGCCCGCTCGTGATGGAGATGTCGGGGTCGTAGGCCACCGGGAACGTCACGCCGCTGCTCGTGATGAACGAGCGCGCGCTGGACCGGGAGTCCTCGCTGTCGACACCGATGACGTGGATCCGTGCCAGCGAACCCCCCGCCGCCGCGTCCTGCCGCACCTGCGCCGCCAGCGGCGGCAGCTCCTGGTGGCAGCTCGGGCACCAGTTGCCGAAGAAGAGCAACACCGCCGGCGTGCCCCCACTGCCCCCGTCCGCTGGTATCGACACCTGGCGGCCGCCGACCGGTCCGACGTTGGGTGCCGTGAACCCGGGCACCGGGCCACCCGCGTACGGCCCGCCGGACCCCGACCCCGACGACCCCGACCCCGGCGTTCCCTGGCTGGTGCCGACGCTCGTGAACAGCCCCACGCCCAGCGCCGCCGCCAGCACGACGCCGATAACGAGAAAGCGCCTGCGCGGCCCCCGTCGGGCGGGCCCCGTCGACGACGGCCCGGGCGGCTCCGCCCCTTCGGCGGCCGGTTCAACCTCTGACATGGAACGAGTGAATTTAGTGAATGTGGTTGGTGATGAGGACGTCACCCGCCATCGCCACGAACAGCACGGTCAGGTAAGTGATGGAGTAGCCGAAGACCCGCATCGCCTCCCGCCCCGTGACATCCGCGCCCGTCTGGGCCAGGCCCCACAACCGCGTGACCAGGTACAGGAACCCGAAGCCGAGCACCGCGGCCGTGATCATGTAGATCCAGCCGAGATGCGCCACCGGCCCGAACACAAACGACACCGCCACCAGCGCCACCGTGTAGTACACGATCTCCGTGGTGGTCCGTTTCATCGAGGCCACCACCGGCAGCATCGGCACCTCCGCCGCCGCGTAGTCGTCGCGGTACTTCACCGCCAGCGACCAGAAGTGCGGCGGCGTCCAGATGAAGATGATGGCGAACAAGACCATCGGCGCCCACGACAACGAGTCCGTCACGGCCGCCCAGCCCACCAGCACCGGGACCGCACCGGCGGCGCCGCCGATCACGATGTTCTGCGACGAACGCCGCTTCAGCCACAGCGTGTAGACGAAGACGTAGAACAGCGTCGCCGAGATCGCCAGCACGGCCGAGAGGAGGTTCACCGCCAGCCACAACTCGACGAACGCAGCCACCTCGAGCGCCAAGGCGAACACGAGCACGCCCCGCGCCGATACCGCACCCGTGACCAGCGGACGGTGCTTGGTCCGGTTCATCAGGCGGTCGATGTCGCGGTCCACCACCATGTTGATGGTGTTGGCCCCACCGGCCGCCAGCGCCCCACCGACGACCGTCGCCACGATCAGCCACAGGGGCGGCAGCCCACGCCGGGCCACCACCATGGTGGGCACCGTCGTGACCAGCAGCAGCTCGATGATCCGTGGCTTCGTCGAGCGCGACGTACGCCCCGACGGTCGACCGCGACCACCCCGTTCGCTGGCCCGGGAGGGCGGGCGCCTGGGCCTGGAGAGACATGTCAGAACCCAGCCTACGACCAGGGCCTGAGCCCGGGCCAAGCGGCAGGTCTCGGTACGATTGACCCCTCGTGTCGCGGCACCGCCCCCTCACCGTCTCGTCCCCGACGGGCCACCGGGTCAACCTCGTCGCCCTGGCCCTGACCGCGCTCATCGTGCTGACCGGGGGCGCCGTCCGCCTGACCGGCAGCGGCCTCGGCTGCAGCAACTGGCCCGAGTGCTCGGCCGGCCACCTGACGCCGGCCCTCCAATTCCACGGCCTCGTCGAGTTCGGCAACCGCCTGGTCACGGTCGTCCTCGTGATCGCCGTGGCGGCCTCGTTCCTCGCCATGGCCTTCCGCGCCCCCCGGCGCAAAGACCTCATGTGGCTCAGCGGCGGCCTCGTCGCCGGCGTCCTCGCCCAAGCCGTGCTGGGGGGGATCGTCGTCTACACCAAGCTCAACCCCTACGTGGTCATGGTGCACTTCTTCGCCAGCATGCTCCTCCTCGTCGATGCGGTCGTCCTGGTGCACCGGGACCGGCTCGACTACACACCCGGCTCGGCGCACCTGCTGGTCCCGCGGGCACTCGTCCGTCTCTACTACGCCCTGCTCGCACTCCTGGCGCTCGTCCTGGCGGCCGGCACGGCCACCACGGGCGCCGGGCCGCACGCGGGCGACGCCTCGGGCCAGCAGATCGCCAGGCGCATCCCCATTGCGCTGCGCGACATGGCCGAGCTGCACTCGAGCCTGGCGTTGCTGATGGTCGGCCTCACCCTCGGTCTCGTCGTCGCCCTCCACGCGGCCGGCGTGCCCGAGCGGGTGCGTCGTTCGGCCCGCGTCCTGATGATCGTGCTGGTGGCCCAGGCCGCGGTCGGCTACACCCAGTACTTCACTCACCTGCCGGCGCTGCTCGTCGAGGTGCACCTGCTCGGCGCTACCGCCATCGTGGTCGGGACGGTGCAGACGTTCCTCGCCTGCACGTATCACGCGCCGGAGGTAGTGGCCGCCCCGCCGGTTCCCGATGCGTCGGCGGCGGGCGTCCCGATCGGCGCCCGCTAACCTTGATCGTTCCGTGCGTCCGCACGGTCCCGCCCCCATCGTCTAGCGGCCTAGGACACCGCCCTTTCACGGCGGCAGCACCGGTTCGAATCCGGTTGGGGGTGCCAGGTGGGCTGCCCGTGTTCGAACCGCGCCCGGGATACGGAACCGCGGGAAGACCACGCGGCCGTCGTACACCTCGATGGAAGCGACCAACTCTCGGAGCAGGCTCTTGACGGCGGCGACCTCCCCGGTACGGATGGCCTCGCCCAGCTACCACACTGTAAGGGCGGCCTTCCCAGGAGAGCCCCCGGGCTCTTCCCCAGCCGAGCCAAGTAATCGCAAAAAGCAGGGGCAACGAAAATGATCGGCGTGGTCTGTCCACGGTGCGGTCTTCCCATCCCGCCACGAATCGGTCGTGGTCGTTCCCGTCGTTGGTGCTCCGACCGGTGACCGGCAAATTTCCGGCAGCTGTCGGGCCCCTGGGGCGCTACCCCCTTGAGAGGCTCCGGTCCTGTCCAGGTGTTGCCACGGCGTACGAGCCGAATCAGGGGTCCTTCGATAACGATGTTTGGTTTCGCACAGGATTGAGCTGGGAGTGTTCGCGGCAAGCCGATTGCACCACGTAGTGCGGACGGCAACGATGCTGGCGTGGACCCTGATGCACCCACCCGCGGCGGGAAGCCGCTCCCGCTCATCCTTGCCCGCGAGTTGGCGTCCAATCTCGCGACGCCGATGTTTCTCTTGGATGCGCGCGGCGTCCTCGTCTTCTACAACGACGCCGCAGCTCTGCTCATCGGGAGGGCCTTCAGCGAGATCGGCGAGGTCCCCGCCGAAGACTTCGGTGCCGTCCTGCACCTCAAGACCGCAGAGGGCGAACCGCTACGCCGGCGAGACACGCCGGCCGGGATCGCCTTCTTCGAGAGGCGTCCTGCCCACATGACCGTTGCCGCGACTGCCTATGACGGGGTCCGACGGCTTGTCCACGCGACGGCGTATCCCCTTTTCGGCGCGACCGGCGAGATGCACGGCGTCGTGTCGGTGTTCTGGTTGGTCGACAACAAGGAAGGCGGCACCTGATGCACGCGCGGGTGTGGGGATGCCGGGGTTCGGTCGCCGCACCCGGCCCAGACACCGTCCGCTACGGGGGCAACACATCGTGTGTCGAGGTACGGCTCTCGAGCGGAGAGATCCTCGTGCTTGATGCGGGCACCGGCATCCGGCCACTCGGCGTGTCGATGCAGACATCACCGAGTTCAGAACTGCACATCATGCTCAGTCATCTCCATCTGGACCACTTACAGGGCCTCGGGTTCTTCCGGCCGCTCTTCGAGCCCGGCCTAAACATCCACATTTGGGGCCCGCCGTCCCCGGTCCAACCCCTCTCGGAGCGGATCGCGATGTATCTCTCGCCCCCGCTGTTCCCTGTCCACCTGCACGATGTGCCGGCGCAGCTCACGTTTCATGACGCACCCAGCGAAGCCGTCACCATCGGCTCGGGGACGATCCGATCGGGCCTGGTCCAGCACCAGGGTCCCACCGTCGGTTACCGGATTGAGGAACACGGGTACTCGTTGGTGTACCTCCCGGATCACGAGCCCTCCCTCGGCACCGAGTTGCGCTCGCTCCAGCCCGAGTGGATGAGCGGGTACGACATCGCCCGCGACGCCGACGTTCTGCTGCATGACGCGCAATACCGCAACCACGAGTACGGCGCGCACATCGGATGGGGACATTCGGGGGTCTCCGACGCAATGGAGTTCGCCGACAAAGCCGGCGTCCGCAACCTGGTCCTTTTCCACCACGACCCGTACCACACTGACGACGAGCTCGAGCAGGTCCTGCTCGAGGCTCGCGATGTCTGGCCCTCGGGTGAAGACAGGGTGTGTCTGGCGAGCGAGGGAATGACGATCACCTTCGATGGTGACGGCGCGCAACTCGTCGCCCGTTGACTCGTGGGGAAGCTCGCTTCGGCCGTTGACGGCCCTTACGGCGAGGCGCTGTCTCTATGCGGCCCTCGAAGGACAGGGTCTGGCCGACCGGGCGTCAGACCAGCGCCGCCTGGTGCCGCCGGTGCACAAAGAGCTGTGCTGACGCGGCCAAGTCGGTTTGGATCTGGTGCTGGCTCTCCAAGAGCTCGTCCGCCCACAGCATCTGCAGCGTCATGCGCAGGCGGTCGACCCGTCGCAGGGCGCGGGCCTCTTCGAACGCCCTTCGCAGTACATGGTGGAGCACGTCGTCGTGTGAGGGCGGCTCGTCGAGGGCCGTACGCCGGTCGGCCAACATCTCGGCGAACTCCTGGTACCAGCGGTGGCTCAACGCATACATGTCTCGCAACACGGCGCCCGCCACGGCGACGGACTCCACCTCCGTCTGGCCGGAGGCCGGCGCGACGACCGGCAACCTCGACAGGGTGTAGGCGGCTAGGCGGAGCCGGTTGGCGCCCGTGAACAGGCGGGCCACGGTCTCGACGGAGATCACCTTGGCGCCCCGTTCCGCCAGGTACTGGCGGAAGGCGTCGTCCAGCAGCAGATAGGCGGCATGCGACGCCCGACTGCTTGGGTCGGTGTCCACGACCCGCGTCGTTATGGTCAGGCGGTCGACCGCGTCCGCCAGGTAGCCCGAGTTGGTGACGAACGACACGGAGAGGGCGCGGCCCAGGGCCGCCGTCGCGCCGCGGGGCCAGAAGAGCAGGCCGACGACGACGCTCACGCCGCACCCGATGGCCACGTCCTCGATGCGCGTCAGGCCGACCTCCCATCCCACGGGCTGGATGATGTTGAAGAGGATGACGACGACGAGGGTGAAGCCCGCCTGTCCGGCGGCGAACGACACCATGGATGGGGCGGCTCCCGCCAACAGCACCGACAGCGGGAGGAGGAACCACAGGAGGACCCAGTGATCGGCGACGCCGACCATGATCGCCGAGCCCACGACGAAGCCAACCGTGGTGCCCGCGATGGCACGAAGTGCCGTGGCGCCCGTCCCGAGCGCGTTCGAACGGAGCACCGACAGCGTGCCCAGAACGACCCAGAAGCCGTGCGACACGTCGGTCACCTCCACCACGGCGACGGCCAGCGCCAGGGCGGCGGCGCCGCGGATCGCATTGCGGAACCACACCGAACGGAACGAGAGGTAGGAGGTGATGCGGTAGGCGAGGTTCCGTGAGACCGACTCGACGCTCGGACCGAGCCGGGTGTCCACGAGGGTCTCGGCGCCGGCGGAGGCGAGCGCTGCGTCCGCCACCATCTCGGCGGCGACGGCCATCGCCCGGACGTGAAACGCCGGGTCCAGCGCCGACGCGAAGCCATCGGACTGGTCATGGTGGTCCTGGGAAGGAGCCCCGAGTACCGCGGTCATGGCGTCGACGTCTCGGTGGCGGTCGGCGTCGAGGAGAATCGAGAGGTCGGAATCGAGTTCGGCGCCGATCAGCTCGTCGAGTCGACGCAGGCACTCTCTCACGGCGTCGATGCGCCTTTGGTCCGACACGGGGTGCGCATTGTGATCGCAGACGAGGGCTGCGCAGGAGCGAAGGGTCTCTGCCACGGTCTCCAACAAGGTCTGCTCTTGCTGCTCCCTGGGGCCGAGGGCCTCATGGGCGAAGACGGCGTTCCCGGCCACCCACTCCACCCGGCCCACCATCTTCGACAGCGCGAGCGCGGCCGAGGCCGCGCCCGTGGGGGGGTAGGGCGTGCCCGAGAACTGCGTTCGGAGCCGCGCGATCTCGGAGGCCAGTACGGTGTCGTCGTCGCGATGGTCGAAACCCCGTGCGTGGGCCTCGGCCACCGTCGCGATCGCCGACAGTGTCGCCGAGAGGCGGCGACGCAGGTCGTCGTGCCACGGCGTCGGCCACAACAGCAGGCAGGCCGGAACGCAGAAGGCCGCGGCGAGCACCCAGCCGAGCAGGCGGGGTCCGATGGCGGAGGAGGGCTGGGCCACCGCGACGGACAACACGAAGGTGAGGAGCGCGGCCGTCGCCGCCGTCGCCGCCTGCGGCGTGACGATGCCGGCGTACAGAATGGCGAACCCGGTCAGACCCATGACTAGGACCGCGGCGACCTTGTCGGTCGAGACGAACGTGCCCAATGCGATGAGGCCACAGCCGACGCCGAACAGGCCGGCGTAACTGGAGAGGCGCGTGCGCATGGGCCCTGTGAAGTCCACAAGCAGAAGCAACGCGAAGGAGCCGAAGGCCGCGAAAAGGCTCACCTGAGGATTGGGAAAGACGGCGTGCGCCAGCCCGAAGACGCCAGGCATGAAGATGGCCGCTCGGACCGAGCGCTTGACGGCCAGGAGGCCGGGGTCCTTGGACCTGATCCACGCCCCGGGCGCCGACCAGGGCCGTTCCGGCGCAGACAGGGACGGGGCGGAGACGTCGCTCATGGGCTCGGTTCATCATCCCGAATGGCTCGCCGGCCGGCAAGGAGCCGACCGGACGGCCGCCCGCCTCAGACCGCTGGCTCCTCCCAAGAGTGCTCGTTGCCCTCCGACGGGGTCAGGTAGAGCATCGTGACCCCGTCGGGCGCGTCGTTGCTGTGCCAGGTTCCTCGGGGTACGACGGCGAGCGCTCCTGGTTGCAAGGTCTCGGAGAACGATCCGTCCGGGAGCAGCACGGTCAGCCGCGACCATCCGGAGAGGACCAGCAGGAGCTCATCGCCTCCGTTGTGCCGTTCCCAGGGTGGCCGACCAACGATTGCACCGACCCCGCACCCGCAGTCGTGGAAGTCGAACTGATCGATGGCGCTCGGTGGCTCCTCCGTGGCGTCGGCCAGGTCGGCACGGAGCATGCGCCCGACGACCTGTGGGCTCAGGTCACGGAGGACGACGGACCCCATCGTTCCTACTTCCTCTTGGCAGGTAACGAATGGGCGAACTGCGTCCCCAGCGTCACCCACTTGCGCAGCTGCGGAGTCGTGCGGACGTCCTCGGATCTTACGCGCAGCCAACCCGGCATCTGCCGCCCCTGCATCACTGCCACGGAGGCCTTGGTCGTACGCACCAGCTTGCCGGAGGCGAGCGGATCCACGCGGACCAGGATCCCGCCTTGGCCGCTGGCCGCTATCGCCATGTTGCCGCCGATGAGGAAGGCCAGCCCACCGAACATCTTCTTCTCGCTGAGGCCGCGCTCCTTCGCCACCAACTCACGGATGCGCTCGGCCAGAGCCTCGTCGTAGGACACGCGGCCATGGTACGCACAGGTGACGCGAAACGCTCAGATCTTCGCGAACGCGGCCCGGGCCGGCGCGAGGTCGAGGTACTCACGCCACGCGCGGATGTGTCCGTCACCAAGTTCGAAGACTGCACAGATCGCAAGGGTGACGGGCCGCCCGTTGAGCGTGATGTGGTCGGTCCGCTCGTTCATGACTACTTCGCCCGAGGCGACCTGATGGTGGACGTCGAGGCGTGCCGGTGGGGTCCCCTCGAAGCCGCGCACCCAGTCGGCCAGGGCAGGCTTTCCGACAATCGGTTCGAGGGGTGTGCAGTGGTAGACGGCCTCCTCGGTGAAGTAGGTGAGGATCTCGTCGGTGGCGCGACGCCCCCACGCTCCGATAAAGGCACGGATGCGAGCGTCGTTCGACTCGGCCAGGGTGCGAGTGGCCACCGCGGGAATGTAGCGGAACGGGTCAGTCGAGCTCGGCGAGGAGCTCGCGACAACGCTGGGCATTGTGGGCGAGCTTGGCCCGAAACGCGTCCATGCGGGCGAGCTTGGCGCTCAGCTGCTGGGCCAGCGTCTCGTTCAGTTCCAGCGCCTCGGAGAGGGTGGCCTTCTGCTCCGCCCGTGCCTTCTTCGTCCCGACGCCCTTGCTGGCGCGGTAGGTGGCGCGCAGCTCGTCGAGGCGGGTCTCGAAGGAGAGGAACTCCTTGATCTCATCGAGGTTCATGCCCAGCACCTCGCGCAGCTCCAGGATGCGCTGCAAGTGTGCGATGTCCTCGGCCGTGTAGCGGCGCTCGCCGCCCGCCGTGTACAGCGACGGCATGAGGAGGCCGAGCTCCTCGTAGTAACGGAGGGTGCGTGCCGAGACGCCGGCCCGTGTCGCGGCGTCCCCGATGCGTATGCCCGCCTCGGCCGATTCGATGGAAGCCGGGGCGGTCGTCTCCCCTGATTTGCGGGACGTGGAGACGGCCATCACTCGACCAGGAGGGGCTCGGTCTCGGCGACGGCTTCTTGGGCGGGGACTCGGTCGGCGGGCTCGAGGATCTCGGCTGGGGCTTCGGTGGAGACGCCGGCGCTGCCCGGCTCGACGTAGTGGTACTTACCGCCACGGAGCAGGGAGGCGAAGGCGCCGAGGATGCATACGACGGCGGCGAACGAGAAGGCTTCGGTCAGGCCCCGCGAGAAGGCCGGCGCGATGAGGTGCGGGAAGTACTGGCGGCTCGTGAGGTACGCCGCCGTTGCGTGCGGGAGGTGTGCCAGCTCGGCGTGACCGAGGAGGACCTGCATCGGGTTGTAACCGAGGAACGCGGCAAAGAGGCTGCCGACGGGCGGAAGGTGCGAGACACGGGTGGCGACGCTGGCACTCACGCCCTGAGCCGTGAGCCCGTGATAGAGCGCCCCCGGCAAGAGGGAGGCCAGGCCGAGGATCATCAGGGTGAAGAAGATGCCGATGGAGAGCACCTGGGCCGACGAGTTGAACGTTCCCGCCATACCCGCGCCAGCGCCGCGCTGGCTGGCCGGAAGGCTGTTCATGATCCCGGTCTGGTTGGGCGCGATGAACATGCCCATCCCGATGGAGTTGAGGAAGATCAGCGCGGCGAAGCCCCAGTAGGAGAAGTCCACCGGCAGCTGGATGAGCGCGATGAACGTCAGCGCGACAAGGATGAGGCCGCCGGTGGCGAAGGGCCGGGCGCCGTAGCGGTCGGCGAGGATGCCGGAGACGGGGCCGGCGAGAAGCAGGCCGACAGTGAGGGGGATCATGTAGATGCCCGCCCAGAGCGGCGTCTGGCTGAAGCTGTAGCCGTGAAGCGGGAGCCAGATGCCTTGCAGCCAGATGACGAGCATGAACATTAAGCCGCCTCGGCTCAGCGAGGCGAGGAAGCTGGCCACATTGCCGGCACTGAAGGCGCGGATGCGGAACAGCTGAAGGCGGAACATGGGATGCGCCACCTTGGTCTCAATCACGCCGAAGAGGACGAGGATGGCGAGGCCGCCAAAGATGGCGGCCATGACGAGCGGGTTCGTCCAGCCCATCGTGTGGCCGCCGTAGGGAAGCAAGCCGTAGGTGATCCCGACCAGGACGAGGATCAGTCCTGCCGCGAACGTGAGGTTGCCCAGCCAGTCGATCTGCGCCGGCGTGCGCACGCCGCGGTCCTCGAGCTTCACGTAGGCCCACATGGTCCCGATCACCCCGAAGGGCACCGAGATGAGGAATACGAGGTGCCACTCGACGGGCGCGAGCAGGCCGCCGAGCACGAGACCGACGAACGAACCCGCGACCGCGGCGACGTTGTTGATGCCGAGGCCGAGCCCGCGCTGGTCGGCCGGGAAGGCGTCGGTGATGATGGCCGACGAGTTGGCGAAGAGCATGGCGCCGCCAACGCCCTGTCCGATGCGCATGACGATCAGCCAGAGCGCGGCCGCGGTGCCGGTCAGCCACGTCACGGCCAGGAGGATGGAGAACGTGGTGAACACGGCGAAGCCGAGGTTGAAGATCCGGACGCGACCGAACATGTCGCCGACGCGGCCGAGGGTGACCACGAGGACGGCGAGGACGACCATGAAGCCCATCAGCATCCAGAGCATGTAGCCGGTGTTGCCGGGCGTGAGCGGGTTGAGGTCGATGCCGCGGAAGATGGCGGGCAGGGAAATGAGCACGATGGACTGGTTGATGAAGACCATGAGTGTGCCCAGGGTGACGGTGGAGAGCGCGAGCCAGCGGTAGCGCGAGCCGTGTTCGGCCGGAGCGGCGACGGGGGCGTGCCCGTTCGTGGTCGGGAGGGTGGGGGCGCTCACTCCCGAAAGTTTAACGTTGACGTCAGGGTTATGCACAGGGCGGCGGCGCTGACACCGGAAGGGCTGGTGGTGGCGGCACGGGGGGTGCTGCGGCCGACTTGGCCACCCCGACCGACGCCCCCACGCCGGTCCCAAGCCTGACGACCGAAACTGGACACCCGGTGCCGCCAGGCCCATGATTTCGCATGTGGAACAGCCTTCGACGCTGGAAAGCCTCATCAGATTGCCCGGCGCGCTGCTGCGCCTCCCGGGCTCGGCCGTGTCCGCGCTCGACGCGATCAACGACACGGCGGAGCGGCTCGACCGCCTTATGGTGATGATGGAGCGCATGGAGGGCGGGATGAACCGTGCCGGCTCGGGCATCGACTTCGCTGCGAGCGGGATTTCCGGCGCGGTGTCCGGGCTGCAGAACGCCGTCGGGATCCTGGATGGGTCGCTCCCGTCCCTCTCCGAGTCGGCATCCGCGCTGCGCAGCCTGACCGAGCGCCTGGGCTCGGTGGCGGTCGAGCTGGCCACCGAGCTGCCGAAGGCGACCAAGTCCCTGCAGGAGGTGTCGCCGGAGCTCTCGACCGTGGTCGGTCTGCTCGACGAGCGCTTCACCCACCTCGACACCGTGGTCACCGAACTGGCGCGGTTGATGGAGGGCATCGTCGGGATTATCCCGGGCATGCGCCGGGTCCTGCGGCCGCCGACACCGGTCTGAGCCGAGAATTCACGCAGGACGAGAGGAGTCGCCCATGGGCACCGCTGACCACGACGCCGCGCTCGCCGCGGTCCGATCCACGTCCCACCCGATTCATGACATCGGCTCGGCGATCTACCTGAGCCAGGACGTCTTCGGATGGGCGGCCGAGTGGGGCTGGACCAACCCGTTCGCCTTCTACTTCTCGGGCCGCGGGGGTATGCTCGGCGACGTCGGCGCGGATGTGGTGCACGCCTCCACGGGGTGGTTCGAGCCCAACGCCGTCAAGGCCATGTACGGAGAAGGTGTGGCGGTGGCAGGCGCCCCTGCGGCGGCGGCGCGGATGGCGGAAGCCCACGGGATGTGGGGCGACAAGTACTACGCGGATGTCCCGGACCTGGACGGCATCGTGTCGATCATCGAGGAAATGGTCGACGGCCTGGAGGGATCGGGCATTCCCCTCTTCGTGGGATGGCGCGACGCCGAACGGAGCGGGTCTCCCGCGGGACGGGCCGCCCAGCTCATGCAGATCTTGCGGGAGTGGCGGGGCGGGCTGCATCTTGTGGCCACGACTGCGGCGGGCCTGTCGCCCCTGGAGGCGATCCTCACGAACGAAGGCCCGGGCCAGGCCAAGTTCTTCGGCTGGTCGGAGCCGTTCCCCGATTGCGCCGCCATCAAGTCCAAGCACGACGAGGCGGAGAAGGTGACGGACGAGCTCTGCGCGACGGGGCTGCTCAGGGCGCTCGGTGCGGACCGACTGGGCGAGTTCGAGCGCGGGGTGGACGTGCTGCGGGCGGCCACGCCGTAAGGCCTTCGGGGGCGTGGCGCGGTAACGCACGTGGCGACGTGGGGGGAAGTGCCCCGAGGTGTAGCCCAGCCTGAGACACCTACGATTCGAAAGGTCGGCCTCGAAGCCGACCCTGACGGAGGACGACGTGGGAACCATGGAGGAGCGAGCCGCGCGCGTCTCGTTTGGCAGCGCGGCGAGCCGATCCACGCTGTGCTCTTCTTCGCTCCGGAAACCCGTGAAGCAACCGACCGCCTCGGTCTCAAGGGCGGCTGGATGAGTTACTTCGGTTGCCGTGCGGCGCCCTTAGGTGCGATGTCGGCTGCCGTTGTGAGGTCGATCTTCTACGGATTTCACCCACGGAGGGTCGAGCGCGCGATCCCTGACGCTTGGGCCATCGCCGAACCACGGATCCTCGACACCCGGCTCTCTGCGATGGACGCCGCGCTTCGTCGGCTCCTCGGAGACGCGATCGATGGGCCCGAGCTTCGGCGAGCCACCTCACTCGCCGTGGGCGCCGTCTACGCAGCTGACTTCGCTGGTCGACCGCTGGGAGCCGCGAACGCCGCGCTGGCCGACCCGGGCGCACCTCATCTCCAGCTCTGGCAAGCCCTCGGTGCGATGCGCGAACACCGAGGTGATGGCCATGTCACGAGCCTCCTCACCCACCGGGTCGACCCGTGTGAATCACTCGTTATGCAAGTAGCAACTGGACGCTCCGAACGGGAGAGCCTTCGGACGAACCGTGGGTGGTCCGATGAAGAATGGCGAACGGCTGTCCTCGGACTTAAAGAGCGGGAGTGGCTTGATGACGAAGGGAGTCCCACTCCGGCGGGGACCACCTCCCGCGACGCCATCGAAGCTCTGACCGATCGATTGGCCGCACCCTTCGCTGCCACCGCTGGGGGACCGCGGCACTCGAACTCGCAGAAGCGATGCGACCATTGGCCGACCGCATCATGTCGGTAGGCGAGGTGCCGAAGTGGAACAACATGGGCCTTCCCTGGCCAGCCGAATAGCGCGACCGTTGTGGCGTCCCTGCCCATAACTTCGCCGCGCCGATTTGTTCTGCCGGCGACGGCGGGGACCCGAACCTATTGGTGAGCGATCTCCCTGTTGGACCCTCCTCTGTTGGGCCGCCATCAGCGCGTCCGCGTGTGGTGGGACCGTGGTGACCCGGGCCGATGCCGGGGGCAGTGTCCCGGTCGGCAGCTCGCTGCAGATCGTGTGAAACATCGCTCTTTCTTCGGCCGTGAGTGAGCTCACGGGCAGGGCCGCAGGAGCTCGAGAACGGGTTCTTGGGTGACGCCAGCATGGGAGGCTCGGCAAAGGGCGGCCTCTTGGACTTGAGGTCGAAAAAGTCCAACATGTTGTGCGCGTTGGCGTCACGGTAGGTCAGGGCCGGGAGATTCCACTTGGTCTCGACCAACTTCAGAATCGAGGTGTGGTCGAACGTCTGATGTGACACGTAGTCCTTCTTGGAGCGGGCGGAGACCACACAGCAGGGCACGCGGAAGCCGGTGTAGTCGTACGCTCCGGGCACGTCCGTTGGCTCCAGGGCCGGTGGCACGTTGTCCGGCTTCACCGCCGGCTGGGGCGGCACGTGGTCGTACCAGCCTCCGTGCTCGTCGTAGACCCAGATCAGAGCCGTCTTCTCCCAGGCGGGGCCCTGCATGACCGCGTTGATGACCAAGGCGGCGTAGCCCTCGCCTACCGAGATGTCCCCGTCCTCCTCGGAGAAGTTGGTGTAGGGATCCACCAGGCTGAAGGCGGGGAGGTTCCCCGCCGCCGCGTCGGTGAAGAAGTCGGCGACGTGGACGACCTTGGTCGGATTGTTCGAAGAAGACGGGCTCGAAGAGCGCACAGGTCGGAAGGTCGGGGTAGTAGTCCTTCCATGAGATGCCGTGCTCGTTGAGACGGTCGAAGATGGTGCCGTTGGGCGCGTCCGCCTTGGAGATGCCCGAGACGTCGGTACGGATGTTTCCGAGCGCGGTGCCGGCAATGAGGAAGCGGCGGTTCGGGTAGGTCTGGGCCATGACCGAGCAGAAGTAGCGGTCTCCGATGGGGAACGACTGCGCCATGGAGTGGTAGAAGGGCAGGTCGTCGCTCTGCCAGTACCCCATGGATGCGCCGCCGCAGGCCCTTGACGAAGCCCATGTTGGTGCCGTTGTCCCAGCAGATGTGCGACGCGTTCCATGATTGCGTGATGCCCGAGTCCGTCTCGCCGCACGTGTTCGGGTTGTGGAACGAGCGGACAAATCCCCCGGTGGGATCGGGTTGTAGTTGACAGGCTTGCCGTCACGGCCAATCGTGAGTCCGTCGCCGCGACCGAGGGTGCCGAGGTGGTCGTCGAACGAGTGATTCTCCATCATGAGCACGACGATGTGCTCGATCTCCGGCATGGTGTCGGTGCCGGCGGGGAGATGAGGATAGGGACGCGATCCGGGTCGTGAGCAGCGATCCGCCCGCCCAAGGCCCCTCTCCCTCGCCGCCGCGGCGTAGGTCTCGCTGCCCACGGCCGTAGCGAGTCCGGTCGCGGCCAGTCCGGAAGCCACAGTGGTGGCCAGGAACGACCTGCGGGAGAGCCGATGCGGGGGCGCGCCCTCGTGCTGGTCTTGGCTCATCTTCGGTACGCTAACCGTGCGCCCCGCCTACTGTCCGCCCGAACGCGGACGTGAGTGTCCGCGTTCCGTGCTGTTGTGGCAACGCGCTCCGCTGGGATGGGCCTAGGCGCGGATTCAGGCATCGGGCACAAGGGCAGTAACGCCTCCGGTCTGGTGATCGGAGGCAGGGGTCGCAACCGGAATAGGGTTCGACGCCCGGGAGCCTTGACGTACGGCGAAGGACCCACGAGTATTTCGGCGTGCGCCGTCACCTCGTGGTACCCGTCCTCGCGGTCCTAGCCATCGTCGTCACCGGCTGCGATTGGCCCAACCTCGCCCCTCCGGGGAGCGCGCCGTTGCGCTACCGCGACCAGGTGTTCAGCGCGGTCAAAGTCACCCCGAACATCACCTACGGCTCCGCGGTCAACCTAGAGAACCAGACGGTGACTCTGCAGATGGACATGTACCAGCCGACCGGTGACTCGGTCAGCGACCGGCCCGCCATCGTGTGGGTACACGGTGGGTCTTTCTGTTGTGGCGACAAGACGGAGGCTGACGTCGTCGATGAGGCGACCACCTTCGCCGAAAAGGGCTTCGTCAACGTGTCGATCAACTATCGGCTCGAATCGCCCGGCTGCAGCGGGACAGCGTCGAACTGTGCGGCGGCGATCGCCGAGGCCTTCGCGGACGGGCAGACCGCGGTGTTGTTCTTGCGAGCGCACGCGGCGGCCTATGGCGTCGACCCCAACCGCATCGCCATCGCCGGGACGTCCGCCGGCGGGATCACGGCCCTCAACGTCGGCTATTCCTCCTCGGAGGATCCCGCAGCGCAGGTGCGCGCCGCGGTGTCGCTCTCGGGGGCCTACCTCGGCGTCTCGGGGGTCGGTGCCATCTCGAAAGGAGACGCTCCGGCGATGGACTTCCACTGCACGACCGATCCACTGGTGCCGTACCCCTTGGCGCAGGCCACGATCAACGCTGCCCTGTCCTTAGGTCTGGACGCCTTCCTCGAGTCGTGGAACGAGACCTGCCATGCACCGTATGCGGAGCACCGCACGCAGATCCTGACCCAAACCACGAACTTCTTGTGGTGGGAGATGGACCTCGCGCACGCGGCGATTTGAGCTGACCTGCATCGAGCCGACAGCGGCGCCGGCTGTGCCCCGCCCGTGTGCCGGCTTTAGAAGCTAACCTGAACGAGAATCTGGACTGGTTTGCCGGATCTCGTGGCACAGAAGTGGCACGAAACCGAGCAGCCGGGAAGGTGAAGGCCCGCCGGAGAGCCTGGAATCCCTGGTGAAGTGTTTGAGGACCTGTGGTGCAGCTCGGAGTGCACGCCGCCCTGTCAAGGCGGAGGTCGCGGGTTCAAATCCCGTCAGGTCCGCAGCCAGCGCCCGACCGCCCGGCAGCGGTCGGACCTGGTACCCGGTCGGGTAGCTCAGTTGGTAGAGCGCGCGCCTGAAAAGCGTGAGGTCCGCGGATCGATGCCGCGCCCGACCACTCGCACGACGGGTTCAACCCTCGGCTTGTTCCGCCAGCGGGCCAAGCATTGTGCGTCAGCGCTCTCCGAGAAGGCGGCGGAGACGTTCGACCTGTTCTGGGACGAGGTGCCACCACATCCAGCGGCCGCGCTTCTCACCCGCGATCAGGCCCGCTTCGGCCAGAACCCGGGTGTGGTGCGAGATCGTGGGCTGGCTCTTGGTCAGGGGCGCCTCGAGGTTGCAGCTGCACACCTCACCCGCGGCCGCGACAATGGACAGCAAGCGGAGGCGGACCGGGTCGCTCAACGCCGCGAACACGCCGGCCAACTCGACCGCGTCCGGCTCACCCAGTGCGCTCTCCGTGATGGGGGTACAGCAGCCGGCCGACAGGCTGGCCCGGATCCGTGGAGAGCTATGTGTCGTGCTCTTGGTTGCCATGGCAGCTCCTGTCGCCTGGATACCTATTGACATCTATCTATGTATGCTACAGACTGGCGTATCGATCTCAATCAATCTAACCGGAGAACCCCATGTCCCGCCTGCAACTCGCCCTCAACGTCTCGGACCTCGACGAGGCCGTCGCGTTCTATTCAAAGCTTTTCTCGAGCACGCCGGCGAAGGTGCGGCCCGGCTACGCCAACTTCGCCATCGCCGACCCCCCGCTCAAGCTCGTCTTGATAGAGCACGCCGACGGCCGGGAAAAGGGCGTCGGCGGTGCTCTCAATCACCTCGGCGTCGAAGTGCAGGATCCCGCCGAGGTGGCCCAGGCCAGCGCCCGCCTCGCGGCCGACGGCCTCGAGACACTGGACCAGGAGCAGACGACCTGTTGCTACGCGGTGCAGGACAAAGTCTGGGTCGACGACCCGGACGCGACGCCGTGGGAGATCTACACCGTGCTCGGCGACGCGCCGCTGGAATCGGGCCTCGCCGGCGATGGAACCTGCTGCGCCAGCGTCGAGACCGATTCGTCGCCGGCCAAGGTTCCGCCTGCCGCGTGCTGCTGAACGAATCTCACCGGTCACACGGAGGGAGACGGGAGTGAACGACGTTGTCCTGTGGCGCCGGCTGCTGGCCGAGTTCGTCGGCAGCGCCTTCCTGGCCGCGCTGGTCATCGGGTCGGGCATCGCCGCCCAACAGCTCTCGCCGGGGAACACCGGGCTGCAGCTCTTTGAGAACGCGGCGGCAACGGCCGCCGGGCTCTACGCCATCATCTTGATGTTCGGCCCCGTCTCGGGTGGTCACTTCAACCCCGTGGTCTCCTTCGTCGACGCCGGTTTCGGCGGCCTCTCCTGGCGCGACGCGGCCGCTTACCTCCCCGTGCAAGTGACCGGGTGCGTCGCCGGAGCCGTCGTGGCCAATCTCATGTTCTCCAAGGCGGCAATCGAGCTCTCGACCAAGCACCGGGCCTCGCCCGCCCATTTCCTGTCCGAGATCGTCGCCACCCTCGGCCTTTTGCTCGTGATCTTCGCGTTGGCCCGTTCGGGGCGGTCGAAGGCGGCGCCGGCGGCCGTCGGCGCATACATCGGTGCCGCGTACTTCTTCACCAGCTCGACGAGCTTCGCCAACCCCGCCGTCACGGTCGGCCGCATGTTCTCCAACACCTTCGCTGGCATCGCCCCCTCGTCCGCTCCGTCGTTCATCGCCGCCCAGGTGGTCGGTGGCGTCCTCGCCTACGGCCTCATCCGCACGCTCTACCCAGGGGTGACGCCGGACGAGGCGGCGGACATTCTCGTTCCGCACCTGCGCGGTGCGGACGATCCCGAGACCGAGCGGTTTCTTCATGGCTCGTCGGTTTCGCGGAGAAGTTGACAAAGGAGCGGCTCGAGGTTCTCATGCGCGCGGAAGGTCACTCGCCAAATGACACACCGGCCGTTCTCTTCCTCTGCACCCATAACGCGGGGCGGTCCCAGATGGCTCTGGGGTGGTTCACCCACCTCGGGCAGGGTCGGGTCGTCGGCTGGTCCGGAGGTTCGGAACCGAAGAGGGAGTTGAACAAGGTCGCGATCGAGGCGATGGCAGAGGTTGGGATCGACATCTCGGGTGGCTTCCCCAAAACCTGGACCGATGAGGTGCTGGCGGGAGCAGACGTGGTCGTCACCATGGGATGCGGTGACGCCTGCCCCCTCATCCCGGGTAAGCACTACGAGGACTGGGACGTCGCAGACCCGGCGGATCAGTCACTCGAGGTTGTCCGGCCTATCCGTGACGACATCGAAAGGCGAGTCCGGGAACTCCTCGATCGGCTTGGTATCGGCGCGCCACGAGTAACTGGGAGTCGGGCGTTCACCGCACCACAACTCGGACCCGGCCAAGGTTCTGGACTCGGGCGTACGGGATCTGGCGATCACCATCTCGTTGCGAGGCGACGCGGAGCGCCGGGAAATAGGTTCGGGGGGCAGTGAACGTGTGCGAGCCGGTCAGGGTCACTTCCTCTATCGTCCCGGGCCCGAGCTCTGCCCGCGTGGAGTAGCTGCCGTCACCGAGGAAGTCCCAATACGCCGCGACCAGCTCACCGGTGTTCGGTGGTGTCTCGATGTGCGCGACGAACGAGACGGGTTCACCGACCGCCACCTCTGCTCGCGCGGATCCCTCGATGCTCAGGTGGACGACCGGTTGGATGCCCTTGCGTGCCTCGGCGGTCCCTGGCACATGAACCTGGCCGTCACGGATTTGGTAGCAGGAGCTCGCCGGGGGCGCCACGTCGTCTTCGACGCAGGAACTGAGATCCCGCAATCCTTGCTCCAGAACCCCTTGGTAGCTGATGACATGCTTTTGCGGCGAGTGCGGAAGTCGACGGTCGTCATGGTGCCTCCGTGGGTCTGGTCCCGGTATGCGCTGCCGTCACCCGAAAATGGCGGCGAGAAGAAGATCGGTCAGCTCATCGATGAGGGCGCCGTCGACGACGACCGTCTGCTCTGTCTGGATACTGAACGCCGCCCCGGTCATGAGATTCGGCAGGAGTGAGCTGCGGTGGAGCACATGTGCCGGAGCATCGCCCGAGTGAACCGCCGCTTCGAGGACGGACTGGATGGTCGCCGCCAGCTCCTGCTGACGTCGATGGATGCGTTGGGCAACGCGTTCGTTGGTCCGCATATCGCTCAGGAGGGCCGGCATGGCGGCACGAATGGCCGGGTCGCCCACGTACCGGACACTCCTCTCGACGAGTCGGCGAAGATCGGCACGCAGGTCCCCCGTGGGGCGTCGGTTGTCACCGAGGATGGTCGGTTCGTCGCCTCCGAGCACGGCGGCTGCGACGAGTTCTGCCTTCGTGGGCCAGCGGCGGGAGATGGTCCGAACGTGTACCCCGCAGCGTCGAGTGACCTCCTGCATGCTGAGGCCCTGATAGCCCCGTTCGGCCAGGAGCTGGCGGACCGTCAACAGGATGGGTCGGTCGAGCGCGCCGTTGCGGGGTCGACCGGCGGTCGGCCGGGCCATCACCGCGGTGTCCCGCGTCACAGCCATCTGACCTGCCTACACGCGCCTTGGAGGGATTAGGGCTATGCCTTGACACTATTCCGGTCTCCCGGTACCGTGCAAGGGCCGCGGGGCGGAGTCGTCCCCCGAAGAACACCGGGTTCCGTCGCATCCGATGGTGAACCATCGAGGACGGCGCCGTGGCCCCGGGCAGTCCATCGAGCACCAGGAGGGCGACATGGCCAAGACCGCGATCATCTCGGTGGACGGTCATGTGAAGGCCTCGCGAGCGGGCTACCGGGAGTACGTCAGCAGGCGCCATCTCGCCGCCTACGACGAGTGGGTGTCAGCGGCCGAGGACGCGGGCCTGCCCGATTCGGGCAACCTCAATCCCGAATACGGGATGGATGCACAGTGGGACTCGACGGCCCGCTGGAACGCCTTGGAAACCCAAGGGGTCGTCGCCGAGGTGCTCTTCCCGAACGGCCAGCCGTTCCAAGTCAACCGTTTCGACGACCTCGCCCGTGCCGCCGATCCTGAACTCGAGGCGGAGGGCCGGCGCGCCTACAACAGGTGGCTGGCGGACTTCTGCGCGGAGACCCCGGGTCGGCGAGCAGGCCAAGCGGTGGTCTCCTTCGCGGATGTCGAGCAGGCCATCGCCGCGATCCACTGGGCCAAGGAACACGGCCTCGGTGGGATCATGATGCCAGCGCTGTACGAGGGAGGGACGAACTTCTTCGACCCGGCGCTCGATCCGATCTGGGCCACCATCGAGGAGGTCGGCCTTCCCATCAGCCAGCACGGTGGTGCCGGCCTGCCGGGGTACAGCGCCCCGGGGTTCGCGGCGATCATGACGGTCGCGATCGAGAACGGCTTCTATTCGAACCGTTCTCTGTGGCAGATGATCGCCGGCGGGGTGTTCGACCGCTTCCCCGGTCTCCGGATGGCCTGGGTAGAGACACAGCTCATGTTCATCGTGCCGGCGATCAATCACCTGGACATGACATTGAGTCAGGCGGATGACTGGATGGCCTTTGCCACGCTCATGAAGAGAGACCGGACGGTCAACAAGCTGGCCAGTGAGTACGTCGGGGTCAACTGCTTCGTCGGGGTCTCACCCTTCGACCCCCGCCAGCTGCCCATCGACCAATTGGTCGGCAAGGACGGCGCCGGAGAGCCGCTCCCGGGCTTTCATTTCGGTCCCGATGCCGCCATGTTCGGCGTCGACTATCCCCACTTCGAGTCCTTCTTCCCCCACACGGACGAAAAAGTCGCCCTTCTCGCGCAACACCCGAGCGTGACGCAGGAGGACGCGGAGAAGATCCTGTTCGAGAACGCGGCGAGCTTCTACGGGTTCGATGTTGCGGGGTTACAGCCCGAAATCGACCGCGTCGGGTTCGACCTCGCCGAAGTCGAGGAGACGGCACTCAAGGTCTGATGCAGGCCGAGGGTGATGCGAGAGCAGAGCACCCGATCCCAGGCACTGGGCAACTCAGAACGAGTAAACGCTCCCGTCGCCGTCCACGATCAGGTAGCCATTGCGCCCCGAACTGCGTGTGATGCCGGCAATCGGTTGGCTCAGGGGACGTAGCCCGAGTGATCCGTAAAAGCCGGCGTCGCCGAAGCTGAAGACGCCGCCGTCCCCGCCCACGAGCCAATAGCCACGGCCATCGGACGAAGCCGCGATGCCGGCGATCGCAGAATTGAGGTGCAGCATTCCGGTCGAACCATGGAAGGCTGCATCACCGAAGCTGAAGGTGCCGCCATCCGAGCCGACGAGCCAGTAGCCCCGCCCATCGGGCGTCCTTGCCATGCCGACGATGGGAGAGTTGAGGTGAAGGTGGCCCGTGGAGGAATAGAAGCCGGCGTCACCGAAATTGAAGATGCCGCCATCCGAGCCGACGAGCCAGTATCCCCTCCCGTCCGGGGTTGCGACGATGTCCACCATCGGTGCGTTGAGATGCAGCTCTCCCGCCGAGCCGTAGAACTCGGCATCGCCGAAGCTGAAGATGCCGCCGTCGGCGGCGACGAGCCAGTAACCCCCACCATCGGGCGTCGCCGCCATGCCCGAGATCGGCGCGTTCAGGCGCAGATCTCCGACCGAGCCGTAGAACTGGGCGGTGCCATGCGCAAAGACTCCGCCGTCATTGTCCGCAACCCAGTAGCCGGCGCCACCCGGTGTCGGCGTTACCGCGACGGCTGCCTTGTACGGGTGGAAGTGGATGAACTGGTCCGGCCATGACTCCCAGGCTTGGGCGCCGGCTCGTATCAGCTCCCAGTCATAGCCGTCGGCCACGTGGATGTGCTGTTGCGATACGACGATGTAGCTGTCATCGGGCCCCACAGCCTCGACGACAGCGACGTGACCAGGAGGAGGCAATCCGGGCTCGCCGCCGTTCCACTCTGCGACCGCACCCACCGAGGGGACGTCGTTGACTTGCACGCCGTGCGCAGCCGCGTTCACCGCCCACGCGTCGGCATTTCCGAGGTTGTACGCGGGCGTCGGAGCTCCGTACACCGCCGATTCGACGTACGCGACGTAATTGGTGCATTCGTTGTCGGCTTCCATTCCCCAATAGGACGCGCCGGCGTGCGCTTCGTAGCCGTGCGTGGTGTGTCCGCTGGCGCTGCACCCGCTGTACCCACCGCACACTTCGTTCGTATCCGCCGATGCTCTCGCGCTCTGCAGCGCGCTTCCGAGGAACAAGAGGCTGAGGCACACCACGCCCGCCGTCGCGAAAAAGGCAGCAGTGCGACCCGCGCTCTTCGCAATCCGGACCGATGCGCGCGGACGTACAGAGAGGGGTCTCATGGGGGGCTCCGGCGTTCAAACCTGTGCCCTGCAACAGGCGGTGCCGTGTTTGAGTTCGAAACATTATAGGGAACCTCTCGAAGTGATGCAACCGTGCCGCGCACGCTGCGCTGTTGCCGCTGAGAATGACGCAGACGGCGTTAGCCACAGCGCTTTGATGGGTCGTTCGCATCACGTATTTCGAGGACTCCCGGAACCGAGTTTCGTCGGTGGTTGAAACGAATGACAACGAAGGCCGCGGCACGGCCGACAGCGAGCTAGCTGTCCGCCTGCATGACCGCCGCCTCGACGATCGAGATGTCCTGGGGTTGGATCGCCGTCGGTCCCCCCGCCACGGGAACCTGCCAGACCATCGTCATGTAGGGCGTCGCCGAGGTCAGGGTCCCGTTCGGGCAGGGCGGCGAGCCTGCGATGGAGAGCCCGCCCGTCGTTGCGAACGAGCCGCCGGACGGAACGCACATGTCGGTGCGTTGGTGCCACTGCACGAGGGAGCCGTACGGCATCGGCGGTGAGGAGACCGTGCTCGGCAAGAGGTAGAAGGCAGCCGCCAGCACCTGCTGGCCGGAGGGCGTCGCGGCGTAGACGAGCCCGTCGATGTACGTGGGATCGAGGGTCCGCTTCGCCGCCGCGTTCTCCGCGACGATCCTGGGGTTCACGTAGTACACGACGGGGTAATCCGTCGGTGACGTCGCCACGTACCCGGCTGCCGTCGCCGCGGCCGGGTTTGCATATCGGGCGGCGGCCTGGCTCGTCGCCTGGACGTATTGCTCGGCGTTGATCTGATCGGAAAAGGTCGGCTCCGGCGCGCAACCCGACCGTGCCATGTGGACCTGGTCCGGGCCGTTCCCGCCGTCGGCCAACAACTGCTGCGCCTCCGCCTGGGGGAGCGCGGGGCCGGTGTAATGCCAGTTCGCCTTCGTCGAATTCAAACCGGCCGCTGCGTTGGCGTCGCTGCCGTTCATGTTCATGTAGACGGTGCCGCCCATGGCCATGAGCGGGCTGTTGTTCACGACCAGTCCTGAGTGGTTCGACCCGTTACAGGCTGCGGTCGCGGCACTGTTGCCGGAGGCCGCGACGCTGGCCATGCCCGTCATGCCGCTCATGGCCATGCCCGTCGTCTCTCGCGAAGCAGCCGGGTACGCACCGCTCAGAAAGATCGCCAGCGCGACCAGGCCGATTCCACCGCCCGTGAGCACGCGGTGCTCGCGCAGAGCTTGGACGAGCGGGGTTGATCCCACATACGGCGCCGCGACGCAAGCAGGTGTCATCGCCAACGCCAGCACGACGATCAACGGGCCGGTGTTCGGGTCAGTGCCCGAACCGGTGAAGATGTTCCCCACCAGGCCCTGCCCCGCCACCCACATCACCACGGAGAACAGCGCACCGGCCGCGAGGAACATCCCGGGGCGGCGAGTCAACAGCGGCCCGAACCCGATAACCAGGGACAGGATTGCCAGGACCCACGCAAGCTCCGTCCCCGACGAGGAGAACGCATTCCCCAAACTCGTGAGGAAGTGGGCGAACCAGCCGGCCTGCCCCGGAGCCATGCCGACGATGGCGCTGCTGATGGAAGTGGGGGTGCGGTTGTGCGGCAAGAGGAACAGGACGGCCGCGAGCGACCAGTACCCGGCCCAGACGATGAGCGGGGTGGCCACACCGCCCACGCCCCGGGCCGCGGCGGAGGACGCGACGCCGACGGCCAGCTCGTCCGGTTCTCCCGGACCCTTCGACGGCCAGGCCATCAAGCCGATCATCCCGTACATGAACACCGACCCCGGGGCACCGGTCAGCGCGCTGGCACTCCCCGTGAACACCATCCCCATCCCCTCGCCGAGGACCCAGACCCCGAAAGCCCACGCGAACGAAAGGGCGAGCGCATGGCGGACGGTCGGTCGGTAGAGGAGTCCGAGGCCGATGGCGACCTGTATCAGCGCGAACAGCGCGTTCCACAGTGCGATGTGGGGCTCAATGAAGTGCCCGAGGTTCGTGATGACCCAACCGACCACGGCCGGCTGACCGCTGGCGTTGGGCAGGATGTAGGTGTCCACGAAGGACCGGTGGAACATGAAGGACTGGAACTGCAGGCCCGCGTCGAGGAGCCAGAAGACACCAAGGACGATCTGGAGGATCCGCTGGGTCTTGATGAGCCGCCAGAACCGCTGGGGTCGGGGCGCCAGCTCGCGTTCGAGCTGGTCGAAGTCAAGGTCGCCGAACGTGTCGGTCACGACGCCTGACCTCCGGTTCGACTGGTCATGTGTCCCCTACGCATCGAAATCACTGTTCTAGGAATACGGTCCGGCGGCTCGTGGGATGCTCGCACGACGGTCGCGCTCCGGATCCTGTGCTCAGCGGACTCCTCCAGTCTGACGAATTGCCGAGGCCAGGGGTAGGCACCCGGTCGGCGCAGGGCCCGAGGGACGAAGGGCGCCGAACCGCCGAGTCGACGTCAGTGGAGGGCGACAGACACGACCTTCACGACGACCATGATGAACGCCACCAGGAGGTATCCCCGCAGCGTGAACAGCCCGATCTTGCGCTGCAGCGACATGGGGGGACGGGCCAGCCGGTTGAGCGGGGGCATCCGCCAAGTGTTGCGGTCGTACCACTCCACCGGCACGTGCACCACCCGGGCCTTGGCCCTTCGTCCCAGCACCACCAGCACAATTCCCACGAGGGCTGCGACGACGGCCCCGATCGCCAGAATGCCAATGATGGCGTGGCCGGAGATGTTCGGGAACAGGACACTGGCGGTGAGGATCACCGACATCATGACCAGCACGCTGATGATGGTGGCCGCGATGACATTCGTGCGACGCGTGTTCACCCAGGGCCCGAGCACGTCCCGGTCGTTGCACAGCAACACGAGGAAGACGATGGCCGAAGGCAGGAGTACCCCGGCCAGGACCTGCACGGCCTCGGTGAGCAGTCCGAGCGGCACTCCCGGTGTCAGCACCAGGAACGCAGCCAGCCCCATCAGCCCGGCGTAGCAGGCGTAGAAGCCCTTGGCCTTGGTGACGTTGCGGTGCAGTGAGTGCTTGAATCCGAGCACGTCGGACAACGCGTAGGAAGTGGACAGTCCGACTGCTGACGCCCCGATGATCGCGGCGTCGATGAGGCCGATCGCGAAGAGGGCGCCTACCACCGGTGAGACATAGTGCTTGAGGCCACTGGCCACCCCGCCGGCGTCGGTGAAGTTCCCGAATGCAGGGGTCCCGCTGAACGCCGCGGCCGCGACGCCGAACAACGCCGCCGCCCCGACGACCACAACGACGATCCCGATCCACAGGTCCACCCGCTCGTAGTTGATGAACCGCGGGGTGATCCGCTTGTCGATGATGTAGGACTGCTGAAAGAAGAGCTGCCAGGGCGCGACGGTCGTTCCAACGATGCCGATGATCAGCAGCATCACCGTTGACATCTGCGAGTGCCCCGGAAATCCCGGGATGGCGAACCCATGTGCCATTTGGCTCGCCGGAGGGTGCACCATCAGGTAGAGCGGGATGAGCAGAAGCGATGCCGCCACCAGGGTCAGGCAGATCCGCTCGAAGCGCCGGAAGCTTCCCGTCGACGCGGCGGCCACCACCGCGGTGCCGGCCACCAGCACGCTCGGCACCTTGGGCAGCCCCAAATAGCTCACCGCAAGGGAGACCCCGATGAACTCGGTCACGATGGTGAGCGCGTTCAGGATGAACAGATCGATGACGCTGAACGCTCCCCAGAACTTCCCGAAACGCTCCAGGATCAGCCGGGCGTGCCCGACGCCGGTCACCGCGCCCAGACGCACGACCATCTCCTGGGCCACGTAGAGCACCGGAATGAGGAGTGCGAGGGTCCACAGCAGACGGGTGCCGTAGTTCTGTCCCGCTTGGGTGTAGGTGGCAAAGGCGCCGGCGTCGTTGTCGCCGGCCATCACGATCAGCCCCGGTCCGACGATGGCGGCCAGGGTGATCAGCTTCCTCCGGAGTCCGGAGCGCGCCGCGACGTCGCCGTGGGTGATGGTGCCGAGGGCGCCCTGGATGTCTCCGACGTGCGCGGTGTCGAGGACGGCCTCGTTGTCGAAGGTGGTGGTCGTGCTCATCCTTCGCACCCCCGGACATGACGAGGCGACCGATCCGACAGGAACGGAACCGCAGGAGTGAAGGAAATGGCTTGGAATTGGAAGCGGAACGACATGACGATCTCCTTTGACGAAATGGATGCGCACGGTGCGCCATCCGCGCAGACGGGTCGCCCTGAAACAGGGCGGCTCCAGGCGTGCCGGTGCGAATGCAACCGATGGGAGGTGGCTCCAGCGTGCGGACCCGGAGTGCCCGTGCCGCGGCGAAGACCGTTGTCAGTCGTTCAGGGAAGCGGAACGATGAGCGCTCGGCTCAGACCGCACGTCGGAGGGGCCAGGTACTGGGGGGTTCCGATCTCATCTGGCTCACCTCCTTGGGTCATGCGGTCGTCACACCAGTATAAGCGCTGGCAGGGGGCTCGTTGCTCTCGGATGCCGTTATCCGATCGGCATCAAGGAACGCCAGGCGATGGTGTTGCTCACCATGCACACGTGCCCTCGGTAAATGCCCCTGAGTGAGCGGGCGGGCCCCGCCGCCCATAGCCTCCGCCAATGACCACGGGGGCCGCGGCCGAGGAACTCTCCTACGGGACTCCCCGTGGGCGCTGGGTCCTGGTGGCGACGGTCCTCGGCTCCGGGATGGCCTTCCTCGATTCGACGGTGGTCGGCATCGCCCTGCCCTCCATCAACCGTTCCTTCGGCGGCGGCGTCGGGACGCTGCAATGGGTGATCACCGGCTACTCCCTCACCCTCGCCGCGTTCCTGCTGCTCGGCGGCAGCCTCGGCGACCGCTTCGGGCGCCGGCGGATCTTCTCGCTCGGGATCGCCTGGTTCGCCGTCGCATCGGCGCTGTGCGGGCTGGCACCCAACGCGGGTCTGCTCGTGGCGGCCCGCGTGCTGCAGGGCGTCGGCGGTGCGCTGCTCACCCCCGGCAGTCTCGCCATCCTGCAGGCTTCGTTCCGAGCGGACGACCGCTCGCGGGCCATCGGCGCATGGTCCGGGCTGGGCGGTGTGGCCTCGGCGGCCGGCCCGCTGATCGGCGGCTACCTGCTCGCCGTCGCGTCCTGGCGGGCTGTCTTCTACATCAACCTGCCCCTCGCGGCGTTCGTGCTCGTGATCACGGCCCGCCACGTCCCCGAGACGAGCGACCCCACCAGCACCGGGCGGGTCGACTACACCGGAGCGGCGCTCGGCGTCGTGTTCCTGGCGGGCGTGACCTACGCCCTCATTGAAGGGCCCTCCCGCGGCTGGTCGAGCCCGCTCATCCTGACCGGCTTCGTGCTCGCCGCCGTCGCCGGGCCGGCCTTCCTCTGGTACGAGCACCGCGTGCGGCACCCGATGCTCCCGCTGAACCTGTTCCGCTCCCGCCAGTTCAGGGGAGCCAACGCCGTGACCTTCGTCGTCTACGGCGCCCTGGGTGGGGCGCTCTTCCTGCTCCCCGTGGAGCTGCAGGTCGTCGTGCACTACAGCCCGCTGCAATCGGGCCTGGCGTTGCTGCCCGTGACGCTCATCATGCTGCTCTTCTCCGCCCGGTCGGGCCAGCTCTCGGCGCGCATCGGCCCGCGGCTGCAAATGTCCGTCGGGCCGCTCCTCGTCGGCGTGGGCCTCGCCCTCCTCTCCCGCGCCACCACCCCCGGCAACTACGCGACCCAGGTGCTCCCCGCCGTGCTGCTGTTCGGCGCAGGCCTCGCCGTCACCGTGGCACCGTTGACGGCCACCGCCATGGGTGCCGCGCCCGCCGAGCATTCGGGCATCGCGTCGGCGGTCAACAACACCGTGGCCCGCGCCGCCTCCCTCTTCGCCGTCGCCGTCCTTCCGCTGGCCGCCGGTCTCACCGGTGCGGCCGCGCTCACCTCTGCCGGGCTGGCCTCGGGCTTTCGCACCGCGATGTACATCAGCGCCGTGGCCAGCGCCCTCGGCGGCCTGCTCGCCTTCCTCACCATCCGGAACCCGCGCCGAGCGCACAAGGAGGAGGAACCGGTCTGTACCTTCCACTGCGCCCTGGCCGGAACCCCCTTGGCGCCGACCCTCGAGACCGCCGGGCGCTCCTCCTCCTGAGCAAGACTGCGCCCCATGCCTCGCACGAAGGCCACCGCCACCGCCGCCCCACAGGCCTTCGAGCCGGCGCCGCTCGGCCCGATCACCCTGCGCAACCGCATCGTCAAGGCGGCCACCTTCGAGGGGGTCATGCCGGGCGGGTCGGTCAGCGACGAGCTCATCGCCTTCCACCGCGCCACGGCGGCGGGCGGGGTGGCCATGACGACCGTCGCCTACCTGGCCGTCTCCCCCGAGGGGCGCACCGACCGTCACTGCGTGCTGCTGAACGACGACTCCGTCCCCGGCCTGCGCCGGCTCACCGATGCCGTGCACGCCGAGGGCGCGGCCGCCGCGGCCCAGATCGGCCACGCCGGTCCCGTCGCCAATTCCCGCTCCACCCGCGCCCCCGCGCTCTCGCCGAGCGGCGGCTTCACTCCGATGGGCGGACGCCTCCGGGCCGTCACCCCGGCCGACATCGAGCGCATCACCGAGGACTACCGCCGCGCCGCCGGCCGGGCCGTCGAGGCGGGCTTCGACAGCATCGAAGTCCACGTCGGGCACAACTACCTCCTGAGCGCCTTCCTCAGCCCGAAACTGAACCGGCGCGACGACCAGTTCGGCGGCAGCGTCGAGAACCGCGCCCGTTTCGCGCGTACCGTGCTACACGCCGTGCGCGACGGCGCCGGGCCGAAGACCGCAGTGACGGCGAAGCTCAACATGGCCGACGGCGTCGACGGCGGCCTGTGGCTCGATGAGTCCGTCGGGATCGCCGCGCTCTTCGAGTCCGACGGCGCTCTCGATGCCATAGAGCTCACCGGAGGCAGCTCCCTCGCCAACCCGATGTACCTGTTCCGGGGCGATGCACCGCTCCGGGAGTTCGGCGCCACCCTGCCCACCGCGGCCCGCCTCGGCTTCCGCGTCCTGGGCCACCGCTTCCTGCGCACCTACCCCTACGAGGAGGCCTTCTTCCTCCCCTTCGCACGCCAGTTCCGCGCCGCGCTCACCATGCCGCTCATCCTCCTGGGCGGCATCACCGAGCGGGCCACCGTCGACACCGCGCTGGCCGAGGGTTTCGTGTTCGTCGCGATGGCCCGCGCCCTCCTGCGCGAGCCCGACCTCCCGGCGCGCATGCAGGCCGGCACCGCGACGTCCTCGCTCTGTATCCATTGCAACAAGTGCATGCCGACCATCTACTCGGGGACCCGTTGCGTCCTGGTGAACGGCGGCCCCGGCTCCGCCTGAGCCCAGTGTCAGTGGGCGAACGCGAGGTACTGGTGCACGGCGCGTACCGCAGCTGACCCCTCGCCCACGGCAGACGCGACCCGCTTCATCGACCCCGAGCGGACATCACCCACCGCAAACAGCCCCGGGTGACTCGTCTCGAAGGGCAACGGCATCCGATTGAGGCCCTCCCAGTTCTCGCCGAGGTGCTGCGCGGTCAACGACGCGTCGGTGAGGATGAACTTCCGGTCGTCGAGGGCGGCGCAACCCGAGATCCATTCCGACGCCGGGTCGGCGCCGATGAACGAGAAGAGCCCGGCGCATTCCAGGATGCGTTCACCATCCGGGCCCTTCAGCGCGAGCGATCGGAGCGTCTCGTCCCCCGCGAGCGCCGAGATAGTGGTGTCGGTACACACAGTGATGGCCGGGTCCGCCTCGATCCGTTCGAGCAGATAGCGCGACATGCTCTTCCCGAGATCACTCCCCCTGATAACGATCATGACCTGGCAGCTGTTCTGCGCGAGGAAGATGGCCGCCTGGCCCGCCGAGTTCCCTCCGCCGGCGACCACAACCGGTGCACCGCTGCACTGACGGGCCTCCATGTCGGTGGCGGCGTAGTACACGCCGTTCCCCTCGAAATCGCCGAGGCGGTCCGCATCGAGCCGCCGGTAGGCCGCGCCGGTCGCGGCCACGACGGCCCGGCCCGCGACCTCGCTCCCGTCGCTGAGCTCGACGACCAGGTACCCGCCGCGGTTGCGGAGTGACGTCGCCGTACACGGCACGGTGAGTCGAGCCCCGAACTTCTCGGCTTGTATCACCGCCCGTCCGGTGAGATCGGTGCCCGAGATACCCATCGGGAACCCCAGGTAGTTCTCGATGCGCGAGCTCGTGCCTGCCTGACCTCCCGGCGCCGTCATCTCGACGCCGAGGGTGCGCAGCCCCTCTGACGCGCCGTACACGGCAGCGGCCAGACCGGCGGGGCCGCCACCCACCACGACGAGGTCGAAGCAGCGCTCCGGCAGGTTTTCGAGGGTGAGGCCGAGGTAGCTGGCCAGCTCCCCCGGCGTCGGGTTGCGCAGGACCGCGCCGGTCGCGATGACGACGGGGAGTTCGCTCGGCGCGACCGCGAATTGGTGCAGCAGGGCGTCGGCACCCGGATCCGCGTCGGAGTCGATCCACTCGTGCGGGATCCGGGTCCGGGCCAGGAACTCTCGCAACCGCAGGGACTCGGGGGAGAACTTCGAGCCGATCACCCTGATCGTCGGCGCCGCCTCCTCGAGCAGAACGGACCGGCGTGCGATGAACGCCGCCAGAATGGTGTCGCCCAGCCGTGGATTGGTGGCCATCAGTTGGCGCAGGCGGTCCCGTGGCACCGCGATGACCTGGCCGGCCTTCGAGACCCGGGTGGAGACGAAGACCCGCAGGCCGGTCAGCATGTTGAGCTCGCCGAGGAAGCGCCCTGGCCCATGCCGGGCGATGGTCCGCTCCTCGCCGTCGACCGCCACGACGACGTCGATCTCGGCGGAGACGACGACGTAGAAGTCGTAGGTGAGGTCGCCCTCCCGATACAGGTACTCGCCCTGGGCGACCTGACGCCGCTCGCCCAGGGTCGCGATGAGGTCGACATCGGCCGCGTCGAGCTGCGGGAACGCTTCCTCGTCGATCACGGCTGGACCCTACCCACCCGGCACCGCGGACCAGTCGGCCGCTTTTTCCGGATGCACGGCCGCCCCGGCTCCGACTGAGTCAACCCGGCGGCGCGAGCACCTACGCCGAGACCACCGGCCTCCGGCCGGCCCAGGGCGCGGCCTGTTCGAGCTGTCCCGCCAGGGCGAGGAGCGTCTCCTCGTCGCCGAAGCTGCCGACGAACTGGACGCCGATCGGGAGGCCGGCGTCGCTCCAATGAAGCGGCAGCGAGATCCCCGGCTGACCCGTCACGTTGAACGGCGGCGTGAAGGGCACGTAGGCGGCGGCCCGGAACAAACCGGCCAGCGGCTCGTCCGGCGGCGAGTCGAACGTGCCCAGCGGCGCCGGCGGCTCGCCGAGCGTCGAGGTGAGGAGCAGGTCGATGCCCTCGAAGTAGTCGGCGATCTGCCGCGAGATCTTCTGCAGCCCCTGGACCGCCACCAGGTACTGCGCCGCGTTGAGCGACCGGCCCAGCTCGACCAGCGCCCAGCTCAGCGGCTCCAGGTCCCCCTCGGTCGCACGGCGGCCCAGGCGCGCCTCCCAGTCGGCCACGGCCCAGGCGTTGCCCGCCGCCCACTGGTTGATGAAGTGCCCTATGAACGCGTCGCCGTCGACGGCGAGCGCGGCCTCCTCGACCTGGTGCCCGAGCGACTGGCACAGCGTGGCCGCCTCGCGGACGGCGCTGACGCAGTCGGGGTGCACGTCGCTCCCCGTCGGCGACGCCGTCATGACGGCGATGCGGAGACGCGGCGGCGGGACTTCGGCCGCGCCCGCAAAGGAAGCCCCGCGCCGTGGCGGTGCCCAGTACGGGTCGCCCGGCACGGGCCCGGCGGTGGCGTCGAGGATGGCGGCACAGTCGCGGACCGAGCGGGTCACGACGTGCTCGCACACCAGGCCGCCCAGCAGGTCGCCATAGTTGGGGGCGAGCGAGTTGCGGCCGCGCGTCGGCTTCAGACCGACCAGGCCGCAGCACGATGCCGGGATGCGGATGGAGCCGCCTCCGTCGTTGGCATGCGCCGCCGGCACCATGCCGGACGCCACGGCGGCGGCCGAACCCCCCGACGAGCCGCCGGTCGAGTGGTCCGTGCTCCACGGGTTGCGCGAGGCCCCGAAGCGCCGCGGCTCGGCCGTGGGCAGGATGCCGAGCTCAGGCGTGTTGGTCTTGCCGCAGATGACGAAGCCGGCTTCGATGTATCGCCGCGTCAGCTCCTGTGTCACCGTCGAGGTGTAGTCGCCGCTGAAGTCCATCCCCTCGTTGAACGGCGTGCCGGCCAGTTCGGCGCCGAGGTCCTTGAGGAGGAAAGGCACGCCGCGGAAGGGCCCCTCCGGCAGGTCGCCCGCCGCCTCGGCGCGGGCCCGGTCGAACAGCTCGTGGATGACCGCGTTGAGTTGCGGGTTGAGTTTCTCGATCCGCGCGATGGCCTGGTCGACCAGTTCGACCGGCGACACGTCGTTGCGGCGGACCAACTCCGCCTGGCCCGTCGCGTCCAGCCATGCAATGTCCTCGGTCATGAAGAGCCACGGTAGCGAGGAGGCGTGTGCCGTGCTGCCGTGCCGAGCGCCGCACGCGGTGCGGCGGCCGCCGGCGAGTGGTCAGGCCGGCGCGGGCTCGGGCCGCGTCGCCCCGGTGCGCACGGCGATCGCCTCGGTCACCGAGACGTCGGCCCCACACGCGGTGCAGCGGCGCCGGTCGTCGAGCTCACCCCCGCAGGCGCGGTGCTGGAGGATCATGGGCCGCTCGCCCTCGATGGCGTAGCGGTCGCCCCAGGTGAGCAGGGCGACGAGAACGGGCCACAGGTCGGCGCCCTTCTCGGTCAGGCGGTACTCGCAGCGCAGAGGGCGCTCCTGATAGGGCCGCTTGACCAGGATCCCGTTCTCGACCAGCCGCTCCAGGCGGGCCTGCAGGACGTTGCGGGCAACACCCAGGTCGCGTTGCAGATCCTCGAACCGCCGGATGCCAAGGAAGACGTCCCGGACGATGAGCAGCGTCCAACGTTCGCCCACCACCTCGAGCGAGCCGGCCACCGGGCAGTACTGGGTGGGGTAATCCCGTTGCAGCATCTCCCCAGTGTACCGCAATTCTCGGGCTTAGGTTGTTTTAAAAAACCTTACTGGATATAGTGCGTTGTATGACACAACCCAAGAGCGACGAGAGGTCTCCCGCCCCGGCGCCCGCAGCCCGGGCCGGGGCCGGACCCGCCCTCACCTCGCTCATCGTGCTGACCGGGGTCTTCCTCTCCTCTCTCGACCTGTTCATCGTCAACATCGCCTTCCCCAGCATCTCGGCCACCTACCACGGCGAGAGCCTGAGCTCCCTGTCGTGGGTGCTGAGCGCGTACACCATCGTGTTCGCCGCGGCCCTTGTCCCGGCCGGTCGCTGGGCCGACCGGGCCGGCCGTAAGCGGGCCTTCCTGCTCGGCCTCGGCATCTTCACGGCCGCCTCCGCGCTGTGCGCCGTCGCGCCGTCTCTCGACGTCCTCGTCGCGGCCCGGGTGGTGCAGGCGACGGGGGGCGCGCTGATGCTGCCGACCTCGCTCGGCCTCCTCCTGCCGGCCTTTGGGCCCGCGCGCAAGGGTGCGGCGATCGGACTCTGGTCCGCGGTGGGCGGGGCGGCCGCCGCGCTCGGGCCGCCGATCGGCGGCCTGCTCGTGCAGGTGAGCTGGCGCTGGGTGTTCCTGGTGAACCTTCCCCTCAGCGTCCTCGCGCTCGTGCTCGGCATCCGGCTGCTGCACGAAGTGCGCGACCCGGGCGCGCGCAAGGCGGACCTGCTCGGCGCCGCGCTGCTGTCGGTCTCGGTCGCCAGCCTGGTGGCCGGCATCGTGCAGGGCGACGCGTGGGGCTGGACCAGCACCCGGATCGTCGGCGCCTTCGTCCTGGCGGGCGTCGGCGGCGGGTGGCTGGTGGTGCGCTCGTTCCGCCACCCGAACCCGATCGTCGAGCCGGCCGTGATCCGCCACCGCGCCGTCGCGCTGGCCGACCTGAGCTCGCTCGTGTTCTTCGGCGGCTTCGGCGCGATGGTGCTCGGCGGCGTGCTCTTCCTCACCGGCGTGTGGCACGAATCGGTCCTCCGCGCCGGCTTCATGATCGCCCCGGGCCCACTGCTGGCCGGGCTCACGGCACTCCCCGGCGGTCTTCTCGGCGGTCGCATCGGCCACCGGGCTGTCGGCACCGTGGGCTCGCTGCTCTTCGCGGGCGGGGGGTTGTGGTGGGTCACCCATGTCGGGGCCACCCCGGACTGGGTCGGCGCCTACCTGCCGGGCAGCCTCCTCGGCGGTGCGGGCGTCGGCCTCATGTTGCCGTCGCTCGGCGGCGCGGCCACGGCTCCTCTGCCGCCACAACGCTTCGCCACCGGCAGCGCCCTCTACGCCATGACCCGCCAGATCGGCGTGGCCCTCGGCGTCGCCTGCCTCGTCGCCATCCTCGGTACTGCGGCCGGAGCCGCGGCCGTCGACGCGTTCCACCACGCCTGGTACTTCATGATCGCCTGCGGCCTCGGCTCGGGGCTCGTACTGCAGGGCATCGGGGCCAAGGCCACCGAGACGGCGGACGCGTCGTCTTCGGCGGAGCCTGCGGCGAACGACCCGGTTTCCCCGGAGGTGCCGCGCTACGCGCTGGCGGGCGGCGGCAAGTAGGAGGGGTTGGCCACCAGAAGCTGGTCGCGGGCCGATGCGGCGAGCGCGGCGGCCACCGTGGGCCAATCGTCGCCATCGTCGTACACGCCTGATCGGATGGCCGCGGCCAGGGCGGCGTCGTCGGCATGTCCCAACGCGCGGCACGCGCGCCGCATGAGCGGCCCCGACCGCCGGGCCGAGGCGCAGTTCGCGCTCGACGGTCCCGAGTGCGTTGCGCGCGACGCGCGCCTCGAACTGCTCGCCACCCTCGGTGCGCGCCATGACCGCTTCGAGGTGCTCGCGCACCGCCTCTACCAGCTCGGCCGCAGTGGGTCGGCCGAAGGGCGGCAGTGCGACGCCCGCCGCGGCCTCGTCGGGACGGTCCTCGGGTGGGACGCGCACACCCAGGAGGACGAAGAGGTCCCACTCGCTCTCGCAGACCCGGCGGCCGATAGCGGCCAGCTCGACCGAGCGCGTGGCGCCGCTCAGGTGGGCCGAGGCCTGGAGCGCGCAGATGGTGGCCCACTTCACGGTGGCGTAGACCTGCCACCAGTGGACCCGTCCCAGGGTCATGGCCTCACCACCCGCCTCGGTGTACGCGGCCAGCAACGCATCAAGCGCGCCGAACCCGCCGACCTCGCCGGTGCCGCCGAAGCGCCAGGCCGGCGCGCAAAGCCAGCCGATGTCCTCCGCCGCGTCGCCGGCGTGCGCGAGCTCCCAGTCGAGCACGCCTCGCAACCCGCGTCGGTCCACGAGCAGGTTCCCGAGTCGGAAGTCGCCGTGCACCGTGACGTCCGGGCCGGCGGGCGGGCGGTGCGCCTGGAGCCAGCGCACGCCGAGCTCGAGGGCGGGACGGGTCTGGTGGAGGGCATCGAGGAGCGGGAGGGGGTCGCGCAGCGGGTCGTGCGGCGGGAGGCCGGGCAGGACGGCGCGGTCGATGGCGTGGATGCCGGCCAGCGCGTGCCCGCACTGGGAGGTGAGCGCGGCGCGGGCCTCGGTCCACTCGGGGTCGCGCAGGATTTTGCGCGGGATGGTCTGGCCGTCGAGGCGCTCGACGACCAGCCAGGGCGCACCGAGCCCGTCGTCCTCGCCGTCGCCCAGCGCGACGACCGCCGGGACGGGGACACCTCTGTCGTGCGCCGCCTGGAGGAGGGCGCCCTCGAGGTGGACGCGTGCGCTCTGGGTCGTGCCGGTGTTCGCCGGTGCTTTGCCGCGGTCCCGCTGCAGGACCAGGGCGAGGGAGCCGTCCCCGCCTTGGCCGGGGATGGTGAGGTCGAACGCGCTGGTGATGCGCGACGCCCCGCCCGAGAGGCGCCGCAGCCCGGAAACACTGCCGCCGAGGCGCGCGCCGAGGGCGGCGGCCAGCTCGTCGACCACGACGCGACCTACTCGACCGGGACGACGGGCCTCCCGGCGTCGTCGAGCTGGTGCAGGTACTCGCAGATGCCGTAGCCGGTGCGCTCCCCTCCGCCGGCCGGGTCGGCATAGGTCCAGCGGGCCAGCCCTTCGTTGACCAGCGTCCCGCCGGCCTGACCGACATCCGCCACCCGCAACACGTCGCCGCGCAGCGGGTACGTGCGTCCCTTCTTGTCGGCCACCTCGAGGTGCACGACGCGGTGGGTCACGCCGTCGTCAGCCAGCTCGGTGCGCACGCGCCACTCGGCCACCGAGGTGGCCTGTCCCCCCGCCCAGACCCAACCCCGATGCAGGTCACCGGCTTCGGTGCCGATGCGGATGCCGCCGAAGTGCATGTCGTCGCCGAAGTTGATGGAGAACCAGCGCCACATGTTGGGGCCGCCCCAGCGGCGCGGGCCCCAGGAGCGGTCGCGGTTGCCCCGAGCGTCCCGCCACTCGTAGGTCGCGCCGTCGACGGTGAGCGTGCCGGTCCAGCGGCCCGCTTGCTCCAGGTGCCCCCGGCCGACCGTGCCCGAGGCGGCGGCGGCCTGCGCCGACTTGGGGCCGCCGCTCGACTGGCCGTCGGCGCCCACGGCGGCGGTGAGCGCCTCGAAGCGGACGTCGAGGCCGACCTTGACCGGGTGCGTCTCGGTGACGCCCCGCACGCAGGGGCGGGCCTGCACGGCGTCGTCCATCGTGAGCCGCCACGATGTGCCGGCTTCGAGCATGTCGTAGGTGACGGCGCCGACCTCCAGACGCGAGTCGACCATCTCGCGCTGCTCCTTCACCCAGTGGTAGGTGCCGAGCTCGCCGCCCAGCTCGCCGGGGAGCCAGATCGACATCCCGACATCCATGGTCCCCTCGTTGGGCCGGATGCCGATGCGGCTGAATAGGCCCGAGTCCGTGATCGGGTCGTAGGCATTGAAGTAATAGGACTCGCTCCAGGCCGTGTCGCCCTCGACGGGGTGAGCGAGGTCGTGTCGTGCATCGAGAATGGGCATGGCTACACCATTGTCTGTCCGGCGCTGACGTTCAACGCCTCGCCGGTCACGCCCCTGGCGGCCTCGGAGAGCAGCCAGCAGATGGCGTCCGCGATCTCCTCGGCGGTCTGCAGGCGCTGGAGGGGGATCTCGCGGGCGAGGAAGTCCTGGAAGGCATCGGGCCCGCCGACCAGCGTCTCGAAGAAGCCGTCCTTGTTGATGAGGTCGGTGTCGACGGTGCCCGGGCACACCGCATTGACGGCGATGCCGGCCGGCCCGAGTTCCCTGGCCATGACCTGGGTCAGGAGGATGACGGCGGCCTTGGCCGCCGAGTACGGGCCGAGGAGTGGCACACCCACCTTGCCCGCCTGGCTCGAGACGTTGCAGATGCGTCCCCCGGACGCGGCGCCGATCATGCGGTTGGCGCACGCCCTCGAGACGAGCCAGGTGCCGACGACGTTGACATGGAGGACGCGGCGGAATTCGGAGGCCGGGACGGTGAGGAGCGGGCCGACCCCGAAGCCCGTCCCGGCGCCGCCGGCCACGTTCGCCACCAGGGTGATGGTGCCGAGTTGCTCGGTGGCGTCGGCGACGGCTCTTTCGACCGCGCCTTCGTCGGCGACGTCCGCCTCGACGGTCGTGGCGTTGGCGCCGAGCGCTTTGATCTCCTCGGCGAGCGTCACGAGGTCGTCTGCGGTGGCGGTCTCGTGCGCAGGCGCGTCCGGGTAGGGCCGCGCGATGTCGAGGCATGCGACATCCGCCCCACCGCGGGCGAGGGTCAGCGCGGTGGCGCGGCCGATGCCACGGGGCCGGGCCGCGCCGGTGACGAGCGCCACCCGGCCGGCGAACGGGCGCGCTCCGGGTCCGTGTGTGAGACTCATCGGGCAAACGTACCGACTGCGGCGGGTGTGCGTCCGCGGATTCGGTGCGCTGAACAGGCCGGACTCAGACCCGGGACGATCCAGGGGGTGCGCATGCGGGCCGCGGTCACGAGAGGCGGGCAGCTGGTGGTGGGTGACGTCTCCGACCCGGTGCCGGCGTCTGGTCACGTGGTTGCGCGCTCACTGGCTGCCGGCATCTGCGGGTCGGACCTCCACGCGCTGGCGGACTTCGACCACTTCACCGGTCTGACGGGCTCCGTCGGTGCGCCGCCGCTCGACCCGGCCGTCGACTGCGTGTTCGGTCACGAGTTCTGCGCCGAAATCGTGGAGCACGGGCCCGACACCTCGGGCGCGTTACCGGTGGGGACGCGGGTCTGCTCGGTGCCCATCCTGGTCGGCCCCACCGGGGTGGAGCAGATCGGCTACTCCAACCACTACCCGGGCGCCTTGGCCGAGCACCTGCTCCTTCAAGAGATGCTGTGCCTCCCCGTGCCCGAGGGGCTGTCGACTGAGCTCGCGGCACTGACCGAACCCCTCGCCGTGGGCGAGCACGCCGTGGGGCTGGCCGACCTGACGCCTGGTCAACCCTGTCTCGTCGTCGGCTGCGGGCCGGTCGGGCTGGCCGTCATTGCCGCGCTGAGGGCACGCGGCCACGGGCCGGTGCTGGCGGCCGACTTCTCACCGACGCGCCGGCGATTGGCCGAGTCCTTCGGCGCCGACGAGGCGGTCGACCCGGCGGTCGAGTCACCGCACGAGCGCTGGACGCAATACGGCGTGTTCCGCTCCGTCATGGAGCGTTCCGGTGCCGCCATGCTCGGGGGCACGGTGACAGACCCGGTGATCTTCGAGGCGGTAGGCGTCCCCGGAATGCTGCAGTCGTTGCTACAGGACGCGCCGCCGCACAGCCGCATCGTGGTGGTGGGCGTGTGCATGCACGCTGACTCGATCGAGCCCTTCCTGGCCGTGGTCAAGGAGATGGAGCTGCGCTTCTCGTTCGGCTACACGCCGGACGAGTTCGCGGCGACACTGGGGCGGTTGGGTTCGGCCCAGGGGGTGCCCGGGGCGTCGGAGCTCGTGACCTCGGTGGTCGGGTTGGACGGGGCGTCGGGCGCGTTCGCGACGCTGCGCAACCCCGGCGAGCACGGCAAGATCCTGGTCGCGCCCTGAGAAATCCTGTGACCGAGTAGACGGAGGACCATGACAACCATCGCCGCCGACGGGCATCTGAAGTTCGGCATCTTCCTGGCGCCGTTCCACCCGGTCGGCCAGAACCCGACGCTGGCCCTCGAGCGCGACCTCCAGCTGATAGAGCACCTCGATCGGCTGGGTTTCGACGAGGCCTGGTTCGGCGAGCACCACTCAGCCGGCTACGAGATCATTGCCTCGCCCGAGGTCTTCATTGCTGCCGCGGCCCAGCGGACCCGCACCATCCGGCTGGGCACGGGCGTGTCGTCGCTGCCCTACCACCACCCGTTCATCCTGGCGGACCGTATCGTTCTGCTCGACCACCTCACCCGCGGACGCGTCATGTTCGGTGTCGGGCCCGGCGCGCTGCCCTCGGACGCGTTCATGATGGGCATCGACCCGGCGAAGCAACGCGACATGATGGAAGAAGCGCTCGAGGCGATCCTGCTGCTGCTCGCCGGCGAGACGGTGAGCATGGAGACCGAGTGGTTCTCGCTGGTGAAGGCACGCCTGCAGATGCATCCGTACCAACGACCCTTTCCCGAGGTGGGCGTGGCGGCGCAGGTCTCGCCGGCGGGACCGCGGCTGGCCGGGCGGTTCGGCTGCAGCCTGCTCTCGCTCGGCGCCACGACCGAGGGCGGCTTCGACGTCCTGGGCGCGCACTGGCAGGTCATGGAGGAACGGGCCGAGGAGTTCGACACCATGGTCGACCGCAACCGCTGGCGCCTGGTCGGCCCGGTGCACATCGCGGACACGAAGGAACAGGCCATCGCCGACGTCGAATTCGGTCTGGAGGAGTGGGTCGACTACTTCCAGCGGGTCGCCGCGCTCCCCATCGCACCGGACACGTCGAACTTCGCCTCGCTGGTCGACGCCCTCAACGCGTCGGGCATCGCGGTGATCGGCACGGTCGAGGACGCCATCGCCCAGCTCGAGCGCCTGCAGGCGCAATCGGGCGGCTACGGCACCTACCTGTGCATGGGCCACGAGTGGGCTGACACCGAAGCCACCCGCCATTCCTATGAGCTCATCGCCCGCTACGTCGCGCCGCGCTTCCAGGGCTCGTCCGAGTCGCTGACGTCGAGCAGGGATTGGGCAGCCGCGAACCGGCCCGAGTTCATCGGCTCGGCGGTGAACGCCGTCATGTCGGCCATTCAGGTGCACCAAGACGAGCGAGCCGAGAAGGCGCAGACGGCCGGCACACCGACGGGTGGAGCCGGCGATGGCTGAGATCACCCACGAGCAGATCCCGGCCAACGGGGTGGAGCTGCACGTGGCGGTCGCCGGCCCGGCCGGCGGGCGGCCCGTGGTCCTCTGCCACGGTTTCCCGGAGCTCTGGTACTCGTGGCGCCACCAGCTTGCCGCGCTCGGCGACGCCGGGTACCGGGTGCTCGCGCCCGACCTGCGCGGCTACGGGGGCAGCTCCAGCCCCACCGAGGTCGCGGACTACGGGTCGGACAAGCTGACGGGCGACCTGTGCGGGCTGCTCGACCATTACCGCTACGAGACGGCCGTGTTCTCGGGCCACGACTGGGGCGCCATGGTGGTGTGGGAGATGGGCCGCCTCCACCCCGAGCGTGTCTCGTCGATCTACAACATGAGCGTCCCGTACTCGAACGCACCCGGGCCGCCGACCGAGATCTTCCGCCATATCTTCGGCGACAAGTTCTTCTACATGCTCTACTTCCAGGAGGTCGGGCCGGCCGAAGCGGAGTTCGACGCCAACCCGCGGCTCTACGTGCGCACCATGCTGTACTCGGCTGGGGGCGAGGGCATGGCCAAGGGGCGAGCGTTGCTCGGCGACGCGCCGGCGGAGGGCACCAAGTTCTTGGACATCTTGCAGCCCGCGCCCGATGTGCTCCCCGGCTGGCTCACCGAGCACGACGTCGACGTCTACACCGAGGGGCTCTCTCGGAGTGGCCTCTTCGGTCCCCTCAGCTTCTACCGCAACCTCGACGCCAACTGGTCCCGCTCCAAGGACCTCCCGGCGTCCCTCTACACGATGCCGACGGGCTTTCTCACCGGCTCGCTGGACCCGGTCGTGTTCATGCAGCCGGGCTCCATCGAACGAATGGCCGAGGTGCTGCCCGACTTCCGCGGGGGCACGGTCGTCGAAGGCGCCGGCCACTGGGTGCAGCAGGAGCGCCCAGTCGAGACCAACGCAGCCTTCCTGGCTTTCCTCGACGACGTGGGGTGACCGGGCGCAGGAGTGAGCGGATGAGCGGCCTGCTTCCTCTGCCGTCGCAACCCGGCGGCGTGCCCTGGCCCACCGAGGAGTGGCCGCGGGGCGAGCTTTCGGCCGGTGTCGACCTCGGGCCGCTACTCGACGAGGCCTTCGACGACGAGAGCCCGCTCGCCGTCACGTATGCGGTCCTCGTGGTGCACCGCGGCCGGATCGTGACGGAGCGCTACCACGGCGCGCTGGAGCATTTCGACCGGCCACCGACGCCGGTGAGCGCGGACACGCCACTGCTCAGCTGGTCGATGGCCAAGTCCGTGCTCCAGGCCGCGGTGGGGGTCCTGGTCGGAGAGGGCCGCCTCGACCTCGACGGGCCGGCGCCCGTGCCGGAGTGGTCGGATCCCGCGGACCCGCGCCACTCCATCACCCTGCGCGACCTGTTGTCCATGCGCGACGGGCTCGACTTCATCGAGGAGTACACCGACGACCGGGTCTCGGACACGATCGAGATGCTGTTCGGCGACGCGCGGGCCGACATGGCCCATTACGCCGCCGAGCGTCCCCTCGGCGCGCCGCCCGGCACGCGCTTCAACTATTCGTCGGGCACCTCCAACATCGTCTCGGGGATCGTGGCCCGCACCGTGGGCCCCGGGGAGCCTTACGCGCGCTTTTTGCACTCCCGGATCTTCGGGCCAATCGGCATGACGAGTGCCGACCCCGAATTCGACGAGGCCGGCACCTGGGTCGGCTCGTCCTACCTGCGCGCGACGGCGCGCGACTGGGCCCGCTTCGGGCTGCTCTACCTGCGCGGAGGCAGCTGGGACGGGAGTCGCATCCTGCCGGAAGGCTGGGTCGACTACGCCCGCACCATGGTCGCCGCCGACCCCGACAACACGCCGTACGGCGCCCACTGGTGGGGCCAGGTCGGCGACTCGCTCGAGAGCCTCAACCCGTTGGGCGTGTTCCGCGCCTCGGGCTACGAGGGGCAGACGATCACCATCTGCCCGGCCCTGGACCTGGTCCTCGTCCGCCTGGGCAAGACGCCGCTCGAGCGGGAGGGGTCGCTCCCGCCGTGGCGCGCCGCCATGGTGCAGGCGTTCGCCGAGGCCGGCGCGGACTGAGCCTCAGCGCGCTGGCGCGGGTGGCCAGGAAGACCGGTATCTGGCGGTCGGTCTTCTCCTGGTACTCGGCGTACGGGGGGTAGGCGGCCACGGCGCGTGCCCACCATTCGTCCTTCTCGTCACCGCTGATCTCGCGTACCGATACCGCGAACGGCTCGGGCCCGTCCTGCACCACGACCTCCCCGGGATGCGCCACCAGGTTGTGGTACCACTCCGGGTTCTCCGGCGTGCCGCCTTTGGAGGCGACCAGTGCGTAGGTACCGTCGTGCTCGACCCGCATGACAGGGTTCTTGCGCACCTTTCCCGACTTGGCGCCCCGGGTCGTCACCACGATGATCGGCATGTCGGTGTCACGCAGCCTGTTGGCCCGCTGCCCGCCGGAGGCCTCGAACTCGGCCACCTGTTCGCTCACCCAGGCCCAAGGACTGGGTGCGTACTCGCCGGAAAGTGTCGTCATGGGGCCAGGTTACGGGTCGAGGGCTAGGGTCCGACCGTGCCCCGCGCGCCCCTGCACCGCGCCGACGTCCTCGCGTTCCACCAGTCGCTTTCCAACTGGGGTCGCTGGGGCGACGACGACCAGCTCGGTGCGCTCAACTTGATCACCCCCGAGGTCACGGCTGCCGCCGCCGCGACGGTGCGAGCCGGCCGGACGGTCTCCTGCGCCCGCCGCGCTCGACACGAGGCCGGCCGCGGACAACCCGAGTCCCGTGACCCACCACATGACCGGGACGTTCACCGAGGGGTACGGCGCCGACTACTTCGCGCTGGCCCCACACGGGTTCGCCACCAGCCACATCGACGCCCTCAGCCACATCTTCCACGAAGGCAAGCTGTTCAACGGCTACGACGCCGAGACCGTCACCGCCCACGGCGCCACCCGCCTCGGCATCCACCGACTGGCGGCCGGGATCGTGACCCGCGGCATCCTGCTCGACATTCCCGCGCGGCGCGGCGTCGACGCGCTCGAACCGGGCGAGGCCATCTTCCCCGAAGACCTCGAGGACGCCGAAGCCCGGGCCGGGCTGACGGTGGGCGCGGGCGACGCGCTGTTCGTGCGAACGGGCCGCTGGCGCTGGCGCGACGAGCACGGCCCGTGGGACCTGGGCCGCAGCGCGGCCGGCCTCGACGCCTCGTGCCTCCCCTGGCTGCGCGCCCGCGACGTCGCCACGCTCGGCAGCGACGGGGTCTCCGACGTGGCGCCCTCGCGGGTGGACGGCGTGCCCATGCCCATTCACACGGTGGCCATCGTCGCCCTGGGCCTGCACCTCATGGACAACCTCGATTTCGACGCGCTCTCCGTCGCGTGCGCGGAGACAGGGCGGTGGGAGTTCCTCTTGACCGTGGCGCCGTTGGTCCTGCGGCGCGGCACGGCCTCGCCGGTCAATCCGATCGCAGTCTTCTGACCTCCGCCGCCGCCGCGCTCGCTCAGCCGCCTTCGTAGGGGAACCCCAGGTCCGGGGCGGTGAGCACGGCCCGGAACGACAGGCCCTCGTCCGCCGCCATGGCCTCGACCGTGCCGCCGCGGTCGACCACGGCCACGAGCAGCGCCACCTCGGCCCCCGCGTCCTGCACCGCGTGGGCGGCCTCGAGCAGCGACGTGCCGCGGGTCACGGTGTCCTCGGTCACCACGACCCGATCGCCCGGGTCCAGCGCGCCGGCGATCCGGCCCCCGGCGCCGTGATCCTTGGCCTCCTTGCGCACAGAGAAGGCCTTGAGGAGGCGGCCCCGTGCGGCGGCCACACCGGCCGTCACGAACGCCACGGGGTCCGCACCCATGGTGAGCCCGCCGATCGCCGTCGCGTCCTCGGGCACGAGTCCGAGCACGGCGTCTGCGACGAGCAACATGGCCTCGGGGCGGCACACCGTCTGCTTCGAATCGATGAACCAGGTGCTGGTGCGACCGGACTTCAGCGTGAAGTGGCCCCGCTGGACCGAGTGCGCGAGGAGGTGCGCCCGCAGCGCGGCGTCCCGGTCCCGGTCGTTGCTCACGCGAATCGCACGCCCGGGCCGTCCACCACCGTGCCGATGATGCGGGACGACCGCCCGGCCCGATCGAGCACCGCGAGGGCCTCGTCGGCCCGCCCCGGTTCGACGATCAGCGTCATGCCGATGCCCCGATTGAAGACGCGGTCCATCTCGTCCTCCTCCACCGCCCCCAGCCGCTGTATCTCGGCGAAGACCCGGGGTTCCTCCCACGTCGTGCGATCGAGTCGCGCCCCGAGCGTCTCGGGCAGCGCCCGGGGCAGGTTGCCGACGATGCCGCCGCCCGTGATGTGCGCGCACGCGTGGAGCGCGTCGCCCAGCGCCGCCCGCACCCCGAGCACCGCCTGCGCGTAGATCACCGAAGGGCGCAGCAACTCGTCTGCCACGCTGTGACCGGCTCCGTCCCAGGCGGGCGCGTCCAGGCCGAGGCCGGCCCGCTCGAGCAGGACGTGGCGGGCCAGGGTGTAGCCGTTGGCGCGCAGGCCGGGCGAGGGCAGCCCGACGACGATGTCGTCGGGCCGGACCCGCGGGGGCCCGAGTTGCGTCCCCTGCTCCACGACGCCCACCGCGAACCCGGCCAGGTCGAGCTCGTCGCGCGCCATCACCGCGGCGTGCTCGGCCGTCTCGCCCCCGAGCAGGGTGCAGCCCGCCTGCCGACAGCCTTCATGGACGCCGGACACCACCGTCGCGATCTGGTCCGGCTCGACGGCGCCGGTGGCGATGTAGTCGAGCAGGAACAGTGGCTCGGCGCCCACACACACCAGGTCGTCGACGCACATGGCCACCAGGTCGATGCCCACGGTGTCCCAGCGGCGTGTGGCGCGCGCCACGACCAGTTTCGTGCCGACCCCGTCGGTCGACGCCACCAGGACGGGGTGCGCATAGCGGGACACGTCGAGCGGGAACTCGCCCCCGAAGCCGCCGATGCCGGCGACCAGGGAACGCAGGCGCTCGACGGCCGCGTCTCCCGCGGCGATGTCGACGCCGGCGCCCGCGTAGGTGGCGCCGCCCTGGCCCATGTCCGTCAGACCCCGGGCAACGCGGCCTGGAAGGCCGGGGCCTCGTCCGTGCGACCAAGCGTGACGGGGGTCGACGTGACGGGCACCGAGGTGGGGTAGTCGCCGGTGAAGCACGCGTCGCAGAATCCCGCGTCGCCCACGCCGATCGCCGTTCGGAGGTTCTCGATGCTGAGGTAGGCCAACGAATCCGCCCCGAGGACGTCAGCCATCTCCTCCACCGTGTGGTCGGTCGCCAGCAACTCCTCGTGCGAGGGCGTGTCGATGCCGTAGAAACAGGGCCAGCGCCACGGCGGGGAGGAGATCCGCAGGTGTACCTCCGCCGCGCCCGCCTCGCGCAGCATGCGGATCACCGAACGCTGAGTCGTGCCCCGCACGATGGAGTCGTCGACGACGACCAACCGCTTTCCCGCGATTGCGTCGGCCAGCGGATTCAGTTTGCGCCGGACAGCGTCGGCCCGTTCCCGCTGGTCCGGCGCGATGAAGGACCGGCCGATGTAGCGGTTCTTCACCAGTCCCTGCCCGTAGGGGATGCCGCTCGCCCGCGCGAAGCCCTCAGCAGCCGGCACACCCGACTCTGGGACGCCCATGACCATGTCGGCCTCGGCCGGCGCTTGCGTCGCCAGCAGTTCGCCCATCCGGCAGCGCGTCTCGTGCACCTCCTTGCCGTACAGGCGGCTGTCGGGCCGCGCGATATAGGCGAACTCGAAGATGCACAGCCGGGGCTCCACGTCGCGCAGCCACGGGATCTCGACGCTATGCGGCCCGTCCCCGTCGATCACCACGAGCTCCCCCGGCGCCACCTCGCGCACGAAACGGGCGCCGATGACGCTGAGCGCCGGGGACTCCGAGGCCAGCACCCACCCCTGGGGCGCGTCCGCCGGCCCGAGCCGTCCGAGGCAGAGCGGCCGGAAGCCGAACGGGTCGCGCACGCCGAAGAGCCGCTCCGAGCTCATGAGCACGAAGGAGAACGCGCCCTCCAAAAGGGGCAGCGCCGCCTGTAACGCGGTGGCCAGGTCCTCGGTCTCGGGAAAGGAGTGTGCCAGCAGCTCGGCCACGACCTCGCTGTCGGTGGCGATCGACCCCGGGAGCATGCCGACCTTCTCCGCCAGCGCGTGGGTGTTGGTGAGGTTTCCGTTGTGGCCCAGCGCGAAGCCCGCCTTCCCCACGGGGCGGTACACGGGTTGGGCCCCCGCCCAGTCCGACGCGCCATGGGTGGAATACCGCGTGTGACCGATGGCCAGATGGCCGTCCAGCCCCGACAGCGTCCGCTCGTCGAACACGGTGGCCACGAGACCCATGTCCTTGACGACGGTGACGGTGTCGCCGTCGCTCACCGCCATGCCCGCGGACTCCTGGCCGCGGTGCTGCAGGGCGAAGAGGCCGTCGAAGGTGAGGTTGGCCACCCTCATCCCGGGTGCATAGACCCCGAACACACCGCACGCTTCCTTCACGGTGCGCCCATTGTCGCACAGGCCTGCGCCGTCACAGGTCGCCGAGCTCCCGGGCCAGGCTCGCGTCGTAGTCCTCTTGCAGGGCCGATACGGCGAGGTCGACCAGCTCACCCAGGACCAGCCGGTCGCCCCCGGCGCGGCCGAGGACGGCCCACGGAATCCCTGCGTCATCTGCCCGGGCGCCCAGCGCGTCCGGGTCACCCGTGGCCACCACGAAGCGCGACGGAAGCTCAGTGAAGAGCTCAGCGGGGTCGGCCAGCGCCAGCACGGCCCCTACGCCGGCTGCCGCCGCCATTTCGGCGAGCGCAACGCCGAGGCCGCCGGTCGACACGTCGTGGACCCCGTGCACGAGCCCTTCTCCCTCGTCCGCGACCTGTCGCGCCACCAGCCCGGCGACCAAGGCGCACGCTCGCCGCGTGCGCCGCGAAGTCGACCGCCGGCACCGCACCACCGTCGCGCCAACGCCGGCGTTCCGCCGCCCACTGCGTCCCGGCCAACGGCAACGCGCCGCCGGACGCGGCGCGGGCGCCGAGCAGCACCACGGCGTCCCCGTTGCGCCACGCTGGCCCCGGCGGCGGCGCGCGGACGGCGTCGACGAGGCCGAGGAGGCCGAGCACCGGCGTGGGCGAGATGTCGGCGCCTCCGCTCTCGTTGTAGAAGCTGACGTTCCCGCCGACCACGGGGAGGTCGAGCGCCCGACAGGCCCCCGCCAGCCCGTCGATGCTCTCGGACAGCTGCCACATCACCTCGGGGTGCTCGGGGTTCCCGAAGTTGAGACAGTTCACGACCGCCACCGCCGTCGCACCGACGCAGGCCAGGTTGGCCACGCCCTCGGCCACGACGAGTGCCGTCCCGGCGCGCGGATCGAGCGCGCAGGCCCGCGGGTTGGAGTCGGTCGTCAGCGCCACGCCCCGCACCGACGGGGGCAGACCGGGCCCGGCGAGACGGAGCAGCGCGGCGTCGCCGCCCGGGCCGGCCACCGTGTTGAGGAAGAGCTGGTGGTCGTACTGGCGGTACACCCAGCGCGTCGAGCGCAGCAGCGCCAGCAGGTCCGCCGCGCTGTCGACCAAGGCCGGCGGTGCAGGTTCCGCGCCCGTGTCGGCCAGGCGAGCGGGTGCCTCGCGAGGCCGGTCGTAGAGCGGCGCGTCGTCCGAGAGCGACGCCGCCGGCACGTCGGCCAGCACCGGCCCGTCGAACCCGTCGCGGACGCGCAGCCGGCCACCCCGCCCCGGTTCGGGCGCGGTGACGACCCCGACCACCGTCGCCGCGCACCTCCCACCTGTCGCAGATGGCGGCGACCGCGGGCCACGACGCGGGCGTGACGATGGCCAGCATCCGCTCCTGGCTCTCGCTCGTCATCACCTCCCAGGGCTCCATGCCCTCTTCGCGCCGCGGCACGGCGGAGACGTCGACGTCCATGCCGACGCCACCTCGTCCCGCCGTCTCGCTGGTCGCGCAGGCCAACCCGGCTCCCCCCAGGTCCTGGATCCCGACCACGAGCTTCGTGTCCAGCAGCTCCAGGCACGCCTCGATCAGCCGCTTCTCCTCGAAGGGGTCGCCCACCTGCACGCTGGGCCGTTTGGTGTCGTCGACCGCGCCCGACTCTCCGCCGCTGAAGCCGGCCGACGCCAGCACGCTCACGCCGCCGATGCCGTCGCGCCCCGTGGTCGACCCGAGCAGGACGGCGAGGTTCCCCGGGCCCGACGCGATCCCCAGCACGAGCCGGTCGGCCGGCAGCGCGCCCATGCAGAGCACGTTGACGAGCGGGTTCTGCGCGTAGCAGGCGTCGAAGGTGAGCTCACCGCCCACGGTCGGCACCCCGACCGAGTTGCCGTAGCCCGAGATCCCGCTCACGACCCCCTCGACCAGCCAGCGCTGACGCGCGTCGTCCGGCGGCCCGAAGAAAAGCGGGTCCATGACCGCCAGGGGCGCGCGCCCATGGTGAAGATGTCGCGCAGGATGCCGCCCACACCGGTGGCCGCCCCCTGGTACGGCTCGATGGCCGAGGGGTGGTTGTGGCTCTCTATCCGGATGGCCACCGCGATCCCGTCCCCGGCGTCGATCACGCCCGCGTTCTCACCGGGCCCCACCAGCACGCGCGATCCCTCGGTGGGAAGACGGCGCAGGTGCAGCCGCGACGACTTGTAAGAGCAGTGCTCGCTCCACATGACGGCGTACAGCGCGAGCTCCAAGTGATTGGGCGGGCGGCCGAGGATCTTGGCCACGGCGTCGCATTCGTCGTCGGTCAGGCCGAGCGCGCGGTGGAGCGACTCGTCCGCCGGTGGCTCCACCGGCACCATGTCGGGCGTGCGCGCCTCGGCCGGGGGAGTCATGACGACCGGAATTTTAGAGGATGGCGCCACCGCCTCCGCTTCCCACCGGCCTCTTCCGGCGGGCTCCGGTGGCCGTCGGTACGCTCGGGACCGGCGCACAGAGGGGAGAAGGTCGTGACCAGCGATCCCGGGACCACGCAACCGCAGGCTGCGACCGACATCTCCGTCGATCCGCAGGCACCCTTCGGCTACCGCCGCCGTGACGCGCGACAGGAGCAGTTTGTCCGGGCCGCCGCCGCGCTCCTGGCGAACGATGCGTGGACCGGCAACGGGACGCCCGAGCTCGTGGCGGACCTTGCGCTCGAGGGAGGCGGTGTCAAGGGCATCGGGCTGGTCGGCGCCGTCTCCGTGCTCGCCGAGGCGGGGTACCGCGTGGCGCGGGTCGCCGGCACGAGTGCGGGCGCCATCGCCGCCGCCCTCATCGCGGCGCTGTCCAAGGCTGGCGGACCGGGGGGCGTGCACGCCCTCCAGGGGTACCTCAACGACCTCACCTTCACCGAGTTCATGCAGCCCGAGGGCAAGGTGCACGAGTTCCTCGACCACCACTTCGGCAACGCAGGGGAGAAGCTGGTGGACGCCGCGGTGCTCACGCATCGCATGGGGGTCTACGACGGCGACTTCCTCGCGACATGGCTGCGGCCGATCCTCCAGCAGCACGGCGTCCGCACCTTCGCCGATCTGCGGATCACGACAGCCGAGGACCCCGGGATGAGCCTCCCCGAAAACCGGCGCTACCGCCTGGTGGTGCACACGTCCGACATCACGCGGGGCCAGCTGGTGCACTTGCCCTGGGACTACGGAGCCTACGGGGTGCCGCCCGACACGCAGGACGTCGTCGAGGCCGTGCGAGCCTCCATGTCGATCCCCTTCTTCTTCGAACCGGTGACGTTCACGGCCCTCCGCGCCAACGTCGAGGTGCCGGACCCCGCCGGCGGGTCGGTGCGCGTCCATCACGAGGGCGGGACCGTGACGTGGGTGGACGGTGGCATGCTCCGCAACTTCCCCATCAACGCCTTCGACCGCGAGGACGGCGGGCCGCCGCGATGGCCCACCATCGGGGTCAAGCTGTCGGCGCTGCAGACGCAGTACCCGACGACCAAGGCGGCCGCCTCCACCTTCGCGGAGGCTCGCGGCTGCCTGCACACCATGATGAACGAGTGGGACGCCACCAGCGTCGACGCCGCCACGGCGGGCCGCACCATCTTCGTGGACAACGGGGGCATCGGCACCACGGACTTCGACCTGACGCGGGACCAGCGCGACATGCTGTTCCTCAACGGGGTCCGTGCCGCGACCGCGTTCGTGATCGAAATGGGGACACGCGGCCACGTTCCCCGGAGCGAGTCCGAGGCGCGCCAACTGATGCAGGAGCGGCGGGACGGGGCGACGGGCTGAGGCCGCCCACGGTCGCGGTCGTCGTGACTCAGCCGGGTCGGTCGGCCTGCACCACGACCAGGTCGCGCTCCGCCCAGACCGTGCGCGCGTCGAACCCCGCTTCGCCGAGCCACGCCAACTGGTCGGCGAGCGCCGACGGCCGGTCAAAATCGTCGGTGACGGGCGTCACCGCATCGGCCGGGTCGAGCGGCACGACCACGTCCCCCAGCACGAAGCGGCCGCCGGGCCGCAGCACACCAGCCACCCGGCCGAAGAGGGCCGCCTTCGCCGGCCCGTCGATGTGGTGCACCGCCAGTGCGGAGACAACCAGGTCAAAGGGGCCAGGCGGCAGATCAGCGACCCGGAGCTGGACCCCCCGTCCCTCCAGCAATCGCCTCCTGCAGGCGCTCGTAAGCCGGCACCTCGTCGCGCATCAGGTCCAAATAGGTATCGGGGTCGAGTGGAATTGGCTCAGGGGGCGCAGCGTAGCGGGGTCCCGTCGCGCCAATACCCGTGTCAGTCCCCCGGCCCACATCAATGACGGCCCCGTCAGCACCGGGATTGGATGATACGACCGGCCGGTTTTCCCCATAACAATTCAGTCTTGCGAACCAATAGACGCGCGCGATTTGTCATCGAAATGGTGCATATGGCGCCCGACCATCGGGCACAATGGATCCATGGCTCCAAAGGCAAAGACTCCGGCTCCTCGCAAGCCCATGAGCAGCGGTCACAAGGCGGCGCTGGCGCGTGGGCACGCCGAGAGTGCAACCGTCCGCCACTACCTCGAGGCGCTCGAGACGACCAAGCCCAAACGGGGCCGCAAACGCACGCCGGCCTCCATCGACAAGCGACTGGGCACGATCGATTCCCAGCTCTCCGACGCCGACGCCCTCACCCGGCTGCACCTGCTCCAGGAGCAGAAGGACCTCCTCGACGAGCGCTCCCGCGTCGACCAGGTGAAGGACCTGACGGCGCTCGAGAGGCAGTTCATCAAGGTGGCCAAGGCTTACGGCGAGCGCAAGGGCATCACCTACAGCACGTGGCGGGCCGCCGGCGTGAGCGCGGCCGTCCTGCAGAGAGCCGAGATCTCCCGGGCCCGCTCCTGACGTCAGGTCCGCCCCGCGTGGGCGTTGGCCGGGGTCCGGGCCGCGCGTTCAGACCGCTGCGCTGGTCGCCGCGGCGGTGGCGAGCCCGCGCAACAGCACGAGCCCGTCGACCGAGCCGAGCAGCGCATGGCTGGCCCGCTCGGGGTGCGGCATGAGGCCGACCACGTTGCCCGTCTCGTTGGCGATGGCGGCGATGGCGTCCACCGACCCGTTCGGGTTGTCCCCGTAGCGCAGCACGACCCGGTCCTCCGCCTGCAGGCGGCGCAGCGTCTCGTCGTCGCAGGTGTAGTTCCCGGAGAAGTGGTTGATGGGGATAACCAGCTCGTCGCCGACCGCCGCCCCCGCCGTGAGCACCGACGCCGTCGACGCGACGAACAGCCGGGCGGGCTCGCACAGGAAGCGAAGCCGGCCGTTCTTCTGGAGCGCGCCCGGGAGAAGCCCGGCCTCGGTCAGGACCTGGAACCCGTTGCAGATCCCGACCACGGGCCCGCCCGCCCGGGCGAACGAGGCGATGGCGTCCATGACCGGGGAGAAGCGGGCCAGGGCGCCCGGCCGCAGGTAATCACCGTGGGCGAAGCCGCCCGGGAGCACGACGGCGTCCACCCCGCTCAGCTGGGTGTCCCCGTGCCACAGCAAGACACCGGTGCCGCCGGCGGCCTCGACGGCCTGCACGACGTCGTGCTCGCAGTTGGTGCCGGGGAAGACGACGACGCCGACGCGGGGCGCCACTCAGAGCGCCTCGAGCTCGAGCCGGCTCTCTTCAATCACGGGGTTGGCGAGCAGGCGGTCGGCCAGTTCGGTCGCCGTCGTGCGGGCCGCCCCCTCGTCGGGGGCGTCGACCTCGAAACAGAAGGACCGGCCCGCCGCGCACATGGGCGACGCCGCCGAACCCCAGCGCGGGAAGCGCCCGCTCTATCGTCGCCCCCTCCGGATCGGCGATGCCAGAGCGCAACTGCACCTCGACGCGGGCCCGGAACTTCATGCGACGTCTCTCACTCGGCCGCACCGTACCAGTCGCGCAACGCGCGGCCGGTGACGCGCTCGTAGGCCGCGACGTAACGCGCCGACATGGCTTCGGTCACCGCCCGCGGCAGCGGCGGCGGGGGCGGCTTGCGGTCCCAGGGCTGCGCGGCCAGCCAGTCGCGCAGCGGCTGCTTGTCGAACGCGGGCGGCGTCGTCCCGGGCACCACCTCGTCGGCCAACCACAGGCGGGAGGAGTCCGGCGTGCACACCTCGTCGCACAGGCAGAGCGTGCCGTCGACGTAGCCGAGCTCGAACTTCGTGTCGGCCAAGATGAACCCCGCCGCCGCGCGCGCGCGGCGGCACGGCGGTAGAGCTCCAGGCAGACCGCCTGAGCCTGCAGCGCCGCCGCGGCGCCCACGAGGTCGACCGCCGCCGCGAAGTCGATGTTGAGGTCGTGTCCCTCGGTGGCCTTCGTCGACGGGGTGAACATCGGCTCGTCCAGCTTGTCCGCCAGGCGCAGGCCCGGCCGCATCGGCATGCCGTGCACGGTCCCGGCGCGCTCGTACTCCGCCCAGGCCGACCCCGCGAGGTACCCACGCACGATGCACTCGAGCGAGAGCATCTCCGCCCGCCGCATCAAGACGGCGCGCCCGGCCCAGTCCGACGGGAGCGCCGCGCCGAGCGCGGCCTCTATGGCGGCGGGGTCCGCCGCGAGCAGCGCACCGGGCACCACGTCGGCCAGCTCCTCGAACCAAAAGCAGGTCATGGCGGTGAGCACGCGGCCCTTGTGCGGGATCGGCTCGCCCATGATCACGTCGAACGCGCTGACCCGGTCCGAGGCGACCATGAGCAGGCGGTCCCGCCCGGCGTCGTAGAGCTCGCGCACCTTGCCCGAGTGGACCCGGGGCAAGTCGATCGTCACAGCGCCGCCAGCGCTTCGGCAAAGCGGTCGGCGTGGCGGAGCGTCCGCGTCAGGTCGAACGCGGCGTCGAGCTGCGCCTCCGAGAGCGCGACCTCGGGGTCGGCCTCCAGCACGGCACGGAAGGGTCGCTGCTCGGCCCAGGCGGCGCGTGCGTCCCGCTGCACGATCCGGTAGGCCCGATCCCGGGTCAGGCCGGCCGACACGAGGGCCAGCAGCACCGACTGCGAGAAGACGAGCCCCAGGCTTCCCTCGGTCAGATTGGCCAGGGCACGCTCGGGGTGCACGACCAGGCCCGCAGCCAGACCGGTGGCCTTGCGGAGCATGTAGCAGGTGAGCAGCGAGGCGTCGGGGAGCACGACCCGCTCGACCGAGCTGTGCGAGATGTCGCGCTCGTGCCAGAGCGCCACGTCCTCCAGCCCGGCGCCCAGGTAGCCGCGCAGCAGACGGGCCAACCCGCACAGCCGCTCGGAGAGCACGGGGTTGCGCTTGTGCGGCATGGACGAGCTGCCCTTCTGGCCCTCGGCGAACGGCTCCTCCACCTCGCCCACCTCGCTGCGCGCCAGATGGCGGACCTCGGTGCACACGAGCTCAATCGTGCTCCCGACGGCAGCGCAGGCGTAGAGGTACTCGGCGTGCCGGTCGCGCGGCGATGACCTGGGTCGCCGGGACCGGGGTGAGCCCGAGCGCGGCGCAGACGCGCGCCTCGACCGCCGGGTCGATGTTGGAGTAGGTGCCGACCGCGCCGGAGAGCTTGCCGACGGCCACCGCCTCCCGCGCCGCCCGCATCCGGCGCCGGTCGCGGTCCGCCTGCAGCGCCCACAGCGCGAACTTGGCGCCGAACGTCGTCGGCTCGGCGTGCATGCCGTGGGTGCGGCCCGCCACCGGGAGGTGCTGAAGCTCCAGCGCGCGCGCCTTCAGCGCGGCGACGAAGGCGTCGAGGTCGGTGAGGATGAGGTCCGCCGCGCGGACGAGGGTGGCGCTCAGGGCGGTGTCCACCACGTCGGAGGACGTGAGGCCGTAATGGATGGACGACCCCGCGGGCGCGCCGATGCGGTCCTGCACCACGTCCACGAACGCGGCGAGGTCGTGGTCGGTCACCCGCTCGCGGGCGAGCACGTCGGCGACGAACACGTCGTCGACGGTGGGGGCCTTCGCCCGGCAGGTCTCGGCGTCCTCCGCCGGGACGACACCCGCGGCGGCCTGCGCCTCGGTGGCGAGCAGTTCGACCTCGAGCCACAGCCCGAAGCGGGCCGCGTCGGTGAAGAGGGCGGCCATGTCGGGCGGCGAGTAGCGCGGGATCATCGCGCCGCCTCCCGCACCCGGGTCGCGGGACTGCCGGCCGCGGCGGCCGCGATGTCGCGGCGCAGCTGCATCCCGTCCCACTCAATGGGGGCAGCCGCCTCGTAGGCGTTGGTCCGGGCCTGCGCGAGCGTGGGCGCCACGGCGACGACGTCCAGCACGCGGCCGCCGGAGGTGTAGAACGGTCCCTCGGGACCGTGCCGGCGCGTGCCGGCGTGGAAGACGGTGGCGCCCGGCACCCTGGCGGAGGATTGGCCGGCACCGTCGAGGCCGCCGATGACGTCGCCCGTGTGGGGGTGCTCCGGGTAGCCCTGCGAAGCGAGCACCACGCACACCGCGGCCTGGTTGCCGAAGGCGGGCGGCCCCACCTCGTGCAGGCGGCCGGTCGCCGCGGCGTGGAAGAGCTCGGCCGCATCGGAGGAGAGGAGGGGGAGGACGACCTGGGCCTCGGGGTCGCCGAAGCGCACGTTGTACTCGATCACCTTGGCGCCGTCGTCGCAGAGCATGAGCCCCGCGTAGAGCACGCCCCGGTACTCAATGCCCCGGCGGCGCAGCTCGCCGACGAGGGGGAGGACCGCCTCGCCCATCAGGGTGTCGACCGCGTCCGGCCCGACCTGGGGCATGGGCGCGTACGAGCCCATGCCGCCGGTGTTGGGGCCGCGGTCGCCGTCGCCGATGCGCTTGAAGTCCTGGGCCGGGACCAGCGGCACGGCGCGCGTGCCGTCACAGAGCACGAGCAGTGAGCACTCCTCGCCCGCCAGGCCCTCCTCTATCACGACCGTCCGGCCGGCGTCGCCGAAGGACGATCCGGACAGCTTGGCTTGGACGTCGTCACGGGCCTCATCGAGCGTGCGCGCCACGAGGACACCCTTGCCGGCCGCGAGGCCGTCGGTCTTGATCACCCAGGGGCCGGGCAACGTCTCGAGGTAGTGCAGTGCGGCGTCGACTTCGAGCGCGTCGAACGAGGCGAAGCGGGCGGTCGGGACGCCGGCCTCGCGCAGCGTCTCCTTCATGAAGGCCTTCGAGCCCTCGAGGAGGGCCCCGTCGGCGCCCGGGCCGAGCACGGCGTGGCCGGCGGCCCGCAGCCTGTCCGCCAGGCCCGCGACGAGCGGCGCCTCGGGCCCGATCACGTAGAGATCGGCCGGTACCTCCTGGACGGGCGCGTCGGTCACGGTGATCGGGTCGGCCATGCCCGGGTTGCCCGGGGTGACGACCACGTCGGCCGTGCGCGCGAGCACGTGGGCGAGCGTGTGCTCGCGGCCCCCGCTGCCGACGACGCAGACCCTCACGCGGTCACGCGGTGGCGATGGAGACGGTCTGTTCGCGGCCCGGCCCGACACCGACGTGGCGGACGGGGACGCCGATCTGCTCGGACAGGAAGGCGATGTACTGACGGGCCGGCGCGGGCAGGTCCTCCGGCTCGGTGGCGGCGGAGAGGTCGGTGCGCCAACCGGGCAGCTCCTCGTAGACCGGGGCCGCCTTGTGGAACGTGGACTGGTGGTAGGGCAGATGGGAGTAGCGGATGCCGTCCGCCTCGTAGGCCACGCAGACCTTCACGGTCTCGAACGTATCGAGCACGTCGAGCTTGGTGAGCGCGACGTCGGTGAGTGAGTTGAGGCGTACCGCCTGGCGCAGCATGACGGCGTCGAACCACCCACAGCGGCGCTTGCGGCCCGTATTGGTGCCGTACTCGCCGCCGCGCTCGACGAGCATTTCGCCGACGTCGTTTACCTGCTCGGTCGGGAACGGCCCGGCCCCGACGCGGGTCACGTACGCCTTGGCGATGCCGATGACCCGCTCGAGATCGCGTGGGCCGAGGCCCGACCCGGTGCAGGCACCACCGGCCACCGGGTTGGAGGAGGTGACGAACGGATAGGTGCCGTGGTCGAGGTCGAGGAAGGTGGCCTGGGCGCCCTCCAGCAGGACGTGGCGGCCTTTGTCCAGGGCGTCGTGCACCATGCCGACGGTGTCGCCCACCATCGGCTCTATCCGGGGCGCGTACTCGCCCAGGTAGCAGTCGGCGATGTCGGCGGCGGACAGCGGGAGGCGGTTGTAGACCTTGGCCAGGACCGCGTTCTTCTCCTTGAGCGCGACGTCGAGCTTCTGGCGGAAGATCTTGGGGTCGAAGAGGTCCTGGACCCGGATGCCGACGCGGGTCGCCTTGTCGGCGTAGGCGGGGCCGATCCCTCGCTTCGTGGTCCCGAGGGCGTTCTTGCCGAGATAGCGCTCGGTCACCCGGTCCAGCTCCTGGTGGTAGGGCATGATCAGGTGGGCGTTGCCGCTGACGACCAGGCGGCTGGTGTCGATGCCTCGCGCCGTGAGCATGTCCAGCTCCTCGATGAGCACGGCCGGGTCGACCACGACGCCGTTGCCGATGATCGGCGTGATGTGGTCGTAGAGGATGCCGCTCGGGACGAGCTGGAGCGCGAAGGCCTCGCCGTCGACCACGATGCGGTGGCCGGCATTGTGGCCGCCCTGATAGCGGACCACCATGTCCATGCCACGGGCGAGGAGATCGGTCAGCTTGCCCTTCCCCTCGTCGCCCCACTGGGTCCCGACCACCACGGTTGCGGGCACGCGCCTCTCCGTTCGCTACTCGCCTCGGATTACGCACCAGTGTAGCGCCACCGGGTCGGCCAGAGATGAGGGGTCCCGCAAACGCGGTGGTTTGAGCCCCCGGCGGTGCGGGGTACCGGTCCTACAACGGGCTAGATGGCTTACTGCGGGCTGCGACTCAGTGCAGAACGCTTGGCCGCAGACCGCAGGGGGAGGTCAACATGGAGCACACACTCCGTACCGCGCACACGCTTGAGCACGTCCGAGTTGCCCTCGTGGTGGCGAACGAGGGGGTCGAGGAGGTCGAACTCCTGCAGTTGTGGCGGGCAGTCGTCAACGCAGGAGGCCGGGCCGAGGTCGTGGCACCACTGCCGGGATTCGTCGAGACGATGCACCACCTCGACCGCGGCGACCGGTTCCCCGTGGACCAGGTCACCGAATGGGCTCGGGAGGAGGACTATGACGCAGCGGTCCTGCCCGGCGGCGTCGTGAACCCGGACCGACTGCGCACGGACGCGGCGGCGGTCGACTTCCTGATGGCGTTGTTCGAGGCGGGCAAGCCCGTCGCGGCCATCTGCCACGGGCCGTTGACGTTGGTCGACGGCGATCTCCTGGCGGGGCGCACGGTGACGTCGTCGCCGAGCATCCGCAGCGACCTGCGCAACGCGCGGGCGCACTGGGTCGACGAGTCAGTGGTGGTCTGCCGGAGGGGCATCAACACGCTGGTCACCGCGCGCAAGGCGCGTGACCTTCCCGCCTTCTGCGAGTGCCTCACCGAGGAGTTCGGTCGCGTGGACGCTCTCGTGTGATCGACGAGGGACGTCCACCGTCCTTCTAGCGCAGCACCAACCCCTCGCCGCCGTCCTCCTGGTCGACCGTGACCGTCGAACCCTCCAGGTATCGCCCTTCCAATAACGCCAGCGCCAGCGGGTCCTCGATCGAACGCTGGAGTACTCGCCGCAGCGGTCGGGCCCCGAAGTCGCGGTCGTAGCCGGTCTTGGTCAGCCACTCCTCCGCGGCGGGCGTCACGACCAGCGACAGCCGCCGTTCGGCCAAGCGGGAACGCAGCCGCTCCAGCTGAATCCCCACGATCACCCGCAGGTCGTCCTCCGTCAGCGGCCGGAAGCGCACGATCTCGTCGATCCGGTTGATGAACTCCGGCTTGAAGTAGTCCGAGGGCTCGCCCTGCAGGTTCGACGTCATGATGAGCACGGTGTTGGTGAAGTTGACGGTCCGGCCCTGGCCGTCGGTCAGCCGCCCGTCCTCCAGCACCTGCAGCAGGATGTTGAACACGTCCGGGTGCGCCTTTTCCAGCTCGTCGAGCAGCACGACCGCGTAGGGCCGACGCCGCACGGCCTCGGTCAGCTGGCCCGCCTCGTCGTAGCCCACGTAGCCCGGTGGTGCGCCGACCAGGCGTGACACGTTGTGCTTCTCCTGGTACTCGCTCATGTCGATCCGGACCATGGCCCGCTCGTCGTCGAAGAGGAACTCGGCCAGCGCCCGCGCCAACTCGGTCTTGCCGACGCCGGTCGGGCCGAGGAAGAGGAACGATCCGATAGGCCGGTTGGGGTCGCTCAACCCCGCCCGCGACCGCCTGATCGCGTTCGCCACGGCGGAGACCGCCTCGTCCTGCCCCACGACGCGCTCGTGCAGCGTCGACTCGAGCTTCACCAGCTTCTCGACCTCGCCCTCCATGAGCCGCGAGACCGGGACGCCGGTCCAGCGGCGACACCACCTCGGCCACGTCCTCCGCGTCGACCTCCTCCTTCAGAAAACGCGTCGATGCCTGCAGCTTGGACAGGTCCTCGGTGGCCTCCTCAATCCGCTTCTCGAGGTCAGGCAGCTCGCCGTAGCGGATGGCCGACGCTCCGGCCAGGTCGCCGTCGCGCTCGAGGCGAGCCGCCTCCTCCGTGCGGGCCGTCCGCTCCTCCTGCAGTCCCCTGATGGTGTCGATGCACGACTTCTCCTGCTGCCAGTGCGCCGTCATGCCGTCACGCTGTTCCGTCAGGTCGGCCAGCTCGCGCTCCAGGCGCTCCAGGCGCTCCTTGGAAGCCTCGTCGCTCTCCTTCTCCAACGCCACCTTCTCGATCTCGATCTGGCGGATGCGCCGCGTGATCTGGTCGAGCTCGGTCGGCATGGAGTCGATCTCAATCCGCAACTTGGACGCCGCCTCGTCAATGAGGTCGATCGCCTTGTCGGGCAGGAACCGGCCCGAGACGTAGCGGTCCGACAGCATGGCGGCCGCGACCAGCGCGGCGTCCTGAATCCGCACGCCGTGGTGCACCTCGTAGCGCTCCTTCAGGCCACGGAGGATCGCGATCGTGTCCTCCACCGAGGGCTGGCCGACGAAGACGGGCTGGAACCGGCGCTCCAGTGCGGCGTCCTTCTCAATGGAGGTCCGGTACTCGTCGAGGGTGGTCGCGCCGATCATCCGCAGCTCGCCCCGGGCCAGCATCGGCTTGATCATCTGGCCCGCGTCCATGGCCCCTTCGGCTGCGCCGGCGCCCACGATCGTGTGCAGCTCGTCGATGAAGGTGACGATCTCGCCCTCGGCGTCCGTGATCTCCTTCAAGACCGCCTTCAGCCGCTCCTCGAACTCGCCGCGGTACTTGGCGCCGGCCACCATGGAGCCCAGGTCCAGCGCGACCACGTGCTTTCCCTTGAGCCCCTCGGGCACGTCGCCCTCGACGATCCGGTTGGCGAGGCCCTCCACGATGGCGGTCTTGCCCACACCGGGTTCACCGATCAGCACCGGATTGTTCTTCGTCCGGCGCGAGAGCACCTGGATCACCCGGCGGATCTCCTCGTCGCGCCCGATGACCGGGTCGAGCTTGCCCTCGCGCGCCGCCTCGGTCAGGTCGCGGCCGTACTTGGCCAGGGCCTGGTAGGTCTGTTCCGGGTCTTGCGTGGTGACGCGATGGTTCCCGCGCACCGCGCGCAGCGCGCTCAGCAACGCCTCCTTGGTCACGCCGATCTGGTCGGCCAGCGCCAGGATCAGGTGCTCCACCGAGACGTAGTCGTCGCCCAGGTCGCGCCGGATCTGGTCGGCCTCCTCCAGTACGACGCGCGCGTCGCGCGAGAGGCCGGGCTCGGCGCCGCCCTGCGCCGAAGGCAGGCGGATGAGCTGGTCGTGCACGCGGCCCGCCAGCGCGTCCGGGTCGACCCCGACCTGCGAGAGCAGCGGGCGCGTCATCGTCTCCTGCTGTTGCAGGAGGGCATCGAGGAGATGGGCCGGCGTCAGCTCGGGATGGCCCGACGATGCGGCATGGCCCGTCGCCGCCGAAAAGGCTGCCTTCGTGTTGTTGGTCCAACGTTCTGGGTCTATCGGCATGCGTCCGTCCCTCTCGTCACTTCGTCCGCCGCACCCGGTACGGGATGGGCGACTGGTTCAGCGGCACCAGGTCGCGCCGGTACTTGCGGTGCGTCGCCTCCACGGCGTCCAACGCCTGCGCCCGTACCTGCTCGAGCTCGTCGCGCAGCCGCGACAGCTCGGCCTCCATCTGCAGCACCCGGCGCACACCCTCGAGGTTGAGCCCGGTCGCCGTCAGCTCCTGAATGTGCCGCAGCCGCTCCAGGTCGCGCTCGGAGAAGCGACGGCTCCCACCGCTCGTGCGAGACGGGTCCAACAGGCCCTTGCGCTCGTAGATGCGCAGTGTCTGCGGGTGCATACCCGTCAGCTCGGCCGCCACCGAGATCACGTAGACGGCCTGGTTGGCGTCCCGGATGTTCCGGACGTTCCCCGCGCGCCCGGGCTCGGCGGCAGGCATCACGACTCCGCCGCCACGCGTGGCGCCGGCTCGGTCACCTGCGCCAGCGACTCCAGCGCCGCGCGCTGCTCGTCGCTCAACTCTGTCGGCACCAGCACGTCGATCCTCACCAGCAGGTCACCCGGCTTGGCCCCGTTGCGGCCCGACGTCCCGGGCACGCCGCGGCCGCGCACGCGCAGCTGGCGGCCCGCCTGCGTCCCCGCCGGGACCTTCAGCGTCACCTTGCCGTCGAGCGTCGGCACCGTGATCGTCGTGCCGAGCGCCGCCTCGGGGAACGTGACCGGCACGGTGATGGTCAGGTTGCGGCCGGCGCGCCCGAAGACCGGGTGCTTGGCCACGTGCACCACGACGTAGAGGTCGCCCGCCGGTGCAACGCCCTGCCCGGGTGCGCCGCGGCCCTTGACGCGGATGCGCTGGCCGTTCTCGACTCCGGGAGGGATGCGCACCTTGACCGAACGCACCTTTTGCTCGGTGCCCGTCCCGTGGCACACGGGGCAGGGCGTGTCGAACAGAGTCCCACGCCCCATGCAGTCGGGGCAGACCGTGCTGAGCGAGAAGAGGCCCTGGTTGTCGTTCAGGCTCCCCGTCCCGCCGCAGCGCGGACAGGTGTGCGTCGACGTGCCGGGCGCCGCGCCGGAGCCGCGGCAGTTCGAGCAGCGCACCTCCTGGGGCACGTTGACCGAGGTCGTGACGCCGTGCACGGCGTCCTGGAACGACAGGTGGAGCTGCGCCTCCATGTCGGCACCCCGTTGCGGGCCGCGCCGGGCGCCACGCCCACCGCCGCCGCCGAACAGGCCCCCGAAGAGGTCGCTCAGGTCGCCCATGTCCTCCATGCGGAACGTCCCACCGCCGCCGCTGCCGCCGGGCACGCCGAAGCCTCCGACGGGGCCGTGTCGACGCACCTCGTCGTACTCCTTGCGCTTCTCCACGTCGCCGAGGACGTCGTACGCCGCGCTGATCTCCTTGAAGCGCTCCTCCGAACCCGGGTTGGCGTCGGGGTGGTGCTCCTTGGCCAACTTGCGGTAGGCGCGCGTGATCTCCTTGTCGCTCGCCGTCGGGACGACACCGAGCACCTTGTAGTAGTCCTTCTCGAACCATTCGCGCTGGGCGGCCACGGCTCAGCTCACCCCCGCACGCGGACCATGGCGGGACGCAGCGACTGTCCCTTCCAGCGGTAGCCGGAGCGCATGACCTCCTCCACCACGGTCCCGCCCTCGCTGCCGTCGCCCGCGGAGTGGGCCACGGCATCGTGCACGGACGGGTCGAACGACACGCCGGCCTGGTCGACACGCTCCAGCCCCTCCCGGCTCAGGATGTCCATGAGCATGGCGCGCGAGGCACGCAGCGCCTTGCCGTCCTCGGTCAGGTCGAGCGTCTCGTTCAGGTGGGCCTCGGCCAGGTCGAGCGTGTCGAGCACGGGCAGCAGCTTGGACACCAGGTCCGCCGCCGCCCGGGCCGATTGCTCCTCCTGCAGGCGCGCGATGCGCTTGCGGTAGTTCTCGAAGTCGGCCTGGGTGCGCTGGAGCGCGAGCAGATACTCGTCCCGCTCGCGCGTCAGCACGTCCGTCGGGCCGACCCCCCGGGCCTCGCCCGCGTCGCCGGCGTGCTCGCCCTCACCTGCCTCGGCGGGCGCGTCCTCAGGCGGGAGCTCGGGTTCCGCCTCGCCGACGACGCCCTCCTCTTCGGGAAGGTGCTCGTCGGGGAAGCTCATTGCTCATCGACGATCTCGGCGTCGACGACGTCCTCGTCGGAGGCGGTCTCGCCACCCCCGGCGCCGTCACCGTCGGGCCCACCGGCCCCGAAGTCAGGCCCCGCTCCGCCGCCGCCGGCAGCCGACGTGGACGCCTGCTCGTACAGCCGCTGCGAAAAGCTCTGCGACACGCCGACCAGCTTCTCGGTCGCGTCCTTGATCGCCTCGACGGACGTCCCGGCCAAGGCGTCCTTCACGCCTTTCAGCGCGGCCTCGACGTCGTCCTTCTCGGAGCCTTCGAACTTCTCGCCCTGCTCACGCAGCAGCTTCTCGGTCTGGTACACGAGGGTGTCCGCGGTGTTGCGCACCTCGGCCTCCTCCCGACGAGCCCGGTCGTCCTCCGCGTGCTGCTCGGCGTCGCGCACCATGCGCTCAATGTCGTCCTTCGCCAGCGACGACTGGCCCGTGATCGTCATCGACTGCTCCTTGCCCGTCGCCTTGTCCTGCGCGGACACGTGCACGATGCCGTTGGCGTCGATGTCGAAGGTGACCTCGATCTGCGGGATCCCCCGCGGCGCCGGCGGCAGGTCGACCAGCTGGAACTTGCCCAGCGTCTTGTTGTACATGGCCATCTCGCGCTCGCCCTGCAGCACGTGGATCTCCACGGACGGCTGGTTGTCCTCGGCCGTGGTGAACACCTCCGACCGCTTGGTCGGGATGGTCGTGTTGCGCTCGATGAGACGGTGCATGACCTGACCCTTGGTCTCGATCCCCAAACTCAGCGGCGTCACGTCGAGAAGCAACACATCCTTGACTTCGCCCTTCAGGACACCGGCCTGGACCGCGGCACCCACGGCGACAACCTCGTCGGGGTTCACGCCCTTGTGCGGCTCCTTGCCCGTCAGGTTCTGCACGAGCTCCTGAATGGCGGGCATGCGGGTCGAGCCACCGACCAGCACGACGTGGTCGATCTTGTCGGTGGTCATCCCGGCGTCTTTGATCGCGGCGTCGAAGGGCCCGCGGCACTTGTCGACCAGGTCGGACGTGAGCTCGTTGAACTTGGCCCGCGTCAGCTTGAGGTCGAGGTGCTTCGGCCCCTCACTCGTGGCGGTGATGAAGGGGAGGTTGATCTGGGTGTCCTGCACGGACGACAGCTCTATCTTGGCCTTCTCCGCCGCCTCCTTGAGGCGCTGCATGGCCATCTTGTCCTGCGACAGGTCGACACCCTCGGTGTTCTTGAACTCGGTCACCAGCCACTCGATGACCTTGTCGTCCCAGTCGTCCCCGCCCAGCTTGGTGTTCCCCGAGGTGGACTTGACCTCGAAGACACCCTCGCCGATCTCGAGCACCGAGACGTCGAACGTCCCGCCGCCCAGGTCGAACACGAGCACCGTCTGATCCGCGCCCTCCTTGTCCAAGCCGTAGGCCAGCGCGGCGGCCGTCGGCTCGTTGATGATCCGGAGGACCTCGAGCCCGGCGATCGTCCCGGCCTCCTTGGTCGCCGTGCGCTGCGCGTCGTCGAAGTACGCCGGCACGGTGATCACGGCCTGGGTCACGGTGTCACCGAGGTAGGACTCCGCGTCCCGCTTGAGCTTGCCCAGAATGCGGGCGGAGATCTCCTGCGCCGTGTACCCCTTCCCGTCGATGTCGATCTTCCAGCTCGTCCCCATCTGGCGCTTCACCGAGCGCACGGTGCGGTCCGGGTTGGTGATGGCCTGGCGCTTGGCCACCTCGCCCACGAGCACCTCGCCGGTCTTGGAGAAGGCGACGACGGACGGCGTCGTCCGGCTCCCCTCCGCGTTGGGGATCACGACGGGCTCGCCCGCCTCCAGCACGCTCACCACCGAGTTGGTGGTCCCCAGGTCGATTCCTACGGCCTTGGCCATCAGACAGTCCTCTTTCCTACGTCGTCATTTGCTCCGCTCCAGTATATCAAACTTGAGTCATTCAGTGTCAAGATTTTTTATAGGGATGGCAACCACGATTGATCCCACCCCCATCCACCAGGTGGGACACGCTTTGCTCCGCCCCCCTCCCCGAGGCCCTACGATCGAAGCGTGACCGCCCCGTCCACCCTTGACCTGGTCCTCCTCCGCCACGGCCAGTCCACCTGGAACGCGGAGAACCTGTTCACGGGCTGGGTCGACGTGGGCCTGACCGACGCTGGGGAGGCCGAGGCCCGCTCCGGCGGGGAGCTGCTGGCCGAGGCCGGCTCGGACCCCGACCACCCCCTCGACCTCCGGGTGCTCCACACCTCGGTCCTGACCCGGGCCATCCGCACGGCGGAGCTCGCCCTCGCCGCGGCCGGTCGCAGCTGGATCCCGGTGCGCCGTCACTGGCGCCTCAACGAGCGCCACTACGGGGACCTGCAGGGGAAGAACAAGGCCCAGATCAAGCAGGAGTTCGGGGCAGCGCAGCTGCTGGCCTGGCGGCGCAGCTACGACACGCCTCCCCCGCCGCTGGCGCCGGACAACCCCTTCGACGTCGCCGGTGATCCCCGCTACCGGGACGTCGACCCGGCGGACGTCCCCCGCACCGAGTGCCTGGCCGACGTCGTGCGGCGCGCGACGCCCTACTGGGAGTCGGACATCCTGCCCGACCTGCGCGCCACCGCCGAGAAGGGCGGCGCCGTGCTCGTCGCCGCGCACGGCAACAGCATCCGGGCCCTCCGCAAGCACCTCGAGGGGATCTCCGACGCGGACATCACGGAGCTCGAGATCCCGACGGGCATCCCGTACCGCATGCTCCTCGACGACGACCTGTCGGTCCGCGCCGGCCGCGTACCTGGGCGACCCCGAGGCGGCCGCGGCAGCGGCCGCGGCCGTCGCCCGCCAGGCCGACCAGCCCGTCGCCTGACGCCCGGAGCGCCACGACCGACCTTCTCCTGCGCCCACCCCGCCTCGACGACGAGGCCGCCTGCCTGGCGGCCCACCGCGAGTTCGAGGCGGAGGCCGCCAAACCTGACAGCGCCTTCCCGTTCCTCTTGTTCTGGCGGCCGGACCTGGCCTGGGTGGCCTACCTCCGCCTGCTCCACGGGCTGCGCGACGGAAGCGATGTCCCCGACGACTTCGTGCGGTCGGCCTTCCTCCTCGCGGAGGCCGACGGCGAGCTCGTCGGCCGCGTCTCGGTCCGCTTCGCGCTGAACGCGCACCTGGCCGCCGGGGGCGGCCACATCGGCTACGGCGTCCGGCCCGGCTTCCGCCGTCAGGGCTACGCCACCGCCCTGCTCCGCCGGGGCATCGCGCTCGCCCGCGCCGAGGGCGTGGAGCGCGTCCTCGTGGTGTGCGACGACGACAACATCGCGTCGGCGGCGGTGATCGAGCGGAGCGGCGGGGTGCTCGAGTCGGTCGTCATCCCCCCCGACGACGACCGCCCGCCCTTCCGTCGCTACTGGATCGACTGACCGGCAGGCCGGGATGCCTCGCCGCACCCCGGCCTCGCCGATCTCTTTGACGGAGCGGGACGCTTGCTACAACGCGTCGGCCCCGCGTTCACCGGTACGCACGCGCACGACGGTCTCGACCGGGACGACCCACACCTTGCCGTCGCCGATCTTGCCGGTGGCAGCCGAGCCCACGATGGCGTCGACCACTTCGTCGGCCTGGCCGTCGTCCACGAGCACCTCGACCCGAATTTTGGGGACGAAGTCCACCTCGTACTCCGCGCCGCGGTACACCTCGGTATGTCCCCGCTGCCGTCCGAAACCCTGGGCCTCGGTCAGGGTCATGCCCTGGACACCCTTGCTCTTCAGGACCTCCTTCACGTCGTCGAGCTTGAACGGCTTGAGGACTGCCACGATCAGCTTCATCTGTCGTTCTCCTTTCGTCCTGTCCGACCCGGCCTACGACCCGCCACCGCCACCGGTCTGGCTCCGGTTCAGGCTCGCTCCGTCTGGAAGCGCCCGAGTCGATGCCGGCCATGCCGAAGGCGCTGTCCGTCCGCATGGCGAGGGTCTCCTCCGGGAACGCCTCCTCGCCGTGGATGGCGAGGTCGCCGACTTCGAGGACGTCCTCCTTGTAGCGGGCGCCGCGGAGTACCAGGCCGATGAGCTTCATCAGGATGAAGGTGATCAACGCCGACCAGATGATGACGAAGATCGCCGCTCGGAACTGCTCCCATAGCTGGTGGGCCGAACCGGTGTACATCAGGCCGTTCACCGACGTTATAGCGCAGTGTGCCGTCGCCGTCTGATACGTCGCCTGCGACGTAGCCACGACTTGTCCGGCCGCGTCGAGGTGACCGCAGCCATACTGGATCATGTTCGGGTCTCCGAATATGCCGAGCAGCATGCCCCCGAGGAACCCGGCCATGCCGTGCGTGTACACGACGCCGAGTGCGTCGTCCACCTTCGAGAACGGCCGGACCTTCGAGAGGTAGTTCCACGCCACCCATACGGCCGCCGAGCAGATGGCGCCGACGGCGAACGCACCCCAGGCGTTCACCCAGCCCGCACACGGTGTGATTCCGACCAGGCCACAGATCATGCCGTTCACGCCGCCGAGGAACGTGGGTTTGCGTTCCTTGGTGAGCCAGGCGTCGAGGATCATCCAGACGATGACGCCCGTCGCCGTGGCGAGGTTGGTGTTGATCACCGCTGCCGCCATGCTGGCGCCGGCGTAATAGGGGTCACCGCCGTTGAACCCGTTCCAGCCGAGCCACAGGATGCCCGCACCCACCGCCGCCATGACGAGGTTGTTGGGCAAGGCATGTTGTCGATCTCGCAGCAGCCGCGGACCGAGCACCCAGGCGGCGACGAACCCCGAGACTCCTGCCGACATGTGGATGACGTAGCCACCGGAGAAGTCGAGGGCGCCCTCTTGTGCGAAGTAGCCGCCGCCCCAGAGCAGGAACGCGTCGATGGAGTACACGAATGTCGACCACAGCGGAACGAGCAGGCACCAGGCGAGGAACTTGATCCGTCCCAAAACGCTCCCGAGGAAGAGCAGCGGCGTGATCGCGGCGAACACGAACTGGAAGTACGCCAGGCTCGCCGTCGGGAAGTGGAACGGGATCAGGGTGTTCGCTGCGGAATCTGCCTGATGCTGCAAGCCATAGCTGTTCGTGATGGTCCCCGGTTTGCCGACGAAGTTCTCCCAGAAGTGCTGCCACGTCCCCGTGGTCCCGGCGTTCTGGGTCTGGGTGGCCACCCCGTTGACCAGGTGGACGCCACCACCGACGGAGGTGTCGCCGAATCCCATCTTGTAGCCCCAGAGCACCCACACGATGAGCACCAGCGAGAAGCCGGCGAACATCATGGCCAACACGTTGACCGCCCACTTCTTGGGGACGATCGACGCGTAGAGCACGGCCAGGCCCGGGAGGCTCATCAGTCCCACGAAGGTCGCGGCGGTGACCTGCCACGTGTTGTCCGCCGGATTGAGCCAACTCGGATAGGGAACGGGAACCGTAGCCCCCAGTAAATGGATCACTCACGCTCTCCTAACTGTCGTCGCGTTCCTGTCGTGCTCCCTACGGGGCCATGACCCGAACGCCAGATACGGCAAGTCGCTTCAGACGGTTCACCCCGCCGCTGTAAGGATGTAGGGAGGGCGTTTCCACATCGTCACCGCTGTGTTTCCAGCGCGTTAATCAACAGAGAGCACGGGCAGCGCGCCGGCATCCGTGCGATGCTCCGCTCGGTCGGTGTTCGAGTGCCCGATACCATCGTTCGGACATCGCCGTCGAAAGCCCGTTTGCAGACGCAGCCGTGACCTGTCCCGATCCGCCCAACCCGCACCTCGACCAGGTCACGTCGCGCGCCGAACGAACGCATGGTGACGGCGATCAGCCCGTGTCGAGGCTCCGGGGCGCGAGCGCGACCGTCGACCCGCGCCGCGCCGCACGGGTCACCGTGGGGCTGGTCCTGGCGGCGCTCCTCGTCCTGACGGTCGTGTTCGCCCTGGTCGGCCAGCACAAGAACGAGCAGATCGACGAGCTCCGGAACCACGGCGTGCCGGTGACGTTCACCGTGACGACCTGCCAGGAGCTCCTGGGTGGGAGCGGGAGCAACGGTGCAGGGTTACAACTGCACGGGCACCTACAGGCTGGACGGACACCGCTACGGCGAACCCCTGCCGGGAACGGCGGACCACGCCCCGGGCGCGACCGTGTCCGCAGTCGCCGTGCCCAGCGATCCCACGCTGCTGTCGACCGCCGCGATCGTGCGGAACGAACACGCGTCCGCGAGCGTCTACGTTCTCTCAGCCGTGTTCTTCGTCCTGTTCCTGCTGGTGCTCGCCGCGGTCGTGCTGGCGCGGCGCCGGCGGAGCCGAAGGGATCAGGCCGGTGGCGTGTAGCGCTTACTCGGCCGCGGACGTGCGGCGGTCACACCGCTCCGTGTGCCGGACGTCCTCGGGCTCGGCGCGCCGCAGCTCCTGCTGCAGGCGGTACGAGCGCACGAGGTACCACGGCGCCGCCCAGCACGAAGGGGACGGCGAAGCCCAGCCAACCCAGCTGGAAGAGCGCGATGCCGTACAGCGCCATGGAAATGGCGAGAAAGAGGCGCTTGCGCAGCAGGGCGGTGACGAGTATCAGCACGCCGAGCCCGAGCAGCACGAGCAGCAGCTCGTGGTAGGTCGACGCGGGCGTGAAGTGCTTGGCGCCCGCGACCGAGTTCCGGTCGATCAAAGCCGTGATCACGATGAACGAGATGGCGGCCGACACCGGACCGGCGATGAGCCCGACCGCCCGCTCCTTGTCGTCGGCCCGGGCGATGATGGCCCCCACCTCTTCGGCGGAGCGGTCGCTCGCCTTGTCGGAGGGGTCGTCGTCGGGCTGCACCACGGAGTACTTCAGGCGCTCCCAGCGGGTCATGGGCGAGGACATCGATGCAGGGTAACAACCCGGATCTGCCGCCAGGTTTCCGCACTGTGAATTCCGCACTCACGGGTGCGATTTCCCACTCCAGATGCGGCATTCACCGTGGACGGCAGGCCGCCGAACGGGCGCTCGGCCCGCTCGGTAGGGTGCTCGAGAGGGCACCGGGGCCTGCCCGGCTGATCGGTGAGGAGAGTCGGCAGATGAAGCTCGTGGTGGCGGTCGTCAAGCCGTTCAAACTCGACGACGTCAAGAACGTCCTCAAGAACATGGGTGTCGAGGGTATGACCCTGACCGAGGCGCAGGGTTTCGGCCGGCAGCGGGGTCACACCGAGAACTACCGCGGGGCCGAATACCGGGTCGACTTCGTGCCGAAGCTGCGGGTCGAGGTGCTCGTCGAGGACGATCGGGCCGAGGCTGTCGTGGACGCAATCGTTTCGTCTGCGGCCACCGGCAAGATCGGTGACGGCAAGGTCTGGGTGGTGCCCGCCGAAACGGTGGTGCGCGTGCGCACGGGCGAACGCGGGGCCGACGCCGTCTAAGGACGGACAGGGTCGGCTGCCGCGCCGACGCAGTCGTCACCCAATGAGGTGCTCGTCAAAAGGCGCCCGAATCGCGTGGAGGGCTAGTGTGCGGCCATGGCACGTGAACTGCGACCTTTCCAAGATCTGGCTGTTCTCGACGTCGTCCGCCAAGGATCTGCGCACCATCCGGCGGGCGCTCGAGGAAGTCACGGTGCCGCCGGGGCGGATCCTGTGCGAGCAGGGAACGATCGGGCGGGAGTTCTTCCTCATCGTCAAGGGCGAGGCGTCTGTGCGCCGCAACGGCCGCAAGGTCGCGACGCTCGGGCCGGGCCAGTACTTCGGCGAGCTCGCCTTGCTGGACCGCCGTCCCCGCTCGGCCACGGTCGCTTCGGAGACCGAGATGAGCCTGCTCGTGCTCGGCCAGCGCCAATTCAACGGCGTGCTCGACGCCGTGCCGGCGCTCTCGCGCAAGATGTTGGCCGCCATGGCCACCCGCCTGCGCGAGGCGGACGAGAAAGCGATGGCCATAGTCCATCTCCGGCAGGCATCCGCTGTGCCGGCTCGGTAGCATCGCCGCGCCCGGGAGCGCTGGGAGAATTCCTGTGTCCGTCATCCTCGCCTGGACACAGGAGGTCAGCCATGCCTGACTGGAAGAAAGCTCGTCGCGGAATTCCTCGGGCACCCTGGTCCTCGTCGTCATCGCCGTCGGGGTGGCCACCGAGTCGTTCGGGTTCAAGCTCTTCGGGCTGAGCTATCGCCGCCGGCGTCGTCGCCACCGCCCTCGCCTTCGGACTGGTGCTGGTCGCGCTCGTCTACGCCATCGGCCCCATCTCGGGCTGCCACATCAACCCGGCGGTCACGCTCGGCTTCATCGCCTCGGGCCGGATGAAGATCGCAGGAGGGCGTGGCCTACATCGGGTCGCCCAGTTCGCCGGCGGCATCGTCGGCGCCTACCTCCTCTACTGGATGTTCACCACCTCGCCGCTGTACTACAAGTCCGTCCAGGGCCTGGGCACCGACGGGTACGGGAAGAAGTCGCACCTGCTCGTGAGCCAGGGCGGGGCCTTCCTCGTCGAGGTCGTCCTGACCGCGATCTTCGTGATGGTCGTCCTGTTCGCCACGCACAAGGCGGCGATTCAGGGGGCGGCCGGCGTGGCCATCGGCTTCGCGCTCGTGATCGTCCACCTGATCGGCATCCCGCTGACCGGGACGTCGGTGAACCCGGCCGCTGCGCTCGGCCCGGCGCTGGTCGTGGGGGGCACGGCGCTGAGCCAGGTCTGGCTCTTCATCGTGGCCCCACTGGTCGGCGCGATCGTGGCCGCACTCGTCCACTGGTCCTGGCCGACCTCTCGAAGGACGAGCTGGTCGACGCTCCTGACGTAGGCCGTCGTCGGTCCGGCCGGTACGGTCGGGCCCATGGAACTGAGCGACGCACTCGACTTCGTCCGGCCCCGCAGCAAGGGGTGCTGACCACCATTCGGAGCCAACGGGCGCCCGCAGCTGTCCAACATCCTGTTCGTGACGCAGGCGGACGACTCCATCGTGATCTCGGTCACCGACGACCGGGCGAAGACGGCGCAACCTGCGGCGCGACCCGCGGGCGTCGCTCTACGTGCTGGGCGACAACTTCTGGCAGTACGTCGTGCTCGAGGCGGCGGCCGAGCTGGCGCCTGTGGCCGCTGATCCGCACGACGCGCACGGTCGAGCGCCTGGTCGAGTACTACAAGACGGGCGTGGGCGATCACCCGGACTGGGAGGAGTATCGAGCGGCGATGGTGAAGGACCGCCGACTGGCGCTCACGCTCCGCCCGGAGCGGGCCTACGGACAAGTGGCGTCGGGCTAGGAGCCCAGCGACTCCTCGACCAGCTGTGAGAGGTCGAGCACGCGGACGTCGTCCTCCTTGCTGTAGGCGCGCACCGCGTCGTCCAGCATGATCATGCAGTAGGGACACGCGGTCGACACCACGTCGGCACCGGTACCGAGAGCCTCCTCCGTGCGCTCCATGTTGACGCGCTTGCCGATGGTCTCCTCGAGCCACATGCGGGCGCCGCCGGCGCCGCAGCAGAAGCCGCGCTCCTTGCAGCGCCGCATCTCTATCTGCTCGACGCCGGGAATGGCGCTCAGCACGGTGCGGGGCTCGTTGATGACCCGGTTGTGTCGGCCCAGGTAGCACGGGTCGTGGTAGGTGACCTTGCCCGAATAGCCGGAACCGGGCGACGAGCTTGCCCGCCTTGACGAGATGCTCGAGCAGCTGGGCGTGGTGGATGACCTCGTAATTGCCGCCGAGCGCCGGGTACTCGTTCTTGATGGTGTTGAAGCAGTGCGGGCAGCTGGCGATGATCTTCTTGGCGCCGACCTCGTCGAGGGTGGCGATGTTCATTTTGGTCTGCTCCTGGTACAGGTACTCGTTGCCGAGACGCCGGACGGGGTCACCCGTGCAGGACTCCCTCGGGCCGAGGATGGCGAAGGTCACGCCGGCACGGTGCAGCATGCGGGCGGTCGCCTGCACGCCCTTGCGGGCCCGCTCGTCGAGGGCGCCGGCGCAGCCGACCCAGTAGAGGTACTCGACGTCGTCGGGAATGGAGCCGTTGACGACCGGGATCTCGAAGTCGAGGCTCTGGGTCCACTCGGTCCGCTTGCCCTGGCCCAAACCCCAGGGGTCGCCCTGGTTCTCGACGTTGCGCAGCATGAGCCCGGCCTCGGACGGGAACTCGGACTCCATGAGGACTTGGTAGCGGCGCATGTCGACGATGGCGTCGATGTGCTCGATGTCGACGGGGCACTCGTTGACGCAGGCGCCGCACGTGGTGCACGCCCACAGCACGTCGGGGTCGATGACGTTGGGGACGAGAGCGGTCTGCTCGCCCTCTTTCGAGAGGAGGGGGCCGGCCGAGGCGAACATGTTGTCCCGCAGGTTCATGATGAGGAGCTTGGGCGACAGGGGCTTCTCGGTGGTCCAGGCCGGGCACGCCGACTGGCAGCGCCCGCACTCGGTGCAGGTGGCGAAGTCGAGCATCTGCTTCCAGGTGAAATGGCCGATCTCGCCCACGCCGAACACCGTGTCCTCGTCGACGTTCTCCATGTCCATGTCCGGCGTGCTGCCCAGCGCGCCCAGGGCGCGAGGACGACGTGAGAAGGCGACGTTGATGGGTGCCAAGAAGATGTGCAGGTGCTTGGAGTAGGCGATGAAGACGATGAAGCCCGAGATGATCGCGATGTTGAGGATGAGGAAGACGGTGGCGAGCACCGAGTTGACGCCGGAACCGAGCGGATGCAGCACGTGGCCGACGGCGTGGGAGGCGAAGGCGCCTTGGCCGTAGGGGAACTGGCTCGGCACGGCGTTGATCTGCGCGCCGCGGTAGAGCAGGAGCGTGATGATGACGCCGGCGATCATGAGGAGGACCAGCCAGGCGGCGCCGGTGTGGGAGCCGTAGAAACGCGACTTGCGCTGGAGGCGCTGGGGCGCCTGCACGAGGCGGATGACGGAAAAGGTGATGAGCGCGAGCAGGACGGCGCAGGCGAAGAAGTCCTCCACGAAGCCGACCCAGTTCCAGGTGCCGATGCCGGGAATGTGGAAGTCGGTATCGAAGAGGCAGCCGTAGGCCTCGATGATGGTGAGGAGCAAGATGGTGAAGCCCCACATGGTGAAGAAGTGGGCCAGGCCGGGGACCGTCCACTGCAGAAGCTTGCGTTGGCCGGCCACCTCGGTCACTTCGGCCTCCGCCCGGGGGGCAATGCTGCCCCTCGTGCGCGAGGGGTCGGGCTTGCCCGCCCGGATGAGCCGGGAGAGCCAATGGAAGCGCCGGGCGGCGATCGCGAACCCGATCACGGTGACGCCAATGCCCAAAATGATCCTGACCGGCACGAAAGCTCCTCGCTCCTCGCCTTGGGTTGAATCGAAAAATCGGACGGTGGCGGCGACGGCAGCGGCGCTACGCCGGCTCGCCACCTGGGGTATTACAAGCGGGGGAGAGGATAGTGTGGCGGGCGCTCGCGGGCGTAGTTCAGAGGCAGAACATCAGCTTCCCAAGCTGAGAACGCGGGTTCGATTCCCGTCGCCCGCTCTCGACCGACCTCGCAGGTCAGGGTCCGAATTCTTCTTTGTAACCGTTCGGCAGGCGCCTGCACACCCTGAGGATCTCCGAAAATGGAACTTCAGGCTAAGACCGCACCCCCCGAACAATGCTTCCAATGGTCGCAAGGAGCATCACGCTCTACGTAGGTCCAGAATTAAGGCTCCAACGACCTCGACACTGCGGCTACGCCATCGAGCGATAGTGCTGTCGCCAGATCAGCTTGTACACCCGGGCCCAGCGGGGGATGGAGCGAAGGATCGGGATGAAGGGCAAGAAGATGAGGGCCAGGGTGAGCACCATCATGATGACCCAGACTTCGAGGTCGGCGTTCGTCGAGGTGTTCATCGGCGCGACCTGGTACCACATGGTGTACAACCACAGCCACGCCTGGCCCGGGTAATTCCCGGTCTCGTTCATCATTCCCCACTGCGTCCCCTGCAGGTGTTGCTGGCCCGCGAGGTCGGCCAGGTAGCTGCCGCTGGCGATGAACAGGAGCGGCTTGGTGTAGTTGGTGTTGTAGAACTGGCCTTGACTAAGAAGAGTGCCGTCGAGCGCGCCGCTCTGCGCCATGGCGGTCAGTCCGCCGATCATCCTCCCGACCGGGCCGTAGTTGCCCACCGGCACGTGCAGCGTGCTGCCCGATGCGGTGGCCTTGGCAACGGCCTTCTCATAGGCCGCGGTCCACGCCTGCTGTTGGGTGGGTGAGGTGATCTGGTATTGGCCGACGGCGTCCTGGACACGGGGATTGTCTCGCAGAGTGCGCAGTGGGTCGATGACGAAGTCCTTCGCCGTGTCGATCGGCTGGTGCACACCGAACCACTGGGCCGGCTCGAAGAACCCGATGTGCTGCGCGGCGCCTGGTGTCGAGTTGTATGGGGGGCCGTAGGTGGCGACCGGGCTCGTCCCGTCCAGCTGGGTGATCGCCGTCTGGGCGAAGTCGACTGGGTCGGCGGTCGACCACGACTTGAGTGTCACCGCGTGCTCGTCGGGAGAGGAGAACACGACGGCAAGCAGCACGACGAGCACGCCGACCGCGACCAGTGCGACGAACGCCTCCTTCAAGATGTCGTAGGGGACGTAGCCGCCCGTCCACTCCTTGACGTCGCGGTCGGGGTTGAAGCGGTGGCGCCTGGGGGTGGCGCTCATGCCGGCGGCTCGGTCGTGTCGTCCGCCGTGGTCTCGTCCGCCTGATCGCCCTCGGCGAAGGGCGGCACGATGCCGCGCCGGCGAACGAGCAACACGTGTAGGCCTGCGATGGCGACCACCCCGATCGGCAAAAGGACGATGTGCCACATCAGCATCTGGCCGAAGTTGAGGACGTTCCAAAACGCTCCGGCGCCGGTGGCGTTGATCCCGTCCTTGGCCTGGGTCGAGATCCACTGGGAGTCGAAGTTCTGCTGCGACAGGTACCCGGTGAAGGCGGCCGCCACGGACACGACGAAGGAGATGACGCCCGTGGCCCAGGTCAACCGCCGCTTCCCGCGCCAGGCGGCCATGAAGAACTTGCCCCACAGGTGGATCACCATGAAGAAGAAGAAGGCCTCCACGCTCCATAGATGCAGGGAGTTCACGAAGAGCCCCACCGATGAGGTGTGCCACCAGCTCGGGCCCATGACCGCGAGCACGCACCCGGTGACGATGACCCAGGCCAAGGCGACGACGGTCAGGACGCCGAAGACATAAATCCAGGAGGCCATGTAGGCGGGTTGACGATCCGGCAGCAGACGGTCCGGCGGGAACGCAGTGGAAGCGGCGTTCCGCACCCGCGCCGTCCACTGACTGGACTCGTCGTGGTCGGGCTGATGAGTGTCCGATGCGGTATCGATGCTCACCGGTTCCGGCCCTTTCGCCTCGGGAACGGCAACAGGATCGCCAGGACGAACACGGCGACCATCAGGAGGATCACCACGAGGTTTGCGACCGAGATCTGAATGAAGCCCCAATGAACGTAATGACCAGGGCCGTTCAGGTTGATAAGTGCTGCGAGCAGCTCACCGATTGGCATAGGGTAATTGTGGCCTCGTGAGGGCCTCCATATGGGGACCTAGGTCCTAACCCGACCTACCGATGGTCTCGACTCGGCACGCGACGCCTGGTCTGAGCTTCCTCCTCGTTGCATCGGTGCGAGTCCCAGATGGATGGTTCAGAGCTCTGTCACACCGCGGCGCCAGCCAGTCCGCCCGGCCCAATACTCCACTTCTTTGCCGGTTGTGTACTGTCGCAAGATTCTGTGAGGCGGTCGTAGACGATGCTCGACGACATACCATCGCACTAGGCCTGACCCTATGACGTTTCCCGACGCGGGCCCGGTACATGGTCGACAGCCGGGCATCCGCCGCTTAGGGCGGGCAGACAGTCGTTGCCGCTCTTCGTATCCTCGAATTCGCTTAGGGAGCGGGAGTGATGCTGTCTGGTGGAGGTATGGTACCCGGGCCCGATGTCGAGCACGCCAACGCCTCAGCAGTGTTGCCCGCAGCCGCCAAGGGAGGTAGCGCGGGAAAGATCGGCCGGCCCCGGGCCATGGCGTGGAGATCGATGAGGTGGGTGAGATCGTTCGCGTTCGCGTCGCGATAGGTCATCGCCGGCAGGTTCCACTTCCGCTCCACGAGTGCGAGCATCGAGGTGTGGTCGAACACCTTGTGGCTGACGTGCTCTCGCTTCGAGTACGGAGACACGATGAGGCCTGGCACGCGGAACCCGTAGCGCTCAAAGCCGTCGTAGGTGCTCTCACCAGGCAGCACGACTGGGGCAAGTGAGTCTGGAGCGAGGGCAACGGGCGGGGGCACGTGGTCGTAGTAACCGCCGTGCTCGTCATAGGTGATGACGAGCACCGATCGCGCCCAACCCGGCCCGGTGCCGACCGCCTGGACCACCTGGGCCAGCATCGCCTCGCCCACGACGATGTTCTGGGGGTTCTCCTGGGACTGTGTGTCGTAGTCCTCGTCGAGGAAGGAGAAGCTCGGCAACGTTCCCGCTGCCGCGTCGATAAAGAACTGATCGAACTTCCGTAGGTGAGTGCCCGTCTCCAAAGACGTGTCGTTGACCGGGTAAAGCTCCGGCGTCGCACCCAAGGGAAAGGAGGTCGCGTAGTTGGCCCAGTCGATACCGTAGGTCGAGAGTCTCTCGAAGATCGTCCCGTTCGCCTGCTGCGATAGGAGGGCGCTCTGTGACGGGAGGTTGACGTCGTCGGTCATCCCACCTGAGGTCCCCGCGATCAGGTAGCGGCGGTTGGGATCCGTCTGGCCGAGAACTGAGCAGAACCACCGGTCGGCGATGGGGAACGACGACGCCAGGCTGTAGGTGAAGGGTAGGTCGTCCTGGGTCCAGTAGCCCATCGCCACTGCACCCGAGCCACGGACGAAGCCGTCCAAAGCGCCGTTGTCGTAGGCCACGTGGGACGTCCTCCACTCCTGGCCCGGCGCGCCGGGCAGCTGGCACGTCGTCGGCATGTGGAACGCGTGCTGAATCCGGCCATCGGCGTACGGGTTGGTCGCTGTGGGCTGTGCGCCAGGCCCGAGCTTGAATCCGTCGCCCCGGCCGAGCATCCCGAGGATGTTGTCGAACGAATGGTTCTCCATGACGAGCACGATTACGTGCTCGATGGTCGGCATCGTGTCGGTGCCGGCGGGCAGATCTGGGAAGGGGAGCGAGTCCGGTAGCCGCAAGCCTTTGCGCCCGAGGACCCTCAGCGCCTGGTACTGCGGCGACGAGGGGCTCACAGGAACGCCCCCCTGATCCGGCCCGTCCGCTGCAGCCCGGAGCAGCGCCCCGCCGGAGAGCACTGGTCCGAGGGCGCCAGCGGCAGCGCCTACGCCGGCATACCCGAGGAGGGCACGGCGGCTCAGCCTTCCACGATCGTCAGGCTGTTCAGCGAGCGGGGGATCCCGCATGTCGTCGTCGGCGTGCATGCCTGTGATGATATCGGCCACGCTTGCCTCGTACTCTGGTGCGTCGGGACGCGCCACGTGGTACTCCGCGCCATCCACGTTTATCCCCTCGGCAACCGTCTCCCATGGTGAGAAGGCTCGACGCAAGAAATGGTCAGGAATCGAGTCGGTTCTGGGCCCGCGGCATTCGATTGGGAAATGGTGAACGTTCCGTTGTGAGCGTCGTGCCGCCGATCCGGCGTCCCAGACACGGGACTCTCGTCATGATCCTTTTGCGAGACTGTGTGAATGTCAGACGGCGTGTGGCTCGTGGCCGGAATACAGGCAGCGGGCAAGTCCACCGTTGCGGATCTCCTTGCACGCCAGTTCGAGCGTGGTGTTCACGTGCGAGGAGGGCAGTTCCCCAGATGGGCCGTACGTGGCTGGGTCCATCCGTGGGACACAGACCAAACCGAAGCCAGACACCTCCTCCAGCTCCGCCGAGTGGGACTCTTGGGTCTCGAAGATCACGGCAACGGCCTTCGCCCGTCGACCTATCGCACCCTTCATCGTCAACACTCTCACGACTGAAGGTCTGACGTTAGACATTGCGGTCTATTCCGGTCAGGCACCAGCTCCCTCTGGGCCCGCCGGTTACTCCGTCGGTCTCCTTGCGAGCTCCCCGTTTGCTGACCTCCGAGACGCCCTTGACTACGCCGTTGCGGAGCAACTCCGCGGCCTCGCCGGACCGTTCATCAGCCTCATTCAACGGGACGAGCATCTGCGCCATATCACCGGTGTCCCACACATCCTCGGGCTGCTCACCACCGTCTTCTTGGCCGAAACCGACGAGTCGCCTCCGTCCAAGCGGTGGAACCCCTCCCTCACGACGGAACAGCGTGGCGCAGTCGCTGCTCTGCCTCCGGTCTCGGCCACCCGAAAGGGCGTCCTCGCCTTCGGCCTCGCCGTAGCCGAGTTGTTGGTGACCAGAGCACGACCTCTGTATCCCCGCTACGACTTGCCTTGGCCGACGGAATTGGCTCAAGTGGCGGAGGATCGACTTCACCAAGAGCTGGGCTTGGTCGTCAGCGGCTGGCTCTAAACGAGACCGACGAATCAGATCAGAACATTCGGATGTAACGAAGGTCATCGATTCCCGCTGAATCGAGAACTGCCTTTCGTTGACCCGAGCAGATCCAACCCAGTCGTTCGTACCAACGCCGTGCTCGTACATTGCCTTCCAGGACCCAAAGAGACGCCTGGGGGTAGCCGCTGCTCGAAAGGTGCGAAAGGACCGTCTCGTAGAGTGATCTGCCCACACCATTGCCCCACACCTTGGGATCTACGTAGAGCCTTGAGATATGTCCGAAGCTCACGTCGTCGGCATCATCCGATCCAACCACGGCTCCTGCGACCGGATTTCCGGGAACTTCCGCGACGAAGCCGCAGGCATTCGGACCGTGCGAGCCACCGAGTCGCCGTTCCCAGTCCGCGGTGAGCTGATCGAGCTGTGGCTTGGGTGCTTCGGGAGGAAAGATCGAGGCGTACGCAAGAAGAGCCGTCCGGCGCTGGAGCGCCGCCAGCGCTGGTGCTTCGACCGGACTGGCTTGCCGGACTTTGATCTCCATCCCGGTCGCATCTTGCCCGAGATCAGCACAGACCGGTTTCTCGAGGCGATCCTCATTGACAGTGAAGGAACGCCGATCTTCGGCGTACCTCCTGGGACTCGTCGGACCGGGAGCGTTTAGGGTGTTCTCAGAACGCGAGTCAGGGAACATATGTCCAGAGCGCAGTTGTATGACACGCTCGGAGCCACCTATACGGTGACCCGACGGACCGAACCCCGTATCGCCGCCCGAGTCTGGGCCGCGCTCGATGATGCTCGGACCGTATTGAATGTCGGGGCTGGCACAGGCTCCTATGAGCCCTCGGACCGTGACGTCACGGCGATAGAGCCGTCGGCCGTCATGCGTGCGCAGCGCCACGCAGGCGCAGCGCCGTGCGTGGCTGCCACAGCGTAGAGCCTGCCGTTCAAAGACCAGTCCTTCGACGCCGCCATGGCCTTTGCCACCGTCCATCACTGGCGGAACCCAATTGCTGGCCTGCACGAGATGCGACGGGTGGCTCGTCGCGTGGTGGTGTTCACCTGCGACACCAGTGACCAGAGCTGGCGCCGCCGCTTCTGGCTGACACGCGACTACCTGCCCGAAGTCCCTGCCTCCAGTGTGGGCCTCGCCACCGAGCTTGCCCGCGCCATCGGAGCCCGCATGGAGCCGGTGCACATTCCGTGGGACTGCGCTGACGGATTCTTTGAGACTGCCCCAGGTTTGGTTGACATCTCAATGATTCAACGGCGCGAAGCCTGGTTCAAAGCCACGGCTTCTCGGATCAGAGCCTTGAACGCACGCTCGTCGAGTTTGTCGCCCTCACCGATATCGATGGCGCGGCGGACGTTGCCCTCGAGGCTGGCGTTGAAAAGCTTAGACGGGTCTTTCAATGAGGCGCCTCGAGCGAAGGTCATCTTCACGTGATCCTTATAGGTCTCCACCGTGCAGACGAGGCCATCATGTGACCAGGTGGGAACGCCCTCCGGAGTCGAAGCTTTCTTCCATTTCCGTTCCTCGACTATCTGCGGATCCGCCTGTTTGATGAGCCGGTTGATTCGGGAGACCGCGGATCCACGCCAGTCGTCTGGCGATGATCCGGCTTTGGAACTTTTTGGCATGCCCACGAAGAGTACCGGCATGATCTCTGGTCGTCATCTGCCGGGGCTTTGCGTCGATCTGTGGCGCTCGCGCATTGGGAAGCGCACCCATCCGCACCCGGGTACGGGCGGGAGCTGTGGCGCACACCGCGAGAGGATGTCACGCGTACGAGGGTCCGCCCCGCGCTGAGTTCCGCTATTCTGCCGCCACTAGGGGGATGCTTGTCGTGGGTGAGGCGCCGGCGCCACCTACCGCTCCGCAGGAAGGATCCTGGGTCCGCATCACGGGCTGGCCGGTCGCCTCCATATCTGCGACGACGTACTCGAGCAGCGCTGCGCCGTGGGGAGACGCCACGGCCACGTCGTGGCTCAACGCGGTCGCCTGGCGCAGGCATTGCAGTCGCAGGACATCACCGGACGCCATCCTGTTGGGAAAGATCCCCGAGTAGGACAACCGGAGCTCCTCGAGGGAATCGCTCACATGGGCCGACTCGGCCCGGTCCAGCGGAAGATCCACGTAGAGCGCATCGACGCCCTTGGAGAAGACGCGGGAGCGCTCGGCGTCGACCCGAGCCGTCAGGTCGTCACCCGCCTGGCTCACCGTCAGGACGGCGATGTTGTCACCGGACCGGATGTCGAGGTGCATCTGTGAGATCCGGGGCAGTTCGACATGGACCGGTGGATCGACGAGTTGGGACCGAAAATGACACAGCTCGATCGTGTTTCGGACGATCTCCCGATGACGGCTGGGCGCAAACACCATCCGCTCTTCGCCCGGCCGGAGGCGGAGGAAGAACAGTGCAGCGGACTGCCGGCCGGCTCTGGGTGCCGACACACTGTTCTCGACTGACTCCGGGATAAAGCCGAGTAGGAAACCGGTCTCGTGTCCGCCGAGGTCGATCAGGGCTCGTTGGCTATAGGGGTGGGCGGCGGTGGCCTCGCTGTACATGCCCATGAGCCCGCGCGCGGCCGCCCACTCAACCAGGTAGCGCTTGACGGCCGTGAAGATGTGCTGCCCTCGGGCTGCGGGCAGCGTCAGTGCCTGGCCAGCGTGACCGACAACGTCGTTTGCCGCAGCCAGGGAGAGACCGGAATGACACAGGAGCTCACCATCAGTGGTCTCGGCGATGGCCGAGACCAGACGGCCCGCCGAGATTCGCCGCGCCACTTCATCGGCGTCGTAGGCCCACAGCACGGGATAGGTCTCGCCGTAGACGGACCGAACGGCGTCACCAAGGCGGGGCGATTCGGTGGCGGCCAGCATACGTATTCGAATGTCACCGACCCATACTGGTTCCGGGGTTTCGAGCTCAGGAGGGGGGACCATCGGGTCATTGTAGAAAGAGCCGTTGCCGGGACTCTCGGTTGATCCCGCCGTCGCGAGGCCTATCGTCTTGAGAGTGGCGCGCCGGCCAGTTATCACGTACCGGGGCAGGCACGAGTTCCCGGTATCTCCGGCAGAGTTGTGGGACATCATTCAGGAAGTCGATCAATTCGAGGGCTGGTGGTCATGGCTTGAGGAATTCCGCCTCGACGGCGGTTCGTTGCAGACCGGAGCAGTTCTCAGCGGTGTCGTGGCACCTCCACTGCCGTACCGGATGCGCATAGAGGTAGTGCTCACCCGGTGTGAGCCGCACCACTCCATGGAGGCTCTGATCCACGGTGATCTCGAAGGAACGGCAACCCTCGAGCTCTGCGAGCGAGGGGTGGGCACGGAGGTGGACCTGGCGTGGACGGTCGAAATGATGCAAACGCCGATGCGACTGGCCGACCGATTGGCTCATCCGGTCTTGCAGTGGGGTCACGACCGGGTCGTCGACCTCACTGTTTCGGGATTCCGCAAGCGACTGACGTCGGAGGGTTAAGTCAAGCGTGCCACTGCGAGTGCCGTTGCGATCAGCGCGACGGACCACGACATGGCGCGGAGCGCTCCTTCGAGGGGCTCAAGAAACGAGCGCTGGTCGATGGGTACCGCACCGCCCTCCGGCAGGGACGCAAACCCTTCCACTTCCGTCACCCGGCGACGGATGAACCGGGCCGGAGTGCTCAGTCGGCGCTGCGCCAGGGACAGTGCGCACGCCCCGGCCGCGGCACAGAGCGGGGCAACGGCCAGCCGCCCGGTCTGAGCCACGTAGGCAACGAGCACCGGGAACGAACCCCAGGCGAGGGCGAAGCCGAGGTCGGTATGGACCAGCCCACCGAACAGTTCCAGGTTGTACGAGAGGACCAAAAAGGGCCCAAGCACCATGAAGGGGATCAGCACCCATCCCACCCGGGAGAGTCCGACGACGCCGAGAACGACTGCGCCACCTAGCCCTGCCACGATCACGGCAACAAGCACGGGAGCGGGAATCCGCGTCCGGAGCGGCCGCCCGTTCAGTTCGTCGAGCGCATGCGCCGCCAGCCCGACGGCGCAGAAAAACGCGAGCAGCGTTCCCACCAGGCGCGACAGGCTGATGCGTGGAGCCAGGCACGCCCCGATCACCACGTAGGACAGGTGCCAGGCCGTATAGGGAGGGTGGAGAAGGGTCCACCAGTCCCGCCAACCCCCGGGACGCGCGGCGTAGAAGGCGGGACGGGTTGCCATGTCACGCTCGTGCGGATACATCGATGCAGCCGGGACCTCGTCGCCGGTCGGGTGGGCCGATCCCGTGGGCTCGTTAGTCGTCATCGCGACGTCCCCACATCACGAGCCCACCTCCGAGACTCATCACGCGCGTGCCGACCTCTTCGAAGCCAGCCGCGCGCCAGGCGTCTTCCGTCCACGACAAGGGGTACCTGCGGTAGTGGCGGGAAATGTTCGGTCCCAAGAACCGGCCCACGCGATACCAGTCGCGCCCGCCCGTGAGCAGACCCGCTGCCGGGAGAAGCAAACGGGTGTAGAGCCACCACAGGAAGTGCCAGAGGCGGCTGGGCGGGACGAAGAACTCGAGGCTCGCCACTGTTCCGCCCGGTTTGACCACTCGCGCGAGCTCGCGGAGGGTCTCCTTCGGATCGTCCACATAGCGGAGGAGATAGGTGAAGGTCAGGGCGTCGAACGTTTGGTCGGGAAATGGCAACTGCTCCGCCCTGGCTTCCACCAATCGAACTCGCTCGTTCAGACCCGCCGCGCCAATGCGCTGGCGGCCCTGCACCAGCATGGCCATGGTGAGGTCGATACCGATCACGTCGGCTGACGTACGCCTGGCCAGCTCCAGCGCGACGCCTGCGGTCCCGGTGGCAACGTCGAGCACCGTTCGCGGCGACGCGACGACGATTCGATCGACCATGGCCTGCCGCCAACGGCGGTTCTGGCCCATGGAGAGGACCTCGGCCAAGCGGTCATAGCGCGTGGGAAGGGGCGTGAACAACCGTTGCGCGAACCGGTTTCGATCGCCGCCGACGTACGGGAGCATCGCGCCTCCTCGGGTGAGAAGATCTCACTGTAGATCCCTGTACGCAGAGAGGGCTGGTGGTGGCATCGCGCTTTGACGTCATCGTCGTAGGAGGTGGTCCGGCCGGCGCGATCGCTGCCACGACTCTGGCCCGCGGCGGCGCGGAGGTGGCTTTGGTCGAAAAGACGACCTTTCCCCGTGACAAGGCCTGCGGGGACGTCGTCGGACCCCGCGGCGTCCGACTGCTCAACGACCTCGGAATACCCGTACCCTTCGGATGCCGGGTCGGTGAGATCGAGGTCCTGGGGCCCGCAGGCCGACGAGTTCGGTTGCCCTGCGGCGAAGGCCTCACCTACCCCGGTCATGGTATTGCGGTCACGCGCCGGGCGTTGGATGCGCTCCTCTACGACGCGGCACTCCAGGCGGGAGCGACACCGGTGCACGCGCGTGCCCTCGAACCACTGGGGGAGGGCGGGCGGATCGACGGCTACCGGTTGAACTCCGGTTGCGATCTGCGCGCCGACTTCGTGATCGGAGCCGATGGTGCCACGAGCAGAGTGGCAGCCGGAACCGGGCTGGTCGATGAGAAGAGGGTGCTGTGGGGTTTCGCCCTGCGCACCTATCTACCCTGCGTCGTCGATCTCCCCACGATCGCCTTCTGGGAGCCTGAGCGATGGCGCGCCCTGCCTGGGTACGGGTGGGTGTTCCCAGGACCCGACGGAGCGAACGTCGGTCTCGGGCTGGGGATGGTTGCAAACCGCAAGGCCGCAGCGAGAGTCACGCAGCTGCTGCCTCGCTTCCTGGACCACGTGCGAAAACACGGCCTCCTCTCCGGTGCACCTGCGTCGTTGCCCGCACGTCCGCTTGGCGGTTGGCTGAAGATGGGCATGGTCGGCACGAATCCGGCGGCGGGACGGGTGTTACTCGTCGGCGATGCGGCCGGTCTCGTGAACCCGTTGCAAGGGGAGGGCATCGCCCAGGCTCTGGGCAGTGGTCGTAGGGCCGCACACGCGGTGCTTGTCGATCCGGGACGCGCTGCAGAGCGCTATCGGGCCACCCTGGCTGCAGACCATCTCCCATATCACCGCATCACCGCCACCATTCAGGCTTCCCTCGTCGACCGGCCCAGAGCGGTGGCGGGAACCGCCCGGCTGCTGACGATCCTCGGCCGCAATGACTTGTTGTCGGGCGGCTGGTCCGTCTTCTGGAACGAGTTGTTGCAAGGCGCGCCCGCCAATCGCCATCGGACCGTCGCCGCCGCGATGACCTGGCTCGGGCAGAAGATGACGGGCGGTTTCGCCATCGCACACTGGTTCGACGACCACTATCTGAAAGGTCCCGAACACGACCCATTCACGTCGCCAGACGACGAGATCCGGATGGCCAGACGGGGACGTTCGCTCAGTTCACGCTGAGCGGCACCTGGTCGTGCCACTTGGCGAGCCGCATCCGTCTCGGATCTGGGGGAGTCTCGCCGTGCTCGTAGACGACCTTCGTGTTGGTCAGGATGTCCCAGGGTGCCCGGCGGGGTTGCCTGAGCAGGCCGTTGGGAGGCGACGCGCCCATGACGAAGGCGAAAGCCACGAAGCCACAAGCGACCAGTGTCGGCACGAGCAACAGTGTGCAGCACACGGCGTTACGCAAAATCGATCGCCCTAGGCCGATCGGATCTCCGTTCGAACGGACGACCCGCAACCCGGTCAGCCGGTAGCTCGCGGTCCGGCCTCGCCGCCACTCGAGGACGCTCCAGACGATCCACCCCACCACAAGCGTGCCCACGATCAGAGCCCCCGTGAGCGCGAGCGCCTTGACGCGAATCGCCAGACTTGCCGCCGGCGGTCGGGGCTCGTGTGCCCGACCGTCCTGGCATACCAGTTGCTTCGTCCCCGTTTGGTTCATCGGACCCCATCCGTCGGTTGGGTCAATCCCAATGTACCGGGTGCGCGACCCTGCGCCCCCGCCGTCTGGGCGCCCGTCCTGGAGACCCCTCCGAAAGCGGACGGAGGCGTATTACGAGTTGCCTTCGCTGACCACGGCTCGGCAGGGCTCGCCCCGCAATGAGCCGCATGCCGGCAGGTTGGCCGTGGCAGCGACGCCGCTGACGGCGTTGACCGTCAGAGAAGAAGCCACCCACCCGCCCAACCCGACGAGCGCCTGTTGCCCATTGTCCAGAGTGTCGAACGTCCACACGGGCCGGTCGCCGCCGGGTGCGGAGATGACCACTCGGAGCGACGTACCCGGTCGGAACGTGTGCGCGATCGGATCCACCGGGATCCTGATGAGCGAGTAATGGCGCGGCGAAAGACTCCTGGCCTCATTGCCCAAGTATGTGGGGTCGGTGAACAGCGGTGTCGAATCCGGCGCGTCGACCTGGTTCGTGCTCCGCAGGAAGCCGGAAGTGATGTATTCCTCCTGCCCGGTCTGGGGACGGGCCTCGGTAATGGTCACCTGGAAGTCCTCGACCGGCGCGGACGCCTTCACCCAAAGATCGACCGTGGCGGGTCCGACGAAGGTGGTTGGGGTCGTGAACGGTGCGGTCTGAAAGGCGATCCCGTCCACGGCAGGGACAGGAGTCCAATCCCAGTCGGGTTGGGCGGCCCACGCGTTTCCGCCCGCCGGCAGACTGGTCGCCGGCCGGATGCTGGGGTCCAACGTGAACGCGGTGGACGCGAGGCCGGTGGGGCGGGAGGACTGCAGGGAGCCACCCGCGCCGAAAAACAGCGTGGTCGTTGTGCCCGCAGGCGGCCAGCTGGAGAAGTCCGCACTGTAGGTCGACTCCATGTCCCCCGGGCCGGCGGATCCCGCACCGTTGTCGAAGAGCACGTGGACGAGCGGCGTCTGCGCGGCAAACTCCGCCCGGGCCACCTCGACGTTCGGCGCGGTGGTGAAGCGGATCGGTGGCAACGGCGCCTCAGCCGACACGGAAGAGGCGAGCGCGGCGAACTGGTCGAGGACGAGTGCTTCGATTGCGTTCGGTGGCGCGGGAACTTTGTCCGCGACGTAGATGTCGAGGAACTCGAGCCAACGGCTCATCGTCTGGGGATCCGCCGAGTCGATGTGGTTGCCGTTCACCATATTGGTGAACACCGGCGTCGCCTTCGGGATGGCGTCTATGAGCGCTGGCCACTGCGGGCCCGTCTGCTCGTCCTCGAGCGCGCCGGAGAGGAAGATTGGAACCTGAACGTGTGCGGCCCAGTCGACCATGGAGCGTCGGTCGAAGAGCGACGGGTCTCGTCCCGCTCCGGTGAACGGCGTGACGAACTGTGAACCCGTCAGGGTCGCCAGTTGCTCGGACTGATTGTGCAGCGCTTGGTTGGCGAGGCACGTCGAGGAGGTTCCGCCGTTGGCGGCCAGCTCGGCGTCGATCTCGTAGTAGGTCCACGGCTGGCCCACGTTGGGGACGGGTGCCGTGGAGCTCTGTACGAGGTGGCCGCCGCTGTAGGAAGCGGCGGCTTTCGCATCGTCGATACGAGCTTCAATCCAGGAAGCGGCGAACCCATTGTTGTAGATACCGCCTGGGTATCCGGTGGAGAACAGGTCGTCAGTCGGGCTCATCGGCGCGATCGCGGCGAGATCCGGAGGGTCGGTGCCCGCCGACGGGAACTGGGACAGGCCGGAGTAGCTGATCCCGACCATCCCGACCTTGTGGTTCGCCACCCAGGACTGGTGGGCGACTATCTCAATGGCGTCGTACGCGTCGAAGTCAGAGGGATATCCGAACAAGTCGAACGCGCCACCCGAGCAGCCCGTCCCACGCATCTGCAGGCTGACCGTGGCGAAACCGGCGAAGCGCGCGACGACGGCGCCCACGTCCGTTGCGCTGTCGGGGAGAAGGTGGGGATCCCCGCATCCCGTGCACGGGCCGCCGAGGACGCTGTTGATGAGCGAGGGGATGGGGTCGGTCGGCCCGGCGGCGTTGTACCCAGAGTATTCGATAACCGTCGGGCACGGGGCGGCGGCGGTACACGTTTCGCCGTAGGGATACCGCACCGTCGCCGCGAGCTGTATGCCGTCCCGCATGGTGATGTAGTTCAGCCCGTCCTGCATTGGCTGATCGGTGTAGAGGTCGGTGCCGGTCGGTGGGTTCTCTCCGGGAGCCAGCACCGCGAAGGGCCGCGTGCCCTGCCCGGTCGTGTCGTCGCGCCACGAGTATCCGGGCCCGGGCTGGAGGTTCCGCACGATGAGAGACCCCAGGGAATCTGCGGGACTCGGGTCCGCGACACCGGGAACCGGCCGGTGTCCGTGCCACAGGGTGATCTGGTCGCCTGGTCCGGCTCCGGTGAGCCACGCCTCATCGATCGAGCCGTTGCCGTGCAGCGTGCCCGCCACGACATCATCCTCGGGGCCATCGGCGCCGGTGACGGCCGGCGTCAGTCCGATGCCGAGGATGGTCGCGACGGCCAGCGACGACAGTGACACGCGAACGAGCGATCGACGCACCCGAACCCCCTTATCTCCGGGCCTCGTTCTAGTCGCTCGCCACTTCGGATGCCCGCGCACCCGCCGGCCACCGCTCTCCGGAGTCACCGTCTTCGACGCCGCCTTGGGTCAACCAACCTTCGATCGGCAGATGGTCCAGGACGACCGGCAGGGCTCGGGCGAGCTGCGCGTCGGACAGGTCGTAGGCGTTCGTGAGATGCGGGCTCCATGCTCCGGGCGCGAAGTGGCCCCACAAGCCCGTGGCCATGGGAGCGACGAGGTCGTGCACACGGAGTTGTTCCTCCAGGAGGGCCACGTTCGGCACGCAGGTGAAAAAGAGAATTCCGCCAGGGAAGACGCCGGGGCCGGGGCTGTTGACAAGCAGGCGCAGCGACCGTCCGGGCACGGATCCGAGGACCTCCAGCACGGAGGCCGGGACAAGGTCGTCCGCCACGACGAGCGAGACGTGCGGCCGGTGCGTGTGCGACGCCAGGGTCGGGATACCGTCTGCCTCGAGCGCTGCCCACCCATTCGTGACGGCGCGTGTGGTGTCGTCGTCGGGCCACAAGACGACGCCCCGGCTCATCAAGCCGACGCTATCGGGGAAAACGGGACACAGCGGACTGCCTCCGGTCGTTCGAGCCGGCCGGCGCCTCAGTCCCGCATACGCGTCGGCCGCTCCCCGACGATCGAGGCGCGTTCCATGGTGCGCACGAGCGGCCAGTAATCGCTCGATGCGTAGTGCTGCACGGCCCGGTTGTCCCAGAACGCCACCGCATCCTTGGTCCACGTGAACCGGCACTGGTGCTCGGGCGCGTCGGCCCGCCGGCAGAGGCGGTCGAGCAGCTCCAAGCTCGCGTCACGGTCCATCCCCTCGATATGGCTCACGAAGGGACGGTTGACGTAGAGGAGGAGCTTGCCTGTCGCTGGATGCGTGCACACCACCGGGTGCGCCACCGGCGGGTACTGCTCTTGGGCCTTCCGGCGCTCCTCGACCGACATCCCGAAGCCGAAGGTCTGCGTGAAGTCGTGGATCGCGTCGAGACCGTCGATCTCCCGCTTGGTCTCGTCGTCCAGCGAGTCATAGGCGGCGTACATGTCCGAGAACAAGGTGTCCCCACCATGCTCGGGCACGGCGACGGCATGGAGGAGGGCGCCCATGGAGGGCCGCTCCCGCCAGGTCACGTCGTGGTGCCAGGAGTTCTCGTACCCGCTCACCTCCGCGGTCTTCTGGAAGCGGACGAGCTCGCGCTCACCGGTGTTGGAGGGGAGGAACGGGTGGATCTCGAGGTCACCGAACCGCCGGGCGAACGTGACGTGCCGTTGCGGGCTCAGCGGCTGGTCACGGAAGAAGATCACCTTGTAGTCGAACAGGGCGCCGCGCAGCTCCTCGACGACGCGGTCGGGCAGCTCGGCCGTCAGATCGATGCCGGAGATCTCCGCGCCCACCGTCGCCCCGAGCTGTCGCGCGTCGAACTCACGCCAGCGCAGCGACGCCAGGCGGTCCCGCTCGTCCGTCAGGTGGGTGAAGGGGCCGACCGAGATCGAATACCCGGGGAGGCGGAATGCCCCCGGCCTGGTTGAGGGCGCAGTCGTCGTCACGGCGGCTACTGTAGTCAAATGACTACAGTGCGTCCATCGGGCCGGGCCGACGTCATGACCGCCGTCCTCGATGCCGCCTCCGAGCTCTTTGCCGAACAAGGGCCGGCTGCGACCTCCATCCGGGAGGTGGCGGGGCGATCCGGGGTCAACCACGGCCTCGTCTACCGGCACTTCGGGACCAAGGAGGAGCTGGTCGCCGCCGTCCTCGATCACGTGAGCGACCAGGTCAACGACGCCATTTCCCGCGCCGGGGCCGACACCGGGGCCCTGGCCGAGCGTCAGTGGCGGGTCCTGGCGCACACCATCCTCGACGGATACCCCGTCGGCCGGATGCAGCGCCGTTTTCCCTTCGTGCGCCAGCTCGTGAGTGAAGCGGCCCAGCACACCGAGGACCAGGGAGCGGCCCGGATGGCGGCCGGTCACGTCGTGGCGCTCGAGCTCGGCTGGCAGCTCTTCAAGCCCTTCATCCTGGCGGCGACCGGCTTGGGCCCGGTGCCCGACGGCGAGGTCCGTCAGGCATCACTCCAGCTCATGGGCCGGATCCTGGCCGACCCGGAGCACCCAGAGTGCACCGCGCCTCCCGCCCCCTTCCTGTTCCCTCCGGGTTCCACGGGCTGACCGTCCAGGCACGCTTGTTAATCACAAGTCAATTGGGTATAGTACTAGTAGACAACCAGGCGACCCGAGAGGAGGCCCGATGAGGACCGCTGCCGTAGACCCACTTCGTTCCCTGCGCCCCCTCCGCGAGGAGGAGGTCGAACGGCTGAGCACGACCCACGAGCCGGCCGGGGCGCCCCCGCTGGCCTACGACGTGTATCGCGTGGGCGACGAGCTGGTGCTCGAGTTCGACGCGCCGGGCGTGGCACCCTCTGACATCTCCGTCGCCGTCGAAGGCCGTACGGTCGTCGTCTGCCTCCGGCGCGAGCTGACCAAGGGACCGGGCGTCGACGTCATCGAGTCCGGCCGTCCGCACGGCTCGTTCCACCAGCGTCTTTGGCTAGGCGACCGCTGGGACGTCGACCACTTCCGGGCCAGCGCCGCACACGGCGTCCTGACGCTCCGGGCACCTCTGGCGGCGCAGCTGATGCCGCGCGCCGTGGAGGTGACCACCGCCTCGGTTCCCGTTCCCGTCGTACAGGCGGTGAATGGCGACGCGCCAGAACGGACCGCCATCGACGTCGTCGAGCTCGTCGGAAGCGGAGCGGCACACTCGGCGGCGTGACGCCCCACGTCGCATCGGACCCGCCCGGACGGGGCGGGAACGCGGCGGACAGCCAGGCATCCGGCCACGTGCCGACGCAGCTCGAGGCCGTCATCGGGTGGCGGGTGCGCAGCCGGGCCCGTGAGATCGGCCTGTCGTCGGCCCAACTGGCCAAGCGGGTCGGCCTCTCGCGGGCCATGATCTCCAAGATCGAGAATGCCCAGGTCTCGCCCAGCCTCGCCACGATGTCCCGTTTGGCCGAAGCCCTCGAAATCCCGATCACGTCGTTGTTCCAGGGCCTCGACGAGGAGCGCGACGCGCTGTATACGAAGGCGGGAGGCGGCCCCGAGCTCGGCCGCCCCGGCACCAAGAGCGGCCACCGCTACCAGTTGCTCGGTTCCATGCGCGGGCCGGCCAAGCGAATGGAGCCGATGCTGGTCATGCTCAGCAGCGAGAGCGAGGTCTTCCCGCTCTACCAACATCCTGGGACCGAGTTCCTCTACATGCTCGATGGGGAGATGGAATACGGCTACGCCGGCGCCTCCTACACCATGAACCCCGGCGATTCGCTGCAGTTCGACGGCGAGGTGGCACACGGACCGCTCCGCCTCGTCCGCCTGCCCGTGCGCTTCTTGTCCGTCACCGCGTACGGCCAGCCGCCCCACTGACCGACTCCGTTCACCTTTGTGCCAGGTGCGCGCGGTCCAGCAACCCTGGTAGAACGGCACTCGCAGCCGGAGAGACTCGAGAGAGGAACACGACATGGGCTTGTCTATCAACGACACGGCACCGGACTTCGAGGCCGAGACCACCCAGGGCAAGATCAAGTTCCACGATTGGATCGGCGACTCCTGGGCGGTGCTGTTCTCGCACCCGAAGGACTTCACACCGATCTGCACCACCGAGCTCGGCTACATGGCCAAGATCCAGCCCGAGTTCGAAAAGCGAGGCGTCAAGATCATCGGGCTCTCGGTCGACGCCACGGGCGACCACGAACAATGGGCCAAGGACATCGAAGAGACCCAGGGGGCCAAGCCCCAGTACCCGATCATCGCCGACTCGGACTTCAACGTGGCCAAGCTCTACGGGATGCTGCCGGCGTCGACCTCGGGGGACGCGAAGTCGCGCACCCCGGCGGACAACCAGACGGTGCGTAACGTCTTCGTCATCGGGCCGGACAAGAAGGTCAAGCTCATCCTCGTGTACCCGATGACCACGGGCCGCAACTTCGACGAGGTCCTGCGGGTCATCGACTCGCTCCAGCTGACCGCCAAGCACAAGGTGGCGACTCCAGTCAACTGGAAGCAGGGTGAGGACGTCATCATCGCCGGCTCTGTCTCCAACGACCAGGCCAAGGAGATCTTCGGCAGCTGGAAAGAACCCAAGCCCTACATCCGGATCGTTCCGCAGCCGACCTGACGGTGCCGACCCGGGTGGCAGTTCTCGGCGCCGGGTTCGGTGGCCTGGAGCTCTCCGCCAGGCTGACCGAAGAGCTCGGCGACGACGTCCACATCACGCTCATCGACCAGAGCGACGCCTTCGTCTTCGGCTTCTCGAAGCTCGACGTCATGTTCGGGCACCGGACCTTCGACGAGGTCCGGCTGCCCTACCGTGGAGATCGCGATTCCTGGAGTCGAGTTCCACCAGGAGTCCATCGTCTCGATCGACCCCCATACCAAGCGGGTGGTGACGAACGGCCGCACGTATGACGCCGACATCCTGATCGTCGCGCTCGGCGCGGACCTCGACCCAGCGGCCACACCCGGGCTCCTCGACGCCGGGCACGAGTTCTACACGCCTGAGGGCGCTGCGCAGGTGCGCGACGTGATCGCGAACTTCGGTGGCGGGAGGGTTGTCGTCGGGGTGTTGGGCGGGTTCTTCAAGTGCCCGCCGGCCCCTTACGAGACGGCGTTCATGATGCACGACTTGCTCACGAGGCGCGGCCTGCGCGAGTCGAGCTCCATCCACCTCGTCACCCCCATGCCGAAGCCCATCCCGATCTCGGACGAGGTGTCCAATGCCATCATCGCCCTGCTCGATGAACGTGGGATCGAACACACGCATGCGTCGGGAGTCACGGAGCTCGACCCCGGTTCGAAGGTCGCCCACCTCAAGGACGGGCGTGCTCTCCCGTTCGACCTCTTCCTGGGCATCCCGGTGCACCGGGCGCCGCCGGTCGTGGTCGACTCGGGCTTGACCGAGGACGACGGGTGGATCGCCGTCGACAAGGAGACGCTCGCTACGAAGTGGCCCAACGTGTACGCAGTGGGCGACGTGGCGAGCGCGCCGGTCCCCCGGGCGGGCGTCGTCGCCGAGGGTGAGGCACTCACGGTGGCCGACGTGCTGATCGCGCAGTTGACGGGCGGCCCGAAGCCCGCCCCCTTCGCGGGAGAGCTCATGTGCCTCATGGAGATGGGTGGAGGCACCATCGGCAGGGTGAACGCCAACTTCCTCTCCGGGCCCACGCCCACCGCGCGGTTCACACCGCCGTCATTGGAGGGTGCGGAGTACAAGCGTCGGTTCGGCGCCGATCGCAGGCGGCGCTGGTTCGGCCGGGACTCGTAGTCAGTCGGCTGCGATCGCGGCAAGCACGTCGAGTTTCGCGGCCCGGCGCGCCGGCCAGCTCGCCGCGACGAGTCCGAGCACGGCCGCCAGCACCAGGAAGATGAGCAAGCTCGACCCCGGCACCACGATGCTGGTGATGCCCTGTGCCTTGAGCGACGAAGACAGAGCGATGCCGAGCCCCGTCCCCACGACGATGCCGATGACGGCCCCGAAGACGGCCAGGATGACCGACTCCGACCTGATCATGGAACGAATCTGACGGCGGACCATACCGACGGCTCGGAGCAGTCCGATCTCGTGGGTGCGCTCGAAGACAGAGAGCATCAATGTGTTCACGATGCCGATGAGCGCAATGATCACGGCGAGGCCGAGCAGCGCGTAGACGAGCCCGAGCAGCTGGTTGACCTGCGCCTGCTGGGACTGCTCGAACTCGGCCTTCGTCTGGATCTGCAGGTTCGGCGAACCGGCGAGCGCGTGCTTCACTGCCTGCTCGGTCGTCGCCGACCCATCGGTCTTCAGGAGCAGGGCAATCGGCAATTCGTTGTTGAAGTGCCTCAGGAAGAAGCCGTTCCCCACCAGGTAGTGGCCGATGAGGGCGTTGGCGTTGAAGATCCCGCCGATCCGCATTCGGGTCGGCCCGGTGAGGGCGAAGCGCACGGGAACGGACTCGCCCACGGTGTAGTGCTTGGAATTCGCAGTGGTGGTGTCCACGAGAAGCGCGCCCTGGCCGAGGGCGGCGGAGGTCCCAGACGTCATGTCCAAGATGACGGTCTGCGACAGGTTGGCCGTCGAGACGGAGGTCAGGCTCTGCACAGCGCCCTGCACCACGAACTGGTCCTGGTACACGGTGGAGGTCGCCGTCACACCGGGCACCGCCGAGGCGGTGGGCCGCACCGTGTTGCTGAACCCGCCCTGCGAGTTCATGCCGGTCGAGATGATGAGGTCGGCGCTGATCGCGTTGTCCACGCTGCTCGTGGCGGACCGTGACAGCGACGCGCCGAACACGGCGATGGCGGACACCAGTGCCAGGCCGACCATCAGCGCGGACGCCGTCTGCGCCGTCCGGCGGGGGCTGCGCATGGAGTTCTCGCGCCCCAACTTCCCGGACGTGCCGAGTATGCGGGCCAGGGGGCGGCCGATGACGCTCGACATTGGGCGAGCCACCGCCGGGGCGAGCCTGGCCACTCCGATGAAGATCGCGAACGCACCGAGGCCGACGAGCTGGATCACGGGCTTGGTCAGCCCGATGGCCAGCGCGACGACGCCGGCAACCAGGATCACCGTGCCCCAGGTGAACCGCCGCCGAAACGAGATCTCCTGTTCCGTCTGCTGTTCGGACACGGCGGCGACCGGCGCGATGCGGACCGCGCGGCGCGCCGGGCTGACAGCTGCCACGACGGTGACGCCGACACCCACGAGCAGGCCCACGATGACCGTCCGGGCCTGGAAGACGAGCGGCCCCGACGGCAACGTGAACCCGAACCCGTCCAGGAGCTTCTCCAGCCCGATGGCGGCGAGCACGCCCAACCCGATGCCGATCAGCGACGAGATCAGGCCGACGATGGCGGCCTCGAGGATCACGGAGCGGAACACCTGGCGCCGGCTCGCCCCCACGATGCGCAACAGCGCGAGCTCCCGCGTCCGCTGCCCCACGATAATGGAGAAGGTGTTAAGGATGGTGAAGCCGCCGACGAACAGTGCGATGAAGGCGAACACCAAGAGGGCGGTCGAAAAGAAGCCGAGCGCCGAATTGATCTGACTGGTCGACTCGTTGACGACCGTTTGGGCGGTCACCACCTGCACCCCCTGCGGCAGCACATGGGCGATGGCGCGTTGCACCTGCGCCTTGTCTGCGCCGGACGCGGTGGCCACGTTGATGGCGTCGAATTTCCCGACCTCACCGAAGAGCCGTTGCGCGGTCGGCAGGTTGAACGCAGCCAAGGTCGCGCCGGCGAGGTTGTTGGCCGTCCCGAATTTCGCAATCCCGGTGATGGTGAATGTCTGTGTCGGTCCCGGCAACAGGATGCGGACACGGTTGCCGACCGAGAAGCCGTACTTCTGCGCCGTGCCCGCGTCCATGACCACGTCGTGGGAGGTGGTCGGGGCGTGCCCGCTGGCCAGGCGGAGCGCCGACAGCTGTTGGCTCGGGTCGAAGGAGATGCCCAGGGTCGGGGGACCTTTGCCGCCGATCGCTTTGCCGTCCTTGCCGATGTATTGGATCGGGTTGTAGGCGACGTTCCCTTCCGCCACTGCGACGCCGGGTACCGCGCGGACGGTCCCCAGGATCGACTCGGGGATCGGGTTGCGTACCGCACTCCCGCCCGGACCGCTGCTGTTGAACTGCGACACCCCGCGAACCTGGAAGTCGACCTTCTGGTAGATGTTCCCGAACAGCGTGTTGAACGTGTTGTGCAGGGTGTCCGTGAGGACGAAGGTCCCGGAGATGAACGTAACCCCGAGCACGATGGCCAGTGCGGTCAGCGCTAGCCGCAGCTTGTGGGCGAGGAGCCCCTTGACCGTCACCTTCCACATGTCAGCTGCCCAATGTCCGCACACGCTCGAGGACGGAGTCGGCCGTCGGATCGCGCAGCTCGTCCACGACACGCCCGTCGGCGAGGAACACGACTCGGTCGGCGTAGGCCGCGCCACGGGGGTCGTGGGTGACCATCACGATGGATTGCCCGAAATCGTCCACGGAGCGGCGGAGGAACCCGAGCATCTCGGTCGTCGAAATCGAGTCCAGGTTCCCGGTGGGCTCGTCGGCGAAGATCAGGTCGGGCCGGTTGATCAGGGCCCGGGCGCACGCGCAGCGCTGCTGCTGGCCGCCCGACATCTCGGTCGGACGATGGGACAGGCGGTCCGTGATGCCGAGCTGAGCGGTCAGGTAGTCGAACCACTCCTGGTCGACCTTCTCGCCCGCCAGGTCCACCGGCAGCGTGATGTTCTCGCCTGCAGTCAGCGTGGGTACGAGATTGAAGGATTGGAAGACGAAGCCGATCCGGTCCCTCCGCATCTGGGTCAGTTGCTTGTCGTCGAGGCTGCTCACATCGAGTTCGCCGATGTACGTATGCCCCGAAGTCGGACGGTCCAGCCCGGCCATGCAGTGCATGAGGGTCGACTTGCCCGACCCCGACGGCCCCATCACCGCCGTAAAGCGCCCGCGCTCGAAGGTCACGTCCACGCCGTCCGAGCGCGTGCACGGTCGCCTGCCCGGTGCCGTACGTCTTGCGGAGATCGATCGCGTGCGCGGCAGGCGTGCTGGTCGGGGCGCAGTCGATGCTTCGTCTGTGAGCGTCACAGTGCCCTCGTTTCGTCGGGAGGAGCCCTTCCGTCCTAATGCTGTCCGGTACGTGCGTCGTGGAACAAGCGATTGCCGTGTGTGCGCCATTGCCACCAGGGTGACGTCTCGCGGCGAAAGGCGGTATCGGGCAGGACCCTGGTCCGACCCTGAGCACGCTCCCTGATCACTCAGGGATTGACCCTGAGGGCATTGTCCCACGTCATGTGAGGTATGACCTTGGCCCGTACCGGGGCAGACCACTAGGTTGTGCCCGACCAGCACGGGCTACCCGGGGGGGCAGGTTCGGATGAGCAAGGGCATGGAGCGCTGAGGGCGTCGATCCACCTGCCTGAGCGGACCACCGCCGTGGCGGGTGTCGTGTCGGTGGCGGCCGTCCTCGCCTTCCAGCTCATCGTGTTCCCCGTGCCCGTCGGGGTGTGGGTGCAGGGCCTCGTGCTCGGGCTCCTCGGATCGCTCATGGCCGTCGGCCTGGGGCTGACCTACCGCCTCAACAAGGTCGTCAACTTCGCGCAGGGCGATCTGGGGACCGCACCGGCCGTCCTTGCGGTGGGGCTGATCGCGTTCTCCGGCGTCAACTACTTCGTGGGGCTGCTGACCGGCCTGGTCGCGGTCGTCGTGCTCACGTTCTGTGCCGAATTCGTGGTGGTCCGGCGCTTCCGTCGGTCGCCCCGGCTGATCCTGACGGTGGCGACCATCGGGCTGTCGCAGGTCCTTGTCGTGGTCAGCCTCCTCATCCCCCGCATCTGGGGGCAGACGCCGATCTCGACCGCCGTGGTCATGCTGCCCTGGCAGTTCACGTGGCACATCACGCCCATCGTCTTCGACGCCAACGACCTTGTCGCCGTGATCGTGTCGGTGGCCTGCCTGGCCGGCGTCTCCTTGTGGTTCACGCGGACCGATGTCGGCATCGCCGTGCAGGCAGCCGGGGACCGGCGCGACCGGGCGTCCATGCTGGGCATCCCGGTGGGGCGGCTGCAGTCGGTCACGTGGGTGGTGGCCGGGACGCTGGGCTTCGTGAGCATCTTTTTCCAGGCGGCCATCCTCGGCCTCCCGCTCGACCCGACCTACGGGCTCACGGCTCTGGTGACCGCGCTGGCCGCGTCTGGCGCTGGGCAACTTCACCGAGCTGCCGGTCATCGGGGCCTCTGCGGTCGCACTCGGCGATTTTGCAGCAGGGCGTCGCCTGGGACGAGCCGTCGAACCCGTCGCTGGGGTTGGCGGTGCTGGCCGGCGTGGTATTCGCCGCGATATTGGTGCGCCAGCTCTTTGCCCGGCGGTCCGATCGCACCGCCGAGCCGACGTTGGCGCTGGCCGGGAGTGCGCGCGATTTGTCCGCGGCGGCCCGCGACCTGACCGAGGTGAAGGTCGGGACGCCGTTGTTGGGGTTGGCCGCCTTCGCCGCCGCCTGCACGCTGCCGCTGTGGATGGGGCCGGGCGAGCTCATCCGGGCCTCGTCGCTCGTGGCGTTGGCGATTGTCGGTTGCAGCATCGTGGTGCTGACGGGATGGTCGGGGCAGGTGAGCCTCGGGCAGATGTCGTTCGCCGCCGTGGGCGCCGCCGTGGGTGCCGTCGCGGTGCTCGATTGGCACTGGGACCTCAGCCTGGCGTTGTTGTTGGCGGGTGCGGCGGCGGGGGCGGCGGCGGTCGTCGTCGGGATCCCGACCTTGCGGCTCGACGGGATGTTCGCGGCGGTGACGACGTTGGCCTTCGCCCTGGCCGCGTCCGGCTACCTGCTGGTCCGGGCGGAGTTCTCCTGGATCCCCCAGACCCAGATCGGCGTGCCCTACTTCTTCGGCGCCGCCGTCACCTCGCAAACGTCGGTCTTCGAGCTCTGCCTGGGCGTGCTCATCCTGGTTTTGGCCGCGCTGCACGGCCTGCGCCACAGTCGGACGGGACGGGTGCTGCGCACCCTGCCCAGCAACCAGCGCGCGGCGTCGGGTTACGGGGTGCACGTCGTGCGGGCGAAGCTGACGGCGTTCGCGCTGTCCGGCTTCATCGCCGGGTTGGGCGGCTGCCTCCTGCTCGTGGTGAACCAGTCGTACCAGGAGGCCTCGTTCCTCGTGCCGGCGAGCCTGATCGTCTTCACCTCGACGGCGGTCGGCGGCCTCGGGTCGTCGCTGGGGGCGGTGCTGGGCGCGGCGTTGGTCGAAGGCAGCACGGTCTACCTGCCGCCCAGCTGGCAGCTGTTCCCGTCCGCGTTGGGGGTCCTCATCGTGCTCATGCTCTTCCCGCGGGGGCTGGCCGGGCTGGTCGAGAACCTGCGGGACTACGCGGTGGGCACGCTGTTGCGAAGGCACGAGAGGCCGTCCGGCACTGCCGGGGCGCCGTCGGGTGCGGTGGCGTGATGAACACGGCCGTCCGGACGCAGACCCGTCTCGCCCAGCTCGGCGGCGGCGTGACGCTGTTCCCCCTGGGGATCCTGTTCGGGATAGAGCTGCTCGACCAGGCCACCCAGAGCGCGTTCAACGTCCTGACGCCCAACGTGCGCGACGCGTTCCACCTCACGAACGCCGGCATCCTCCTCATCGTCGCCATCGCAGGCGCCGCGGCGCTGGCCTGCACGGTGCCCATCGCGTTCCTGGCCGACCGCTACAACCGCGTCCGGATCGCTCTGATCGGTGCCGTCGTCGGGGCCGCCTTCTCCATCGCCCTGGGTGCGTCGCAGACAATCGTATGGGCGGCCATCACGCTGGCGGGCGTGTCCATGGGCCAGGCCGTGATCTTCCCGACCCATAACTCGCTGCTGGCCGACTACTACCCCGTCCCGGCGCGGCCTCGCATCTACTCGGCGCACCGCTCTGGCATCGCCATCGGGGCCATCGCCGGCGTGCTCATCGGCGCCGGGCTCTCCGCCCTCTCCTCCTGGCGGACGCCGTTCTTCGTCTTCGCGGTTCCGATCTTCATCGTCGTCCTGATCGGGCTGCGCTTGCGCGAGCCGCCGCGGGGGACCCACGAGCAGCTCCAGCTGAGCGAGCAGATGGTCGCTTCGGAACTGGGCGAGCCGGCGCCGCTGGGCGACACGGACTCCGTCGAGGTCCCCGTCGAACCGCCGCCCTCACTGGGGGAGGCATGGCGGACGGTGTGGAAGATCGGCGCGCTCCGGCGGATCTTCGTGGCGCTGCCGTTCCTGGCCGCCGCCATCGCTGGGTTCACGTCGCTGGCGTCGCTGCAGTACCAGCAGACCTTCCACCTCGATGCGGTCCATCGCGCCTACATCATCGCCCCGATCCAAGTCTTCGACCTGTTGGGCCTGGCCATCGGGGCGGTCATCGCCACCCGGCTGGCCGCACGCGACATCGCACTCGTGTTCCGCATGCTCGCGGTCGCCTCGGTCATCGCGGCCGGCTTCGCCGTCCTGTTCGCGCTCGCGCCCAACGTCCCGATCGCCTTCATCGGCAACGCCGGCATCGACATGTCGCTGGCGGTGGTCGGACCGGGCGTGCTGGCGTCACTGTCGCTCGCCATCCCGTCGCGGACCCGGTCCGTGGGGTTCTCCATCGGCGCTTTGTTCGTGCTGCCGGGCCTGCTCGTCCTGCCCATCGTGGGCGCCATTGGTGACGCGGTCGGCTTCCGCTACGGGATGCTCATGCTCGTGCCCGTCTTCGTCATCGGCGGCTTGATCGTCGCGACCGCGGGCAGCTTGGTCCGGCGCGACGTCCAGAACGTGTGGACATCCATGCGCACGAGGGGGCAGATGCTCCTGGACCGCCAGGCCGGCAAACTCCCGCTGCTGGCCGTCCAAGGACTCTCGGTCGGCTACGACGGCGTCGAGGTGCTGGGCGGCATCGGCATAGAGGTCGCGGAGAACGAGATCGTAGCCATCGTCGGCACCAACGGAGCCGGCAAGTCGACGCTGCTGCGTGCCATCAGCGGCGTCACCGAGGCCGACCACGGCGCCATCGTCTTCGACGGCCGCGACATCACGCACCTGCCGCCCGACGAGATCGCGCGGCTCGGCGTGGCCCAAGTCCCCGGCGGACAGGGCATCTTCCCGTCGCTGCGGGTCGAGGAGAACCTGCGGGCCTCCGCCTGGCAGGGGCGCCGCCGGGGCGAGCGCGACGCCGACATGATCGAGGAGGCCCTCGAGATGTTCCCGGTCCTGGCGTCCCGCCGGTCGGAGCGGGCGGCCAACCTGTCCGGCGGCCAGCAGCAGATGCTCGGGCTCGCCATGGCGACGCTCACCCGGCCCCGCCTCTTCCTGATCGACGAGCTGTCGCTGGGCCTGTCGCCGATTGTGGTCGAGCAACTCCTGCGTGCGGTGGAGTCGATGCGCGCGCACGGGACGGCGATCCTCCTCGTGGAGCAGTCGATGAACGTGGCGGTGTCGGTGGCCGACCGCGTCTACGTCATGGAGACCGGCGCCGTCCGCTTCTCGGGCTCGGCGGCCGAGCTGGCCGCCCACCCCGAGCTGCTGTGGTCCGTCTACATCGACAAGGCGTCGGAGTCGACGGCGACCGGAGCGACGGCGGTTGCGGCCACCCCCGGCCGCGACGTCCCCTCCCTCGAGGTCGAGAGCGTCTCCGTGAATTTCGGTGGCATCGCCGCGCTCGACAACGTGTCCCTGCAGGTCCACCACGGCGAAGTCGTCGGCATCATCGGTCCCAACGGGGCCGGCAAGACGACGCTGTTCGATGTGATCTCCGGCTTCCTCCGACCCGACGGGGGGGAGGTGATGCTGGACGGGACCGAAGTCACCTCCGACAGCGCCGCGACGCGGGCCCGGCTCGGGCTGGGCCGGTCGTTCCAGGATTCACAGCTCTTCTCCGGCCTCACCGTGCGCGAGGCCCTCGCCGTGTCGCTGGAGCGCTTTGTTGACGTCTCCGATCCGTTCAACGCGATGTTGCGCCTGCCGGCCCAGGTGCGCACCGAGGCCGCGGTCTCCCGCCGGGTCGACGACCTGATGGAGCTCTTCGGCCTCGAGCGTTTCGCGGACAACCTGGTGAGCGAACTCTCGACCGGCTCGCGTCGGCTCGTTGACCTCGCCGCCGTGCTGGCGCACCAGCCCTCGGTCATTCTTCTCGACGAGCCGTCCTCCGGCGTGGCTCAGCGTGAGGTCGAGGCCATGGGCCGGCTCTTGCGCAACGTCCGTGACCGCCTCGATGCCACCCTGCTGATCGTCGAGCACGACATCGCGTTCATCGCCGAGCTGGCCGACCGCCTGATCGCCCTTGATCGGGGCGCGGTGATCGCCGCCGGCGAGCCCCCGATGGTCCTGGCGCTGCCCGAGGTCGGCGAGGCCTTCCTCGGCACCGACCCGCTGGCCCGCACCCGGTCCGGCCCGCGTACGGAGACAGAGGTCGACACCAGATGACAGACGCCGACGCGCACGCGCAGGCCGGGGCGGATCCCGTCGCAGCCCGTCCGTGGCCCCGGATCAGCCGTCTGCGCATCGCCGGCCCCGTACTACTGATCGTCGCTGCTCTCGTCGCGGCGGGCGTCACCGCCACCGTCAACGAGCACAACAACGGGAACAGCACCAGCACCACCTCCGCCTCGGGCGCGGGCGCGGGCGGCACGAGCAGCACGTCTCATGCGTCCGTCCCCATCACGTACGCGGCTGCCGCGCACGCCGGCCGCGCCAACGACTACGACTGGGGATCCGAGTGCGACCACGCGACGGGCCGGCTCAAGATGCCGACCGTGTACTCCCCACCCTGCGTCCCCGTCTCCACGAGCTCGGACAACGGCGGCGGCACGTCGAGCAGCGCGATCAACATCGTCTACTTCCAGGCCCAGCCCGGGGGGCTGGCCTCCACCATTTCGAGCGCGGCCGGCACGAACGCCCAGGTCCTCGCCACCGCCGAGGCCTATGTGGCCATCTTCAACCACGTCTTCGAGATGTACGGCCGTCACGTCAACCTCATCCCCTTCACGGCCAGCGGCGCCGACACCGACCCCGTCGCCGCGCACGCCGACGCAGTGACGGTCGCGCAACAGCTCCACGCGTTCGCCTCCATCAACGGGTACGGCGAGACCACGGCCTACGAAGACGAGCTGGCCCGTCTGCACGTCTTGTGCCTCGCGTGCGGAGACTCAGCTCTCTACGGGCAGATCTCGCAGAACGCGCCCTATTTCTGGGCCAACCTGCCGACGGCGGACACCTCGCTCAACGAGACCGTCGACTACATCGTGTCCAAGCTGAACGGCAAAGATGCCGTCTGGGCCGGCGACCCGAGCTTCCACACAAAGAAGCGGTCGTTCGTCGTCGTGAGCGAGACCTCCGAGCCGCCGTCGCCCGGCTTCGGTCAGCTCGAGCAATCCCTCACCCAGAAGTTCACGGCGGGCCACGTGAACATGGCCTCGACCACCTCGCTCACGTACACGCTCAACCTCACGACCCTGCCGAGCGACGCCGCGACGATCGCAGAAAAGCTGAAGACCTCGGGCGCGACCAGCGTCATCTTCGCGGGCGACCCGATCATGCCGATCTACTTGACGAAAGTCTGCGCCAACATCGGCTACTTCCCCGAGTGGATCATCACAGGGATCGTGCTGACCGACACCACGACGCTGGCCCGCTATTACGACCAGAAGGAATGGGCGCACGCGTTCGGGGTGAGCAGCCTCTCCGTACCGGTCCCGGTCGCCAACAGCGACTCCTACCACCTGTACCGCTGGTGGTACGGCGCGCACGCCTCCCCCGCGGCCTTGTCGGCGCCGGCCATCATCCCGCCCATCCTGCAACTCTTCACCGCGATTCAGCTCGCTGGCCAGGACCTGACACCGTCCACGTTCGAGCAGGGGCTGTTCCGCGCCCCACCGACCGGCGGCGGGCCGACCACCCCCCTCGATGCCTACGGGCAGCAGGGTGCCGCCCCGCGGCCGAGCTACTCCTCGCCGGCCGACTACACCTTCCTCTGGTACGACGCCACGGCCAAGGGGCCCAACGAGGAGGGCGTCGAAGGGACCGGCCTGATGGCGTACGTCAACGGCGGCCACCGCTACCGGGCGGGGACCGTCCCCTCCGGGCCGGTGGACATGTTCTCCACTGCCGGCGCCGTCCACTCCTACGCGTCGCCGCCCGACCGGGCGCCCGACTACCCGCCCTGGCCAGGGTCCCCGACCGCAGGCGGGTAACGCTCGCTCGTCAGCTCCGGTCGGACGTCAGTGGGGTTAGCACCAAGACGCGACGCCCGCTAGCGGCATTTGCAAACCGTCCGTCGCGCCTCAAGCTGAGTGCGGTAACGCAGCTCACCCACTCGGCGAGGAGTCCTCCATGATCGTGACCCGCGGTTTGACCAAGCGCTACGGCGACACCGTGGCCGTCGACGGCCTCAGCTTCACCGTCCGTCCCGGCGTCGTCACCGGCTTCCTCGGCCCCAATGGTTCGGGCAAGTCGACGACCATGCGCATGATCATGGGCCTGGACCTGCCCGACACAGGCAGCGCGACCGTGAACGGCATGCCCTACGACCAGTTGCGGTGGCCACTCCGCGAAGTCGGCGCGCTCCTCGATGCCAAGGCCTTTCACCCCGGCCGCAGCGCCCGCGGCCACCTCAAGTACCTGGCGCAGACGAACGACATCCCGTCCTCTCGTATTGACGAGGTGCTCGACATCGTCGGCCTGACCGACGTCGCCGGGAAACGGGCTGGCAAGTTCTCGCTGGGCATGGGCCAGCGCCTCGGCATCGCCTCCGCCCTGCTCGGCGACCCCGGCGTCCTCCTGTTCGACGAGCCGATCAACGGTCTGGACCCCGAGGGGATCCGGTGGGTCCGCTACCTGTTGCGCGACCTCGCCGCCGAGGGCCGCACCGTGCTCGTATCGAGCCACCTGATCAACGAGATGGCGCTGACCGCGGAGCAGCTCGTCGTGATCGGGCGGGGCACGCTCATCGCGGAGAGGAGTGTCGGCGAGGTCGTGGGCCGCAACCAGCGTGAGTCCGTGCGTGTCGTCACGCCCACGCCGCAGCTCCTCGTCACGGCCTTGACCGAAGCCGACGCCCGGCCCACGGTCGAGCAGGACGGTGCCATCGTGGTCAGCGGGCTGTCGTCGGCCGAGATCGGTGACCTGGCCGCCGCGCGACGCGCTCACCCTTCACGAGCTCACCCCCGTACAGGCGACGCTGGAGGACGCCTTCATGGAGCTCACCAGCGACGCCGTCGTGTACCGCTCCCAGAACGTCCCCGTCCCGGTTCCCGTGGCCTGACGACACCGCAAGGACCTCCCGTGACCATCGCCCTTCCCACCAGCACGACGACCCGTTCCGACCCTGCCGGCCGGGGTCGCCACGCCGGCTTCCGTCAGTCCGTCCGCGCCGAGTGGACCAAGCTCGTCACGCTCCGCTCGACGAAGTGGACGCTCGCCGTGGCCGCCGCCGGCGCACTGCTCGTCACGTACCTCTCCGTCCACGGCGCCCTGCACCAACCCCGCGGGTGGTATCAAGGCTTCGACCCCACCAACCAGGCGCTGGCGGGGCTCGCCGTCGGCATCCTGGCCTTCGGCGTCCTGGGCGCGCTCGCCGTGACCGGCGAATACGGCACGGGCACCATCCGCTCCTCCCTCGCCGCCATGCCGCGGCGGGACACGCTTCTGGCCGCCAAGGTCACGGTCGTGGGGTTGCTTACGCTCGTCGCCGGCGAAATCATCAGCTTCGGCACCTTCCTCTTCGGCCAGGCCATCCTGTCGAGTGGCGGCGCACCGACCGCGGCGCTCGACCAACCGGGCGTGCTGCGGGCGGTCGCACTGTCGGGTGCCACGCTCGCGCTCTTCGCCCTCCTGGGACTCGGCCTGGGCACGATCATCCGCCACACCGCCGGCGCCATCGCGGCGTTCACGGGGGTCACCCTGCTCCCGCCTTTGCTCTTTTCCAAAATCAGCGAGCACCTGACGCGCTTTGCCCCGGCCAACATGTTCGCCAACTCCATCGCGACGGTGGTCCCCGGCCACGACAACTACTTCTCGCCGACCGTGTCGTTCCTGCTGATGGGTGCCTACGCCCTGGCCGCCCTCGGCCTGGGCGCCGTCGTCCTCATCCGGCGCGACGCATGATGGAGGCGGTGGAGAGCGTGGAGCAGACGGACAAGCCCGCCAAGGACAGCGGGGTGCGGGTTCGCCTGCGCGGCCGTGAGCTCTCGTTGGGCTTCAACGAGGAGCAGGCCGACCAGGCCAGGACCGTCGCCCGCATCGTCCTCCACGAACCCTTCACCAAGAAGGTCTGGGCCGAACTGGCGTACTTCGTCCTGGCGTCCGGCCTCGCGGGGATCGGGTTTGCCGTCGTCGCCTGGACGTTGGGCGCCGGCATCGTCCTGGCCATCACGTTCTTCGGCCTCGCCATCCTGGTGCTGTCGCTCCGCCTCGCCCGCGGCTTCGGCGGCATGCAGCGCGGGCTCTGCCGCTCGCTTCTCAATGAGCAGGTCGCGGACCCGGAGCCGTTCGCCCACCCGCAGCGAGGCTTTCTCGGATGGCTTCAGTCCGGACTGCGGGATCGTGTCGCGTGGCGGGCCGTGGGCTACCTCGCCCTGCGCGCGGGATGGACGATTCTCGGTTTCTTTGTCTCGGTCAGCCTCTGGTGGGACGCGTTCGCCTGCCTGACGTCCCCCCTGTTCAACCGCAACGGGGGCGGCGTGCCTGTGTGGGGCTTCGCCTCGCAGATCTTCCCGTTCGGCGGGTTCCACGGCTTTCACGGCTTCAGCGATCAGCCCGGTTCGTTCCTCCACGGCGTCGGTGTCTTCGTCGTCGGCGTCATCTTCTTCTTCGCCGCCCCGTGGGTCATGCGCGGCTTCGTCAACGTCGACCGCCTGCTCGTCCGCTCCCTCCTGGGCCCCGACCCCGTCGCCGCCCGTGTCCGCACCCTGGAGCAGGCCCGGACACAGACCGTCGACACCTCGGCCGCGACGCTGCGCCGGATCGAGCGGGACCTGCACGACGGGACGCAGGCCCAGCTCGTCGCGCTCGCCATGCGCCTCGGCATGGCCAAGGAACGGCTCGAGGACATGACCGGCGTCGTCGTCGACCCCGCCGACCTGGCTCGGGTCACCGCGCTCGTGGTCGAGGCCCACCGCGGCGCCAAGGAGGCCATCGTGGAACTCCGAGACATCGCCCGCGGCATCCATCCACCCGCCCTGGACGTCGGTCTCGAAGGCGCGCTCGCCACGCTCGCAGCGCGTAGTCCCGTCATCACCGAGGTGAGCGTCGACCTGCAGACCCGGCCCACACCGGCCATCGAGGCGATCACCTACTTCTGCGCCGCCGAGCTCCTGGCCAACGTGGCCCAGCATGCCCACGCCTCCCGCGCCTCGTTGTCCTGCGCCCAGCAGGGCACCTGGCTCCGCCTGGTCGTCCGGGACGACGGCCTGGGCGGCGCCCAGCTCAACACCACCGGCTCGCTGTCCTCCGGGCTCGCCGGCCTGGTCGACCGGGTCCACGCGGTCGACGGCCGCCTCAACCTCGTCAGCCCACCCGGCGGCCCCACCGTGGTGACGGTCGACCTCCCTCTGGGGGCCTGAGGCCCGAAATGGTCGGTGCCGAGACACTTCGCATCGCGATCGCCGAGGACTCGGCCATCCTGCGCGACGGCCTGGTCCAGCTCCTCGTCGACCGCGGCTTCGCGGTCACGGCCGCCGTGGGCGATCCCGACGCGCTGCGCAGCTCCATCGCGCAGATCCCGCCCGACGTCGCCGTCATCGACATCCGCATGCCGCCGACCTTCACCGACGAGGGCCTGCGCCTCGCACTCGAGCTCCGTTCGAAGTACGAAGGGCTCGGCATCCTGCTCTTCTCGCAGTACATCGAGACCCGCTACGCCGCCGACCTCTTGGCGGACAATGCCACCGGCATCGGCTACTTGCTCAAGGACCGGGTCGCCGACGTCAAGGAGTTCGTGGAGGCAGTCGAGCGCGTCGCGGTCGGCGGCACTGCGCTCGATCCGGAGGTGGTGACCCAACTCATGGGCGCGACACGTCGCACTGATTCCCTGTCCGTCCTCACCGGCCGCGAGCGCGAGGTTCTCGCGCTGATGGCCGAGGGCCGCTCGAACGGGGCCATCGCCAACACGCTCGTCGTCTCCGAGGGTGCCGTCGAGAAGCACGTCGCCAACATCTTCGCCAAGCTCGACCTGCCGGTGTCCGAGAAGGACCACCGCCGCGTCCTCGCGGTACTCCGCTTCCTGGAATCCTGACCGTCACACCCTCGGGACACGATGGTCAGCGAAGCAGTGGAGGATGCCTAGGCCGTCGCCACCGAGGCCCCGTGCGCGTCGTAGGTCTTCCCGAGCCGTTCGGCCGCCTCCCGGCCCGCGTTGACCTGGAAGGGGCTGATGCCGCCCTTCTCCCAGGGTCCCACCGAACCGGCGGACACCGCCTCTTCCGACTTCGGGACGAGCGAAAACCGCGCCCGGAGCGCCTCCACCGGCTGGTCCGCCAAGGACAGCCAGTCCATGGCCAGGAAGTCGATGCTGTCGGAGCCGGTCTCGTTGTCGTGGCACAGCGCGCCACGCCGCAGGGCGTCGGACAGCCGCGCCGCCATCCCGTCACTCGCGGAGAAGTGCCCGACCGACGACTGGAACAATCCGGCACCCGTCGACAGGTACCCCGTCTCGAAGAGCGAGATCACCATGGCCAGGAGCGAGAACGCGTGCGTGTCGTCGTTGGCGCGCGCGATGAGCCCGAAGACCTCCACCTCGGACTCCACCGTGGTGCCATAGTCCGCCAGGACGTGCACCCAGTCGTGCTGGCAGAGCAACGGAGGCGCCGACCCGGGCGTGCCGGGATACGAGAAGCCGCGCGCCTCGTACATCTCCCACACCTTGCGTCCGATCGTGTCGCGTGGCAGCGACCCGAGCGCCTCCCACTGGGCGGCCAACACGGCGTCGTTCAGCGAGAACTCCCACGCCGCGTCCAACGGGCGCGACTCGTGCGTCGCCGCGGTGACCAACTCCACGTTCATCACCTGCGTATATCCGTTGCGCTCGAAGTCCAGAGCGGCGAGCCCAAGCGATCCGGCGGCGAACTCCTGCGCCACCCGGACCATGTCCTCCTCGACGCCCAACTCGCAGGCGCAGGCCGCCACTGCATCGGCGACGTCCGCGGCAGCGGGCGCCGGACCAGGGCACATAGCAACATCGTCTGGACGATCCGCGTCCGGAATCCGATGTTGCGACGGGCCAGCGCGGCGGCCAGATCCGTCGGGCCGAACGCGGGCCGGTCGTCCAGGGTCACCCGGTGCTCGGTCATGGCGGGGACGAGCGCCTCGATCAAGCGGCGCTGCACCGGCAGCAGGCCCTCTCGTCCCGCCACCGCCGTGGCGATCGCGTCGGCGAACTGCTGTGCCTCCTCCTCGGTCGGGCGATCGAGGTTCAGCGTCTCTGCGGTCGGGAGCGGTACGGGCATGACGACTACGCGTCCCCTTGTCCACCCGGGCCATCCCCTCCCGGATGAACGCGGCGGCCGCGACGGCGGCCTCACCCGACGCGGCTCTGATGTCCGACCGCGTCCGGACCGCCCCGAACGGCACGTTCCAGAACGCCGCGTCCCCCGGCCGCTCCGGGCCCCACGGACCGATGTACACATAGGGCTCGTCCGAGAAGGAGTCGCCGGCGGAGAAGCCGAGGTTCACCCGGCCGCCTCGGTCGCCCGTCGCCACCGACGTCCCGATGTCGAAGTGCTCGGGCCAGAGCTGCACCGTCGCCGGCGCCGCCGCCTGTCCCAACGCGGACAGGACGTCGTCCAGCACGCGCGACCCGAGGTCGAACCACTCGTACAGGCCCGCCAACGCCGCCTGGTCGAACTCGAGGGGCTCGTCGGTCACCCCGATCGGCGGCGTCGCGTCGCCGACCGAGAAGGGCGCCTCGATGTCCACCTCGGCGAATTCCGCCAGCTCCCGCAGGGTCGATCCGCTGACCAGCATGGAGGACACCGCCGCCCCGACCTCTCGCACCAGCGCCGTCCCGTCCAGGCGCAGGACCTCGGGCTCGTCGCCGTACGCCGGGGTGGCCAGGCCGCCCGGACTGGCGCGCAGGCCGAAGTGGCCGCTCACGTCGTAACGGCGGCGAGCCAGGACGTGCGCGGACAGAGTCGGTGCAGGTCCGTCCGGGTCCGGGTCGCCGACATGTCAGCTCCGGAGAGTAACGGCGTCATCGTCGCGTCCGTACCCCCGGCCGGGCCGTTCCGCCTGGCCTCGCTGGCCGCCTGTCACCTCCTCGGCCACCGTCGCCTCCGCCGAGTGGCCCCAGAACCCGTGCGGCGCCACCAGGAAGTCGATCAGCCGCTCCAGTTCGTCGCCGTAGCGTCGCCCGGATCGCCTGCAGGTCTGCCCACGCCTCGGCCTTGTCCCGCAGCGGCAGGCCGAGCTCCACCAGCCCCCGCCACGCCGGCTCGAAGTTCTCCTCGGTCAGCCACGGTGCGATCCGGCACGGTCGCCGGCACGTGGAGCCGGCTCGAGATCTCGAGCACCGCCCGCCGCCCCCGCCGGTACAGGAAGTAGGGCTCACGCTCCTTTGCGCCCCCCGACACAGGCCGACGGTCAACGTCGCTGCGTCGGTCACCACACCCAACGCGGTGACCCACGACTGTCCTGCATGCTGGGAGCGGAAGAGACGCCAGCATCGGGTACGACACGTGGCTCTCGAGCACGTCGGCCGTCCACGTCTCCCATTCCGCGAAGGACGCGGTACAGCATCTCGAGGTCGCCGCCCGGCGCGTTCACCGCAATCACCCGCACGGGGACGATGCGGCGCCCGCCCTGCGGGTCGTCGAGAGTGAGCAGCCGGGCCTCCCGGCGGCTGTACGCGCCGTACAGCGCGGGCAGGTACGAGATCATCGAGCGCGATGGTCACGACGCCGGTCAGGGTCTCGAGCAAGCGTCAGCATGCGCACCACCGCGCCGTGGGCCGACCCGAACACCGGGGTCACCAGCGATGTCCCCGCGTAGTAGACGATCGACCCGAAGTCCGAGGTCCCCGTCACGTGCTGGTGGATGCCCCAGTAGACGAGCGACCAGCCGACCATGAGGCCGGCCAGCCACAGGACGAGCAGGCCCAGAGCGACAGCGCCGGGTAGACGTTCAAGGCGCACTTCGCCGGCGCGGTCGGGCAGGCGCGCCGACAGCGCCCGCACCGCGCGCCAGGTCGCGGCGTAGTAGAGGCGCGGCGGGCCGCCACACGCCGCTGACTGCCCTGCGTGACGATCAGCGTCGCCACGGCGTCGCTGAGGATCGCGACGATGAGCACCACGCCCCCCACGGCTGCGACGACCCTCCCCAACTCCGACATGCGCCGGCCCCGGTCTGATTCGGACCGGCACCCGGACCGCCGAACCGCGACCAGCCGGCGTGCCGGCCGTGTTTGCCGGTGCGACGTCGATCCCCACCGTCTTGCCCGCCAGAGCCGAAGCTAGAAAGCTGGCATTCTTACCCGATAAACGGGGGGGATATGAGGTGAACGTCGCGGGTCGGTGACGAGGGGCCCACCGTCGGGCTGGTCCTCGGTGCCGGCGGCGTGGTGGGCCAGGCGTACCAGGCCGGCGTCCTGGCGGCGCTCAGCGCGAGATCGGCTGGGACCCCCGCCGAGCCGACGGTCATCGTCGGCACCTCGGCCGGCTCGGTCACCGGGGCCGGCCCTGCGCGTGGGCGTCCCGGCCACCGACCTCGCCGCCTCGCTCTACGGCGTCCCCACTTCGCGTCGAGGGGTGGCGCCATCCTCCATCGCATCCTGCCTTCGCGACGCGGGGCCACTGCCCACGCCGTCGGTCCGCTCGCTTGCTGCGGCCGTGGGACCTGCCCTCACCCGCTCTCGTCGCCCGGGCGGCCCGCCGCCCCTGGCCTTCCGGCCCGAGGTGGCGGCCATGACCTCATCCCGGCCGGGCAGATCGACATCACCGAGCGCGCCCGCGGGCTCGACGACCTCATCGGCGAACGTTGGCCCGACGGCTTGCGCATCTGCGCCGTCCGGCGCAATGACGGCGCCCGCGTCGTGTTCGGCCGCGCCGGCGCGCCGCGAGGCCCGGTTGGCGCCGCCGTGTTGGCCTCGTGCGCCATTCCCGGGCTACTTCCGTCCGGTCACGATCGACGGGACCGAGTACCTCGACGGCGGGCGTGCACTCGGTGACCAATGCCGACGTGCTTGAGACACGAGCAGCCTCGATCTCGTCGTCATCGTCTCCTCCCTGTCGGCGGCCCAGGGCGACGCCAACGGCGCTCGACGGACTGTCTGCGCCGCACGGTGCACCGGCGCATGGAGCGCGAGATCGCGCGGCTCGAGGCGGCCGGGACAGCCGTGATCAGCCTGGAGCCTGGTGCGGAGTCACGCCGGGCCATGGGGCTGCGGGCCATGGCCGAGGACAGAGGCCCTCGCATCGTAGAGATCGCCTACGAGGAGACCCGGATGCGGATCCTCGCCTCGCCCTTCCTGGCCACGATGGGGCGGCGGGGTCCGGCGCGTCCGGCGGCCGGCGAACGGGCGGCCAGCCGTTCTTCCGGGCGGCCGCCCGCTCGCGAGTTGTAGCGTCGGGGCCGACCGGCGCCGCACGACGGGGAGGTCGGATCTTGAGCCCCGACCGGTTGAGCCCCCTGGACGCATCGTTCCTGCACATCGAGGACGACGTCGTCGCACATGCACATCGGCTCGGTGGCCATCTTCGAGGGCCCTGAGCCCGCGTTCGCGGACATCGTGCCATGGTCGAGTCCAAGCTCCAGCTGGTGCCCCGGGTATCGACAGGTCGTCAGGACGGTGCCGCTTCGAGCTCGGCCGGCCCGTGTGGGTCGACGACCCCACTTCAATATCGAGTACCACTTGCGCCACACGGCGCTGCCGCGCCCGGCGGCGAGGGCGAGCTGCGCCAGCTGGTGGGACGGGTGATGGCCCAGCAGCTGGACCGGGCCAAGCCGCTTTGGGAGATCTGGGTGGTCGAGGGCCTGGAGGACGGCCGCTGGGCGATGTGGCCAAGACACACCACGCGCTCGTGGACGGGGTGTCGGGAACCGACCTGCTCGCCGTCATCATGGACCTGAGCCCCGCCGAGGCCGTCCGGCGACCTGCCGAGGCGTGGGAGCCGCGAACCGATGCCGTCCGGGTGGTCGCTGGCGACGGACGCGTTGGCGAGCATGGTGCGCTCGCCCTACGAGCAGGTGCGGGCGGCCCGGGCCCAGACGCGGCCCCTGCGGCGACTGGCTGTGTTCGCCAAGGAGGTGGGAAGCGGGCTGGTCGCCATGGCAGGGCTGGTGCGGCCGACTCCGTTGTCTCAGCCTCAACGGGCCGCTCGGCCCGCACCGGCGCTACGCCTGGGCGAGCACGACGGTCGAGGACATCAAGCAGGTGCGCAAGGAGCTGGGAGGGACGTTCAACGACGTGGTGCTGGCTTCCATCACCAACGGGTTCCGTGAGCTGCTGCTGTCGCGAGGCGAGAACGTGGACCGGGTGGTGCGCACGCTCGTGCCGGTCTCGGTGCGGCCCCGGGACGAGTCAGGCAAGGCGATGGGAGACGGCACGTTCGAGAACAAGGTCTCGGCGATGTTCGCGGAGCTGCCGGTTGGACATCGAGGACCCGGCGCTCGCGGCTGGCGCGTCATCGCCGAGCAGATGAAGGGTCTGAAGGACTCGAAGCAGGCGATGGCGGGCGAGGCGTTGACGTCCATGTCCGGGCTTCGCGCCCCCGATGCTGTTGGCGCTGGGCATGCGGCTGGCGACGCAAGGCGGGGCAGCGGAACGTCAACACCGTCACGACGAACGTACCCGGCCCTCAGTTCCCGTTGTATGCGGCGGGGCGGCGCATGATCCGGGCCTTTCCGTACGTGCCGCTGGCCGGCCAGGTGCGCATCGGCATCGCCATCTTCTCCTACGACGGCGAGGTGAACGTTCGGGATCACGGGGGACTTCGACACGACGGCCGACATCGACGTGCTCGCCCACGCCATAGAGGACGGGATGACGCAGATGCTGAAGACGTGCGACGGGGACGCGGGCGGGGCGGCTTGAGGAGACGTCAGCCCGTCCCGGACCCCGACCTCGTTACGAAGTCCGGGATGCTGGCCACCTCCGCCTCTATGGAGCGGCGCAGCCCCGCCACGATCACCCGTTCCACCGACCGCCCGACGATGGGGACGTGGACCTTGAGGTCGCCCTCGACGGTGACGGACGTCGTCGACGAGGTCGTCGGCTCGAAGCGGAACACGCCGCCGGCGGTCAGCCGGTCCGGGTAGTAGTCGGGCAGGACGGTCCAGGTCGCCCGCCCCCGCCCTTCGTCGGGGTGGATCTCGGTGCGGGTGATCCACGACATCTTCGCCGGGTCGACCACCCGTCGCACCGCCGGCGTCACGGAGCCCTGGAACGCGGTAATGGACCTCGAGCACGACGGTCCCGACCCGGCTGACCTCGCGGTCCACCACGCCGAGCACTGCGATGTCGTCACGGGTCGGGCGCCCCTCGTAGAAGTCCACCGAGCCGTAGGCCGCCATCACCAGCGCCGGCGGTACGGCCACCGCCCGGGCGACGGAGAACTTCACGACGTCGGGCGCGTGGGCGGCAGTCCCAATTTCCGGTGATCCCAGCTCACGGTCCGCTCGACGTGCAGCTGTACCGCCACCCTCTTGCGCAGCATGGTCTCGAGGAACGGCTTCAGCTCGTCGTTGTAGGGGCCGTAGTAGCGCTCGAACACGCTGATCCCGAGCGTCCACAGCCGGTCCGGGTCCTCAATGATCTCCGCCTTCCCCACCAGCTCCACCCCCCGCAGCTCCTCGTAGTAGTCGCCGTCCTCGAAGAGCAGGGTGCAGCGGGGGTCCCGGCGCAGGTTCTGGACCTTCTGAGACTTGGCCTTCGTCTCGACCGTGACGCACCCGTCGAGGAAGCCGTACCACATGGCCACGGCGTGGATGGAGCCGTCCTTGGCGATGGAGCACATCGTCATGGCCCGCCGCTCGGCCAGGAACGTGTCGACCTCGTCAGACGACATCTGGATCGCCTTGCGCTGGTTCACCCCGTGGCCCATCGCCTGCGTCATCGGATGCCTCCCTCTCGTGTCACGTACGTTGCGTTCGCCCAGCCCAGGGGACTGTACAAGAGTTCATCTGGAGAACACTTCCCGGTTGCGCCGCTTTCACTGCCCGTTCACCTCCATTTCGTAGCGTGACCCTCGATGGCGACCGTGGACGTACACGCCGGACCGGACCACCGATGCGAGCCTGGGCTGGGGCAAGGGCAACGTCCTGCCGGGGACACCAAGCCCCTGGCTGTGGTCATCATGATCCGGCAACGCGACGCTGGCGTAGAACCCCGCGTCGGCCTCCTCGGATCGCTGGTCAACAAGGCGTGGGGCTTCGCCTCCCCGCGCTCCCAGGCGACGTCGGTGCGACCCACCCCCCGTCCACCGTCGTCGCCTGCCCTTCGCTCTGCACCCCACTCCCGCACCCCGTCCCCGAACGACGCCGCCTGAGGAAACGCCCCGTGGCTATTGCGAACGCGCCGGCGTCCACGGGCCGGCAGCCATCGCCGGGGCCGTCACGGGACAACCGCCCCCTCGTCTTGGTGGTCGACGACGAGGAGTCCTATCGCCAGGCCCTCACGTCCGGCCTGACCCGGGAGGGCTTCGCCGTCGAGGCGGCGGGCGACGGCCACGAGGCGCTCCGCCTCTTCCACCGCGTCCACCCCGACCTCGTCCTACTGGACGTCATGCTCCCGGACCAGTCGGGGATCGAGATCTGCCAACAGATGCGGGCGCTCAAGCTGGTCCCGATCATCATGGTCACGGCGCGGGACTCCGAGGTCGACATCGTTCTCGGCCTCGAGCTTGGCGCGTCCGACTACGTGGCCAAGCCGTTCCGTCTCAGGGAGCTCGTCGCACGGATGCGCGCCGTCCTCCGCCGGGGCGTGGCCGTGGCGGAGCACCATGACGAGGTCCTCTCCGTCGGACCCGTCCGCCTCGACGCAGGTCGTCGGGAGGTCACCGTCTCCGACGCCCCGGTCGACCTGTCCCGCAAGGAGTTCGACCTCCTCGCCCTGCTGATGTCGCACAGCGGCCAGGTGGTGACCCGTGACCTGTGCATCGACCGGCTCTGGTGGGACCAGGAGCTGACCGACACCCGGACATTGGACACCCACATCAAGCGCCTCCGCCGCAAGATCGAGCCCGACCCCACCAACCCCCGCCACCTGGTCACGGTGCGGGGCGTCGGCTTCCGCTTCGAAGCCTGACCGGCTCGTCCCGGGCGAAGCCCGTCCGGCCCGCCCTACATTGAGCGGATGCACAGAGGTGACGTCGTCCCGGATTTCGAACTCCCCGACCAGACCGGCAAGAGCCGCACGCTGTCGGGCTTTCTCGCCACCGGACCGGTCGTGCTGTTCTTCTATCCCGCCGCCATGACGTACGGCTGCACGAAGGAGAGCTGCCACTTCCGCGACCTCTCGGCCGAGTTCGCAGCCGTCGGGGCACAGCCGGTCGGCATCAGCGCCGACGTGGTCGACAAGCAGAAGCAGTTCGACGAGAAGGAGTCGCTGGGCATGCCGCTGCTGTCGGACCCCGACCGCGCCGTCGCTGCCCAGCTGGGGGCCAAGCGCGGTGCGAGCTTCCTGCCCAACAAGCGCGTGACCTTCGTCATCGATACCGACCGCACCATCCTCGACGTCTTCCACTCCGAGTTCTCCATGGGCTCGCACGCCGACAAGGCGCTCGCCCTCCTGAAGGCGCGCCGCGCTGCCTGACGGCGCCGAACGAACCGTCGTCGTCACCGGCGCCGCGTCGGGTATCGGCGCCGCCTGTGCCGCCGGACTCGATGCGGGCGGGTGGCGCTCCATCCGCATCGACATCGTGCCCGAGGGGTGTGACATCGTCGCGGACTTGTCGACCACCGAGGGACGGCTCTACGCAGTCGACCAGACGACCGAGCGGTGCGGAGATTCGCTCGCCGGCATCGTGACGTGCGCGGGACTGGCCGGCTCGCCACAGCGACCCGGCTCCGTCGTGGCGTCTGTCAATTACTTCGGCACGGTGGCCGTCCTGGACGGCCTGCGCTCCCTGCTTCCCCCGGGCACAGCCGCGGTGGCCATCAGCTCCAACTCGACCACCGTGCAGCCGGAAATCCCGAGCGCGCTCGTCGATGCCTGCCTCGCAGGCGACGAGGCCCTCGCCCGGAGTCTCGCCGACGAGTGCGGGTCCTTGTCGGCGTATCCCGCGTCCAAGCTGGCAGTGGCGCATTGGGTTCGCCGCGAGGCGACAGCGAACGCCTGGGCGGGTTCGGGCCTCCGCCTCAACGCCATCGCGCCGGGCATGATTGACACGCCAATGATCGCCGAGATGCGCGGCGATCCCGAGACCGCGCCGATGCTCGACCTGCTACCCATTCCTCTGGGTCGTCCCGGTCGGCCCGAAGAGATAGCGGCGGTGGTGGCCTTCCTACTCGGCCCGTCTGGATCGTTCTTCTGCGGCTCGGTGCTCTTCTGCGATGGCGGCAGCGACGCGCTGTTGAGGACGAGGGACTGGCCGGCCGCCTGGGACATTTCGGTGCGGCAGCTGGGTCGGCAGCTCTCCTGACGTCGCCCGTCCCCCATCCGTTGGCCGGAGCCCGAGCACCCTAGGCTGCGGACATGCCGGGCCGGATCCTGGTGGACACCACACCACTCCGGGAAAGCCGTGACTTCCGGCTCCTCTTCTCAGGTCAGCTGATCTCGGTCCTCGGTACCCAGCTCACCGTCGTCGCCATCCCCTACCAGGTGTACGGCCTGACCCACTCTTCCCTGCAGGTGGGCGCGGTCAGCCTGGCCCAGCTCGTCCCGTTCGTGGCTGGGGCGCTGGCGGCAGGGCCGATCGGGGACGCGTCGGACCGCAGGCCCCTCATGGTCTGGACGGCCGCCGCCCTGGCCGTCACCAGCACGATCCTCGCGATCAACGCGGCGGTCGCCCACCCCTCCCTCGCCGCGATCTACGTCGTCAGCTCGCTCGCGGCCGGCCTCATGGGCTTCTCGAACACCGCTCGCATGGCTTCGGTCCCCCGCCTCGTCGAGCGCCGGCGCATGCCGGCTGCCATGGCGATGAACCAGATCGTCGTCCAAACCGGCGTCATCGTCGGTCCCGCGCTGTCCGGGATCCTGCTCGGCATCGGGCTACCGTTCGTCTTCGTCCTCGACGCCGCCTCCTTCGTCGTCGCCTGCGCCTGCATGGCGCTGATGTCGCCCATCCCGCCCACCCACGACGGCCCCGCTCTCTCACCCTGGCAATCCACCAGGGAAGGGCTGCGGTACCTCCGCAGTCGCCAGGCGCTCCAGGGTGTCTACCTGATCGACATCAACGCCATGGTCTTCGGCATGCCCCGCGCTGTTCCCCGCCATGGCGGAATCCGTGTTCCATGGGGGCACCATCACGCTTGGCTTCCTGTACGCGGCGCCCGGCGTGGGCGCCCTCGTCGGCGCCGTGACCACCGGCTGGATCGAGACGGTGCGACGGCAGGGCTGGGCCGTGATCATCGCCGTGCTGGTGTGGGGCGCCGCCATCGCCGCCTTCGGCCTCGTCGACACCCTCTGGATCGCCTTCGTCCTGTTGGCCGTCGCCGGATGGGCCGACGTGATCTCAGCCGTCCTACGCAACACCATCCTGCAGACGTCCATCCCCGAACGGTTCCGGAGCCGCATGTCGTCCATCCAGATGGCGGTGGTCCAGGGAGGACCCCGGCTCGGCGACATGGAATCGGGCCTGGTGGCGACATTCACCAGCATCGAGTTCGCCGTGGTCTCGGGCGGGCTCGCGTGCATCGCCGGTGCCGCGCTGATCGGCGCGCTCATGCCGGGTTTCCGGCACCATGTCGCGGGTGAAGTCGACGACGTCCCCGTATGATCCGGCCGTGACAGACACGAGTGCCTTCGAGGAACCGACGTGGGGCGAGGTTGACCCCGCCGTCTTCACGCGTATCGGGGTCGTCTCGCCCCACTACGACGACGCGGCCATGGGGGCCGGATACTTGCTCGCCAGTTATCCCGACACCACCGTCATCACGGTGCTCGGAGGGCGGCCGCCCGCCTATCCGGACGAACCGACGGAGTGGGACGCACTCGGCGGGTTCGTCGCTGGCGACGACGTGGTGGCGGTGCGACGCGAAGAGGACGTCGCGGCGATGGCCGTCCTGGAGTCGAGCTACCGCTGGCTCGACTTTCCCGATCACCAATACCTTGCGCGGGAGGATCGCCCGACCCCAGCGGAGGTGGCGCCGGTGCTCGGTGCGGCCATCGCAGAGCTCGACCCCACGTCGGTCTTCTTCCCGATGGGGCTGGCCAACCCGGACCACGACATGGTGCACGATGCCTGCCTCCTCGTGCGCGAAGCGCAACCGAACCGTGCGTGGTTCTGCTACGAGGATCATGGGTACAAGCATCTCCCGGGGTTGCTCGCATGGCGCGTGGCCAAGCTGCTGCGCGCGCACCCGTGGCCCACCCCGGCCATCGTCCCCCATGTGCCTGACGAGGAGCGCAAGCGACGTGCCATTTGGTGCTACACCTCGCAGATTCCGCCGCTCGAGCGCGACCACGCCCTGACGGCTCGCATGGACGGCCGGGTCCCCGAGCAATTCTGGCGGCTGGCCCCACCACCCCACGGTTGGGAGGCCCTTTCGGAATTCATCTGACGCGAAATGGCCGATTCGGGCTTCACCCCGGTCGAACTCTTGGCCTTCGCACTCGACGCCCCACCTGGGTGGAGCGTCTGCCGTCCTGCTCGCCGACGTCATGGACTTCCGTGCCCGGCTGCCGGCGTACAGCCCCGCAGCCACCGAGGCCCTGGCCCTTGAGCTGTCTCACGACGGCGCGCTCATCCGGTTGTGCGAGTCAGACCGACCCTGACCACCTGGCACACGCGCTTCGCCGGGCGTGGCTACTCCACGACCGAGCGACAGCCATCCGGCTCGTCCCTCGACCACGCAACCGGTCGCCCTCCCCGCCCACTCCCCGTAGGCTCGGCCCGGTGTCAGGGAAAGACGAGCGCGTCGTGGAGGCCGCAGGCCACGAACTGGTCGTCACCCGCCCCGACAAGGTCTACTTCCCTGGCCTCGATGCCACGAAGTTCGACCTCGTCTCGTACTATCTCTCCATCGCCGACCTCCTGTTGAACACGGCGGGCGGGCGTCCCGCCCTCCTTCAGCGGTTCCCCGACGGCGCGACCGGCAAGTCGTTCTACCAAAAACGCATCCCGGCCGGTGCACCCGACTGGCTGCAGTCGACGACCGTCTCCACGCCCAATGGCACCACGTCGAACGCCCTCGTGGTCGAGGACATCGCCCACGTCGTGTGGGCCGTCAACTACGGATGTCTGGGCCTGCACCTCTGGCCCTACAAGGCGGCCGACCCGGACCATGCCGACGAGCTGCGCATCGACCTCGATCCGACGACGGGCCTCGTGTTCGACGACATCCGTGCCGCCGCCTTGCGTTGTCGCGACGTCCTGAAGGAGCTCGGGCTCCGTGGGTACCCCAAGACGACGGGTAGCCACGGTTTGCACATCTATTTGCGCCTGCAGCCACGCTGGGACTCCATTGAAGTTCGGGCGGCGGCGGTTGCCCTCGCCCGCGAACTGGAACGCCGCTACCCCGACGACATCACCGCCAACTGGTGGAAGGAGGAGCGCGGCCATCGCGTCTTCGTTGACTTCAACCAAAACGCGCCCCACAAGACAGTATTCGGTGCGTGGTTCGCCCGTCCCCGCACGGGCGGTCAGGTCTCAACGCCCCTCAGCTGGGACGAGGTCGAGACAGTAAAACCGGACGAGCTAACCATCCGCAGTGTCCCTGCCCTCGTGAAAGAACGCGGTGACCCCTGGGCGGACATCGCGGCGGAACTTCAGTCGATCGAGCCTCTGCTCGATCTGGCCGCACGCGACAAGGCGAGCGGCCTCCATGACGCGCCCTGGCCACCGCAATATCCGAAGATGCCCGACGAGCCGCCCCGGGTCGCCCCGAGCCGCGCGAAAAAGGCCTGACGTCATATGGACCCCCTGTACGCGCTGAACCAGATTGCCTTCCGCCTAGAGCGCAGTGGGGCTGACACCTACAAGGTGCGCGCGTTCCGGCACGCGGCGCGAGCAATCAAAAGCATGCCTCCCGACGAGCTGACGGCACTGGCCGAGGCGGGGCGGCTCCAGAGCATCGAGGGTGTCGGCAAGTCAACGGCGCGGGCCATCGCGGAGGCACTCCGAGGTGAGGTGCCCGCGTACCTGACCAAGATCGATGCCGAGCTGACCGGCGACGACCTGGAGGTCGAAGGTGCGGCGGCCGAGCTCCTTCGGTCGTTGAAGGGTGACTGCCACTCGCACTCGGATTGGTCCGACGGCGGCAGCCCGATCGCCGAAATGGCTGAGGCGGCCCGCGATCTCGGGCGCGAGTACCTCGTCCTGACCGACCACAGCGCCCGTCTGACGGTGGCACACGGGCTCAACGAGGAGCGGCTTGTCGAGCAACTCGACGTCATCCGCGACCTTAACGAGGAGCTGTCGCCCTTCCGCATCCTCACCGGGATGGAGGTCGACATCCTGGAGGACGGATCGCTTGACTTGGACCTCGACCTCTTGGCCGAGCTCGACGTCGTCGTCGCCAGCGTCCACTCCAAACTCCGCATGGAGGAGCCACAGATGACGGCACGGATGCTGGCAGCCATCGAAAGCCCCCACGCGGACATCCTGGGCCACTGCACTGGACGAATCGTCGTCGGCCGTGGCCGGCCCCAGTCCACGTTCGACCCCGACGCCGTGTTCTCCGCCTGTGCCCGCACCGGCACCGCGGTCGAGATCAACTCCCGTCCCGAGCGCCAGGACCCACCCGAGGACCTGCTGCGCCAGGCCGTCGACCACGGATGCTCGTTCGCCATCGATACGGACGCGCACGCCCCCGGCCAGCTCGAATGGCTCGGCCGCGGCTGTCGCAACGCCGTCGCCGCCGACGTGCCGTTCGCGCGCATCGTGAACCGTGCCGACGCCGACGACCTGCGTGCCTGGGCGGCGTCGCACCAGGAAGCCGCCTGACCACACCATGGCCCTCCCCGTCCGCCCTCCGGTCTCGCCGATGCTGGCCAAGCTGACCCGCGACCTGCCCCGCGACAAGGGCTTGTACTACGAGCCCAAGTGGGACGGCTTCCGCTGCATCGTCTTCCGCGATCGCGACGACGTCGAGCTGGGCAGCCGGAACGAGAAGCCGCTGACCCGCTATTTCCCCGAGCTTGTCGAGGCGTTGCGCCGGGAGCTCCCCCAGCGTTGTGTTCTGGACGGAGAAATCGTGATCGCCGGGCCCATGGGCCTCGATTTCGACGCTCTGTCCCAGCGCATCCACCCCGCCGCCAAACGCATCAACCAGCTGGCCGTGGCCACGCCGGCCTCGTTTGTCGCCTTTGACCTTCTGGCCCACGACGACTCCTCGTACATGGAGACGCCGTACGCGCAGCGTCGTAAGACGCTCGAGAAGCTGCTCAAGAAGGTCCGGCCGCCGGTGCACCTCACGCCGGCCACGCAGGACCCCGACGTTGCGACAGACTGGTTCTCGCGTTTCGAAGGCGCCGGCCTCGATGGCGTCGTCGCCAAGTCTGCCGACCTGCATTACCTCCCGGACAAGCGCGTCATGCTCAAGGTCAAGCACCAGCGCACGGCGGATTGTGTCGTCGCCGGGTTCCGTACGCACAAGGACGGCGAGGGTGTCGGCTCGCTCCTTCTCGGCCTCTACGACTCGTCGAGCACCTTGCACCATGTCGGCGTCGCGTCGGGCTTCAGCGTCGCCCGCCGCCGCGAGCTCGTCGACGAGGTCAAGCCGTATCGCAAGAACGCCCTCAAGGGACACCCCTGGGCCGGATGGGCCGAGGCCCAGGCCGAAGGGCGGGCGCCCGGAGCCATGAACCGCTGGAACGCCGGCAAGGACATGACGTGGGAGCCGCTGCGGCTCGAGGCGGTGTGCGAGGTCTCGTACGACCACCTGCAGGAGAATCGCTTCCGCCACGCCACATCTCTCGTCCGGTGGCGTCCGGACCGCAAGCCAGAGTCCTGTACCTACGCCCAGCTGGACACGCCCGTCCCGATGGAGTTGAACGAGGTGTTCGGGACATAGCCCGACGATTCCGCCTGTCCGGGGAGATTGCTCGACACCATTCGCCTCGGGCGACCGTTCCCCCACGATGCCCGCCAGCGAATTGACGACCAGTACAGCCAGCCCCCTTCACCTGGACGTCGGCGCGGTGGCCAAGCTGTCCACCGAGGAGATCATGGAGATGGCAGCCGCGTCGGCTCGCCACATGGCCTCCCTGGCGGGCCTCATCGTTCTGCTCACCGGAGAGCTCGATCGCCGTGAGGGCTGGCGCGCCGAAGGAGCGACCTCGCTCGAGGCCTGGCTCGTCGAGCGCCTCGGTCTCTCCGTCGCTTCAGCCCGGGCCTTCGCCCATGTGGGCGAGCGGCTGTTCGACCTTCCCCATCTGGCCACCGCGCTGTCGTCAGGCGAGCTGAGCTTCGACAAGGTACGGGCCGTTGTCGACACGGCCACCCCCGAGACAGATCGCGAGCTGCGGGAGACGGCTAGCGAACACTCAGCGGCAGAGCTGACCAGGCTGGCGCGGACCCGGCGGGGCATTTCCTCATCCGCGTCCCGTGGTGAGTACGAGGGCCGCTCGCTCCGGTTCAACGACACGTTCCGAACGGTCACCGCACAACTGCCTGCGGAAACGTATGCCGAGGTGCGGGGGCGCCTCGAAGCCGCCGCCAGGGAACGGCCGTCCGACGGCGAGACGCCCTGGGACCGTCGACTCTGCGACGGATTTGTGGACCTGATCCGGTCCGCGTCAGGCAGTCGCGTTGGTGGCTCCCCATACACCGTCGTGGCCCACGTTCCTCTCGACGTTCTTCTGGACGAGACCTCGAAGCTGTCCGGTGAGCTCGAGCGCGGCAGTTTGATTAGTTCTGACACCGTGCGGCGGCTCGCGTGTGATGCGACGGTGATCCTCGCCGTCGACGACGACGTGGGTCACACCATGTACGAAGGCCGTACACGTCGCTATCCCAGCGACGCCCAACGCCGTGAGATCATTCGGCGCGACCGGCACTGCCGCTTCCCCGGCTGCACGAACGCCACCTTCGTCAGCCCACACCACATCATGTGGTGGAAGTCGCACCACGGAAAGACGGACCTGCCCAACCTCGCGCTGCTCTGCGAGCATCACCATCATCTCATCCACTCCAAGAAGTGGACAATGTCGGGCGACGCCAACGAGAAGCTCACATTCGTGGGACCGAATGGCCGCTCCATGACATCGTTGCCCTCTCCGCTCTGGACAACGGTGACCAAGCGACGGTAGAACCCGACGGGAATTCAGGGGCGTCTACAAGTCGAGCAGGTGCGGGTCGGTCGCCAGCTCCGCTCGCACGGCTGTCTCCCAGAAGCCGATGAAGCCCTCGCCGTCGCCCTGTGACACGCGGTCGATGAAAGCTTGGGGCACACGAGACTCGCCGCTGCCCCCGGCGGCGCGGACCATCCAGGCGTGTTGGCAACGCTGCTCCAATGCGACGGCACGCTGATAGACGGCGCGAGCAGATCGGCCGAGGACGAACACACCATGTCCCGCCAGCAGGGCCATGGTGGCGTCGCCCATCGCTTCGACGGCACGCGCGGCACTCCGAGGATCGTTCACAGGACCCTCGTATTCGTCAACGAGCACGAGCTGGCCACCCCCCAGCGCCGAGCTCTGGTCCAGGATCGGCGGCACCTCGGCCATGTCCGCCCACACCGTGCCGTACAGCGGATGGTTGTGAGCCGCCCAGACGACGTCGGCACGGGTCTTGTGCAGTTCCAGGTGGATTGGGATTCCGAGAGGTACGGGCCAATCACCCTCGACGACGTTCCCTTCGAGATCGATCCGGATCAGCTGGGAGGGTCGGAGCTCAGCCCAGGTGATCAGCCACGGATTGCACAACAGCGTGCCGTCGCCGAGGTTTACTGTGATGTGGCCCGCCAGGTGGTCGCTGTAGCCCTCGCGCCACAGCGCTCGAGCAAGCACGACGAGCTGCTCCCTCACGGTGAGGTCGGGCATGAGCTTTTCAGCCGTTGGCGTGAACACCATGCTCCTCACCTTCTCTCGCGGTTCCCCGTCAGGGCAAGACCTTCTCAGGCAAAGGGTGGCGGTAGAGAGCCGCGGCATTCAAGCAGCACATGGCGCGCAGCTCGTCGTCCGGAATATGACCCCAGCATTCTTCGATCACATGCTGCGTATCGGGCCAGGTCCCGTCGCCGTGTGGGTAATCGACCTCGACCATGATGTTCTCGACCCCGATGGCATGGCGCGTGTCGATAGTGGATGGATCGTCCAGCGTGCAGAACCAAAAGTTCCTGCGCAACACCTCGGATGGCCGAACGGCCCAGCCCCGCCCATAGCCGGAGCGGTCCACCATGTTGTCGAGCCGATCCCGCAGCATGGCTACCCAGCCGATCCCCCCCTCGCTCATGGCCACCTTCAAGGTGGGGTTACGGAGCGGATATTGGGACCACAACCATTCGGCGCAGGCCGTCAACGACCTCTGCCCGAACAGGGTTGCGCCGATCTGCAACGGCGCACCTCCAGCAGGGCCGACTTCAATGCCCGAACTCCCGACGTGTAGCGAAACCACCGTGTCCGTCTCCACGATCGCTTCGATGATCGGGTCCCAGTGCTGCCGTTCCCACAGAGAGGGCAACCCGACCTCGTGGGGGCGTTCTGGCAATGTGACCGAGGTGAAACCTCGCGCCGCGTTGCGCCGAATCTCGCCGGCCGCCAGTTCGGGTTCGGCCAAGTACGTGATCCCCAGCGGAACGATTCGCTCGGGATACGGCCGGTGCCACTCCTCGAAGAGCCAGTCGTTCCAGGCCCGCACGCACCCGAGTCCGAGGTCACGGTCTGGACAGGAGAAGAACACACGGCCGCAGAAACCCGTGATCTGGGAGGGAAAGTTCACCGACGCCCACACGCCGTTGAGATCCATGTCTCTTACGCGTGCGTCGACGTCGTAACAGCCAGGTCGCATCTGGTCGAAGCGGAAGGGCTCCAGGCCGTAGGTCTCAGGCTTGCGTCCCGCCACGGCGTTCATCCCAACCTGGGTGTAGCGCTCACCCTCGAACTCCCAGACCTGGTGGCCTTCAGGCGTCTCGACGATCCGTGGCGCTCTCCCCTGAAGACCCACCGGAAGCCTGCCCTCGAACGTGTGTGCCGGCTCGACTACGTGGTCGTCGACCGAGATCACCGTGTAGCGCACCGTCCGGGGCTCAGGATCGGGGAGGAACAGTTCTGTATCGAGTGCGGTCATCGGTTTAGGCCGAGAGCCCGGCTCCCGGCACAGCCCAGGATATGCCGCGGCGACTTCACCGCCCCACGCCGGCTCGGATGCCCTCGTCGCCGCCGAACCTGGGTAGATACTGGGCGGACCAGCAAAGGCAAGAAGGAGGCGGCATGATCGCTTTGGTCGTTGTCTCGACGTTCGTGGTGCTGCTTCTCGGCATCCTCGTAGCCGGCTTGCTCCGGAGCCACGCCGACATCCTCCGCTCCCTCCATGACCTGGGCGTGGGCGTCGGTGATCCGGCCTCGGCCGCACCGAGCACCGCGGGACCGGCGACCATCAGTCCTCCATTGGGGCATACGAGCTCCGACGCGGCCCCTGCGCCCGACATCGCAGGTCTGACCCCCACAGGCGACGCCAGGTCCGTCGCCGTGACCAACGGCGACCGGCGAACGCTCCTTGCCTTCCTCTCGTCCGGGTGCGCCACCTGTGCCGGGTTCTGGCGGGACCTCCAGACCCCAGGAAGACTCGAACTAAAAGGAGCCCGCGTCGTGATCGTCACCAAAGGCCCGGACATGGAGGTGGCTTCGGAGGTGCGCACGTTGAGTACGGGCAGTGTTCCCGTCGTCATGTCGACCGAGGCCTGGAGCGACTATCAGGTACCAGCCTCGCCGTTTTTCGTGCTTGTCGACGGCGAGACGAGACGGCGCGTCGGACATGGAGTGGCCTCCAATGCCGCGCAACTGGCTGACCTCGTGAAACGTGCTGGCCAAGACACCCCGCAAGATTCGCATCTCAATGGCCCGGCCCGCGAGGCCGCCAACGACGCTGTCCTCATGGCGGCCGGTATCACCCCCGGACATCACAGTCTCTATCCGAAGAGCTTCGATGATGTGTTCCCGTTTGCCACCGATGATGAGACTTCGCCGGGTCATGGCGCAGAGCACGCACAACGAGCGATCTCGTGACGACCATCCAGGCTCACGGAATCACCGCGCGCCTTCCGGCCGGCTTCGAGGGTCGGATCTTTGTACGGTCGACCGTGGGTGATGGCACCACCTATCCCGTGGCCCACTTCGCTACCTTCCCGCTGCCTGACGACACCGGTGACTTCGGGGGCGGTGCCGTCACGTTGATGGGGCCGACGGACATCTTCGCCACGCTTTTCGAATACGGACCGCAGAGCGTCGGCACCGCGCTCTTCGCCCGTCAGGGCCGTCCCTTCTCCCTCACACCGGCCGATTTCCGCCGCACGGTCCTGCGCCGTGCCCTTGGAGGACAGGCCGGCACCCAGTGGTTCTTCACAGAGTCCGGTCGATGTTTTTCGTTCTATGCCGTTCTGGGGAGCCAAACGCTAGGCCCCCAGCTCGTACCCCTCGTCAACCAATTGCTCTCGTCATTGACACTGAGCCCTGCTGCGCCCGCCACACCTGTCCCGGCCGCACTGTGGAACTGATCGGCCTGTACCTCGTCGCAGCGGGTCTCCTCATCGTCGCGGGCTCCGCCAAGGCGCTCCGCCCCGACGACACAGCGCGCGCGCTCGGCGACCTCGTCCGGGTCCGCGGGCACTCCGCCGTGACCCAGCGCCAGATGCGCACGCTGGTCCGAGTGGGCGCAATCGTGGAACTCGCACTTGGGTTCCTGGCGTTGGCGTTCCCGTGTCCGGGAACGGCCGGTCTCGCAGCTTTCTCGTTCGCTCTCTTCGGCTGCATCGTCGCCTACGCCCGCTGGCGCGGCGGAGCATTGTCCAGCTGCGGCTGCTTCGGAAGGGCGGATACTCCGGCGACCACGTTGCACGCACTCATCGACTTCCTGCTCGCCGCCAGTTGTAGCGCCGTGGCACTGGGTGTGTCGTCTGGTGGCTCCCTGGTGACGCTGCTCGGTCAGCAACCCGCGCACGGTCTTCCTTTGGTCTTTGTGTCTCTTGTCGGCCTCTACATGGCGTACTTGACCCTCTCCCTACTCCCAGCACTGGAGGGAGCCCGGCGTCTAGCGCGAAATCCGACGACCCTGTTCACTTCAGAATCGGCGCTATGACCCTTTCGACGGTTCTGGTGAGACGGGCATCGGCGTTTCTCGACAATCGCCTGTCGCGTCGCAGCCTGATCAACCGGTCGGCCTTCGTCGGAAGTGCCGTCGCTGTCGGAGCGGGTCTGGAGCTCGCCTTGAAGCCGGGCACGGCGTACGGACAGATCTGCGAGTGCGGCGACGCCGGGTGCGGATGTGGGTCGACCTGCTGTTCGGGCTTTTCGGAATTCTGTTGCTCTGTCAGCGGCTACAACTACTGCCCCGCTAACACGGTGATGGGTGGCTGGTGGATGGCGGACAACTCCTCCTTTTGCAGCGGACCCCGCTACTACATGGACTGCAATGCCACGTGCGCCTGCGACAACGGCTGCAGCAGCGGGTTCGCCTTCTGCGAGCCGGGCTGCGATGTGACGGAGTGCGGGTGTGGACCCGCGGGTTGCAACTCCTACCTCACCGGCTGTCTCCAGTTCCGATACGGCCAGTGCAACCAGAACGTGGCCTGCATGGGCCGGATCGTCTGTCGGGTCGTGGCCTGCGTGCCTCCCTGGCAGGTGGATCCCACTTGCACCACGGCGGTCGCAGTCGACAACACGACGGCGGAGCAGAACGAGGCTTGCTGGACACCAACCCCGCCTGCACCGCCGTGCTCGTCGGCCTCGACGGACTGTCTGGTGGTCGGCATGGCCCCTAGCCGCAGCGGTGCGGGTTACGGCCTGGTCACCGCATTCGGGGCGGTGTTCGCATTCGGTGACTTTCCCGTGCTGGGAGGCGTCGCCGAGATCACGCTCGACGCCGCCATCGTCGCCATCGCCACGACCGCTACAGGCGGGTACTACCTCGTGGCCTCGGACGGCGGGATCTTCGCGTTCGGGAACGCCCAGTTCTACGGCTCCATGGGCGGTCTCCACCTCAACGCGCCGATCGTGGGGATGGCTGCCACCCCGTCGGGAAGCGGCTACTGGTGCGTCGCAAGCGACGGCGGGATCTTCGCGTTCGGCGACGCCCAGTTCTACGGCTCCATGGGCGGTCTCCACCTCAACGCGCCGATCGTGGGGATGGCTGCCACCCCGTCGGGAAACGGCTACTGGTGCGTCGCAAGCGACGGTGGGATCTTCGCGTTCGGCGACGCACAGTTCTACGGGTCGATGGGCGCCACGCACCTGAACGCACCCATCGTCGGCCTGGCGACCATCTCGTCGGGGAACGGGTACTGGTGCGTTGCCAGCGACGGCGGCGTCTTCGCGTTCGGCGACGCACCGTTCGACGGCTCCATGGGCGGGACCACGCTCGCCCAACCAGTCGTTGGCATGGCGCCGGACGGCGAGCAGGGCTACTGGCTCGTCGCGCGGGATGGAGGAATCTTTGCCTTGAACGCATCCTTCTACGGGACCCCCGCATGACAAGAGAGGGAAGGACATGACAACGGACGTTCTCGTCGTCTGCGCGGTCGTACTTTCATTTGCGTCCGCCGCCCGCTCCACGTGGTCGCCCTGCGGGCGGTCGATGCTCGCAACCATCACCCCGCTGGCCGAAGGGGGACGTGGGCACCGTTACCGCTGGGCCGCGGCATGGTTCGTGGCGGGTGGGCTGGCCGGGGGTGCCACCCTCGGGGCGATCGACGGTGGGCTCGCCGCCCTGGTCCGGTCGTTGGCGCTGCCGGCGTCCGTCCTGGCGAACGTCGCCCTGGCGGCCGCAGCCATAACCCTCGTCGCCGAACTGGGACTCTGGGGTTTCCGTCTTCCGGTCCACCATCGACAGGTCAACGAGCACTGGCTCGACCAGTTCCGGCCGTGGGTCTATGCGGGTGGTTTCGGATGGCAGGTGGGCACCGGACTGGCGACGTACGTCGTGACCCCGGCGCTGTACCTCATGATCCTGATGGCCGCCCTCACGACCACTCCGTGGGTCGCCGTTGCGGTGGCGGCCTCCTTCGGACTGATAAGAGGACTCGCGGTGCTGCTCGGGCGCCGCATCACGAATGCCCAGAGCCTGACCACGTTCCACCAGCGGTTCCACCATGCAGAGCCTCGCGTCTGGCGTGCGCTCGTCGGCGTCGAATGTGCTGTCGCCTTTGTCTGTGCGTGGGTCGTCTCGCCCTGGGTGGTACTCGGATTGATCCTTGTCGCCGTACCCGTCGTTACGAGTCGCCGATTGCCTTCCCGGTCGACCGCCCGGTCGGGCTGACTCGGTACGATCAGCGAATCACCTCCACCGGACCCCAACCCCAAACCGAACCGATCCGCCTCGTCCTTGCGGACGTGGACGGCACGCTGGTCACTCCGGACAAGGTCCTGACCGACCGCGCCGCCGGCGCTGTCCGTCGCCTGGCCGACGCCGACATCCGCTTCGCGATCACCAGCGGCCGTCCGCCCCGCGGCATGGCAATGCTCGTCGAGCCTCTCGAGCTCGTGACCCCCATGGCGGCATTCAACGGCGGGCAGCTGGTCGATCCTGACATGGAGGTGCTGGAGCAGCACGTCATCCCCCAGCACCTTGTCTCCCCGATCGCGGCGCTGCTGACGTCGTTCGGCCTCGATGTGTGGCTGTACCGCGGCACAGACTGGTACGTCCCCGACCCCGAGGGAGCCCACGTCGATCGGGAGGCGTGGACGGTCAAGTTCCAACCCAAAACCATGGACGGGCTAGACGGCTTGACCCACAACGTTGCCAAGCTGGTGGGGGTGAGCGACGATTACAAAGCCGTCGCCGCCGCGTCATCGGAGGCCCACGACCGCTTCGGTGAACAGGTGGCCGCTGCGGCTTCTCAGCCTTATTACCTCGATGTGACCCATCCTCTAGCCAACAAGGGCCGCGTCGCCAAGGATCTGGCGAAACGTTTTGCGCTGCAGCCCGAACAGATCGCCACCATCGGCGACATGCCGAACGACGTCCTGATGTTCGCCCACTCCGGCCTCAGCATCGCCATGGGCAACGCCGATCCACAGGTGAAACGCGCCGCCCGCCGCGTCACGGAGAGCAACGAGGAGGAGGGGTTTGCGCTCGCGATGGAGCGCTTCGTGCTCCCGACGGCTACATCCCCCGGTGGTTCTCGAACCGAGCGTACTGCTTGAGGAAGAGCAGGTTCGCCTTTCCTGTAGGACCGTTCCGGTGCTTGGCTACTTCGATCAGCGCGTCGTCGGCCCGGTCTATCGGCACCTCGTCGTTGTATTCGGACTCCCTGTAGATGAACAACACCACGTCCGCGTCTTGCTCCAACGAACCCGATTCCCGCAAGTCCGACAGCTGTGGCGTCTTGTCCTGGCGTGATTCCAGGTTGCGCGAGAGCTGCGAGAGCGCGACGACGGGCACCTCGAGCTCGCGGGCGAGGATCTTCAGCCCCCGGCTGATCTCGGCCACCTCGTTCTGACGGTTCTCGGCGTTCCCACGGCCCGTCATCAGCTGCAGGTAGTCCACCACCACAATCCCCAGGTCGCCCTCTGACTTCTTCAGCCGCCGCGCCCGAGCCCGGATGTCCATGACCGTCACCCTCGGGTTGTCATCGATGAAGATCGGCGCGCTGCTCAGCCTTGTCACCGCCATCCCGATCTTGCTCCAGTCCTGGGTGCGGATCCGGCCCGTCTGCAGGCTCTGCCCGTTGACCTCGGCTTCCGACGCCAGCAGACGTTGCGTCAGTTCGAGATGCCCCATCTCCAGCGAAAACAGGAGCGCCGGCCGCTGAACCACCAGCCCGACATGGGCGAGCACACCCAGGGCAAAACTCGTCTTGCCCATACCCGGGCGGGCCCCGACGATGTTCAACGAAGACGGCTGGAACCCGAGGAGGACCTTGTCGAGCTCGTGGAATCCCGTCGCAACACCCGTGATGTCCGAACCGCGCTGGCCCAGCTCCTCAATCCGGTCCAGTCCCTGACCCAGGAGCTCACGCAACGGGTAGATGCTGTCCGCCGTACGTCGCTCTGCGACGTTGAACACCAGCTGCTCCGCCTCGTCGACGGCGGCCTTTACGTCCTCGGGCACCGAATAGCCGATATCGGCGATCTCGCCCGACACGCCGATGAGCTTGCGCAGGAGCGAGTGCTCCTCGACGATGTCGGCGTAGTGCTTAGCGTTGGCGATCGACGGCGTGTTTGCCTGCAGGGAAATGAAAATCGACGGGTCCCCCACCGCGTCCAACAGCCCCGAGCGCTTCAACTCGTCGGTCACGGTCACGGCGTCGATGGCCTCGCCCCGCTCCAACAGGGCCCAGATGGCGGCGAAGATGTGGCCGTGCGCCGGCTTGTAGAAGTCGGCCGCCGAACACCGCTCGATCCCGACCGAGGCTGCATCGTTGGACAGCAGCATGGCGCCCAGCAGCGACTCTTCCGCCTCGAGGTCGTGCGGCGGAACCCGGGCGCCGTGGGGCGCCGGGCGGCTCACCGACCGGATCGAGCGTGGGCTCGTGTCGTCGAATGCTTGAACCACGGCTCCCCTACTGTGACGGGACCGAGCTGGGGAACATAAGAAAGAAATAGCTGTGGGTAACGCCGCGCCCCATGTGGGTAACCGTGGGAGTACGCACGAAGCCGGTGTGGAAAAGCCGTGTATGAACGGTCGGGCCAGGACTCACCTAGACATGATGAGCACACGGCTGTATCGACGCAGCGGATGCCACATCTCGTCTGACGAGGTACGGCGCCGGGCGAGTCCCGGCGCAGGGTCAGGTCGCGGCCTTGACCTCCACGGTCAGCACCGCCGTCACGTCGGAGAACAACTCCACGGTCACCTCGAAGCTCCCCGTCTCCTTGATGTGCTCCGGCAACACCACGTGCCGCCGGTCCACCTCGACCCCCTTGGCGGCCTGGATCGCGTCGACCACGTCGTCGGGGCCGATCGACCCGAACAGGCGCCCGCCTGCCGCCGCCCGCGCCGTGATCGGTATGACCGCACCGGCCAGGAGGGCCGACTGTGCTTCGGCCCCCTGGCGGTCCCGCGCCTCCTGCAGATCCCGCCCTCGCCGCATGCGCTCGGCTTGCCCTTCGATCCCGTCACTGGCCACGATGGCCCGACCCTCGGGGAGCAAGAAGTTGCGCGCAAAGCCGCTCGCCACTCTCACGATGTCGCCCCGGCGGCCCACCCCGGCCACGTCGTCGCGCAGAAGGACCTTCACGCGCCCTCACTCCCGTCCGCGGCGACACCGTCCCCGTTCCCGCCTGCCGAACCCTGGTCGACCCCGTCCTCGGCCATCTCCTCCACCAGCTCCTCAACTTCGGCCGCCTCCGCCACCTCGGTCTCGGCGTCGCCGGGCTCCGTGTCGTCGACCACCTCGACCGCCACCGGAGCCGGCGCCGCACCCGCAAAGCCTTCCCCGAGCACGCGATCGCCCCGGTCGCCCCGGTCCCGACGGCCACCCGGGCGCTCGGTCACCGTGCGCTGCGTGTAGGGCAGCAGGACGAGCTCCCGCGCGGTCTTGATGGCCTGCGCCAGTGCCCGTTGGTGCTGGGCGCAGTTGCCGGTGACCCGCCGCGAGCGGATCTTGCCCCGGTCGCTCATGTATTTGCGCAACATCGGGACGTCCTTGTAGTCGACCCAGTCGACCTTGTCCCGACAGAGGGCGCAGGGCTTCTTCTTGACCCGGCGCCCGAGATCCTTGGGCGCCCGACGGGTGGAAGAGCCGCCCCGTTGGTTATTGCGGGCCATCAGAAGGGCTCCTCGTCGAATCCGTATCCGCCGCCCTCCGCCGCCGGAGTCGGCGCGGCGGGCTGACGTCCTCCGCCGCCTCCGCCACCACCACCGCCCGGCCCGCGCCGCTCGTTCTTGGTCACGGTTGCCGTGGCCCACCGGAGCGACGGGCCGATCTCGTCGGCCACGACCTCGACCTTGGACCGCTTATCGCCTTCCTGGGTCTCCCAGCTGCGCTGTTCGAGCCGCCCTGCCACCATCACCCGGGCGCCGCGGGTGAGCGTCTCGCTGACGTTCTCGGCCATTTCACGCCAGCACACCACGTCGAAGAACGAGGTGGCCTCCTCCCACTCCTGGGTCTGCCGGTTCTGCCAGCGTCGATTCACCGCCAGCCCGAAGCTGGCCGTCGGCTGTCCGGTGTTGGTGAAGCGCAGCTCTGGGTCGCGGGTGATGTTGCCCACGAGGGTCACGCTGTTGTCGGTCGCCATCGAAGACTCCTCTCGTCCTCTCGCTTCGCCCTATTTCGCCGTCGCTGCCGACTCGGCTGCGGCAGCGCCCACGCCGGAGTCGGGCAGGCGGACGATCTTGTGCCGGACCACCTCGTCGGCCAGCCCGAGCGTACGGTCGAGCTGTGACACCGTGCGCGGCTCGCCGGTGAACTCCACGACCACGTAGTAGCCCTCGCGCTTGTGGTTGACCTCGTAGGCGAGGGTGCGCTTGCCCCAGCGGTCGATGGTGCCAGGCGTACCGCCGTTGTTACGGATCACGTCCAGCGCATGATCCAAGACACTTTGGATCAGGCTCGGCTCGGTGCTGGCCTCGAAAATGGCCATGACTTCATAAGGCCGCATGTGCGGCGTACCTCCCTCTGGACCGAGCAGGGCGCTCGGGCTCCTGGCGGTCAGGAGCAGGGTCTGTTGCGGGCGATCATGCTAGCCGTCGCCGCTAACCCAGGGCGTCGCCCAGCCCTTCCGGCGCGTGGTAGGTCTCGGCATCGCTTGGGAAGCGGCCCGAGCGCACGTCGTCGGCGAACGTGGCGACCGCCTCGGTGGCGATCCGGCCCAGGTCGGCGTACTGGCGCACGAACTTGGGCGCGGGCCCCGAGCCGAGGCCGAGCAGGTCGTGGAAGACCAGCACTTGGCCGTCACAATCGGGTCCCGCACCGATCCCGATCGTCGGGACGTCGATCGCCTCGGTCACCTTGGCGCCCACGACGTCGGGCACGCCCTCTATGACGAAGGCGAAGCAGCCGGCCACGCTGAGCGCCTTCGCGGCGTCGAGCAGGGCCGACGCCGCATCGACGCTTTTGCCCTGCACCCGGAATCCGCCCATGGCCAGCACCGACTGGGGCGTGAGGCCGAGATGCCCCATGACTGGGATCTCGGCGCGGATGATGGCCTCGACCACCGGGAGGCGAGCGCGGCCCCCCTCGAGCTTCACCGCGTGCGCGCCGGCCCGGATGAGGGTGGCCGCGTTGCGGACGGCGTCCTCCGGGGAGAGGTGGTAGCTCATCCAGGGCAGATCGCCCAGGATGAGGCAGCGGGGCTTGGCCCGGGCGACCGCCGCGGTGTGGTGCGCCATGACCTCGATGTCGACGTGCAGCGTGTCCTCGTAGCCGAGCACGGTATTGGCCACCGAGTCGCCCACGAGGATGATGTCGGAGCCCGCCTCGGAGACGATGCGGGCGCTCGGCTCGTCGTAGGCGGTGACCATCACGATCGGCGTCGCGCCGTCGCGCCGCTTGCGAGCCCGGAGCGAGGGCACGGTGACCGGGGTCATCGCCTCGCCTCCTGGCGCCGCGTCTTGGCCTTCTCGCCACCGGCGGGGTACTTGCGCATCAAGTGGTGCCAAGCGCACGACGGACAACATTCGACCTCGTAACAGAGCACCGGCTCGGGGCGCCGGCAGAGAGCCTTGAGCTCGGCGGCCGTGCCGGGGCAGCGCCCGCCCGCCGGGAGCTTGGCCCCGAAGACGAACGTCACTGTCACCAGTTGTCCGTCGGGACAGATCGGACAGTCCTCTCGGGTGGGGCGACCGACGTTTCGGGCCGCCCGCAGCAGCTCCGGGTGGGCGTCGCACACGTCGACCTTCTGCACCCGCCCGTGCTCGACGTCTCTGACCAGGCCGTTCCGCACGATCCGATACTCGACCTGAGCCGTGACGTCAGGGCTCACCGCTCGGGAGGAAGACCTCGGCTCCGAGGTGACGGACACGGGGGCCAGGCTAGTGCTCGTGCCTGGGAAGGGCACTCACCCCGACCGTTCGAACTGGGCAGGCGGGACGAGGTCGTACCGGCCAGCGCCAGCACGTGCGGTCGCTATATCGATTCGATATACTGCCTCGCAATGTTGGACATGGCCATCCTGGGCCTCCTTGAAGAGGACGACCTCCACGGCTACGAGATCCGCCGTCAGTTCCGCGACCACCTGGGACTCTTGGCCAACGTCTCGTTCGGTTCGATCTACCCCGCCTTGACCAGGTTGGAGAAAGCCGAGGCGGTGACCGCCAAAGAAAGCCCTCCCACGACCAGGTCGAAGCGGTCGTCGAGCGCCCCGCCGACGGGATCGTTGAGCGGCGAGCTGGCCGTCCTGCGGGCGCGGCGTCACGGCGGCGCACGCGGTCGTCGTGGCAAGAAGGTGTACCGGATCACGGACGCTGGACGGCAGTTGTTCGCCGAGCTGCTGGCCGATGGGGGTGCGTCCGACGACGCTCGCAGCTTCTCGCTGCGGCTGGCCTTCGCTCGGCACCTCGCGCCGGCGGCCCGGCTGTCCCTGCTCGAGCGGCGGCGGGCGACGCTGGTGCAGCGGCTGGGTGACGCAGAGGGGGCCCGCGACAGACCTCGATCCCTATGCCCGTTCCGTGGTCCAGCACACGGCGGACGGCATCGCCCGAGACATCAGCTGGTTGGACCGGCTGATCGAGACAGAGCGCAACGGCATGGCCGGTGCGACGTCGGCTTCCTGAACAATCAAGGAGACAAGAGATGCACAGCACCATTCGCCTCGCGATCGCCGGCATCGGCAACTGCGCCAGCTCTCTCGTGCAAGGCATCCAGTACTACAGGGACGCCGACCAAGAGGAGGTCGTCCCGGGGCTCATGCACGTCGAGCTCGGGGGATACCACGTGCGCGATCTTGTGCCCGTCGTGGCCTTCGACGTCGATCAGAGCAAGGTCGGGACCGACCTGAGCAAGGCCATCTTCGCCGGCCACAACAACACCGTCCGCTTCGCAGAGGTAGGTGAGTTGGGAGTGACGGTGCTGCGTGGCCCGACCTTCGACGGGCTGGGCCGGTATTACAAGGAGATAGTCGAGGAGTCGCCGGCCGAGGCGGTCGACGTGGCGGCGGCACTGCGGGACGCCCGGGCAGACGTGCTCGTCTCGTACCTGCCCGTCGGGTCGGAGCGGGCCCAGCGGCACTACGCGGAGGCGTGCCTCGAGGCCGGGGTGGCCTTTGTCAACGCCATCCCTGTCTTCATCGCCTCGGACCCGGAGTGGGCTGCCCGGTTCTCGAACGCCGGAGTGCCGATCGTGGGCGACGACATCAAGTCGCAGGTGGGCTCGACGATCGTGCACCGGATCTTGACGCGGCTGTTCGAGGACCGGGGGCTGGCGCTCGACCACACGTACCAGCTCAACTTCGGCGGCAACATGGACTTCAAGAACATGCTCGAACGGGAGCGATTGGAGTCCAAGAAGATCTCTAAGACGCAGGCGGTGACGAGCCAGATAGAAGACAACGTCTTGAGCGACGACGACGTGCACGTGGGCCCGTCAGACCATGTCCCGTGGCTGAAGGACCGCAAATGGGCCTATATCCGCATGGAGGGGCGCAACTTCGGCGACGTGCCGCTGAACCTGGAGCTCAAGCTGGAGGTGTGGGACTCGCCGAACTCAGCGGGTGTGATCATCGACGCGGTGCGGTGCGCCAAGCTGGCGCTCGACCGTGGGATCGGCGGACCGCTGCTGGGGCCCTCGGCCTACTTCATGAAGTCGCCGCCGGTCCAGTACCACGACGACGAGGCGCACACGATGGTGGAGGCGTTCGCGACGGGGACGGGGGCTGGCGCGGGCGTCCCGGTGGCGGCCACAGGCAAGGACGCCGTCGTCGTCTGATCCGACCTCGTCAGACGAGGATGCGCTCGTCGGGTGCCCGCACACCGACCACGGCTAGCGTCCGGCCCATGCCGAGGAACGTGCCGCAACAGATGACGAGGTCGGCCAGCTCGCCGTCGTCGTACGCGGCGTGCAGGCGTGACCAGAACGCGTCGTCCGCCGACAGGGCCTGGTGGTCCAAGGCGAAGCGCTCGGCGAACTCGGCGGCCAGGCGTTCCCGGTCGCTCAGGTCTGTGGCGGCGCGCCAGTCGGAAGCCGAGGCGTAGAAGGGCTCTCCGGCGCCCGCCTGGTCCCCGTCACGGGCCCGGGTGTCCCGGCAGACCGCGCAGTCGTTGATGAGCGCGATGGTCCAACGGGCGGCCTCGCGCTCGCGCACCGACAGCTGCGAGGCGCCGTAGACGGCGTCCGACAGCTTCCCCATGCCTGCCGCCATCTTGGGCCGGAGGAGGGCCCAGTCGATGTGCTCGCCCATCCCGGACTCGGGCGCCGTGATCCGTGTCATGACGCGACCGTAGCGCCGGGTCGTCAGGAGCGGGGCTGAGCGGCCCACCATGCCCTCAGCCGCGCCGCCGCCGCCTCTTCTCCCAGCGGACCCTCGTCGAGACGAAGCTCCATGAGGAACGCCAGCGCCCCGCCGACCGCCGGTCCGGGGCGCAGCCCGAGGAGCTCCATGACCTGGTTGCCGTCGAGGTCGGGGCGGAGGGCATCGAGCTCCTCCTGCTCCCGGAGCTCGGCGATCCTGGCCTCGAGCTCGTCCATACGACGTGCCAGGGCACGGGCCTTGGCCGCGTTACGGGTCGTGCAGTCGCAACGGGTCAGCTCGTTCAACATGTCGAGGTATGGGCCTGCGTCGCGCACGTACCGGCGCACCGCCCTGTCGGTCCAGCCGAGGCGGTACGTATGGAAACGCAGATGTAGCTCGACCAAGCGCACCACCGTGTCGGCGTCGGCGGCGGGGTAGCGAAGCGCCTCCATGCGCGACCTCGTCATACGAGCGCCCACCACTTCGTGGTGGTGGAACGTGACGCCGCCGTCCGTGATGGCCCGGGTGCGAGGTTTGCCGACGTCGTGGAACAACGCGGCGAGCCGCAGCAGCCGGTTCCTCGACGTGTTGTCGACCACCGCCAGCGTGTGGGCCAGCACGTCCTTGTGCCGGTGGATCGGGTCCTGCTCGAGAGCGAGACCCAGCAGCTCGGGCAGGAAATCTTGCGCCAGGCCCGTCCGGACGATGAACCAAAGCGCGTCGGAAGGCCGCTCGAGCACCATGATCTTGTCGAGCTCGTCCCGGATGCGCTCGGCGGAGACGATGGAGAGTCGTCCGTGCATCCGGCCCACCGCGGCCACCAGCGCCGCGTCGGGCTCCAAGGAGAAGCGCGCCATGAACCGGGCCGCCCGCAGCATGCGCAAGGGGTCGTCGCCGAAAGAGACCTCGGGGTCCAGCGGCGTGCGCAGCCGCCCCGCCGCAAGGTCGCCCAGCCCATCGAAGGGGTCGATGAGCTCCATGTCGGGCAGCCGGAGGGCCATGGCGTTGATCGTGAAGTCACGGCGCGACAGGTCCTCGGCGATGTCGTCGCCGAAGGAGACCTCGGGCTTCCGGGACCCGGGCACGTACACCTCGGCCCGGTGGGTCGTGATCTCGAAGCGGTCCGGTCCCCTGCGACAGCCGATGGTGCCGAATCGGGCCCCCTGTGTCCAGATGTCGTCCGCCCAGCCCCGGACGATCTGCTCGATCTCGTCCGGGCGAGCATCGGTCGTCAGGTCGTAGTCGAAGTCATGGCCGGGGTCCGGCGTCGCGGGGACCAAGGCGTCGCGCACCGAACCCCCCACCAGATACAGCGTCTTGTCGGCGCGCGCGAAGACCTGCGCCAGCTCAGAGGTGGCATGGAGGAGTGGGCGGAACCGCTCGGGCACCGACGTGGACTGCACCCGCCTACGGTAGTGCGCCCTCTAGCCTCTCCCTGGTGTCGACGCGCTGGGCCCGAAGTGCCCTTTGCACGCTGGCCGTCACGCTGAGCGTGGCCTCGGCGTCGCCCCTGTTCCTCAGCGCCGCTCCCGCCGGCGCGTCCGTGCGGCCAGCGGTCGCGGCCGCCGACAGCGTGGCGCCCCTCACCCTGCTGTCGCAATCGTCGTGGGTCACGCCCCAACAGCCCTGGTTCAACCTCTCCGTGGGCGTCGGCGACGCGTCCGACCCGCCCGGCCAACTCCAGGTGAACCTAACCTTCTACAGCCGCATCGGCGACGAGTCCCAGTTCGCCCAGTCCGCTGGTGGGGTGCCCCAGAATGGGGTCCTGACCCGCGCCTCCGACATCCCAGTCACGGTGGGGACCTTTGGTCGCACCGCGAGCGCTTGCGTGACTGTCGTGCGCGACAGCTCCGAGACAGCGCCGTCCGGGGGGATTGGCGCGTGCCCGCCGGGCGACCACACGACCCTCGTTCTGGACTGCACGCCGGGGCGCGGCACGTGCGGCGACGTCTACCCCGTCTCGGTCGCCCTCGTGCGTCAGGGGTCGACGTCGACCGTTGCGCGCTTTACGACGTTCCTCACGTACCAAGAGACCGGGCCCGGCACCATCGGAGAGGGTGGCCCCCTGCGCGTCGGCGTCGTCCTGCCCGTCACGTCGAGCGGCGACCTGACTGCGGTCGCCTCCGCATCGTCCGACCACCGTGACGTCGCAACGACGCTGGCGGTGAACCCGCTCACCGTGGAGCAGATCCTTCTGAACGGGCCCAGGGCCGCCGGCCACGCCTTGGGCACGCTCGCCTCTCTCGAGCAGGACCAGATCGCGGAACAGCCGTACGTACCGATCGACGTCGCCGCCCTGTCCGAGGCCGGCATCGCCGGGGAAATTCAGAACCAGGTGGCTCGCGGAGATGCCCTCCTTCGCCAGGTGGGCCTCAAGGCGGCGGACGGTTCATGGATCGACACCGTCTCGACCTTCAATGAAGGTGACGGCTCGGCGCTGGCGACGGGCGTCCAGGCTGCCGAGCGCGGTGCGCCTGGTCCTGAACGACGGGAACCTCTCGTCGGGCGGGCTGGCCAACTACACGTACGCCCAACCCTTCACGCTCGACCTCGGCCACACAACCAGCGCCGACGCTGCCGCGAGCGCCGGCACCACCACGACCGCCCCCGACGCAGCGACCTCCCTCCCGGCCGCTGCGTCGAACTCGACCCTCAGCGCTCGGTTCACCGCCGAGCCCAACGATCCCGCCCTCGGGGCCGAGCAACTCCTCGCCGGCCTCCATTTCGTCCACTTCGAGAACGCGTTCCTGGCCGACCACCGCGGCGTCGTCGTCGAACCGCCGCCCGGGTGGCGCCCCTCGAAGCTGTTCCTCGAGACCCTTCTGGCCGGACTCAGCGGGAACCCCGCACTGACCGCCGTGACGCTCGACCAGTACTTCACCCAGGTCCCCGTCGGCGGCAACCGCGAGCCGGCGGTCCGCCATCTCCAGTCGGGGCCGCCGAGGGGCGGCATCAGCAAGACGTCGGCCGAGAAGATCGCGACGGCCCGGATACAGCTGGCCTCGTACTGCTGCGGCACAGGCAGGGCCGTCGACGCCCGCACGCCCGAGTTGGGCGCCTTGGCCGACGCCCTCCTCCGCACCGAGACCCGCGGCCTCAGTACGGCCGGCCGCGCGGCCGCCATCAACGCGTACAACCGGGCCTTCGGCGACCAGATCGGCAAGATCACCATCGCCACCGAGCGCACCGTCACCTTCACCTCGGGACGGGCGCCCATACCCATCACGGTGCTGAACGGCGCCCCCTATCCCGTGACCGTTGTCATGACCTTGGCCAGCGACGAGTTCACCTTCCCCAACGGCAATACGCGCACCCTCACGCTCGACCGCCCGACCACGTCGGTCCGCGTCGTCGCCCAGGCCCGGTCCTCGGGCGGCCGGCTCCCGATCGACGTGACACTGCGTACGCCCGACGGGCAGCTCCTCCTCGCCCGAACCGAGCTCACCGTCCACTCGACTGCGATCTCGTTCGTCGGTGTCGCACTGACGGTACTGGCGGGCATCGTGCTGCTGGCCTGGTGGGCTCGGACCTGGCGCCGCTCGCGAAGGGCCCGGCCGCGGGCCCACTGAGCGCAGTGACCGACCTCCCGCCCCTCATCCGCATCAGCAGCACCCCGGCCGCGCTGCCGCCTCCCCCCGAAGACGACGGCAGCCCCTCGCGCCGGTCCAGTCGCGTCCTCCCCCTCCGGACCGCCGCCGCCTACGTCGCCGCCGGCACCGGCATGTCCCGCGCCACCGGGCTCCTCCGCTTCGTGGCGCTGGCCTGGGCCCTCGGACAGACGCCCCTCGCCGACTCGTACAACCTCGCCAATAACACGCCCAACATGCTCTACGACTTCGTGTTGGGCGGCGTGCTCTCCGCGACGTTCATCCCCGTCTTCGTCGAGCGCCTGGCCGCGAAGAAGGACGAGCGCGACGCGTTCGAGTCCATCTCCGCCGTCGTGACCGTATCGGTGGTCGTGCTCCTGGTCGCCACCGTCGCCGCGCTGGTGCTCGCCCCCGAGATCATCACGGCCCTGACCGTCCTCGATACGCACAGCCAGCCCACCCAAGCTCACCGCTTCGTCCTCGAACGCCAGGTCGCCACCACGTTCCTGCGCTGGTTCGTGATCCAGATCGCCGCCTACGGCCTCTTCGCCCTCGGCGCCGCCCTGCTCAACACCCGCCGCCGCTTCGTCGCCGTCGCCTGGGCCCCCATCGTCAACAACGTCGTCTGCATCGCCGTCCTCGTCTGGTTCGGGATCTGGGCCGGCCACGGCGCCGGACTGGCCAGCGTCGAGCAGCACAAAGCCCAGCTCGTCCTACTCGGGCTCGGCACGTCGCTCGGGGTCGTCCTCCAAGGTGTCGCCCTCGTGCCCAGCCTGCGCCGGGCCGACCTGCGCCTCCTGCGCTGGCGCTGGAACCCCCGCGACGACGCCGTCCGCGCCGTTGGCCGCCTCGGGGCCTGGACCTTCGGCTTCGTCATGGCGACCCAGGTCGCCCTCTTCGTCGTCACCATCCTGGCCGGCACCGTCCCCGGCCCCGACCCCGTGTCGTCGTACACGTACGCCTACGCGTTCCTCCAGCTGCCCTACGGCATCGTTGCCGTCACGGTCATGTCGGTTGTCACCCCGGAATTGGCTGAGTCATGGTCGACGGGGCAGTTATCCAAATTCATCCATCGCCTCGCAACGGGTCTCCGCGCCGTACTCGCGCTCATCATCCCCGCGGCGGCGGGTCTGCTCCTCCTGGCCAAGCCGGGCGTCGCGCTCCTCCTCGGCAACGGGCACAGCACGCCGACGGAGACGGCCACGACGGGGGCGGCACTGGCCATGTTCGCGCTCGGGCTGCCCGGGTTCTGTGCCTACTTGTATCTGGTGCGCGTGCTGCAGGCGATGCAGCGCTCGAAGGTGGCGTTCTTCCTCTACCTGGTCGAGGTGCCGCTCAACATCGTGCTGGCGCTTATCCTCGTCCACCCGCTCGGCGTGCGCGGCCTGGCGCTGTCGCTGTCGATCTCGTACACGGTGTCCGCCGTCGTCGCCTTCGCCACGTTCCGGCGCTGGTTCGGCAGCATCGGCAGCGCCGACCTGTGGGCGCCCTTGGGGCGGGTCGTCATCGCATCGGTGCCCATGGCCGCCGTCGTCCTCGTCATGTCGAACCTGTCCGGATCGACGACCGTGGTCGGACTGCTGGGGCGGGTGGTGCTCGGGGGCCTCTGCGGCGCCGTCACGTTCGGGGCGGTCGTGATCTGGCTCGGGCGACGCGACGACCGGCGGCGACGGGGCCCGGACCGGGACGAGCCCCGCCTCGTCGCCTCGTCGACGGGCACCGTCCCGCCCCCACCTTGACGTGTCAGACTTCCCCCCCATGCCCGGCGTCCACATCGTGACCGACAGTGCCTGCGACCTCAGCGAAGAGCTGGTCAAGGAGCATCACGTCGGCGTCGTCCCGCTCACCATCCGCTTCGGCAGCGAGGAGCTCGAGGACCGACGCCAGCTGACGCCGGCCGAGTTCTGGCAGCGCTGCGCGGCATCCAAGGAACTGCCCGAGACCGCGGCCCCCGCCCCCGGCGCGTTCCAGGCCGCCTACCAGCAGGCCGTCGACGACGGGGCCGACGCGGTCCTGTGTCTCACGATCTCGTCCAAAGTCTCGGGCACCTACGACTCCGCCCGAACGGCCGCCGGGGCCTTCACGGCGGCGCCGGTCCGGGTGGTCGACACGTACTCGCTGACCATGGGGCAGGGCCTGCTGGTGATCGCCGCCGCTGAAGACGCCGCGGCCGGCCTGAGCCTCGACGACCTCGTAGACGAGACCAGGGACCGGATAGGCCGGACGCGGATCTACGGGGTCATCGGCGGGTTGGAGCACTTGCAACGGGGCGGGCGCATCGGCGGGGCGCGGGCGCTCGTGGGTTCGCTGTTGAACATCAAGCCGGTGATCCAGCTGAAGGACGGCGAGGTGGCCGAGGAGTCTAAGCAGCGGACGCGGGCCCGCGCGCTGGCCTACATGACGGACAAGGTCGCGTCGGACGCACCGGTGGAGCGGATCGCCATGGCGGACGGTGCCTGCGACGACTTCTCCGACGTGCTGGCGAGGCTGAAGGACATCGCCACCGATCACCCGCTGTTGTCGGTCGACCTCGGGCCGGTCGTGGGCACGCACGCCGGGCCCAACACGGTCGGCGTCTGCTACATCGTTCGGACCTCGTAGGACGAGGTCCCGGGTAGTCTCTCGCCGTGGCTGAGAACGACCTTTCCGACGCGCTGTCCGACCGTGCTCTCGATACGGTCGACACCGTCGTTGCCACCGTCAACGACAAGGCCATCCGGCCGGCACTCGTCGCCGCCCGCAGCGTCGTGTTCGGCATCATCATCGCCGTGATCAGCATCGCCGTGATCGTGCTCTTCTGCGTCACGTTCATCCGGGTCAGCGTCATCGCCGGCCACCGTGTCTGGGCCTCCTACATCGTCCTCGGCCTGATCTTCTCGGGGATCGGCGCGTTCTTGTATTCGCGCCGGGGTCTGCCCCCCGACGCCTGACCCGGCGATGTCGTCCGGTCCAGAACGTCGCAAGGTCGTCGTCGTCGGCAGCGGGCCGGCCGGCCTCACCGCCGCCCTCTACACCGCCCGCGCCCAGCTCCATCCCCTGGTCATAGAGGGCGAGCCCTCCTCCACCGGCGACCAGCCCGGCGGCCAGCTCATGATCACCACCGAGGTCGAGAACTACCCAGGGTTCGTAGACGGGGTCATGGGCCCCGACCTGATGGGCATGATGCGCGGTCAGGCCCTGCGCTTCGAGGCCGAACTCCGCACGGCCAAGGTCAGCCGCCTCGATCTCTCCCCCTGGCCCTTCGAGCTCTGGGTCGGCGACCCCGGCGCCGACGAGCCCACTGTCGTGGCCGACACGCTCATCGTCGCGACGGGCGCTCGCGCCCTCATGCTCGGCGTCCCCAACGAGGAGCGCCTCGTCGGCTACGGCGTGTCGACGTGCGCGACGTGCGACGGCTTCTTTTTCCGTGACCAGCACATCGCGGTGGTCGGCGGCGGCGACTCCGCCATGGAGGAGGCGCTCTTCCTGACCCGCTTCGCGGCGAAGGTCACCGTCCTGCACCGGCGCGACGAGCTGCGGGCCTCCAAAATCATGCAAGAGCGCGCCCTCGCCAACCCCAAGATCGAGTTCCGGTGGAACTCCGTGGTGACCGAGGTCTGCGGCGACACCAAGGTGAGCGGCCTCAACGTCCGGGATACCGTCACCGGCGAGGACTCGACCATGGACGTCACCGGCCTCTTCGTGGCCATCGGCCACGAGCCCAACAGCTCCCTGCTGAAGGGCCAGGTCGAGCTCGAGGACAACGGCTACGTCAAGACGTTCGACGGCACTACGAGGACCAGCGTCGACGGCGTGTTCGCCTGTGGAGACGTCCAGGACGACTACTACCGCCAAGCGGTGACGGCGGCCGGTTCTGGCTGCATGGCCGCCATCGACGCCGAGCGCTGGCTGGAAGCCCGGGGTGAGTAGCCGGGAACAAGTCCTCGCCCCCTGCTGTTGCACCTACCGACAAGGAGATGTGATGAGCGAGCAGATTGTGAACCTCACCGACGCTACCTTTGACGAGCATGTCAAGGGGTCCGACGTCCCCGTCCTGGTGGACTTCTGGGCCGAATGGTGTGGCCCGTGCAAGATGATCACCCCGGTTCTCGAGGAAATCGCCCAGGAGCACGTGGGCAAGATCCAGATCGCCAAGCTCAACGTGGACGACAGCCTGGACGTGAGCCGCCGCTTCGACGTGATGAGCATCCCGACGCTGATCCTGTTCAAGGACGGCGAGCCCCAGGTCCGCCTGATCGGGGCGAAACCGAAGGGCGCGCTCCTCGAGGAGATCTCGGCCTACCTCTGATCCGTCTCGCCCCGGGCGACCGCGGGGAGGCCGTCTCGGACGTCCAACACCGCCTCTCGGCGGTGCTTCCGGGCGTGCCGGTCGACGCCGACGGCATTTTCGGCCAGGCGACACGGGCCGCCGTCGAGGCCTTCCAGCGCCTGCGGGGCCTCCGCGTCGACGGGGTGTGCGGGCCGCAGACGTGGAACATCCTGGTGGAAGCCGGTTTTCGCTTAGGCGACCGCTTCTTGTACCGCCGGACCCCGATGCTGCGGGGTGACGACGTCGCGGACGTGCAGCAGCGCCTGTGCACTCTTGGGTTCGACACGGGCCGCGTCGACGGCATCTTCGGCGATGACACCACCCGGGCGCTGGCCGAGTTCCAGCGCAACGCGGGCCTCCCGGTGGACGGCATCGTGGGCGGGGCCACCCTGCGCGAGCTGCTGCGCCTCGAGAGTCGCCACGACGAGCCCGAGCTCGTCTCGGCGGTCCGCGCCCGGGCGACGCTGCGCGACGCGCCGCCCTCGCTCGTGGGCCGGCACGTGGCCGTCGGCGAGAGTGGCGGCCTGGGCAGTGTGGCGGGCGCCCTGCGCCGGCGCCTCGTGCTGGGCGGCACCCGCGTCACCGAACTGCACCACCCCGACGACTCGACCCAGGCGCGCGAGGCCAACGACCTGGGCGTCGACGTGTTCGTCGGGTTGCGCCTCCATCCCGCGGCGTCGTCCTGTCAGACGGCGTTCTGGGCCGGTCGTCACGACGAGTCCCCTGGCGGCCGTCGCCTGGCCGAGATGGTCCAGGCGACCGTTCCCGGAGCGCTCGGGCTCGCCGATGCCGGCGTCCACGGCATGTCGATCCCGCTGTTGCGCGAGACCCGGATGCCGACCGTCCTGATCGAGCTGGGCCCAGCCAGCGCCGTGGTCGAACGGGCCCCTGCGCTGGCGGCCGCCCTCTCGATGGCCCTGGGGCGCTGGGCCGATGCCTCTAAGGAGTGACGTGGCAGCGGGGTGCGGCGGTTCCGCGACCAACCTTTCCGGCTGGTGACCGAAGTGACAATCCACAACGTCATGCACAGGTTGTGGATGAAGCTGTACCGCTCCTTGACGGTTGCGTGAACTACGCGACGCCTCCGTCACCGACCATGGCCCGGTAGATCCGCTCGAGGTCCTCGAGGGTCGCAAACTCGACGACCAAGCGGCCCCGTCGGTTCTGAATGTCGACCTTGACCCGAGTGTTCAAATGCGTCGAAAGCAGTTCTTCGAGCTCTACCACGCCGGGCTCCGGCAACTTGCGCGGTGGGCTCCGGCGGGCCGCTGGCTCGGTAGTACTTGCAGTCGTACCAGGGTTTTCGTCGTCGGGCGGGGGCGGCACCACGCGCAGCTCGGTCGCGCCACCGCGTACCAGATCCTCGACGGCCCGGACCGTCAACCCCTCGTCGACGACGCGGTCCACGAGTCTCTCCTGAAGGGCCCGGTCCGGGGTGCTGAGCAGTGCCCGGGCGTGACCGGCCGAGATGCTGCCTTCCGCCAGCGCTCGCTGGGCCCCCGCCGGCAGCTGCAGCAGGCGCAACGTGTTGGTGATCGTCGCCCGGCCCTTTCCTACGCGGGTGGCCACCTGCTCGTGGGTCAGACCGAATTCGTCGATCAACTGTTGAAAAGCCGCGGCCTCCTCCAGGGCGTTGAGGTCCTCCCGGTGGAGGTTCTCGACCAGCGCCTTTTCCAGGCTGTCGACATCGTTGGCGGTCTGGACGAGAGCCGGGATGGTCTGCAGCCCGGCTCGCCGCGCCGCCCGCCAGCGCCGCTCCCCCGCGATGAGCTCGTAGCTCTCCGCCTCGGTGTCCAACTGGCGGACCAGGACGGGCTGGAGGAGGCCGACGGCCTTTATGGAGGCGGCCAGCGCGCTCATGCTCTCCTCGTCGAAATGGCTCCTCGGTTGGAACCCGTTGGGACGGATATGGGAGATCGGGATCTCCCGCAGGAGCGAATCGGCCTCCCCGGTCGCCTCGCTCGGGATGAGGGCGCTCAGCCCCTTACCGAGTCCGCTGCGGCGCGCCATTGCTCACCTCCTTGGCCAGCTCGCGATAGGCCACGGCACCTCGCGAGGCGGGATCGAACACCGTGATTGGCTGCCCGAACGAGGGTGCTTCCGACAGCCGGACCGTGCGCGGGATCACGACCTTGCAGACTCGCTCGGCGAAGTGCTCACGCACCTCGTTGGCCACATCGACCGAAAGGCGGGTGCGGGCGTCGTACATGGTCAGCACGATGGTGGTGACCTCCAGATTCTCGTTCAGGTTGGTCGAGACCAGGTTGACATTGCGCAGGAGCTGACTCAGACCCTCCAGGGCGTAGTACTCGCACTGGATCGGGACCATGACCTCTGCGGCCGCCGCAAGACCGTTCACGGTGATGAGGCCCAGGGACGGAGGGCAGTCGATGAGCACGAAGTCGAAGTCGTCGACCACGGTATCGACGGCCTTCTTCAGCTTCAGCTCCCGGCTGAAGGCCGGAACGAGCTCTATCTCGATCCCGGCCAGGTCGATGGTGGCCGGAGCGACGAAGAGGTTCTTGACGCTTGTGGGCTCGATGCAGTCCTCGAGCGGCTGCTCGCGCATGATCACGTCGTACATGGAGAGTTCGAAGTTGCGGGCCTCGACACCCAGCCCCGTGGTGGCGTTCGCCTGCGGGTCGAGGTCGACCACCAAAACCCTGTAGCCCTGCTCGGCCAGGGCAGCCCCCAGGTTGACGGTTGTGGTGGTCTTGCCCACGCCGCCCTTCTGGTTGGCGATGGCGATCACCCGCGGGAGGTCCCGCACGGCGGGCCGGTCTCCGTTGAGGAGCTGGCCGGCATCGTCCCGGATGGTGGGTGTGCGCATCTGTGGCGTCTCCGTCGATGTGGCCGGGGGTGGGGGAGTAGCCACGCCGTCCACCTCGTCGGAGGCGAGCTTCGCGTGCTTGGGCTGACTGCCCATTTCCGCCTGTCGTACCACGGCATTTGTCGGGCTCGACGCTACCCCATCGGCCTCCACCGGCCCAGAAGGACGTGCTGGTTCCTGCCAGGCTGGAGCGGGAACATCGGAAGGGACTTCGGCCATGGGAGCCTCAGTCGGGACGGGTGGCTCAGGAGCCGGCTCCCGTGCCAGCTCCGCTACCCCGGGGTCAGGGTCGGGCACCGCCGGTGTGGCCGGCGCAGCAGGCTCCGTGGCCGGCTGGCGTGACGTGGCAATCAGGCGCTTCACGGGATCTTCGGACGTCGGCCCACCATTGACGGATTCGTCATCATAGGGGTGGGCCTCAGAGACGACAGGTGCCGGATCGACAGGTGCCGGATCGACAGGTGCCGGATCGGCGTGGCCGGAGCGACGGGGGCCGGAGCGACGGGGGCCGGAGCGACGGGAGCGGCGGGCTCCCTGTCCCTGCGCCGGATCCGCATCAGGCAGGTTCTCCGAGTCCGCAAGGCACGGCGCCTATCCTGGCCTGCGGGGCGTCCGAGGTCAAGGGTTGAGGGATGTTCCACGTGAAACGCGCGGACGAGATCGTGTCTCGGGTTGGCCGCCTCCGGTGGGCGTTCCACGTGGAACAGGAGGCGTCGGGCGATCGGACTCCCCGGGCCGCGCCGCTGAGACCAGCGGCGGCGCTCCACCACCCTCAGAAGAGCGGCTTCTTGGCCGGGACCCCGACCCGCCGGGGGAACCGCTCCCCACAGAGCTCCACCTGGCGCAGTACTTGGTACCCGAACTCCTCGTGGATTTCGTCTTGGGGAACCAGACCCAGCTGGTGCAGAGGCGCCTCAGGCCAGCGTGCGCCGCCCCGGCCTCCCGCGGACGGCGGCGGCTCCGACACCAGGAGCCATCCCCCCGCCTTGAGCAGGGGAGCGGCGCACTCAGCGACCACGGCAGGACGTCCGAACGAGCGGGCGGTCACGCCGTCGAAGGTGCCCCGCAGCGTCATCTCCCGGCCGCATGCCTCCACCCGTGCATTGACCACCAGGACTCGGTCACGCAGGCCGAGCCTGTCCGCAGCCCGTTCGAGAAAGGCGCTGCGGCGGGCGCTGGAGTCGATCAGCGTCACCCTCGCCTCCTCCCAGGAGCAGGCCACGACCAGGCCGGGAAGGCCGCCGCCAGAACCTAGGTCGGCCAGGGCAGCCCACGGCGGCCGTGACGACGTGTCCGTCGCGGGCCGCTCCGCGACAGGCCCCAGAACACCTTGGGTCCCCGGGGCGATCGGGGAGTCCCGGGCGGCCAGGCGGCGTGCGATCACGGCGAACCCACGGGCGTGCCGCAGCTGGGCCTCGAGGGCACTCGGACCGAGGAAGCCCGCCCGCCGGGCGTCTTCGAGGACTTCGAGAAGGAGCGAGGGAACGGGGGCGGTCGCCCCCCCGGCAGGCGCCGCGGTCAGCCCGCCGGGGCGATAACGATGTAGCGGTTGGGGTCTTCGCCCTCGGAACGGGTCACGACGCCATCGAGCTCGTTGACCGCATCGTGCACGGCCTTGCGGTCGGCGGGGCTCATCGCTTCGAGCGCCTTCTCCTGCCCGGACGCCAGCACCTCCCCGGCAATCTGCGTGCTGAACCGCTTCAGGGCCGCCGAGCGCTTCTCGCGGTAGCCGGCGACGTCCACTAGGATGCGGTCGGTCCACGAAGGGCACTGCCGCTGGACCACGGCCCGAGTCAGGTCCTGGAGCGCGGCTCAGCGTCGCTCCACGGGGCCCCACGAGGGTCCCGAGGTCCTCACCGGTCGCCGCGATCTCCACGGTGTCCTCGTCAACGAGCCGGGCCTCGACCGATGCCTGCAGGCCGTACTCGGCTAGGAGGCCGGACAAGAACTCCCGTCCAACCTCGCCCTGCTCCTCGAGCGTCATTCCCTCGGCCATGTCCTGAGTCTCCTTCGGTTCCGTACTGCCCTGAGAAGCCCTCTCGCGCCGGCGTGCCCTCCGAACCCGTGGGAGATCCGGACCCGTTCCGATCGCTGCCGTCGCCGCTCGCGTTCCCGGCCCTCGTGCCGGTCGCCGCACCGGCGGCCTGGCTCCGGTTGCGTCGCCGCCGGGCGGACCGACTGGTCCCGGATCCGGGCGGACGTGGTCCGCCGCCGCTCGCGGCGCCGTTCGCGCCGCTCGCATCCTCTGACCCCCCGCCGGAGCGACCGCTCGAGACCTCGGCGGAACGGGTCTTGGTCGCCGTCCGCTGGCCCTGACTTCCCTTGTCGCCCTTGTCGCCCTGCCTCGACCGTGCGGACCGCCCCCGGTCCCGCGAGCGTTCTCGCTTGGGCCGAACGCCCACGGGCCGCACACGGGCCCGCACTCGGGCCTCGACCCGAACGCGTCCGAAGAGGCCCGTCTTCGGCTCTGCGACGACGATCACCTCGGCGTCGCCCGCCGCTACGCCGAGCCGGTCGAGCGCCTGCTCGGTCGCCTCGGCCACGGTCTTGCCCGCCACTTCAACCCACTCCACGCGTTATCGAGCCTTTCTGGTGCGCTTCGAACGGGAGCGGTTCTGTGCCTTCGGCGAAGGCGTCTCGGTCTGGCCTCCCTGACCTGACCGGCTGCCGGCTCGGCCCTTGCCGTTGGGCGGCTTCCGCCCGTTCGCGTTGTTGCGCCCGTTCGCCCCCGCACCCGGCTTCGGCGGCACGGTCCCCTTGGCGAGGGCCGTGCCGTCCGTGGCCGACGACTTCGTTGGGTCGGTTGTCCGGCTTCGGGCAGGGGGCGGTTTCTCCTTCTTCTCCTTCGGCCGTTTCCTCCTTGGCGGAGCCGATCTCGCGCTCTGCCGCGACCGGCGCGACCATGCCCGTTCGGAACATCACCTCTTGCGTCCCGATCCGCATCGCCGAAGACACGACCATGTAAATGGTTGCTCCGGCGGGCACTTTTAGGTAAATGACACCGAAGATAATTGGGAAAAACTTCTGCATGGTTTGCATCTGCGGATTCGCGGCAGCAGCTTGCGGATTACGGTTGTTCATCTGCTTCATTTGGTAATACTGCAGGAACATCGCAGCGGCAATGAGCACCAGGTAGGGGAGGACTAATACCGCCTGGCTCACGCTGTGTCCCATGGGAAGGATTCATCGTGTGATTCGAGAATGGAAGCGAAGACAAATCCATCCCGAACCACCAGTGCATTTGGCCTTGACTGGCACCAAGTCGTGGTGCATTTGGGAGTTCGTCGGGATGTATCGCGGCGCCCCGCATCCAGCCTTATGCAGCACCTGATTTTGTCCGATGCGTTATATATGTCTGCCGTTAGAAACCGTGGTCGAGAGCCCCCGGATCAGGGTGTACAGGACGATCAGGAACGGCATCTGCAGCAGGCTGGGCAGACACGCCCCGAACGGACTGGTCCCGTTCTCCTTGTACAGGCGCATCATCTCCTGGTTGAGCTGCTCCCGGTTCTCCGGGCCCTTGTACTTGGCCTGGAGCTTCTTCATCTCCGGCTGCAGTCGCTGCATGGCCAGCATCGACTTCGTGCTCTTCACCGTGACCGGCGTGAGGGCCAGCATGATGATCACCGTCAGGCCCGCGATGGCGAAGCCGTAGTTGGGCCAGACGGCGTACAGGCCGGCCAGGATGAGCCCGAAGAGCTCGAAGACCGGGTGGAAGATCTCGCCGATCAGGTGGAACAGGGAGTTCTCGGTGAGGAGCGTGTCGTGTGCTCTCATGGACGTGAAGGTCGGAGGTCCGTCTCGTGGGCGTGCGTGCACGGGGAGCGGGACGAGGTCGACGCCGTGAGACCCGAACGGCCGGCAGCGCACCAGGCGGCGAGCGGTCAGGCTCAGGCCCCGCCAGAACCCGTGCACCGTGAACGCCTCCACGGCGTAGCTGGAGCAGCTCGGGTAGAACCGGCAGGGCGAGATCCGGCCCGAGGCGGCCCCTTGATACGCCCTGACCAGGGCCACGGCGAAGCGAACGGGCCAGGTCAGCCGCTGCCGCGCCTCAGAGCCGGGGGCGGTGCTCATCTGCTCACCGGACCGGACGCCTGGCTCGCGCCGGCCCGGGCGGCCCGCTGCAGGGCCTCCTCCACATGGGCCCGGAACGCCGCGGCGGGGATCCCGGCCGCCGCGGGATCGAGCCTGAGCAGGTAGTGGCCCCGAGGCAAATCGGGCGCGCACAGGCGCCCACCCGCGCACGCGGCGGCGCAGCCGGTTGCGGACCACCGCCCCCCCGCATTGGCGGCCGACTGCGTACCCGACCTGCGGAAACACGGCCCGGCTCTGCCCGTTGCCGTCCGCGTCGGCAGCCACGAACGGCCCGCACCGGCCCGCTCGTGCCGCGGCAGCGGGAACGCTGCAGGTCAGCGAAAGCAGCGCGGGTGGAAATGCGTCCGACCGTCCGAGCAGGCATGGAAGCCTCAGACGGTGAGACGGTGGCGCCCCTTGAGCCGCCGCGACTTCAAGATGGCCCGGCCCGCCCGGGTGGACATCCGCTTGCGGAACCCATGGGTCTTGGCCCGTTTCCTGGTGTTGGGTTGGTAAGTGCGCTTCACGTCGATTCAGCCTTTCGCGACGCCCGACGGGTACCGGCATCGGACCGTCGCAGGGTCCGGGCCGCGGCCTTCGGGGGGACGTTCCAGCCGACGGCGGCGAGTCCCTCCATGTTAGGCGACATTCCCGGATCCCCACTAGTCGGGAAGTGCCTCACGGTGTACCTTCATCCGATTCCCGTACCGAGGATCGTTCCGAAGACCGTTGGACGCCGAGGGGGGAGAAGGGGTGATCGGACGGAGCGGTGACGCAGGCTGGAGATCTGTGGACGAGGTGCAGCGGGTCGCTGCGCGACCAGGTGTCGGAGAGCACGTGGCAGCTGTGGTTGTCCGGGATCGAGCCGGTGGCCTTCACGGACGGCATCTTCACCCTCGCCGTCCCCAACGGCCTCATCCGGGAGCGGGTGGAGTCCCGTTACCTCCCCATGATCGAGGACACCCTGGCCAACGAGGTCGGGTCCCCCGTCCGCGGCCGGCTCGAGGTGCTCGACGCTGTGGCCGTCGGCACATCGATCGCCTCCATCGGAGTGGCCGCGGAGCCCCCGCGCCCGACGTCCCCGCCCCGATGCTCGGTCCCGACGACCAACTGGGGTTCCCAGACGAACCGGACCCGCTGCCGGTGGCCCCCGTCGTGCCCGACCTCCGCGCGGCACGGGCCGCGACGCCTCGTCCGTCCAGCTCGATGCCAAGTTCACCTTCGAAACGTTCGTCGCCGCCTCGTCGAACAGGTTGGCGCATGCCGCCGCGCAGGCGGTGGCGGAGACGCCCGGCCGTTCCTATAACCCACTCTTCATCTATGGGGACTCCGGTCTCGGGAAGACCCATCTACTCCACGCGATCGGGAACTACGTCACCGAGAACTACTCGCGGCGCAAGGTCCTCTATGTGACGACCGAGACCTTCATGAACGACTTCGTCGACTCGCTCCGCACGTCGACCACCTTGGCCTTCAAGCGGCGCTACCGCGACTGTGACGTCCTGCTCATCGATGACGTCCAGTTCATGGAGCGCAAAGAGGGCCTCCAAGAGGAGTTCTTCCACACCTACAACGACCTCAAGGGCGCATCCAAGCAGATCGTGCTCACGTCGGACCGGCCGCCCAAGTCGATCGAGACACTCGAGGACCGCCTGCGCAGCCGCTTCCTGTCCGGCCTCATCACCGAGATCGACCCGCCCGACCTCGAGACCCGGCTAGCCATCCTGCGCTCCAAGTCGATGAGCGAGCACCAGGACGTGCCTGACGACGTCTTGGAGTTCATCGCCTCCCACGTGAAGGACAACATCCGGGAGCTCGAGGGGGCGCTCACCCGCATCTGTGCCTTCGCCAAGCTCAACAAAGAGCCCATTTCCTTGACCCAGGCCGAGCATGTTCTCTCCGACCTCGTACGGGCGGGAGAGCCTCGGCGGATATCGCCCCAGATGATCCTCGAGGCCACCGCAGCGAGCTACGGCTTCTCCGTCGAGGCACTCTGCGGGCCCAGTCGCACCCGCCCTCTCGTGACGGCGCGGCAGGTCGCCATGTATCTCACGCGGGAGCTGACGGACTACAGCTATCCGGCCATCGGCCGGGTCTTCGGCAAGCGCGACCACACCACCGTGATCCACGCCGTGGACAAAATCGCAGGCCAAATGCAGGAACGCCGGCAGATCTATGAGCAGGTCACTGAGCTCATCCAGAAGATCCGTGCCGGCGCGTCCTGACACGCTGTCTCTCCCCACCGCGCTGTGTGTCATGCCGGGCAAAGCCTGTGGACGCGACCTCCCGGTTCTGGGGACGCCGCCTTGCCTGGTCCACAGCCGCACCGAATCTCACCCGCCGCCTCGCGCCGCTGCCGCGCCAACCACACATCCCCTGGGGACGGTCGAACACCCTCCGAACAGGCTGCAGGACGTACCGTCCACAATCCACAGCCCTTACTACCTTTAGATTCCATGTATCCTCTCCCCTCGTGTCGTCAATGACTGGGGACCGTCCCGAAAGGACCGCAGCCGGTGAAGTTCCGCTCCGAACGCGACGCCCTGGTCGAAATGCTCGCCACGGCCGGCCGGGCCGTGGGCGGGCGTGCCTCGTCCTCGCCGGTCCTGCTGGGTCTGTTACTCGGATGCACGGGGAACACACTCACCGTGACCGGTACGGACCTCGACCTGACCATCCAGGTGACCGACGAGGTGATCGGGATCGACGACGGGAACTGTGTGATTCCGGCGCGCCTGTCGACCGATATCGTGCGCCGGCTCGAGCCTGGCGCAGTGACGTTTGCCGACGACGGGGAGTACATCACGATCTCGGCCGCCCGCTCCAACTTCAAACTCCACACCTATCCCGTGGTGGAGTTCCCACCGGTGGCCAAGACGAACGAGCCGACCGCCCACCTCTCGGAGTCGACCCTGAGCGACGCCGTGCGCCAGGTGGTGCGCGCCGCCTCCCACGACGACGGGCGCCCACTGCTCACCGGCGTCCTCGTTTCGAGGGTCGACGGGTCTCTGCGAATGGTGGCGACGGACTCGTACCGCATGGCCATGCGGGATCTGCCGGGCACCAATATGATCCCAGGCGAGGAGGACCTGCTCGTGCCGGCGCGGGCGCTCTCCGAGTTGCAGCGGCTCCCGACCGGCACCATGAGTGATCAAGCCGAGACCGATCGGGTGGGGGTGGCTGCCAGTAGCAACGAGATCACGTTCTGGCAGGGCAAGGTCCGGATCACGACGCGCCTTTTGGAGGGCCGCTACCCGGACTACAAGCAGTTGATCCCCGAGTCGTACCCAAACACCTTGCATCTGGGGAAGGAGACGTTCCTCTCCGCGCTGCGTCGCGTGCAACTGCTCGTGCGCGACAACACCACACCCGTGCGCCTGTCCATGCGAGCGGGGGGCGTCGACCTCGCCGTACAGAGCCAGGACGTAGGAGACGCGTCGGAGACCGTCGATGGCGACTACACCGGCGAGGAACTCGTCATTGCGTTCAACCCCGCGTATCTGATCGACGGAGTGGAAGCCGTATCGGGTGACGAGGTGATCGTCGAGACGGCCGACGCGTCGCGCGCCGCGACCGTGCGTGACGGCGAGGACGACCTCTTTCGTTATCTCCTCATGCCGGTGCGGGTCTCCTGACGACCGGCCGGCACCGGTGAGTCTCCGCCAGCTGGAGCTGACCGACTTCCGGATCTTCCCCCGAGCCTCGTTCGCGCCCGAGCGCGAGGGCACGACCGTGATCACGGGAGCGAACGGGACGGGGAAGACCAGCGTCCTGGAGGCGTTCGCCTACCTGGGCAGCCGGCGCTCGTTCCGCGGCGCCCCGCCGGAAGCGTTGGTGCGTGGGACCGCCGAGATCTCCCTGGTACGGGCCGAGATAGAGGGCGCGGACAGCCCGGTGACCGTCGAGGCGGAGATCCGACCGGGCGGCCGCAGCCGGACCAAGGTGAACCACAAGATCAAGACGGCCCGAAAAGATCTCGCAGCGGCGGCGCCGTGCACGGTCTTCTCGCCCGACGACCTTTCTCTCGTGCGCGGGGCACCGCGCGGGCGGCGTGATCTCCTGGACGACGCGCTGGGCGCGTTGGACGCCCTCGGCGCGCGCGTGGCCGATGACGTGGAGCGCGTCCTGCGACAGCGCGGCGCGCTCCTGCGGCAGGCGGCCGGCCGCGCCACTCCAGAGATTGGCGCGTCCCTCGACGTGTGGGACCAACGTCTGTCCGAGGCGGGCGTCGCGCTCGTGGCTGCACGCGAGGCGCTGACGAAGGCGCTGGCCGAATTAGTGGCGGAGGCCTACGCCCGGCTGGCGGAAGCAGCGGAAGCGGTCGGAGCGCCCGGAGAGGAGCTTGTCTCGCTGTCGTACCGCACGAGTTGGCAGGGCGACCTACGCGACGCGCTCGCCGCGTCCCGGCGCGAGGATCTCCGGCGCGCCGTCAACACGACGGGGCCCCACCGCGACGACCTCGTGCTGGCCATCGAGGGCAGGGAGGCGCGCACACATGCATCGCAGGGTGAGCAACGTTGTCTCGCGTCTGGCGCTCCGACTCGGGGTGCACCGCCTCGTCTGCGCGCGGACACCGCTGCGCCCTGTCCTGTTGCTCGACGACGTGTTCTCCGAGCTCGACCCGTGGCGCAGTCGGGCCCTGGTCGAGGAGCTGCCCACGGGCCAGTCGATCGTGACCACGGCGGTCCCGCTGCCGCTGGGGATGGAGGTCGCCCGGGTGGTGGAGGTGGCCGAGCTGGTGGCCCCGTGACCAGGGACGAAAGCCATGGGGGTCACGGACCCCGGCGGATCGGCGAGTCCGTGCCGCGGGTCCTACGCCGGTTGGGCGCGCCGCCTTCGGACACGATGGCAGTGGTGTTCACCCGCTGGGCCGAGGTGGCCGGGCCGGCACTCGAGGACCACGTCCGACCCCTCCGGATGGACGGGTCCACGCTGTTGGTCGCGGCGGACCACCCGGCCTGGGCCAGCCGAACCAGGATGGAAACCGGGGCGATGTTGGCGCGCGGCGAAGGCGTTGGGCGAGTCGGTGATAGAGCGCATAGAGGTCGTGGTGCAGCGCCCTTGAGGGTGCCGCGCGGGCTGCTCCGGCGGCCGCTTCGCGAAGGGCCGGAAGCGGTCCGAAAAAAGTGCTGGTCGGACGCTTGCGGAGACGCCGGCGCGACCGTTCATGAGTGCCGAATTGACACATCTGTCGGGTAGAATGGAGCGTTCGCATCGAGAGGGCCTGAATAGAGCATTCGGGGGTTCGATACGCACCGCACAGTCTTGTTTTTGAAAGGGCGCGCCTGTGGCAGTGAAGGTGGACGAGACACCTGGTAGGGCCGACACCTCGTACACCGAGGCCGACATCACCATCCTCGAAGGGCTCGAGGCGGTGCGGAAGCGTCCCGGAATGTACATCGGATCGACGGGGCCGACCGGCTTGCACCACCTCGTGTGGGAGGTCGTCGACAACTCCGTGGACGAGGCCATGGCGGGCCGCGCAACCCGCATCGACGTCACGTTGCTGGCCGACGGCGGGTGCCGGGTCAGCGACGACGGGGCGGGCATCCCGGTGGGTCCCCATGCCAAGTACCCCAAGAAGTCGACGGCCGAGATCGTCCTGACGACCCTGCATGCGGGCGGAAAGTTCGGCGGCAAGGGCTACCAGGTGTCCGGCGGCCTCCACGGCGTCGGGGTCTCCGTGGTGAACGCCCTCTCGACGAGGGTGCTCCTCGAGATCGACCGGGACGGCCAGCACTGGGAGGCCGAGTTCGAGAAGGGCGGCAAGATCAAGCGCAAGGTCGCAGCGACCGGGCCGGCGCCCAAGGACCGCAGTACCGGCGAGCCGCGCACCGGGACCACGGTGACCTTCTGGCCCGACCCCTCCGTGTTCGACGAGACCGAATTCCGGGCCCAGACCATCGTCGAGCGAATGCAGATCATGGCCTTCTTGAACAAGGGCCTCGAGATCCGCTTCACCGACGAGCGCACCGACCCGGCGACCAAAGAGACCCACAAATACAACGGCGGCATCGTCGACTTCGTCAAGCACCTCAATGCCTCCAAGGAGTCGCTGTTCCGCAAGGTGGCGTCCTTCGAGCAGTCGGAGGAGGACCAAGAGGTCGAGATCGCGCTGCAGTGGAACACCGGCTATCACGAGTCGATCCATTCGTTCGCCAACGGCATATCGACGATTGAGGGCGGTATGCACGTCGAGGGGTTCTCCAAGGCACTGACCAACGTCGTCAACCGCTACGCGCGGGCGCGCAACATCCTCAAAGAGAAGGAGGAGAACCTCAAGGGTGAGGACATCCGAGAGGGCTTGACCGCGATCATCTCGGTCCGCTTACGCGATCCCCAGTTCGAGGGCCAGACCAAGTCCAAGCTCGGGAACACCTCCATCCGCTCGCTGTCCGAGCGGGCGACGAACCAGAAGCTCACCGACTGGCTGGAGGAGAACCCGCGCGAGGCCAGCCAGATCGTGAACAAGTCCATCCAGGCGGCGCGGGCCCGCCTCGCGGCCCAAGGAGCGCGGGACCTGACCAGGCGCAAGTCGGCACTCGACGGCGCCGGGCTGCCCGGCAAGCTGGCGGACTGCTCGTCACGCGACCCGCGGGAGTCCGAGCTCTTCATCGTCGAAGGCAACTCGGCCGGCGGCTCGGCCAAGGACGCCCGCAACCCGGTGACCCAGGCCATCCTCCCCATCCGGGGCAAGATCCTGAACGTCGAGCGGGCGCGCATCGACAAGATGCTCAAGAACGCGGAGATCCAGGCGCTCATCTCGGCCATCGGCGCCGGCCTGGCCGAGGAGTTCGACGTCGAGAAGGTCCGCTACCACAAGGTGATCCTGTTGGCCGACGCGGACGTCGACGGCAGCCACATCCGCACGCTGCTGCTGACGTTCTTCTTCCGACAGATGAAGCCGTTGGTCGAGGGTGGGTTCGTCTACGTGGCCCAGCCGCCGCTGTACTCGACGTTGGTTGGTAAGGAGAAGGTCTACCTGAAGGACGACGCCGCCAAGGCCGCCTTCCTGTTGGAGCACCCGGGCCACAAGCAGGAGTTCAACCGCCTGAAGGGCCTGGGTGAGATGGACTTCCACGAGTTGCGCGACACGACGATGGACCCCGAGCGCCGTTCGCTCCTCCAGGTGAACGTGGAGCAGGCCGCGTTGGCCGACGAGGTGTGCTCCATCCTCATGGGCGATGACGTGGAGCTGCGTCGCCACTTCATTCAGACGAACGCCAGGGACGTCCGGTTCCTCGATATCTGATCGGGCACGGATCCGAGAAAGCAAGGATGAATCAGTAGATGCCACGCCAGTCGACACGCGGGACGGGACGGGGACGCGGCGGGTCCAAAGGGCCCGGCAGCCGGGGATGGAACTCCGCCGGTACCGCCTGAGGACGCGGCGGACGGTGACCCGACAGGCGGCGCGATAGAGCCCATTGAGATCCAAGAGGAGATGGAGCGCTCGTTCCTCGAGTACTCCATGTCGGTCATCGTGGCGCGGGCGCTGCCCGACGTGCGGGACGGGCTCAAGCCGGTGCACCGCCGGATCCTCTACTCCATGTTCGACAACGGGCTGCGTCCGGACCGGCCGCACAACAAGTGCGCCAAGGTCGTGGGCGAAGTGATGGGGACGTACCACCCGCACGGCGACTCGGCGATCTACGAGGCGCTGGCGCGGATGGTGCAGGAGTTCTCGCTGCGCTACCCGCTGATCTCGGGGCACGGAAGCTTCGGTGGGCGCGGGCCCGACGATGGCGCGGCGGCCATGCGCTACACCGAATGCCGGCTGGCGCCGCTCGCGCTCGAGCTGATGGCGGACATCGACGAAGAAACCGTCGACATGGTCCCCAATTACGACGGCTCGGCCGTCGAGCCGGTGGTGCTGCCGTCGCGTTTCCCCAACCTGTTGGTGAACGGGTCGCAGGGCATCGCGGTCGGCATGGCGACGAACGTGCCGGCGCACAACATGGGCGAGGTCATCGACGCAGCGATCCACGTGCTGCACCACCCCGAGGCCACGCCGGACGAGCTCATGGAGTTCGTCAAAGGCCCCGACTTCCCGACGGGCGCGCTGATCCTGGGGCGCCAGGGCATCCTCGACGCCTACCGGACGGGGCGAGGTTCGATAAAGATGCGGGCGGTCGCCGAAATAGAGGAGGGCCGCGTCGGCGAGCGCATCGTCGTCGACCGAGCTGCCGTACCAGACGTCGGTCGAGGTGATCGAGCAGAAGATCAGCGACCTGGTGAAGGCGGGGGAGCTCGACGGGATATCGGGCGTGCTCAACGCCTCGGCCAATCAGCAGGTCCGGCTCGTGATTGAGCTCAAGCGAGACGCCAACGCCAACGTCGTCCTCAACAACCTCTTCAAGTCGACGCCGCTGCAGACCAGCTTCGGCGTGAACATGTTGGCGCTGGTCGACGGCGTACCGCGCACCCTGAACCTGGCGCAGGCGTTGTCGCACTACGTCGACCACCAGATAGAGGTCATCCGACGGCGCTCGGAGTTCCGCCTGGAGAAGGCGCGCAACCGCGCCCACATCGTCGAGGGACTCCTGCGCGCCATCGACATGCTCGACGCGGTAATTGCGACGATTCGGGCAAGTGACGACCGGCCGGCAGCGCGAACGGCGCTGATGGCCGAGCCGTTCTCGTTCACCGAGGTGCAGGCCACGCACATCCTCGACATGACGCTGGGCCGCTTGACGCGGCTCGGACGGACGGAGCTCGAAGAGGAGATGGCCCAGCTGCGCGAGACCATCGCCGAGCTCGAGGCGATCCTGTCCGACGACGGGAAGCTGCGGGGCGTCATCGAGACGGAGATGACCGAGGTCCGGGACAAGCACTCGAACGAGCGGCGCAGCCGCATCACCCACGACCCCGGCGAGATGGGCCTGGAGGACCTGATCGACGACGAGGAGATCGTCGTGACCATGACGAGGGCGGGGTACATCAAGTCGGTGGCGGCGGCCGCGTTCCGGGTGCAGGGCCGGGGGGGCCGGGGCGTCCAGGGGGCCCGGCTGAAGGAAGAGGATCTGGTCAGCCAGGTCGTGCACACGACCAGCCACACCACGTTGCTGCTGTTCTCCAACCGGGGCAAGGTGTACCGGCTGCGCGGCCACGAGATCCCGATGAAGGACCGCACGGCGCGGGGCACGGCCGCGGTCAACCTGGTTCCGTTGGCGCCCGGGGAGTCGATCACCGCGATCATCGCGACCCGCGAGTTCTCCCCCGACCAGTTCCTCGTGTTCGCCACCGCGCAGGGGCAGGTCAAGAAGACCGCCTTGAGCGAGTACGACAAGTCACGGCGGGAAGGGTTCATCGCCATCAATCTGCGGTCGGGTGACGAGCTCGTGCGCGTCGTGGCGACCTCGGGCGACAGCGATATCTTCGAGGTCACCCGCAACGGCATGACGATCCGCTTCAACGAGCAGGACGTGCGTCCCATGGGCCGCGACGCCGCCGGGGTGCGGGGGATCCGCCTGCGCGAGGGCGACGTCGTGGTGTCGTGCGACGTCGCCGCGGACGACACCGACATCCTCATCGTGACCGACGCCGGCTACGGGAAACGCACCAAGCTCGAGCGCTTCAACCGCCAGGCCCGGGGCGGCCAGGGCGTGCGGGGCATCCGGTTGACCGGCGCCCGAGGCCGGGTCGTGGCGGCGTTCATGGTCGCCCTGGAGGAGGAGATCCTGCTGGTGTCGTCGGGCGGGATCGTCATCCGGACGCAGGCGCGCGAGATCGCCTCGCAGGGGCGCGATGCGACCGGCGTGCGGGTCATGAACCTCGAGGACGGCCAGACCGTCGCGGCCGTGGCCCGGGTGTCGGCCGAGGGTGACGAGGAGGTCTGACTAGAAGATCGTGAACGAGGTGAGAGGCCAGACCCGCAGAGACACCTTGCCCACGATGAGGGACCGGGGGATGGGCCCCCAGTAGCGGCTGTCGCAGGAGTCGGTCCGGTTGTCGCCCATCACGAAGTAGTCGTTGGCCGGGACCCGGTACGCATGCGCGAGGTCGTAGGTGGTGCCGGTGGGGCCGGCGGTCGTGGTGCCCTGTTCGGAGGAGGGGAGCCACGACTCGTTGAGCCGCCGGCCGTCGACGTCGACGTAGCCACCCGAGAGCGTGAGCACGTCTCCCGGCAGCCCAATGACGCGCTTGACGAGGTCGTTCACCTCAGGGCCGCCGCAGTTCTCGGCCGGCGGCCGCCCGAACACGACGATGTCGCCGCGGTGCACCCCGTGGAGGTCATAGCTCAGCTTGTCGACGAGGATGCGGTCGCCGATCTGCAGCGTCGGCTCCATGGAGCCCGAGGGGATGTAGAAGGTCTGCACGACGAAGGTGCGCAGCAGCACGGCCACGAGGAGCGCCACGACGACCACGAGGATCCCCTCGTGGAGCCAGCGCGAAGAGCGCGGCGGAGGTTCGGTCGGGGGATCGCTCACCGGGGGGCCGGGGTCGGCGGGCGGCGGACTTGCGGGCGGGTCACCCGGGGAGGCGCCCCCGGCGGGCTCTTCGACGACGAGCGCCGGCTCGTTGGAATCGGGGGTCACCGACCGGACAGGCTAGACGGGGACGACAGACTCGGTATCGCGGCCGGACCGCAGCACCGTCCCCGGGAGGGCACCGGTCGGCGCGCCGTCGCGGACGGTCTCGACACCGTTGACGAGCACACGCCTCACCCCATGGGAGCCCGCATAGAGCCGGGGCGTGTCGCCGGGCAGGTCGTGCACGAGGCGTGCCGGTTCGGACCCCACGGTCTCGGGGTCGAAGACGAACAGGTCGGCCATAAGCCCTTCCCGCACCAGGCCGCGTTCGCGCAGCCCGAAGAGCGCGGCCGGCTGCGCCGTCATCATGTGCACCGCCTGCTCCAGCGGGACGAGCTTGCGGCCGCGCAGGCAGTCGCCGAGGAAGGCAGTCGGGTAGTTGGAGCCACACATCCGATCGAGGTGGGCGCCGGCGTCGGATCCGCCGATCATGGCGCGGGGATCACCCCAGATGGCGGCACGCAGGGACCACGTGTTCTCGTCGCCGTCGTCGGTGTTCGGCCAGAGCACTGTGCGCAGATTGTCCGCCAGCACGACGTCGAGCAGGGTGTCGAATGGCGCCGTGCCGCGCTCGGCGGCGATGTCGGCGACGCTGCGGAAGGCACAGCCGTCGTTCGCCGGCACGTAGGTGTCACCGATGACGTAGGTGCCCCAGTGCGACAGACCGCGGAAGACGCCGGCTTCCTTGCTCCGGGCGCGCTCGTCGAGCAGCGCCCTCGTTGCGGGGTCGGCCAGCTTGGCCATTCGCTCCGTCTCCGGGAGCCCCATGACCTCGCCCCAGCCCGGGATCAGGAAGAGGGCGCAGTGCGTGCGGAAGCTCATGTTCATGGGGACGAGAGTCGGCATGGTCAGGGCGACGATCCGGCCCCCGGCGGCGGCGGCGGCCGACGAGGCGGACAGCTGGTGCTCTATCCGCTCGGCCGCACGGGCGTCGACCGTGAGGACGTTCCAGTTGAGCGGCCTCTGCGCGGTCACGCTCATGGCAGTCATGAGGTCGATCTCCTCGTCGCTGAACGAATCGAGACACCCGTTGGTGATGTACTCGAGCGTCGTCCCCTCGTGCGCCGCCACCTCCTCGCAGAAGGCGAGCATCTCGCGGCGGTCGGCGTAACGAGAGCTGATTGGCCGTCCCTCGCCATCGGAATGGGTCCGCGACTGTGAGGACGAGAACCCCAGGCCGCCGGCCGACAGCGACTCGGCCAGGAGCGTGCGCATCGCCGCGATCTCCTCGTCAGTGCCGACCTCCTCGGCGCGCGCCGCGCCCATCACCTTGCGGCGAAGGGCGCAGTGCCCGACGAGGAAGCCGGCGTTCACGCCGAGATTCCCGTCCAAGGCGGCGAGATACTCGGCGAAGGTCGACCAGTTCCACGGGACACCTTGCTCAAGGGCGGCGAGCGGCATGCCCTCGACCTTGGCCATCATCCGGCGGATGTAGTCGGCGTCCTCGGCGTTGAGCGGCGCCAGTGTGAAACCGCAGTTCCCGCCGATGACCGAGGTCACGCCGTGGACGTTCGAGGGCGAGGCCGTCGGGTCCCAGAACAGCTGCGCGTCGTAGTGCGTATGGGGGTCGACCACGCCGGGCATGACGACGAGGCCCGTGGCGTCGAGCTCTTCGGCGGCGTCGTCCTCGACGGACCCGACCGCGACGATGCGCCCGTCGCGGACACCGACGTCGGCGACCCGACCCGGGACGCCGGACCCGTCGACCAGCGTGCCGGACCTGATGACGTAACTGAGCATCAAACGGGGATCCTTCCCGGAGGGCCGGCGGCGATCGCTCGGTGGCTCGGGGAGCGGTGCGGCGCGGCGGGACCAAATCTGACGACCCGTCAGCTTAGGTCAGCGCCTCGGCTTTGATCCCCAGCTGGCTGCGTGCACCACCGCTCGCTCCATGGACGGGACCACATGGCCCGGGTCGGCTCGTCGGCGACTTGCGCACGGAGTCGCGACGGGAGGCGGTCTGTGTCCGCGAGGAGGATCCCCTCCCCTGGAAGCCGAGCCACGACCCGTTCGTCGCACGACGCCCGAGGGAACGTGCTTCCGCGCGCCTCGCGATCTCGATGCGCCAGAACGGGCGGTGACCAGGAAGTTCCGGCAACCTGTGGACAACCGGTCTGTGCCTGCGAAACGCCGGTGTCGAGACGCGTTGTCCCCAGGTCGTCCACAGCCTGTGCCCTATCCGCACCCCACCAGGGGTCTTTTCGCCGGTGGGTGGCACGTGCTTTGCTCTCATCCGTGACCACCCCCCTGAGCTTTCACGGCGGCTCGGAAGGGGTGCTCGCCGGGCAGCTCCTGGATCGGGCGATCCGGGCCGGCTACATCGACGCCGGCCGGTTCAAGATCCCCGAAGGCAACGTGCAGCCGGCGAGCCTCGACCTCCGGCTGGGCGAGCGGGCCCTGCGCATCCGCTGCAGCTTCCTGCCCGGGTCCGACGTCGTGGAGCGGAAGCTCAAGGACTACGTTCTCGACGAGATCGACCTGCGCGGAGACGGCGCGATGCTCGAGGCGCGCTGCCCCTATCTGATTGAGCTCAAGGAGCATCTCGACCTCCCGGTCGGTCTGCGGGGGAAGGCCAATCCCAAGAGCTCGACCGGGCGTATCGACGTGTTCACGCGCGTGATCACAGACCTGTCTGACCGCTTCGACGAGGTGGCACCCGGCTACCACGGCCCCCTGTATCTGGAGGTCGTGCCGCTGTCGTTCCCGGTACGCGTCCGAGAGGACCTCACGCTGAATCAACTGCGCCTGTCCATCGGCCGGCCCACGCTGAGCGACGACGAGGTCCGGGCGGCCCACGCCGCCGCGCCCATGCTCTTCCGCGGGGGCGAGCCGGTGCCGACCGACGACCTCGTCCTGTCGGACGGCCTGTTCCTCGGGCTCGATCTGCACGGCGACGCGAGCGGAAGGGTCGGGCACAGCACACGCGACAGCGCTCCCCTCCTCGACCTGACGACTGGAGGCGAGGTCGACCCCGCGCCGTTCTGGGACTCGGTGTACCGCGAGGAGGGCGACCGCCTCGTCCTGTCGCCAAAGCGCTTCTACCTCTTGATGTCGAACGAGGCCGTCAGCATCCCGCCCACGCTCGCGGCCGAGATGACCGCCTACGACCCCACGAGTGGCGAGCTCCGGACGCACTACGCAGGCTTCTTCGATCCCGGCTTCGGCTTCGACGTGGACGGCCGCTTCCGCGGGTCGCGCGCCGCCCTGGAGGTGCGCGCGCACGACGTGCCCTTCATGGTCGAAAACGGACAACCGGTGTGCAAGCTGACGTTCGAGCGGATGCTGGAGGAGCCGACAGCGTTGTACGGCTCGAGCATCGGCTCCTCCTACCAACAGCAGGAAGAGACCCTCAGCCGGTACTTCCGGCGCAGACCGCAGTAGCAACCTCGCCCAATCGGGCAGCGACGCCAGCACCTCTCAAAACCGCGGGCTGAAAACGCGTGCGCGAAACTGTGGTGCGCGAATTGTTGCGGGTCGTCGTAAGTCGCTCGTTCCTCCGCTCGTTCCTCGTGCTGGACCGTGTCCCCCACGTCGTCCGACTGAAAAGGAGCAGCACCTTGAGACGCAAGCGCCTTTCCACCCTGATGGTGGCTGTCAGCCTCGCCCTTTCCGCCGGCGCCTTCGCGGATATCGGCACCGCGGGCGCAGCCACACCGAGTAGCAGCTCGGCCAGCGCGCCGAACCTGACTCAACAACTCACCAACACGGCGACGGCGGCGCTCACCCCGCCGTCTGCTCCCGCTCCGGCTCCCGCCCCCGCCCCGGCGGTCACGTCGACGTCGACGCCGGCGCCGCCGCCGGCCAGCCCTGCGGCAAGTCCGTCGTCGCCGCTCACCGGGCAACCGGCTTCCCTTTCCCTCCCGATCACGCTGCTCAACAGTGTGATCGGGGGCAATGTGCTGCCAGGTCGGGATTCGAGGACGGGGACGAACACTGCAACCCAGACGTCGCCGCTTGCCAACATCGACGCACCGGTCAACGCGTGCTCGGTCTCCGTTGGCCTTTTCGCCAGCGCGAACAGCAGCTGTTCGACAACCTCGGTCGGCCTCGACCAGCTCGCCTCGATCGCCGCCATCAACCTCCCACTCACGGCCGACTGGAATGCCATCGGGTTGCTCGGACAGGCGGCATCGGCGCTGGGGCCAACGTCCGGTCAGGAGCCGGCCAGCACGACGCAGAACGGCGCCGTGAATGCGTTTGTGCCCGTGAGCATCTGCGCCGTCAACGTTGGCCTCATGGGCAACACGGGCAGTGATTGCAACCCGCAGGGCACCAACGGTGTCACGTCGCAGCACGGCGTCATCGACGCGGCCGTGCCGGTCACCGTGTGCGATGTCATCGTGGAGATCGTCGGTAACAGCAGTTCCAGCTGCCCTCAGTCTCCCGACACCACCACGCAATCGGGCACGTTGGCCGACGTGTACGCGCCGGCGACCGCCTGCGGAGTCATTGCCGAGGTCGACGGTACGGCCACCGGCTCGTGCATGCCGGTTCCGGACTTCCCCCTCGCGAACAACCTGCCGACCAACACGACCACGCAGAGCGCGCCGATCGACGGTGTACTCCCGATCAACGCATGCAGCATCGTGGTGGCGGTCGACGGCTCGGCGAGCAACCAGTGCGAACCGACTCACTCGACCCCGACCCAGAAGGGCTCGGTCACGGGCAACGTACCGGTGACGGTGTGCTCCAGCACGGCCGCAATTCAGGCCACGGCGACCGGTGTCTGCACCGGATCGGGCAACGGAACGCCGAACCCCATCGGGACGCCGGGCAACCCAGACACGGGAGCCACGGTCCCGATCACCATCTGCGGCATTGAGGCGGCTTTGAGCGGAGGAGCGACCGCGACCTGCCCCAACCCGACGACCGCGAGCGCTTCAACGCCACCGTCGACCTCCACGTCGAACACCTCGCCGACGACGGTTCCCGTGAGCCTGGCTTCGACCACGCCGACACCGGCCAAGACGGCCGCAGCCACGGACGCAGCGGCGTCGGGGCCGCTGGCCTTCACGGGGGCGTCGCTCCTCCTCGAGCTCCTCATCGGGGCGATGGCACTGCTCACCGGCCTCGTCATCAGCAAGATGGCGCGGCGGCGGAGCGCGGGCGTTGAGGGCGCGACCTCTTCGGATCGTTAGGCGCCGGGGGCCGTCCGGCCCTCGGCCCGGGTACGCAACTCAGGCCAGGGACAGCGGCGGATCAGAGAGGGGACCGATGTCCGGCCAACCAGAGGCTGAGGTGATCACGAGCCTGGATGACCTGTTCGCCTCGCGCGAGTTCGGACAACTGCTCCCCGTCCCTCCCGAACCGGAGGCTTTGTTCACCGGCCACTTGCGGGGCATGCGGGTGCCCCGGTCCGTCGTGCCGACCGCGGTGGCGGGGGGATGGCGCGGACATCCGGCTCGCGAGCGTGCGACGGCGCTGGTGAGCGGGGTGGCCGCCGCCGCGCTGGTCCTGGCCGGCTTGGCAGCCGGGACGACGCACCACCCACCACGCGGGGTGTCCGCGCTGGGTGCGACGACGCATTCCAAGGGCGGCGGTATCAGAGGGGTGGAAGGCAGCGGACCGAACCCGTCGACGATCAGTCCGGGCGCCACGAACGCGGCCGCCACCGTTGAACGGCCTGGAGCCGGTGCGGGTGGCTCCGCCGTGTTCGTGGCGGCGCCCTCGGCCCCGACCACTCCCACCACGCCGCGTCAACCGGTCGCCGTCGTGCCTGCAGCAGCGCCCTCGCCAGCGCCTCCGAATACGTCGACTCCGTCTGGGGGCGTACCCGCTCCCCCACCCGGAGCCGCGAACCCGCTCATGCCCGTGGTGACGGTGGTGACGAGCAGCACCGGGACGGTGGGCAGCGCGCTGTCCACGGCGTCGAGCGCGATGGCGACGGGCGCGGTCCCTGGCGCCACTCCCAGCACTGCCCCCGCCACCGCGGCCGTCGGCAACCTGGGCAGCGCGGTCAATGCGGCACTCGCCTGAGGGGAGGAGCGAGCCGGTCCGCCCGGCAGGAGTGCGCGAGGGATGAGCGGGGACGTCCGGCTGCCGCGACGCCCGCGCCCGCCCGGACCGTTCTCGCCAACGCGGTCGTCTTGGTGGGCGACACCGTGTGTCTCCCGCTTCGAACGTCCTCGGGACGGCGTGCCTTCTGCCTGCTCCAGTCGCTACCGCTGCCAATAGCCTCGGACCACAGGCGACGATCTCGGGCCGATGTGGGCACGAGCGTTGCCCGACAACGTCCGGACAACGCCGCGAACGCAACGTTGTGGAAAGAACGCGGGTGGCGGATTGCGCATTTTCCCACCTCAAACGACCATTTGGGTGTGAAGATGCAGTAATTCGTGCATGTAGTAGGCACGGAGCGTCCTCCGCTATATGGTGTTACCGAGGGGGTAGACGCATTTCTCTGGGTTCAGGGTCCCGGAGAAGTGTCCCCATGACACGGACATTCCGATGGAGGGATGAGGATCGATGTCCGATTGGGCGAACGTCGAGGATTATCGAACCCTGGAAGACGTCTTCACGTCTCGCGACTTCGGTCAGCCTGTCGCTGACGCCGGGGGAGCCGGGGGAACGGCGGCTTCCCTCGCGCGCGCGCCCCGCCGCATGTACGACCGCGCCGTCGCGGGTACCAGTGCGATCGCCGCGGCTCTGCTGCTCGGCGTCGCGGGGATCGCGGTCGGTTCCGGCCGTATGCCGACGCCGAACATCCACGCGGCGTCCTTGCCGTTCAATGTGCCGAACGTTCCGTCGCTCCCGGTGGCACCGGGCTCCGGAAGCCCGGGAGCAGGCTCCAGCGGCGCAACCGGTGGTTCCGGTGGCGGGGGTCACGCCGGCGGTGGCGCGCCACTTGGGGGCGGCCTCGGGTCGTTCGCCGCGTCATCGTCGGGTGGTGGGAGCGCCAACTCCGGCCGCGGTGCGGGCGGCACCAACGTGCCTGCTCCGTCCGGGACCTTGCTCACGCTGACCCCGGCGCCGACGCCGACCACCACGACCACCCAACCGACACAACCGGCGCAGCCGACCCAACCGGCGCAGCCGACCCAACCGGCGCAACCGACACAGCCGACACAGCCGACGCAGCCGACGACGCCGACGACCGTTCCAGTGACGCCCGTCGTCGGTGGACGCCCGCCCACGACGACCACGCCGACCACCCAACCGAGCAGCGGGCGTGGCGACGAAGAGGGCAACAGCAACGAGAGCGGACAGGACAACGACTACGGGGACGACAACGGCCAGCGCAGCGGCGACGGGGACGGAGATGGTGACGACGACGGCGGTGGCCGGGGCAACGGCCAGGATTGTTCGCAGCCGTCCAGCGGGCACGGCGACGACTCGCCGACGGCGGGCAACACCGGCAACACCGGCGACACCGGCTCCAGCGACCCCGGCCATGGAGGGCACGGGCACGACTGAGCGGGCCCGGTAGCCGGGACCGCCGAAGCCGCCTCTCTGCGGCGCCAACCGGACATCTCCCGTACGACCATCCGCGCCGCGCCTGCTAAGCCTGCAGGTGCTCTCCCACCCCCGGAGAGGCGAGCAGCGAGGAGCGAGGTCGGCGATGAACTACACGAGTCTGGGAACGTCGGGGTTGCGGGTCTCGAGGATCTGCCTCGGGATGATGGGCTTCGGCAACGAGAGTGAGCGACCCTGGGTGATAGACGAGGACGCGGCCGAGCCGATCGTGCGTGTGGCCGTGGAGGGCGGCGTCACCTTCTTCGACACCGCCGACACCTACTCGGGCGGCGCCAGTGAAGTGGCCACCGGGCGCCTCGTGCCCAAGTACCTCACCCGCGACGAGGCCGTCATCGCCACCAAGGTGTTCATGCCCGTGACGCCGGGCGAGAACGGCGGCGGGCTCGGACGCAAACATGTTCTTTCCGGGATCGACGCGTCGTTGCGCCGTCTCGGCATGGATTACGTCGACCTCTACCAGATCCACCGCTGGGACCCCCGCACGCCCATTGAGGAGACCATGGAGGCGCTGCACGACGTGGTGCGCGCCGGCAAGGCGCGGTACATCGGCGCCTCCAGCATGTCCGCGTGGCAGTTCGCAAAGGCGCAGCACACCGCCGAACAGCACGGGTGGACCAAGTTCGTCTCCATGCAGAACCACTACAACCTGATCTACCGGGAGGAGGAGCGCGAGATGATCCCGCTCTGCCTCGACCAGGGGGTCGGCTGCATCCCGTGGAGTCCTCTGGCCCGCGGCATGCTGGCCGGGAACCGCACGCGGGACGGCGGCCGTCACACCACACGTTCGAGCACCGACGCATTTACCGACTACCTCTACGACCAACCCACCGACTACGACGTCGTCGACGCCGTCAACGAGGCTGCCGCCGCCCGCGGCGTGCCGCCCGCGCAAGTCGCGCTGGCTTGGCTCCTGACGCGGCCGGGAGTGACGGCGCCGATCGTCGGTTCGACCAAGAAGAAGCACCTGAAGGACGCGCTGGCCGCCGAGGAACTGTCCCTCACGGAGGACGAGATCGCACAAGTCGAGAAGGCATACGTGCCACACCCGGTGCTCGGGCACTTCTAGGGCGGCGGCACGGGGAGGCCCCCGACCTGGTCCGGTAGGGTCGGCGCTCGGTGGGGCACTGAGAGATCGGGGGTGGCATGCGGGTCGCGCTGACGGTGGCGGACTTCCTAGATAGAGCGGCGCTCGTCTACGGACAGCGGACCGCGGTGGTGGACGAGCCGGGAGTGCCCGGCTCGTTCGGGACGTTGACGTACGGGGAGCTGGCGGACCGGGCGCGGGGCATGGCGCGAGCGCTCGAGGAGCTCGGGGTCGAACACGGCGAGCGCGTCGCCATCGTGAGCCCCAACTCGGGCCGATTCCTCACGGCCTTCTTCGGTGTCAGCGGGTACGGCCGGATTCTCGTGCCCATCAACTTCCGACTCACCGCGGACGAGATCGCGTACGTGGTCGAGCATTCCGGGGCGTCAGTCCTCCTGTACGACCCCGACCTCGCGGGCGAGGTGGATTCCATAAAGGTCGCACACAAGATCCGGCTGGACGGCGAGGAGGACGCGGCCTTGTTCGCGCCGGCGCCGGCAGGGGTGGAGCCGCAGGCGTGGGAGGCCGATGAGGACGCGACGTGCTCGGTCAACTACACGTCGGGCACGACGGCGCGGCCCAAGGGAGTGCAGTTGACACAGCGCAACTGCTGGCTCAACGCCGCCGCCTTCGGGTGGCATACCGGCGTGAGCGACCGGGACGTGCTGCTGCACACGCTGCCGATGTTCCACTGCAACGGCTGGGGGATGCCCTACGCCGTGACGGGCATGGGCGGCGCGCACATCGTGCTGCGCAAGGTTGAAGGCGAGGAGATCCTGAACCGCATAGAGCGGCACGGGGTGACGCTTTTGTGCGGCGCGCCCGCGGTGGTGGCGGCGATCCTGAGCGCGGCCGAGGCGCGATCGGCAGCGGGACTGACGGTGCCCGGGCGGGAGACGGTCCGCATGGTCGTGGCCGGCGCCCCGCCGCCGTCGAAGACGATCGAGCGGATAGAGACCGAGTTGGGGTGGGAGTTCATACAGATCTACGGGCTGACCGAGACGGCGCCCCTGTTGACGATCAACCGGGCGCCGGCGGAGTGGGATGCGCTGAACGCCGGGGAGCGCTCGCAGCTGCTGTCCCGGGCGGGGGTGCCGGCGCTCGGCGTCCACATCGAGGTGGATGGCGATGGCGAGGTGCTGGCGCAGTCGAACCACGTCTTCGCCGGCTACTGGGAACAGCCCGACGAAACGGCGGCGGCGCTGGACGGCGGGTGGTTCCATACCGGCGACGGCGGGCACCTCGATGGCGCGCACGTCGTCATCTCGGACCGCAAGAAGGACGTCATCATCAGCGGCGGCGAGAACGTGTCGTCCATTGAGGTGGAGGATTGCCTCTACCAGCATCCGGCGCTTGCGGAGGTGGCCGTGATCGGCGTGCCCGACGAGAAATGGGGCGAGACGATCAAGGCGTTGGTGGTGGTGCGCCCCGACGCCGGGCCGGTGAGCGAGGCCGATCTGATCCAGCACTGTCGCGACCGCCTAGCCCACTTCAAGGCGCCGACGAGCGTCGAGTTCCGCGACGCACTCGACCGGACCGCGACCGGGAAGCTCCAGAAGTACAAGCTGCGCCAGCCCTACTGGGCGGGGCGGGAGAAGGCGGTCAACTAGGGCCCGGCAGCGTGCGGTGCGAGCGCTCTTCCAGAACCAGGTGGCCCCGCGGCCCGAAGGCGACGGCGACGTCTCCGGCGATCAAGCGGCGCAGGGGCTCGCCCACTATCTCGCGGCGCCAACCCGTATCGAGCCGGCTCGGCTCGCCGGTGAGCAACAGCGCGAGGTCGGCCCGCGTGGCCAACAGGCTCTGGTCGAAGTCGAGGTCGTCGGCGATCTGACGCACCACGCCCGAGCACACGGCGACCGCCGCGGGTGCCGCCGGCGTGTCACGCCCCTCGCTCGGCATGCGGAGCCGGCTGGCGGGGAGATCGAGCCCGCGGTGCACCGCCTCGAGGATTTCGGTCGCCCGACCCTGGGCGAGATGCCGCCCGTCCACGCCGCGCGTGCGGCGCAGCTCCTCGGCGCTGCGGGGCGGCCGCTGCGAGATCGCCAGCAGCCCGAGGTCCGAGAGGATCATGCGCCGGGGCCGGTTCGTGTCGGCAGCGGTGCGTTCGCGCCAAGCTCCGACCTCCTGGGCCACGCCGCGCGAGCGCCGCGACATGGAGCGGATGTCGCCCAGCTTCCACCAGGCCTCCTGCGGGTCACGTGCGGGCGCGCGATCACCCAACACCTGGTCGCACTCGGCGAGCGCCCACTCCAACCGGCCCAACGCCCGCAGGCGCTCTTCGAGCGCGGCACGCAGCCGTAGAAGATGGGCGACGTCGGCGACTGCATACGAGATCTGCCGCTCCGAGACGGGACGCTCGAGCCAGTCCGACAGGCGGTCGGCCTTGGGGAGCGTGAGGCCCAGCATCTGGTCGAGGAGGCGTGACAGGGAGGGGGAGGACATCCCGAGGAAGCCGGCCGCGATCTGAGTGTCGAAGACTGTTTCTGGAATGGTGCCGCAGGCCGCCATCAAGATGTCGAGGTCCTGCACGGCGGCATGGGCCACCGCCGTACCGCGGCCGCCGAAGAGCTCGGCGAGCGGCGCCGGGTCGACGGCCAGCGGATCGATCAGGGCCACCTCGTCCCTCCACGCGACCTGAATCAGGGCGAGCTGCGGGACGTAGGTGCGCTCAGTGTGGAACTCGGTGTCGAAGCCGTAGTACGCCTCGCCGGCGACCCGTGCGACGAGTGCCTCCAGGCCACCGGTATCGGTGACCATCGTGGCCTTGACCGTCGGGACGGGCGCGCGCATCTGTGCTGGACCCTACTGTCCGACGGCACGGTCCCCCTCTGCGCCAGCGGCGCCCGGTATCATGCGTATGACCTGCAAAATTGGGCTTTTTGATCAGGTAATGACTTAAGACCCTGTTGGGAGTTGCCGGAATTCGTTAGAGAACAGGGCGGAGGGAAGTGGCCGAAGTGCAGGGCCGGAGGGGGATGCAGTGAAGAGGGCCAAGAAGAAGCTGTTCGGCAAGGACGTGCACGATAGGGTTTCGGCGCGTCCCGACTCCGCTCCGGTCCCGCCGAGCCGACCGGGATCAGTGTCGCCTGGCGGGTCACACGGGAGCGTCGAAACGATGTTGCAGGAATTCAGCTCCGGCGGGGGCGGCGAGCCGACGCCCGCCGGGCCCTCCCGGTCCAGCAAGTACGACCAGCTCTGGCAGCTCTCCATGGCCGACCCTCACACGGGCCTGGCCAACCAGTTGCTGCTGCTCGACCGCCTGACCCAGGCCCTGGCCCGACGCCGCCGGCACGGCGGCGAGGTCGTGGTCTGTCACATCGATCTGGACAACCTCGGCGAGATCAATATGGACCTCGGCTACACGACGGGCAACACCGTCCTGGTCGAGATGTCCCGCCGCCTCACCTCGGTGCTGCGGACCGAGGACACCGTGGGCCGTGTGGGAGGCAGCGAGCTGGTCGTCGTTCTGACGGTGAACGACGAGCAGGCGGTCGGGATTCTCACGCGCCGGCTCCAACACACCCTGGACGAGCCGGTCGCGGTGGGCACCCAAAGCATCCGCCTCGTGGCGACCATGGGCGTGGCCGTGGCAGCGGGCAACGAGTCCGCCGAGGATCTCTTGACGCGGGCCGACCGCTCGACCCGGGTCGGCCACGGCTAGAGCTGGGCTGTCGCCCGTCGTTGTCCCATCTCTTTTCCCTTCATCCCCCCAAATAGGGGTATCAATCCGTGCCTGGGTTAGGTCCCACCCTGGGGGCAATTCGGACGACCGGCGCCAGTACCCGGCGCCCGATGGTCCGCGTTCGCTCTGGCCAACTAGGGAGTATCGGCTCTAGTGAGAAGGGCCGAATACCGGCATGGTTTGGAGTGGTGTCGATGTACAGCGAGCTGCTCTGCGGCCTTTGCGCCGACGTCGATCCGGTCGCGCTGCCCGCCTCGCGCGAGGAGCTCGTCGTGATCCTGCTCCAGTGCCGCCGCCGCCTCCAGGGACACGGCGTCGACGACCGACACGTCATGGCCGAGGACCTGGCCCTTGAGTTGGACCACGACCGGATGCTCCTGCGCCTCTGTTCGGCCGTCGGGATAGAAACGGACGCGACCCGCTTCGACAACCCGCTGGTGGAGCGCGAGCGGCTCGAGATGGACCTGCGCGCCAGGGGTATCGACTTCCGGACGCTGGACGACCAACGCCCGGCTCCCGCGGTCGCCTGAACGCGCCTTACGGGTTCGGCCCGGTCGCCTTCCTCTCGGCGAGCACCGCGGCGTAGACGGCGGCCTCGGTGCGCCGGCGCATCCCCAGCTTGGAGAGCAGGCTCGAGACATAGTTCTTGACCGTGGCCTCGGCCAGGAAGAGCTGCTCGGCGATCTGGCGGTTGGACTGACCCTGCGCGATGAGCTCCAGCACCTTGCGCTCCTGCGGCGTCAGGACAGTCAGCCGGGACTCGGCCTCCTGATCCTTGCGCAACCGGTCGAAGAGCTCTTGGGTCAGCGCAGGATCGAGGAGCGACATGCCCTGGCTGACTCGCCGGATGTCGCCGAGAAGGTCGCCACCCCCAACCTCTTTGAGGACGTAGCCCGACGCGCCCGCCATGATGGACGAGAACAGTGCGTCGTCGTCGGAATATGACGTGAGCATGAGACAGCGCACCATCGGCCGTGTGGACTGGATCTCGCGGCAGACCTCTATACCGTTGCCGTCGGGCAACCTCACGTCCAGGATGGCGACGTCGGGCTCCAACTCGCGGATCAGCTCGAGCCCGCGTTCGGCCGTCCCGGCTTCGCCGACCACGTCCATGTCCTCCTCGGCCTCGAGAAGCGTGCGCAAGCCGGTCCGTACCAACTCGTGATCGTCGAGAACGAACACCCGAATTGTCATCGGTCCAGATATTGCCACGGTGCCCGGTCGGGACGTTGCCAACGGCCACCGCAACCCCTGTACCGACGTCGGTTGACAGCGCCGGTAGCCTTGGCGGGAGTGGAGCCGTTCGACCGCATCGGCGACCCCGTCAAGCTGCGTCGCCTCCTTCAGGCGATCATCATCCTCGACGCCGAGCTGAGCCTGCCGGTGGTGCTGCGGCGCATCATCGAGGAGGCGTGTGACCTCGTCGACGCGCAGTACGGCGCGCTCGGCGTGCTGACCGAGGACGGACGCAGCCTCGACCAGTTCCTCACGGTGGGCCTCAGCGTCGAGGAGGAGCAGGCGATCGGGCCGCGTCCGACCGGGAGAGGGGTCCTGGGCACGCTGATCACGGACCGGAGCCCGCTGCGCCTGGCCAACCTCGCCGAGAGCCCCGACAGCTTCGGCTTCCCGGCCAACCACCCCAAGATGACGTCCTTCATCGGCGTGCCGGTGCGGGTGCACGGCGAGGTGTACGGCAACCTGTACCTCACCAACAAGCGCACGGCGGAGGAGTTCTCCGATGACGACGAGGCGATGGCGGCGGCGCTGGCCATGGCAGCGGGGATTGCCATTGAGAACGCGCGCCTCCACTCCCTGGTTCGGGACCACGCGCTCACCGAGGACCGGGACCGCATCGCCCGCGACCTGCACGACTCGGTGATCCAGCGGCTCTTCGCCATCGGGCTCTCGCTTCAGGGCACCGCGCGGCTGGTGGAGCGGCCGGAAGCCGTGCTGCGGATCGCCGAGGCCATCGACAAGCTCGACGAGACCATCCGCCAGCTACGCAAGGCCATCTTCGACATAGAGCTCACGATCAGCAAGGAAGGGATCCACCCGAAGGTGCTCGACCTCGCCCACGAGCTGAAGCCGGTTCTGGGGCTGAACCCCCAGGTGTCCATCATCGGGCCGGTGGACCGGGTCGTGACCGGCGCGCTGGCCGACAATGTGCTGGCGGTCCTACGCGAAGCGCTCACCAACGTCGGCCGTCACGCCGATGCCTCCAAGGCCGTGATCACTCTCACGGCGGGCGACGAGCTCCGGCTCGTCGTGGCCGACGACGGGCGGGGGATCGGGGAGGGCAACGGCGACGGGACAGGCGGGCTCGGCTTGAAGAACATGCGCCAGCGCGCGGAGCGCCTCGGGGGCGGCATGGAGATCGGCACGTCGCGCGAAGGTGGCACCCGGCTCACCTGGCACGTGCCCCTCGAGTCGCTGGAGGATTTCGGGGTGGTTCCTTCGGCGTGATCAGGCGGGTGCCGGACGGGCCGCCCGCGCCGAGCAGACCTCCGCGAACCCGTCCTCGAGGCAGCCCGCCAGCTTGGCGCTGTCCGGCACGGCGGCGGCGTCGACGGTGATGCCGATACAGGCCTTGGCGGCCGACGAGACCAGCGACACGTTGAGGGCACCGCCGGACGGGGGCGCAAAGGCGTAGATCCCGTCCACCGCCGCACCGGCGAGAGAGGTCCGCCCCGGCGGGCCGGGCACGTTGGTCACGCAGACGTCGGTGCCCCGGAGCATGGCGCCCCAGAGGTTCCGGGCCACTGGTCCCGGCAGCGTGCTCAATCCCGTGGCGACGACGTCGCTGACTCCGAGGCCGGGCGCCTCCTTCCAGGCGGCGGCGAGGGCCCGGACCTCGGCCACGCAGGTGGCCACGTCGGCATGGGCGGGGACGACGAAACGGGCCGGGACGAAGTGATTGCCGCCACCGGTCCCGCCGACGCGCCCCCGCACGTTGATGGGCATGAGCGCACGGAAACCGGTGCAGGCGGCGCCATGCTGTTCGTGGTACAGGATCAGGCCACGCACCACCGACGCCACGAAGACGTCGTTCAGCGTGCCATCCCACGTCTTGGCCGCGTCTGTCAGGGCGCGCAGGTCGACATCGAGGATCTCGGTGTGGCGCCGTGAACCGCGTCCGGTCATGACGGTCGACACGGGGCGCCCCGCGGGTGCCATCAGCCGGGCCACCGACGCACCCAACGCGCGGAGTTGGCCGAGCGTGCGGAAGGGGTGCATGAGCGCGTCCCTTCCCTCGTCGACAAGCTCGACGGCGCGGGACAGATCGCGGGCATGGTGCGGTGTCTCCGGCGCGTGCGACGCGTCTGGGGTCTTCGGCGTCGCGGCCGCCCCCTTCGGGGCCGCCGCCGGTTCCATTCCGTCCAAGAGCCCGGCCAACACCGCGAGCCCCCCCACGCCGTCGATCACGGCGTGATGGACCTTTAGGAGCAACGCGGCGCGCCCGTCCCCCATCCCCTCGATCACCACGGCCTCCCAGAGCGGCAACGCGGGGTCGCTTCCGCTCCCCGCCATGGACTGCGCGAGGTCGAGCACGTCGCGCAAACCACCGTGTTCGGGCAACCGGAGCCGCCGCACGTGGTCAGCGAGATCGAACGCGGGGTCTGGGACGAACTGCGGGCGGATCACGACGGGGAACCGATCGACGGCGCGTGCCCGGAGCCGAGGCACCGCCTCGGTCAGGCCATGAATCCTGTCGCGGACGGCGGACCACTCCGGCGTCGACCCGAGCACCACGAGGGCAACCACGGTCGGCCGCAGGATCGGGTCGGCACCGATGGTCCAGAGCAACGCGTCCGACCCGCTCATGGTGTCGACGCTCTCCGGCGTCCGGTCGAAGGGTCCTGTGGCTGCCATCGGCCCTCCCCACGTGCCAAACGGGAACGGTAGTCCTAGCATCGTCCCATGACCACTACGGCGGACCCGGCACCTGCTCCCCCGCACGGAAGGCTGTCCAACGCCTTCGGGCGCCGGCAGCTCTATCACTACCCCGACACCTGGCCGCGGCTGGGCTACCTCGCCATCGTCGTGCTGACGACGATCATGCTCTATTACCTCTACTACGTGGAGGGGGCCGTCACGCCGCTGATGCTGCCCTACTACCACATGTCGTTCCAGTTCTTCCTGTACCTGCTCGTCGTTTCCAACGCCATCGGCGCGTTCAGCGCATTCATCGGCGGCCTTTCGGACAAGATCGGGCGCGCCAACCTCACCATCTACGGAACGCTGTTGGTGGCGTTGATCCAACTCTTCGCCATTCCGCACATCACGGACAAGTGGTGGTTCGCCGCCTCCTATTGCGTGATCGGCTTCGTCGAGGGTGTGATCCTCGTGTCCACTCCGGCGCTGATGCGCGACTTCTCACCACAGATGGGGCGGGGGGTGGCCATGGGATTCTGGGCGCTCGGGCCGACGATGGGCGCCCTCGCCGCCAGCCTCGTCGCCACGCACACCCTCACGCACCTCAAGCCGTGGCAGGACCAGTTCATCATCTCCGGTTTGGTGTGCCTCGGCGTTGTGACGATCTCCTTCCTGTTCCTCCGCGAACTCTCGCCGCAGCTGCGCGACCAGCTCATGGTCACCGAGCGCGAGCGGGCACTGGTAGAGGCGCGGGCCATGGGTATCGACGTGGAGACGGCGACGGCGCATCCGATCAGGTCCATGCTCAAGCTGGACCTGATCTCGTCCTCGATCGCCATTTCGGTCTTCCTGCTCTTCTACTACGCGTCTGTCAGCGTCCTTACGATCTATTGGGTCGTGATCTACAACCACACGACGTCGCAGGCGAACGGCATCAATGTGTGGCTCGCCGCTGCGCTGTCCATCGGACTGGTCGTGTCCGGCCTCCTGTCCGACGTGGCGCGGGTGCGCAAACCCTTCATGCTCGTCGGTGCGCTCGGCACCATGACGATGCTGGGGTTCCTCATCTACCAGACGGGCCATCCCGCCACCGGCTACTACGCCAGCGTCCTGGTGGTCGTCATACTGGCCGTGTTCAACTCCATGGCGTACGCGCCGTGGATGGCGAACTACACAGAACAGGTCGAGTCGCACAACCCGGCCCTCACCGCGTCCGGGCTCGCCATCTGGGGGTGGATCCTGCGCATCACCGTCGCGCTGTCGTTCCTGGTCCTGCCCCACGTCATCACGACCTCTACGACGCTCGTCGACAACCAGAACGAGGGAACCGCGCTGCAGTTGGTCAAGGCGGTGCAGCCCTACGCGCCGAACACGTCCACCTTGAAGTGCAATGCGACACCGGCACCGGCCAGTGTCATCACCAACTTGAGGTCGAGCCCCGAAGCAGGACCCGAGCTCAACACCCTCGCCACCATCTTGCAGTCCTGCAACAGCACCCACAGCCTCTTGAAGGCCATCGCCGCAGCCGGTGGGCTGAGCAACCCCCACGTGCTGGGTCTGACCGCCTTCAACCCGGTTGCTCTGGACATTCAGAACGGCAAGCCGATCACCCAGGCCCAGATCGCTGGGGTGGCCAAGAATTCGCCGAACCTGGCCAGCCTCCTGGTGGCGGAGCAGAAACTCATCCCGGCCCAGAAGACGTCACCCGGGGAGTGGAAGCGGTGGTGGCTGGTGTGCGAAGCAGGAATGCTGGTGTTCGCCATCCTGGTCTTCTTCATGCGGGGCCGTTGGAGCCCACGGGCGGCCCGTCGTGACCTGGACGAGCACAACCGCCGGGTCGAAGAGGAGTTGGCGGGGCTGGTCGGGGAGCCGGCCTCGGCCCACGCCTGAGCCCGAGGAGCGCCCAATCTCCGCAACGGGCGTCGGCGTACCCTGAGGAGACGCCGTAGGGTATTTCGGCGCCGAGCGAGGCCGAACCTGGGGAGGGACTATGGCTCTTGCACTAGACGGGCTGCGGGTGATCGATGCCGACACCCACCTGACCGAGGCCCACGACTTGTGGACGAAGCGCGCCCCGGCCAAGTACAAGGACCGGGTCCCCCACGTGGTCGAGGTCGAAGGCAAGCCGATGTGGTACGTCGACGGCGCCGAGCTCGGCTTCGCCGGCGGCGGCGGTGTGATCGACCGCGAGGGGGGCAAAGGCCGTGCCGCCGAGGCGCTGTTCGAGTGGACGCAGGAGAGGATCCACCTGGGCGCGTTCGACATAAAGGCGCGCCTCGAGGTGATGGACGACTCGGGCGTCTACGCGCAGGTCTGCTTCCCCAACTCCATCGGGCTCGGTGGCCAGGGCATCTCGGACGTGGTCAAGGACCCCGAGCTCCGCCTCCTCTGCGTGCAGATCTACAACGACGCCATGGCCGAGGTGCAGGCCGTTTCCGGCGGCCGCCTGATGCCGATTCCGGTCCTCCCGGCTTGGGATGTCGACGCCGCCGTGGCCGAGGCCACGCGCGTCGCCGACATGGACCTGCGCGGCGTCAACATCACGTCGGACCCCAACGACGTGGGCGGGCCCGATCTGGCCAACCGCGCCTGGGACCCGCTGTGGGACGTGTGCGAGGACAGGCACCTGCCCGTCCACTTCCACATCGGCGCGAGCCTCACCACCATGACGTTCTTCGGGCAGTACCCGTGGGAGTCGCAGGACGAGAACACCAAGCTGGCCATCGGCGGCACGCTGCTGTTCATCGGCAACGCGCGGGTCGTCACCAACATCATCCTGAGCGGCATGCTCGACCGGCACCCGACGCTGCAGATGGTCTCCGTCGAGAGCGGCGTCGGCTGGGTCCCCTTCATCCTGGAGGCGCTCGACTACGAGATGTCGGAGAACGCCCCCGAGCAACTCGACGCCCTCTCGATGCTTCCGTCGGAGTACTTCAAGCGCAACCTCTACGCCACGTTCTGGTTCGAGCGCAACAACCTGCCGACCCTCATCGAGGCGGTGGGCGCGGACCGCATCCTCTTCGAGACGGACTTCCCGCACCCGACGTGCCTGTACCCCAAGCCGCTCGACACGGTGGCCGGCAAGATGTCGGTGCTCGCCCCCGACGTCCAGCGCAAGATCCTGGGCGAGAACGCCGCCAGGCTCTACCGGCTCTGACCGGTGCCGGCCGGGACGCGGTGGCCCGCGGCCGCGCGTCGGCTTGATGCGCAAGCACCGCCCAACTCTCGGCGCCACCCGGGATGCACCCCTCAAGTGACCGCGCGGGGTGGTCGATCCCCTCGGCGTGCACAAAGAGGGTTGCCGCCGCCCTCGGCGCGCCGGAATCGGCGCGGCGGCCTTCGTCCTCGCCGCCTTGGCCGCTTTCGGGGCCGGCCCGGTCGCGGCCGCCGGTGCGTCGGTGCGGGCCGCCACCCCGGACAGCGGTGCCGAGGCGTTGACGGGCGTCCCGACCGACAACTTCTGGTTGGCGAGCGCCCAGGGCGGGGTGTGGAACTTCGGCGACGCGGGCGCCTACGGCTCGGCCGCCGGCCTGACTCTCACCCGGCCGATCGTGGCCATCACGCCGACTCCCGACGGGCGGGGTTACTGGCTGGTCGCCGCCGACGGCGGCATCTTCAGTTTCGGCGACGCGGCCTTCCACGGATCGACGGGGGCAATCGTGCTCAACGAGCCCATCGTCGGCATGACGCCGACCCCCGACGGCAAGGGCTACTGGCTGGTCGCCTCCGACGGCGGCATCTTCAGCTTCGGTGACGCTTCCTTCTACGGGTCGACCGGGGCGATCCGGCTGAACCAGCCGATCGTCGGCATGGCGTCCACCCCGGACGGCAAGGGCTACTGGCTGGTGGCATCAGACGGAGGGATCTTCAGCTTCGGTGACGCCGCGTTCTACGGGTCGACGGGGGCGATCCGCCTCAATCAGCCCATCGTCGCCATGGCCGCGACGCCCGGCGGCGCCGGATACTGGATGGTGGCGGCCGACGGCGGGATCTTCAACTTCGGTGACGCCGGGTTCTACGGCTCGACGGCGGGCGGCCCCGGCCTCGACCCCGCCGAGAAGATCGTCCCCAGCCCCTCCGGCCGCGGCTACTGGGTCGAGGAGCAGAACGGCACCGCGTACCCCTTCGGCGATGCGCACGGCGCCCCGCCCACCGAGGGCCTGTTGTTCGGGCCGCAGACCCCGGGCGACAAGGCGGTGCTCTTCGCCTTCGCGCAGCTGGGCAAGCCGTACATCTGGGGCGGCAACGGCCCGGTGGGCTACGACTGCTCGGGGCTGGCGCTGGCCTCCTGGGAAAACGGCGCCGGCATCGGCTTCGCCCGGGTGGCCGACGACCAGTACCACACGGCGGGCTCGCCGGTGGGGCTCACTGCGCTCTCGGCCGGGGATCTCGTGTTCTGGGGGAACAACCAGAGCGACTGGACGACCGTGTACCACACCGCCATCTACGTCGGTGGCAACCAGATCGTCGAGTCCACTGGTGACCACGTGCAACTGAACTCGCTCGACCAGTGGGGCCTCGACAACCTGATGCCCGCCGGCCGGCGGCCCTGAGCGCTCACCAGGCCGCGCGGGGCGCCCGCTCATCGGCGCCGCCGGGCAGCGGGAGGCGGTGCACCGTGTAGCCGAGGGCCACGTCGAAGTGGGGATCGCAGTAGGCGAGCGAGCCACCGGCGCCGTCGTGCCCGAAGGCGCGGTAGCTGCCGAAGGGGAGGCGCTCCGTCGGCTTCTGGAACACGATGGCGAAGGCCGAGGTTCCGGGAAAGGTGAGCTCGGGCCCCCAGACTTGCTGTTGGCTCATGGCGTGTCCTCGTCGAGGAGGCGTGCCGCGCCGTCGATCTCGTGGTGAACGGAGGCGTACAGGCCGGCCAGGCCGCGCCCGTTGGCCAAGCCTCCACCGGCCGGCGTCCCGGCCCGGCGGAAACGCCCGGAGTTGCACTCCACCAGCTGTTCGGTTGATCGTCCGGCAGGGCCAGCCGGCCGATGCTCCCCCTCGGCGCGGCCGTCGGCATGTCCTCGGGAGGGCACGCAGCGACTTCCTCGGCCGTGGGCAGTTCTACCGCCACGACGCGCCGGTCCTCTGACGCCGGCGTGCCGAGGAACAACGTCCAGCCCTCTCGGACCCGTCACGTGCGCCCGCAGCCACGGACCGAGGCGATCGCCCACCGCCCGGAGCACGAGCTCGTCGGCCAGCACGCCGATGGTGAGCGCGTGGTAGGCGTGCGCTGCCGGGTGCCCAGAGCGGGCGCTGCGCGGCGAGCCGCGCCGCCAGCCGCGCGTGGCCGTAGAGCTCGTCGTAGGCCGGCCGTGGTGGTAGACGCACAGCCGCGCCGCTGTCGTCACGGGCCCTTTGTAGTGCCTCGCGCCGGTCCGCCGCCCGCCGCGGAAGGGGGGCAAACTGCATCCCCATGGACTGGCCAGAAGGGTTCCTGTGGGGGTCGGGAGCGTCGTCGACGCAGACGGACGGCGCCGCCCCGGCGTCGGACTGGTGGGATTGGGAGCGCAGCGGTCACGCCCCGGTCTCCGGCGACGGCAACGGCTTCGCCACTCGCTACGCGGACGACTTCCGCGCGCTGGCGGACCTCGGGTTGACCCATCACCGGCTCTCCATCGAGTGGGCCCGCATCGAGCCCGAGGAGGGGCAACGTGACCCCGAGGCGATCGCCCACGCCCGCGACATCCTCCACGCGGCGCGCGAGGCGGGCGTGACGCCGTGGGTCTGCGTGCACCACTTCACCCTCCCGCGCTGGTTCGCCGCCCACGGCGGATTCCTCGTCGAGACCAATCGCACCACGTACTGGCGTCGCCACGTCGAGTTCATGGCCGAGACGTTCGGAGACCTCGTCGGCGGCTGGAAGCCGGTGAACGAGACGAACTACTACGCGGGAATCGCCTACGGCGGGCGAGGCTGGCCGCCGGGACACGACGACCGGCAAGAGCGGGCGCTCGCAGCCGAGCAGATCCACCTCGCGACGGCCGAGGCGGCCGCGCTGCTCCGCGGAACCGGCGCACCGGTCGCCTCCGTCTTCGGGCTGTCCTGCGAGGTGGCGCTCGACGACGACGAGGCGACGGCGAAGGTCGTTCGCTCACTGCGCGCCGTCAACTGGGACGCCGGAATCGGGCTGTTCCGCGACGGCGTGCTGCGCGTTCCGGGCCGGGCACCCGTGGAGCGCCCTGACGTCGCCGGCTGCTACGACTTCTTCGGATTCTCCTACTACGCGACCATCGGCGTGGCCCGCGGCCGGGTCGTCCGGTACCCGGCCGACGCCCCGGTCTCCCCACTCGGCTATGGCATCTGGGCCGACGGCCTCGGTCTCGTGTTGGACCGGCTCCACGACGAGTTGCCGGGCACGCCGCTGCTGATCGACGAATACGGCATCGGCACGGCCGACGACACCCAGCGGAGCGCCTACCTCGAGGACGGCCTCCGGGCCGTGCACGAGGCTCTCATCCGCGGCACGGACGTCCGGGGTTTCTTCCACTGGACCGCGGTCGACAATTACGAGTGGCTGCACGGCTACGACGTGCCCTTCGGCATCATCTCCGCCGACCGGGAGGTCCGCCCCAGTGCGGCGGTGCTCGCCCGCGAGGCTGGCCGGGTGACCTGACCACCACCGTGTCGATCCTGCCGTCGGCAAACCTGAAGGTCGGTGTGAAGAGGGACTGCACGATGGGAGAGCCCATCTTCAAGGCTCCTTCAGGTAGGTCATCGAGGGGAGAACTTTCACCGACCTCAGCGCCGCCGACTCGCCTACCATGACGAGCCAGAGAGGGGTCGGTGCGATGCCAATGGCTGTGGTTGAAAACATCACGGTCCTCTTCACCGACTTGGTGGGTTCTACGGAGCTAGCGGCTTCGCTGAGCCCTGAGGTGGGCGACGAGGTGCTGAGAGGTCATTTCTCCGTGCTGCGTCGCGCCATCGCCGAAACGGACGGTACCGAGGTCAAGAGTTTGGGTGACGGCATCATGGTGGTTTTTTCGACCGCGTCTGCGGCCCTTTCCTGCGCTGTCGCAATGCAGCAAATGGTGGACTGGGACAACCGGAGCGCGGATCAGCCACTGGGCCTACGAGTCGGGCTGAGCACGGGCGAAGCACTGAGGGAGGCAGACGACTACTACGGCGACCCGGTGATTGAGGCGGCACGATTGTGCGCCAAGGCTGAGGGCGGTCAGATTCTCGCAGCGGATTCGGTGCGCGTGATCGCTGGACGGCGCAACCGCCATGGGTGCCATCCCGTTGGCCCTCTTCGATTGAAGGGCCTGCCCGAACCGGTAGAGACCGTCTCGGTGGTTTGGGAGCCTCTGAGCACTGTGAGTGTGGCCCCCGTCCCGCTCCCGGCTCGCTTGGGCCTACTGCCCGAGTTCGGAGTAATCGGCCGAGCGGTCGAGGCGACGACAATCGCCGAAGCGTCAAAACGGGTCGAGGCAGGGGCTGGGCGTGAGATCTTGCTCGTCTCCGGCGAAGCTGGGCAGGGAAAGACCACTCTGGTGGCCGACGCAGCCAGGCGTGCCTTCGAAGAGGGTGTCTGTGTTCTCTTTGGCCATTCTGAGGAGGACGTCGCTCGCCCGTACCAGCTATTCGCCGAGGCTTTGAGTCATTACGTCACCCATGCATCCGAAGAACTGCTTCTCAGTCAAATGGGCGTTCTGGGATCAGAGCTGGCCGGGCTCGTACCCGCACTGACCGCGCGGATACCCGGACTACCTCCGTCAAAGGCCACCGACTCGGACTCCGAGCGCTATCTGATGTTCGCATCCGTGGTCAGTCTTTTGGCGCGGATCTCCGAAGAGCAACCGGTAGTACTCGTCCTTGACGACCTCCAATGGGCCGACACCGGGAGCCTCCAATTGCTACGCCACCTGGTGGCCTCGGAACTCCAATTCCGGGTTTTGGTGCTCGCGACCTATAGGGACAGCGAGCTGTCCCACGCCAGCGCGCTCGTCGAGACACTCGGAGCCCTGCGCCGCCAGCATGGAGTGACTCGTATCGAGCTGGGCGGGCTCAACGACGACGGAGTCGTCTCATTGATTGAGTCAGCCTCTGGTCAGACCTTGGACGACGACGGAGTGAGCCTTGCGCACTCCATCTACCGAGAGACCGACGGGAATCCCTTCTTTGTCGGAGAGGTGCTACGTCATCTGGCCGAGACTGGTGCCATCTACCGGGACCAATCCGGGCGGTGGGCTGCTCTGGAGAGCCTCGCCGACACTTCTCTGCCAGACGGGGTGCGAGAGGTGATCGGAGCGCGGGTGGTACGCCTCGGCGGGGATGCTCAGAGAATCCTCTCGCTGGCCGCCGTGATCGGGCGCGACTTCGATCTGGACTTGGTTATGGCGGCCAGCCGGTCCACCGAGGACGAAGTGTTGAACGTTCTCGATGAGGCCAGTGCAGCAGCGCTCGTCCGGGAGTTGGAAGACACCCCAGGCCGTTACAGTTTTGCCCATGCGCTGATCCAGCGCACCGTCTACGAGGACCTCGGACCCACGAGACGAGCTCGGTCACACCGACGCGTGGCGGAAGCTTTAGAGGAAGCGTGTGCCGGAAGACCAGGTGATCGAGTCGGCGAGCTTGCCCGCCACTGGTTGAGCGCCACCCAGGCTCAAGACCTCGATAAGGCGCTCGACTACAGTCGCCAGGCCGCGGACGCCGCTCTAGCATCACTCGCGCCTGAAGACGCCGTGCGGTACTACGTGCAGGCCATCGAACTGTTCGCGCAACTTGATGATCCAGATTCCGCTGTCGCGTTGGAACTCGGCATCGGTCTCGGTATCGCCCAGCGCCAGATCGGTGACCCCGCGTTCCGTGAAACCCTTCTAGAGACGGGTCGTCGGGCGGCTGACCTCGGGGATACGGCGCGCCTCACCAGGGCCATCACCGCCAACGACCGAGGGATGGTCAATTCCATTACCGCACTCGATGTTGACAAGGTCGAACTTCTCGAGTTGGCCCTGTCGCGCCTTCCAGAGGATCATCCCGACCGTGCCATCCTCTTGGCCACGTGGTGTTCGGACGTCGCGTTCACTACCCACCATGACGATCGATTGCCCTATGCAGAGGAGTCCATCGCCTTGGCGGAAGCCACCGGCGACGACACCATCATCGTCCGAATCCATAATCAGGTCGCACTCTCGTCCCGCTCGCCTCAGTTCTTGGCGCAGTCGCTGGCCCGGTCGGCGGACGCCCTTGTCCGGGCGGAACGTATCGGCGATCCCGTGCTCCTGTTCGTGGCATCCGCCATCCGGCAGGTCATCGCGGCGAACAATGGCGATGTCGAGGAAGTCGATCGCTGTCTCGCCCTGTCCGACGCGGTGGTGAACCGCCTCGGCCAACCGACGCTGGCCTGGGCCCATAACTTCCTGCGGGCGACCCGAGCTCAGATCGCTGGTGACGTCGACCAAGCCGAGGAATTTGCCAAGCTTGCCCTCGAGTACGGCAGCGAAAGCGGCGAGCCCGATGCCGCACTTCTTTTCGGAAGTCAGTTCATAATGGCCGCGTGGCAAGGGGGGACAGCCGGCGAGCTCGTTCCCCTCATCGAACAAGCGGCCGCCGACAATCCACGGGTTACCGCGCTCCGCGCTGGATTGGCTGTCGCTCTCCTCGAGCAAGGAGACCTTGAGCGGGCACAACGTCTGGTGCAAGAGGCCGCCGCCGGGTTCGAGCGCCCGGGAGGGGGCTCCTGGCTTACCGAAATGACCCTCCACGCGGAAACCGCTCTCGAATGCGAATCCAGGGAGGTCGCGACCATCTTGTTCGAATGCCTCGCTCCGTGGGCGGCCCAGTTCTCCACCAGCGGGTTCACCGCGGAAGGTCCCGTCAGTCACTATCTCGGTGGTCTGGCGACGGTCCTCAAACGACGCGACGAAGCCGAAAGCTACTTTGCCGCTTCGGCCGAAATGTGCGCTCGCATCGGCGCCAAGTTCTTCGCGGCGCGGACGAATCTTAAGTGGGGACAAATGCTCATCGGATTGGGATCCCCTGACGACGCGGGAAGGGCCCGAGACCTTCTCGCCACTGCACTCAATGCAGCGCGGGCCAATGGATACGCCAGCGTGGAGCGTCGGGCCGCCGAGGAACTCCGACTCATGGACGAAGCGGGCTTGGTGTGAGAACACGGTCCTCGGTGGGCTACCGACAAGACCCGATTGCCCAGGGGCGACGGTCGACCCTTCCGAACCGGTTCCCACGCTATTGCCCTCGATTTCCCACATCGTTATAGGCGCAACTCACTGCGAAGAAGTCCTAGTTATTGGCGTCGGATGACCTTCTCGGCACCCACAGGAGGCCAGGGACCTGGTCAGGTCCGCGATCGGCGTCTTCTCGTTGGTGCAGCCGCACCGGCGCTGACCTCGCCGGTACGGGCTGAGGGTCTCGTTTGGCAGGGGCGGGAGAACTGTGAGGGGCGGAGAGCGATGATGCGAACCACGGTGCGCTACACGTCGGCGCCCACCAAGGCGACGGCCTCGGTCTCGTCCATGAACACTTCCTCGTCGAGCGCGCCGACCGTCTGCTCTTGGTTGCGCCCCCGGCGGATCAGGCCAAAGGCCGCCACGGCCGCCGCCGCCAGCACGATGCCGCTGAACGTGAACGCCGTGGTGTATCCGTGGATGTAGCCAGCCTCGAGCGCCGCCGGCGAGTGCCCGTGCACCACGAGATACGACGCGGTCGCCGTGGTGGCGATCGTGTTGATGAGCGCGGCGCCCATGGAGCCACCCGTCTGCTGCGTTGAGTTCACCAGGGCGCTGGCCACGCCCGCGTCCTCGGGGTGCACACCGATGAGGGCAGTGCTGCTGAGCGACACGAAGGCCAAGCCCATGCCGACACTCACGATGAGTTCGGCCGGCAACACGACCGACACGTAGGTCGAGTGCACGTCGAGTGTGCTGAAGAGGAACAGCCCGCCCGCCGCGAGTACGAGCCCGGTGCCCATGACTAGTCGGGGGCCGATGCGGGGCAGGAACCGGCTCGCCAACGTCGCTCCCGTGATGATCCCGAGCGAGAACGGCAGAAAGGCGAATCCGCTCTTGAGCGCGGAGTAGTGCAGCGTGTTCTGGAAGTAGTACGTCAGTGAGAGGAAAGTTCCGAACATGCCCGTCCCGATGAGCAGCGACGCCAGGAACGAGCCTCCGCGGTCCCGGTGCAAGATGACGCGCATGGGGAGGAGCGGATGCTCGGCCCGCAACTCGATTGCCACGAACGACAACAGCAGCACGCCGGCGGCGGTGAAGAGCGCGACGGCCGTCGATGAGCTCCAACCGTCGGTGCCAGCCTTGGTGAAGCCGTAGACGAGGGCGAGCAGGCCGCCGGTGACGGTCGCGGCGCCGGGCAAGTCGTAGCCGTGGTTGGCCGGACTCCGGCTCTCGCTCACCACCCGTGTCGCGGCCAGCGCCGCGAGGATGGCGAAGGGCACGTTGATCAATAGCGTCCAGCGCCAGGAGGCGTACTGGGTGAGCGCGCCGCCGAGGATGAGCCCGATCGCCGCGCCACCACCGGAGATCCCTCCGTAGACGGCGAAGGCGCGGGCACGCTCCTTCGGCTCGGTGAAGGCCACGGTCAGCAAGGACAGCGCGGCCGGTGCCATGACGGCGGCGAATGCACCCTGTAGCGCACGAGCGCTGAAGAGCATGGCCGCGTTCTGGGCCAGGCCTCCGAGTGCCGAGGCCGCGGCGAAGCCGAGCAGGCCCACAATGAACATGCGCTTGCGGCCGAAATAGTCGGCGATACGCCCGCCGAGCAGCAACAGACCGGCGAAGGCGAGCGTGTACGCCGTCAGCATCCACTGGCGGTTGGCCGTTGAGATGTGCAGGGCCCGCTGCGCCGAGGGTAACGCGATGATGACAACGGAGGCGTCGAGCACCACCATCAGCTGGGCGACGGCGATGACGCCGAGAGCGCGAAAGCGTCTGGGGTCGCCTCCAGAGCCGGTGCTGTCGTCCGTCGCGGCGGCTATGTCCTGGTCGCGGCGTTCGAGGGTCGAAGTCACTTGAGTCTCCCGTCTCCTGGCTGTGTGGTCCTCTGGTTCGAGGCCAATCCGGTCCTGCCGTGTGACCTTTCACCTGGAACTTCCAGGAAGAGGCTGGATCCGGCGTCCGGAACGGTCTATAATCGGAATCGGAGTTCTGGTTCCACCTACACTATACGGAACCGAGGTTCCGTTTGTCAAGTATGGAAGCGAGATCCGTGGGCCCGAGTCCGAAGGTAGCGGGGGGTTGTGACGAGGCGGCCGTGGAGCGACCGCTGCGGGCTGACGCGCTGCGCAACCGGGGCCGAATCCTCGAGGCGGCCGAGGTCGTGTTCGCCGCCGAAGGCATCGAAGCCCCTGTCGACGTGATTGCCGAGAAGGCGGGTGTCGGCGTGGGCACGCTCTACCGGCATTTCCCGACCAAGGAGAAGCTCTGCGAGGCGATCCTTCTCGATCGATTGCGCGCCCTCACCGAGGACCGCGCGCGCCCAGGCCGACGCCGAGGACCCCGCCGCCGCGTTCTTCGGCTTCCTAGAGCACTTCGTCGAGCTCGGAGCGTCCAAGCGCGACCTCATCGTCGCCGTCATGGGTGCTGGCCTAGATTTCGAAGAGGCGGCCGCCCCGGTCAAGGAGGAGCTGCGCGAGGCGGTGGGCGTCTTGTTGCGCCGGGCCCAGGACGTTGGGGCCGTCCGTTCCGACGTCACGCCGGCCGCCATCGTCAGTCTGGTCGGTGCGACGTGCCACGCCGCCGGGCACACAGACGACGCGCCCGCACTCGACCTCCTCGGGATCGTCTGCGACGGCCTGCGGGCTCGGGCCTCTGACTAACGGTCGCACGGCACACGTCTTGGACGCGACGGTGTTCTGTTCAGTCCTTTAGGTTTGCCTAGCCATGGGCTGACTCGACTGGCCACACCCAAGAGAAGACCAGGATTCAATTTCCCCGGTTGGACCCGAGTTTCAACGCAACCAGACGCGCGGGTGATCCGATTGGCACGTAGATTCCGTCTCTTACGATCGACATCCATCCGTCGGTGAACGTCCGTTCGGCCTTTGATCGGAAGGAAGGCTGACAGTGATCGACGGAAGGGAGCGATGGTGGAGGTACCGCGCCGTGATGGCTGACACCGCTGTGAGTGCCTGAGCATGGCCTGACTGTTATCTCGACTTCGTCACGAGGCTCGAGCAGTTGCTCGATGCGATCCGCGCCCGATAGTTGGGCAACCATTGCCCTCGGTGTTCAGGGCGGCAGCTCAATCAGCGACGTCCGAGTAGACGTACAACAAGGTGAGTGGTGACTGTTCGGTCGGCATCAAGGCGACGGGTGGGGTGACGCTCGTACCGCCCGGAGCGGTGACCGCGGGTAATTCAAAAGGCCGCGTCGGAGAGGCACCAAGCCCGTCACCGCTTGGCGGCCACCCCCGCCGAGAACCCTCCCGAGCCGATCCCGACGCACCACTGACGGCCTGATAGCCGTCAGGTCGCCAAAGAACACTTTCCCCCGTGCTTGGCGCGCTGGGGGGCTTCTTCAAGGACGCCCCTCTCAGCCCGCAATCAGGACTGTCTTCTTGGGTTCGCCCTCGAGCTGTCGTCCAGACATTTGTCGGTCCGAAGCCCGCCCCGGCCTCAAGTTTTGTCGACCCGACACCGCCAGTTTTGTCGGGACCCCGTGGTGGTCGGTGGGCGAGGCGGGACTTGAACCCGCACATCCTTTCGGACACAGGAACCTGAATCCTGCGCGTCTGCCAATTCCGCCACTCGCCCGAGTGACCGGACAACAGTAGTCGCTGGGCCGGAGCGTCCGGCCCGGTCCGGGACCCCCGGACCGGCTAGGTGACCAGGTCAGACACCTACCGAATCCCTGACGAGCGCACCGGGCCGGTAATCTTTCAAGGACCTATGGGACTCCAGCAGTTTGAGGAGCGCCTCGAGCGTCTGGTGGAGGGAACGTTGGCCAAACCGTTTCGGAGCAACCTCCAGCCGGTGGAGATCGGCCGGAGATTGACCCGCGAGATGGACCTGCACCGGCGGGTCGGCGTGCGAGGACTCATCGCGCCCAATGCATTCGCGGTGACGCTCTCGCCGGCGGACGTCAGCCGCTTCGCCAACTTCATAGACGCGCTCTCCCGTGAGCTCTCGGACGCCGCACGCGAGCACGCCCGGATCGAGTCGTACTCCTTCGTTGGGCCCGTCGAGGTCGAGATCTACGAGGGATCGAACCTCAAGCCCGGGCGCTTCACGGTGACGGCCGAAGTCCGGGAGAGCGAGGACGGCGGGTTCCTGGCCGAGCTGGTGCTGCCCGACGGGCGGCGGGTGACAGTGGGCGCGGAACCCCTGGTCATCGGCCGCCTGCCCGAGTGCGACGTGGTCCTGGCCGACTCCAACGTGAGCCGGCGCCACGCCGAGCTGCGGCGCAAGGGCGACGGGGTCTTCGTGACCGACCTCGGCTCCACCAACGGCACCAGGGTGAACGGCACCCCGGTCCGGGAGCAGCTGCTCAATAGCGGCGACGAGGTCAGTGTGGGGTCCACGAGACTCATCTTCGAAATGTCGTGATCGCACCAGCGCCGGCGGCGGAGGCGGCGGTGTTCGCCACGCAGAATCTGAACGCGGTCCTCCGGGTGATGCAGTGGAGTGTGATCGCACTGATCTTCATCTTCTTCCTGCCGCGTCATCCGGGCGGTGTGGGTGGAGATGAGCCCAGTCACCATCCGCAAATCGCGGGCCCAGAAACGCGAGGAACGCGCGGCGGCACGTCCACCGGACCGGCCCCGGGCCAAGCGCAAGCAGCTCTACCTCAAGGTCGTCGAGCCCGATGCGTTCGCCGGCCGGGCATTCGACCTCGATGACGAGCTCACCGTCGGGCGGTCCCCGGGGTGCGGGGTGCCCGTGCCCGACGACATCTACACCTCCACGGTGCACGCCCGCCTTTTCCGGAACAACGAGCAGCTCTGGGTGGAGGACCTCGGCTCTACCAACGGCACGTACGTCAACTCGGAGCGTATTTCGCAGGCGATGCGGCTGGGCAAGGGCGACCAGCTCCAGATCGGCTCCACCGTCTTCGAGGTCACCCGGTGACGGTCTTGCGCTCGGGCTCCGCCACCGACGTCGGGCGGGTGCGGGTCGTCAACCAGGACATGCCGCTGGTGCGGCCCAACCTCTATGCGGTCGCCGACGGCATGGGCGGGCACGCGGGCGGCGAGGTGGCGGCCAGGGTCGCGGTGGAGGCGCTTGAGCACGCCTTCGACCGCGCCCGCACGGTGGACGGGTTGCGCGACGCCTTCTCGCAGGCCAACGCCGCCATCTGGCAGGAGAGCCAGGCCAAACCGGACCTGCGAGGAATGGGGACGACACTGACCGCGATCGCCCTGGTCGGCGGTATGGACGGCCACGACGTGCTCGCCCTGGCCAACGTCGGCGATTCCCGGGCCTACGTGCTCTCGGGCGACAGCTTGACGCAGGTCACCGACGACCACAGCCTGGCCGAAGAGCGGATGCGGCACGGTGAGATGACCGAGGCGGAGGCGGCGGTCCATCCGCAGCGCCACATCCTGACCCGGGCGCTCGGCGTTTCCGCCGAGGTCGAGACCGACATGTGGGAGCTGCACCTGCGCACCGGCGACCGCGTCCTGCTCTGCAGTGACGGCCTGACCAACGAAGTCGGGATGGACGAGATGACCGACGTTCTCGTCGCGCTCGAGTGACCCCGAGGCGGCGGCGCGCCGACTCGTCGAGGTCGCCAACGAGCACGGGGGCTCGGACAACATCACCGTGATTGTCGTGGACGTCCAGGTGGGCGAGGACAGGAGCGACGCTGAATCCGTCGTGACGCCGATCGGGGTTGGCAGCGCGGCCGGGGCCGCGGTCGCGCTGGGCAGAGCGACGGCCGCCGCAGCAGCCAACGGCGCAGCCGCAACGGCGGACGTGGTGGCACCCGAGACAGGCGTGCATCAAGAGTCCGATATCACCGCGCTCCATCTGGACGACACCCTGGCCCCAGGTGCCCGCCTCGGATTCGGCGACGAGCCCAAGACGCTCGCCGTCGAAGGCCCGCACAGCGACGAGTTCTTCATCCCCGCCGATGTCCCCGTCGCCCGCGCTTCGACCCGGGTGCCGGTGGAGACCCGGCCGGCCGACGACGCGCCGCCGGAGAAGGAGAGCCGGGGCGCGCGGCGACGACGGCTCGGGATCCCCCGGCGTGTCACGTTCCGGGTGATCCTCTTCGTCCTGCTGATCGTCGCCGTCCCGGTGGCCGCATACTTCGTGATCCGCTGGTACGCATACGACAACTGGACGGTCACGCTGCAGGGCGATCGCGTCGTCATCACCCAGGGCCAGCCGGGCGGCGTGCTCTGGTTCCACCCCCGGCTCGTCGAGCGCACCCCGTACACGACCGCGGAGATCCCGTTGGTCAGCCTGGCGGCGGTGCAGGCCGGCGTGCAGGAGCCCTCGGTGGCGGCAGCCCGCCACTACATCGACGGCCTGCACGCGCAGTTCGTGGCCACCACCACGACGACAACGACGACCTCCACCACGTCCGCTTCGGGTAAGTCGACCAGCACGACCACGACGACCGTCCGGCCCCCGATCACCGCGGCCACGGTGCCATGAGCACGGCGGCGCCCGGCGGCGGCCCGAACGGTGTGGGGGGCACGCGCCCCATCCCGCGTGCGGTCAAGGTATCGACGCGAGCTGCCAGCCTAGGCTCAGGGCGCCATGCAGCCGGTTGAGACGCCGCGCGTCTACTCGGGACGCTACGAGCTGACCCACCTGGTGGCGCGGGGCGGTATGGCGCAGGTGTACCGCGCCGTGGACCGCCAGCTCGACCGGCCGGTCGCACTCAAGGTGCTCTTCCCCGAGCTCTCCGTGGACCGCGCCTTCGTGGAGCGCTTCCGGCGGGAAGCCCAAGCCGCCGCCAACCTGTCGCACCCCAACATCGTCCCTGTGTTCGACTGGGGCGAGGACGACGGCACCTACTTCATCGTCATGGAGTACGTGGAGGGCCGCGCGCTCTCCGCCGTGCTGCGCGACCCCGATCGGTTGCCGCCCCGCCAGATCGCCACCATCGGCGCCAGCGTGGCCGCCGCCCTGGCCTTTGCCCACCGCCACCACGTGGTGCACCGGGACGTGAAGCCCGGCAACGTGCTGATCACGCCCGAGGGCGAGGTCAAGGTCACCGACTTCGGCATCGCTCGCGCGGTCAACACCGAGGAGAGCCTCACCCAGACAGGCGCGGTGATGGGCACGGCCGCCTACTTCTCGCCGGAGCAGGCGGAGGGGAAGGTGGTCGACGCGCGCAGCGACATCTATTCGCTCGGTGTCGTCCTCTACGAGATGTCGGTCGGCAAGCCCCCCTTCACCGGCGACTCGCCGGTGGCGGTGGCCTCCAAGCACGTCCGCGACATGCCGGTGTTGCCCCGGGCGGCCAACCCCGCCGTGCCGGTCGCGCTCGAAGCGGTCGTGATGAAGGCGATGGCCAAGAACCCCGACGACCGCTACGGGTCGGCAGAGGAGTTCCGGGCCGACCTGCTGCGTTTCGCCGAAGGCCGACCGGTCGAGGCCGGCGATCCCGGCGCGACCTCCATGATGACGGGGGTCGGAGCCGCCGCCACGACGCGGGCGGTCATGTCCACCGGCCGCACCCAGGCCATCCCCGCGGTCGACCAGGGGCCGCTCGAAACAGAGGACGACTTGCGCCGCCGCAGGCGGAACCGTCGGCTGGTGGCGCTCCTCGTCCTCCTCCTCGTCGCGCTCGCGATTCTCGGTTTCTTCCTCCTCCGGTCGGTGGGGGTGTTCGGCGGCAAGGTGACAGTCCCCAATGTGGTGGGCGAGACCGAGAGCGACGCGACCCAGACCCTGCACAACGACAACCTCAGTGTCGGCACGAGCACCAGCCGCGCCAGCACCTCGGTCAAGGGTCTCGTGCTGGCGACCAATCCGGCGGCCGGGACGTCGGTGTCGAAGAACTCCCCGGTCAATCTCGTGCTAAGCGCCGGACCCAACGTGCCCGTCGTCCAGGTGCCCAGCGTCGAGGGCCAGATGCTCGCGGCCGCGATCCAGCAGATTCAGGCAGCCGGTCTCACGTACACGGTGAAGTACACCACGAGCGACAAGCCCGAGGGCACGGTCCTCACTCAGAACCCGGCCGGCGGCTCCAAGGTCAGGGCAAACGTGCCGATCGCCCTGACCGTGTCGGGCACGCAGACCTCGGTGTCGGTGCCGAGCGTGTTGGGCCAGTCGCCCAGTAACGCCGGCGCTGTTCTGGCCCGCGCGGGCCTTACCGTCGGGACGCAGACGAGCGCCTGCTCCACGGGCCAAGTCTCGACGGGCAACGTCACGGGGCAGAACCCGGCGGTCGGGGCCAACGTCCCGCCCAACACGCCGATCAACCTGGTCGTCTCGACCGGACCCTGTGCCTCGGTGCCCAGCGTGGTCGGTCAGAGCGCGTCGAGCGCGGTGTCGGCGATCACCGGCGCCGGTCTCGTCGCCAACCAGACGTCGGACACCACCTGCAGCAACAACGCCCAACCGGGCAATGTCGACAGCCAGAATCCCGCGGCGGGCACGCAGGTACCCAGCAACACCACCGTCAATATCTCGGTCTGCCAGTCCTCGGCCACGACGACAACGTCCAGCAGCTCGACCACGACGAGCACGACTGCGAATGGCAATGGCAATGGCGGGGGCGGCGGCGGCGGGGCCGTCCAGGGGCCGACGCAGGGCGGGAGGCGGACTACGCGGTAGGCGCCAGCTGGCCCAGGAAGTTGGCCAGCAGCGCCGGCCCCGACGCGGTCAGCACCGACTCGGGGTGGAACTGGACGCCCTCGACGGGCAAGGCGCGGTGGCGCAGCCCCATGACGACGCCATCCGAGGACCGCGCCGTGACCTCGAGCTCCGAGGGCACCGACTCGGGACGCACGACGAGCGAGTGGTAGCGCGTAGCCACGAACGGATTGGGCAGGCCGGCGAAGATGCCGGTCCCATCGTGGTGGATCTCCGAGGTCTTGCCGTGCATGAGGTGCGGCGCCGAGACGATCTCACCGCCATAGGCCTGCCCGATGCACTGGTTGCCCAGGCAGACGCCGAACAGCGGGACCTCGCCGGCCAACGCCGCGATGGCGGCGAGGCTCACGCCCCCGTCGTCGGGTCGCCCCGGCCCCGGCGAGATGAGGAGGGCGTCGGGCCATGCGGCGCGGATGCCGTCCACGTCAATGGCGTCGTTGCGGAACACGACCGGCTCGGCACCCAACTCGCCGAGCTCCTGGACGAGGTTGTAGACGAATGAGTCGTAGTTGTCGATGACGAGGACGCGGGCGCCCATGAGGTGTGGATCGTACCGGGCCGCCCGGGGCATCTCGCCGGGGCTGGCTATCCTCGACCCCGTGGCCACCAAGACGAAGGGACCGGGCGGCGCGTCCCGCAAGGGCAAATCGGCGTCCGGCCGCACCTCCACGTCGAAGGTCGGCCGCTACAAGTCGCCCGAGGAGAGCGGCCGCTACACGGCGCCCATCCCCAAGAACGTGCGCCACAGCCCACCTTGGTTCGGCGCGCTGATCCTGATCCTCCTCATCGGCGGCGTCGCCGTCATCACGGTCAACTACCTGGGCCACCTCCCTTTCGCCGCGCACGGTTCGCCCTGGGGGCTGGTGGCAGGACTGGTGATGATCTTCGCCGGCTTCCTGCTGGCCACCCGCTACCACTGACGAGCCGAGCCGTTCTCCCTCGCGGCGGGCGTGGGCGGCGCGCTCCGGGGTAGGAGAACACCCATGCCCGTCCTCATCGGGACCTCCGGCTGGCAGTACGCAGACTGGCGCGGCCGCTTCTACCCGCGGGGCCTGGCGCTGGCGAAGTGGCTGGAGCACTATGCGTCCCACTTCGAAACGGTCGAGCTGAACAACTCCTTCTACCGGCTCCCGGACGAAGAAACCTTTCGCGCTGGCGCGCCGCCACGCCCACAGACTTCCTGTTCAGCGTCAAGGCGAGCCGCTACCTGACCCATGTCCGCCGGCTGAAGGACCCGGAAGAACCCGTGCACCGGCTGATGGAGCACGCCCGCGGGCTCGGCCGCTCGCTCGGACCCGTCCTCGTCCAGCTCCCACCCAACCTCGCACGCGACGTCGGGGCGCTCGAAGCCGTGCTCAAAGCCTTTCCGCGCCGCACGAAGGTGGTCTTCGAGCCGCGTCACGAGTCGTGGTTCGTGGAGGAGGTGGCCGACGTCCTCGCGCGCGCACCAGGCCGCCCTGTGCCTGATCGACGCGCCGGGCCGCAAGGCCCCCCTCTGGAGGACGGCCGACTGGGGCTACCTGCGGCTGCACGAGGGCCGGGCCGCGCCGCGCCCGTGTTACGGGCGGCGTGCGCTGGCGACGTGGGCGGAGCGGCTCGCCAGCTTGTGGTCACCGGACGACGACGTCTTCGTCTACTTCAACAACGACCGGGGCGGGTGCGCGGTCCGCGACGCCCATCGCTTCGCCCTGGCCGCCTCTTCGGCCGGCCTCGTACCGTCGAGGGTTCCGACGGCACGGGAGGCGGGTACCCCCGATGGGTCAGCGCAACGATGATCGTCATCGGGGTTTGAGCAGGCCCCCGTTGAGGGTATTGAGGTCGCAGCGCCCAACCTGGCCAGGGGGCTGGCGCCATTGCGAGGCCCAGCCGCCTCTCACAGCAGCGGGCAGGACGGGGGCCCCTGCCGTCACCGCGCGTTGTCGGGGTGCCGGCAGGTGGCCCGTTTTGTCAGCCCAGCCGCTCGATGACCGTCGCGTTGGCCAGCCCGCCGCCCTCGCACATCGTGAGGAGGCCCCAGCGGCCGTTGGTCCGCTCCAGCTCGTTGAGGAGCGTCGACATGAGCTTGCCGCCCGAGGCGCCCAGCGGGTGGCCCAGTGCGATGGCCCCGCCGTTGGGGTTGACGATCTCCATGTTCGGGTGGTGCTCCTTCTCCCACGCCAACACGACGGAGGCGAACGCCTCGTTGATCTCCACCACGTCGATGTCCTCGAGCGTCAGCTTCGCCCGCTCCAGCACCGACGTCGTGGCCGGGATGGGCCCCGTCAGCATCGTTACCGGGTCGACGCCAGCGAGCGCGAAGGCGTGGAAGCGGGCCCGCGGGCGCAGGCCCAGCGCGTTGGCCTTCTCCTCGCTCATGATGAGCACGGCCGAGGAGCCGTCGGTGATCTGCGACGAGTTGCCCACGGTGATCTTGCCGTCCTCCTTGAAAGCGGGCTTCAGGTTGGCCAGTGTCTCGACCGTGGAGTCCGGCCGGATGCCCTCGTCGACCGCGAAGATCTCGTCGGTGTCCTTGCCCTCGTCGTCGCGGACGGGTACGGGAATGATCTCGTTCTCGAACCGGCCCTCCTCGGTGGCCCGGGCGGCCCGCTGGTGGCTCTGCATCGCGAACGCGTCGAGCTCTTCGCGCGAGATGCCCCATTGGTCGGCGATCATCTCGGCGCCGATGCCCTGGCCGACCAGGCCGCCCCGCTCCGCGTAGCGGGCCATCACCCGCGGGCCGAAGGGGAAGCCGTACTCCCGTACCACCGAGGACCCCATGGGGGTGTGGGTCATGCTCTCGATGCCGCCGGCGATCGCGATGTCGTACGCCCCGGCGATCACGCCCTGGGCTGCGAAGTGGATCGCCTGTTGCGAGCTGCCGCACTGGCGGTCCACCGTGGTGGCGGGCACCGACTCGGGCCAGCCCGCCGCGAGCACGGCATTGCGCCCCACGTTGAGCGACTGCTCCGAGACCTGCATGACGCAGCCCATGACCACGTCGTCCACCTGCGCCGGATCGAGCTGGTTGCGCTCGGCCAGGGCCCTGAGCGATTCGGACGCCAGGTCCACGGCGTGCCAGCCCTTGAGCTTCCCGTTGCGCTTTCCGCCGGCGGTCCGGACGGCGTCGACGATGACGGCGGTGGTCATGGCGTACTCCTTCCAACTCCGGCGGGCCGCTCCCTGCCGGTTCAGAGGGGTGTCATCCTACCCGGGTGCGCCCAGGGCACCATCTGGTCCGCCACCAGGGACGGGACCAATCGGGCGGTAGGGTCCACCGCATGGCTCGCACGGGCAAGGACATGGACCGCTGGCTGGGTGACGGCGGCATGCCGATCATCGGCGTGGTCGGCGGGTTGTTCAGCGGGTACGGCGTCGACGGCGAAGACCTGGGCTGGGTGGCCGGCACGTTCGCCCCCACCGACATGGCCTGCAACCCGCACGGCATCACGCAGGCCGGCGTCCACTCCCTCCTCCTCGATGCGTGCATGAACTTCGCCATCAACGCCGCTCTCTCCGGCAAGGCGCGCACGCCGCGGCACCCTGGAGATGAAGACCGAGTGCATGCGCCCGGCCCGCAAGGGCAGCGACTACGTCCTGCGGGGCGAAGTCGTGCGCATGGCCAAGCTCGTCGCGTACGGCGAGGCCACCATGCGCGACGCGGAGGGCACGCTCGTGAGCCGCGCCACCGGGACCTTTCTGTTGCATCGGCCCGAACCCGACACCGAACCCGCCTGACCCGCACAGGGTCCCGGCCCCCGCGCCCGGTGTCTGCCACGTCTGCTGCGGCCCAGCCGCGGCGCCCCACGCGCTCTGCTTCGCGTGTCGCGTCGTGGCGGTGCGGCTCGGGCTTCCGCTGGCCGCGGTCCTCCCCGTGCGCCTGTGCCCCTTGCCGGGCCCGCTCTACACGGTGCTCATGGGCTACAAGGAGTCAGCGGTCGACGAGGCGCGCCGGCACTTCGCCCGTCTTGTCCGTGCTCTCTTGGCGGCGTTCCTGGCGGAGCACGGTCCGTGCATCGCTGCCGCAGCGGGTGGTCCGATCGACCGCGTGCTCGCCGTCCCCTCGACCGCACGCCCCAGTGGCCCTCCGCTCGCGGCGCTCGAGGGCCTGGCGGACGCGGTGCGCGCCGCCTTCGGCGGTGCGTGCTGGACACCGGACCTGCTGCGGCGGGCGTCAGCGCCCGTCGGCCACATGCGCCCCGACGCCGCAGCCTTCGCCGTCCGGACCGGCCCCGTCGCACCGACCGCATCGTCCGTCCTGCGCGGCCGCCGTGCCCTCCTGGTCGATGACACCTACGTCAGCGGCGCTCGCGCCCAGAGCGCGGCGGCCGCGCTGCGCCGGGCCGGCGCCCGCAGCGTGGTGATCGTGCCCGTCGGCCGAGTGGTGCGCCCCGACCGTTCGTCCGTCCACGCGGCCTTCCTCGAGGCACACGCGGCGCTCCCCGGCGGGTCGTGCGCCCGTTGCCTCCGCCCTCAGACCCCGGCGCTCACCGAGTAGCGCACGCCGGTCAGCTCCTCGGAGGCCTTCCACAGCCGACGCGCCGCCTCGGCGTCGCGGGCCCGGCGCGACGGCCGGTCCAGTCGCGGCGGGCCGGCCAGGCCGAACCAGTCCGCCGGTCCGATGTACTGACCGTTGTGGACGTGGCGGGACGTCGCCGCACAGAGGACGGGCAGAGCACCGACCGCGGCCGACTGCCCGAGCGTCCTTCCGGCGGTGCGAGCGAGCCTCCGCCGGACCCGGCTGTCGCCGAGCGCGGCGCCGTTGCCGGCCAGGTTGCTGCGCGTCCAGCCGGGGTGGGCCGCCAGGGCCGCGGTCCCCAGCCCCGCCTGGTCCAGGCGCCGGCTCAGCTCCGCCGTGAAGAGGAGGTTGGCCAGCTTCGTGGTGCCGTATTCGACCCATGTGTTGCGCCGCTTCGCCCCGGCCACGTCGTCGAGGCGAAGGCGCCCGACTCGGTGCATATGCGAGCTCACGGTGACGACCCGGGAGCGCTCTGTGGTGACGATCCGGTCCAACAGCAGCCCGGTCAGGGCGAAGTGCCCGAGATGGTTCGTCGCCATCTGGAGCTCCACGCCCTCGGCGGTCTGGCGGTACGGCGTGCCCATCACGCCGGCGTTGTTGACGAGCAGGTCCAGGCGCGCGTGTGTCTCCAGGAAATCGGTGGCAGCGGCGCGCACCGAGGACAGGTCGGTCAGGTCCACCGCCAGGACCTGTAGGGAGCAGTCCTCGAGATCCTTGTCGAGCTCGTCGTAGGCCCTCCGGGCGCGCTCAGGGTCGCGGCAGGCGAGCAAGACGTGCGCCCCGTGCGCCGCCAGCGCCCGGGCCGTCTCGTAGCCGATGCCGCTGTTGGCCCCGGTGACGAGCGCCACCCGTCCCGTCTGGTCGCCGATGTCGTCGGCGCTCCACGCGGCCTTCGATACTCTCGATCCGCCCGGTGCGGGGACGCCCGCCGCTCCCGCAGCCGGCCGCGCCTCCGCCGCCCGGTCCGACTCGATCACCCGCGGCCCTCCCGGGTCACGCGTTGCCGATGTGGTCCGCCGGAACCGTGCCGAGCTTGCCCGCCTGGTAGTCCTCGAAGGCCTTGACGATCTCGTCCCGCGTGTTCATGACGAACGGGCCGTAGGGGTACACGGGCTCTCCGATGGGCCGCCCGCCGAGTACGAGCACGTCCAGCGCCGGGTGCCGGGACTCCTGCGTCGTGTCGGACCGCAGCACCAGCGCGTCGCCCGCGCCGAAGACCGCGAGCTGACCCGTGTGAATCGGGCGAGCGTCAGGCCCGACCGTGCCCGACCCCGAGAGCGCGTAGACCAGCGCGTTGAACGCACGGGGCCACGGGAGCTGCAACTCCGCTCCCGGTTGGACGGTCGCGTGCAGCAGCGAGATCGGCGTGTGCGTCGATCCCGGCCCGCGGTGACCGGCGACGTCGCCCGCGATCACCCGCACCAGCGCGCCTCCGTCCGGCGAGGTCAAGAGGAGCACATGGTCCGCCTCTATCCCCTGGTAGCGCGGGTCGATCCACTTCTCCGCCGCCGGCAGGTTGACCCACAGCTGGATCCCGTGGAACAGGCCACCACTGGCGATCAGCTGGTCGGGCGGCCGCTCGATGTGCAGGATCCCCGACCCTGCAGTCATCCATTGCGTCGAGCCGTTGGTGATGAGGCCCCCGCCACCGATGGAGTCCTGGTGCTGGAAGGTGCCGTCGATCATGTAGGTGACGGTCTCGAAGCCGCGGTGCGGGTGCCAGGCCGTCCCCTTGGGCTCTCCCGGGGCGTACTCCACCTCGCCCATCTGGTCCATGTGGATGAACGGATCGAGCTCGGACAATGTCGCGCCGGCGAAGGCGCGCCGTACCGGGAAGCCCTCGCCCTCCAGCCCCGAGGGCGCGTCGCTCACCCGGGTGACGCTTCGCAGGGTGGTGGCCTCCCCCGCCGGGGTCTCTATCCGGGGCAAGGCCAGGTTTTCGGGAACGGTGACCGCAGGCATCGCTCAATTCAACACGGCGCCGATGCGTTCTGTTCCGTTCACGAGGCGTCGAGACGCGCCACCTGATCGGAGGTCAGGTCGACGCCGGCCGCCGCGGCCGATGCAAGGGCGGTCTCCGGGCGGCTGCTCCCCGGGATGGGGATCACCCGCGAGCCCTTGGCCAGCATCCAGGCCAGCGTGACCTGCTGGGGCGTGGCGCCCACTTCCCCGGCCACCGCGGCGAAGGCGGGGTGGTCGCGCTCGATCGCGTCGGACCGCCCGATGCCGCCGAGCGGGCTCCAGGGCAGGAAGGCGATCCCGTGCGCCTCGCAGTGCGCCAGCTCGCCCTCCGAGGAGCGAAAGCGCGGCGAGAACTGGTTCTGCACGCTGACCAGGCGGCCGCTCAGCACCTGCTGCGCCTCGTCGATCTGGGCCACCGTGGCGTTGGAGACGCCGGCCATGAGGATCTTGCCGTCGTCGAGCAGGTCGGCGAGCGCACCGACTGAGTCGGCCCACGGCACCGTGGGGTCGGGGCGGTGGTACTGGTACAGCCCGATCGCGTCCATGCCGAGCCTCTTGAGCGACGCCTCGCATGCCTGCTTCAGGTAGCGGGGGTCACCGTGCACGGTCCAGCTACCGTCGCCGGGGCGCCGGTGGCCGCCCTTGGTGGCGACGATCACGTCGTCGGTCGCGCCGCCGTAGGCGGCGAGCGCCTCGGCCACCAGCTCCTCGCCGTGGCCATGCTCGTGGGTGCCGAGGGAGTAGGCGTCGGCGGTGTCGATGAAGGTGACGCCGGCATGGAGCGAGGCGTGGATGGTGGCCATCGCCTGCTTCCGATCGGGCCGGCCCTCTATGGAGAGTGGCATCTCGCCCAAGCCGACGGCGCTCACGGTCCGGTCGCCGATGGGGCGCTGCTGCACGGGGGGACCTCCTTTTTCGGGGCCGCCGGGTCGTTCCGCCGGACCCGGCGCGGCGGGATTCCCGTCTACTACCCGACCACGTGGAACGCAATCCGGTACAGCAGCGTGTCGTCGTGGATCGGCCCTGCATGCGCCGCCCGCTGGCGGAGAGCCGCACGGTCGCGCTCGCCGGCCCGTCGGACGTCGGCCGCGCTGATGTCGCGGAAGCGGACGGGCGCGATGGAGTCGACCTCTATCTCGACATCTCCCCGTCCGACCCCGTAGCGTCCGCCCACCTTCACCTGCGGCCGCTGCCACAGGCGGAAGGACACCGTGATGTCCCCGGCCGCGACGTCGTCGCGGAGCTCCTTGCTGAACTGCACGGCGCCGACGTTACGGCCGCGGCGGTCAGGAGTCCCGCCAGACCTGGACCCAGTCGGCCTTGGAGGCGGTGGGTCTGGAGGGCCGGACAGTTGCCCGGTGGTTACTCGTTGAAGACCTCGGGCGGCAGAAATTTTGTCACCCCGTTGTGAGGTCGGGGCGGCACGCCGCCGATCGCTGCGTCAGCTCGCAATCCCCGTGTCAGGTGGGCTTCGACCGAACGATGCCGGACCGGCGCGCCGGTCGGTCTTCGGCCCGCTGGGCGCCGCTCCGGCCGCCTGGAGAGCCCCCAGGTCCAAAGACCCGGGATTTCCTGGCGTTGGGGGTGACGGCACAGCTCTCGTGCCGTAATGTGACCGTCCTAGTCATTGCGTGACCGGCGTCAAGGCAATTCAGGGAGGGAGGCCGGTTACATGGGGGATCTGTGCCGACATCTGCCCAGGTACCGGGCCTTGTTGGCGCGCCAGCGTGACCTCAAGCCGAACCCGGGTGACGCCGATATCGAAATGGTGCCGGCAACCGGCACGGAGGTCGGTCTGTCCCCGGTGGGCTCAATGGACGCAGCGCAGGAATTCGAGGGTTTCCCCGTTGAATCCGATGTGTCTCTTGACGCGCCCATGAGTGAGGACGCCGACGCCGAGGCGGCAGCAGAACGAGCCAGGCATCGCCGGGCGCTCTTCAGCGTCTATGCCTTTACGGCGACCCTCGGTCTGGCAACGATTGCGCTCGTCTGGCGGGGGCCACTCCATGCGACGGCGCCGATACGGGAGCTGATCCCACAGCCGGAGATGTTCATGGTGGTCTGCGTGCTCTGGGCCGCCGCCATTTGGGCTCCGGTGTCGCTGCACTACGGGGGCAACTCCTACACCGTCATGCTCGGCGAGATACCAGTGCTGCTGGGGTTGGCGTTCCTGTCACCCGACCTCCTCGTGCTTGCGATCGTGTGCGGAGAACTCTCGGTTCTCGTCCGGTCGCGAAAACCCCCTCTCTTCAAGGTGGCGTTCAACGTGTCAGCAGAGGCGCTGTGCATCGCGCTGATCGTCATCGTCTATCGCGAGTTGTTGGGATCGCACAGCCCGGTGAGCGTTCGGGGCTGGATGGCTGCTGCCGTCGCACTTGCCACCCAAACCGTTTTCTCAAGGTTGACGCTCTGGATCGTGATGAAGCTCTACGGCCAAACGCCCGAGCGAGGGAACGCGACCCAAGTCACCACCCAAGCCATGCTGATGTTGGCGAGCATCTGTCTCTCGTTCGTGGTACTCGACGCCGCATGGTCCAGCCTTTGGGCCATGGTGCCGCTCGTCCTGGTCGCCGCCCTGATCATTGCCGCGTACCGCGGGTATGTCCGGCTGTCCTCTCGATTCACCTCGGTCCAGCGGCTCTACGACTTCAGCCGGGCGCTGAACAGGGCCAGCCTCGAACCTTCGTCAGTGAGAGTCGACGTGCTGCGGCAGGTGTGTTCGGTCATGCGTGCCCGTCGGGCGGAGCTCGTGCTGGCCGAGTCGTCCAAACTGCTCCGTCGTATTTCGATCGACGACCGGGGGCCCTCGGGATTTGAGCCCATACGCCTCGACGGATCGTCGATCATTGCGCAGACCATCGCTTCGGGGGTGGCGTCGCTCCACAACAGCTCCGGGCACGGTGGCGATGTCGAGCACGATTCTGTTCTTGGTGGCTACCGCCAGGCGGTGGTTGCTCCACTGATGAACGAACACACGGCGATCGGCGCCATCGTGGCCCTTGACCGCGACGAGGAAGAGGACAGCTTCGATAACGAAGACCTCCAGCTTCTCGAGGCCCTTGCTGCGCACGCCGTCACGAGTCTGCAGCGCGCAGATCTCTTCGAAAGTCTGGAACATCAACGCGACGACAACCGATATCAAGCCACACATGACGCGCTCACCCAGCTACCGAATCGCCACCTCTTCCGCGACCGGGCCGAAACCGCCCTCAAGGAGAGCCAAGGTGTGGCGATCGTCCTTCTCGACATCGACCGTTTCAAGGAAGTGAACGACACGCTGGGACACACCATCGGTGACCACCTGCTGAAGGAGGTGTCCGAGCGCCTGGTCCGAGCCGTCGCGGGCCGCGCAACGGTCGCCCGCCTCGGTGGCGACGAGTTCGCGTTGATCATTCCGAATGTGAGCCAGCCCCAAGAGGCTGTCGACATTGTCAATGACCTGTACGCCGAATTGTCCCGCCCGTTCCGGACGGAGGGACTGGCACTTCCCGTCACGGCGAGTGCAGGCATCGCGCTCGCTCCTGAGCACGGCGAAGACGAGGCCACCCTTCTCCAGCGGGCCGACATCGCGATGTATCTGGCCAAGGAGCGCCGCAGCAGGGTCGAGCTGTACTCGGGCGAGCACGACCGTGCCATGGCCCGGCGGGTCGAGATCGGACGCCAGCTGGAGCACGCACTGAAGACCCGCCGGGAATTTTCTGTGCTGTACCAGCCGATTGCTGACGTCAGGTCCGGTCAGGTCGCTCGGGTGGAGGCGCTCGTCCGATGGACCAATTCAATCCATGGAGCCATCTCCCCCGAGGAGTTCATCGGGATCGCAGAGCAAACTGGCCTGATCACCCAGATCAGCGACTTCGTCCTCGCAGAGGCGTGCGCCCAATTGGCCGCATGGCGTCAGGCGGGGCTCAGCATCGGCGTCGCCATCAATTTGTCTGGGCACGAATTTTCGGACTCCGGTCTCGTCGACCGGATCGCGGGTCATTTGAGGGCCAACGAGCTCCCACCGGAAGCGCTCACCCTGGAGGTGACGGAGACCGCCGTCATGTCCGACCTCGAACAAGTGCGAGCGGTGCTCGATGACCTCGACAGTCTCGGGATAGAGATCGCGATCGACGACTATGGCACGGGCTACTCGTCGCTGGCCTACCTCCACCAACTTCCAGTGCGGGAATTGAAGATCGACCGCTCCTTCGTGACCAATTTGGCCAACGAATCGAGCAACCGCATCATCGTCCAGTCGTCAATCGCGATGGCGCACTCGCTCGGACTGAAGGTCGTCGCCGAAGGTGCCGAGGATGCGGTCACCTGCGCGGTGCTGGCCGACTTGGACTGTGACTTCATTCAGGGGTACTACCTGTCCAAGCCGATGGCGTCGTCACAGCTTCAAAGCTGGCTGCTGCAAGGTGTGTCGTTCGAGTTTGCTGCGTTCCGGCCGGAGCTGCCCGCGGGAGACCTGACGCTGCGCGCGGTCGCTTCCTAGACCGCTCCAAACAGACGACGTCTGTTGTCCCGCTAGCCGAGATCCTCTCGCCCCGGTGCTTCCCGGAGGTCCTCTTCTCGGGCTCCGCGCGTCCTTTTGCGAAAGGACATTGTTGTAATTAACAGGCAAATTTGTCGCGGTCCGGACAGATTTCGTGCCTGACACGGCGCTTTCGAACCCCCAGTTGCACAATTTTGCACAAATTTCTGGTTGCAATGCGGTTGCAAGTTGGGGAAAACTTGAGAAAACGCGGGGAACGAAGGGGTACCGGTCGCACGGTGTTGTCGCCCTCACATTCCCCACCTGTGCCGGCTTGCGAGGAGGTGGGATATGACCTTCAACTACAGGTGGTGACTCGAAAGTCCCGCCACGAAGTTTTAGTCGCCACCGCCCCGACAACGGTACGGGGTTGTAGCGATGAGATTTTCGGCACGGCGGGCGCCCTCCTTTAGCGATTTCTTGTTTTTTCGCTGAAATGGCGCCCGCCGTTGTCGCGCTCGGGCAGTAGATTCCATGAGGGTGTTCAGTCGGGGGAGGCGGGTCCGGCGTCGGCTGGGACGACCGTTCGTCCGCCTGTGGGTGGGCTTTTCCCTGGCCAGCTCTGGAGACGGGCTTGCGCTGGGAGCCATTCCATTGCTTGCAGTGGTGGTGAACCCACATCCGGTGGCTGTGTCCGCTGTCGTCGCGGCTGACAACCTTCCCTGGCTGCTAGTTGCACTCCCGGCCGGAGCCTTTGCGGACCGGTTCGAACGCGGTCCCGTCATGGCTCTGGCCAATGTCGTCCGTGCCCTCGTAATCCTGGCCGCTGCGCTCCTGGTTGTGAATGGCCAGATGAAGCTCTGGGTACTCATCCTGATCGTTCTTGTTTCCGCAAGTGCGAGGGCGATCTACTACTCGTCACTCCAGGCCATGGTGCCGGACCTCGTCAAGTCGGAGGAGCTCGAACACGCCAACGGGGTCCTGGGCGCGGCCGAGTCCGGCACCGAACATCTTGCGGGTCCCGTCATCGGGTCATGGCTCTTCGCAGTCAGCAATGCCCTTCCTTTCTTCATGGAAGGAATCACGTTCTTGTCGTCATGCCTTCCGTTCGTACGATTTCGAACGAAGGCGCCGCAGCCTTCCGGCTCCTCGACATCGATCTGGGAGGGCGCTCGGCTCCTGTTCGCCGACCGCCACATGCGGTTCCTCATCCTGTTGGTCACCTCTCTCTCCGCCCTTCAGGGAATGGAAAGCGGAGTACTCGTGTTGCTGGCCACAAAGGTGTGGGGGATCCGGACGGGCGCCTACGGGCTCTTCCTCGCGGTGATCGCCGTCGGCAACCTCGTGGGCAGCGTCTCGGTGGATCGACTGGTGAGGCGCTTCGGCAGCGCTCAAACGCTGCTGGCCACGGCCATGATCTCCGGCGTGGGCTATCTGATCATGGCGTCTGCCACGAGCTGGCACCTGGCTGCACCCGCGGCCAGTCTGGTCGGTGTGGCCGTCGCCGTCGGCTCAATCTGTGCGCTCGCACTCCGCCAGAGACTGACGCCGCCCGAGGTCATGGGCCGAGTGGGTGCGGCTTATCGGGGGATCGTCTGGGGCGCCGCTCCGGTGGGAGCGCTCGCGGCGGGAGGTCTGGCCGCGATCTGGAGCCTCCGCTTGCCACTTGCGGTGGCGGGTGTGCTCCAGATCACGGTCGCGCTGCTCCTCGCCCGGCCGCTCTTGCGAAGTGTCCGTCTGCATCCTGGTTCACGGGCGGTGGGAGGGGCGCGCCGTTGTCGAGAACGTGCAGGACGTCCTGGCTTCCGAGGGCGGGACGATCGGACCCGTGACGCGCGTTCGGGCCGCACACCGACGCAGAAAAGGATCTCGTTGATTGACCTCGGGTTGACCGGGAAGGGCGCCGTGGTGTCCGGCGCGGGCTCCCTCCCCGAACGAGCCGGTCACGGCCGTAGCTGCGCGCGGAAGCTGGCGGAAGCGGGGGCGGCGGTCGCATGCATCGACATCGACAAGAGCCGGGCCGAAGCAATCGCGGCGGAGCTCCGGGAGGATGGGGGCAAGGCCTTTCCGATCGTCGCCGACATGACCCTGCCCGCGGACGTGCAGCGGGCAGTGGACCAGGCGGTGGACGGACTCGGCTCCATTGACGCCTGCGTTGACATCATCGGCGGCGCCCGATGGGAGCGGGCCGACTCGTTCTCCGACGAGGACTGGCAGTGGACCATCTTGAACAACGTGACGCAGGTCTTCTACCTGTTCCAGGTCGTGGGCCGTCAGATGATCAGGCAGGGCACCGGTGGCTCCATGGTCGCCCTTTCGTCCGTCGACGCGATCGCGGCAGCGGCCTTGCACGCCCCGTATGGCGCAGCCAAGGCGGGCGTGATCTCCCTCGCGAAGAGCTTCGTCCAGGAGCTCGGGCGCTACGGGATCCGAGTCAACGCCGTGGCCCCCGGCAACGTCGGGACCGGGAACGAGGACTGGCCGGAAGGGCGGTGGGCGGTCGACTCAGTCAATCCCCTTGCTCCGCCACGCGCCCGCGACATCGGCAACGCAGTCCTGTTCTTGTGTTCGGACCTCGCCGAACGGATCACAGGGCAGACCCTCGTCGTGGATGGTGGGGCGACCATCCGGGAACTGTGGGGGATGACCGAGGAAGCGCTGCCCCGATTCCGGGCTGGACATTTCCCGGAGTCCCGGGGCAGGACCGAGTGGGGCTCGCAAGAATCGAACGTGCGACCTCAGCCTTCTCAGGGTCCGGTTACCAGCGCGGAGGAACAGTAAGACCGAACGAAACCTCTCCATATCCGGCGCCGGGTTCTGGCCGTGGACCATTACGGCCCAACCAACGTCATTGACGCCCCCGAACCAACATCATTGGTGATGGGAGTGCTCCGAACTCCTCAGTGCAGCCGGGCGTCGGGAGCGAAGAGTTAAGCGTCAGAGAAGTTCACCGAGCGTTGTCGCGTCGATGCCGTAGCGTTGGAGCGTCCGACGCATGAGAATCAGCCATTTGTCGTTCTTCGCCGCCAATCCCGCCAGGATCTTTCGTCCCTGGGCTGACCCGTTGCGAGTAGGGCCAAGCCCAGCCGCATCTGAAGGCTAGGGTCGGTCGGTGCTGCGTCGCTCATTGTGCGTGCGGATTCCAGGGCACCCTGATAGTCCCCACACGCAACGCGCTCTAACGGCTCGTTGATGTGCCGATACACCGTGGTCAGTTCCGCTAGCCTCCCAAGTTCTCCCAGGGGCTCGGGATGATCGTCTACCCGCACGTTCACGATGGCGGTAGTCCAAGGTGGGACGCCCCGCTCTCCGGCACGGACGACGAGTCCGGCGGACTGCATGCCTCGAAAGTCGCCGCCCATGGCCTGTGCTGCATCGAGTGCCAATAGGAGCCGCCTCCAGAGGTCACCAGTCGAAGTCTCGAAAGCAGCGACCATGGCCTTGGGAACACCGGATTGCTCCGTCATGTTTGCCTGGGCAACGCAGTCGACTCCTGTCCGATCTTCGGCATGCGGGACCGAATCGGCCCCCGTGAAGGCAGTAGGCGGAGAACCGAGGTCGATGACACCAAGCTGCCGTATTTCGGGCGTGCCATCGCCCGCGACGAGTGCAGCGACGGCTTGGACGGGTGTCGATCCGGCCCTGAGCATCTCTAGCCAGGTGACCGAAAGCCCGCTCAAACGGACACGGCTACTGGTTGGTGGCCTCTGACGGTGGGATCTTCTCCTACGGCAACGCCGCGTTCTACGGATCGACCGGGGCGATGCATCTGAACCAGCCCATCGTCGGCCTGGGGTCCACACCCAACGGACACGGCTACTGGTTGGTGGCCTCTGACGGTGGGATCTTCAATTACGGTGGTGCTGGGTTCTACGGGTCGACGGGTAGTACTCCCCTTTAGCCAGCCGATCGTTGGAATAGCGGCAACCTCGGACGGAGGCGGCTATTACCTCGTGGCACGCGACGGTGGGATCTTCGCCTTCTAAGGCATAGTGGGAACCCATTTGGGGTTTCTCTAAAGGTGAGAGTGGTCCGGCCCCGCCTGCGGGCGGGGTCGGACCACGTCCGGCCGGGTTCATCAATCGTTGGTTCCGCCCGCTAAAGACCCCCAGTTCTTCGACATCCCGCCACCGGTCGGTTCGCGGAACGGTACCAGTACCGAGCACTGCGACGGGCTGACTGGGCCTGCGGGAGTTCGGGCGCACCGAGGGCTTGTGCGTCTCAGGACGCCGTCAGATCTGTGGAGCATTGTTGGAGAGGAGAAAGGCCCACCTTCTCCCGATGGGTTAGCCCGTGGCCCACGGTGCTGGAGCCGAGATCACGGCGCCGGTGGGGGTATGCCGGTCGCGTCGGCCGGAAACAGCAACTTCATTCCGGGATAGATCAGGTTGGGATCGACCAGGGTGAACCCGTCAATCTGGGAGATCGCCCTATTCAGCGCGAACAGCTGCTGATAACGGAGGGGCCTCGCTTTAGTCAAGACAGTCGGCCGCCGCCCAACTCCCGCAACCCCGTCGAGGTGCTCGATACTGGCACCGCCACCGAACCAGCGATAGCGGACGGAGCGAGCGTTATCCGGTTGTCGGCGTGTTGTGCGCAAATCAGTTCGGTTGACCCTAGTCACACCCGACGGGTTGTTGTCAGTGTTGTAGCCGAGACTGACGTTAGGTAGATAGCGGGTGAGGAAGCGCCTCCTTTTGTTCGCAATAGGCTTCGCTATGGGCGCTCTGCTCTTCTTGATCGGAGGAGTCAGTTCGCAGCCAACGCCGCCAAAGTGCCCCGGCTGCGCAGTCTTGAGTCCAAGCATTCACAATCCGCAGTGCACCCAGACCGTTCAGGGCGGATGGATATGCGAAGGTCCGTGAGATCACTGGCCGTCTACGGCCAGACCCTGCCACCGAACAGATAGCGGGCGCCCGCTCAGCGTCGCCTGCCGAACTCCCTTAGTCTTGTCAACCCGTCGAGGTGGTCGGGACACGCCCATACCCGCCACCACTGGTCGGCCCCGTGGCGAACGCCATCGTCCCGTCCAGCTCGGTTGCTCCGAGCAATGGGTCGCCTGCAGATTGCGGTCGTACACCATGCGCCAGCAGCGGCTGGCCTCGGCCATGAAACCGGGGCAGGGGTCGCCTGGTCGGGGCATTGGCACGGCCCGCGAGGCTACGGCAAGGCAAGCCCCCGCCTCCCCCACCGGTACGGGGGCTCCTTTCGCAACAGCGCCGCGCGGCCCACGTCCAGTCCCCTGTCAGAGAAGAGCTGAACCTACGGGCCGCCAGGGTTGGCGCCGTGCACAGTGAGGCCCTTCCCGAATCGGGGCGCCCTAGTCTCGGCTTGCTCTGATTTGACGCCACGTTGGTAGACGCTCACCATGTCTGCATCGGTGGGGCGGTCGCTTACCGCAGCCCACTCGAGACGATGGGCACGAGGACCTTCGAGATCCACAGGGGCCGGGGCGGAGCGCAGTAAGGAGGCCAGGCTCCGGGCCACTGCTATCAACTCAGCCCGATCTTGGGGGATGAGCAATGACACCCATCGCCGAGCGTCTTGGCGTAAGTCGGGACCGGGTGCGACAGATGGAGCTGCGAGGAGCGAGTTAGGTGGGCCCCTCTTGACTGGCGTCGGTTCGTTTTGGTCCCCATCCGCAGGGTATCGCCTAATCGTGACCATTCCTCAAGACCCGACTCCAATCGAACCTGAGCCCGAGCCGAACCCGCCATCTCCGGTTCCCGATCCGGAACCCGAGAGCTGAGCAATGGCTGGTTGGGAGTACAAGCTTGAACCCCTAAGTCCGGAAGTTGGCACGCTCGCCGACGTTCTCAGCGATGAGGGTGCACAGGGGTGGGAGCTCGTGACCGTCGTCCAACTGGAAGATGACGGTGCACGTCGCCTGATCTTCCGCCGAGAGCTGACGAATCCGACTTGGGGCGAGGCGGGGGCAATTCCTGAACCCTCGCCGGCTGATGGTGGCCCGCCGTCACCTCCTTGAGTAAAGCGGCCAAAGGGATCGAACCCGAAGCCAGGGCGGCGGCCGCAACGGCAAGTCCACGGGCCGGGTCCCCTGACAGATGAGGCTGCTCGCTGTAATCCGCCCGACCCCGGATCTGAGGATCGGACCCGCAAGGCTACGGGGGTTTTTTCCGTTACCCCTCTGGGTCCCGCCCGCTCCGGTGGTACCTCCATCCCCCCGGGGGCGGGGCCTATTTCAAGAAACAAGAGCGCGAAGATGGCCGAGGGACGCCTGATCACCACGTGACGACCTGGGCTGCAACCACATCGTCACCGTCCCCCGGCCACCTCCGATCTTGAAGATGTGGGTTGTCGCGCAGTAGAGCCGGAAGTGCCGTGGTTGGACAACGGGCGGACAACGTCGAGTCCCCTGCAGCGATCTCAGCCGGACGAAATCACGCGCTGGAGCAGGTTCATCTCGTGCGCAGCGAATCGCTGGCTTGCCTCTCGGAAGTCCGCGTCATCCCATCCCATGTAGCCGACCCGGTCCTCGGCTGCGCCGTGCAGTCCACGTGACAGCAAGAAGGATTGGATGTAGACGGAGCGAGACTGCGTGCCAACTTGAGCCAAACTCGGATTGAGCCCATCCGGTTCCTCGGGCTCGGTGATAAACGCCTGTCGCAGCGCAAACCAGGTGACGTGATCGACTCCTGATAGGTACCCCCACATCGCTTTGCCGATATTGGTCGTTCTGGTATCGGTGAGTAGCTGGTCGATGCCCTCCGGAACTGACGGACGGTTTGCCCCGTCAACCACGGGACGATTGTGGTCTCTCGTAACGGGCCAGCCCAAATCGGTCGCCACCTTGCGCCACATTGCGATCCGCGCGTCAACCCTCGCTGGATCCTCTATTCCAAGTCGCTTCGTCTGCTCTGCGGAGTAGATCAGTTCCCGAAGGGTCCGACGTTGCCGTTGGCCTGCGCTGATTCGTGGGTCGCTGAGCCAGCGGGACACGACGCAAGCCTCCAGCGCGGAACGAACGAGCACGAGGTGTCCAAAGACGGGCGCCCTGGTTCCTGCGAAGAGGTCGGCGAAGTAGCGTGCGTCGTCGGACGCCGCCATGAGGGTTATCGCCGCAAGGGTTTGAGCATTGCCGATCGGGTCGTCCCAGTCCGGACTGCGGAGCAAGGCGGTCTCTTGGCTGTGGAGGTCAGCCATTCCCCGAGAACTCGCGGCTGGGTAGTTCCCGTGACTCCGGAACGTCACGCAGGGCGTCGGTGAAGTAGCGAAGAGCGTCGACGATTGGAGCCATGGCCCGCTGAAACCGAGACTCGTCCTCCGTCGCTGAGCCGTCAGTCACGTCGGGCCAACCTATCGATCCCGCGCACCAGCACTCGCCCCACGGGCTTCCGACTTCTCGGAACCAGCTAGGTGAGGACTCTCGGACCACCGTGCCGTGCCCCTTGCAAGGGTACGAGACGAGTATTCGCGGTCATTGGTGGGCAACGCTCACGCCCGCCGAAAGCAGGGGTATGACCCGCGTACGGCGTAGTTTCGGTGGTGGGGCTAGCTGGAATCGAACCAGCGACCTCAGCATTATCAGTGCTGCGCTCTAACCGACTGAGCTATAGCCCCGGATCGCTGCGCGCCTGCCTCCGGCGGAGGGACGAGGTTACACCACCGTTCTGAAACTTCCTGGCCCCTCACTTACTGGTCAAGACAGAAGTGATCAACGAGGCCAAGGCCTGCGCACCAGGCCCGTCTATGGCCAGATGGGTCCCGTCCGGCCCGAACCACTCCGGGTTCTGTGCTGCAAGCGTGGCCCAGTCCGCAAGAGCCGCGTTCGCATACCGTGTTACACCGTTCGCGATCACGGCGTTGTTCGGATCCTGCCAGTCCCGGTCCACATGGACATTCACGAACACGACGCGGGTGACGCCGCTCAAGATCGCCATCATGTTGTCGAAGTCAGTGGGGGTGATGGGTCCGTTCGTGCCGAGACCGACGATCACGTAAGAGCCCAACTGACCCTCCCCCTTCAGGCTCTGGAAGATCGCCTCCCCGTCGCTCCATTGCCGGCTCACGGCGGCGTTGACGTTCACACCCGGGACGTCCGCCTGCAGATCACCCTGATAGTCGATCATCACCGAATCGCCCACTGCCGTGACGCCTCCGGGTAGGGGCCGTGCGACGGGCGGCGACGCCGTGGTGGTTGTCGGAGAGGCAGCCGGGATGGTGGCGGGAGTCGCGGTCGTGGAGGTGTGTGCCGCGGACGTCGAGGTGGGTGCCGACGTGGCGGGCACTCTTCCCACGCCAGCCAGTGCCCGGGGATCGTGGGTGACCGGCCCGGGAGCCCTCGCGGCGAGGAGCGCGGCGGCGAGGGTGAGCGCGCCTAGAAGCAAACACGAGCCGAAGCTCGCGATTCTGGCCAGCCGCCATGGTCGGTCAGGGTTGCTCGAAGACAAGGCGTCCAGTCTTGTCCAGAAAACGAACGTCTCATTACCGTACCCGGGGTGCTATTCGGGTAGAACGGCGTCCTCCGGCCAAAGACGTACGGCGATCGACTGGCTCGCGGTGGCGAGGAGATCGCCCGACTCGGACCAAAGGAACGCGGTGCCCTGCCCGTAACCGCCGACGAGTGCGTGGATGCGGATGTGGCACAGCACCCACTCGGTCGGCTTGACCTGGACCATGCGAAGCGTGTTGTCGATGCTTCGACCCATGGCGCGGCGGCCGATCGGTTGTGACACCGCCCCCGAGACGTAGTCGCCCACGATGGCCAGCGTCGCTGCCGAGGGGGTCAGATGACCCGGCACCCGCGCCCACAGCGCAGAATCGGGGCTCCCTGGCGTGCCGTCCATCTCCTCAAAGGACCGCCCCAGCGCCGTGCGGACCTCGATGCTGTCCATGATCGTGTTGCGGAACATCTTGGGCAAAAAGCGTGGCGGGCAATCCTCCGGCCGCGGGACCGTCGGGGGCGCGACCCAGATCCCCCCGACATCGAGTTCGTCCTTGCCCAATGCCGCGTTGACCGTCAGGATCTCACGGCCTTCGACCCTGCCCACGGCGCGGGCCTGCGTCACGTGGCCCCCGACGGCCGCCAACGTGACCTCCCACTCGAGTAAGGAGTCGGTGAGCGCATACGACAAGTACTGTCCCGCGGCCCAGACGGTAGGACGACCCGAGGCCGCCTCGAGTGCGACAAGAGCCGCCCCGAGCCCGCATCCGCCGAAAAGAAAGTTCCCGGGCGTGGTCAGCTGTTGCGCCACCCTCATGCGCCAGTGCAGGTCGTCGCCATCGGGCTCCATCCCGAGAAAGGTTCGTGCATCCACGGGGGCGCACCCTACAGGTGCGAGATGCCGAGCCTGCGCACGGGCTTCGGATAGATGTCCCGATCGCTACCGGGCGACCAGCTGCATGCGCAGGAGCTGCAAAGACTCGGGTCCCTTTTCGGCCGAGCGGGGCGAAGCTGACCGACGGTGATGCCGCCTCGGAGTCCGACTGTTTGCGCTGACGGGGACGAATCGAGTGCGGCTTCGGGTACCAAGAACCTTCAGCCCGGTTGAGGTCCGCGGGGTGTTTGCGCCTAGGATTGGCCTCCCGCACCTGACCAGACGGGTGCCTCTGGTGCCCGGGGGTGTAGCTCAGCTGGAAGAGCAACGGCTTTGCAAGCCGTAGGTCGAGGGTTCGAGTCCCTTCACCTCCACGACGCGCGAAGATGGCAATAACGCCATCACACGCTCGCGAGATCGCCGCTGCGGACCTGGTCGGTCAGCGAGAGCGCGCGACGGCAGCGCCTCGTTCTCGCCGAAGGCGCGGTTCCGGTGCCGGCCTGCTCCTGCCCATGCAATCGCGCTGCTGCGCACCCCGGACGTGCTCGAGCGGCTGGCGTCTCCCCGAATGGCCGGACTGGCTGCGCAGGAGCGACGAGGTCGCAGCTGTGGTTGTTCGCCCCGTTCTCCCTCGTGCGTGGACAACAACCCAAGAATGTGATATCTAGATGATATCATATTCTTGCAGATGGAGGGATCATGGCCACTTCGGACAGTCCCGACGTCGCCCAACCGGTTGGGCACTTGAGCGCCAGGGTCGACATCACACAGCGACCGGCGTTCGCCTTCAACGGCTGGTTGGGCGTGGTCCTGGCGGCCGCCGTTTACGGCGCTGTGCTGTGCGCCGGGCACGCAACGTGGCTGCTCTGGCTTCCTATCGTCGTGGCGGCGCTCGCCGTCACGACGCTCGTGGTCGTACCGCCCGGCCAGACCTCGGTCGTCCAGTTCTTCGGGCACTACGTGGGTACTGTCGCCCGACCCGGGTTCTGGTGCGTCTTGCCCCTCACGGTGCGCCGCCGAGTGAGCGTCCGGGTCCGGAATTTCGAGACCAACCACCTCAAGGTCAACGATGCCGACGGCAATCCAGTCGAGATCGCCGCCATCGTCGTTTGGCAGGTCCTCGACACGGCCAAGTCGACCTACGCCGTGGACAGCTACACGAATTTCGTGTCCGTCCAATCCGAGTCGGCGCTCCGGCACGTGGCGACCAGCCATCCCTACGACGACACGACAGGGGCCGGCACGTCGCTGCGCGGTTCCACCGACGTCGTGGCCGCTGAGCTCGCTGGCGAAGTGGCGGACCGGGTCGCCGTCGCGGGCGTGGAGATCATGGAGGTGCGGATCTCCCACCTGGCCTACGCACAGGAGATCGCGCAGGCTACGTTGCGCCGCCAGCAAGCCAACGCAGTGGTGGCGGCGCGCTCACGAATCGTCGCAGGGGCCGTCGGGATGGTCGAGCTGGCGCTCAACCGGCTGACCGAGGGTGGGGTGGTCTCCCTGGACGAGGAGCGAACTGCGGCAATGGTGAGCAATCTGATGGTGGTGCTCTGCGGCGACCAGCCACCATCTCCCATTGTGAACGCGGGCACCCTCTATACGTGAGCGGTCGCCGACAGGTCTTGTTGCGGATGGACCCGGCGGTACACGACGCGCTGATCCGCTGGGCCGAGGACGAGTTCCGCAGCGTCAACGCCCACGTCGAGATGCTTCTACGGCGCGCACTCAGTGAGGTCGGGCGAATGCCCAAGAAGGCGGCGCCAATGCCCAAACGGGGGCGTCCCCGCGCCGGCGTCTAAGTGGCACCCTCTTCCGAGAGCGCGCTGATGTCGTCCCAGGTGTAGCCAGCTTCGAGCAACACATCCTCGGTGTGCTCGCCGAGTTCAGGGATGTGCGCGCGGAGCGGCGGCAGGTCTTCGGAGAACCGGACAGGCGTACGGACGACGAGCGTCTCGGCGTCCGCGTCGTCGGGGTCCTCGAGCGGGGCGATGTAGCCGTTGGCTCGGACCCCGGGGTCGGCGACGACCGCGGCGTGGTCGCGGACGGGCGCGAACCGCAGTCCGGCGGCGCCGAGCAGGTCGCACCACTCCTGGGTGGTCTTGGATGCGAACACCTCGTCAAGGATCGGCCACAACTCGGCCTTGTCCTCGGGGAAGTACAGCATCTGGTCGAAGCGGTCGATCAAGTCCGGCCGTCCGATGGTCCGGTAGAAGAGGTCCCGAGCCGGCCCGGCGACGCCGATGATGCCGAGCCACCCGTCCGCCGTCTTGAACATGCCGTAGATCCCAGGGACCATCGGGTGCCCCCGTGCGGCCGGGCCGGAGACCCGGCCCGACAGGAGGTAGTGCGTGTACTCGCCGGCCTGGGCCCAGATCTGTCCTCCGAGCAAGGACGTCTCGACGAACTGCCCGCGGCCCGTGCGCTCGCCGCGGTACAGCGCCGCCAGGACGCCTGCGAGCAGGTTCTGGCTCGCGATGTGGTCGGCGATCGTCGCGCCGACCGGGCTCGGATCAGAACCGGCTCCCCCCGTGGTGCTGATGATCCCCCCGGCAGCCTGCCCGCTGAGGTCGGCGCCTTCACGGCCGGCGTCGGGCCCGAGCGGCCCGAACGACGAACCCATGGCGTAGATGATGCGCTCGTTCCTGGCCGCGGCGTCCGCATAGCCGACGCCCCACGACTCGAGCGTGCCCGGCTTGAAGTTCGTGATGGCGACGTCGGCCTGTTCGACCAAGCGGAGGAAGACTTCGCGCCCCCGTGGCACCCTGAGATCGAGCGTGATGCTGCGCTTGCCCCGGTTGCAGGCGGTGAACCACGGCGAACGCCGGTCTTCCCGGCTGACCGGGAGCCACCGGCTCTGGTCGCCGAACCCGGGTAGCTCTATCTTGATGACTTCGGCACCCCACTCCTGCATTGTCAGGGCCGCCTGTGGCCCCTGGACGAGGAGGCCGGCCTCCAGCACTCGCACGCCGTCCAGTGGTCCCATGCGACGAGTCAGGCTGGGCGGGTCGTCGGGGTTCATGCGCCCACCTTTGTGAGTACGCGCACGAAGGTCAAGCGACTAGACGAAATCGGATCCGCCGTCCGCGTTCACGCAGGCGCCCGTGACGTACCCGTTCCGGCGGGACACCAGGTAGGCGGTCAGGGACGCCACCTCGTCCGGCAGGCCCGCCCGCCCCAGGTCCGCCGGCTGATGGAAGACCTTGTCGATCCACGCCATCACGTCGTGGGGGTCCGCCGGGTCGAGGTTCTCCGCCGCGAAGACAGGCTTGAGGTTCTCGGTGAAGCTGGCGGTCACGATGGTGCCGGGACACACCGTGTTCACAAGGATGCCCTCGGGTGCCAGGGTCTTGGCCAGGTTCTTGGCCAGGCTGGTCACGGCCGCCTTGGACGCGGTGTAGGCCACGAGGCGCGGGCTCTGGCGCTGAATGGAGTGTGCGGAGTAGATGGCGATGCGGCCCCACTCCGCGGCGCGGAGCAAGGGCAACGCGGCCCGCACATTGCGCACGGCGGACATCGTGCCGAGCGTGAGGGCGAGGTCCCACCCCTTGTCGTCGAGCGCTTCAAAGGTGCCGTCCCCGGGCCCGATCGTGTGCACGAGGACGTTGAGGAAGCCCCAACGCTCGCCGACCTCCGCGTAGGCGTCGGTGATGGAGGCGGCATCCGACATGTCGACGCTGATACCGACGGCGTCGGGGCTGCCGGCGGTGCGTAGCGCGGCCACCGTCTCGTCCAGGGCCCCCTTGCCCCGGGCCATCACTGCGACCTTCGCGCCGTCCCCGGCCAGGATTTCCGCCACGGCCCGCCCCATGCCTTTGCTCCCGCCGGCGACGACCGCGTGCGCATTCTCAAGTCCGAGATCCACTGCTCAACCTCCCGGTTGGGTCTCTTCCACCTCGGCCGCGAACGCTTCGAGATAGGGCGCAAAGCGCTCGCGGACCTGTCCGGCCTCCAGCCCGAAGTCGGCGAGGTCGTAGGTGTGCGTCCCGTGCGCGCCTGGCTCGTGGCCGGAGGCCCAGACGGAGACCGCGCGCCGCGAGGCGTCGGGGAGGGACAGGCCGACCCGTTCGTACGCGGCGTCGAGCGTCCCGATCGGGTCCGTCTGCAGGTCGGCGAAGGCCACGTCGGCGAACCGTTCGTCGCCGACGCGGGAGCGAAAGTCCATCGCCCGCGACACGCCCAGCCACCAGCGCTCCAATTGTTCGGCACCGAGCTCCACGGAGTCGTCACGGTCGCTCGCCCAACTCCGGCAGTAGTGGATGAGGCTGCAGACGGAGCCGAGCACCTTGGCCGGGTCCCGGTGGCTCCAGAGGAACTTCGCCTCCGGGTACGCCTCCATCAGGGCGTCGAGAGAGAACATGTGCACCGGCGTCTTGAGGTGCCACAACCGCGGCGGGCAGTGCCACTGCAGCAGGTGGAGGACGCGCCGGTGGTACAGGTACGTGGCGCGCATGTCGGACGCGGTGACCCACGCGAGGTAGGAAGGAACGCGGGCGAAGCCGTCGAAGTGAACGGTGCGGAAGCTCATCCCGAGCAAGTCCTGGCATTCGGTGGCTGTGGTCGCTTCGGCGTGGTGCATCGTCTGCATGAGGGGGAACATCTCGTTCATCATCGCCAGGCCGGCCTCAGTCTCCGCAATGCGCGGATCGGTGTGCTCGGTCGCGGTCTCGGGCGGCGGGCATGGGGCGGACGACTCCCATGTCCGGAGGGAGCGAAACTGGGGATCGGCCGCCACCAGCTGGCTCAATGCGGTCGTCCCGGTCCGCGGCAGCCCTATCACGAACACGGGTCCGTCGACCTCCTCGTTCGCGATCGACGGGTTGGTCCGGTAGGTGTCCTCTACCTGGAGGCGCGAGGTCAAGAGGCTCGCGAGTCGGTGCCGCAGCATTACCTCGCCCTCGCTGCTGAGGCCGCCCTCTTCGTTCATGGAGGCGACCAGCCGGTCCAGCCCCTCCCGGTGGCTGCCGTCGCCGAAGTCGCTGAGCAGCGTCTGCTCGCGCGCCATGTCCTCGAGTGCGGCCGCCGAGAGTGTCATCGCGCGAACCGCTTGCTTACGGCGATCCGGCGGGTCTGCAGCACCGCGGCGCGCTCCGCCGCGGTCACCCGGCGCGTCCCCTGTGGCAGGGCGCCGTCCAGCCGCGAGATGGGGACCACGCGCGTGCTGGGGACCGGGGCCGTCTCGGTTCGCACGCACCGAAGGATGACGGGGCCGGCGCCGTGACCGGCGGTGTCCAGCCAGTTGGCGATCTCGGGGTCCTGCTGCGCGATGACCACGCGCACCACACCGTCGTCGTCCACCACCGCCTGGTGCCCGTTCAGGCTGCTCTGGTGGTTGGCGTAGTCGATCGTCTCCCACCAGGGGTTCCCGATGGAGAAGCTCCAGTAGAGGCCCTGCGGCGGTGTGACCTCCACGACCAGCGCATCGTCTGGGCCGAGTTCGAACGACCCGATAACGGGCCGGTTCTCGGCGGCGGCACCCATAGCTGTGCCATCGAGAGGGGGCAGGAACGTGTTGGGCGTTTCGGGCCGGGCGAACTGGAGGAAGAAATCGAGGTTGCCCACCACGAAATCGCCCAGCGCGATCAGCTGGCGGGCGGCCACCGCCCTGGGGTCCGGCGGCCTCCGGTGCTCCGATTCGTCGCGCCCTCCGGCAACTCTCTCAATGAAGAGCGACGAGGCCACCTCCGTGTCCCAGTCGTAGAAGAAATGTCGCACCACGAGCGCCGAAGCGTCGTGGGCGATCGGTAGCCAATTGCCGTCGTGGCGCTCGGCCGACAGGAACAGCTCGACCTCCCCGCCCAGACCAAGGTCCAGCTCGTCGAGGAGCACATTGCCCGACGACGCCATGCCCGCCATCGACTGCAAGCCGACGTAGCGGGCCGTGCCACGGTTGCCCCAAATCCTGTAGGACTCGCCGCCGCGCAGCGGTCCGCCGGCGTAGATGCAGTCGGGGCAGTCCATGCCCCACTTGTAGACGTTGTCTACACCCGAAGGCTTGACCGCCAGGACGCGGTCCGCGCCCGCGCGCAGTCCCGCGTCGACGCCGAGGGCGAGCAGCACCAGCAGGTGACGGAACCCCGTGGCCAGGTCAATGGCGTTGCGAGGCGCCGACTCCGCAAGCACGCGATCGGACGCCTGGCGTAGGCGCTCGAGGAGGTGGGCCCAGGCACGGCCGGAGACCAGGTCGTCCGCGGTCGCATCGCCGGCCGTCGCGGCTTCGCCGACCACAAAAGGGAGCCAGCTTGGGTTCTGGAACGCGGTGGTCACTGCGGTCCCAGCGCTCTGGGGCGGCCACCTGCTGCCGTCGTCACGTCCTCCCCCACTTGCAGTTGCGGTCGGCGCCATGGTGACGCGTCCCCCTCCGACGGTCAACCGATATCCCTCAGGGCACCCAGTTCGTGGCCGGTGACGCCAACCACCCGAGCACCTCGCGGCGGGTGATCGGGCGGTGGGGGTTCCACGCCGAGGGCAGCGCACCGTCCCTCGGCAGCTCCGCGTCTCGCCGATGTCCGCGGTCAGCGGGTGGGTCGTGATCCCGCACAGCCTGGCCGTTGCGTCGACGCCGAAGAGCTCGGCCGCATTGAGGCCGTAGGCACCGCCTTGAGGTCGTCCGTCAGCGCGGGGTATTGGTACGTGTTTTGAACTCGGCGCTGATCTCGAAGGCTCGCACCGCCATGACCTGTGGCTCCGGACTCTCGAACCCGGGACCGTTCGGTGGCCCCCCCGGACCGCAGCGTGACGGACCGCAGGACGTGCCACCCTCGTCTCGTGGGACTTCGACGTCGAGATCGACTGATCCGGGCGGACCGGACCTCTCAGGGCCGCTCATGCAGCGTCGCCACGCCGTCACCGGACAGGTCCTGGAGGACGGCCTTGCGACCGGTCATCGCCATCAACAGCGACAGCATGGGCCCGTTCACCTCCGGGCCGCTCCCGTGCGACCAGTCTGCGTCGGTGGCCTTCAGCCGCAGCCCGTTGATCCGGTTCTTGGTCCCGATGATCATGTTCGAGCCCTTGAAGAAGTCGGCAAGCTCGATCACGGCGTCGTGCGGGTACTCGTGCGCGATGCCCAGGGGGCGCCGGATGTCCTCGGCGTGGATTATCGTCTCGCCCAGGATGGTGTCCTTCGGCCCGGGCGGCCGCTTCTCGGACGCGACGATCGCCTCGAAGTGCGAGAGCGTGTCCGGTCCCGAAGCCCCGAGGTTCGCCGCGATTCCCTTGGCTTGCAGGCGTTCGAAGCTGAACCCTGCGCCAATCAACTTGGGGAAGAACGTGGCCGGGGAGATTTCGGCCGTGCCCGACATGTGGGCCAGCACGTTGCGCACGGTCCACCGCGGGCAGAGCGAAGCGGTGGACCACTGCTCCTCGGTGAGTGGCGCGAGGTCCACCGCCAGCGCCTTGCGCTCGCTGTGGACCACCGGCCACATGTCGACTGCTGCCATGACAACCTCCTCGTCGTGTGCCGGGCGCTATCCGGTCGACACCCTGCCGTCTGTGGCGATAGCGACGAGGCCGCAACGGGGATGCCGGCGTCGCCCATGGCCAAATCTCCTTCGGGTGTTGCCCGTAAAGTTAGGTAGCGACCGAAATACGAGCAACCGCCGTCGAGGGATTGGGGCAGCCCGTGCGCGACATGCAGAGGGTGATCGCCGCTCTGTCCTCGCCCGTGCGGCGAGACATCGTGGCCCTGGTCTGGGGCCGGGCGCGCTCGGCCGGGGAGATCGCAGCCGCATTCGACCTGACCAAGCCCACCATCTCCGAGCACCTGGCGGTCCTGCGCCAGGCCGGGCTCGTGACCGTCACCGCCGCCGGCACCTCCCGGCTCTACCGGGCCCGTCCAGAGGCCCTGGCCGGGCTGCGGGCGGCACTGACCAGCTCGGACAAATGGGTCAACGCCGACGACGCCCCCGAGCGGGCGCTGGCGGACGCCCACACGGCGCCGTTCGTGGTCGCTGGCGTCGACGTGGACACGGACCAGGCCACGACGTTCGCGGCCTTCACCGATCCGGCTGTCTACTCACGTTGGCTCGGCGTGCCCGTCTCCATCGTCGACGGGGCGTTCGCCTGCACTCTGGAGTGGGGGACCCAGGTGCGTGGCCGCTACGAGATCGTGAGTCCGCCGGACCTGATCGCGCTGCGCTGGGACTTCGAGGACGACATCCTGCCCGTCCCGGGCTCCGAGATGACCGGCTACCTGCGCTTCTCGCCCGCCGGGGAGGGGACGCACGTCGAGGTGCATCAGCTCGTCGACACCGCGGACCAGGCCGAATTCATGGAAGGAGCCTGGGCACTCGTGCTCGGCCGCCTCAAGGCGGGAGTGGCGAGGGCGGCTGATCCGGTCGCCACCGTCGGCCATCGGCTCCGCCGGCCGAAACGCCGCCGCTCTGCCTGAACAGCGTCGCCCGGCGGGCCTCTAGCGCCAGCCCACGCGCCGCATGACGTGTGCGCGGCAGCGGGTCGCCCGCGGGCTCTCGTACTCACAGACCGGCTCGGCGCACGGGCATCCCAGCGCCTGGCCGAGACAGGCCGGGCAGCGCTCGATGCAACATCCTGGGTGATGCACCCCGCCGAGCGGAGTCTTGCAGTCCCGGCAGTCCTCGGGCTCGAAGCGGAGCCGGGGTCCCCGCTCTTGTCCGAATCGCACCGGGGCATAGGCCTTGCCCACGATGAAGATCGGATCGGAAAGGCAGCTGATCCCGTCGGTCATCTCTCCACCACATTGCTTGCAAATGGTCATGACCTTCCTTCCTCCGTCACTCTGTCCCGTGCCGATCATCTCAGGCGGATGTCACGCCATGGCGGATGTCACGCCATGGCGGATGTCCGGGCCGGCAGCACGGCCAGTTGTCCTACGCTGCGGTGCGATGGCGACGGGGCTCCTGGCCGGCAAGGTGTGTGTGATCTCGGGCGTGGGCCCTGGCCTGGGCCGGCAGGCGGCCCGGGCGTTGGCGGCGCACGGCGGCGACCTCGTGCTGGCCGCCCGCCGGCAGGCGAACCTCGAACGCGTGCTGGCCGAGGTGCACGCCCTTGGCGCACGGGCCATCGCCGTGCCGACCAACATCGTTGACGAGGACGCTTGCGCAGGCCTGATGGCGGCCGCGGCCGAGGAGTTCGGGGGAATCGATGTTTTGGTGAATAACGCATTCCGGCCCGACGTCTTCCAGCCTTTCGAGGAGGTCGACCTCACGCTCTGGCGGAAGATCATGGACGTCAACGTCTTCGGCTCGCTGCAGATGACCCGGAAGGCACTGCCGTATTTGCGCGAGCGAGGCGGCGGCTCGGTGGTGATGGTGGCGTCCATGGTGGCGCGCCAGCCGCAGCCCGGTCAGGGGGGCTACGCCGTCTCGAAGGGCGCGCTCCTGACGGCGACCCGGGTGCTCGCCTACGAGCTCGGCCCGGCGAACGTCCGCGTCAACGCCGTGGTCCCCGGCTGGATGGCGGGACCGTCGGTCGACATCTACATCAACATGGCCTCGACCGGGAGGGGCGTCGAGCCCCAGGTCGTGGTCGACGAGCTCAATGCCCGGGTGCCGCTCGGGCGCATCCCGAGCGACGAGGACGTGGCCGGCTCCATCGTGTACCTCGCCTCCGACCTCTCGGCTGCCATGACCGGCCAGGCCCTCGACACCAACGGCGGCGAGATCTTCGCGTGAGCTGGAGCTACGGCCCCTCCCCGCCGCTCGCAGTGCACGACCGCGGGTCCCACGGCTGCAGCGGCGTCACCGTCGGGGTCGGCGCCTGGAACGCGCCGTTGGACGACGACGGCGCCGTCGTCGTGGTGACGGGCGGCACGATGGTCGTCGGCGCTCCGGCCCCGGTGGTTGCCGTCGTTGGCGCCGTCGGAGGCGGGTTCACGCTGAAGTCCGTCCCCGTCACCACGGTCACCTGCGAGCCCGGCTGCACCCGCGTCGGGTCCTCGGCCATGATCACCGCGCCGGACATGGAGTTGGCGACCGCCTGGGCCGCCGCCAGGTTGGCCGCCGTCTTGGAGGCGTAATAGACGACGGTCTCGGCTTCCTGGCCGACCGGCGTCGTGTCGCCCAAGGTGCCGATATGGAACCCGAGCGCCTGAAGGGCGTTCGCCGTGTCGGTGGCCTGGTTGGAGGCACCTGAGCCGTTCTCGACGGCGACGCTGACGGTCGAGGCTGGCGGGAGCGCGCCGCCCGAGTAGGTGTCGTCCCCCGCCTTGAGGCCGAGGAATTGATCGACTGCGGCGTGGTCCTGTGGCTCGGCCGGGAACTCTATGTCCCCGTAACTGCCCCCCTCGTAGATGTAGCTTCCGAACTGGTCCACCGAGACGGGGACGGTGAGCTGGGGCGCGCTGTTGACGTTCACGTCGTGATATGTCAGCACCAGACTGATCATGTCGGTGGCGGAGAGGCCGGCGACGGTCAGGTCCCCGACCACACCGGAGACGAGCTGCTGATCGGTGATCGGGTTGCCGAGCCCCTTTGTCTTGACCGCGGTGGCCAGCACGCGCAGGAACTCGTGGTCGCGACGGATTCGGGCGAGGTCGCTCTGGTTCTCGTAGGGCCAGTAGTTGGGGTCGGTTGTGGTCACGCCCGGTCCCTTGTACTGCAGGTGCCGGGCCCGTACGACCTGAAGGGCCTGTGTCCCGTTGAGCTGAATACAACCCGTGGTCTGGATGTTGAGCCCCGAATAGGCGTCGAACACCGGCTCGGGGAAGTACATTTTGACGCCGCCCAGGGCGTCCACCACGTTGATGAAGCTGTCGAAGTTGAGCTCGACGAAGGCCTGAATCGGAATGCCGAAGTCCTGTTCGATGGCGTTGATGAGTTGGTCTGGTCCCTGGTAGAGCGCAGCATCGATCTTGTTGGCGCCCGTCGAGCGTGCATTGGGTACGAAGAGGTCGCGGGGGATCGAAAGGATCGACACCGAGCTATTGGCGGGGTTGAGATGCAGGATCATCACGACGTCGCTGTTCACGCCGTTGACCCCCTGCGAACACAGGCCGTATGCGGGGTTCTGCACCTTGAGCGCGCAGCGGTCGGTCGAGCCGATCATCAAGATGTTCTCGGTGCCGACGTCAGCGCCTTTGCCCGGCGCCGACGTGAGGTTCTTCAGGCTGATGTGGTGGATCTCGTGGTTCAGGTACCAGCCGTAGCCGGCGGCGGCACCGACCAGCAGCACGAGCACGCCGAAGAGAGTGCCGGCGATCCACACCGCCGTCCGCTTCCTCGACCGCTTGCGCTTGGGCGCTGCGTGCGCGCCTCCCCGGCGCCGGACGTCCTTGTCTTCAGGACCCGCTGCCTGCGCGGCGGCTTCGGCGGCAGCCTCCGCCGCCGCGATCTGGCGTCCGAGCTCCCCGAGACCGCGTTCGACCGGATTGTCCGGGTCGGCCGCCGCCTCGGCGGGCACCTCGTCCGAGGGCGGCTCCTCCGCGGCTGGACTCGGGTCGGCCGCCGCCGCCTCGGCAGGCACCTCGTCCGACGGCGGACCCTCGTACCCGCCTTCGGCCCGGCTGCCGCCCTCCGCCTCCTCAATCTGGCGGCCGAGGTCGTGCAGGCCCTTGTGGACCGGATCGTTCTCGGGGTTGGAGGGACTCATAGGTTCATTCGTGAATGACGTGCCACGTCTCGTGGTGGACGTCCGCGCCCCCGACGTTTCCGGTTTGGGTGGCCGGAACGGCCATGCAGCCTACCGGGACCGGTCCGGCCATGGCAGTCACCGGAAGGCACGGACGTGGCCAGCACCGACGCCCGGCGTCCTTCCTCCCCCGCCCGAGAGGTCCCGTACACTCCATTCGGGTCGCGCCGACGCGGCCGGCACGCGGCGCGAGGGCGGCGCACAGGAGATGGTCATGGCCCCTCAGCTGATTCACCTTTCCGGCGTGCTGAAGAAGCCCCTGCGCGACGCGAAGACGGGCGACCGCCTCGGCCGCGTCGAGGACCTCATCGTCCGCATCGGAGACGCGCCACACCCGCCGATCACCGGCCTGGTCGTGAAGATCGGCGGCCGCGACCTCTTCGTGCCGATCCGGAAGATTTCCGGCATCAGGCCGGGCGGCGTGACCTTCGACGGGGCCCGCGTCGACCTGCGCCGGTTCGAGCGCCGCGAGGGGGAGCTCCTCTTGGCCCGCGACCTCATGGCCCGGCACCTGATCAACTTCGTCGGCGGGCGCCTGATCCGGGCCAATGAGATCGAGCTGGCCCGGGCGGGCGACGGCTGGGAGGTCGTTGGGGTCGACCCCACCGCCCGCGGGCTGTTCCGTCGCCTGCTCCCCGGCCGGCTCGGCCAGCACTCTCAGGCCCGGGCCATTGTGGATTGGGCCAGCATCGAGCCGCTCGTGTCCCATGTCCCCACGGCCCGGCTCCGGATCCCGTACCGCAAGCTCGCTCGCCTACACCCGGCTCAGATCGCCGACATGGTCGAGGCGGCGTCGCACGAGGAGGGCGAAGAGCTCATAGAAGCCGTGTCCGAGGACCCCGCCCTCGAGGCCGATGTCTTCGAGGAGCTCGATCCGGAGCACCAGGTCGAGTTCGTCGAGGCGCGCTCGGACGAAGACGCCGCCGAGCTCCTCGGTTCCATGGCACCGGACGATGCCGCCGACCTCATCTCGGAGATCGACCAGGAACGTCGGGCCCCCATTCTGGAGCTGTTGCCCGAACCGCAGCGGCGGAAAGTCCGATCGCTGCTCAGCTACCACCCGGAGACCGCGGGTGGTCTGATGAGCCCCGACTTTCTGCTCCTCCCCGCCGGTGCCACCGTGGCACAGGCGGTCGACGCCATCCGTACGAGCTCGGTGCCGCGTGAAGCTTTGGCCGTCGTTTTCGTCTCCGACGCGGCCGGACACCCCGTCGGGTCCGTCTCGACCGTGCACCTCCTCCAGAGCGCACCCGACGCACCGGCCGCCTCGGTGGCGATGGGCGACCTCGCGCACGTCCACCCGGACTGGGATCTCGGTGCGACGGTGCGCAAGATGTCTGACTTCAACCTCACCGTCGCACCAGTGTTGGACCCGGACCACGGCCGCATCCTCGGCGTGATCACCGTGGACGATGTGCTCGAGCTACTCCTCCCGCAGGGCTGGCGGCGCGACTTCGGTGTGACATCTGCCGCAGGGGAGGAGTGACCATGTCCCGACGACATAGACCCGCGCCGCTGGCGCATCCGTAGCACCCGCAGCACGTCCTGAAGGCGACATTGCCCGGCCGCACAGTGCCGGGCCCGGCCCCGCCACCGCAGGTGGCAAAGCGAGAACCAGAAGGAGGTGAGACCCCTGTCGGACCCACGGCAGACCGACCGTGCGCCCGTCGGCAGTACGGCCGTCCTCGATGAGGCCCACGTCGGCGACATACGCGGCGCCTTCGGCACCATCCGCCAGCACGACACCGACGCCGCGCCGCTCGTGGGGCGCTCGTCTCCTCACCCTTCTCGCGATCATGGGCCCGGGCCTGATCGTGATGGTCGGCGACAACGACGCCGGCGGCGTCTCCACCTACGCCCAGGCCGGCCAGAACTACGGACTGACCCTCCTGTGGACCCTTCCGCTCCTGGTCCCGGTCCTCATCGTGAACCAGGAGATGGTGGTGCGTCTCGGCGCCGTCACCGGCGTAGGCCACGCCCGGCTCATCAACGAGCGCTTCGGCCGGTTCTGGGGCGCGTTCTCCGTCGGGGACCTCTTCATCCTGAACTTCCTCACTATCGCCACGGAGTTCATCGGCATCAGCCTCGCCCTCGGCTACTTCGGGGTCAGCGAGTACGTCTCTGTGCCCATTGCGGCGGTGACGCTCGTCGTGATGACGGCCACCGGCAGTTTCCGCCGCTGGGAGCGGTTCATGTTCGTGTTCATCGTCGCCAATCTCCTCGTCATTCCGCTCGCGGTCGAGAGCCACCCGCCCGCGTCCGCCTTCTTCCACGGACTGACCGTTCCCGGGGTGCAGGGTGGCTTCAACTCGACCTCGGTGCTGCTGGTCATCGCCATCGTTGGTACGACGGTCGCTCCGTGGCAGCTGTTCTTCCAGCAGTCGAACATCGTCGACAAGCGCATCACCCCGCGCTGGATCAATTACGAGCGGGTCGACACCGTTCTCGGCTCCCTCGTCACGGTATTCGCCGCATCGCTGCTCATGGCGGTCGTGGCGGCTGCTTTTGCGCACACTCCGCTTGCCGGCAATTACACCGACGCTGGAGGCGTCGCCCACGGACTGCAGCACTACGTCGGGAGTGCCGCCGGCACCATGTTCGCAGTCATCCTGCTCAACGCGTCCCTGATCGGGGCAGCCTCCGTCACGCTGGCCACGTCGTACGCGTTCGGCGACGTCTTCGGGGTGCGCCACTCGCTGCACCGGCACTGGCGCGAGGCGAAGTTCTTCTACACCACGTTCGCCGGAATGGTGGCGCTCGCCGCCGGCCTCGTGATCATCCCGGGCGCGCCGCTCGGCCTCATCACCACCGGAGTCCAGGCTCTGGCGGGCGTCCTGCTCCCGAGCGCCACCGTGTTCCTGCTCCTGCTGTGCAACGACGCCGAGGTCCTCGGGCCCTGGGTCAACCGGCTGTGGCTCAACATCGTCGCCGGGATCATCGTCTCGGTCCTCCTCATGATGTCGTTGGTCCTGATGTCGACGACGTTGTTCACCAGCCTCAACGTCAACGACGTGGCTCTCGGTCTCGGTGCGGTGCTGCTCGTCGGCTACGTCGTCGCCGGGGTGGTCCTCTTCCGGGGCCGCCACACCCGGCCACGCCCGGATGAGATGTCGAAAGAGCGCCGGGCCAACTGGCGCATGCCACCCCTCAACCTGTTGAGCCGTCCCAAGTGGTCCAAGGAAAGACTGGTCGGGATGTACTTGCTCCGGGCCTACCTCGTGGTCGCCGTCGTCCTCCTGCTGGTCAAGGCCATCGAGCTCGGGGTGAACGGGAAGGGCTGACCGGCCGGTCGCCATGATGGGGGCCGTGCCGAAGCGCAGTGCCGGTCTGCTCGTCTACCGGATCGCCCCGTCCGGTGAGGTCGAGGTCCTGATCGTCCACCCCGGCGGCCCGTTCTGGGCCAAGAAGGACGCCGGTGCCTGGTCTGTCCCGAAGGGTGAGTACGAGGAGGGCGACGACGCGCGCGCGACGGCGCTCCGGGAGTTCCGCGAGGAGATCGGTCGGGACTCGCCGAGCGGCGAGCCGATCCCACTCGGCGAGCTGACGCAGCCCGGAGGCAAGAGGGTCACGGTTTGGGCCGTCGAGGGCGACGTCGACGTGACCCACAGCACAAGCAATACCTTCGAGATGGAATGGCCGCGGGGCTCGGGCCGGTTCCAAGCGTTCCCCGAGGTCGATCGCGTCGAGTGGGTACTGGTCGGCAGGGCACGCGCCCAACTGCTCAGAGGCCAGGTGCCCTTTCTGGACCGCTTGATGGACCACGTAGAGAAGCGTCAGAACGACGTCAGTCCCGAGTGAGCCCTCCGCACGACATCTGCGCATCTCGACCCGGTTTGGTCGTGGTCTGGGCGATTCAGCCTTCGGGATGCTGCTCGCCGTATCCCTCTCTGATGATCGTCTGAAGTTCTCGCTCCATCTCTTCCTTGGCGAAATGGAGTGCCCGCTGGGATCGGCGGCATGTCTCTTCGAACCATCCTTGGTTCGGCTCGTCTCCATGTCTCGGGTGGGCTCGTTCCAGCCACGCTTTGAGGTTGGAGTGGATGCTCACTGGCGCTTCTCTCTCAGGACGGTCAGCCGATGTGGATCGTCGACCCGTTCGGTGCTCGCTGTTCGGGCGATTCGTCGTCTACCACGCCCATTGCCTTCTCGAGGAAAGCCTGCCTCACTATCGGACCGTTCGTCATCGCGGGCTCAACGCTCCAGCTCTTAGCCTCGCGCTCACGTCGCTCGGCGTCGGCCTCGGCGGTTCGAGAAGGCGTGGGGGCAAGCAACCGAGCCTTCGGCCAGGCAGCGAAGCACCGAGATGCTGAGGCACTTTCCTATCGGCCCCGGTGAGGCGGCGACGTATGTAGGGGACGCCGGTCAGGGGATTACGGGCCTGGTCGGATATCCCAGCTGACGACTCTGAACCCCCAAAAAATCCAGACCACGCCGCCCTTCGCGTTCAATCTCTTTGGGCTGGGCTTTCGTTATGCCCGGTTACGGTCGAGTCCGATCACTCCGAGGCCATGCGAAGCCAGCTCGTGACCTATTCGGCCAGAGCACGGGTTCTGGCGAAGAAGCCGGGACACATCTGGGTCGAGTGGAGGGGCGGGTTCGTTGGCGGCCCGCGTCTCATCGTCCGCACGGCATCTGTCGAGATCGTGGCCTACCACCGGAGGAGACGGCGGCGGAGAACCTTCATATTTGCAGGTGACGAGGCGAGAATGCGCTATGGCCGAATCGGATCGGTGGGTTTCCCGATTGGGAGGCGCAAGTGCATGAACATCACGGTTTCCGGTGGGATGCAGTTCGCAATTGTCCCAGAAGGGGGCCTCGAAGACGCGTGGAGGGCGTTGGCAGCGGCGGGAGTGGTGGGGGCGCGCACCGCCAAAGGAGGAGGCTGACCGCGAGCACTTCCTATCAGAGCCCGTGTTGGGCCGTGGCGTTGCCCGACGGACCCAACAAAAAGCGGCGCTCACTCCCGATATTGCGACGCCCTGAGGACGGGCCACTGTCGTCGATCTCGCGTCCAACTCGCATACATCCATCGGCGCGTAGTAACAGGCAGCGAAAGCGACGGTCAGTTATGGACTGTGATGCTGACGCCCGAACTGAAGGCGCTTCCGGCGGAGTTGAAGGCTTCTGAAACCAGGGCATACGGACCGTTGGGGACCGTCTTGGTGTTCCAACCGCACAGCCACCCATAGATAGTCGGTGTGGCCGTGCAGATCATGGGAGCGGCCAATCCGTACTCGCCGCCGAAGAGCAGGAACTGGACGCTCGTGGTTGCGTTCGAGGCACTGGCATCGAGGTACTCGGTACCCGCCAGCGAGGCGCCGTTCGCGGGAATGATGATGCTGGTCGTGGGTGGGCCGACGAAGAGTGGGGCCGACGCAGCGTTTGTGACCGGTATGCCGTCGAGGGAGGCCTGTAACGTGAGATTGATCGACACCGGACCGACCACCGTTGACGGTACCGTGAAGTTCTCCGACAGACGTGGCGGGGTGAACACACCGTTTTTTGTAGGATGCCGGCGTCACGTGAGCAGCCGACGGTGCGGGAACCGTATGGCCCTTGGAGTCCAAGACGTTGACTGTCACCGTCGGTGAGGACGCGCTGCCGCCGACCAGCGCTGAGCGTGGCCAACCACCACTACGACGTCGCCCCGGGGGAGGCGCTCACCGAAACAATTTGGTGAGGAGAGGCACTTGTCGTGGACAGCGCCAGCGTTGGGTTCGGGGGAAAAAGTGGGGAACCTGAGTATTCGAACAGGGCGCTGCCAGCCGCCACCGGTTTGAAGGTCGTGAGGTCGATCATGGCCAAGGCGCAGCCGAGCAGTCCGGAGTTGAACTGTTGGGCCGGCGGGGGACACGAAGCATTCGGATCAAGCGCTGGGAATGTCGGAACGGACCAATCGATGTCGAGTGTCCCCGAGAGACTCGAAATCGGCGTCGTGGCCGAAGTGAGGTCGACCTCCAGCAGGGCCGAGAGTAAGGACATGAGCCCCGCCAATGAGACCAGCTGGCCAGAGAAAAGGGGAGCTGCGGCTGGATCGATGGCGAGAACAAGGCTCGTCCCCGACCAGCAAGTAGGGGTGGAGGGGCGGTAGGCCGCTGCAGCTGACGGCGATCTTGCTGCCAGGCGACACGCCCGTCACGAGGGGGAGAGCACTTCCGTTGAGTGTGCACTGCGGCCCCGCGGTCGCCGCCTGAGGCGTCGGAGTTGTCGATGCACCGGCGGCGGCGGTTCCCGTTCTCACGGCTGCACCACACGACAACACAAGGACTGACACGAGCAAAAGCGCTTTTGACGATGATGATCCGCATCGCCTCACCGCCGATCCTCCGAGCGCGGAGTCTCAGCTCTGGCACGCCCCAATGGTTTGCCACGGGAGGCATACCCGGGGTCTGGCGGGACAAACGCTGGTTGGATCGCGACCAAGTGAAGAGAGAGCGATCCCGACCGGACGTTGGTTTGATCAGCTGGGACAACCGTTGGCCGGTCGGAAATGCCGCCGGATACCGGTAGGAAAAGGGGTACCGCAGCTATCTGCGATCGGGGGCAGTTCTGGTTAGAAGATCTAGGGACCGGTTCAGCGTATGAAGGGGCGAATTGGCTTCGATCTGCGTTGGCTCTTCGCGGGCAGCCCAAGTCCCCGTCGAATGGCGGTGAGTCTGCGGGCTTGCGCGTGGAGAGTCCTTTCGATCCGCCCGCGATACGCAGGGCGTCCTGTTTGGGCTGCAAAGGGCTCCCACAGTCCCGTTGCATCAAGGGCAGCGCGCGCCATGGCCACGTAGAAGTCCTCTGGGGTCTTGCCAGACGTTGGCAGCCGATAAGCGTCACGTTCGGCCAGCCCGTGAGCTGCCAGCTGCACATAGGATTCGAAGTCCGACAACCTGACTGGGTCCGGCCGGTTCCGTGCCGCCTGTAGAGCGAGCGCGCAACTCTTCACATTCCGATTTCAGTTCGGCGAGTTCGTCCTCGTAATTCCCGCCCGCCTTGTTGTTCTCAGACTTCTCTGCATCGTGCGCCGGTGGGATGATCACCGGCGCGGCGACGATCATCGCCCCGCATATGAGGCAATGTTCACCATCGTAAATGGCGGGATGCGACGCACCGCACCGGCCACATGCCACACGATGAGAACGCCTGAAGATGATCGCCAAGACCCATTTGCCGACCTGCATGGACCCCGCCTACTCACAAGAACCCTGCTGATGGAACTCGGGCGGCCCGAAAATCAGCCCGCCGTAGACCGATTCTGGTGCTTAGCGAAACCTTCACCTAGAGCCATTCGGACTCGATTCAAGACAACGCACGCACAATGAGAGGTTCAGTGGGGTCGATCCGGCCAGGCCGGTGGCTTCGGTCACGTCCCAACGAGTGGTGTAACGACGACCACCACATCAATCTCGATGATGTTGTCTAGCTGACGTCAGCCAGCTCTGCCGCAATCACCTCCTCTCGCTCGCCGTCGATGACCTTGAGCCGGGCCTTCAGCAGGGACTCGGCCCCCATGTAGCGCCGGGTGACGGCCCACTCGTCGTGCTGTTCGGCCAGCACCGATCCCACGAGGCGGACGACGGCGTCGCGGTTGGGGAAGATGCCGACGACATCGGTGCGCCGGCGCAGCTCCTTGTTGAGGCGCTCTTGGGGATTGTTGGACCAGATCTGCTTCCAGTGCTCCTTGGGGAACGCCGTGAAGGCGAGCACGTCGGGCCCGGCGTCGGCAAGGAGGTTCGCCGCGTCGGGGAACTTCTCGCTGAGCTGCTCGACGACGCGGGCGTGCTGGGCCCAGACCTGCTCGGCGTCGGGTTGGGCAAAGATCGTGCGCACGAGCGTGGCCACCACGGGCTGGGTCGAGCGGGGCACCCGGGTCAACAGGTTGCGCATGAAGTGGGTGCGGCATCGCTGCCAGGTAGCCCCCAGCACACTGCGCACGGCGTCGACCAGACCACAATGAGCATCGGAGACCACCAGGGCGGTGCCGCTGAGCCCCCGGGCGACCAGGCCGCGCAAGAAGGCGACCCAGCCCGCTCCGTCCTCGACGGTGATCACGTCGAAGCCGAGCACCTCACGCTGCCCCTCGGCGTTGACACCGGTGGCGATCACGACGGCCACGTTTTGGATGCGGCCGGCCTCGCGCACCTTTTGCACCATGGCGTCGAGCCAGACGTAGGTATAGGGGCCGGCATCGAGCGGCCGGCTGCGGAAGGCTTCGACCTCTTTGTCCAGGTCTTTTGCCATGCGGGAGACCTGGGACTTGGACAGATGCTCGATGCCGAGGGTCTGGACCAGGCCCTCGACACGCCGGGTCGAGACCCCGCGTACGTAGCACTCGGCCACCACCTGGGTCAGCGCCCGCTCCGCGCGCGTCGGCGCGGCTCGAGCAGCCAGCTCGGGTGCTAGCTGTCGTGGCGGAGCTTGGGGATAGCAAGCTCGATGCTGCCGACCCTGGTGTCGAAGTCCCGGGCCCGGTACCCGTTGCGGCTGTTGAGCCGATCGGGGGTGACCTCGCCGTAGCCGGCATTGCACATCGCTTCGACCTCGGCGGACATCAGGCGCTCGGCGAAGGTGCGCACCATCTCGCGCAGCAGGTCCGACCCGTCCTCGTCGAGGTGCTTGCGCAGCCAGTCGAGCGCGTCCATGTTGTTAGGGACTTCCACCGCATCGTCTCCTTCGTGTTCTTTGGTAGGAACTTGAAGATTGATGCGGTGGTCGTCGCGAGTGGCGGACCTCGCAAACCTCCTGCTCGCCGTCGGGCCACGCCCCGGACGACCCGTTTCAGCGGCTCAGAGCGAACCTCAGCGGGTCAGACCCGTACACCACTGGCTGGGACTCAAACGTGGCTTCTCCTTGTGGAACCGGCCACCGTCCTCAGAATCACCCGCCAAACCCGGCAAAGCGCAACGACGGGGTCCTGCGTGCCCTGTTCGGCTACCCCGTCCGCAACCCGCCACCGTCAATGCCCTGACCGGGGATTTCAGGGTCAGGCTGCCCGGATTTGAACCGGGGACCTCTGCGTCCCGAACGGAGCCCGAGCGAATTTCTAAATTGCAAGTCAAACTAATGGAATTCAGAAACCGCCAGGTCAGACGGCAGGAATCAGCCGATCCGTTGTCGCTGCTCGGTACCGCCGAATACCGCTGTTTGAATTCGTTCCGCGCCAAATGCGCGCCAAATTTGCGCGATCTGAAATCGACCATTTGTGCAATTTGGACTTCATTTGCGGGGCCTGGTCGTCGTGGCGGTGGAGCGTGGACCGCCCCGGCGACCGAAGGAAGCGGTCATTTACATGAATTCTGGATCGGGCGAAGCGGGGGCGTCGCCGTCAATTCGGTGAACCATTTTTTCTGAACTGGTCTTTAGCGTCGACAAAGCGGCAGTCAAGGGCGGCCGAAGGACGGCGGAGCGGACCCTTAACGGCCGCGGGTGCCTTATGCAACTGGGTCGAATAATGGAAATGGCCGGGCGCCAAGCGCCCGGCTTGGATGATTCGGGCATCGCCTCGAACCGGTGATACACGTGTAATCGCTCCACCGAGATGCGTCGCCCTTCGCTCGTACGGGATTCGGAACTTCAACTCGGGTTTGTCGCTCGCTACAGGGTGCTGGACTTGGATCGCAGCTGGCTGCACAGCTCCATTAGGGGGATGCCTCGCGAATCTGCCACGGCCCGAATCCACACCACGGCCGCATAGGCCGCGTAGGACCAAAAGTCGTCGGCGCCCCAGTAGATGACCTCGTCGAGCAGATCCACCTCCACTCCGCCGTGGGTTGCCCCAGCGACGAGAAGGGCATACCGCATCTTCTGGTTGTCCCGGCCCCAGAAACGGTATTCCGGCAGGAAGGTCTCCACCAGGCTCTCCTCGGAGATGGGGAACGCGGGACTGACACCACCTTCAGCGAGGGCGTCCGCGGCCAGTCGCATGAAGACCTCCCCGGGGAAGGTGTTGTTTCGGGTGCAAGGCGCGGATGTCGCCCAGGACGCTGGACAGGTCCTCGTCGTTCTCGAGGCAGGACAGGAGCCGATCAACCGCTCGACGAGCGTCTTCCTGCGTCGGGCCTTGCTTCGGGCTCACAGAACGAACCTAACCCGATACTGCGATGCTCCGGAGGGGTGATGAAAGGCGCTCCCACGCCTGGGTTTGTTGCCTCAACGATCATCACGGGTGGTAGGGGACGCGCCGTGGGTATAGCGTGCCAAACGAAGTTCCGGCGCTCGAAGAAGCGAGCATCGAGAGGCAACGAACGCGGGAGGTGGCGCCATGGCGTTCCGAAGAGTTCGATCCTTGTTGGTGCTTGTTCTGCCTGCCCTGGCCTTGACATTAAGCGCGTGCGACTGGACCTACTTCGGCGGCTGGCACCTTAACGGCGGTGGTCGCTCGAGCCCTGACACCGGCATCAGCCTGAGCAATGTCGGCAGCCTCGGTGTGGATTGGACCTTCACCACCGGCAGCGCCGTGGAGTGGTCCTCACCGGCGGTGGTCAATGGGGTCGTCTACATCGGCTCCGTCGACCAGAAGGTCTACGCGCTCAACGCGACGACGGGGGCGATGATCTGGTCGGCCACCACGGGCGCAGCCGTGACCTCCTCACCGGCAGTGGCCAACGGGATCGTCTACGTCGGCTCCTACGACGACAAGGTCTATGCGCTCAACGCGACCACGGGGGCGACGGTCTGGACCGCCACCACGACCACAGGCGACGGCGTATTGTCGTCACCGACAGTGGCCAACGGCATCGTCTATGTTGGCTCAATGGACGACAAGGTCTATGCGCTCAACGCGAGCACGGGGGCGACGGTCTGGACCGCCACCACGGGCAGCGCGGTGGAGTCCTCACCGGCCGTGGCCAACGGGATCGTCTACATCGGCTCCTACGACGACAAGGTCTATGCGCTGAACGCGACCACGGGGGCAACGGTCTGGACGGCCACCACCGGCGCCCAAGTGGAGTCGTCACCGGCAGTGGTCAACGGCATCGTCTATGTCGGATCTTTCGACCACAAGGTCTACGCGCTCAATGCGAGCACGGGGGCGACGGTCTGGACGGCCACTACGGGTGCCCAAGTATTCTCGTCACCGGCAGTGGCCAACGGGATCGTCTACGTCGGCTCTGACGACGGCAACGTCTATGCGCTGAGTGCGACGACCGGGGCGACGATCTGGACCGCGACCCCCATTGGCGCCGTGGAATCCTCACCGGCGGTGGCCAACGGAATCGTCTACGTCGGCTCCGACGACGGCGCGGGGTACCCGCAGCTCTATGGACTCAACGCGACGACCGGGGCGACGGTCTGGAAGGCCACCACCGGCGCCCAAGTGCAGTCCTCTCCAGCTGTGGCCAACGGGATCGTCTACGTCGGTTCAGACGACGACAAGGTCTACGCTTACAAGCCGTAGACGTTCATGTCGGCGCAGAAGGCCCATCATGGCCGCCTTTCTCCCGAAACCCGGACCAGTGGGGAGTGGCCATTTCCGTACCACTCGCAAAGGGCCGGTGGGCAGGTCAGTAACGACTGACGCTGGATGCAGTCCGCCAAATAATGACCCACTGATCCGGTGGTCGGGGACGGTATCGCGGGTTCAGCCTCAAATGCCGCTCCGTCGCGGTATCGCGCGTCTGTAGAGTTCGGATGTGTCGTCCGATGACCGGGACAGCAGTGATCTGGACCAGGCAAGGTATGTCGCTCTGACGACCTTCAAGCGGGATGGAACCGCGGTCTCGACCCCGGTGTGGATCACTGGCACAGAGGGCCGATATGTCTTTACGACCGGAGACAAGGCCTGGAAGACGATACGACTGCGCCGAAACCCAGCGATAGAAGTTCGGGTCTGTGACATGCGAGGACGCGTGAAGCCTGACGCCCCTGTGCACAGCGGCACCGGACACGTTTTGACATCGAGGGCCGACGTTGCCGAGGCGGAAGGGGCGCTCTCCGCAAAGTACGGCTGGCAGTTCAAAGGAACGAAAGTCGTGGACGGGTTCAAGCGAAGACTTGGCAGAGGACCAATTCAGAATGTCGTCGCTGTCCACCTCTCAATCCCTGATTGACTGATCGGTCCCACAGAGCCGGTGTACGGGGCGCCGTCATCTAACCGCCAGCAACAAATGCCACCACGACGTAGGCGGCATGGCGATCGAAGTTGGCTCGGCGCCGGTAGTAGATGGTCGTCGTACGGGGGTCTTCGTGCCGAGCAGCCAGTTGGACATCTCGTAGGGGCACGCCGGCGTCGAGCGCCGCCATGATGAAAGCCGAGCGGAGCATGTGCGGGTGGATGTGCCCGAGACCGGCCCGCTTGCCGATGGAGTGGACCCAGCGATGCGCCGTCCGGCGGTCCAGACGGTTGCCGTCCTTCCGGCACACGATCGGGCCTTCGCTGCGTTCGCCGGCGGCGAGGTCGATCGTCCTGGCGGTCCGGGGAACCAGCGGGATTAGGGCGGGCTTGTTGCCCTTTCCCAGGATCCGCAGTGTCCGATGACCCCTTTCCATCCCGAGGTCCTCGACATTGGTGCCGCAGGCCTCGCTCACCCGCAGCCCGTTGAGGCCCAAGAGGACCGCCAGGGCTGCATGCGCCCGATCGAAGCGCTCGGCCGCGAAGAGGAAGGCGCCGAGCTCCCCTCGGTCCATGCCCCGTACCTCGTTCGCGAATATCCGCGGCCGCCGGACATATTGGGCAGGGTTCGAGGCGATGCGCCCGTCGATGTGGGCGAAGCGGTAGAAGCCACAGACCGGTCGAGAGCCGGCGGTCGATGGTGGTCGGCGCCAGGCCCCGTTCCTCGAGGGTGGCCCGGTACAGCTCGAGATGGCCTCGGGTCGCTGCGAACACCTCGAGACCGGCGTCGCCAGCCCATTGGAAATAGGTCCGCAGGTCGTGGCGGTACGCCTCGAAGGTCCGGTTCGAGTAGCGAGCCAGGAAGGAAGCGGCAGCGAGATCGGCCGAGTTCGGAATAGCGAAGGCCTCGTCGTTCGTCAGGATCTCGTTGATTGTTTGGACGGCTGTCATCTGCATCCTCCTTCAGTTGAGAGATGCCTGCCAGTCCAGCTCACGCGAAATGGTCACAGGCCGTCCCCAAATCGTTGATACACGTGTAATCCGTGGACCGCGGTATGCCACCTACCCGCGGTTACATGGGTCATCGAACTGGGGAAACGCGGCGGCCGACGGTAGGAGGCCGCATTGGAAAGCCACCCGGGTTAAATGTGCTACAAATGACACATGACGTCAGTCGGTATACGGGAGCTCCGGCAACGAGCGAGCGAATTGCCGCGGCTCGTCGAAGGTGGCGAGACAATCGAGATCACCGACCGCGGTCGACCCGTCGCCTTGCTGTCCCCGATGCCGGAGGGCAATCCCCTCAAGCGACTGCGAGCCTCGGGGGAGATAGAGCGATCGAGCGGCGACCTTGACGAGCTACCCCCACCGCTCAAGCCGCGGTCGGCCGAAGTTCCCTCTGAGGTCTTAGAGCGGTTGCGGCGAGAAGAGCGTTGATGCCGGCGACATACGTCGACTCCTCCGCTCTCGTGAAGCTGGCGGTTGAGGAGCCCGAATCGGGGGCGCTGCGCCATTACCTACGCCGACGCCGACCCCTGATCTCGAGTGCTCTCGCCCGTACGGAGGTACTGCGCGCCCTGCTTCTCGAAGACGACGAGGGGGTGGCCCGAGGACGTGCGGTGATCGGAAGTCTCGAGTTGGTCCGGGTCAACGATCGAGTGCTTAACGCAGCAGGCATCCTCACGCCCCCCGATCTGCGTTTACTCGACGCGATCCATCTCGCGACGGTGGGTCAGCTCGGGGCGGATGTGGGTGAGATCGTCACGTACGACGAGCGCATGAAGGCAGCGGCGACCACGCTTGGCTACAAGGTGACGTCACCACATTGATCGAGTGCCACTGAACACCGGGAATGGGCAAAAGTGCGCAACTAGGTAAGCAGGGTACGACGGCCATCTTGAAAGCAACGCTCTGCACGAAAGACCGGGGTTAGGTCATTGAACCCGCTGAGCGCAGTTACTTCTATGGGCCGTCGGTCTGGAAACCGAGAGAGCGGAACGAATGTCTCTGTCGTCTTTTGAGGGCCGCTTCTGCGAGCGATCGCGCCCGTGTTCTGGTTCGCCAGCTCAAGTTGCAATCCTTCCGCTTCCAGGAGTTTGAGCGGTGAGAGCCAAATCACATCCTGGGCCCCTTCCGTCTGAACGTACTTGTCCAGAAGCTTCTGCATGGAAGTTTGGTCGGTAAAGAAATAGACACGCTGATTCAATAGGTGGATCCAATCACTTACGTCGAGTCCGCTGTCCAGGACCGATTTCAGGTCCTTGCGAGCGAACAGCGGGCCTTGGTCTCTAAGGGTCACGTTCTGGCCACGGACATGCAGCTGGACTGACCCTCGACCAGGCGATGAGAGCAGCCCTTGGCGTGCCTCGTCGGTCAGATCGGCCACCGAGATCAACTGCTCGGCGGTCCGGAACCCGTAATTGCTGATCTGATCCCAAACGCCAGCAGGACCAACGTGACATATCGTCTTGCAACGATTCAGAAACTGCTCCGGCGTCATGGGCTGAAGGATCGCACAAGCCAACTGCCCCCGTTCGCCAATCGGCTCTCTTGATGCATTGATGCTCTATGACGATGGCTCGACAACGGTCCAGCCACGAAGACGGAGTTCGACGGCGAGCTTTTCCGCAGGGATCTGGCCCAGCAATTCGTCTTGCACCGATCGCCGCCAGATTGGGACCTGGATCGACTGCTCTGTATCCGGTTCTTGGTCACGCAACTGTTCCAAGAGCGCATCGGCCTCGGTCCGAGTGAACTTGCCTGCAGCTTGGCGTTGGGTGAAGCCCATCGGGCCGCGGGCATCTCGAAAGTCGCTATGGCCGGCTTCCTGAAGAAGGGTGAGTATTTCCTGCACCTGCCTGGCCGATGCCGGCGGTCCTTGCTGCTGCCCGAATGCCATGTAGCGCATTCTTGCTGGTAGGTGCGACACGTGGTGGTGACTGAATCGCCCCAGATCGCCGGGCCGGTAGCCATCTTCTAGGGTGCGGGCCAATGCCCCAGGAAACTGGTCCATTCGCCGGAACCGCCCGTTACTACTCGGAGTTCCGCCCGAGCTACCCGACATCGATCTTCGATCTCTTGACCGCCGAGGCGCCTCTTGAAGCGACGTCTAGGGTGCTGGATTGGGGGTGTGGGACGGGTCTACTGACCCTCACCTTGGCTGAACGGGTGGCGTCAGTCACCGGGGTCGATCCTGACCAAGGGATGCTCGACGAGGCGGCCCGCTTGGCCAGCAAGCGGGGTCAGCGCAAAATACGGTGGGTCCTCTCCACCGCCGAGCGATTTGACGACAAGCCCGGCAGCTACCGGTTGGTTGTCATCGGTTCCGCGTTTCAGTGGATGGACAGACCGGTTGTGGCGGCCAAAGCGCACGAACTGGTGGAGCACGAAGGACTGTTCGCTGTGCTGGGCAACCCAACCCCGTTGATGCAGATTCAACCCGGCGGCGACCCGTTGGACCGTGAGGATGTCGGTACGGCCGTAGCGGCGGCCGTAGCGACGGTTCAGGACCGCTGGTTCGAGTCCAAGGAACACTCTGAACGGACACACAGACTCACTAGACACGAAGAAGTCATCAGAGCCAGCCCGTTCGGTGTCGCAACGCTGCTGTCTGTGCCAACCCGTCAGGAATGGGACATTCCCTCACTCGTAGGCTTCTTCCGTTCGACGTCGTTACGTCCCGATCAGGTTCTCGGTAGCCGGTTTCAAGAGTTCACTGACGAGGTTGAACGAGCCGTGCTGTCCATTGAACCGACCGGTCACTGGGTCTACGAGAACTCGGTGGAAGTGATCCTCGCCCGTCGCTGACCGCCGAGCAAGAGTGCCCACGATCACCGGCCCCTCAGTCATATCGGGCTCACCCCGACCCGACGGACGGGCGGCGGCCTGGCGATTCAACTCTTCGTGAAGTATTGGTCCTCGTAGGCGGTCGCCAGCTGGTAAAGGGCGCTCTTGCCATCGCCTTGGTAGGAAGCGCCATGCATCAGAGCGAGCGTGGTCGGCTCAAGATCGCCCAATCGACGCATGACCGCTGATGTGTCCGGGGCCAGCGAGGTTGATCGGAAGATCGCCTCAGTGTCCATGGCCGGGCCCACGATGTCCGCCGAGGTCACCGCCGGCGAATGTCCCAAATGAGTAAAGAGGTCGCCACACAGGAGCGTGTTGGTTGTTTCTTCATACAGCACGCGCGCTTCCCAAGCATGCGGGACATGGGGTGTGTCGATGTGCCTGATTCGCTTGCCCCCCAGGTCCAGGACCTCGCCGTCGGCCAATGCTCGAGGGTGCCGATCAGCTAAGTCGTTGAGCGACACCAGGCAGCCCATCATCCCGTGGGCGACTTCTGCCTGTGGGGCTGCGGCCAACCACTGGTTCATGGAGCCACACTCATCAGATTCGACATGACCGAACGTGATCCACTGCAGACGTTCGACGGGTACGACTCTCGCGACCGCTTCAGAGATGAGCGCGAACATGGCTCGCGGTCCGGTGTGGAAGAGCAACGGCTCGTCTGCCGCAACCAGGAACTGGTTGAACGTGAACCCGGCCGGGGGAGCGATCTCCGCGACCCAAGTGGAAAGCCGGTAGATCCCATCTGCGATCTCGTCAACTTCGGTTTCCATCTGTTCCCTCCCTGTGTTCTTCGCAAGCTCGACTCGAGGGCCGGCCCCGACGCCAAAACCTATAGAGCCACGCCACCCGATCCAAACGGTGGCGTAAGGAATCAGCTTTGAATGGGGCTCGCCCAGATCGCCGGGTCAGTGCGCCTTATCGCTTCAGCAGAACTGGCTCGGAGCGAACGAAAGGTCTGCCGTCGCAACGACCTTCGTCGGAAGTTTGTGGGTGCTGAACCGCGTACCGGATTTGGCGATGTATTCGTAAGAGGTGACCTCGTAGGTCCGTGGACCCGGCCCCGGCCCTGACCAGTCCTTCCCGCCGTACTGCTGCTGGGTCAGGACGATCGCCTCATTGCCCAACCGGCCACAAGAGAAATGGAAATAGTCCCCAGCCCCGCCGCTGTCTCGCATTTGAACCGGGTATTTGCCCTGGTTGCCGATGCCACCAATAAATGGCACCACGCGCCCATGTCGGACCGCGAAGAAGTCATAGGAGTGCCGGTCGAGACAACGATCACCGGTGCAGCGCCCGGATAGATCCCGAGCATCTGGGTCACGACGAGACCCGGTGTCTGGACACCTGTAATCCCTTTGGTCCACACAAACGGCCTTGCCGCTGAGCCATCGAAACGAGCACCGATCATCCAGTGGTCTCCGATGCAGTACGTCCACGCCGCGAAACTGGCCGGAGCAGTGACAGAAGCCTTATCAAGGTTGACGGTTGTCGAGGCGTAGGAGGTGCCGCCGGGCGGAGAGTTGACCCCCATCCAATGGCAATGGCTGCTCTTCACTGGGCTGGCAGCGGCTGGGTGCGGCGTCCCTTCGGAGGCGGAGGCCGGCGTGGCGGTGACCCCGACGAGCGCGCTTGCCACGGCCAATCCGCCTAAGAGCCACCCCCGCATCCCTATGACGCCATCGAAGGCTGACTGCCCCAGATAACATCAGTTCGATGATGCGTCCTTTCGCCCGCCGAGGCGGCGGCGGAGCCCGCCGGCCGAGGGCGGGGCGGCTTGGATGATTGGAGTCTGTGGCAGCTGCTGCAGCAGTGGGAATTGGTCAGTCAGCACCGGTTCAGTTCAGTCCGGGCCTGTCTTCCACCTTCCGACGTGGGTGCGTGCCCTGTAACACAGCACCCACAAAATACATTCGAGCGATTCCTTTCCCATGCTCACGGTTCGTAGTGGTATCGGGCCTGCAGGATGACGAGATCTTCGTCCTCGACCAGGTAGACCAAGCGATGCTCGGCGTCGATCCGCCTCGACCAACAGCCTTGGAGGACGTGGCGGAGAGGTTCCGGTTTGCCGATACCCGCAAACGGGTCACGCAGCGTGTCCTCGATCAATCGGTTGATCCGTTTGACCGTCTTTTTGTCGACGGACTGCCAGTGCAGGTAGTCGGCCCAGCCGTGCGGCGTGAAGACCAGCCGCACTACAGCAGATCGTGCTGCTGGCGTTCGCCGCTCCGTGCCTGCGCAAGGCTCTCGAGCAGGCGCCGAGCGTTGGCAGGAGAGCGAAGGAGGTAGGCGGTCTCCTCGAGAGCCTCGTAGTCCGCCCGCGACATCAGGACCGCGTCCCCCCGCTTGGAGGTGATCTCGATCGGCTGGCGGTCGTTGTTCACCTGCTCGATTAGGGGGAAGAGGTTCTTCCTCGCCTCGCTTGCCGTCATCGCCATGAGGGCCTCCTTTCAGTCGTACAAGATATCGTACCACTCTGGGCCGGATGACCTGACAAGAAATTTCTTCGGAAATGACTTGACAACGGTCTGCTAGAGTCGCATACTTGCGACCCCCTATGGTTGAGACACCCGACTACCGATCCGACCGCAGCGAGAGCCCTGAGGGCCGGGGGATCGCCTACGGCCGCTCCGCTGCCTTCTGGAACTCCCTGCCCGAGAGTGTGCGCGACGGGGTCTCCAACGAGATCGACATCCCGGTCGCCACCATCGAGGATTACCCGGCGTTTGTCCGCGATCAGGTCACCAGCACTGTGGTCGAGGACGCCGAGCTGATCGGCTTCTGGGTGGCCTGGCACAAGGCCGGCGGCTTCGTTGGGCTCGAGGCGGCGGGGTGGCACCGGGCCACCGTCTACCGCAAGATCCGCCGTTTCCGGGCCCGCTTCGGGTCCCACCCCGACGAGCACCGCTTCGAGTGGATCAAGCTCGACCTGAAGCGCGCCTGGAGCGAAGAGCTCGAGGAGTTCCTCCACCCCTTCGGTCGACCGGAAGCTGGCTGAGAGATCCCGATGCGTCCCGCGGCGTCTTCCTGTGTCCCAATAGTCGCAAATATGCGTATACAGTCTCCGGGTGCCGGCGGGTCCGCACCAGTGGAGCTCGCCTCGGGAGTCGATGCCCTCTATCTCTCGGGGCACGGGCGCCTCTCCAAGGGCTTCCTGGCCCGCCTGGAGGAGGAGCGCATCTTCGCCGACCGGGTCTCGGTGCCCGTGCCCTTCGAGCTGGGGGACTTGCTCGTTGGCCTGGCCCCCCACGGCTGGGGCAAGTACCGCTTCTGCCTGGACCACGAGTACGGGCGCATCGGCTTCACGGCGAGCCGCCGACTGCCCTCGGTGCGGGTCCAGCCTCGGGTCGAGTTCCTCCAAGCGGTCGAACCGGAAGAAACGGTGCGCCATTTCGACCAGCTCCTGCGACCGTTCGTCGAAGGGATGGTCCTTAGCGTCGCTCGCCTCGATTTGTTCTTGGACGTCGAGGGCATGGCGCTGTGCGCCGCCGACCGGGGAGCCTTCATGTGCCGGGCCGACGACTGCATGACCTATGAGAGCGGGAAGGCGGTCACCGGCTTCAGCTTCGGATCGAGGCGGACCCAGCGCATCAGCGCCCGCCTCTACGACAAGACGGCCGAGATGACGCTCAAGGGCACCGACTGGTGGAAGGCCGTCTGGGGGGAGCGGCACACACCCGGAGCCCCGGTGTGGCGCATCGAGTTCGAGATCGGCCGGGCCGCGCTCAGCGCCCTCGAGCTGTACCGCCCCGAAGCCGTGTTGGCGGCGGCGGCGTCGTTGTGGCGCTACTGCACATCGGACTGGCTCACCTTGCGTTCGCCGACCCGCGACGCCAACCGCTCCCGCTGGCCGCTCGACGCCCGCTGGGACGTCGTCCAGTCGGCGACCCTCGCCCACGGCGGCACCGAGCTGCACTTCATCCGCCAGCACAAGCGGGCGTCGTCCATCCACCGGCTCATGCCGGCCCTCGTCGGCTATCTCGTGGCCTTTGCCATCTGGGCCGGCACGACGGACCTTAAGAACACCCTCGAGGCACTCTCGGCCAGCGTGGAGAACGACGAGATCGTCCGCCGGATGACCTTCGCCGAACGGGTCCAGCGCCGCCGAGCGGAAAGGGGCTACCGGTGAAGCACGAAACCCGGGCCGACGCTGGCAGTGTGCGTTCGGTCACTCCCAGCACATTGCGGTATCCCGTCTGCGGGGAGTATCGCCCGTCGGCTGCGCTCCTCACCCTCGAGGAGGTTGCAGTCCGGTTGGGCACGAGCCAGCGCCACGTGCGCCGGCTGGCCGATGAGCGGCGCATCCCTATCGTCAAGGTCGGCCGCTACGTCCGCTTCGACAGCCACGAGGTCGAACACTGGATCGACGACCACGGCATCGGTGTGGTGGACCCGGCTGCCCTGGCGAGAGCCGCTCGTCGCCAAAGGACGACGCCCCGTCGATCGGCGGCTGCGGACGATCGCCACCGGCCACGGCAGAGAACGGCATAGGCCATGTCTCCGGCTCGTCGATTCGGCAGCGTCCGGAAACGCGGTCGTCTCTACGAGGCCAGCTACTGGCACAACGGCCGTCGTCACGTCGCACCCACCACGTTTCGGACCAAGAGCGACGCCGGGGCGTTTCTCTCCTCCGTCGAGTCCGACATCCGCCCGGGCGTGTGGATCGACCCGTTCGCCGGTCGTCTCCGGGTGCGCGAGCTCGCCGAAGAATGGGTCGCCTCGAACCCCGGCAAACGCGAGTCCACGAGCTCCCGGGAGGAGTCGACACTGCGCCTGCACGTGCTTCCGGGCATCGGTGAACAGCGGATCGAGCGGGTGGTTCCCGCAGACGTCCAACGCCTGGTGAATGGCTGGCGGACCGTCCAGGCTCCGCGCACGGTGAAGCGCAACTACGAGGTCCTGCGGGCAATGTTCGGCTACGCCGTGCGCAACGACTGGCTGGCCCGGACCCCGTGCCGCAATATCGTGCTGCCCTCGATCGACGGCACCCGGCGCCACGACCTGACTCCCGAAGACGTCGGGCGGATCTCCACCAGACTGCCGGAGCGATACCGGGCCATGGTCTGGATCGGCGCGACCCTCGGGCTGCGCTGGTCCGAAGTGGCGGCGCTGCGGGTCGGTCGGATCGAACTGGACGGGGGGCGCCTCTCGGTCGCAGAAGGGCTGACCCGGGGCATCGGCGGTCGCAACGTCTTCGCCCCGCCCAAGTCCAAGGCCAGTGGGCGCACCATGTTCATGCCCGATGTCGTCGGCGCCATGGTTGCAGCGCATCTCGAGCGGGAGGGCAAAGACGATCCGGACGCGCTCGTCTTCACTGACGACGAGGGCGGAGCCCTCCGCTATTCCAACTGGCGTCGCCGGGTTTGGGAACCGGCCACGGCAGCCGCCTGCTGTGCCGGTGCGGGCTTCCACGACCTCCGCCGGCTGAACGCCACGACGCTCGTCGTCGAGGGCGTCGACGTGAAGACAGCGCAAACCCGCCTCGGCCATGCCGACCCGAGAGTCACCCTCGCCATCTACGCCTCGACGCCGCAAACGGTCGACCGTGAGGCTGCCGATCGCATTGGCGAGCGCTTCTTTTCTACCGACGGCAACGGCTCGTCGCCCGGGTCCAGAAGCACTCGACGCCGCCGGCCTTCGTGACGGAAGTCGAAGGCACTCGAATTCTCGTAGAAGAGGGCACTCGAAATGTTCCGCGCCATTTGCGCGCCTTTCGTTCGAGTCACTGAATCGCAGTTCGTCCCTCAGCGCCCTGACCAGGACTTTTCGAGTCGGGCTGCCCGGATTTGAACCGGGGACCTCTGCGTCCCGAACGCAGCGCGCTAACCAAGCTGCGCCACAGCCCGTCCGCCCCCGTGGGAGCAGGCCAGCCACACTACCGCGGCCTCAGCTAGCGGCTTCCTCCGAACCGTTGCCCGACGGCCGGTCATCGGACCGCTCCGCCCGCCCGGGACGTCCCCTTTGATCTTCCCGTGCGCCGGCACTCGCTCCCGGCATCGAGCCCGCGCCGACACCCTCCCCCACGAAGGTCGCGACGACCTGTGACACCCGCCGTTTGTCCATCTCGACCACCCGGAAGGACCAGTCGCCGACGCGCACGTCTTCTCCTTCGGCGGGAATGTGCCCGAAGCGTTCGAAGAGCAGACCGCCAAGGGTGACGTATTCGCCCTCGGGGATCTCCACGCCGAGCCGCTCCCCGATCTCGTCGACGTTCGTCTGCCCGTCTATGAGCCAGCGCGTGTTGTCCACGCGCACGATCACTGCCTCTTCCTCTTCGTCGAACTCGTCGTGCAGGTCGCCCACCAGCGGTTCCAGCAGGTCCTTCACGGTGAGCAGGCCCGCGACGCCGCCGTACTCGTCGACCACGACTGCGACCGCGCGCCGGTACTTGCGCAGGTCGGCCAGTGCCTCCAGCACACCGAGCGACTCGGGGACGAGATGCGGCGGCCGCACCTTGCGGGAGATCTCCAACGGGCTGGGGTCGGTGGCGTCGCGGTCGCGCGTGAGGTCGCCGTTGCGCCGGTCGCTCCCGCCGGTGCGGAAGATGTCGTTGACGAAGAGAATGCCGATGAGGTCGTCGAGGTCGTCGTGGACGACGGGGAAGCAGCTGTGCCCAGAGGTCCGGACGGCCTGGGCGATGTCGTCTGCGTGGACCGGGATGGTGAGGTAGGTGACGTCGACGCGGGGGGTCATCACCTCGCGCACGTCCATGTCGCGCAAGTCCGCTAGCGCCTCGATGATGATCCGCTCCTGTTCCGATGCCTCGGCTCCGGGCGAGCCGCCCCTGCCCCCTCGGACGGTATGGCCGTCCGGTGTGTCCGGGGCGTGCCACCAGCGCCGACGTGGTCGTTTGGCCGGAGGGGGCTCGGTGCTCTCTCGGCGTGTGGACACGGCCCGCGTCAGGTACTGGGCTCGGGCCCGGAGGCGAGCTGTCGTTCGGCCCCGGCGAGGACGGGCACGGGCGTGAAGGAGTCGTCGTGGAACGTCCCGTCCTCCCGCAGTGCCTGCACCGCCCGCCGCAGCCGCAGCGGGTCGATGGGCTTGACCAGCCATCCCTCCGCGCCCGAGCGCCGGGCCAGGAAGACGTCGGGCCGACGGTCGAGGAGCATCAGCACCGGGATGTGGTCGATGGCGTCGTAGGACTCCTGCAGCCGAAGCTCCAGGCACACCGCCATCCCGCCCATGTTGCCCATCTGCATGTCGACGATGACGAGGTCGGGCGACTCCTCCGCGACGAAGGCGACGACCTCGGGCCCCGACCTCACGGCGCGGACCTCGACATCGGGACCGCTGATGACGGCCTCCACCTCCCGGCGGAGCGTGGGCGCGTCGCTCGCGACCAGGATGGTCTGCACGAGCCGGACACTACCGGACCGGTATGGGCGCTCGGCAACCCGCCGGTTAGCCGAAGAGACAGTCGGCGGCACGGCGCAGCCCTTCGAGTTCGTGCACGTCCTCGCCGAACAAGGGGATCCTCCCGACCGGCGCGGGGGCGACCTGTGCCGCCAACCCGGCGAAGGACGCCTCCTCTCGGGCTGCCCGCGCGTTCAGCGCCGCCAGGTTCGCCTCGAGCGCCGCCAGCGTAGGATCTGCCGGCACCTCCCGCAGTCCTCCCTCGTCGTCCCCGAACGACGGCGCGATCCGGTTGACGACCAGCGCCGAGACCGTCACCGCGCGCTCGCGCAGCTTCTCGGCGAAGAAGGACGCCTCCGACACGGCGTCGGGTCGGGCCGTGGTGACGAGGACGTAGGCCGTGCCCGGGTCGTTCAGCAGCTCGTGGACGGCGCTGGCCCGGCTGCGGAACCCGTCCTCCATCCCCTCGAAGGCCTGGAAGAAGGCGACCGCGTCCTGCACGATCTCCGCGCCCGCCACCTTTGAGATCGTGCGCAGCAGCGCCTGGGTGGCCATCCCCACCGCCCGCAGCGACAGGCGCGTCGGCACCAGCAACGCCCGGAACAGGCGGTTCTCCAGGAACCGGGTCAGCCGGCGCGGTGCGTCCAGCAGGTCCAACGCGTTGCGGGTGGGCGGCGTGTCCACCACGACCACGTCGAACTCGGCGGACTGGACGAGCTCGTAGAGCTTCTCCATCGCCATGTACTCCTGGGTGCCGCTGAGCGCGCCCGCCAGGTTCTGGTACAGGCGGTTCGACAGGATGGACTCGGCCTGTTCGGGTGTGCGGGAGTAGCGGTGCACCAGGTCGTCGAACGTGCCCTTCGAGTCGAGCATCAGGGCGTGCAGCCGCCCGGGCCAGTCGCCCGTGACCTCCGTCGGCGTGTTCGGCAGCGACTGCACTCCCAGCGCGTCAGCCAGCCGCCGAGCCGGGTCGACCGTCACCACGCAGGAGCGCCGGCCCGCCCGCGCCGCCGCCAGCGCGAACGTCGCCGACACGGTCGTCTTGCCGACGCCGCCCGAGCCGCAGCACACGACGACCGGTCGTTCCGCCACCAGTGCGTCCAGCGAGACGGCGCGACCGGTCGTCCCCTGCGCGTCCGCCTCGGGCCCGGCTCTTCCCGCCGCCTCGGTCACTCCGCCCCCTCCGGCACCGTCACCAGTCCCTCCACCGCCTTCGCCAACGCCCCGGCCAAGACCGCCGTCTCCGCCGACCCGATCGCGTCGGCGTCGACCGCCGGCACGAGCAGATGGGGGAGCGGCAGCTCGCGCCCGAGGCGCTCCACCTGCTCCGCCGAGACGGCGTGCCGGGCCAGGCGGAACTCACGCGCCGCCTCCAGCGCGGCCATGTGCCCCGCCGCCACGCCTCCCGCCGCGGTTGACGCCGCCGGTCGCTCCAGTCCGACCGGCTCGGGGTCGCACGCGTTCACGATGACCGGCCCGAGCTGCACCCCCGCCCGGTCCTCCAGCGTGTAGGCCGATTCGATCGTCTCGGAGACCGGCAGCTCCTCCGGCAGGGTGACCAGGATTACCCGGCAACGGGACGGATCCGACAGCAGGTCCACTACGTCCTGGGCCTGGGTCCGCAACGGACCGCCCCGGGCGGCACCCACCAGACCGCTGGCCGAGGTGAGGAAGGTGATCGCGTGCCCGGTGGCCGGGGCGTCGACGACGATCAGGTCCGCCACTCCGTCCCGCTCCAGCTGCTTGACCTTGCCCAGCACCAGCACGTCCCGGATGCCCGGGATGGCCGTCGCCACCACGTCGATGAGTCCCGAGTGGGCGAGCCGCTTCGAGACCCGCCGCAGGCCGTGGTCCTCGAGATACTCCACGAGCGCATCGTCGGGCGTGATGCGCCGCGCCCGCACCGAGTTCGAGCTTGCCGCCGGGCCCGACAGCTCCACCTCCTCATAGCCCAGGTCGCCACCGACGCCGAAGGCTCCGGTGATGCCGGACTTGCCCTCCAGCTCCACGATCAGCACTGAAAGGCCGGAGTCGGCTGCCATGCGCGCCAGGGCCGCGGTCATGGTGGTCTTGCCCACGCCACCCTTCCCGGCGACGACGACGACATGGCTCTGCGCGGTGAATGACCGGACGTCCATGCGGGGCCGAGCGTAGTGGGCGGCCTGGTGGATGAAGCCGATCGCAGCACAAAATTGCTGCTCAGGACCCTTGAATACGGCTATCCCCTTGGCTAGCTTGGCTCTGGAGGGGTTTGGGAAGACGCCCTATCGGGGGGTTTCATGCGCCAGGGGACAGAGATGTGGCAGTTGAAGGCGGCGTGTCGGGGACCGCAATCCGCGGTGTTCTTTCCTCCGTCACACGCCGAGCGGAAGGAGGAAAAGGCCTCTCGTGAGATAAGGGCCAAGGCCATCTGCGACCAGTGTCACGTCAAGGTCGAATGCCTCGACTACGCCATCCGCATCCGCGAGCCCCACGGGATCTGGGGCGGCATGAACGAGGTCGAGCGCAAGCTCATGCTCGACCGCCGGGCCAGCTAGCGCAGCTCATTCAGCTGGCTCCAGCCGGCCCGCTGGGCCCGAGTTTCAGCAGTGCCGCGGCTTCTTGCACGCCCCGGCTCTGGCACACCGAACCGGGCCGCCCACGGTCAACCGCGGCAGACGGTGGCCGAGATCTCGTTGGCCGCGGTCACGACCGCTTGGGTCAGCGGTGCGGCCGGTGTGCCGAGATACCCCGCGATCTGGTCCTGTGACAGCCCGTCCAGTACCGCCGGCGAGTAGCTGCTGCCGCTCAGCACGTACCGGTTGGCCACGTCGGTCAGGGCGAACGAGTCGGATCCCGTCCCGTATTGAGACACGGCCGCGGCCTGCCGCGCACTGGGCACCTGCAAGCTGAGGTAGCCCGCGCCGGTCGGATTGAGCGAGCTATAGCGCTCCACCGGCTGCAGGATCACGTACTTGCTCTGATAGCCCACGTTCCAGAACGTGAAGGTCGAGAGGTTCGGGAAGGCGGTCGTCTCGCTCGATTGCATGAGCCCCAGCTGGGTGAAGGTCCCGAAGCGCGAGAGCGCCAGGATGACCGGCCAGCGCTGTGCCGCTGCGTACGGCGCGAATTCGGCGCCGTAGAAGTAGACGACCGGCAGCGTCGCCCCACCGCGGCTGGTGGCCTGCCATAGGGTCGCGCTCCCCGTCGGGTGCGGCGGCGTCACCGGGTTGGTGGGTGACGAGACGCCGATGGTGTCGTAGACCGAGGCCCGCAGGTCCAGCATGGAGACGAGCGACGACGACGCCGCGTTGAAGGTCTCCACCGTCGACGAGCTGCCTGGTACCGCGTTGTCGCGCACGAGCACGAGCGTGCCGAGCAGGGCAATCGCCAGGATGATCAGCCCCAGTGCCACGTAGCGCCGCGGGATCTGACGCAAAACGGTCGTCGGCGCGGGCGCCGGCGCGGGCGCGTTCGGTGCCTGGCTCATCGGTTGGGTCAGGTTACTCAAGGGGTGTCGATGCTCAGGATGCGCCGCCCGCCGATCTCGCTAGCCTCGCCGGCGTGACTCCATCGGCTCCCGTCGCCGTCCGTCCCGCCGCCACGGTGATGCTCGTACGCGACGCGCCCCGCCCCGGCGGCGACAGCGCACTGGAGGTGCTCATGGTGCGCCGCAACCTGCGTTCGGACTTCGTCGGCGGGGCCTACGTCTTCCCCGGCGGTGCAGTGGACCCGCTCGACGGGGGCGCCGAGGCGGAGGCCCTCTGCGCCGGCCGCTCCGATGCCGAGGCCAGCGCCCTGTTGGGCCAGCCGGCCGGGGGCCTGGCCTACTGGGTCGCCGTCGTGCGCGAGACCTTTGAGGAGGCCGGCCTGCTGCTGGCCGAGCGTCCCGACGGCCCCGCCCTCCTGGCGGGCGACTCGGGCGAGGAGGCGCGGCTCGCCAGAGCCCGGGTGGCCGTGAACGACGGCTCCCGGCGCTTCTTGGACCTGTGCCGGGACGAGGGGCTGCGGCTGGCCGTGGGCGACATCCACTACTTCGCCCACTGGGTCACGCCCCGGGGCGCCCCCCGCCGTTACGACACCCGGTTCTTCGCGGCGGCCGCGCCGGACGGGCAGATCGCTGCCCACGATGCCGGCGAGACGATCGCGGACGTCTGGATCGCGCCCGACGAGGCGCTCGCGCGGCACCGCGCCGGCGAGATCGAGATCATCTTCCCGACCATCCGCAACCTCCAGGCCATCAGCCGGTTCTCGACCAGCGGCGCGCTGCTCGCCGCCGCGGCCCGCGCCTCCAGCGCGGTGCCCGCCATAGAGCCGCGGGTCGTGGCCGACGGCAACGGCATGCGCATCGTGCTCCCGGGCGACCCGGGTTACGAGGAGGCGCCGGTGCCCGACCCGGACGACACCGACGCCTTGGGCGGGTTCAACGAGGCGGTCCGTGCGGTCTCAATGAAGGCGAACCTGGAGGGACCCGAAGGAGCGCCTGGCCCGCGCCCCGAGTCGTGAGCCCCGCCCTCGCTCGGCCACCCTTCCCCGTGCCGCCCCGCGTCCCTGCGGTGCCCGACACCGGCCTCGGGCCTGCCCCCGAGCCGGGGCGGGTGGATGAGCTGGCGCCGGGCGTCCGCCGCCTCACGGCGCCCAATCCGGGGCTCATGACCGGGCCGGGCACCAACACCTACCTGGTCGGCGACAGCGATCCGGTGGTGATCGACCCCGGACCCGACGATGCTGGGCACACCGATTCGATCCTGGCGGCCGCCGCCCCGTTGGGCCCCGTCCGGGCCATCCTGGTGACCCACACCCATGTCGACCATGCGCCGGGGGCCAAGGCCCTGGCCGCCGCGACCGGCGCGCCCGTGGTTGGGTTCGCGCCGGCGCAAGGGTTCTACCCCGACGAGCGGGCGGGCGAAGGCTGGACGCTCCGCGGCGAAGACGGCGCACTCACGCTGCGTGCGTTGCACACGCCCGGCCACGCCTCGGACCACCTGTGCTGGCTGATCGAGGAGCGCGCCATGGTGCTGACAGGCGACCACGTCATGCACGGCTCGACGGTCGTGATCCGACCGCCCGACGGTGACCTGCACCAGTACCTCGCCAGCCTGGCCCGCCTGCGCGACGCGCGGCCGCCCGTGCGCACGCTGGCCCCGGGGCACGGGCGCGTCATGGACCACGTCACCGACGTCGTCGACGCGCTGGTCGCCCACCGTCTGGCCCGCCACGAGGTCGTCGCATCGGCGCTGGACCGCCGGGGCGAAGCCACGGTGGACGCGCTGCTGCCCGACGTCTACGCGGACGTCAGTGAACAGCAACTCCCGGTGGCGCGGTTCTCGCTGTGGGCTCACCTGCGCGCCCTCGTCCAGGAGGGGCGGGCGACCTTGCTGGACGCCGTGCCCGGGGACGACACGCTCGAGAGCCGCTGGGCGGCCTGAACGCCCGCTCAGCCCGCCTGCGCCTCACCGCGCTCGACAGCGTCTTCCACTCGCTGGAGCAGCCGCGCCGTGCAGGACTCGGTCTCGAGGCGCGGTGCCACCTCCTCGGCGACGAGGCGGGCCATCTCCTCGAAGACCGGGGCCGTCTCGCTCTCATCTCCGGACAGCAGGACCGGTACGCCCGCGTCGCCCGCCGCGGCCACCTCGGGGTGCAAGGGGATGGACCCCACCAGCGGGACACCGAGCGAACGGGCCAGCCGCTCGCCGCCGCCCGAGCCGAAGAGCGCGTATGTCGTTCCGTGCTCGCAGGTGAAGTCGCTCATGTTCTCAATGACGCCGGCCACCCGCAGATAGCCCTTGCGCGCCATGTCGGCGGCGCGCGCCGCGACCTTCTGTGCGGCCAGCGGCGGCGTGGTCACCACCAGCAGCTCGGTGCGGGGCAGGAGCCGGGCCAACCCCATCTGGATGTCCCCCGTGCCCGGCGGCAGGTCGACCAGGAGGTAGTCGAGGTCACCCCAGTGCGCGTCCTGTAGGAACTGTTGGACCGCTCGGTTGAGCACCAGGCCCCGCCACATGATCGCTTGCTCCTCGTCGGCCAGGAACCCCATGGAGAGGACGCGCAGCGTGCCCGGGCCAACGGACCGTTCCAGCGGGACCATCTTGCCCTGGCGCGCCTCGACGTCGCCCTCCATGCCGAGCAGCCGGGGCACCGAGAAGCCCCAGATGTCGGCGTCGAGGATGCCCACCACAAGGCCCCGGGCGGCCAGGGCCACCGCGAGGTTGACCGTCACCGATGACTTGCCCACGCCGCCCTTGCCTGACGCGATGGCCAGCACCCGCGTGGTCGGGGACACCGCCGTCTCGGGCGAGTCCTCCCGGGCCTTCCAGCGGGCCCGGGCCATCACGGCCGACCGCTCCTCCGCATCCATGGCCGCCACCTTCACCTCGACCGATTGCACCCAATCCAGCGATCGGACATGACTGGTCACGTCGTGCTCGATCTGTGTCCGCAGGGGGCAGGCCGCGATGGTGAGGGCGACCTCCACCTCGACGTCCCCGTTGTCCACGGTGACGCCCCGCACCATGCCGAGGTCCACGATCGTGTCGCCCAGCTCGGGGTCGATCACGGAGCGCAGCCGCTCGCGGACCTCGTCTTCCCGGCCGGCGCCCCCCACCGGGCTCGGGCGCGCCGATCCGTCCGTTGCCTGGTTCGTGGGTGCGGACCCGGAGGTCATCGCCCAATTCTACCCGTGTGGCTTTGCGACCCCCCCTGGTCCGGTTGGTTACGCCGCCGCCGGTGGCCGGTAGCATGGTGCTCGTCCGGGGCATGGTGCTCCGTGTGCGGCCGGCCGTCCGGGGCCCGAGGCGCAAAGAGGAGGAAGCAGTGACGACGATCTCCACGTCCGTCAACATCGGGAAGAAGCCGGCACCGGTCACATTGAGCGACGACGCCGCCACCAAGGTGGCGGACCTGCTGGCCCAGGAGGAGGGGAGCGAGACGCTAGCCCTGCGCGTCGCCGTCAAGCCGGGCGGCTGCTCGGGCTACAGCTACGAGATGTTCTTCGACTCCGAGTTGATGGCGGATGACGTCGTGCGCGAGTTCGGCACGGTCAAGGTTGTCGTCGACTCGGCCAGTGCGGAACTGCTGACCGGTTCGACCCTCGACTACAGCGACGGGCTCCAGGGCGCCGGGTTCCACATCACCAACCCGAACGCGACCCGTACCTGCGGCTGCGGCTCCTCGTTCAGCTGATCCTCCGTTCACTGGGCCCGGCGGCCCCGTGAGCGTCTCCGCCGCGACACCCTCTTCGGTCACCTTCACCTTGAACGGCGCGTCGGCGCGCGTCGACGACGGAATCTCCCTGCTCGACGCACTCCGGGAGGAGCTCGGCTGCCGTTCCGTCAAAGACGGCTGCAGCCCCCAGGGTCAGTGCGGGTGCTGCACGGTCTGGGTCGACGGGCTGCCACGAGTGGCATGCGTCACACCTGTCCGTCGCATCGACGGGCGCACGGTCACCACCCTCGAAGGTGTCCCGACGGCGTTGCGCGACCGTTGGGTGGACGCGTTCGTCGGCGCCGGCGCCAGCCAGTGCGGCTTCTGCACGCCCGGCATCCTCATGCGCCTCGCCGCGCTGGAGCCCGCCGAGGCGGGCCGGCGGCCGACGCGCGGTGATGTCGAGGCCGCGCTGCGGGCCCACCTGTGCCGGTGCACCGGCTGGCAGACCATTGTGGAGGCGGCGTGCGTCGCACTCGGAATCGGTGTCCCTGACCGAAATGACGGCCCGGACGGATCCGCCGTGCGGGACTCTGTCCTGGCGGCCTGGCGCGCCGAGGTGGAAGGCGGCACGCTGCAGACGTCCGGCCGCGATGTCGTCCTGGGCGGCGGCGGCTTCGCCGACGACCGGTCGCCCACAGACGCCCTGTTGCAGCTCGGTGCCGGCGTACCGCCGGCAGAGGGGTTCCGGGCTGCCCGCGCCGGGGCGAGGCGGGTTCAGGGTCGCAACAGCACGGTCCCGTTGACCCACCCCGTCGAAGTACCAGCTGGGGACTGGGCCGTCACGCTGCGGACGACCTGGGTCGAGCCGGCGTACGTGGAGCCCGACGCCAGCTGGAGCAGGCCCGGGTCCGTGCCCGCGACACCGCTGGCCAACGGCGGCGCGTTCGGAGGCAAGCGGCAGAGCCAGGTTCCCGGTCAGGCGCAGGCGCTGTCCGACGATGCCGGGCGGGCGGCGCGGGTGCTTTGGCGCCGGGAGGACGTGGTCCGCCGCGGCCCGAAGCGACCGCCGCTCGCGCTCGGGCTGCGCGGCGACGGTTCCGGGGTGTTGCGCGTCGGCCGTCCTGCCGGGTCGGAGGACCTCGCGCCGCTCGTTGCCAGGTTGTCCGAGTGGGCGTCCGGCGTGTCCGTCGAGGTGGTCGAGGTGGCCGGACCTGCCGTGTCGGCTGCGTTGCGCGGCGCCGTGTGGGCCGAGCTCCTGGCTGCCCGTGCGGTGGTTGCCTCGGTTTCGTCGCACGGGAACGCGGAGTCGCCGGCGCAAGGGATGGGCCGGGCGTACGTCTCCGTCCCCGGGGCGGCCCGGGCCGAGGTGGAGTTGCGCTTGGACGAGGGCCCCCGCGGCCGGTTGCACGCCGATGTGTGGGCGGGGACGGTGCTCGACCGGGTCACGCTGCGCTCCTACACGCTCGGCGCGGTGCACGCGGCGCTCGGCCAAGTCTGGAGCGAGGGCATTGCCGTGGACGAGGACGGCGAGCCGCTGGACTTGACCATCCGCTCCTTCGGAATTCTCGCGGCGCGTGACATGCCCGACGTCACCGTGGACCTGCACGAGGACGACGAGGAGGGATGGCCGGTCAACGGGTCGGACGCGGTCTTCGCGGCGACGCTCGGTGCGGCGTGGCTGGCCGAAGGGCTGCCCGGCACCTGGCCGACGCGCCGCGCCGTCGTGCGTTCGCCCCGGCGAGAGGTGGCACCATCGGGCCGTCGAGAGGAGACACTGTGAGCCCTGTTGTGGGTCCGTATTCGCCGGTCCGCCGCGTCGGCGACTGGGTCATCACCTCGGGACAGGTCGGGATCGCAGAGGACGGGAAGGGCGGGACGCGCTCGTTCCCGGCGGCACCGTCGCCGAGTTGCGCCAGGCCCTGCAGAACGTCGCCGAGGTGCTGGCCCTAGAGGGCGCCGCGCTCCCCGACGTCGTGAAGACCACGCTCTACCTGGTCGACATCGGCGACTTCGCTGCGGTGAACGAGGTCTGGGTCGAGTGCTTCACCGAGAACCGCCCCACACGCTCGGCCGTCGCGGTGGCCGCGCTGCCCATCGGCGCCCGGGTCGAGGTCGAAGCCTGGGCCTACGCGCCGGTCGTCTGAGGCGCGGACGCGGTTGCCGGCAATCCGGCGGCGGCGCCCGCCACCTGTCCGGCGCCGTGGCGGGGGCTCATCCCCGGGTGCCAGGCCACCTGGCCGAAGCGGTAGCCGACCGAGCGCACCGTCTGGATGAGGTGCGCGTGCTCCTCGCCGAGCTTGGCCCGGAGGCGGCGGATGTGGACGTCGACGGTGCGGGCCCCGCCGTAGTACTCGTAGCCCCAGACCCGGCTGAGCAGCGTCTCGCGCGTGAACACCTTGGCCGGGTGGCCGGCGAGGAATCGCAGCAGCTCGTACTCCATGTAGGTGAGGTCGAGGACGCGCCCGGCCACCGCGGCCTGGTAGGTCTCGAGGTTCAGCATCAGCGGGCCGTACTCGATGATGTCGGGCCGCATGCTCTGCCCCGCCCGCCAGAACAGGTGCTGCAGGCGCGTGACGAGCTCCTCGGGACGCGCCGGAAGCACGCAGAAGTCGTCGTAGAGATCGTCGCGCAGCAGGAGCTCAACAACCTGGTCGGAGGAGATCGCGAGCAGCAGCGGGCTGAGCGGGACCTCGCGCAGGCGCAGGTGCCGGGAGAAGGCGACCGCCGCCGTCATGTCGTGGCCGCAGACCACCAACGCGCCCGAGTAGCCCTCAATGCGGCCGTCGGGACCGGGCGACCGCACTGCGTCCGCGTCCGGGACGGCCTGATGGCCCAACCCCGCGCTTCTGCAGCGCGAGGGTCACCTGGGCGGGCAGATCGGCGGGGAAGCAAAGCAGCGGGTCCATCGGCGGTGGCTCAGAGCAGCGGGAGGTAGCGCTCCAGCTCGAACTGGGTGACCTCGGCCTGGTAGGCGTCCCACTCGGCTCGCTTGTTGCGAAGGAACCACTCGAACACGTGGTCCCCCAGCGTGACGGCCAGCAGCTCTGAACCCTCCATTTCGTTCACGGCGTCGTGCAGGCTCGAGGGCAACGGCTCTATCCCCTTCTTGGCCAGCTCCTTGGGCGTCAGGGTGAAGAGGTTGTCGTCGGCCTCGGGCGGCAGCGGGTAGTCCTCGGCGATGCCGCGCAGCCCGGCGGCCAGGACGACGGCGAAGGCCAGGTACGGGTTGCAGGCGCTGTCGGGCGCCCGGTACTCGAGGCGCGTCGACTCGGTCTTGCCCATCTTCACCACGGGCACCCGGACCAGGGCCGAGCGGTTGTTGCGGGCCCAGCTCACGTGGACCGGCGCCTCGTAACCGCTGATGAGGCGCTTGTAGGAGTTCACCCACTGGTTGGTGATCGCAGTGATCTCGCGGGCGTGAAAGAGGAGGCCGGCGATGAAGCGACGGGCCACTTCGGAGAGGCCGTAGCGGTCCGTCTCGTCGGCGAAAGCATTGCGTTCGCCCTCCCACAGCGACACGTGCGTGTGCATGCCCGACCCTTGGACACCGCCGAGGGGCTTGGGCATGAAGCTGGCGAACACGCCCTCACGGCGGGCCATCTCCTTTATCACCATGCGCGTCGTCATCACGGTGTCGGCCATGGTGAGTGCGTCGGTGTAGCGCAGGTCGATCTCATGCTGACTTCGGGCGTCCTCGTGCTGGGTGTGCTCGACGGGAATGCCCATCTCCTCGAGCATGAGCACGGAACGTCGGCGCAGGTCGCTCGTGAGGTCGGCCACGCTGAGGTCGAAGTACGAGCCCGAATCGAGCAGCACCGGGCCCCGCAGCGGGTCGGCGTCGGCGAAGTAGAAGTACTCGACCTCGGGCGAGGCGAAAAACGTGTAGCCGGCGGCGTGCGCCCTTTCCAGCGTGCGGCGGAGTGCGTGGCGCGGGTCGCCCTCAAAGGGCGTGCCGTCGAGGTTGGCGATGTCGCAGAAGACGCGGGCGACCTGCGCGTCGTCGTGGTGCCAGGGCAGCAACTGGAAGGTCGTGGGGTCCGGTCGAGCCAGTACGTCGGCCTCCTGGACCCGGCTGAACCCGTCGATGGCCGAGCCGTCGAACGTCATCCCCTCGTCGAGGGCGTTCTCCAGCTCGGCGGAGGTGATGTTGAAGCCCTTGGGCGTCCCGAGCACATCGGTGAACCACAGCTGGACGAAGCGGATGCCGCGTTCTTCGACGGTCCGGAGCACGTAGTCGCGCTGGCTCTGCACCGCACAAGCTTCGCATGCCGGGGAGGAGTGCCGACACAGCGAGCACCACACGAGGCTGGCGAAACCGCCCGGTAATCTGAGCTCATGCCGCACCTGCGCCTGGCTGCAGCGCAGCTCAACACCGTCGTCGGCGACCTCTCGGGCAACGTCGAACGGATCCTGGGGGCGCTGGCGGCTGCGGAGGCAGCGGGGGCCGACCTCTGCGTCGTGCCCGAGCTCGCCGTCACCGGCTACCCGCCTGAGGACCTGCTGCTCAAGCCCGGATTCGTGGCCGACAACGTGGCCGCATTGGAGAAGGTGGCCGCCGCGACCGGCCAATGTGCCGTCGTGGTCGGTTTCGTCGCCGCGGCCGAAGGCGGTACCGGTCTGGCCAACGCCGCCGCCGTCTGCGCCGGGGGAAGGGTGGCCGGCGTGTACCGCAAGCACTTGCTCCCCAACTACGGCGTGTTCGACGAACAGCGCTGGTTCGTGCCCGGCCGCGAGCAGCCAATGCTCTTCGGCATCGCCGGCGCCTGGGTCGGTGTGTCGGTATGCGAGGACGTCTGGTTCGACGACGGGCCTGTGGCTCACCAGGGCCGCGCCGGCGCGGACGTCGTCGTGAACATCAACGCCTCGCCCTACAACCGCGGGCGCCGCACCGAGCGCCTCGCCATGCTGCGGGGCCGCGTCGCCGAGTCCGGGTGCGCCGTCGCCTACGTCAACCAGGTCGGCGGCCAGGACGAGCTGGTCTTCGACGGCGACTCGCTCATTGTGGCGTCGGACGGGACGCTGGTGGCGTCGGGGAAGCAGTTCGAGACCGACCTCGTCGTCGTCGACCTGCCCGTCGGCCCGCACCGGCCGCACGGGGTGACCGAGCTGCTGCCGCGGATGGAGGTGACCACGCCCCGCGGCGGCACCCGGCCGGCGCTGGAGGCGCCGCCGCCGCGCCCGCCACTGAGCGACCACGCCGAGGTCTACGGCGCGCTCGTGCTCGGGACGCGTGACTACCTGGCCAAGAACGGCTTCAACGAGGCGGTCATCGGGCTCTCCGGCGGCATCGACTCCTCGCTCGTGGCCACCATCGCGGTGGACGCGCTCGGGCCCGGCGCGGGTGCACGGCATCGCCATGCCGTCGCGCTATTCGAGCGAAGGATCCGTCAAGGATGCCGAAGCGCTGGCCGAGCGCCTCGGCATCGACCTGAAGGTCGTGCCGATCGAGGAGGCCCACGTCGCCTTCGCGTCCATGCTCCGCGCGTGCTCGGGCGGGAGCCGTTCGGCCTCACCGACGAGAACCTCCAGTCGCGCCTCCGCGGCGTGCTGCTCATGGCCGTGTCTAACGCCAAAGGCTGGATTGTGCTCACGACCGGCAACAAGAGCGAGATGGCCACCGGCTACTCGACGCTGTACGGCGACTCGGCGGGGGGCTTCGCCGTCGTAAAGGACGTGCCCAAGACGCTCGTCTACGACCTCTGCCGCTATCGCAACACCCAGGCCGTCTTGGAGGGGCTGCCCGGGCCGGTCCCCGACAGCGTCCTGGACAAGCCGCCGTCGGCCGAGCTGCGGCCCGACCAGCGCGACGACCAGTCGTTGCCGCCCTACGAGGAACTCGACCCGGTGCTGCAGGGTTACGTGGAGCGCGACCTGACCGCGGCCGACCTGGTGGCCGAGGGCTTCGACCCGGTCGTGGTCGACCGGGTGGTGCGTCTCGTCGACAACGCCGAGTACAAGAGGCGCCAGTCGCCGCCCGGCGTGCGCATCACGACCAAGGCCTTCGGCAAGGACCGCCGCATGCCGATCACGAACCGTTACCGCTCCTCGGCCGTGGAGGAGTCGGGTGGGTGACGCCGATGGGTCGCGGCACCGCGACATAGACCAGCTGGCCGAGCTCGTCGGCCGCTACTGCTGGTTGGAGCACCGGCTCTTCGTGCTGACCGGTGCGGCCGCCAGCGCACCGGCCGTGGTGGCCGGCGACCCGGGCGAAGCAGAGTGCCGGGTCTGGTTCGCGGCCGCCTCCCGCCGACACGGGGCGTTGGCGGCGGGTTGGACCGAGCGCATGCCGGTGCGGGCCGGCGTCGACCGCGACGCGCTGGTGTTGGCGCCGCCCCGTCCGCTGCCGGGGTTGCTGGACGATCTGGCGACGGCGGCGGCGGCCGAGCCCGCGCGCGGGCTGGCCGGCCTCGTCGAGGGGGTGCTCCCAGGCCTCGCCGCGACATACGGGCTGCATCTCGAAGCGGCCTCCCCCGTCAGCGAGGCCCCGGTGATGGAGGGATTGGTGGAAGCCCGCCGCGCTGCCCTGGGGGAGATCAGCGGCGGCGTCGCTCTCTTGGGGAGTTTGCCGGGAGGGGCTCGAGCAAATGGACAACCGGGGTGGCCGGGAGGGGCGGAATTTTCAGAAATGGTCGAACGGGCGTTTGACGGCTTCGGCGTTTTCCCTGCTGTACGGCCTTCTTGACAACCCCATTACACTGTCTCCGCAGCCCAGGTACGCCAGGAACCGGCGACAGCTGCGTTTGGTGAACGCGAACGCTCGGCGGGGCCCCCTGGCCCTCGCCGCGGCGACTACGGGACGGAAGGTTCGGCCTTGGCGAAGGAACGCATCGAGCGCGACGACGAAGACCTCGTACGGCTCTACCTGACAGATATCGGTCAGTACCCGCTGCTGACGAAGGACGACGAGGTGCGTCTGGCCCAGGCCATCGAGGCCGGGCGGGCGGCGGAGACCGAGGCGGCCAAGGCGCCCAAGACCATCACGACGGCCAAGAAGCGCGAGTTGCGCCGCTCCATCATGGAGGGCGAACAGGCCCAGCAGACGTTCGTGCAGTCGAACCTGCGGCTCGTGGTGTCGATCGCCAAGAAGTATCAAGCTTCGGGCCTGCCGCTGTTGGACCTGATCCAGGAGGGGAACCTGGGCCTGATGCACACGGTCGAGAAGTTCGACTGGCGCAAGGGCTTCAAGTTCTCCACCTACGCCACCTGGTGGATCCGCCAGGCCATTACCCGCGGCATCGCGAACACGGGGCGCACCATCCGCCTGCCCGTGCACGCCGGCGACACCCTGGCCCGGGTGCAGAAGGCGCAGGCCCGGTTGGAGCTGAAGCTCGGGCGGCCGGCGACTCTGGCCGAGCTGGGCGTCGAGGTCGAGATGCCCGAGGACAAGCTGGTCGAGGCGCTGCGCTTCCGGGCTGAGCCGCTCTCGTTGAGCGAGCCGCTGCGCGAAGACGGGGACGCTGAGCTGGGCGACGTGGTCGAGGACCGCTCCGCGGAGTCGCCGTTCGAAGTGGCGGCCGTTTCGCTGCTGCCCGACGAGATCGGCCGGTTGCTCTCGCCGCTGGACGAGCGCGAGCGGGAGATCCTTCGGTTGCGCTTCGGCTTGGACCGAGGCGAGCCGCGGACGCTGGAGGAGGTCGGGGAGCACTTCAACCTGACCCGGGAGCGGATCCGCCAGATAGAGGCGCGGGCGATGTCGAAGCTGCGCCACCCGTCGTCCGACACCGGGGCGCGGGACCTGCTGACCGTCTGAACCGCAGGTCCGGATCCGGGTGGGGCCCCGCCCCGGGGCGCGCGGTGCGGTCCGGTTGCAGGCCGCCCTGTGGTCTGTCTCTTTCGCGAAGAATAATCGTCGCGCGTTTACCGTTCTCGAGGCGAGGCACGGCGGAACCATCGAACCAAGTGAAACAGGCGATTTCTTGCAACCGCTATGCAACAAGGAAGGCCGGAGCGAGGTTCGTCCCCTCTCTCAGAGCCCGATCCGGCGACGGTAGGCTCGCTCGCCATGAAGAAGCTCGTGTTCCTGGCCCTGATCGTCGCCCTTGGAATTGTCGCCGCCCGCCGGTTGCGTGACGTGACGGGGGACGACGCCGTGATCGCATCGCGTTAGCCGGGCGGGCCTTTCGATACGGGTCAGCGATTAGGCGGCCCGGCGCCCGCCCGAAGTCGGCGACGGGTTGCGACCGCGCAGGCCGCGCCGCCACAGGATCAGCGCCGCACCGGCCACCGCCAGGCTGGTCGTCACCACCGGCGTGGTGCGCCCGACCCTGTCGCGGAGGCGGATCGGCTTCGTGAAGTGGCGCACCTCCCAGCCCGCGCTCGCGGGCGATCTTGGCCAGCGGGCGGTCAGGGTTGACGGCCACGGGTCGGCCGACCGCCTCGAGCATGGGCAGGTCGGTGGCCGAGTCCGAGTAGGCGCTGCTGGCGGCCAGGTCGAGGCGCGTGCGCTCGGCCAGTTCCCGCATCGCAAGGGCCTTGGACTCGCCGTAGGCGTAGAAGGCCATCCGGCCCGTGTAGCGGCCCTGCTCGTCGACCTCGCCTCGGGAGCAGATGGCCCCGTCAGCCCCTAGGAGGTCGGCCAGGGGGAGGACGATTTCCTCCGGCGACGCAGAAACCAGGTAGACGCGGTGGCCCGCCGCACGGTGCAGCTCCATCAGCTCGAGCGCCTCGGCGTACATGATCGGCTCCATCGTCTGGAGCATCGTCTCCCGCACGATCTGGCGTACGTGGGCCCTGTCCCAGCCCTTGGTTACGGCCAGCATCGACTCCCGCACCCGGGCCAGGCGCTCCTCGTCGGCACCGAAGTAGAGGTAGATGAGCTGCGAGACCGCCGCCCGCGCCACGAGGCGCCGGTTGATCAGCCCGCCCTTCAGAAAGGGGCGGCCGAATGCCGCGATCGAGGCGCGGTCTATGACCGTCTTGTCGAGATCGAAGAAGGCCGCCTCCATATACGTAATGGTACGGGTGACCGGGGCCCCGCCTTGAGCGACGGTGACAAGAAGAGGACAGGCGTGCGAACGTCTCCGACTCCTTGACCTGGGCCGTCGTGGGGTTGCGGTTTGGGTGCGGCAGAGTGAGACGCCCCGGGGTCGGGAGCAGTGACCCTCTAGGCGGGTTCACGCTGGCCGACGAGGAGCGCCTGCACTCCGTCTTCGGCTTCTGCAACCGTCAGCACGAGCACTTCGTCGCCGCACTGCAGCGCGGTGTCACCCCTCGGGACGATGAGGCGGTCGGCCCGCACGACGGCGACCACCACGGCGTCGCGTGGGAAGCCGAGGTCGGCGATCGCGCGGTCGTTGGCCGGCGAGTCCTCGGCGAGGGTGATCTCGACCAGGTGGGCCGACCCGCCCTGGAACTGCAGCAGGCGGACGAGCGAGCCGACGGAGACCGCCTCTTCGACGAGCGCGGTGAGCAGCTGGGGCGTCGACACCGAGACGTCGACCCCCCAGCTCTCGGTGAACAGCCACTGGTTCTTGGGGTGGTTGACCCGCGCCACGACGCGGGGCACCGCGAACTCCTGCTTGGAGAGCAGCGAGATCACGAGATTGTCCTCGTCGTCGCCGGTGGCGGCGACGACCACGTCGACCGTGGCGAGGCCCGCCGCATCGAGCGACGCCACCTCGCAGGCGTCGGCCGCCACCCAGGTCACGTCGAGCGTCGACCGCAGCCGCTCCACGAGGTCGGGATCGCGCTCGAGTACGAGCACGTCGTGGCCGTTGGTGTGCAGGTCTGCTGCGATGGCCGTGCCCACACTGCCAGCGCCGGCAATGGCGACCTTCACGGTTCCGATCCGCGGTGGTCGTGGCCGTCGCCGTGAACGTAGGGTGACAGCGCGGCGTCGAGGTCGCGCTTGGCGTCGTCGAGCACGGCGATGTGCAGCACGTCGCCCTCCTGCCCGACCAGGTCGCTCGCGTCCAGCCGCGGCACGCCGGCACGGGACACGGCGAGGAGGCTCACGCGGCCCGGCTCCTCGAGGTCGCCGAGCGACCGCCCGGCCCAGGCGTCCGGCAGTGCGCGGTCGACCAGCGTCAGACGGCCGCTTGGGTCCGACCAGTCGTCGACACCCCTGCTCGGGAAAAGGCGGCGGCGCACCTGGTCGATGGTCCACGTGACGGTGGCCACGGTCGGGATCCCGAGGCGCTGGTAGACCTCGGCCCGGCGCGGGTCGTAGATGCGGGCCACCACGTTGAGGATGTGGTAGGTCTCCCGCGCGATCCGTGCCGTCAGGATGTTGGTGTTGTCCCCGCTCGTGACCGCCGCGAGTGCGTCGGCGTGCAGCGCGCCCGCCTTCTCGAGGTCGTCGCGGTCGAAGCCCGAGCCGACGATGCAGGGGCCGTCCCAGCCCTTCAGACGCCGGAAGGCCCGTGCGTTCTTGTCGACGACGGCGACTGTGTGCCCCTCCGCGCTCAGGGAGAGGGCGAGACCCGAGCCCACACGGCCACACCCGACGACGACCACGTGCATGCCACAGTGCAACACGCCTGGTCGTACTGTGCAAAGCGGGCGCAAGAGGCGGAGGGTTTGCTTCTACTGTGGGGCCGTGGCCACGCCCACCGCCTCGACCGACGTACCACCGGGCGCGCCACCGCCCAACGCCGAGAGACCGGCGGGTGCCGCCTCGCCCCCGTTATCGTCCTCGGCGGCCGGCCTGGAACCGATTCCCGAGACGCGGCGCTACCGTCTGAAGAACAAGCTGCTCGGGCCGCCGCTCGTCACGGAACAGCTCGCGACCGAGCGCCTGCGCAAGCCAACTGCGTTGGGGGTGCTCGCCCCGGACTGCATCTCGTCCTCGGCCTACGGCACCGAAGAGATGCTCACGCAGATGGTGCCCTACATCGGGCTGGCCGCGTTCACGCTCGTCGTGCCGATCACCCTGGCCATCCTCGGCGTCCTGTTCTTCGTGACACTGTCGTACCTGGAGGTCATCGGGCTCTACACGAAGGCGGGCGGATCGTACGTCGTCGCCCGCGACAACTTCGGCCCGCGCATCGCCCAGATCGCGGCGGTGGCGTTGCTGATCGACTACACGGTCACCGTGGCCGTGCAGACCTCCGCCGGCACCGCGGCGTTGACCAGCGCGGTGCCGAGCCTGGCCAACACCTTCGACACCGTGGCCATCACGGTGGGCGTGGTCCTGGTCCTCCTGTACGGCAACCTGCGAGGCATCCGCGAGGCGGGCAGCTACTTCGCCATCCCCACCTATTTCTTCATCTTCGCCTTGGCGTCCGTCATCATCGTCGGTGTCGTGAAAGAGGCAGCGGGGCTGCTGCACCCCATACCCTTGCCGCCGGCCAACCAGGTCTACGGCGGTAGGATCGGCACGCCCGGCGAGGGTTGGCTGATGGGATTGGCTTTCATTTCGCTGCTGCGCTCGTTCGCCAACGGCGGGTCATCGCTGACGGGGCTCGAGGCGATCTCCAACGGAGTGAGCACCTTCCGCAGGCCGGAGGCCCGCAACGCCGCGCCAGACGCTCGTGATCATGAGCTCGACCCTGGCCTTCCTCGTGCTCGGCGTGACACTCCTCGCCCGTTGGACGCACGCGGTGCCTTATGCCATCGGCTCACCGACCGTCGTCTCCCAGGAGGTCAAGGCCGTCTTCGGCACCAGCCCCATCGGGCACTTCGGGTTCTACGTGGTGCAGCTGGCCACCATGCTGATCCTCTACACCGGGGGCAACACGAGCTTCAACGGGTTCCCCTATCTGGCTAGCTTCGTGGCAGGCGATGCCTTCTTACCGCGCCAGCTCACGCGCCGCGGACACCGGCTCGCGTTCTCCAACGGCATCATCGTCCTGACGGCTGTTGCGCTGGCACTGATCCTCGTCTACCGGGCCCAGGTGAACGGCCTCGTCGCCCTGTACGCCATCGGCGTGTTCACAGGATTCACCATGGCGGGATCGGGAATGGTCAAACACCATCTCGATGCGCGTGTCGGTCGCTGGAAGCGCAGCATCGCGATCAACGGCTTCTCGGCCTTCCTGTCCTTCACCGTGGTCCTGATCTTCGCGGTGGCCAAGTTCCGGGAGGGGGCGTGGCTGATCGTCGTGGTCGGGCCGCTCCTCTACTTCGGGCTGATTCGGCTGCACGCGCGAGTACACGCGCGAGGAGGAGGCGCTCGAGACGGGTGTGGCCGAGGCCACCGAGGAGCGGACGCTGCGGCGTCACGTGGTGATCGTGCTGGTCGACCGCCTCGACATGGCCACCGTGCGGGCACTGCAGTACGCACGGACGCTGACCCCCGACGACCTGCGGGCCGTGCACTTCGACATCGACACCAAGGCGGCCCGTGATTTGCAGGAGGAGTGGAGCCGGACAGGCCTACGGGTACCCCTCGACATCGTGGAGTGCCCGGACCGCCGGCTCGGCCGGGCCTCCATTGAGCTGGTGGCCGAGGCCACCGTGGACGGGGACACCGAGTGCACGGTGCTCCTGCCCCGGCGTGCTTTCGCCCGGGCGTGGCAGCGGCTCCTCCACGACCGCACGGCGGACAGGATCGCCGCCGTGATCGGACAGGTTCCCCACGTCAGCGCGACGATCATCCCCTACAACGTGGGCGGCCGCGAGGCCGAGCACGTGCGGCGCTACGGGCAGTTGGTGCAGAGCGCCCGGCGGTTGGGCCGTGGAGGCGGGGGCACCGTCAGCGCGGATGCCGGCTCGGACGCGCGTGGTGCGGAGGGAGGTGGCGACGGACGGCGCCCTCGGGCGCTGCTGGCGGCGGACCTGACGCTGGCGCAGCGGGCGGGCAACTGCCCGCCCATCGCCACCGTGCAGCCGCGCCAGCGCGTGCGCGTTGCCGGACGAGTCAAGTCGGTCCGGGTCCAGCCCCGGGCGGGCACCCAGAACCTCGAGGCCGTGCTGAACGACGGGACGGGCGGGTTGCTGCTCGTGTTCCAGGGCCGGCCGAAGATCGCGGGCATAGAGCCCGGCGCACGACTCGTCGCCGAGGGGATGATCGGCACCTGGGGCCGTCGGCCCGCCATGTTGAACCCCTCATTCGAGCTGGTCCAAGGTGCCACGACCGATCCCGCGGAGCCCTGACGGCTCGTCGTCCGGGGGCGAAGCGGCAATTTTGCCGGTTCCGGCCTCAGTCGCTAACGTGCCCCCGGCCCGGCTCCGGGTGCGCGCTGTCGCGCGCCGCCGTCCGGGAGCGCGACTCCGACCACCGTGGTTCTGAGCGCTGTCGCACGGGTGGAAGAGAAAGGGCACACCGGGAATGATCAATCTCCTCGCAGCCGAGGGTGGCTATCAGGATTTCCACCTCGGCGGTGCGGACAAGGCCTGGCTCTACATCTGCCTGGCCGCCGGCATCGTGGGGATCGTGGCCGGCCTGCTCCTGGCCCGTAACGTCCTGGCCGCCGACCAGGGCACAGTCAAGATGCGCGAGATCGCGCAGGCCGTCCAGGAGGGCGCCCAGGCGTTCCTGGCTCGCCAGTTCCGGGCCATCGTGATGATCATCATCCCGTTGGCCATCCTGATCTTCTTCACGGCGACGAAGGTGGTGAAGCCCGACGGCGGGGTCGCGCTGAGTTTCCAGGCCGACGGCGGCTACCGGGTGCTCTGCTTCCTGTGGGGCGCCGCCTTCTCGGGCCTGACCGGGTTCATCGGCATGAGCATCGCGGTGCGGGGCAACGTGCGCACGGCCGCCGCAGCCGCAGAGGGTGGTGGGATGGCCCGTGCGCTGCACGTCGCCTTCCGTACCGGCGCGGTCACCGGCATGCTCTGCGTCGGCCTCGGACTGGCCGGCGCCACCGCCATCGTCCTCATCTTCCAGAACTCGGCGACCGCGGTTCTCATAGGGTTCGCCTTCGGCGCTTCGCTGCTGGCCCTCTTCATGCGTGTCGGGGGCGGCATCTTCACGAAGGCGGCCGACGTCGGCGCCGACCTCGTCGGCAAGGTCGAGGCCGGCATCCCCGAGGACGACCCGCGCAACGCGGCAACGATCGCCGACAACGTGGGCGACAATGTGGGCGACTGCGCGGGCATGGCCGCAGACCTGTTCGAGTCGTACGAGATCACGATCATTTCGTCGTTGATCCTCGGCTACTCGGCGTTCGGCTCCATCCACAAGAACCCGACGCCGGCCGTGCTCTTCCCGCTCATCGTCCCGGCCATCGGGATCTTCGCGTCGGTGATCGGCGTGCTGGCCGTACGTGCCCGCAAAGGCGACCGCAACGCGCTGGGCCCGATCAACCGCGGCTTCTGGCTGGCGGCAGGCATCACCGTGGTGGGGGCGCTGCTGGTGGCGCAGTACTACGTGCACAACCTCAAGGTGTTCTGGGCGGTGCTGACCGGCGTGGTGCTCTCGCTCGTGGCCAGCCAGATCACCGAGCAGTTCACGTCGACCGAACGGCGGCCCGTGAGGGAGATCGCGGAGTCGGCGCGGACTGGCCCGGCGACGACGGTGCTCTCGGGCTTCTCTATCGGCCTGGAGTCGTCGGTGTGGGCGATCGTCGCCATCGCGATCGCCATCGGGGTGGCCATCGGGTTGGGCAACGGCAACATTGAGTTCACCTTCTACCTGGTCGCGTTGATCGGGATCGGCCTGCTCGCCACGGCGGGCATGGTGGTGTCGGAGGACAGCTTCGGCCCGGTCTCGGACAACGCGGCCGGAATTGCCGAGATGTCGGGTGAATTCACCGGCGAGGCCGAGCGCGTGATGGTCAGCCTGGACGCCGTGGGCAACACCACGAAGGCCATCACCAAGGGTGTGGCTATCGGCTCGGCCGTCATCGCCTCGGTGGCGCTGTTTTCCTCCTTCATTGAGACCATCAACACCCAGCTGAAGCTCGGCCTCACCGGGAACCGCCTGCTCACCAACCCCTTGACCCAGATCAACGTGTCCAACCCCAAGACCTTCGTCGGGCTCCTCATCGGTGGCTCCATCGGCTTCCTCTTCTCGTCCCTCGCTATCCGCGCCGTCGGCCGCTCGGCCGGCACGGTGGTCATGGAGGTGCGGCGCCAGTTCCGCGAGCATCCCGGGATCATGAACTACTCGGAGAAGCCCGAGTACGGGCGGGTGATCGGCATCTGCACGGCGGCGGCACAGCGCGAGCTGGCCACCCCGGCGCTGCTGGCCATCCTGACGCCCGTCATCATCGGGTTCGGCATCAACTACTTCGCCCTGGGCGCGTTCTTGGCGGGCACGATCCTGACGGGCCAGCTCTTGGCGAACACACTGTCGAACTCCGGCGGCGCGTGGGACAACGCCAAGAAGTACATCGAGGACGGTCACGAGGGGGGCAAGGGGTCGGATCCCCACAAGGCCGCCGTCATCGGCGACACGGTCGGGGATCCGTTCAAGGACACGGCCGGCCCGGCGCTCAACCCGATGATCAAGGTGATGAACCTGGTGTCGCTGCTCATCCTGCCGGCGGTGATCACGTTGCGGAACCACACGGGCGCGCGCCTCGCCATCGCCGCGGTGGCACTGGTGGTGCTGCTCGCCGCACTGGCTTTTTCGAAGCGGGCGGCGACACCGATGGACTCCGAGGTGGCCGTGGAGAGCGCCCCGCGGCGGCGGTGGCGTCCGCCGATTGACCAGGTCAGCCGGCTGAGAAGACGCAGCACAACAGGCGCAGAGCCCCCCCTACCCTTGACAGACGGGTGGCGGGACCCTCAATCTGCGAAACCATGCCCTTCGTTTCCATGGACCGAACGACGCCGTCAGAACGATGCGTCGATGGTCGCGGTCGCGGTGCGGGAGGTCAGGCGCGCGAGGTGGGTGAGGTGAGCCATGGGTAAGGCGCTCGTGATCGTGGAGTCGCCCGCCAAGGCGCGCACGATCAGCGGCATGCTCGGCCCGGACTTCATCGTCGAGTCGTCGGTCGGGCACATCCGGGACCTCCCGCGCGGAGCCGACGAGGTGCCGGCGGCGTACAAGGGCGAGTCGTGGGCGCGGCTCGGCGTGGACACCGACAACGGCTTCAAGCCGTTGTACGTGGTGTCCGGCCAAAAAAAGTCGGTCGTGGCCAATCTCAAGAAGATGCTGAAGGGAGTCGACGAGCTGTATCTCGCAACGGACGAGGACCGCGAGGGCGAGTCGATCGCGTGGCACCTCTCCGAGGTGCTGAACCCGACTGTCCCCGTCAAGCGCATGGTCTTCCACGAGATCACGCCCGCCGCCATCGCCCGGGCGGTGGACGATTCGGCGCGAGCTCGACCGCCGCCTGGTCGACGCCCAGGAGGCGCGCCGCATCCTCGACCGCCTCTACGGCTACGAGGTCTCGCCGGTGCTGTGGCGCAAGGTGATGCCGAGGCTGTCGGCCGGGCGGGTGCAGAGCGTGGCCACCCGGATGGTGGTGGAGCGGGAGCGGTCCCGGATGGGCTTCCGGTCGGCCACCTGGTGGGGCATCGACGGCACGTTCACCAACGAGGCGGCGCCGGCGGGCTTCGGTGCCGCGCTCGTGTCGTTGGGTGGGACAACCGTGGCCACCGGCAAGGACTTCGACGAGCACGGCGCGCTGAGCGGCAAGAACCCGGTCCGCCTGCTGGGCGAGACCGAGGCGACAGCGACGGCGGCGGCGCTAGCCGGGCAGACCTTCACCGTGACCTCGGTGACGGAGCGCCCCTTCCGGCGATCGCCGGCGCCGCCCTTCATGACCTCGACGCTGCAGCAGGAGGCCGGGCGCAAGCTGCGCTTCAGCGCCCAGCGGGCCATGCAGGTGGCCCAGCGCCTCTACGAGCAGGGCTACATCACCTACATGCGGACCGACTCGACCACGCTCTCGGACGAGGCGCTGAGCGCGGCCCGCACCCAGGCCCGCGAACGCTTCGGCGCCGAGTACGTGCCCGACGGTCCGCGCCGCTACGAGCGCAAGGTGAAGAACGCACAGGAGGCGCACGAGGCCATCCGGCCGTCGGGCGAGACGTTCCGAACACCCGACCAGGTGGGTCGGTCGTTGTCTGGGGACGAGCTCCGCCTGTACGAGTTGATCTGGATGCGCACGGTGGCCTCCCAGATGAACGACGCCGCCGGCACGAGCGCGCAACTCCGCCTGGCGGCGACGGTGCCCGAGGGGGGCGGCGCGGCCGCCGGGGAAGAGGCGGAGTTCTCAGTCAGTGGGCGCGTCATCACGTTTCCTGGGTTTCTGCGTGTCTACCAGGAGGGGCGAGACGAGGATGACCCCGACACCGAATCGGCGGAGGAGATGGTGCTGCCGGCGCTGGCTGAGGGCGACGTGGTCGTGGGGAGCGCGTTCGAGCCGGGATCGCACACCACGCAGCCGCCGGCGCGCTACACCGAGGCCTCGCTCGTCAAGGCGATGGAAGAGCTCGGCGTCGGCCGGCCCTCGACCTACGCCAGCGTGATCGCCACCATCCTCGACCGCGGCTACGTGTGGAAGAAGGGGACGGCGCTGGTCCCGAGCTTCACCGCCTTCGCGGTCGTGGGGCTGCTCGAGCGCTACTTCGGCAACCTGGTCGACTACAGCTTCACCGCCACCATGGAGGACGACCTCGACGAGATCGCGTCGGGCACCGAGGAGTCGCTGCCGTGGCTCACGCGCTTCTACTTCGGGTCCGACGCGCCGGGCGCCATGGAGAGCGACGGAACCGAGGTCGACACACTCGGGCTCAAGGCGACGGTGGCGGCGCACCTGAACGAGATAGACGCCCGCGACGTCAACTCCATACCGCTCGGGACGGGGAGCGACGGGGCGGAGATCGTGGCGCGGGTCGGCCGCTACGGCCCGTACCTGCAGCGGGGAGAGGACCGGGCCTCCATCCCCGACGACCTGGCGCCGGACGAGCTGACTATCGAGCGGGCGGAGGAGATCCTGGCGGCGCCGAGCGCTGACCGGGTGTTGGGCGTGGACGTGGAGAGCGGCCTGGAGGTGCAGGTCAAGGCCGGCCGCTTCGGTCCCTACGTGCAGGTGGGCGAGGTGAGCGACGGGGAGAAGCCGCGCACGGCCTCCTTGTTCGCGTCGATGGACCCGGCGACGCTCACGTTCGAGCAGGCCATGGAGCTGCTGCGCATCCCCCGCGTCGTGGGCTCGGACCCCGAGACAGGCGAGGAGGTCGTGGCCCACAACGGGCGGTTCGGGCCGTATCTCAAGCGGGGGACCGACACGCGCAGCCTGGGCTCGGAGGAGCAGCTGCTCTCGGTGACCCTCGACGAGGCGCGGGCGCTGTTCGCGCAGCCCAAGCAGCGGCGGGGACGGACGGCGGCGGCGCCGCTGCGCGAGCTGGGGGCGGATCCGTCGACCAACCTGCCCGTCGTCGTCAAGGACGGGCGCTTCGGTCCGTACGTGACGGACGGGACGACGAACGCCAGCCTGCGCAAGGGCGACTCCGTGGAGTCGATCGACATGGAGCGCGCGTCGGAGCTGTTGGCCGAGCGCCGGGCAGCGGGGCCACCCGTGCGCAAGAAGAAGGCCAGCGGCGCGAAGAAGGCGGCCAAGAAGACGACGAAGACCGCGAAGGCGGCGAAGAAGACGCCGGCCGCGAGGAAGAGGGCGGCCGGGGCGAAGAAGGCGGCGCCACCAAAGGCCGACGCCGCCGACACCGCGCCCGAGTCCGAGCCGTTCTGAGGTGCCGGCGCCCGAGCCGGATCCGGCGCCGCCGGTGGGGCCGGAGCGAGGCCGCCTGATCGCGCTGGAGGGGATCGACGGCTGCGGCAAGTCGACACAGGCGCGGGCATTGGCGGCAGCGCTGGGTGCGCGCTTGACCCACGAGCCTGGCGCCACCCCGCTGGGCGCACGGCTGCGCAAGCTCCTGTTGAGGCCCGAAGCCTCCGAAGGAGCGAGGGCAGCGGACATCACCCCGCGGGCGGAGGCACTCCTCATGGCCGCCGACCGGACCGAGCACGTGGCGCAGGTCCTCGAACCCGCGTTGGCGGCCGGGGAGTGGGTCGTGACCGAGCGGTATTCAGGGTCGACGCTGGCCTATCAGGGCTGGGGGCGCGGCCTCCCGCCCGAGGAGCTGGCCCCCCTGGTGGCGTGGGCCGCCGGCGGGGTCTCGGCCGACCTGTCCGTGCTGGTCGACGTGACGCCGGAGGAGGCGGCGGCGCGGCTTGATCGGCGTCACAAGCGCCGAGGTGCCGACCGGCTGGAGCGTCTCGGGCCGGGGTTCGCGGCCCGGGTGCGAGAGGGGTTCCTAGCCCAGGCCGAGGCCGATCCGGCGCACTGGGTCGTCGTCGACGGGGCGGCGGAGATCCCCGCGCTCTCGGCGCGTATCCTCCAGGTCGTGCGCGAGCGGCTGGGCGAACCGCCGGTCTCGAGCCGGTGAGCGAAGGTCGCCCGGCGGCCGCGCTCTTCACCTCCGTCGTCGGCCAGGAGGAGTCGGTGGCCCGGCTCCGGGCCGCGGCGGCGATGCCGGTACACGCCTACCTCTTCCTCGGCCCGTCGGGGAACGGAGGCCTGGCCGCCGCCCTCGGGTTCGCCGCCGCCCTGTTGTGCCCCGACGGCGGCTGCGGCGTGTGCGCCACCTGCCGGGGTGCGCTGGCCGGGACGGATCCCGACCTCCACGTCGTCCGCCGCAGCGGCGCCTCGATATCGAAGGACACCATCCGCCAGGTCGTGAACCTGGCCCACCGTCGTCCGCTCGCCGCAGCGCGGCAGGTCATTGTGGTCCTGGACATGCACTTGGTGCAGGACCGTGCACCGGTGCTCCTCAAGACGCTGGAGGAGCCGCCGGGGGACACCGTCTTCGTCCTCCTGGCCGACGAGGTCGTGCCCGAGCTCGTCACCGTGGCCAGCCGCTGCGTCGAGGTGCCCTTCCCGCCCGTGCCGCGCGACTTGCTGGTGCGCTGGCTGACCGAGTCGGGTGTCGAGCCGGACATGGCGGCGGTGGTCGCCGACAGCAGCGGTGGCAACCCGGAGCGGGCCCGCGTGATGGTCGACGACCCCGACGTCTCGGCGCGCGTCGCGCTTTGGGCCTCCGTGCCCGACGCGTTGACCACGTCGGGGACGACGGCCGCCACCATGGCCCGGCGGGTCCTCGAGTCCGCCGACCGCGCCGTCGAGCCTTTGCGCGCCGCCAACACGCGGCAGATCGAAGCGCTCACCGATGCGGCCCGCGACATGGGTGAGCGCGCCCTGCCCGGGCGCAAGGACATTGTGGACCAACACCAGCGCGAGGAGCGCCGTTTCCGCACGGACGCGCTGCGGGCGGGCCTGGGCGTTCTGGCCCGGACCTACGGAGCGCGTGCCACGGGCGCGGCGTCGTCGGAGGCCGATCCCATACCAGGCGACCGGGACATGCAGTCCGCCGCGTCCGCGGTGGATCTCATCACGGAGGCGGCCCAGGCCCTGCCCCGGAACCCCAACGAGACGCTGCTGCTCCAGTCGCTCTTCGTGCGACTGGCCGCGCTGGCTGCGTAACCGGGCGGCGACCGGGTCTCGTCCCGACTCCCCCACGACGCCGCCCGCTTCGGCTCTACCATCGTGGGCGGACGGAGGAGAGCGGAGACACGGATGTCGGCCAGTGAATCCGAGCAGGTCGTGAAGGGCGCCGACGCGACGCCCGGTTTCGAGATCCGCGTGCTCGGCCCGGTCGAGGTCTGCTGGGCCGGCCGTGTGGTCGACATCGGCGGCATCAAGGCCCGGGCGCTCGTGGCCCGGCTCCTCATCGACCGACACCTCATCGTTCCGGTCGACCGGCTCGTCGACTCGCTGTGGCGCGATCACGACGGCCCTGGGGCCGAGATCGCCCTTCGCTCCACCATCTCGCGCCTGCGCAAGCGGCTGCGCGAAGCGGGCGGGTCGGAGGGTCTGATCATGACGCGGGCTCCGGGGTACGTGCTGAACGCAGCGGCAGACGTCACCGACGTGTTCTGCTTCGAGCGGCTGGTCACGGAGGGGCGGCGCCGGCTGGCCCGACACCAACCCAGCGAGTGCATACGCCTGCTGCGCCAGGCCGAGGAGATGTGGCGCGGGCAGGCGTACACCGAGGTGCGGGACGAGCCGTTCGCACGGGCCGAGGCGCGCCGATTGGAGGAGCTATTGCTCTCAGCCGTGGAGACGCGGATCGATGCCGGTCTCACGCTGGGGCGCCAACAGGAGCTGGTCGGCGAGCTCGAGACGCTGACCGCCGCCAACCCCATGCGAGAGCGGCTGTGGTCGCAGCGCATGCTCACCCTCTACCGCTGCGGGCGGCAGGCCGAGGCGCTGCGCGTCTTCCAGGATCTGCGCTCCGTCCTGGTCGACGAACTGGGCATTGAGCCAGGGCACGACGTGGCCTGGATGGAGCAGGCGATCCTGGCCCAGGACCCCGCGCTCGACTATCCGGTGCCGCCAGAACGGAACGAGGCCGCCACGCCGGTGCCCGCCACGGTGACCCGAGCCGTGCGCCCGGTCCTGGTGCCGACTCGGGCCCGCGAAGGGCCACTGGTCGGGAGGGCCCGCGAGTCGGAGGCACTGACGCGGTGGTGGTCGGGTGCGCGCCAGGGCTATGCCCGCATGCTGCTGGTCGACGGGGATGCCGGCATCGGCAAGACGCGACTCGTGGCCGAGCTGGCGCAGCAGGCCGAGTCCGAGGACGCGGTCGTGCTGTGGGGTCGCTGCGACGAGGAGCCGTTGGTGCCGTTCCAGCCCTTCGCCGCGGCCCTGAGCCGGTACTTCCAGGCGGTGTCGGCAGATCACATCTCGCGCATGCCCGAGTGGCAGCTGACCGAGCTCTCCCGGCTCGTCGTGCGGCTGCGCGAATACGCCCCCGACGCCGGGGACGATCTCGGCGAGGCCGACAGCGACCGCTTCCGATTCTTCGAGGCGGTCACGGCCACTCTCAAGGACATTGCGGATCGCGCGCCCATCCTCATGGTGGTGGACGACTTGCACTGGGTGGACCAGCCGACCCTTCTCCTGCTGCGCCACGTCCTGCGGAGCTTCGACCGAACGAACCTCGGGATCGTGGGCGTGTGCATCGACACGGAGGTCCCGCCCGAGCACCGCCTGCGTGGCGTGCTGGCGGACCTCCGGGCGGACGGCCGGGTGGACACCGTGCACCTACGCGGTCTGAGCCGGGACGCCGTCGCGGAGCTGATGCGGCACTCCTCCGCACCGCCGGGCCTCGCCGCGGAGCTCTACGTCCTGACCGATGGGAACCCGTTGTTCCTCGACGAGATGATCCGCCAGCTCCGCGACCGGAATCAGGCGTCCGCAGACGGTGAGGCCCCGGTGCCCCCGGAACTCAACCCACCCGAGGCGATCCGCGAACTGGTGGCGCGGCGCGTCTCGCGACAGCCCTCAGACGTGATCTACCTGCTCCAGGCGGCGGCGGTCGCGGGCCGTGAGTTCGAGGCGGGGATCGTGGCCGAAGCGGCAGAGCTGGGAGCAGGCCAGCGGCTCGATGCGTTGGATCAAGCTGAGGAGTCGAGGCTGCTGCGACGGTTGGGCGAGGCGGGTGATCGGTACGCGTTCACCCATGCGCTCGTGCGTGAAGCCATTTACGGAGAGCTCTTGCGCGGCCGGCGAGTGCGCTACCACCACAAGATCGCCGTGGCGACAGAGCGTGTGCACGGCGGTGACCTCGACGACTACGTCAACGAGCTGGCTCACCACTTCTACATGGGCGCTCCCCTGGCCGATGCCGACAAGGCGTTGCGCTATTGCGTGTCGGCGGGCGAGCGGTCGCTGCGCCTGCTGGCTTTCGAGGAGGCGGTCGAGCACCTGACGCGCGGCCTCGAAGTAGCCGAGCTCATGGGCGACCAGGACCCCACGGCGCGGTGCGACGCCCTGATCGCCTTGGCCGAGGCACAGAACAGGGCGGGTGACGGCACCGCTGCGGACGCAAACTTCGAACGGGCGGCGGCGATGGCCCGTGCCAACGGTGACGCCGAGCGGCTCGCCCTGGCGGCCCTCCGGGCGAACCCTCTCAGCTACATGGGCATCGTCGGCGCCAACGCCGAGCACCTCCGGCTGCTGGAAGAGGCTCGGAGCATGCTGCCCGAGCCGGATTCGTCCCTGCGGGCCATGGTCATCGCGCGGCTCAGCCTCGTCATGGTCTACGCGGCAGAATTCCCGGCCTTGGGCGCGCGGAAGCGCGCCCTAGAGCTGAACACCGAGTCCGTGGCCATGGCCCGGAGGCTCGGCGACCGGCACACGCTGGGTTACGCGCTCAACGCCCGCATGCACGCACTCTGGGGGATCGATCCCGCGCCGGAGCGCCTGGCCGCCGGGACCGAGCTTGGGGAGATCGCCGACGATGTCGGTGACGACCTGCTCGCGCTCCACGCGCACGTGTGGCGGGTCCGGGAGTTGCTCGCGCAGGGTGACATCGACGCCACCGACGACGAACGTCGCAAGTTCGCCGCTCGCGACAGAGGTCCCGTCCATCCGCTCGCCCAGGCGTACGCGTACAACGTCGAGGCGATGATGGCCCTCGTCAACGGGGACTTCGAGGAAGCGGACAGGCTGGGTCCGCTGGCGATGGACACGGCTACCGAGTACAACGACATGGTCTTCAGCTTCTACGGCGCACTGATGATGTGGACGTGGTGGCAGCGAGGAGAGCTGGCTGAGGCGGACACGGTCTTCGGAGCCGTCATCGCGCAGGCGTCCACGGAATATCCCTCGGTGTGGGCGGCGCAGGCGCTCGCCCATGCAGAGGCAGGTGAGCTCGACGAAGCGGTGGCGACGCTGGGCTCCCTGGCCGAGCTCGGGTGGGCCGCCGTGGCCGAGGACCAGACGGAGGGAATTTCTCTCGCCATGGCGGCGGCAGCGTGCGGCTCGGTCGGCGCCCGAGCGGGAGGTCACGCCGCCCACATCTACGAGTACCTCCGACCGTACACAGGCACGGCCGTGGTGATCCGGGCGCCGGCTGCGGCGTGCGTCGGGCCGGCCGACCAATACCTCGGCCTGCTCGCCACGGCGATGGGCGACCTCGCGCTGGCCGAGGTGCACTTCGAAGCCGCCCTGCGGCTGGCCCGACGGATGCGGTCAGAGCCCTTCGTGGCTGCTGCGGAGGTCGAGCTGGCGCGGCATCCTGCGCCAGCGGGGGCACCGCGAGGGCGAACGGGTGGCCGTCCTGTTGCGTCACGCGGAGGAGGCCGCCGTGCGGATGGGACTGCACCGGATGGCGCGGCGGGCGGCTGACCCGGACTGAACGTCAGGGCGCGGCTGCACCTCCGCCGTCCGGTGGCCCGGCTCCCTCCTCCCGGTCGGCGTACGCGGCGAGCCGGTCGTCGGCTTCGCGGATGCGCCGGCTCATCCCCCGGAGGATCGCGTTGCGGAACCCGGGGATGGCCATCACGGCGTCCAACTCGCGCGGGCCGATGATGAGCACTTTGAGATCGGTCGTCGCGGTGACGGTGGCCGTGCGGGGCTGGTCCTCTATGGCAGCGAGCTCACCGAATTGGTCGCCGGCGCCCAGGATGTTGACCACCCGGCCCGCGCGCGTCACCCTGGCGGTGCCGTCGAGGATGACGAACAGCTCCCGGCCCCGCCGGCCCTCGCGCAAGATGACCTCGCCGGCCTGAACGTCGAGTCGCTCGGCCAGCCGAGCGATCTCGTCCAGCTGCTCTTTCGTACAGGCGCCGAACCAGGGCACCCTCTGCAGGCGGTCACTCTCGACCGTACCGTGCCCGCCTTCTTCCCCGCTCCTCATGGCTCACCCCTGCCGTCATTCCTGCCCGGGGCCCAGGCTATTTGATTCGGGTTGATCGGGGGGCTGAGGACAGAGCGATCTCGGCCGCCCCATCGGGGTCGCTCTCGTGGCGGGCCGCCTGAAGCTGCGCGTCGACGGCCCGCAGGCGTCGTGCCATCGCCTTGAGCAACGCGTCGCGGAATCCGGGGATCTCCGCCATGGCGGCGAACTCGCGCGGCCCGATGATGAGCACTTCGAGATCGGAGAGCGCGGTCACGGTGGCGTTGCGGGGTCCCGGGTCCATGGCGGCCAGCTCGCCGAAGAAGTCCCCGGCTTCCAGCGTGTTGACGCGGCGTCCCTGCTGCGTCACCGCCACCGTGCCCGAGAGAATGAGGAAGAACTCCCGCCCGATGCGACCCTCCCGGGCCAGGACCTCGCCGCTCGCCACGTGGATCCGTTCGGCCAGGCGCTCCACCTCGCGCAGCTGGGAACGTGTGCAGGCACGGAACGGTTCGACGCAGTGGAGTCTGTCCACGGCCGCCGTTGGCTGCCCGAGCGTCGAGACCATGCCCGTGCCTTTCTTCCAAGGGGGCGGGGACCGACCCGCGCCGGGTCCCCTCTCTGCCGGCCAGTGTGTGCCCGGGGGCTTGCAACGCTGTTGCAGGGCCGTTGCATCGGCCCTCGTGGTCCGAACGAGCGTTGCCTGGTCGTCCGGGTGCCTCCGGCTTGGCCGCGCCTCGCCTACCATGGCCCCCCACCGGCCTGCCGGTCCCGGACATGCCGGGTTTGCCGGCGCCGGGCCGGCCTGGGTAGCTCAGTCGGTAGAGCAGCGCACTCGTAATGCGCAGGTCGTCGGTTCGAGTCCGACCTCAGGCTCCAGACGCTGTTGTGCCACCGCTGATCTGTTCCAGATCAGTAACGGCTGATCTAGAACCCAGTAACGGGTGATCTGAGACGCAGTAACGGCTGATCCTTGACACCCGCCATTCGATGACGACGACGAGGTCATCGCCATGGCGAACGGCACCACCTACGGCCTCGCCGCTCCGCTTGGACGAGAGACGTGTCCCACGCGGACCGACTCGCCAAGCGGCTGGACGCTGGCACCGTCACGCTCAACTGCCAGATGATGTGGGATCCAGCAGGCCCTTCGGTGGTTTCAAGCAGTCCCGTTGGGGCTCCGAGAACGGGCAGGACGGCATTGAGGGCTACCTCAAGAACAAGACCGTGTGGGTCAAACTCTGATCTGTATCACTTCGGCGTCGCACAGGCCTACGGAATCTTGAGCGGGAATCTTGAGCGAAAATGAGCGCCTACAGCTCTTAGGGCAGCACCCCATTAGGCGTGTAGCCAGCGCCGCCGCTTCGGTCGCGCCAAACGTTTCCACGCGTGGGTCCAGTGTTGGCGTCGGGCGTCCTGAGTTCGGCGGAGATCGGCGGTCAAGGCGCCAGCCTCGAAGGCGACACCAGTCGAAAGGCTCACGACCCCACCTGTAAGGGTTCGGTCCTTCACTTGGCTGCGCAACCACGCCTCGCTCGCCACGGCGTCGTGATGCTCCCCAAGTACCGTCTGGACACGCTCGGCCGCTGCAGCGGTGTGCTTCGCCTGCTTGCCGACGATGGGAACCGCCACCTCGGCGGCATATCTCAGCTGCTTGGACTTGATGCGAACCCGATGGAGCTGACTCGCTGATGGATCTGACCCCGCACGGCGGACCGCTCGATGCAGCGCCCGCCAGCGACGGCGAATCAGTGACGGGAGTACCGCACGAGCGGGCTTTTCTGCCTTGTGTCGAGCGTGTGATGCGAGTGGAAGCCGCTCCGACGCGGCGTGAAGCTTGTCCAAGAGGTCGAGGTATCGCTTGCTTTCGAGCACGTCCTCCAGCTGTCGGCAGGCCGCGGAGCGTTGGGCCGCGAGCCGCTCTTGCAACAGTTCCGGGGCGTCGTTGAGCTGCCCAGCGAGGACGTCGGCGTCACGAATGTTGCCCAGAGCCGCTCCCAGCCACTTCAGGTCTCTGCGGACGTGGCGTGTCCATACCGGATCGAGGACGGGACCAAACGTCTTTAAGTTAGAGCGCAGCCGCCGCGTCGCCACACGTGCCTGATGTACATCTCTCGGGGTTGGCCCGGGCGACGCAAGGCGGAGCCGCCAGTCGTGGCTGACGAGACGATCCAAGTCGCTGCGCACCGACGACTGCACGGCGGCGGCGACGGTCGCCCGGTGGTCGAGCGTGGGGCAGGGTGGGGACGCAAGGGCAAGATCGACGGCCTTTGCCAATTTCGGAGCTGATTCAACCCGAGCACCGGCGGCTTTCAGGCGGCGGATCACATCGCGCCCTTCCCATCCGTGGTCAATCAGCTCGAGTTCGACCTGGCGAAATTGCAGGCCGTCCCGCGGTCCACCCACAACTAAGACGTGATCGTCATCGAGTTCGGCCAGCAACGTCTCACGGTCGCCATGAAGAACCAGTCGCTGCCGCGTCGTCTCGAGCGTGACCAGCGGACCGAGGCGTTGGTGGCGTAGTACCCCTCGGAGAACGTCGGTCACAGCGGCCGGCACCACGTCGACGGGCGCGGGCCAGGAGAGCTCGTTGCGCTCGAGGGTCGACCCATCTGAGGCGGGCGGCAGCTTGAGGGTCCAGATGCCTACCTCGTTCTCTTCGGTCATTCGATGCCGCAGCGTCAGGCCTTCTCGCCATAACCGCCGATCAGCTGTTTCAAAGTAGGTGGTGACCAGCCGCTGTTCGGCCAGCCGAACGGTTTCTCCTACAAGGGGGCGGAGGTCTGGCAGTGCCAGCTCCGGTGCCACCTCGAACTTGACCTCATACTCGGCCGTCGATGACTGTCCCATGTGCGTGGTGTACCCGCATATGCCACCTTCGTACCCTCGAGCGGTGGGAAAAGGTGGCGCTGTCTACAACAATCCCGCTGCGCTCGGTGGACACTCCCTGACAGCGCCTGCTGCTTGAGGGAGGACCTGCGTGGGGTCGAGGAATCACGTGCGCGAGACGACGCACCTGAGTTCACAATGCGATCAGTACGCAGCAAACAAAACAATGGATTTGCCTAATTGGCGTTTGGCACGGATCCGCGTTGGGAAGGTCAAATAACCATGGTGCTCATACTCGCGTTACTTCTTGTTCTCATCTTGTTCGGTGCGGGCTTCGCCGTACATCTCCTTTGGATCGCCGCGGTGATCTTCGCGGTCATTTGGCTCGTTGGGTTCGCCCTTGGTCGCGGTGAGGGAGCGGGGCGTCATCGCTTCTATCGCTGGTAGGGGTCACAAAAAGCCTGGAAAGAAGCTCAAGAGGAGAAGTAGTGAAAGATGAAGAAATTGGTGTTGTTGTTTGGAATGGCGATCGGTTTCGTCGCGGGTTCGTGGGCGGGTCGAGCGCCCTTCGAGAGTCTTGAAGGCGCACTCCGCAAAGTCACAAAACAGCCCAAGGTTCAATCATCCTTGCAGTCAGCGGCTGAAAGCGCTGGAGCTGTGCGTGACGCCACGCTCGACGCTGCGGCAGGGGCGTTTGGGCAGGCAGCCGATGCCGCAACTCAGGCTTTTGACGACACAACGAAGAAGGTCGTCAACCGGTCGGAGAGAGTCGCTTCGACCACTCGTGACGGTTGAACACCGCATACTTCGCCACTACCTGCGTGCACAGACCTTGCGAACACGAAGGGTGACGAGCAGATCGAGCACTGAAATCAGCTGCCCGATGGCCTGACGGAGGTCCTCTCCGAGCCACGCCTCCCGCGGCTTCAAACCCTCTCGGCCACTCCCGCCGTTTCGAAGACGAGCGGCAGGGTCTGTGCCTGTCGGATGCCCGGCGAGAACGACAACTTCACTCCCTCTGCGATGCGATAGTCGGGGATGCGCCGGTGAAACTCTTCGAGCGCGACGCGGACCTCGAGCCGGGCCAGGTGTGCGCCCAGGCAGAGGTGATTGCCCGCTCCGAACGCGAGATGGCGGTTCGGCGAACGGGTCAGGTCCCACCCCGCCGCGAACATCTCGGGATCGCAGTTCGCCGCCCCCAGGACCAGGGTGACCCGGTCGCCCACCTCGAGGTCGAGGCTGCCGACCTCGAGGTCCTGGGCCACGATGCGCGGCAGGACCTGGACGGGGGACGCCCACCGCAGGAGCTCCTCGACGGCCGAGGGTAAGACGGCTTCATCGATCGTCAACCGGCGGCGTTCCGCCGGGTGCTCCGCCAAGAACCCGATGATGCAGTCGAGCGTGGCGGTGACCGTGTCGAGCCCGCCGAGCAGCAACAGGTGGGACATGCCCAACAACTCCGTCTCGGTCAGTGGCTGGCCTTCCACTGTCCCTTCCACGATGTCCGAAAGAAGTGTCCCGTCCGGATGGTTGCGCCGCCGGCCGATGGCCTCCTTGAAGTACTCGTTGATAGCCACGGCCGTCCGTTGCCGGACAACTTCGGCGGCTTCGAAGTCTCCGGGCGGGACGTCGGGGCGGATGGTGTCGTCGCGCCACTGAAGGAAGTGTGGGAGGTCCTCCGCCGGCAGCCCCATGAGCGCCAAGAAGATGCCGGAGGGCAGCGGGGTGGAGAAATCCTCGTGGAAGTCGCAACCGCCCCGGCCAACAAACGAATCCGCCAGGCGGCACACGAGGCGTCGCACTTCGGGCTCGAGCTTCTCGATCTCGCGTGGGACGAAGCGAGGGTTGAGGAGTCGCCTATACGCCGTGTGGCGCGGCGGGTCCACCTCGACCGGGATAAGGGGCTGCGCACCCACACCAACCGTCCCACCCGCTGAGCTGAAGAACTCAGGGTGACGAAGCGCCCACAGCACGTCCTCGTAGCGGGAGATGACGATGCTCCGGTGATCGCCGAAGTAGCCGTGCGCGACGGGGCACTCGCGCAACAACGCGTGGTAGGTTGGGTGGGGGTCGCTCGCGGTCTCGAACGTGAAGAGTCGCTCTGTCGGATCGGGAGCCGCACTCGCGTCGCTCATGGAGTCCCTTCCTCACCATCGCCTCTCAGGACGAAACCCAATTTGGCACGGCCCGCCCAAGGGGGCAACGGCGGTCAGACTGAGGAGCACCCGCGCGTGGCCGTGACCGGGACCGGGCAGTCCGCGGGCTCGATCGTCGTCAACGCCCGTCCCTACGGCGATGCCCTCGCCGGAGGGCTCCGGTCGCTGTTGGGGAAATCCGAGACCGTGGTCGTGTGTGACGGCGCCGACGTGGTGCCGCCGGACGGCCAAGTGCTGGTGACGCTGCTGGGAGATGCAGGGGCCATCCGCGAGCTGCTGGTGCCCTCAATCGAATGGGCTCACGTACTCGGTGCCGGAGTCGATGGCTTCCCCTTCGACGCGCTAGGCGAGCGGCCGCTGACCTGTTCACGGGGTGCGGCCGCAGTCGCCATCGCCGAGTGGGTGCTGGCCACGATGCTCGCCTTCGAGAAGTCGCTTCCCGAATCGTGGATCACGTCGGTGCCGGATCGCTGGAACACGGCGTCGCTGGGCACCCTGGCGGGGCGCACCGTGGGCCTGGTGGGGATCGGCGCCATCGGCAGCGAGGTGGCCAGACGGTGTGTCGCCTTCGACGCGCATGTCGTCGCAATGCGGCGAAGCTCGACCGTGCCGGCGGTGCGCGGTATCGAGATGGTGGGCGACCTGCACCAGCTCCTGGCGCGGTCCGACCACGTCGTGATCGCTGCTCCGGCGACTCCTCAGACGCACCACCTGATGGACGCGCCGGCCTTCGCGGCAATGAAGCCGGGCGCCCACGTGGTCAACATCGCGAGAGGGACCCTGGTGGACCAGGAGGCCTTGCGGGCCGCGCTCGACGACGGACGAGTGGCGAGGGCCAGTCTCGACACGGTCGACCCTGAGCCGCTCCCGGATGGGCACTGGCTCTATGCCCATCCGCTGGTGCGGCTCAGCCCGCACATCAGCTGGAGCGCGCCGAGCACCATGCCGAACACGCTGGCGTTGTTCGCGGAGAACGTGCGGCGTTTCCGGTCAGGCGGAGCGCCGGCACTCTCCGGACTGGTGGATCCGGACGCCCGGTACTGAGGGAGGGGGAGCGGTCAGTGTCGAGGTCCAGGACGCTCGGTCCGGATGACCTCGTGCTGTGCTCCGGGACGGTTGGTCGAGAGACGCCCTTCCGGGAGCGGCTGGAGGCGGCAGCCGCGGCCGGGTATCAGGCAGTGTCGTTTTGGGGTCGCGACTACCAGGCCGCGCGCGACGAGGGGTACTCCGATGCCGATCTCGTCGCGCTTTTGGACGACTACGGGCTCGCCGTCGCGGAACTCGATCCGGTGTGGTGGTGGACCCCCGGTGCGGAGTCGTTCTCGATCCCGCCGGAGCTGGACCCCATCGACGTGTTCCGCTTCGAGGAGTCCGAGCTCTTCCGCATCGCCGAGGTCCTGGGGTCACGCTCGGTCAACGCGGCCGATGTCCTCGGCGGCGACTGGGGCGTGGCGGACGCGGCAGAGTGTTTTGCGACGTTGTGCGATCGGGCGGCCGAGCACGGGCTGCTCGTGCACCTGGAATGGCTCGCCTGGTCGCGCATCGCCGATCTGGGTACGGCACTCGAGGTGGTGACGTTGGCGGATCGTCCGAATGGCGGTCTGAACATCGACATGTGGCACTGCGCGCGCACCGGGACGAGGGCAGCGGACTTGTTGAGAGTCTCCGGCCATCATGTGTTGGCGCTGCAGGTGGACGACGGCCCGGCCGAACCGGAGGAGAACCTGGTCGAGGCGACGCTGCACGAGCGGCTCCTGCCGGGGGACGGTGCTTTCGACCTGGTGGGGTACCTCGGCGCGCTTCGTGCCATCGGGGCTCGGGCACCGGTGGGTGTCGAGGTGTTCTCGGACGCTCTGCACGCGATGGGCGCGGCGGAGGCTGCCGCGCAGGCGGCGCGGGCGACCCGTGCCGTACTCTCCGAGGTGGAGCGGGGTGCACAGGTGGGGGGAGGGCTGCGATGACAGGCGTCGCCGTCGTTGGAACGGGCTTCGGGTGCTACACGCACGTCCGCGCGCTGCGGGCCGCCGGCTTCGAGGTGCTTGCGGTGGTCGGTCGGGACGCCGCCAAGACGGAGGAGCGGGCGCGGCTGTTCGAAGTGCCGCGTGCGCTGACGTCGCTGAGAGACGCGCTGTCGGTTCCCGGCGTCGACGCCGTCACCATCGCGACGCCGCCGGGCACGCACGCCGAGCTGGCGCTCGAGACGATCGAGGCCGGCCGACACCTCATTTGCGAGAAGCCGTTCACCGCAACGCTGGACGAGGCTGGGGCTGTCCTCGCTGCCGCCGACGCGGCCGGGGTTGTGCACATGCTGGGGACGGAGTTCCGCTGGGACCCCGGACAAGCCGGTCTGGCCCGGATTGTGCGTGATGGTGGGATCGGCGAACCCCGCATGGCGACGTGGCTCATGCACGTCCCCGTGCTCGCGGATCCGGATGCCGTGGTGCCCGCTTGGTGGGCCGACGCCGCGTCGCGGGGTGGCTGGATGTGGGCGCACGGGTCGCAGCTGATCGACCAGATCAGGGTCACGCTGGGCGAGTTCGAGGGCGTGAGCGCGCACCTCGTCCACGTGGTCGACCGCTCGATGAGCGCGGACGACGGATTCGTGGTGCACTTCCGCATGCGCAACGGGACGGTCGGCGTCATGCAGTCGACCGCCGGAGACTGGGGTGTGCTGGTCGAGACCCGGGTCACGGGATCGCATGGCGCGGCCTGGATAGAGGGCGTAGGCGCGACGGTGAAGGTGGCCGGTCCGGACGGTGTCCGGACGGAACCCTGCCCCGACGGCTTGGCGGTGCAGGTGGCACCGGCCCTCCCGGACGGTGCGGTCAGGACCACGTACGAGCGGATGATCACATTTGGCGTGGAGTACGGGCCCTACACCCACCTGGCCGCAGCCTTTCGCGACCTCATTGTGGGAAAGGAGGTGAGCGGCCCGCGGCCGGCGACGTTTGCCGACGGGTGGGCGCAGATGGCCGTGCTCGAGGCGATCATGGCGTCGGCGGCCGACGACGGGCGCTGGACCGCCGTGCGCGTGCCGGAGACCGCTTGGGTGGAATCGGCCGGGCTGGGAGCGCTCTAATCGTGGAGGACCGCTGCACAGACGTGCTCTACCTCGAGCTGGGCGACGCAACGCGCCAGGCCAGCGCGGAACGGGCAAAGGAACTTCTGCGCGAGTCGGGCGCGGAACGCGTCACGTGGTGGGAGAACTGTGTGCTCGGGCGCACCGATCTCCCGATGCGTGTTCGTGACGGTAGGACGCTTATCGTGGTCGAGGCGGAAGAGGACTTTGCCGTTCCGTCTGTACCGGCCGATGTGTCGGAGGCCCACTGCTTCCGCCGCCACCCGCGTCCGAGCCAGGGCATCCTCACCGGCACTCCGACGTTGGGCCTGCTCATCGTCTGGATCAGCCCACGAACCCCCGAGGTGGCGCGCCACCTGCGCGACTGGGGCGACTACGTCCACATCCGCCACATCGCCGCGGCGGGCATCCCGGGGTTCACCCAGATCTCGGTCTTCGAGAACGCGACGGGGACCGATCCCCTCTACATGCACCTGTACGAGTTCGACAATGCGGATGCGGAAGAGACCTTTTCTCAGATGATCGACCACGTCGCGCCGCGGCTCGGGGGCAGAGACGCTGCGGCGTTCTCAGAGTGGGCGGATTGGAGGGCTGGGAGTGGCCGCCTCTTCTACTGCAACACCTTCCGGCGTCTGGGCGAAGTGAGTTCGTAGGTTCACGCATCCCGCGGGACCCCAAAGCTCGTCGGGTCCACCAGTAGACGGCTTCGACCCGGCAGGATCGGCGACGTGGAGGGCGAGGTGGAGACGGATTCGGCGGAAGTATCTAAGCTGCGTCCCGGCCAATCCAAGTCCGATGCCTCGGCCGCTTTCCTGACCCGTTTCGACTCAGTCATGCGGCTGCCGATCGTCATCTCGGCGATCCTCCCGCTCATCGTGGTCCCCGAGTCGAGCGGCTGGCCTGGGATCGTGGTTGGTGTGAGCACCTGGCTCGTCTTCCTCGTCGACTACGTGGTGCACAGAAGACATCTGGTCCGCTACGGGCGCACGGGCTACGGGCGGTTCGACCTGATCGTTGTCATCGGGACAGCGCCATGGTTCCTCCTCCCGGGTGCGCAGACCGGCCGCTTCGTCGTCGCGCTGCGGCTGGTCCGTCTCATCAGGCTGGTCGTGGCCACCCGAGGTTCGCGCCGATTGTTGGAACGCATTGGCCGGGTCGCCGCTTTCGCTGCGGGGATCACGTTTTTCGGCTCGGTCGTGGCGTACTACGCGGAGCACCCGACCAATCCCGAGTTCGCGAATCTCGGCGACGCGCTCTGGTGGGGCGTCGTCACGCTCACCACCGTGGGCTACGGGGACATTGTGCCCAAGACCTCGACCGGCCGATGGGCCGCGGTGATGATCATGATCACGGGCGTCGCCGTCCTGGGTCTGCTCTCCGGTTCGCTCGCCAGTTTCTTCCGACTCGCCCCAGGTGAGCGGGAGGACGCCGCGGAAGATACCAACGCGGCCCCTTCCCACACAGAATCGCCGGAGCCGGGACACCGGGCCGTTTCGGATGAGGCGTCTTCGACGGTGCAGGAGACGCTGGAACTGCTGACCCGCGAGCTGTCGGCGTTACGCCGTCAGGTCGAGGTCCTCTCGGACCGCATGGGGAAGGGCAATGCGCCTGGCGAGTGAGCGCCGGTCAGACCCGAGGTCCAGGGCCGCCAGGGCGGATTGCAGCTCTCGTCGTAACTGCTCGGGTCGTGCCGCTCTGTAAAGCGGTCCAGTGCCGTCGGCGAGGAGCAGCCACCACGAGCTCGCCGTGGGCCCGCCGGACCGCTTCGCGGTCGACGGGGACGCGGACACGGGCCGAATGGGAGTCGGGGGAGCCGGCCATGCGGGTCGCCGAGCTGCGTCCGATGGTCAGTGCTTCCGAACGCTGCCGTCTGCGTCCTGTCGTCGGATCCCGCGGTGCGGTGGCACTGGATGCCGCTCCCGAGCCGGGAGACCCGGCCGCCGCCGTGCCGGCACGGCTACTGCTCGTGATCCACGACGCGCAGCGAGAAGGCACCTGGCCGCGGCTGAAAGCGTGCCGGAACGACGAGTGCAGATGGGCCTACTTCGACCGGTCGCACGCCGGGCGGGGCGCCTGGTGCGACATGGCGGTCTGCGGCAACCGCATGAAGAACCGCAGCCTGCGGGCGCGCCGGTCTCGTCCGGCCTCCGTTCGTCGCTCATGACCGATGTGCCAGGTCTTGGCCGTTCCTTTTGTCCTCTTGAAGAAACCTCACCGCCGCCCGGTGTTGCCGGTCACCGGAGGAGGGCGGCCAGGCCGAGGCCGCAGGGTGCGAGGAGCCAGCCCCAACGCACCGCGGCCATGACCACCTCCGAGCGGTACCCGTAGAGCACAGCCAACTGCACCGGCTGGAACGACGGGGCGCTCAGCGCGCTCAGAGCCGCGACGACGGCCAGTGCGGTGGACGAGTCGAGGGCCGCCACCGCCGCGACGACGAGGAAGTAGACGACTCGCACCGCGGTGAGCCAGGTCCAGCGGCGCAGCGCGTGCTCGGAACGGGGCACCGAGAGATTGTGCGGGTGGGCGACCGAACCGGCGAAGAGCGCCGCGCCCGAGAACGCCAGCAGCGGGCCGGCCAGCGTAAGCACATCGGCCGTCCACGCCGGCGCGGGCCCGGCCAGGTGGAGGAGGAGGCCGACCAGCGACGCGACGATCGGGGACTGGTCGACCCAGGAGGTGACGCGCCGCTGGCGTATGGGAGCGTCGCGGCGCATCAAGTGGACGCAGACCGCGCCCCAGGCCGTCGTGATCACGTTGGCCAGGACGGCGATCATCGTGCCGGCCGAACCGGCAAAGGCCGTTGCGGTCGGGACCACCCAGAACCCGCTGTTCGGGCTGACAGCCCACGCCTCCAGTGCGCCCTCTCCGGCGCTGCGCCGACGACGGGTTGCGAGGGCGACGGCGAACATGACCCAGAGTCCTGCGGCCAGTGCCAGAGGCCCGACGAGCTGCCCGGCCGACGTGAGCCGCCACGCCGCAACCAGGGAGAGCGTCGCGGACGTGACCAGGATCTGCGTGCGGAGGACGACCGGCCAGACGAGCTGGACCCGCATGCCGCCTCGCGCCGCACCCCACCCGACCAGCCCTCCGACCACGAAACAGGCCAGGCTGAGCACGGCCATGATTGTGCCCGCTGGTCAGAAGGCCCTGTGGGCGAACGCAGGGCCATTGGATACAGTGCCCGCCATGCCCACTGACCGGATACACGAAGTTCTGGCAGAGGCGATTGTCGGGCGTCACCTGCTCACCCACCCCTTCTATCGCCGCTGGGAGGCCGGGACCCTCGTCGAGGGCGAACTGGCCGCCTACGCGGAGCAGTATCGCCATATTGAGCGCGAGCTCCCGGAGACGCTGGCGGCGATCGCGGCGCAGCTCCCCGCGGGCGAGGCGCGGCGGCTGGTCGAGGCCAACCTGGCGGACGAACGCGCGAGACCGGCGCCACACATCGACCTGTTCGAGTCGTTCGCAGAGGCCGCCGGCGCGGCTCGCGATGCCGCGCCGACTCCATCGACCGCGGCGTTGCTCGCCTTGGTCCGGACTTCCGTCGCCATGGACCCGGTCGCCGCGCTCGCCATGGTCGCCGCGTACGAGGTACAGGCGGCCGACATCGCGGCATCGAAGGCGGAGGGCCTGCGGACGCACTACGGCATGTCGCCCGAGGGCACCTCCTTCTGGGATGTGCACCAAACCCAGGAGGTCGAGCACGCCGGGTGGACCATGGAGGCGCTCGAGGCGCTCGACGCGGACCCGGTGGTCGTCCAGGCCGCGGCGACCGTGTCGGCCGACTCGTGGTGGCTGTTCCTGAGCGAGCGGGAGGAGCTGGCCCCGGCCGTCGCCCGCTGAGCCTGGCTCGGTCAGATGAGTGGGCCGTAGCCGGCAGCGGCCCGGGCGAAGGACGCCGCCCGGTCCCGGTAGTCGTGATAGCGCCCGAAGCTGGGCGCGGCCGGTGAGAGCACGACGACGCCTCCACCGCGGGTGGAGGCCCATTCGTAGGCGGCCGTGACGGCCGCCTCGAGGTCCGGAGTGTCGGTGACTTCGACGCGTTCAGCGGCGGCCTCGGCGGTCTCGGCCCGCACCGTGGCGCCGATGCGCGGCCCGTTGTCAGGCATGGTGACGACGAGGGTCGGCGCGGCGCGGCGGGCGACCGTCCAGCCGAGCGGCCCGTAGTCGATGCCGCGGTCCTGTCCGCCGACGAGGACCGCCACCGGCCGGTCGCCGAAGGCGTCGAGCGCTGCCTGCGTCGGCAGCACGTTGGTCGACAGGCTGTCGTCGACGAACTCGACCGTTCCCGCAAAGCCGAGCGACCGGCAGCGGCTCGGGAGCGGCACGAAACCCTCGGCCGCCTCGGCCAAGGCGCCGTCGTCGGCCACGATGCCGAGAGCCAGGACGACGGCCCAGCGCGATCGACGCGTTGCGGGCGTTGTGCGACCCGGGCAACCCAAGGCCCTCGGACCACGAGCGGTCGCGCTCCACGTCGTCCACCGTGACCCACTGCACCTCGGGGCCAAGTCGACCGGCCTGGGCACGCAACTCGGGATCGGACCCGTCTGCGACGGCGTGCGCCACCCCCGGCTTGGTGCAGAGGGAGAGCTTGTCGGCGTAGTACCGCTCGACGGAGCCGTGCCAGTCGAGATGGTCGGGCGACAGCGACGTCACCGCCACGACCGCAGGGCCCGACGCCAGGTCGGGGACCTGGAAGCTGGACGTTTCGACCACCCAGAAGACTGGCGGAGGGGCCACGGTGGGATCCCAGGGCGGGTGCCCGATGTTGCCGCCCGCGCGGGCGTCGTAGCCGAGGCCGTTCAGCAGATGGACCACCAGCGCCGTGGTCGTGCTCTTGCCCTTGGTGCCGGTAATGCAGGCGACGCGGGAACGGTCCGCCTCTTCCATGAAGAGGCCCAGGCCGCCGACGACGGCGACGCCCGCACCTTCTAATTGAGCAACCTCGGCCCGGTAGCGGCTGATGCCGGGGCTCTTGATCACCACCTCGCATCGAGCGAGCTCTTCCAGCCCGCCCGCCCCGGTCACCATGATCTCCAGGCCGTCGAGCTGGGCGCCCGGAGGGTCGTCGTCGACGAGCACCGGGACCCGTCCCATCGCCCGGAGACGCCGGAGGCTGGCCCGCCCCTCGACGCCGAGCCCCCAGACGCCGACCGGGACGTCAGCGAGCGCTGACCAGGAGATCGGCGGGCGCATAGCGGTCGGGAACGAGGTGGGGGCCCTGGGGGGCGAGCAGGGCGGCGACGGCGTCGGCGTTGGGGTGCTCGAAGTTCGGAAGGCTGTCGAGGGCAGCGCGGAGGCGACCCAGGAGCGGGGCATCGCGGCAGTCGGCGCGCTCGTTCGCCAGCAGAAGGGCGGCCCGGCACTCGTCGACGTCGCCGACGCACTCAAAGGGGCGGGGCCCCGGCCCGAAGCCGAGGAGGGTGCGGAACCGGTCCTCGTTGGCCGGGTCGTTGAGGGGCTCGTGCCCTCCGAACACCGCGCCGAGATCGGCCGCCGGCATGAACGGGGCGAGGACCAGGTCGATGAAGCAGCACTTGTCGCACTCGCCGCACCAATGGTCGAGTCGCTCCGCCGGGTCCTGGCGGAAGGCCCGGTTGCAACTGCGGAACACGCCGTGGAACGGAGGCAGGCCGGAGAATTGCTGTGCAACCCAGAGCTCACTGCGGGGGCGCAGGTACGAGAACACGGAGAGCGTGGGCCCGAGCCGGTCCCGGACGACCCCGGCGAAGGCGGTCTCGAAATCCTCACCCTTCGACCACTGGTGGTTCACCGCGACACCGTCCGCGACGAGTGTCGGCACCGAGGCAGACCGCTCGTTGGACAGCACAACGGCGTCGCGGCGCTCGAGCACGGCCGCCACGACAGCGGCGGCGGTGACGATCGCGGTCACGGGGACGTGGCCGTTCAGGAACCCGAGCTGCGCCGATTGTCGCACCTGGGGGTCGATCTGCCGCGCGATGCGGGCCACCGGCAGGCCCGTCACCGCCGCCGCGCCCTCGATCGCGGCGAAGCGGTCCCCGGGCGGATGCACGATGCACAGCGCGGCACTGGGATGCGCCCGGGCCACGGCGTCGGCCGTGACGATGGAGTCGATGCCCCCTCCGAAGGGGATCAGAGGACGGCCGGCGGCCGGCTCGTACGGCACCGGTGCTCTCACGACGTCGTCGGGCCCCGTCACGGTGACGTGGCGGAGATCGAGGCCGTTGCGATGGGCGAACTCGCCGAGGCCCTGCACGAGAACGGTCTTCAGGAACACCCGCTCGGCGGGCGTCGTGGGGTGGGCGCCGAGGTCGACGACGGGCGCCGCGGTCGTCTTGTAATAGGAGACGCCGGCGAGCAGGAACAGGATGCGCGCCGCCGCGGCTGCGGCGGGGTCGTCCCAAGCGCTGCTCTCGGTCGGGGGGAACCCGAACTCCTCGGTGAAGGTGTGGCCGCCCGCCGAGTAGGTGCAGCGGATGTGGCCGGCGGCCCGGTCGATGGCGAAGCCGTCGTAGCGGAACTGGTCGGGAGGCGTCATGGCTGGTCGGGGCGCCCCAGCGGGGGACAAGGGCCGCCCCATGCTACGGCCCATGGGCTGCGGCTCAGCTCATGAAGCGGGCCAGCAAGGCGAAGCGCCCGCACGGCCGCGCGGCGCGGTCGCTGAAGAAGGCCGGGTCGGCGGTCGTGGTCCCGCTGTCGTGGAGATGCGCGGGCGGCACGCCGCCCGCAACGAGCTGCTGCCGGTTCGCCGCCACGAGATCCACCCACGCGTGGTCGGGCGGGTCGGGGCGCACGACGGCGGCATGGAGCGGGGCCGGGGCGACGGCGCGGGCGAGCGCGTCGACCACCTCTGGGCCCACCTCGTAGCGCTCGGGCTCGACGGCCGGCGCGACGTAGGCGTGGATGCGCTCAGGCCGCGCACCGCAATCGGCCATGGCGCGCAGCGCAGCGGGGACGACTCCGGCCGCGGCGCCGCGCCAACCGGCATGGGCGGTGGCGAGGACGTGCGCTGCCGGGTCGACGAGGGCGATGGGGACGCAGTCGGCTACCAGGATCGCGAGCGTGACGGCAGGGGTCGTGGTGACGAGGACGTCGGTGGCGGGGAGGGCGTCGTCGAGTGAGGCCACTCCGCGCCCCGCGTCCTTCGCGCCGACCTCCGTCGCGTGCGCGCCGTGCACCTGTTCTGCAAAGACCAGCGTGCCCGGCGGGACGCCAAAGGCCTCGGCGGCGCGGGTGCGATTGCGCCGCGACGTCCTCGGGGCGGTCGCCGACGTGGAGCCCGAGGTTGAGTGTGTCGTAGGGCGGGCGCGACACGCCGCCCCAGCGCGTCGTCACACCTACCGCCAGACCGAGCTCCTCGGTGTCGGGCCAGAAGCGGACGACGGAGGGAGGGTCGGGGTCCGCGGCGGGCACAGCCGGACCCTAATTGAGGCGGTCAGGCGCTCAGGACGCCACACTCTCGTCCCACACCGTGGTCGGCACCACCGCGAGCAGCGCGCGGCTCGGCCGACGCGTGGGTCGGAGGTCGGCGAAGCCGTAGAGCTCGGTGTCCGCGTCCGCGTCGGCGCGGGGCGGGCGGTCGGCGGCCAACACGGACGCCAGCGAGCGGCCCCGGTCGAGGGCCTCGAAGAGCACGCGGAGCGACTCCAGGGAGAAGCCCTTTTGCTGGAGGTCGAGGACCGCGTGCAGCCGGGCCTGGTGCGCCGGGCCGTAGCGTCCGGTGCGCCCCCGCATCTCGGGCGGCGGCAGCAGCCCGAGGGTCTGCAGGGCGCGTAGGCGTCGTGTCGTGGTACCCGTGGCGGCGGCGAGCTGATCGATGGTCAGGGCGGCGTCCACTTGACAAGTGTGACATATATCTATGTAACATGAAAATACGTAAAGCATGGGGGACCGAGTGAGAGCGAAACGAGGCGCGCCATGGCACTGAACCCGGATGCGGTGGGGACGAAGTCGGACCCGGTCGAGCGTTCGTGGACGAGCAAGGACGCCCTGCTCTACGCGTTGGGGGTTGGTGCGGGCGCGCTGGACCCGACCGGCTTCGAGCTCGAATTCACGACGGAGAACTCGGTCGGGGTGGCCCAACGGGTGCTGCCGACGTTCACGACGATCGTGGGCCAAGGGGGCGGGACGCGGGCGTCGCTCGGCGAATTCGACCCGGCCATGCTCGTGCACGGCGAGCAGTCCATCGTGCTGCACGGCGAGCTCCCGACGGACGGACGCATCGCCATCACGACGACCGTCGCCGGCATGTACGACAAGGGCGCGGCCGGGCTCGTGGTGCTGGAGAGCGAGTCTCGCCACGCGGGCAGCGGGGACCGCGCGTTCACCTCCCGCTCTTCCTTGTTCATCCGGGGCGCAGGCGGCTTCGGTGGACCGCGCAACCCCGAGGGCGACGAGGAGACCGAGCTGGCCGGCGAGCCGTTGCCGACGCGGGAGGCGGACGAGACCGTGACGTACTCGACGCGGGACGACCAGGCGCTGCTCTACCGCCTGAGCGGCGACCGCAACCCGCTGCACTCGGACCCCGCCTTCGCCAAGCGTGCCGGCTTCGACCGCCCGATCCTGCATGGGCTCTGCACCTACGGCTTCACCGGGCGGGGACTGCTGCACATGGTCTGCGGGTCCGACCCGGCGCGGTTCGGCGCCATGCGGGCGCGCTTCTCCAAGCCGACCATGCCGGGGGACACGCTCACGATCTCGGTGTGGGACATCGGGGACCGGGCGGCCGGCGCGTACCGGTTCCGCACCGAGACCCAGCGGGGCGAGACCGTGATTGAGGCGGGGTTGTTCCGGCTGGCGGGCTGAGGGGGGCCAGTGGGCGTCAGGGGCGGCAGGCGGCGCAGAGGCCGAAGATCTCGACCGTGTGTGTCACCTCGGTGTACCCGAGCTTGCTGGCCGTGCTCTCGGCCCAGCGCTCTAAATCGGGCAGCTCCACCTCGGTGCCCCGGCCACAGCGGCGGCACACGACGTGATGGTGGTGGGCCTCGCTGTGGCAGCGCCGGTAGACGAGCTCGCCGTCGGCGGTTTGGAGTGCATCGAGCCGGCCCTCGTCGGTGAGCAGGGCGAGGTGCCGGTACACGGTGGTCAACCCGACGGTTTCGCCAGCCGCCCGCAGCTCGGCGTGGATGTCCTGCGCGCTGCGGAAGTTGTCCGAGCTCTGCACGACATTCAGCACCGCGTCGCCCTGACGGGTCCGGCGTGACGTCCGTGTCGGCTCAATCATGTGCCAATTCTGCCAGGTCGGGGGCGGTTGTCGTGGCTGTGCTGGCGAGGTGGCGCCGGCGCGCGGTGACGGCAGGACCGGCGAGGCGGGCCAGGACGTAGAAGCCGAAACTCACGGCCACGATGGGCACGCTGGGCCGCACGGTCGGGAATTGAAAGGACAAGAGCAGCCCGCCGTCGGCGGACACGACGGCGAAGACAACGGACAGGACGGTGGTGGTGAAGGGATTGAACGTCAGCCGCTGGGCCGCCGCCGCCGGAGTGATGGCCAGGCTCAGCACGAGCAGCGTGCCGACGAGCTGAGCCGCCTCCGTCACGGTCACGGCCAATACGAACAGGAACACCAGGCCGAGTGCGGCGGTGGGGACGCCGCGCGCCCGGGCGGCATCGGGGTCGACCGAGGCGAAGAGCAGCGGCCGCCAGAGAACGCCCAGGACGACGGCGACGGCGACGGCAATGACGCCGAGCAGCAGGATCTGGTCCGCGCTGATCCCGAAGATGTTGCCGAAGAGGATGTTGAGAGCCTCCGACGCGAACCCGTGGTAATAGGTCAGGAGGAACACGCCGAGCCCCAGCCCGGCGGCGAGGATCACGCCGATGGAGGAGTCGCGCTCGGACGCCCGCCGGCCGAGCAGGCCGATGAGGGCGGCCACGAAGACAGCGCCGACGAGAGCCCCGGCCACAGGGTTGTCCGCCACAAGGAGGCCGGCCACGGCGCCGGTAAACGCCAGCTCGCTCGTGCCGTGCACCGCGAAGGCCATGGAGCGGGTGATGACGAACGGCCCGATCAGCCCGCAGATGACCGCGACGAGGAACGCCGCCTCGAGCGCGTGCTGGGCGAACGGGAACTGAAGGTAGAAGCCGATGCCCATCAGTGGCCGTGGTCGTGGTCGTGGTCGTGCGCGTGGGCATGGGCGTGACCGCCGGGCTCGGTGGCGAGGTCTTCGTCCACGCTGACGACGAGATAGCGGTTGCGCACCTGCACCACGTCGACATCGATCCCGTAGAGCGTGCTCAGCCGAGCGCTGGTGAGGATGTCCCCGGGCGCGCCGACCGCCCAGCGGCCGCGCACGAGGTAGAGGATGCGGTCGACGTAGGGGAGGACCGGGTTGATGTCGTGGGTGACGAAGACGACCGGCGTCCCCGCCGTCCGACGGCGCTCGTCAATGAGGGTGGTCACGGCGCGCTGGCTGGCCAGGTCGAGTGCGAGAAGGGGTTCGTCGCAGAGCAGCAACTTGGGGTCGCCGAGCAGGGCTTGAGCGATGCGGAGGCGCTGCTGTTCGCCGCCCGAGAGCAAGCCGACCGGCGCGTCGGCGTAGGGCATGGCGCCGACGGCCTCGAGGACGTGGTCGACCCGGCTGCGGCTCTGCGCCGAGCGCAACGGGAAGCCCCAGCGGTGGCCGTCGGCGCCGAAGCGGACGAGGTCGCGGCCCCGAATCGGAAGGGAGCGGTCGAAGGCCCGTTGCTGGGGCACGTAGCCCACACGATGATTGCCCCGGCGCGGCGGGGCACCGTCGACCCTGACGCTGCCGGCCGACAGCGGCACCAGCCCGAGGAGCACCTGGAGCAGCGTCGTTTTGCCCGCGCCGTTGGGACCGAGGACGGCGAGGAACGCGCCCCGCTCGAGCGTGAGGTCGAGACCCGACCAAAGGGTGCGGGGCCCGAGCCGCAAGGAGGCGTCCCGCAGCTCGACGGCCGGAGTGGCGTCAGGGGGGGTCGTCATGGTCCTCGGCTGGCCACGAGGCCGCGTTGGAGCGCGTTGAGCTGGGCCTGCTGCCATTGCTGGTAGGTGGCCGCGTCCGCGGGAAGCGTCTCGGATACGCCTACGACAGGGACGCCGTTCTTCTGGGCGAGCGCCCGGATCTGAGTGGTCACCGGCGTCACCGTCTGCACGTTGTAGAGGAGCACGTCGATGTCGTGGTGGGTCAGCAACCGCTGCATGGCGAGCGTGTCAGCGGCGCTGGGGTCGGTGCCGTCCTCGACCGCCTGCGCGAAACCCGGTGGCGTCACGACGTGCAGGCCGGCGTCGTCGAGGAGGTAACCGGGCACCCGCTCGGTGTAGGCGACGGGCGCGTGGTCGAACGACTTGCGTATGGCGGCAAGCGTCGACTCAAGGGGAGCGAGCGACGCGTCGAACGAGGCAAGGTTGGCGCGGAACGAAGGGGCGTCGTGCGGGTCAGCTTTGGCCAGCGCCGCCTCGATCGCGGCCGCCACGGTCGGGACGCGGGGGAGGTCGTACCAGAGGTGCGGATTCGGGTTGCGACCGGTCACGTGGAGCGCGGTCGCCGCGTTGACGATCCGAGGGTGACTGCCGTTGGCGCCGAGAAGGGACGGCATCCAGTTGTCGTAACCGGCGCCATTCTCAATCACCACCTGCGCCTCGGCCAGCTGGGCGGCGTCGAGCGCGTTCGTCTGGAAGAGGTGCGGGTCGGCGTTGGGGTCGGTGATGAGCGAGGTGACAGAAGCATGGGGCCCGCCGATCTGAGCCGTGACGTTGCCCCAGAAGTTCTCGGCGGCGACGACGCGGAGGGTGCCGGTTCCGGCCGCACCGGCCTGTACGGCGGACGCGGCGGTCAGGACCGCCGGTAGGACGACGGTGCTGCAAAGAGCGGTGGCCAGGATCCGAACCAAACGCATAACAATAACGGTAATCATTTCGGATAGAGCGGGGCAAGCGGGTAATCTCGGGAAGGATTGGTTGGTCCCCGCGATGTGTGTATGCCTATACACACATTCGGGGGAGACGAAGGCTGGCGAGATCGGCGTTCAGGCGTCGGCCGGCGCCGCCGCCGCCCGCCACCGGCCGTCTAACCGCCGAAGAGCAGCGAGTAGTCGGCGCCCCGGCGCAGGTGGTGGCCGCCGTCGACCCCGAGGGTCTCGCCGGTGACGAACGAAGACTCGGGCCCGATGAGGTAGCGGACGGCCGCCGCGACGTCCTCGACGGTGCCGACGCGGCGAAGGGGCATTTGCGCCAGGTAGTCGTCGAGGAGCGGCCCTCCGGCCGTGATGAATGCCATGAGCTCGTCGTCGATGATCCCTGGCGCCACGGCGTTGACGCGGATGCCGGACGAGCCGAGCTCCTCCGCTGCCGTTTCGGCCAAGAAGCAAATGCCGGCTTTGGACACGCCGTAGGCCCAGAGGTGTGGGTGGGGAAAGCGTCCCGCCCCCGACGACATCAGCACGATGGCCCCGGCGCCACCCATGGCTTGCATGGCGATGGCGCCCTGCTTTACGCAGAGGACGGAGCCCATGAGGTTGAGGTCGATGGTGGCGCGCACCGCGTCGGCGTCGGCGCTGAGCACCGAGCCCAGGTGGAGCGAGCCACCGGCGCAGGCGAAGAGCCCGTCGATACGCCCGGTGGCCTCTGCGGTGGCGGCCACCGCGGCGGCCACCTGCTCCTCGACCGTGACGTCGGCCACCACGTAGCGCGCCGTGGCCCCGCCGGTGGCAGCTTTCGCGATCCGCTCGGCGGCGTCGGCGAGCTTCGGTTCGGTGCGGCCGCAGATGGTGACGTGCGCGCCGTCGGCGGCCAGCCGCTCGGCCGTGGCCAGACCGATCCCGCTGCCACCACCTGTGACGAGGATGGACCAGCCGGTGATGCCGGGACCGCCCGGGGCCGGCTGGTCGGCCATCAGACCGGGCCCGCCCCAACCGGGGCGCTCGGCGTGAACCTCACCGGCATCTCCTCTATCCCCGAGATGAAGTTCGCCGGCCGGCGCCGCAGCGCGGACCGATCGACCCCGAGGCGCAGGTCGGGCATCCGGGCGAGGACACGTTCGACCATGACTCGCAGCTCCAGGCGCGCCAGCTGGTTGCCCAGGCAGAAGTGTGCGCCGAAGCCGAACGCCATGTGCGGATTGGGGCTGCGGGTGATGTCGAACGCCTCCGCGTTCTCGAAGACGGCCTCGTCGCGGTTGGCCGAGGCGTAGAGGAGAAGGAGCTCCTGGCCTTTGCGGATGCGGGCGCCGCCCAGCTCGAGGTCGCGGGTGGCGGTGCGCGCCATGTTCTTGATCGGTGACACCCAGCGCAGCATCTCCTCCACCGCACCCGGCATCAGCCCTGCGGGGTCGGCCGCCAGTCGCTGTTGCTGGTCGGGATGGGCCAGCAGTTCCTCGACGCCGCCGCTGATGACGTGGCGGGTCGTCTCGTCACCACCGATGAGGATCAGCAGCGTCTCGTGGACGAGGGAGTCGTCGTCGAGGGAGTCGCCGTCGATCTCGGCGTGGCACAGGACGCCGACGAGGTCCTCGGTGTTGCCGGTCCGGCGCCGCTCGGCGCAGACCGGGTTGATGTAGGCCGTGTAGCCGGAGAACGCCTCCATCGAATTCTCCATGGCCGCCGCGTCCGCGTTCCCTTGGCTCTTCAGCATGGTGTCGGACCACTCCAGCAACGTCTCGCGGTCCTCGGGGGCCACACCCAGCATGTCGCCGATCACGATGATGGGCAGCGGGGCTGCGATGTCCCTCACGAAGTCGCAGCTGCCGCGCTGGCACACCTTGTCGAGGAGGCTGTCGCAGACGAGGCGAAGCTTGTCCTCCATGGCCCGCACCCGCTTGGGCGTGAATCCCTCGGAGACCAGCCGCCGGCGCCGCACATGCTCGGGTGCGTCGAAGTCGATCATCATCGGCAGGGGCGGGAACTTCGGCCGGATCCCGCCCGCGTTGGAGAAGGATTCGGTGTCGACGGACGCCTGCTTCACCGCGGCGTAGGTGGCGGCGGCCCACAGATCGTTCGCCTCGTCGTAGAAGACCGGGGCGTTCGCCCGCATCCAGGCGTAGGCCTCGTGCGGCTCCCTCCCGAAGAACTCGCCGCTCATGAGGTCGATCCCGAGGTCTGCGGGGGCCATGGTCACGGCGGTCACGATATCGCCAGGTGGGTATGGTGGTCCCCATGGCCGACCAGGCGAACTTCACCGCCGCCGCCATGGAGTTCATGCCCGGGCTCTACTCCGCGGCGTTGCGCATGACCCGTAACCCCGCCGACGCGGAGGACCTGGTGCAGGAGACCTACCTCAAGGCCTATCGCTCGTTCGGGTCGTTCACCGAGGGCACCAATCTGCGGGCCTGGCTCTACCGCATCCTCACGAACACCTACATCAATTCGTACCGCGCCGCTCAGCGCCGCCCCGAGACGACCGACGTCGAGGACGTCGAGGATCTCTATCTGTACAAGCGCCTGCCCGGCGCCGGTGGCAGTGAGCCGGGACGCAGTGCCGAGGACGAGGCGTTGGAACGGTTCACGGACGAGGACGTGAAGGCCGCGCTGGAGGCGTTGCCCGAGACCTTTCGCATGGCGGTGCTGTTGGCCGACGTCGAGGGCTTCAGCTACAAGGAGATCTCCGAAATCACCGACGTGCCGATCGGCACCGTCATGAGCAGGATCCACCGGGGAAGAAGGGCACTCCAAAAGGCGTTGCACGATGTGGCAGAGGCACGGGGCCTGGTGGGCAGCGTGCCAGGGGGGTCGAGGGAGTGAGCGAACACGTGGACAAGAAGGAGGACTCGGCGCCGGGGGCGGCCGGTCTCTTCGGGATCCAGGTCGACTGCGAAGAGGCGGTACACGAGCTGTACACCTATCTCGACGGCGAGCTGACCGAGGAGCGCCGGGAGGAGATCCGGGTCCACCTCGACTATTGCGGCCCCTGCGGGGCGCGGCCGAGTTCGAAGCGGAATTGCGCAGGGTGATCGCCAACCGGTGCAAGGACCGGGTGCCCGACAGCCTCATTGAGCGGGTGGCCGAGGCGATTGAAGCCGAGAGCAGGCAGCACGACGGCGGGATCTGATCTCACGCCGGTCCAGGCCGGACCGGGCATGGTCGACTGGGGGTTGGCCACCCGTGTGGCGGCGGGCGCGCTGATTTTGAAGCCTGCGCCGGCGTCGTACCGGTCCTCTTCGCTGCAGCTGCAGTTCGACGAGCTCACGGCGCGGGCCGAGGAGCTGGTGAGCGCGGCCACGGGGTGGCATTCGGCACACGGGCACGCGCGGGCGAAGGTGACGGACCGACCGGGCTGGGCTGCCGCCAACGTCCGCTCCATGGAACGGCTCGTGGGACCGGCGCTCAGTGAGTTGCAACAGCGGCGGGGCGCCAAGATCTCGGCGCCCGCGCTGGCCGTCGGTCGCACCATGGCCGGGACCCAGCTGGGGCTCATGCTCGCCTACATGGCGACGCGTGTGCTCGGCCAGTACGACCTCCTGCTCAACGACGAGTGCCCCGAGGACCAGGACCTCGTCTCCTACGTCGGGCCGAACGTCCTCGCGGTGGAGCAGCAATACGGCTTCGCGCCGAGCCAGTTCCGGCTCTGGCTGGCGCTGCACGAGGTGACCCACCGCCTGCAGTTCACCGCGGTGCCGTGGTTGCGCGACCACTTCGTGGGCCTGATCTCCGAGCTACTCGGGCCCCTGTCGGGCGACCCCATGGGCTTCGCCGACACGGTGCGGCGCATCGCCACCGAGGTGCGCGCGGGCCGCAGCCCGGCGCGCGACGCCGGAGTGGTTGGCATGCTGGCCACGCCCGAGCAGCGCCTCGCGCTGTCGAAGATCACGGGAATGATGAGCCTGCTCGAGGGCCATGGCGACGTGACGATGGACCGCGCCGGCGCGTCCGAGGTCCCCGGCGCCGCGCACTTCTCCCGTGTGCTGCACGAGCGGCGGACCAATGCACGCGGGCTGACCAAGCTCGTATCCAAGGTGCTGGGCCTCGAGGCCAAGATGCGCCAGTACGCCGAAGGCGAGCGCTTCGTGGAGTCGGTCGAGGCGGCCGGGGGGTCAGCGCTGTTGGCGCGGGCGTGGGAGGGCCCGGAGTGGCTGCCGACGCTCGAGGAGATCCGCGACCCCGCCACGTGGGTGGCCCACGCGGGTGGCTGAGGCGGCAGCGGCCGGTTCTCTCGTCTCCGACCTTTTGAGCCGCTGCACCTTCCCCCCGCCGGGCACGGTGTTGCCGTGCGCGGTGTCCGGCGGAGCTGACTCGCTCGCCTTGCTCGTGCTGGCGACTGCGGCAGGCTGCGTCGTGACGGCTTTCCATGTCGACCACGGGCTGCGGCCCGGTTCCGACGCGGAGGCCGACGTCGTGGTCGCGGCCGCGGCGCGCTTCGGTGCCGGTTTCGAAAAACGGCAGGTCGCGGTGAAGCCCGGCCCCAATCTGGAGGCCCGCGCCCGGGACGCCCGCTTCGGTGCGTTGCCGCACGGCGTGGCGACAGGGCACACCATGGACGACCAGGCCGAGACCGTTCTGGTCAACGTGCTGCGGGGCGCGGGACCGGACGGGCTCTCCGGGATGGCTCCCGGAGCGCGACACCCGCTGCTCGGCCTGCGTCGGGCCGAGACCCACGCGCTGTGCGCGGCGCTCGGGCTGACGCCGGTGCACGACCCGAGCAACGACAACCCCGCGTTCGTACGCAACCGGGTGCGACACGAACTGCTGCCGCTTTGCGTCGAGGTGGCCGGACGGGATCCGGTCCCGCTGCTGGCCCGACAGGCGACCGTGCTGCGCGACGAGACCGAGTTGCTCGACGCGTTGGCCTCCCACGCTGTGCCCGATCCGACCGATGCCCGGGCCCTTTCGAGCGCGCCGCGGCCGCTGGCGCGGCGGCGCGCGCTGCGGAGGTGGCTGCGCGCGGCGGAGGGTCACCCGCCCTCCTTGGCCGAGGTCGAACGCGTGCTGTCCGTAGCGGGCGGGGACGCCGTCGCGACCGAGCTCTCCGGCAGCCGACGGGTGAGTCGGTCGCGGGGCCGGCTGCGGGCCGTCGCGGGCCGCTCCGCTAGTGTCCCCCCGGTGGCACACCCCGGGGACGGCACGAGCGTCCCGTCCTGGGCCGAGCCGGACGTGGGACCGGTCATCGTCGAGGCAGATCGTCTGGCCGAGCGGGTGCGCGAGCTCGGCGCACAGATCACCGCCGACTACGCCGACGAGCCGCCCCTTTTGGTCGCGGTGCTGAAGGGGGCGATGCTCTTCCTGAGCGACCTCTGCCGCGCCATCGCCCTCCCGGTGGACGTCGACTTCATGGCTGTGTCGTCCTACGGGAGCGCGACGAAGACCTCGGGCGTCGTCCGCATCGTCAAGGACCTCGACTCGGAGCTCGAAGGCAGGCACGTCCTCGTCGTGGAGGACATCATCGACAGCGGGCTGACGCTCAACTACCTGCGCCGCTATCTGGCGGCCCGGCAACCCAAGAGCCTGGAGATCTGCGCGCTCCTGGTCAAAGAAGGCGAGCAGCGCGTGGAGATCCCGCTGCGTTACGTCGGATTCACCATCCCGCCCGACTTCGTGGTGGGCTATGGGCTCGACGTCGCCGAGCGCTACCGCAACCTCCACGGCGTGCACCGTTTCAAGGGAGCCGATCAGTGAGCGTGGACGTCGAGCGCGTGCGCAAGGCCGTGGCGGAACTGCTCGCTGCCATCGGCGAGGACCCCGACCGCGACGGGCTCGTGGCCACGCCCGCCCGTGTCGCCGCCATGTACGAGGAGCTCTTCTCCGGCCTGCACGACGATCCGGCCCGCCACCTGAAGGTAACCTTCGCCGCCGAGCACGACGAGATGGTGATGGTGCGGGACATCCCGTTCGCGTCGTTGTGCGAGCACCACCTGGTGCCGTTCCTCGGCCGCGCGCACGTGGCGTACATCCCCGCCGAGGACGGCCGCATCACCGGCCTGTCCAAGCTGGCCCGGCTCGTCGACGGCTATGCCCGACGCCTGCAGGTCCAGGAGCGCATGACGACCGAGATCGCGGACGCCATAGCCAACATCCTGTCACCGCGCGGGGTGCTCGTCGTGATAGAGGCCGAGCACTTGTGCATGTCCATGCGAGGCGTCAAGAAACCGGGCACGCTCACGGTGACCTCCTCGGTGCGGGGGTTGTTCCGAACGGACATGGCCACTCGGGCCGAGGCCATGCAGTTCATCCGGGGTCACTGAGAGCGGGCCCAGTGGGGACAGCACCCCGGCCTCTCGTCATGGGCGTGCTGAACGTCACCCCCGACTCGTTCTACGACGGCGGCCGCCACGACAGCTATGCGGCGGCAGTCGCGCGGGGCATGGAGATGATGGCGGAGGGCGTCGACGTCGTCGACGTGGGCGGCGAGTCGTCCCGTCCCGGAGCCGAGCCCGTGCCGCTCGACGTCGAGCTGGCCCGCGTCGTCCCCGTTGTGCAGGCGCTGGCCGCGGAGGCGGCGCGATCGGGCCGCGCGGTGCGTCTCTCGGTCGACACGGTGAAGCCGGAGGTGGCGCGGGCGGCGCTGGCCGCAGGCGCGACGCTGCTCAACGACATCTCGGCCTCCTTGTGGGAGGAGGCCGCTGCGGCGGGGGCCGGGTGGGTGGCCATGCACATGCAGGGGACGCCGCGCACCATGCAGGACCATCCGGTTTACGAAGATGTCGTCGCCGAGGTGGGCGCGTTCGTCCTCGCGCGTGCCCGCGCCGCGCTGGCCGCCGGCGTGCGCGAGGTCTGGGCCGACCCGGGCATCGGGTTCGGCAAGACCGTCGCCCACAATTTGTCGCTGCTGCGCCACCTGCCCGAGCTGGTCGACGCTGCGGTCGCGGGCGGGTGCGCGGGCGTCCTGGTCGGGACGAGTCGCAAGCGCTTCCTCGGCGTGCTGGCGGCGGGCGGGGCCCCAGGCCCGGCGCCGGCGGAGGTCCGGGAGGAAGGGTCGCTGGCCACGGCCGCCGCCGCCATGGTGGCGGGAGCGGGCATGGTCCGGGTGCACGACGTGGCGGCGACGGTGCAGGTGGCCCGGCTGTATGGTCCTGCCGCATGAAGGGCAAGTGGGCCGCCGGGATCCCGCCGCGGAACTTCACCTGGGTGATCAAGGACCACCTGGCCGTGAGCGAACGCCCCGGCGGCTTCTCGCAGAACCACCGCCGCGTGCGCCGGCAAGAGGAGATCATCTGGCTCCGGGTCCAGGGCTTCGGCCGGGTCATCTCGCTCCTGCCCTCCCCGCACAACCTGGCCGCGTACGACGAAGAGGGTCTCGTCTGGGCGCACTACCCGCTGGAGCGCGCCGGCGACCCCCGTCCAGTGCTCACTGCCTGCTATCAGGATGTCGACGACTCGCTGGCGTCGGGCCTGCGCATCCTCCTGCACCAGGACGAGCTCGGCGACCGTCTCATGGGCGCCGTCGCGGGCTATCTGGTCTGGTCCGACCGCATCGCCAATCAGCCACAGGCCGTCGCGTTGGTCGAGCACGTGGTCGGCCACGCCATGGGCGAGCCCGGCCGCGAGCTGCTCGCCGAGCTGGAAGGCATGCCCGCCCGCCCGGCCAAGTGAACGACCGCATAGAGATCCGGGACCTCAGGGTCATGGGTGTCCACGGCGTGCTGGACCAGGAGCAGGACCGGGCCCAGCCCTTCTCCGTGGACATCGTGGCCTGGGTCGACACGACGGCCGCCCAGCAGAGCGACGACCTGGCCGACACCGTCGACTACGGCGCGCTGGCGCAGGCCGCTGCCGACGTCGTGGGCGGACGGTCGTACCGGCTCCTCGAAGCCCTGGCCGGCCGCCTGGCCAGCGCGTTGCTGGTGGCCGACACCCGGCTGCAGGCCGTCGAGGTGAGCGTCCGCAAGCTACGCCCGCCGTTGGCGCTCGACGTGGGCTCGACCGGGGTGCGGGTGCGCCGGTCCCGCTGACGGATGGTGGCGCGGGTGCGGGCGTTCATCGGCCTCGGCTCCAACCTGGGCGACCGGCGAGCCTTCCTGGCCACCGGGGTCGACGGCTTGCGTGCAGGCGGCGACGTCGTGGCGGTGTCGCCCCTCTACGAGACCGAGCCTGTGGGTGGCCCGGCCGGGCAAGGCCCCTTCCTCAACGTGGTGGTGGAGCTTTCGACCGAGGACTCGCCCCACCGGCTGCTGGAGCGCTGTCGCGCGCTCGAGTCGACGGCCGGCCGGGTGCGGGGCGAGCGCTGGGGCCCCCGCTCCCTCGATGCCGACGTCCTCCTGGTCGAGGGGACCGAGGTGCACGAGCACGACCTCACCGTGCCCCATCCCCGGCTGTGGGAGCGGCGTTTCGTCGTGCAACCGCTGGCTGACCTGGCGCCGGACCTCGTGTCGTCTTCCCAGCTCGCCGCCGCTGGTGGTCGGGTCGAGCGTGTGGGTAGTCTGTAGACGTCGTTTTCGGATCGTCTGTAGGCGAACGGCACCCGTCAGGGGCCGGAACGCCGAAGGAGGTCAGATGCACAGCATCCGGATCATCGGTCCCGGCCGGGCCGGCACGTCCCTCGCCGCCGCTCTCTCGGCCCGCGGCTGGTCCTTCGCCGGGTTCCTCGGCCGGGGCGACGACTTGTCGGGCGCGGCACGGGACGTCGACATCCTCGTGCTCGCCACGCCCGACGACGCCATCGCCGAGGTGGCCGCCGCGGTCGAGCCCGTGCCGGGGACCACGGTCGTCCACCTGTCAGGCTCGCTCGGTCTGGACGCGCTGTCGCCCCACCTCCGACGCGCGGCGCTCCACCCTCTCGTCCCGCTCCCCAACGGCGCCGTGGGAGCGGCGCGCCTGGTCTCGGGCGTGACGTTCGCCGTTGCCGGGGATCCGGTCGCCCATGCGCTCGTCGAGAGCCTGGGCGGCCGCGTGGTGGAGGTGGCGGACGACGACCGGGCGGCCTACCACGCCGCCGCCTGCATCGCAGCGAACCACGTGGTCGCGCTGCTGGGCCAGGTCGAGCGCGTCGCCGCCTCGGTCGGGCTCCAACTCGAGTCGTTCCTCCCGCTGACGCGGGCCGCCCTCGACGACGTCGCCGACCTCGGGCCCGCTGCCGCGCTGACCGGCCCGGCTCGCCGGGGGGACTGGGCCACGCTGAGCCGCCACCTGGACGCCCTCCCCGAGGGGGAGCGGGCCGGGTACCAGGCCGGCGCCGCGTTGGCGATGCGGGTCGCCGAGCAGACGGAACAGCACGAGGAGCGGGCGCCCGCGCCCGCGCCCGTGGCGGTCTGAGGCGGCCCGTGGGCGTCGAGGTGGTCGAGACCGCGGCGCAGTGCCGCGCCCGGCTCACCGGGGAGCGGGCGGCCGGTCGCACCGTCGGGCTCGTGCCGACCATGGGCGCTCTGCACGCCGGGCACGTCTCTTTGCTGGCCCGGGCCCGGGCCGAGTGCGACGTCGTGGCCGTCAGCATCTTCGTGAACCCCCTACAGTTCGGCGATCCCGCGGACATCGCGCACTACCCGCGGACGCTCGAGCGCGACCTCGCCGTGTGCGCCGAGAAGGGGGTGGACGTGGTGTTCGCCCCCCCGGTGGCCGAGATGTACCCGTCCTGGCCCGAGGCTCCCGCCACCGTGGTGACGGTGCGCGGGGTGAGCGAGGGCTGGGAAGGCGCCTCGCGCCCCGGCCACTTCGACGGTGTCGCCACCGTCGTCGCCAAGCTCTTGTCCATCGCCGGGCCCTGCCGCGCCTACTTCGGCGAGAAGGACTTCCAGCAGCTGGCCGTGGTGCGCCGCCTGGCTGCCGACCTGGTGTTACCGGTCGAGGTGGTCGGGTGTCCCACGGTGCGCGAGGCCGACGGGCTCGCGCTGTCCAGCCGCAACGTCCGCCTCTCGCCGGAAGAGCGCCGTGCGGCCGCCGTCTTGGCGCGGGCCCTTTCGGCGGCGCAGGCCACCGTGACCGGGGGCCTGCGTCGCTCCGGCCGTGCCGTGGCGCAGGTGATGCGCGACACCGTGGCCCTGGAGCCCCTGGTCCGGCTCGATTACGCCGCCGCCGTCCACGCCGACTCCCTGTCCGAGGTCGACGAGGTGCACGACCCTTCCTCGGTCCGTCTGCTGATCGCGGCCGTGGTGGGTCCGGTGCGGCTCATCGACAACGCGCCAGCCTCGGCGGCGACCGAACTGTCCGAACACGGGCGGCCTGTCCGCCCTCTCGAAAGGATTGGGTGAGCCGATGCGCCGCCGCATGATGAAGTCGAAGATCCACCGGGCCACGGTCACGGGGGCCAACCTCAATTACGTCGGGTCGGTCAGCATCGACACCGAGCTGATGGCACTCGCCGACATCCTCCCCTACGAGCAGGTCGCCGTCCTCGACATCGACAACGGCGCCCGGTTCGAGACCTACGCCATCGAAGGCGAACGGGGGCAGATCTGCCTGAACGGTGCGGCGGCACGGCTGGTGGCACCGGGCGACAAGGTCATCATCATCACCTACGCCGACTACGAGCGCGCCGAGCTCGAGTCCTATGTGCCCCGCGTGGTGCACGTCGACGGGCGGAACCGGGTGATAGACGAGGCATCCGCCCGCCTCGACGCGGAACTGACGCTGACCGAGCCCGCGTGACCCCAGAGGCGCCGGGGCCTTTCGACGTCCTGGTCCTCGGCAGCGGCGTCGCCGGACTGTCGGTCGCGGTCCGGCTGACCGGGCCCCCGACGGCGGGCGGGTCCCCGCGCTCGCTGGGCGTCCTCACCAAAGGGGCCCTGTCCCAGTCCGCGACGCGCTGGGCGCAGGGCGGGGTCGCCGCGGTGCTCGGCGGCGACGAGGACTCGACCGACCTGCACCTGGCCGACACGCTGCGCGCCGGCGCCGGGCTGTGCGACGAGGAGGCCGTCCGCATCCTCGTCGACGAGGGCCCGGGGCGGGTGCACGAGCTCATCGCACTCGGCGTGGAGTTCGACCGGGAGTCCAGCGGGTCCCTCTCAGTGGCGCGCGAGGGCGGACATTCCCGGCCCCGCGTCGTGCACGCCGGCGGGGCGGCCACCGGCGCCGAAGTGGAGCGCGCGCTGGTCGACGCGACCTACCGCTCGGCCAGTGCCGTGCTCGAGGGCTGGTTCGCCCTGGACCTGCTGTTCGAGGGCGAGGGCGGTCGCTGTGTCGGCGTGCGCGCGCTCCCGCCCGGGAGAACGGCGCCGGTGGAGGTGCGGGCGGCGCAGGTGGTGCTCGCGACGGGCGGCGCAGGCCAGCTGTACGCGGTCACGACCAACCCGCGCGAGTCGACCGGCGACGGGGTGGCCATGGCGCTGCGCGCCGGCGTCCCCACCGCCGACATCGAGTTCGTGCAGTTCCATCCCACCGCGCTGCACCATCCCGCCATGCCCCGGCCGCTCCTCTCGGAGGCGCTGCGTGGGCACGGGGCGATCCTGCGCGACACACGCGGCGAGCGCTTCGTCGACGAGCTTGAGCCGCGGGACGTCGTGAGCCGGGCCATGGCGGCCACGATGGCCGAGCAGGGAGTCGACCACCTGTGGCTCGATGCGACCGGTCTCGAGCGCTTCAGCGCCCGCTTCCCGACCATCGCTGCGTCCCTGACGTCCATCGGTCTCGACCCCGAGCGCGACTGGATCCCGATCGCGCCCGCAGCGCACCACCTCTCGGGTGGCGTGGTCACCGACCTCTGCGGCGCCACGGCCGTGCCTGGCCTGTGGGCCGTGGGCGAGGTCGCGTGCGCCGGAGTGCACGGCGCCAACCGCCTCGCCTCCAACTCGCTGCTCGAGGGCATGGTGTTCGGGGCCCGCCTGGCGGAGCGGATCGCGGGGGGCGCCGACGGTCCGGAACCCACCGGGGCGCTGCGGGCCGTGCTGGGCCGGGACCCGGTCGACGGTATCGGCGTCAGTCCAGTGACCGGGCCGGGTGTCTCCTTCGGCTCGGGCGGCGCCGTCCCCGACGTGCCCAAGTTGCGCGACTCGCTCCAGCGGGCGCTCACGCGGGGGGCCGGCGTGGTGCGCAGTGCGGAGTCCCTGGAGGCGGCCCGGGAGGTGGTCGACGACACCGCGACCGCCCTGGGCGACCCGGCGGCGTCGGTCGCCTGCGGCGAGCTGGCCAATCTCCTCCGCCTGGCCGATGCACTCCTGGCGTCGGCGCTCACCCGCACGGAGAGCCGGGGTGCCCACGCGCGGCGCGAGTACCCCGACAGCGAAGCGACGTGGCGACGCCGCCTGGTGCACGGCGCCCTGGGCGCGGCGCACAGCGCCCGGAGGCCGACCGTGACGAGCGGGGACACCGGGTATGGGGCCGCCGTCGCCGATGCGGTCCGGCGCGCGCTCCAGGAGGACATCGGGCCCGACGGCGACATCACCGCTGCGCTCGTCCCCGCGGCAGCGACCGCGCATTTCGTCCTGTGTGCGCGCCAGCCCGGCATCTTGGCCGGCCGGGACTGTGCCGCGGAAACGTTTCGGCGGGTCGACCCGGCCCTCCATCCGGTGTGGCACGTCGCAGACGGCGACCAGCTGGCCGCCGGCCAGGCCGTGATGGAGATGACCGGTTCCCTGCGCCCCATCCTCACGGCCGAGCGGACGGCGCTCAATTTCCTCGGCCACCTCTCGGGCGTCGCGACACTGACCGCTGCGTTCGTCGCGGCCGCCCACGCGCAGAACGCCTCGGTCGAGGTGCTCGACACCCGCAAGACGACCCCGGGCCTGCGCGTCCTTGAGAAGGCGGCTGTGCGCGCCGGGGGCGGGACGAACCACCGCGCCGGGCTCTCCGACGCCGTGCTCGTGAAGGACAACCACCTCGCGGGCACCGGCATCACCGCCGCGGTCCACCGCGCCCGCGAGCTGTGGCCGGGGCGCACCGTCGAGGTCGAGTGTGACGGGCTGGAGCAGGTGGCCGAGGCGGCCGGCGCGGGTGTCGACGTGGTGCTGTTGGACAACATGGACCCGGCGCAAGTGGAGGAGGCCGTCGCCGTGGCCCACCTCGGTGCGTCGGGCCCCATCCTCACCGAGGTGTCGGGCGGCGTGACCCTGGCCACCGTCGGCGCCTACGCGGCCGCCGGGCCTGACCGGATTTCGGTGGGCGCGCTGACGCACTCGGCCGCCGTGCTCGATCTGGGCCTCGACCTCGTGTGGGCCGTCCCCGGGAACGAGAGAGCGCGCGAGCGAGCTCCGGAGGATGAGCGTGCTGCTGGTCATTGACGTCGGCAACACCGAGACGGTGATCGGCCTGTACACGCGCGAAGACACCGACTCGGTGCCGGTCGTCGAGCAGGGTGTGGGCGCGGGTATCGGGACCGAACGGGACCCGAGCGCGCCGGCCGGCCTGACGCACCACTGGCGCCTCTCGACCGTGCCGACGCGCACGCCCGACGAGCACGCCGTGCTGCTCACCCAGCTACTCGACCTGGAGGGCCTGGACATCGGCTCGTCGGTGACCGGCATGGCCATCAGCTCGTCGGTGCCGCACGTGACCGCGGAGCTGCGGCAGATGGCCAGCCGCTGGTTCTCAGATCTGCCGTGTGTCGTGCTCGGGCCGGGGACGAAGAGCGGCATGCCGATCCTCTACGACAATCCCAAAGAGGTGGGCGCCGACCGTATCGCCGACGCCGTGGGCGCCTACGACCTCTACGGAGGCCCGTGCATTGTGGTCGACATGGGGACGGCAACGACAGTCGAGGCCATCAGCGAGAAGGGCGAGTATCTCGGCGGCGCCATCACGCCGGGCGTGTCCATCAGCCTGGAGGCGCTGTACCAGCAGGCCGCCGCGCTCCGCCGGGTCGAGCTGGTCGAGCCGCGCAGCGTCATCGGGCGCTCCACGGTGGAGTCGATTGAGTCGGGGACCCTCTATGGGTTCGCCGGCCTCGTCGACGGGCTGGCCCGCCGCGTCATGGCGGAGCTCGGGGAGGCGACCGTGGTCGCCACGGGGGGCTTCAGCCCGCTCATCGCGCCGTACTCGGAGACGATCGAGCACCTGGAGCCCTGGCTGACGCTGCACGGCCTGCGCATCGTGTACGAACGCAACGTCGGCGCCTGATTCTTCGGCGCTTCTTATCCTCCCGGCCTTCCTTCCTCACACGCCCCTTACAGGTTCCTCACATCTCGCCTTCAGAGTGAGCGGTGGTGCAGGGAGCACCGCATGTCGAAGGAGGAGTAATGCTTCGCAAGATCATCGCCGGAACGGCCGTCGCGGGGGCCCTGACCTTCGGTGCGGCCGGCCTCGCCGGAGCGGCCACGCCCACGACTCCGTCCCCCGGGTCCAGTGGGTCGTCCGGGGCCAACCTCTCCGCGCTGTGTGCCAAGCTGCCGCAGCTCCAGTCCAAGGTGCAGCAGGTGGAGTCGAAGGTGAACGCGCGCATCCCCCAGGCGCAAGCCCGCGAGGCCAAGGCAAAGGCGGCCGGGCACACCAAGCTCGCCAACGTAATCGCCAACCGCATCACGCGTGTGCAGGCTCGCGAGTCCAAGCTGAACACCCGGCTGAGCAAGCTCGAGGCGAAGTGCGGCTCGACCAACTCGTCGAGCTCGTCGAGCTCGACCGGCGCCTAGTCGGGAAGGTCGCTGAGGAGGTGCGCCACCAGCCGGACGAGGCCCGCCTGTAACGCGGGTGGTCCGACCCCGGCGGTGGCCTCCTTGGCGCGCTCGCCAAAGGTCCGCGCCACGTCGACCGAAGCCGCGATGCCGGCCGAGGCCATGACCATGGCGCGGGCCTTGTCGCGTTCGGGTTGCGCCAGTGGCTGTCCGAGCAGCGCGCGCAGGTCGGGCCCGGCGTCCGGGTCGGCCAGCGCGACGAGCGCGGGCAGCGTGTAGATACCCTCGGCGAGGTCCTGGCCCACCGGCTTTTGCAGCTGGCCGTCGGTCGCGGTGATATCGAGGATGTCGTCGCGGATCTGGAAGGCCATGCCGAAGCAGCGCCCGTACTCGGTGCACGCCTCCACTTCGGGCTCGGGCAGCCCGCCGGTCAGCGCGCCGATGCGGCACGACGTCGCCATCAGCGCCGCCGTCTTGCCGCTGATCGCTTCGGTGTAGTCCTCGCGACTGCGCCCGATCTGGTACGCCGAGCGCACCTCGGAGACCTGCCCCTGGCACAGCCGTCCGAGCGTGTCCGCCAGCAACGCCGCAATCTCGGTGCCGAGGCTGGCCGCGATCGCCGCACTGCGCGCGAGGAGGTAGTCGCCCGCGACAATGGCGACGAGATTGCCGTAGCGGCCGTTGACGCTCTCGACGTTGCGGCGGATCGTCGCCTCGTCAATGACGTCGTCGTGGTAGAGCGAGGCCAGGTGGACCAACTCCACGGCAACGCCGCCCATGAGGTCCTCGTGTGTCGCGTCTCGCGCGCCGGTGGTGGCGGTCGCCAGGGCCAGGAGGGGGCGGAGCCGCTTGCCGCCGGCGGCGATCAGATGCGTCGTCACCTCGTCGAGGAACGCGTCGCCGGTCACGACCGAGTCGGTGAGGAGGGGCTCCAGGCGCCGCAGTCCCTCTTGCAGGCGGGGCAGGCCGAGGGCCTGGGTCGGGTTCACTCCCCGAGACGTTAGGTCACGGCCCCCGCAGGGCGACAACCCGTCCGAACAGGGACGGAGCAGGGACGGGAGCGGGGCCAAGGTTTCCCCGGGCGTCGGGGTTCCCCTCCGAAACCCCCCCGAACCTGCCGCCTGCCTGAACTAAGGCCACAGGTACACTGGGCCGAGAAGCATAGAGAAGCGAGGAAGGCGGTCAGGGTGTTCGAACGTTTCACCGACCGGGCACGCAGGGTGCTGGTGCTGGCGCAAGAAGAGGCGCGCCTGCTCAATCACAGCTTCATCGGCACCGAGCACATCCTCCTCGGCCTCATCCACGAGGGTGAGGGCGTGGCCGCCAAGGCCCTCGAGTCCCTCGGGATCTCGCTGGAGGCCGTCCGCGAGAAGGTCGAGGAGACGATCGGGATGGCCGGCACCGCGCCCAGCGGGTCGCCGCCGTTCACGCCGCGGGCGAAGAAGGTCCTCGAGCTCTCGTTGCGCGAGGCGTTGCAGCTCGGGCACAGCTACATCGGCACCGAGCACATGCTGCTCGGCCTCGTCCGCGAGGGCGAGGGCGTGGCCGCCACCGTGCTGGTCAGCCTGGGCGCCGACCTCGGCCGGGTGCGCCAGCAGGTGATCCAGCTCATGTCCGGCAATCAGGGCAAGGAGTCGGTGGGCGCCAGCCAGGGCTCGTCCTCGGGCGACAGCCCGTCGGGCTCGCCCGTGCTGGACCAGTTCGGCCGCAACCTGACCCAGCTCGCCCGCGAGGGGAAGCTCGATCCGGTCATCGGGCGCCTCAAAGAGATCGAACGCGTCATGCAGGTGCTGTCGCGCCGCACCAAGAACAACCCGGTCCTCATCGGCGAGCCCGGCGTGGGCAAGACCGCCATCGTCGAGGGCCTGGCCCAGCGCATCGTGTCCAACGAGGTGCCCGAGACACTGACCGGCAAGCAGCTCTACACGCTGGACCTGGGCGCGCTGGTCGCCGGCAGCCGGTACCGGGGCGATTTCGAAGAGCGTCTGAAGAAGGTCCTGAAGGAGATCCGGACGCGCGGGGACATCGTCCTCTTCATCGACGAGATCCACACGCTCGTCGGTGCCGGCGCGGCCGAGGGCGCCATCGACGCCGCCTCCATCCTCAAGCCGATGCTGGCCCGCGGCGAACTGCAGACCGTCGGCGCCACGACGATCGACGAATACCGCAAGCATCTCGAGAAGGACGCCGCGCTCGAGCGTCGGTTCCAGCCGGTGAAGGTCGACCAGCCGTCAGTGGCGCTGACCATCGACATCCTGAAGGGGCTGCGCGACCGCTACGAGTCGCACCACGCGGTGAGCATCACCGACCAGGCGCTCGTCGCGGCCGCCAACCTGGCCGACCGGTACCTGGCCGACCGCTACCTGCCGGACAAGGCGATCGACCTCATCGACGAGGCGGGCAGCCGGCTGCGCATCCGCCGCATGAGCACGCCGCCTGGCGCGAAGAAGCTGGACGAGGAGATCGCCCGCCTGCGCGCCGACAAGGAGGCCGCCATTGAGAAGGGGGCCTTCGAGCAGGCCAAGAAGCTGGCCGAGCAGGAGAAAGAGCGGCTCGACATCAAGGAGAGCCAGGAAGCCGAGCTGCGCGCCGAGGGCGTGGAACTGTTCGACGTCGTCGACGAAGAGGTGATCGCCGAGGTGCTGGCGGCCTGGACGGGCATCCCCGTCTACCGGCTCACCGAGGAGGAGACGGCGAAGCTCCTGCGCATGGAAGAGGAGCTGCACAAGCGCGTCATCGGCCAGGAGGAGGCGCTGAAGGCGCTGTCGCGGGCCATTCGACGCACGCGGGCGGGGTTGAAGGACCCCAAGCGCCCGAGCGGATCGTTCATCTTCCTGGGCCCGACGGGGGTCGGCAAGACCGAGCTGGCCAAGACGCTGGCCGAGTTCCTCTTCGACGACGAGGACGCGCTCATTCAGCTCGACATGTCCGAGTACATGGAGAAGCACACCGTCAGCCGGCTCGTGGGCTCGCCGCCCGGGTACGTTGGCTACGAAGAGGGCGGACAGTTGACCGAGGCCGTGCGGCGCAAGCCGTTCTCGGTCGTGCTGTTCGACGAGGTCGAGAAGGCTCACCCGGACGTCTTCAACACGCTGTTGCAGATCCTGGAGGACGGCCGTCTGACCGACGCCCAGGGCCGCACCATTGACTTCAAGAACACCGTGCTGATCATGACGTCGAACCTCGGCACGGCGGACCTGCGGAAGGCCAACATCGGCTTCGCCAAGACCTCGGAGGCCGTGACCTACGAGCGCATGAAGGCGAAAGTGGACGAGGCCCTCAAGGCGCACTTCCGCCCCGAGTTCCTCAACCGGATCGACGAGGTCATCGTGTTCCACGAGCTGTCGCGGGCCGAGGTCACCGAGATCGTCGACCTGCTGATGTCGCGGACGGTCAAGCAGCTGGCGGAGCAGGGCATCGGCCTGGAGCTCACGCCGGCGGCCCGGTCGTTCCTGGCCGAGAAGGGTTACGACCCCCAGCTGGGCGCCCGGCCACTGCGGCGGGCCATCCAGCAGTTGGTCGAAGACCCGCTCTCGGAGCGCATCCTGTGGAAGGAATTCCGGGTGGGCGAGACGATCGTGGTCGACCTGGAGGACGCGCCGATCGAGGGCGAAGGCCCGCAGCTCACGTTCCGGGCCATCGAGGGCATGGAGCCACCTCCGCTCGAGTTGGCCGGCGCCGGCGCGGACACCGAGTAGTCCGAGCCGTCACTCCCAGCAGTAGCGGAACTCGCCTCGCAGGCCCGGCCGTGCGTCGTACGTCGTGAGCCGGCGCGCCATGAAGTGCGGGCTGTGGTTGCCCGCGGGCCCGTAGCTGATGCCGAGGGGCCACGCCGCTTCGAACCCGAAGCGCTCGTAGTAGGCGGGGTCGCCCAGGATGAGCAAGAGCGGGACGCCCTGCGCGTCGGCACGCTCGATCAGGGCGCGCATGAGCGCGCTGCCGATGCCCTCGTCTTGGCGCTCCGGCGCGACGGAGAGAGGGGCCACACCGAGGGCCTGGCGCGACTGTGGGTCCGAGGCCCAGCCGAGCATCCCCGGTGCCGCCATGACGTGGCCCACCAGGTTGCGACCGTCATGCGCCACGAGCTCGAGGAGGCGGGGCGGCTGGCACGCGGCCCAGGTGCTGCGGACGATGTCGACCTCTTCCTTGGCGTCGTGCTCGGGGCTGTTGAACGCGTCCTCGACGACGTCGAGTATCAGCGCGGCGTCGGCGTCGCGCGAGGGCCGGACCCCGACGGTCATGAGATCGTGGCCCGGACTCGGACGCCAGCCGACACCACCTGATGGTCGGAGAGGCCGTCGCACGGAGTAACGGCGGCCCGGCGGGCGTCCAGGCCTCTGATGAGGATCCAATCGAGCCTGAGGGGCACATGGTCGGGGAGCCCCGTCTCGAAGAGCGGCTCGTAGGCGACCGGCCACGAGAAGCGCGCCGGGTCGTCGTCTCGCATCCGTCGCACGGCGGCGCGGTCGGCGAGGTCCTCGAGCGGGGCGCCGAAGGTGTTGAGGTCTCCGCCGACGATGGCAGGTCCCGGCCCGAGCTCTTCGACCGCATCGAGAAGGACGCTCAGTTGGGCCGCCCGACCGTCCGGGTCCGTCATGTTCTCGAGATGCGTCGACGCCACGCGCACCGGCGTACCGTCGACCTCGATCGTCCCGAGCACAGCCACGCGTCCGCCCACCCGGGGTTCGGTCGAGCCGGCGGCGAACCAGGCACCCTCTCCGCCGAGGCGGACGACTTCCGGCTGCTCCAATGGCGCGGCCGTCAGGATGGCGTTGCCGTGCAGACCCATCTCGTCGTCCCCGTCATCGCCGGTGAGCTCGATGAACTCCACGCCGAAGCCATACCCCGTTTGCAGCGATTCCGCCACGGCGCGGGGCGCGTCGACGTTTCCCGTGCGCGCCATCCCCCGGTCGAGCTCCGAGAGCAACAGGAGGTCCGCCCGGCAGCGCCGCAAGAGGCTGGCTGCGGCAGGCAGGTCCCGGCCCCGCGCCAGGTTCCACGCCGCCACCCGAACCCACCCTTTTAGGGGCGCGCCGATAGGGGGCTCCAGTTCCATTTCGTGCAGGCAGTGCAGCTCGGCGAGGAGGCGTCCTTCGCGAGGTCTTGAAGGAACCGGTCACACCCATTCCGTACCGTGCCACCGATGGGAACGCACGTCCGACCCCCTGCATATATCTGCGACGACTGCCGGGCGACGTCGCGCCGATGGACGGGACGCTGCAGCGGCTGCGGCGCGTGGAACACCATGCGCGAACTCCCCCCGCCTGCGCCCCCGCGCCCCGGCTGCACCCTCCGACACCCCGGCGGCGCACCCGGCCTCGTGCCCTTGGGCGACGTCGGCACCGACACGGCCCGCCCGCGTCCCACCGGGGTAGGCGAGCTCGACCGCGTGCTGGGCGGCGGCCTGGTCGCCGGTTCGGTCACCCTGCTGTTCGGGCCGCCGGGCATCGGGAAGTCGACCCTTCTCTTCCAAGTGCTGTCCTCGGTCGCGGCAACCAATGTCGACGTCGTGCTCGCCTCGGCCGAGGAGTCGCTCGCACAGGTCGGCGGCCGCGCCGGCCGGATCGGGGCCGTGCCCCCGTCCCTGCTCGCGCTCGAGGGCCACGACGTCGATGCCATCGAGGCCGCCATCCAGCGGTACCGTCCCGCCCTGGTCGTGGTGGACTCGCTCCAGTCGATCTCGGACCCGTTGCTGCCCCAACCCGCCGGCACCCTCGCGCAGGTGCGCACGTGCATCGAGCGCCTGACCAGGCTGGCCAAGGCCGAGGACGTCCCGGTCGTCCTGGTGGGCCACGTCACCAAGGACGGCGACCTGGCCGGGCCCCGCGCCGTCGAGCACCTGGTCGACACCGTGCTCTCCTTCGACGGCGACCGCCACCACGCGCTGCGCGTGTCGACCTCGGTGAAGCACCGCTTCGGCCCCACGGGGGAGGTCGGCATCTTCGAGATGCGCGACGACGGCCTGCGCGCCGTGCCCGATCCCGGCCCGCTCATGCTGGGGGACCGCATGGCCGGAGTGCCGGGCTCCGTCGTCGTGCCCGTCCTGCAAGGACGGAGGCCGATCCTGGTTGAGGTGCAGGCCCTTCTGGGCCCCGGCCAAAGCGCCCGCCCCCATGTCCTCGGCCTCGACGCCGGGCGGGTCGCTCTCCTCATGGCGGTCCTCACCTGCCGCACCGCGGTCGACGTGCCCGCGCCAACGGACATCTTCGCGGCCGCCGTGGGCGGCATCACCGTCTCGGAGCCCGCCGCGGACCTCGCCGTCGCGTTGGCGCTGGCGTCGGTCGCCCACGGCCGCGTCGTGCCGCCCGACCTCGTCGCCTTCGGTGAGATCGGCCTCGCCGGCGAGGTTCGCCTCGTTCCGGGTGCCCACCGCCGCTTGGCCGAGGCGCAGCGCGCCGGGTTCGCGCGCGCGCTCGTGCCCTTCTCGACACCGGTCGACGCGGCCCCCCACGGCCTCATCGCGCACCCCGTCCGCACGCTCGACGACGCGCTCAGCCTCATCTGGGAAGGGGAACCGGCCGCGGCGACGGGTACGATGCCCTCGTGGCCGACCAGGGCAGTGGCAGCCAGCCGCTGAACGACGCCCTTGCCATGGTCGCCCCGGGCACCGCGCTGCGGGAAGGGCTCGACCGGATCCTCCAGGCGAAACACGGGGCGCTCATCGTCATCGGCGACGACCCAGCCGTGCTCTCCATCTGCACCGGGGGGTTCCTCCTCGATGCGGAGTACTCGCCCCAGCGCCTCTCCGAGCTGGCCAAGATGGACGGTGCCATCATCCTCGCCCCCGATGCCTCGCGCATCGCACGCGCCAACGTGCACCTGGTCCCCAAGTCGACGATCCCCACCTCGGAGACCGGCACCCGGCACCGCACCGCGGAGCGGTTGGCGCGCTCCATCGACGTACCCGTCATCTCCGTGTCCGAGGCCATGGCGACGATCTCGGTGTACCGCAACGACGTGAAGCACACGACCCAGTCGGCGGGCTGGCTCATCGACCGCTCGAGCCAGGCGCTGGCCACCCTGCAGCGGTTCCGCGTGCGCTTCGACGATGCGCTTTCCACCCTGACCCGCCTCGAGATGGAGGACTCTGTCTCGGTGCGGGATGTGGTGTCGGTGCTCCAACCCGGTGAGATGGTCCGGCGCATCGCCGTCGAGATCGAGGGCCACCTGGTCGAGCTCGGCTCCGACGGCCGGCTCATCCACCTTCAGACCGAGGAGCTCGGCGCCGGCGTCCCCGAGACGCTGGCGCTCGTGCTGCGGGACTACAGCAACCACCACGGCATAGAACACCTGCGCTCGTTGTCGCCCGACGCGCTGATGGACCTGCCCAAGGTGGTGTCGGCGCTCAACCTGGACGAGCACAGCAAAGAACTGCACGTCGAGCTGGCGCCCAAGGGCTATCGCATCCTGCACCGGCTGCCGCAGCTCTCCGACACGCTCATCGAGCGGCTGGTCGTCCGCTTCGGGAGCCTGCCCGAGATCCTCTCGGCATCGGCGGCCGAGCTCGAGTCCGTCGAGGGGATCGGTGCGGCGACGGCCCGTCATGTGCGCGACGGCCTGGCCCGTCTCGTCGAGGCCAGCATCTTCGAGCGATACGAATGAGCGGGTGCCTCTGGTAGAATGTCGGGCCACGGTCGGGTGGGGTGAGGTCCCTCCCGCCCGCAACCTCTCGGCAGCGTCACCGGCACTTTTGTGTGCCCGTGCGGGTGCATGCAAGGAGTCCTGAGTCCTGTGTCGTTCAAGGTCGGAGACAAGGTCGTCTACCCCCACCACGGGGCGGCCGTCATTGAGAAGCGCGAGACCAAGGTCGCGTTCGGCGAGAAGCGGGAGTATCTGGTGCTCCGCCTCGCCTACGGCGACCTCATCCTCAACGTGCCGGCAGACAACACCGAGGGCGTCGGCCTGCGCGAGGTGATCAACGACGAAGAGGTCGAAGAGGTCTTCGCCGTGTTGCGCAAGAAGGAAGCGCGCATGCCGACCAACTGGTCCCGCCGCTACAAGAACCACTCCGAGAAGCTGCGTTCCGGCGACATCTACCAGGTGGCCGAGGTGGTCCGGAACCTGTCCATCCGGGACAAGGACAAGGGCCTGTCGGCGGGCGAGAAGCGCATGCTGCAGCGGGCGCGCCAGATCCTCGTGTCGGAACTGACCTTCGCTCTCAACGTGGACGAGGAGACGGCGGAAGAGCGTCTGAACGACGCGCTGACCTGATCGCTCGGCCCGGCCCGTGGCCAAGGCGAACGTGTGGTCGGTGGTCGTGGCCGGGGGCTCCGGCAGCCGCTTCGGTCGACTGAAGCAGTACTCCATGTTGGCCGGCCGCCCGGTGCTCGAACACGCGGTACAAGCGTGCCGACCCTGGTCCTCCGGCGTCGTCCTCGTTGTCCCGGACGACGACAACGGAGAGGGTGACCGAGACAGGAAATTCCACGGTGCGAGCGCCGTCGTCACGGGCGGTGCGACGCGCGCCGACTCGGTGCGCCGTGGCCTGGCCGCAGTGCCATCCGACGCCGAGGTGATCGTCGTGCACGACGCCGCCCGCCCGCTCGCGTCGCCCGGCCTCTTCGACTCCGTGATCCGCGCCGTGACCGAGGGCGGGGCCGACGGAGCCGTCCCGGGACTGACGCCGAGTGACACCATCAAGGTTGTGGACGACCAGGGGGAGGTGACCAGCACGCTCGACCGGCGCACGCTGGTGGCGGTGCAGACGCCGCAGGCGTTCCGGGCCGAGATCCTCCGGCGTGCCCACGGGGAGGGCCGCCTCGTCGATCCGGGCGCCACTGCTGCCACCGACGACGCCATGCTGGTCGAGGCGCTCGGCGGCCGCGTGCATGTCGTGTCCGGAGAACCGGGCAACCTCAAAATCACGACACCCCAGGACCTCCGCACGGCCGAGCGGTTCCTCGCGGGCGACGGGGGCTGACCGTGCGCATCGGGCAGGGGTTCGACGTCCATCGCTTCTCCGAGGACCCGCACCGCGCGCTCGTGCTCGGCGGCGTCGCCATTGAGGGTGGGCGCGGCCTGGGCGGCCACAGCGACGCCGACGCCGTGTGCCACGCCCTGGCGGACGCCGTGCTGGGCGCGCTCGGGCTGGGCGACCTCGGACGACTCTTCCCCGACACCGACCCGGTGTGGGAGGGCGCCGACAGCACGACCCTGCTCGCGCGCGTCGTCGAGATGGCCGCCGCGCAGGGTTACGTGGCGCAGAACGCCGACTGCACCATCGTGGCGGACACACCGCGCCTCGCGCCCTACACCGACGCCATGACCGAGCGCCTGAGCGAGCTGCTCGGCGCGCCGGTGTCGGTGAAGGCGACGCCGCGCCGAGGGTCTCGGCGCCCTCGGGCGGGCCGAGGGGCTCGCGTGCCTCGCCGTCGTGTTGATGGGCCCGGCGCCCGCGTGAGCCGGACGAGGCCCCGTTCCCGCGGCCAGCAGCCCAACCGGCGTCCCCGGCCCGAGGCGGTCAGCGAGCTGGGCGGCGACCAGGTCGAGGGCCGTCAGGCCGTGCTCGAGCTGCTGACTGCAGCGCGCCGCACCGTCCGACGCGTCCTCGTGGCCGAGGACCAGGATCCCTCGCCCCAGCTCGATCGGATTGAGGCACTGGCCGCCAAACTGCGCGTTCCCCTCGAGACCGTGCCCCACGCCCGGCTCCACGCCCAGGCCCGGACCGAGGCCCCCCAGGGGGTGCTGGCCCTGGCCCGGCCGGTTGACCCGGTGCCCCTCGAGGAGCTGTGCGCGGGCGCCACGAGGGCCTTCCCGCCGTTCCTCCTGGTCGCGGCCGGCATCACCGACCCCCGCAACCTGGGGGCTCTGTTGCGCAGCGCCGAGTGCGCCGGGGTGACCGGGGTGGTGCTGCCCCGGCACCGTTCAGCCCGCCTCTCGCCCACGGTGGCCAAAACGGCGGCCGGTGCCATAGAGCACCTGTCCTTCGCCGTCGTCGGGGGCATCCCGGCCGCGTTGACGACGATGCGCGACCTCGGCGTGTGGTCGATCGGGCTCGCCGCCGAGGCGGACCAGTCGCTCTACGCGCTCCCTCTGGGCGACGGGCCGGTGGCGCTCGTGGTCGGCAGCGAGGAGAAGGGGTTGGCCCCCCTCGTGCGCCGCCGTTGTGACGCGCTGGCGGCCATCCCGCAACACGGCGCGCTGCCCTCGCTCAACGTCGGCGTGGCCGGCGCGGTGGCGTGCTTCGAGGTGGCCCGCCAGCGCACCGCGCGGCTGAAAGCGCGAACGCCGCCGTAGGCGCCCTACGCGGGGGCGCCCACCTCCGTGGTGCAAAACGCGCAGCGGCGCGCCGCGACCGGGATGTCGCTCAGGCACTCGGGGCACGCACGCGACTCCGGCTCGGGCTCCTCCTTCGGCAGCAGGTTCATCCGGCGCATCAGCGCGGTCAACGGCACGACCACCGCGAAGAAGACGACCGTCGCGACGATGAGGAACGACAGCACCGCATTGATGAAAGACCCGTATTTGAATTGGGAGTGGTTCCAGGTGAAGTACAGGTTGTTGAAGTTCGACTTCCCGAAGATGGCCGCAATGAGCGGCGTGATGAGGTCGACGACGAACGCCGTGACCATGGCGGTGAAGGCCACTCCGACGACGACGGCCACCGCGAGGTCGACCACATTGCCCCGGAGGACGAATTTCTTGAAATCACTCAGCATTCCTGCCTCCTCTCCCGGATCCGCTTCCGGCAAGCCCACCGACTCCGACGGGGCCCGATGGAGCCGATGGAGCAGATGGAGCCGACGGAGCCCGAGGCAGGAATCGAACCCGCGACATCTTCATTACAAGTGAAGTGCTCTACCAACTGAGCTACTCGGGCGCGAACTCACACTACAACGGGCCCGACCAGCGCAAAGGCTTGCTTTGGGCCGGGGGGCACGGCAGGCTGGTCCGGGATGGACACCGACGGACAAGGCACCGATTCGTCACGGAGCGTGTCGCACCTCTCGGTTGTACGGGCGGGTCTCGTCCTCGTGGCGTTCGTCGCCGCCACAGCCATCCTCGTTGCCGTCGGCACCCGGCCGAGCGTGAGCGGCGTGCCCAGCACCGCCGCCACCGTCGCCACGACCACGACCACGACGACCGCGGCCGGCAGCTCCACCACGACCTCCGCCACCGGCGCGAACACGACCACGACCACGACGGCCGCCCACACCACCACGACACACCACGGTCACGGTGCCGCGAGCACCACCACGACGACGGTGGCCCACAGCACGGTCAGCGTCGTGGTGGCGAACGCCACGAGCACCAACGGGCTGGCCGGGCACTACACCACCGTCCTCCAAGGAGGCGGCTGGAACATGAAGCCCGCAGCCAATGCCACGACCACCGAGGCCACCTCTGCCGTGTACTACGCCGCGGGGCAGCAGGCCGCCGCGCAGGAGGTCGCCGCCGCCATCGGCGTGAAGCCGCAACAGGTGCTCCCTCTCACGAGTGCCACCCCGGTCAGCGGCGCCACCGGCGTGGACGTCGTGGTGGTCATCGGGCAGGACCTCGCCGGCGTCCGGCTGAACGTCTGAACCGGCCCGACGTGCCCCCGGCGCTGCTGGCGCCCCTCCAGCCACTCGCCGACCACCCGCGGCGGAGTGCGCTCTTCCTCGATTTCGACGGCACGCTCTCGGCCATCGTGGAAGACCCCGTCGGCGCCACCCCGCTGGCCGGCGTACCCGAACTCCTCGAGGACCTGGCCCGCCGCTTCGCGCTGGTGGCGGTGATCTCGGGCCGCCCGCCTGACTTCCTCGCCGCCGCGGTAGGCGCGCCCAGGGGCGTCGAGGTGATAGGTCTCTACGGCCTGGCCCGTGCCCTCCAGGCCAGCGGCGAGGCCGGCCACTGGGCCACCGTGATCGACGAGGTGGTCGCCGAGGCGGAGGCGGACGCGCCGCCCGGCGTCTACGTGGAGCCCAAAGGACTGACCGTCACGCTGCACTGGCGCCACGCGCCCGACGCCCGGCCCTGGGTGGCGGCCTTCGCCGAGCGGGAGCGGGCACAACGTGGGCTGCGCGTCTTCGGCGGAAGGATGGAGCTCGAGCTGCGCCCGCCCGTCGATGTGGACAAGGGCACGGTCATCCGCACCCTCGCCCCCTCCGTCCCCGGACTCGCGGCCGTTGCGGCCTTCGGGGACGACAAGGGCGACCTCCCCGCCTTCGAGGCGCTGGGCACCCTGAGCGACGTCGTCGGCCACGCCGTGACCGCGGTGCGGGTGGCCGTGGTCGACGAGGGCAGCCCGCCCGAAGTCGCGGCCGCCGCCGATCTCACCGTGCCAGGAGCGACCGGCGCGGTGGCGCTGCTGCGCTCCCTCGCCGCCGCCGCCGCCGACTCCACTCAGACCTGAGCCGCCGCGAGCTGGTCCTCCCACCAGTCCGCCGCCGTCCGGCCGCGCACCGTCGCGCGGAACGACGACGCGCGTCGCCGGCGTTCGTCCCCCGGCAGGGACAGCGCCGTGTGCAACGCGTCGGCGGTGGCGGACACGTCGAAGGGGTTCACCCCGAGCGCGCCCGCCGGGCCCAACTCCTCCCACGCCCCCGCCTGGTGTGACAGGACCAGCACCCCGTCCACCGTGTTCAGGAGCGGGCCCTCCTTGGCGATCAGGTTCATGCCGTCGCGTACCGGGTTGACCAGAAGCACGTCGGACATCGACAGCGCCGCCAGCGCCCGGTCGCGGTCGTCCTCGACGTGCAGCACGATGGGCGTCCAATCACCACCACCACCACCAGCACCAGCACCACCGCCACCTGTCAGCGACCGGTTGATGCGCTCCGCCGTGTGCACCACCTCGGCCCCGTAGGCGAGATACTCCGCCAGCCCCTGACGACTCGGATACGCCAGCGCCACGTGCACCACCTCGCCGCGCCACTCCGGATGGGCGGTCAGCAATTCCTCGAAGGCCAGCATCCCCCGCACAATGTTCTTCGACGGCTCCATCCGGTCCGACCGCACGATCAAGCGGCGCCCCGTTCCACGCCCACCGGCGCCCACCTCGGCCCGCAGCGCATCGCCCGCCGCCGCCACGCCCGCCGCTCCCCGCCTCCCGCGCCAGCACGTCGGGCTCCGGCCCGAGCGGCGCCACGAAGGTGCGCGGCGCGGCGCGGCCGACCGCCGCGTAGCACCCGACGAAGCTCCCTTCCCACTTGTGGCAGTGCAGCCCGCACGCTCCGTACCCGGCCATCCCGTCGAGCAGCTCGGCCGCCACGTCGTCGGGCAGCACCGCGAGCATGCCGGGGTCGGCGAACGGCGTGTGCAGGAAGTGCACCGTGTGCAGGTCTGGCCGCGCCTCGGCCAGCATTCGCCCCAGCAGCGAGAAGTGGTAGTCCTGCACGAGCACGGTGTCGCCCTCGCCCGCCCGCGCCACCACGGCGTCGGCCATGGCCCGGTTGTACGCCGCGGTACCCCGCCCACGCCTCCCGCCAACGCCGGTCGAAGCGGGGCCGGCTCGGCAGGTCGAAGAGGTGATGGTGGACGTACCACAGCGTCGTGTTGGCGATCACGTCGTAGGCCTGGCGGTAGGTGTCGTCGTCCACGACCACCGGGCGCGAGGTCGAGCCCCTCTACGTGCATGAGGCCTTGGGAGACGGCCTCGCGATCGGCCGCACCCATCGTCACGGAGGCCCACGTCGTCCCGCTCCCCGCAAGGATCCGCTGCAGGGACGTGGCCAGGCCCCCACCCGCGGGCACGGGCTGCAGCGAGCCGTCCGCGCCGGCCCGGAACGTGAGCGGCCCGCGGTTCGAGACGACGAGAGTGCGGCTCACACCGGGGGACTCACTGCAGGCGTCCCGCTCGCTCCAGCGCGGCCCGGAGCACGTCGACCGCCTGGGGCCGCAGCTCGTGCAGCGGGCGGTTGCGGTGGATGCGCTCGCCGAGGTCCACCTGGGCGATCCTGTCGGCGCCCAGGCTGCGCGCCACGTCGATGAGCAGTCCCAATTCCACCCCGTATCCGTCCGCGAAGCCGAGCTTCTCGAAGACCCAGCGGTGGCCGGCGGTCTCTCCGGCGAGCGGTTGGCGCACGGCCGAGAGCTCGGGGAAGAGCAGCTCGAGCACCGGTCGGGCCACCAGCTCTGTCACCCGGCCGCCGCCGGTCGGCTCCCCGTGCAGGGGGCGGGTGTAGAAGCCCTTCACGAGTGCGACGTCGTCGTCCGTCAGCGAGCGGCCCCAACAGGCCGGTGACGAAGGCGGGCGTCGTGTTGGCGACGTCGGCGTCGAGGAACGCCACCACGTCGCCCTCCGACGCCCCGAGCGCGGCGGCCATGGCCCGTCCCTTGCCCCCGGGGCCGCCCGGGCCCGGCACGACCCGGGCGCCGGCGTCGCCGGCCTGCTCCGCCGTGTCGTCGGCGGACCCGTCGTCGAGCACGATCACCTCGTCGACCAGGCCGTTCCCCCCGTGTCCGGCCAGGAACGGCTGCACCACCGCCCGCACCACCGAACCCACCGTCGATCCCTCGTCGCGGGCCGGGATGCACACCGACACGGTCCGCCCGGTCGCCGTCTTGGCCCGGAGGACCAGGTCGGCGGCGAAGCTCCCGTGGTGGTAGGTGCGCGCCATGCCCCCGATTCAAGCAGCCGCCGGGTCCGGCGCCTGCGGTGCGGAGGCCCGGTCGGTGCGTTGAGGTGGCCCGTTCGGGGCGGCTACCATGGGGGGACATCATCCAGAGCGACTGAGGGACGGGCCCGTAGACGTCGCGGCAACCCGTGCGGAAGTGACATCCCGCACCTGGTGCCAATGCCCGATCGATGAGGAGGACCAATGGTCGATTTCGTCACCGGACTCCGCTGTCGTGAATGTCAGCGCACCTTCCCCGCCCGAGGCCCTGCACGTGTGCGACTACTGCTTCGGCCCGCTGGAGGTCGCCTACGACTACGAGCGCATCGCCGCCACGGTGAGCCGGGAACGCATTGAGGCCGGCCCCCGGACCATCTGGCGCTACCGGGACCTGCTGCCGGTTGACCTCGACCAGGAGGTTCCGGTCGACCTCGGCGCCGGCTTCACGCCGCTCGTGCGGGCCGACCGCCTGGCGGCCGAGCTGGGTCTGGGCGAGCTGTGGATCAAGAACGACACCGCGAACCCCACCGGCTCGTTCAAGGACCGGGTCGTTTCGGTCGCCCTGACCAAGGCGCGCCAGCTCGGGTTCAAGGTCGCCGCCTGCGCCTCGACGGGCAACCTGGCCAACTCGGTGGCCGCCCACGCCGCCCGAGCCGGGATGGAGTCGGTGGTCCTCATCCCGCACGACCTCGAGACCGCCAAGATCACCATGACCGCGATCTACGGCGGCACCGTCATCGCCGTCGAGGGCACCTACGACGACGTCAACCGGCTCTGCGCCGAGCTCACGAGCGAGCGCCCGGGTTGGGCGTTCGTCAATGTCAACGTCCGCACCTACTACGCCGAGGGTTCCAAGACGCTCGCCTTCGAGATCGCCGAGCAGTTGGGCTGGCAGGCCCCCGACCACGTGGTGGTGCCGATCGGCTCGGGCAGTCAGCTGACCAAGGTGGCCAAGGGGTTCGCCGAGCTGGGCAAGGTGGGAGTGCTCCCCGAAGAGCCCGCCGTGCGGGTCTCGGGCGCCCAGGCCGAGGGCTGCGCACCGGTGGCCACGGCGTTCGAGCTGGGGGCCGACGCCATCCGCCCGGTCAAGCCGAAGACGATCGCCAAGTCGCTGGCCATCGGCAACCCGGCCGACGGATGGTACGCGCTCGAGGCGATCCGCAAGTCGGGCGGCTCTTGCGCCGCCGTCACGGACGACGAGGTCGTCGAGGCCATCGGGCTGCTGGCCCGGACCGAGGGCATCTTCGCCGAGACCGCCGGCGGCGTGACCATCGCCACCCTGTGCAAGCTGGCCGCCTCGGGCGCCGTGCGGCCCGACGAGCGCGTCGTGGCCCTGGTGACCGGGCACGGGCTGAAGACGGTGGAGGCGCTCGCCGAATCCGGTGCCGCCTCCGGCCCGACCGCCACCATCGCGCCCACCCTGGCCGCCTTCGACGCTGCCCTGGCGTACGACCCCGGCACCGACGCCCAGGCCGATGCGGCGACCGGCGAGGCGGCCCGATGAGCGTCAGCGTCCGGATCCCCACCCAGCTCCGCACCCTGACCGGGGGCGCCGGCGAGGTCCAGGTGGTGGGCTCGACGGTTGGCGAGGCCCTCAAGGCCCTCGACGCCGCCCATCCCGGCATCGGGGACCGGCTCTTCGACGAGGGCGGCAACCTGCGCCGGTTCGTCAACGTGTTCGTGGCCGACGAGGACGTCCGGTTCCTGGAGGGCCTGGCGACGCCCGTCGCCGACGGCGAGACACTTTCCATCGTGCCGGCGGTCGCCGGGGGCTGAGCAGGGGGAGTTCGGTCTTTTCGCCGGTACCGCGCCGCCCTTGCGCGGTCGCCCCTATTCTGGATACCGTTAGCACTCAGACGACGAGAGTGCTAATGGAGGAGTAGAACCTGATGGCCAAGATCATCGCCTTCGACGCGGAGGCACGCCGCGGCCTCGAGACCGGCATGAACAAGCTGGCGGACGCCGTGCGCGTCACGTTGGGCCCCAAGGGCCGCAACGTGGTGCTCGACAAGAAGTGGGGCGCCCCGACCATCACCAACGATGGCGTGTCCATCGCCAAGGAGATCGAGCTCGAGGACCCCTTCGAGAAGATCGGCGCCGAACTGGTCAAGGAAGTGGCCAAGAAGACCGACGACGTGGCGGGCGACGGCACCACCACGGCCACGGTGCTGGCGTGGGCCATGGTGCGCGAAGGCCTGCGCAACGTCGCCGCCGGGGCGAACCCGATGGCGCTGAAGCGTGGGATCGAGGCGGCCGTGGACACGGCGGTGAGCTCCATCCACAGCATCGCCAAGGAGACGGAGTCCAAGTCGCAGATCGCCCAGGTCGCCTCCATCTCGGCCGCCGACACGGAGATCGGCGAAATGATCTCCGAGGCCATCGACAAGGTCGGCCGCGACGGCGTCATCACCGTCGAGGAGTCGCAGACCTTCGGCATGGACATGGACCTGGTCGAGGGCATGCGCTTCGACAAGGGCTATATCGCCCCCTATTTCGTCACCGACCCCGAGCGCATGGAGGCCGTGCTCGAGGACGCCTACGTGCTTCTCGTCGGCTCCAAGATCAGCGCCGTGCGCGACATGCTGCCCGTGCTCGAGAAGGTCATGCAGGGCGGCAAGCCGCTCCTGATCGTGGCCGAGGATGTCGAGGGGGAGGCGCTCGCGACGCTCGTCGTGAACAAGATCCGCGGCACCTTCCGCTCCGTCGCCGTCAAGGCGCCGGGCTTCGGCGAGCGCCGCAAGGCCATGCTCCAGGACATCGCCATCCTCACGGGCGGCCAGGTCGTCACCGAGGAGGTCGGCCTCAAGCTCGAGAACGTGACGCTCGACCTGCTCGGCAGCGCCCGCAAGATCGTCGTCACCAAGGACGAGACGACGGTCGTGGAGGGCGGCGGGACCGAGAGCGACATCAAGGGCCGGATCAACCAGATCAAGACCGAGATAGAGAACACGGACTCGGACTACGACCGGGAGAAGCTCCAGGAGCGCCTGGCCAAGCTGTCCGGCGGCGTGGCCGTGATCAAGGTCGGCGCGGCCACTGAGGTTGAGCTCAAGGAGAAGAAGCACCGCATTGAGGACGCGGTCTCGACGACCAAGGCCGCCATTGAAGAGGGCGTGGTGCCCGGCGGGGGCGTGGCGCTCCTGCGGGCCCAGACCGCCATCTTCGAGGCCGCCGAGAAGCTCGAGGCCGACGAGGCCACCGGTGCCCGCATCGTGGGCAAGGCCGTGGAGGAGCCGCTCAGGCAGATCGCGGTCAACGCCGGCCTCGAGGGCGGGGTCGTCGTCGAGAAGGTCAAGGGCCTCAAGGGCGCCCACGGCCTCAACGCCGCCACGGGCGACTATGACGACCTCTTGAAGGACGGGGTCATCGACGCGGCCAAGGTCACCCGGTCGGCTCTCCAGAACGCGGCCTCCATCGCCGGGTTGTTCCTGACGACCGAGGCGGTCATCGTCGACAAGCCCGAGGAAGAGGCGCCCGCCATGCCCGGTGGTGGGATGGACGACTTCTAGGCAGCGTTCGATCCGGGGTGGCGTCACCCGGTTGCCACACCGCTGCAACAGCAATTGGTGACACTGGCAACCGCCTCACCCCCAACCGAGGCTGATCGGTGCGCCCGGCCGTAAGGCCGGGCGCACCGTGTTTCTCTACACTGAGCGTCGTGGCCCTGACCCCGACCACCGGATGGGGGGTGCTCCACCTCTTTTGCCGTCTGACCCAAGACTTCGACGCGAACGCCCTGCGTACGGCCGTCAAGTCGGCCGAGTCCGACGGCTACCAGGTGGTGCCGGTCGCCTTGCTCGGCCACAAGGCGGACCTCGGCCTCATGGCCGTCGGCCCAGACGCCTGGCGCCTGCGGCGGTTCCAGACCGAGGCGGTCCACGCCGGGCGCCCAACCGGCCCAGTCCTACGTGTCGCTGACCGAGGTCTCGGAGTACGCGGCCGGGCTGCCCGAGGAGACCCGCCAGGCCCGCCTGTTCCCGCAGCTGCCCCCCGAGGGCAAGACGGCCTTCTGCTTCTACCCCATGTCCAAGCGCCGGGATCCGGCGCCGGGCCACAACTGGTACGCCCTCGACTTCGACGCCCGCAAGGAGCTGATGCTGGGCCACGGCAAGGTGGGGCGGACCTTCGCCGGGCGGATCCTCCAGCTCATCACCGGCTCGACCGGCCTCGACGACTGGGAGTGGGGGGTCACCCTCTTCGGCGTGCACCCCGACGACCTCAAGGACTGCGTGTACCAGATGCGCTTCGACGAGGCCTCCGCCAGGTTCGCCGAGTTCGGTCCCTTCTACACCGGCATGGTGGGGACGCTCGACGAAGTCCTCTCCGCTCTCTCGTGAGGGCGCCGGCCTCCCTCGACCGCCTGCGCGCCGAGCTGCACGCGTTCCGCCGCGTCGTCGTCGCCTTCAGCGGTGGGGCCGACTCGGCCTTCCTCGCCAAGGTGGCGACTGACACCTTGGGCCGCGACGCCGTGCTGTGCGCCACGGCGCTGTCGCCCTCGCTCGCCGCCACCGAGGAAGCGGACTGCCGCGCGCTCGCCGCCGAGTGGGACCTGCGCTGGGTGGGCGTCACCACCGACGAGATGCACGATCCCGCCTACGTCGCCAACGGTGCCGACCGCTGCGCCCGCTGCAAGACCGCGCTGATGGGGGCGCTGGGGCCGCTCGCCGCGGCCGAAGGAGCGGGAGCCGAAGTGACCGTCGTCCTCGGGGTCAACGTCAACGACCTGGGCGACCACCGCCCGGGCCAGGCGGCGGCCGCGGCGCGCGGCGCCCACTTCCCGCTCGTCACCGCCGGCTTCACCAAGGACGACGTCCGCGCCTGGTCGCGCCGGCTCGGTCTGCGCACCTGGGACAAGCCCGCCGCGGCGTGCCTCGCCTCGCGCCTGCCCTACGGCACTCCGGTGACCTTGGGCCGCCTGGCCGCCGTCGACGCGGCGGAGTCCGCGCTGCGCGCGCTCGGCTTCGGCGGCCGGCTGCGCGTGCGTCACCACGGCGACGCGGCCCGCCTGGAGGTCGAGCCCGAGGCCCTGGCCGCCGTCGTGGCCCGCCGCGAGGAGGTCGTGGCGGCCGTGCGCGCGGCCGGCTTCACGTTCGTGGCGCTCGACCTGGAAGGCTTCCGGTCCGGCAGCCTGAACCGTGTCCTCGCGCTGGCCGAGGCCGCCGACGCCAAGGCCGAACGCCCGTGAGCAAGGTTCGCGTCCGGGTCAAACTGACGTTCCCCGAGTCCGAGGTGCCCAAGCCGGTCCTCGCCACCCTCGTCCGCCGCTTCGACGTCGAGCCGAACATCCGCCGGGCCGACGTCGAGGAGCATCGGGGCTGGATCGTGTGCGAGATCGACGGGATCGCCGCCCAGGTCGAGGCCGCCCTGGACTGGCTGCGCGCCGAACGGATCACGGTCGACCTGCTGGGCGACGTGCTCGAGGGCTAGTCGTCCGGCTGGCGCGGCACCGTCCAGCCCGCCGAGGAGACCCGGCGCGGCTCGTAGAAGACACACCCCTCGGGACACGCGAACGGCAACGGCTCGTTGGCATCGATCTTGCAACGCTCGACGCGTTCGCCCCGCGGGGTGGATCGCATCACGTAGTGGCGGCAATCGTCCTTGACGGGCACGCCCCATTCTGGCCCACGGGGCGGCCCGCGGTAGCGTCACCGCTCGTGGATGACGCGAGCGACGACCGGTCCGTCCCGCTCAAGATGCTGCTGCGCTGGAGCGAAGCCCTCTCCGGCATCGCGCGTACCGGGCTGGGCTTCACCCAGAGCCTGTACGAGCGGGAGCGCTTCGAGGAGATCCTGCGCATCGCAGCAGACATCCGGGCGGAGGCGGACGGCGGGAGCGACGAGAACGGTGAGCACGCCGGCGGCCTCGTCCAGGAGTGGATGGACACGGTCGGAAGCGGCATCCCGGGCTACATCACCCCCAAGGTGGCCGTGGGCGCGGCGGTCGGCAACGACAAGGGTGAACTTCTCCTCATTCAGCGGGCCGACTCGGGCATCTGGCTTTATCCGACCGGCTGGTGCGACGTCGGCTACTCGGCCGCGGAAGTCGTCGTGAAGGAGGTCGAGGAGGAGACGGGCATTCTCGTGGAGCCGGTGCGCCTCATCGCGGTGCTCGACGGCCTGCGCCTCGGCATGACCCGGGTGCCGCTCTACTCCTTGCTTTTCTACTGCCGCGCCGTCGGCGGCGAGTTGGAGCCGCACCCGCTCGAGACGCGCGACGTCGGCTGGTTCACCCGCGAGACCTTGCCGCATCCCCTGGTCGGCTCGGAGCGCTGGGGCGACCACGTCTTCGCAGCCATCAACGGCGAGCAGCGCGACGTCCTCTACGACCGGGTGCGTCAGCCGATGTGGCGGGGCGACTCCTCCAGGTCATGATCTCTGTCGAGATCGCCGCCTCGGTGGACGAGGACCTCTCCGCGGCGGTCACCGCGCTCATCCCCCAGCTCTCCCGCTCGTCGCCCCCGCCAACCCGGGAGCAGCTGGCGCGCATCGTCGGTGACCCGGCCACCACCCTGTTCGTGGCCCGCGACGGGGAGCGCATCGTGGGGATGCTGACGCTGGCCACCTTCTTGATTCCGACCGCGCTGCGCGCCCACATAGAGGACGTCGTCGTGGACGAGACCACCCGGGGCTCGGGCGCCGGGGCCGCCCTGGTGCAGGCGGCGCTCGACCGGGCGTCCGAGCTGGGCGCCCGTACGGTCGACCTGACCTCGCGCCCCGACCGGGAGGCGGCCAACCGGCTCTATCAGCGCATGGGCTTCGAGACGCGGGAAACCAACGTGTACCGCTGCACCCTCGGCGTGGACGAGTGAAGCCTCGTTACGACGACAGGGGGAACGCCGTGGGGAGCAGGCGCATGAGCACCGGGAACATCGGCGTGAAGCGGCCCTCGCCCCACGGAAGCTCCGGCTCGTTGGCGATGGCCTGGCTCAGCACGCCGACGATCAAGGCTGACACCAGATAGATCGCACCCTCTTCCGTGGCTGCCGGGCCGAGCTCACCCTTGGCGACGGCGTCGGCGAGCGCGGCGCGCTGGAGCTCGACCATCTCCACGCTGACGGCGAACGCCTCGGGCGAAGGATGGAAGCTCGGGACCGGGCGCCAGAAGAGCAACTCGGCCACCGCCCGGTTGCCCAGCGCCCAGCGGCCGCTCGCCTCCAGGCCGGCGATGAGCGCGTCCAGACCGGACTCCGCTCCCTCCATGCCCGAGCGCATGACACGGAGGTTTTCGCGCTGTCCCTCCAGGAACAACGCGTCGTAGATCGCCATGAGTGATGGGAAGTACTTGTAGAGCGACGGGGGCTGGACGCCGAGGCGCCGCGCCACCTCCGCCAGGCTGAGGCCGTTCACGCCCTCGTCGGTCATGATGGCCCGTGCGATATCGAGGATCTCGCAGATCGTCTCCTGTCGGCGACGGGCCCGGCGGTCGGGCCGCGGCGCCGTTTCCGTGGCCGCTCCCGCCTGCGCCCTTCCGTCTCTCACGCTCACCATGCAAGTAGCATAGCTTCTTTATACCTTGACAGCTATAGCTAATGTTGTTAGCTTTACCGCCAGTACGGAGGAGGTACGAGATGAGCCTGACCGAGAAAGCGGTGGTTGGCATGACCCAGGACTCGAATTCGAACCGCAGCAGCAGGTGGTGGCTCCGGTGGGACGCCTGTTCGGTGGTGATCGAAGCGCCGGCCGAGCGCGTGTACGGCATGGTGGCCGACCTACCCCGCATGGGGGAGTGGAGCCCCGAGACCCGTCAGGTGGAGTGGGTGGAAGGTTCGACCGGGCCGGCCGAGGGGGCCCGGTTCGTCGGCCACAACCAAGGAGGCCCCCGTGGCCTCTTGAAGTGGTCGCGCCGTGGCACCGTCCTCACCGCCGACCCCGGCCGTGAGTTCGCTTTCGCGACCGAAGAGGGCGGCCGGGAGGGGGTCGTGTGGCGGTATCGCTTCGAGCCCGTTGCGGGAGGGACGCGGGTGACCGAGTCCTACGAGGTGCACCGGATTCCGGCGTGGGCCCGCATCGTCGACGTGCCGACCAACCGTGTGCGTGAGTTGCGCGAGGGGCTGCAGCGCACCCTCGACCAACTGAAGCACGTCGCCGAGACGACGCCGTCCGCGTCGTAGCCGCACCGTTCCGTTCCCCATTCCTTTTCGAGAACTGAGGAGTTCACGATGCACACCTACAAGGCCGCGCCGGACGTCGACGTGGTCACCTCGACCGCCACCATCCCCGGGTTCGGCAACATCGCCATCAACGCCTTCGTGATACACGCCGACGAGCCGGTGCTCGTCGACACCGGCGCCGTGAGGGAGAGCGACGAATTCATGGCGGCCCTGCAATCGGTGATCGATCCGGCCGACCTCCGCTGGATTTGGTTGACCCACACCGACTTCGACCACATCGGTTCGCTGCACCGCCTGCTCGAGGGGAACGAACGGCTGCGGGTCATCACAAGTTTCGTCGGCGTCGGGATCATGAGCCTGGCCGCCCCCCTGCCCATGGATCGTGTGTACCTCGTCAACCCGGGTCAATCGGTCGACGTCGGCGACCGCCTCCTGACCGCGGTGCGCCCCCCGGCCTTCGACAACCCCATCACGACCGGGTTGCGCGACGAGCGCTCGGGCATCTTCTTCAGCTCGGACTGCTTCGGCGCACTGCTGGACGAGGTGCCCGAGAGCGCCGAAGACCTGTCCGAGGCCACGCTGCGCCAGGGCCAGGTCTTCTGGGCGACCGTCGACTCCTCGTGGCTCCACCACGTGGACCGGGCGGTGTTCTCCTCAGAGCTGGATCGCATCCGCGCCCTGGAGCCGACGATGGTCCTGAGCAGCCACCTGCCGGCCGCGCAGGGCTCGTCGATGGAGCGGCTGCTCGGCGCCCTGCAGGAGGTTCCCGGCGCGGAGGTGTTCGTGGGGCCGGACCAGGCCGCCCTGGAGCAGATGCTGGCCGAGATGACCGGGGCGCCCGAGGCGACCTAACCCATGTTGTCGAGGTCGTCCGGAGCGCTGCGGCCGGTGAGCTGCCGGTAGAAGCCGTCGCCGGCCGTGATCACCCAGGTCTCGGCGATGAGCCCGTTCTCTGTGCGGTTGAACATCATCTCGTCGACCTCCACGTGCTGGCCGGTCGGGGCGAGCTCGAAATAGGGACCGGTGTGCGTGGCGGAGGTCGTGCAGTGGCAGGCGACCATGTCGCCGGCGGCGACCAGCTGGTGGATCACGGTGTGCTTGTCGGGGAAGGCCTCCCGGTGGATGGCCATGGTCTTGCGCTCGTCGGCCAGAGTCGAGACCTCACCAGACGGCCCGTATTCCCGCCAGTCGTCGGTCAGGCACGCCGCGAAGGCGTCGGCATCGCCGCTGTCGTAGGCGGCCCAGGCCCGTCGGAGCAGGGCGGCGGTGTCCTCAGTCATGGCGCGTCCTCCGACACAACCCCAGTGTGACACCTGTGGAACGGTCGGTCGGGGACCACCACGGGAGCCGAAGGCGCCGGTCCCGTGCGGCGCAGAGGCGGCGTCGGGCTCGCCCAGGAGCGAGCGCTCCTCGACCGGGAGCGCGGTCGTCGTAGCCGCGACGCTCCCACTTCAGGCTCCCAGGCCGTCCGCCTCGTTAGGGTCTCGGGCAGGCGACGAACGGGAGGAAACGATGGGCCAGAGCGGGCTACGGGGCCGCAACTGGGTGCTCGCCGCGATGATCTTCGCGGTCTCCATGACCTTCATCGATCAGACGATCGTCTCTATCGCGGTGCCCAACATCCAGCGCGAATTGGGGCTCTCGTCGACCGGTGTGCAGTGGGTCGTGAACGGGTACCTGATCTCACTCGCCGCGTTTTTCGCACTGGGCGGTCGCCTGTCGGACATCTTCGGACATACCAAGCTGTGTGTGATCGGTGTCATCGTCTTCGTCTGCGCGTCGGCAATGTGCGGTTTCACGCCGACGGGTGCCGCCGCCGAGGGTTGGATCGTGGGCTTCCGGGTCGTCCAGGGCATGGGTGGCGCGCTCATGTTCCCAGCCGCCCTCGCCATCGTCGTCAACACGTTCCCGCTCCAGGAGCGGGGACGAGCCTTGGCCATCTTCTTCGGCATCGCCGGGGGCCTTACCGCCGTCGGCCCCATCTTGGGTGGGTTCCTCACCCAGTGGACGTGGCGCGCCATCTTCTGGGTGAACATCCCCGTCGCCTTCATCGCTCTCCTCCTCATCGCGCTGTCCAAGCCCAAGACGCAATACCAGCGTGCACCGATCGACTACCGGGGTGCCATCCTCCTCGCGGCTGGGATCGCGCTCAGCATCTTCGGCTTGCAGCAGTCGGCCCTCTGGGGCTGGGCCAACCCCGCCATCTGGCTCTGCATCGTCGCCGGCGTGCTCATCATCGCCGTGTTCGTGGTGGTGGAACTGCACACCGACTCCCCGCTCATTGCGGTGGGCATCTTCCGCATCCGGCCCTTCTCGGTCGAAAACGTCGTGCTGTTGATCACGATGGCATCGTTCATCCCGATCTTCTTCTTCACCAGCGAGTATGCCCAGATCTCGCTCCACAAGAAGGCCTCGGAAGCGGGCATCTTCCTCCTCTTCTTCTTTCTCGGCTTTGTCGTGGCGGCACAGATCGGTGGCCGGATCCTGGACCGGGAGGGAGCCAAACGAGCCGTTGTGTTCGGGGCTGCCATCGCCGCGGTCGGACTGGGCCTGTGGGCGTCCAAGGTGACGACGCTGAGCTTCTCCCAGCAGCAGATCTGGGTGATCGTGTCCGGTGCCGGCATGGGCATGCTGATCGGCCCGGCCAACACCGACGCGGTGAACCGGGCCTCGAGCCTCTCCTACGGTGAGGCGACCGGTATCACCCAGACGATCCGCAACTTCGGCGCCAGTGTCGGTCTGGCTGCATTGGGGACGATCCTGCTGTTCAACTTCCGGTCGCATCTCACGACGTCGCTGCGCTCCATGGGCGATCCGCACGCGGCGTCGGATGCCAACCGCCTGGCGCAGGCACACCAGGGCACAGGTTCGGTGGCGTCCATCCCGCACTACGTCTCGCTCGACTTCGCGCACGCCACCGAGGCTGTCCTCTATGTCATGTGCGGCATCATGGCGGTCGCCTTCGTGGTGGCGCTCTTCGGACTGGAGCGGGGACGCCAGGAGGAATTGCCCGACGATCTGAGGGACCTTCCGACGGGCGTTTCCGGCGGCGAGGGCTCCGAGGGCTCCGAGGTCCGACGGTGACCGCCACGGTCGCCCCGTTCGCCCCGCCCCCGCCGTAACCTTGCGGCCGGACACCCGTCCCTTCAGTGGCGGTCATCGGAGGTCGGGAATGTCACACACGAGCAGGAGGGCGGGGGTTCTGGCCGTCAGCCTCGCGACGGCGGCGCTGCTGGTCACCAGCTGCAGCGTGGTGAACAAGGTGCGCCAGGACGTCCACAACGTCGAGCGCAACAAGACGACCATCGATTCGTTCACCCAGAACCTGCAGTCGACCAAGAGCACGCCGTTCGAGGCCGCCTACACCACCACGGGCGGCGAGCCGGCCACGATCGTCTACGCGGTCGATCCGCCCACCGGGCTCGCCTTCCACGAGACGCAGACCGGGGCCAGCGCATCGAATCTCCAGATCATCGTCAACTCCTCCGGGGAGTTCGTGTGCAACCAGAGCGGGGCGGGCGGGACCTGGTCGTGTCAGAAGCTGGGAGCGGCGGACGCCGCGAGCCAGAACAAGATCTTCGACGTCTACACGCCGTCGCACTGGGTGTCCTTCCTCAAGGGCGTGTCGTTCGTCGCGGGCCTGGCCGGCGACAAGGTCACATCCTCGACGATGACGGTGAACGGATTCTCCATGCGGTGCGTGGACTTGGTGGCCCGGGGGGTGGCCGGCACGAGCACCATCTGCACCACAGAGCAGAACGTCCTCGGCTTCGTCAAGGTCGCTTCGAACTCGACCAGCTTCCAGATCACCAGTTACTCGGGCTCGCCTTCGCCCTCGCTCTTCCAACTGCCGCCCGGGGCCACCGTGAGCACCGTCACCACTCCCACGACGTGAGCGGGCGGCCCGGCCGGCCGGGCGCGTGCTAGACCACCCCAAGAGGCTGTAGGACAGACCGCGTGACCACCTTCATCACCCGCTACGACACGTCCGGGCCCGGCGTGCGGCTGGCCGTCAAGGACCTCATCGACATGGAGGGCGAACCGACGACCGCGGGCTGCCGCGCCGTGGCGGAGCGCGCCCGGCCCGCCGAGGAGGACGCCGCGTGCCTGGCCGGGGCGCGTGCCGCCGGCGCGCGCATCGTGGGACGGACGAACCTGCACGAGCTGGCGCTCGGCGTCACGGGTGTCAACCCGTGGTACGGGACCCCGGTCAACCCGCTCGACTCCTCGTTGGTGCCGGGCGGCTCGTCGAGTGGCTCGGCCGTCGCCGTGGCGACCGGCGAGGCCGACATCGCCTACGGGAGCGACACCGGCGGGTCGGTGCGTATCCCGTCCGCCTGTTGTGGCACCGCTGGCCTCAAGACGACGTGGGGGCGCATCCCGCTCGCGGGCGTCTGGCCCCTCGCGCCCAGTTTCGACACTGTCGGGCCGATGGCGCGTGACATTGCCGGCCTGGTCCTGGGCATGGAGCTGTTGGAGCCGGGCTTCCGTGTCAGCGAATTGCCCGACCTGGTCGTCGGTCGCCTGGCGGTCGAGGCCCATCCCTCCATCACCGCGGGTATCGACCGCGCCCTTGACCAGGTCGGGTGGTCCTGGCGCGAGTTTCCCGTCCCGACGTGGGACAGCGCCACCGCCCAGGCCGGCCTCCTGCTGGTCGTGGAGGCCTGGCACTCCGACTCAGGGCTCGTGGCCGATCACCCGGAGCAGATCGGAGACGACGTGCGCGACCGGCTGGAGCTGGGGTCCTCCTTCGACGACGCGGTCGTTCGGGACGCCTGGGTGGCACAGAAGGAATGGAAGGCAACGCTGGAGAGCGCCTTCTCGCGCATCGACCTGTTGGTCACCCCGACGTTGACGAGCTTCCCTCCGTCGCTCGAGGACGGGGATGAGCTGCTCGTCGCGCGCTGCACTCTCCCGGTCAACCTGGCCGGCCATCCTGCATTGGTGTTGCCGGTCCCCACCGACGGTCGGCTGCCGGCCAGCATCCAATTGATAGGCCCGACGCACAGTGAAGAGCTCCTGCTGGCCGCCGGTGCCGTCCTGGAGGACGCCATCGCATCGACCTGAGCGGCCCTCGCTCGCGCCTGTCTCGGACCCTCTCCTCGTTCCTGGCAACCGGAAGAGGGACTCACAAGAATCGTTCTCGTTCAGTTGGTCGGGAGGGCTGGTCCTTATGTTCGAGCGGTCCGCGCCGCACCTTCGTCGGATGCTCGCGGTCACGGTCGCGGCCATATCGCTCACGGCCACCGCCGCGGCGCTGGGCTCGCCAACGGCGGCCGCTGCGACCGGTATCGCCACCAGCTCGAGGGCGACCCGACAGCTCGCAGGGGTACTGGCTGACGGCCACCGACGGCGGGATCTTCTCGTACGACCGCACCTTCTATGGCTCGACCGGGAACAGACGGCTCAACCAGTCCGTGGTGGGTATGGCACCGAGCCACGACGACGGCGGCTACCGGCTGGTGGCCAAGGACGGCGGCATCTTCAGCTTTGGTGACGCCCGGTGTCAGGGTTCTCTCCCGGCCGAGGGCGTCGGCACGGACGACATCGTCGGGATCGTCAGCGATCCCTTGACGAACGGCTACGCCGTCATCGCCTCGGACGGCACGGTGTGGGACTTCAACGCGCCTTCATTCGGCGACCTGTCCGCGTTCGGCATCCACGTGCACGACATCGTGGGTGGGGCGATCACGCCGAGCGGGAAAGGCATGTACCTCGTCGGTACCGACGGAAAGGTCTACGACCTGGCCGGCGCCGGCACCTTTCAGGGCGACGCGTCGTCGCTGCACCTGACACGCGCCAATCGTCGGGATGGCGGTCGACGCCGCCACCGATGGGTATTGGCTCGTCGGGCGTGACGGCGGGCGTCTTCAGTTACGACGCGCCCTTCTACGGCTCGGCCGGGAATCTGCGGCTCAACGAGCCGGTCGACGCCATGTCGGCCACCGGCGATGGCGGAGGGTATTGGTTCACCGCTGGCGACGGTGGGGTGTTCTCCTACGGCGACGCCATGTTCTTGGGCTCGACGGGCAACATCCGGCTGAACCAGCCCGTCGTCACGATGTCCGCCTCGTGATCGCCACGTACGCGGTCGATGCCAAGGCGGTCTACGCCGCCCCTGCGTGGCGACGGAGCAGGCCGCGGCCGATGTCGACGAGGTGGTCCCGGACTGCGTCGGGTGAGACCACCTCAATGCCGTCACCGAAGCCGGCCAGCTGGCGGGCGATCATCTGCTCGGAGTGGGCCCGGAGCTCCACCTCGACCCGTCCCGCTCGGTCCGGTGTGCCGGCCGACACGCGGTGCCCGAACAGCCACCGCAGCACCTCGACGACGGCGATCTCGGTGCGGAGGTGGACGACGAGGGGGGCGCGCCGGGCATCGACGGTCGACACGATCGCCCGCCATGCCTCGCCCAGGTCGAAGCCGGGCGGCCGGCGCGTCGGCTCCGCCGTCAGCCGCGCCGACCGCACCCGGCTGACGCGGAAGGTCCTTTGGCCGACGTCGGTGTCGGCCACCAGGTACCAGACGTCGTTCTTCACCACGAGGCCGAGCGGATGCACGGTGCGGAGCGAGACCCGGCCGTCGCGGCCGCGATAGTCGAGCTCCACCTGCACGCCGTCGATCACGGCGTGCTGGAGCGTCTCGAGGTGCTCGGGCGGCGGAGGCTCGACATGGTCCCAGCTCGCTCGATCGCGGACGACCGCTCCCGCCGCCGCTTCCGCACCCTCCCGGAAGGGGGCGGGGAGCGCCCGGACGAGCTTGCGGAGGGCGGCCCGGACCTCCTTGGTCGCGGCGGCAGGACCGGCGATCAGGAACAGCGCCCGGGCCTCGTCCGCCGTCAACCCGCTCAAGTCGGTCCGAGCACCTCCGAGCAGCTCCCAGCCCCCACCTCGCCCGGGCAGGGAGTACACGGGAACCCCCGACATGGCGAGGGCCTCGAGGTCGCGTCGGGCGGTGCGCTCGCTCACTTCGAGCTCGCGGGCGAGGTCGGTGGCCGTCACCCGGCCCCTTGCCTGCAGCACCAAAAGGGCAGCGACGAGCCGGTCCACACGCATGGTGCCAGTGTTCCAGAAAAGGTGGCCAGAAGATGTCCAGTTTTAAGGCGCGGGCGGCGTCCGAGGGCTGACTGGCGAATTGCGACTCGTCTGACGTTTGGAGACGACGTCTCCCGACGTCATGTGGTGTGCGTGGCCCTAGGGTGGTCGGCCGCATGGAGATCCAGGTCTGGTCCGACTTCGCGTGCCCGTGGTGCGTCCTGGGGTTCTCGCGGCTGCGTGCTGCGTGCCGGCGGTTCGAGCATGGCGACGAGGTCTCCGTGATCCACCGCTCCTTCGAGCTGCACCCGCGGGCGCCCGCCCGGGTGGGTCGGACCATGGAGGAGGCGGTCGCCGCCAAGTACGGCATCGGAGCGGCGCAAGTGCGGGCCGGCCACGACCGCCTCAAGGCGCTGGGACGGGAGGTCGGCATCGACTTCGCTTTCGACCGGGTCCAGCTGGGCAGCACGTTCAACGCCCACCGGCTGGCCCAGGCCGCCCGGGGCACTCCGCAGGAGGACGCGCTGGTCGACCGCCTCTTTGCCGCCTACTTCACCGAGGGCCGCCTCCTCTCCGACCATGAGGTCCTGGTTGACCTGGCCGTGTCGGCCGGGCTGGATGCGCAGCGGGTGCGGGAGGTCCTGTCCTGTGGCGCCTATGCCGAGGCGGTCCGTGCCGACGAGGCGGCCGCCGACGACATGGAGGTGACCGGCGTGCCCTTCTTTCTCATCAACGGCGCCTGGCCCGTGCCCGGAGCACAGGACGTCGAGACGATGCTGATCCTCTTGCGCCGCGCCTGGCCGAGATCAGGCGGCTGAGGATCAGGCCATTGAGGCCAGGACCTCATCGACCATCCCGATCGTCGTCTCGGGGTGCAGGAAGCAGAAGCGCGCCACGGTCTCACCCTCCCAGGTGGTAGGGGTGACGAGGCCGATCTGCTCGGCGAGGATGTGGGCGGACCACGAGTCGTAGTCCGCCTTGTTCCAACCGGGCCGGCGGAACAGCACGATGGAGAGGCCCGGGTCACGCACGAGCTCGGTGTGGTGCGTCTGAGCGATCCGGTCGGCCACGCGGCGCGCCATGTCGAGGCCAGCCTCAATGCCGTCGCGGTAGGCGTCGAGGCCGTTCACCGCCATGGAGAACCACAGCGGCAACCCACGCGCGCGCCGGGTCAGGTGGAAGGCGTAGTCGGTCGGGTTCCACTCCTCGGCGCTCTCGGTGTGGATGACGTCCAGGTAGCTCGCGTCCTGGGTATGCACCGCCTTGGCCAGGTTGGGCTGGCGGTAGATCAGCGCGGCGCAGTCGAAGGGAGCGAAAAGCCACTTGTGGGGATCGACGATGAAGGAGTCGGCCCGCTCGAAGCCGGCGAACTGGTCGTGGGTGGACGAGGCAAAGAGCGCGGCGGCGCCACCGTAGGCGCCGTCGATGTGGAACCACAACGCACGCTCCGCGGCCACGTCGGCCACGCCGTCGAGATCGTCGACGATGCCCGCGTTCGTCGTTCCTGCCGTCGCCACGACGCCGATCACGTCGGCGGCACGCGCGGCGTCGGCGCGCAGGGCAGCGTCCAGGGCGTCCGCCGTCAGGCGGTGGTCCGGCGTCGGCACCACGAGAGGCTCGATGCCCAGGACGTGCAGGGCCTTGCCGACCGACGAGTGTGCGTCTTCGTTGACTGCGACGAGGGAACGGGTCGGCGGATCGGACTTCCGGCGGTAGCCCGCGGTGTCACGCGCCACCATCAGCGCGGACAGGTTTCCCGCGGAGCCGCCCGCCACGAAGCAGCCGCCCGCCCCGGGCGGGAACCCTGCCCGCGCGGCGAGGACGCCGAGCGCCTGGTTCTCCGCGACCACCACGCCAGCGGCCTCGAGCCACGACGTGCCGTGCAACGAGGAGCACGACACGAACATGTCGAAGAGCAGTGAGGCCTTGGTCGGCGCCGCGGGTATGAAGGAGAGGAAGCGCGGGCTGTCGCAGGAAATGACGGCGGTGGCCAGCTTGTCCACGAAGAGGGTCAGCACCTCCTTGGCGTCGTGGCCTTGTGCGCCGATCAACCCCGCCAACTCCGCGTCCAGGGACTCGACCAGCCCGCCGTAGTCGAGAGGGACCGGATGGAGGGACAGCCGGTCACGACACGCCGCGAGGATGAGGTCCGTCATCCCCTCGTCGAAGCGGAACATGGAGCTCGGCATCGGCTGGGTCACGCGGGGGAGCGGTCGTCGCCGCCGTCGTCATCGGGTCCCGGACGGCCCGAGCGGGCGCGCCAGGCCTCCTCGGCCCGGCTCGACACGTCGTGCAGCGACGCCCCTGTCTTCGCCGCCACGACTGCGACGTCGTCGAACTCGGGCTTGGCCCGTCCGCCCGTCACCTTCATGCGCACGGTCATCCCGTCGAGAGTCACCTGCCCGAGCTCCCGCGCCAGGGGCCAGCGCTCGAGCGCCGTGGCGCGCACGCCCATCGTCCCGGTCGCCCGGTGGAGCTCGTCCCGCAACGCGTCCACATGCGTCGCGTCGGTCAGGACGTGGAGCACATGGCCGGGACGGCCCTTCTTCATCGTCACCGAACTGACCCAGGCGTCGAACGCGCCCGCCTCGAGTGCAGCCTTGACGGCGTAGCCGAGCTGCTCGCCGGTGACGTCATCGAGGTTGGCTTCCAAGAGCAGGGCCGGCTGGCCGGGCCCGACCGCGGCCGGCGGCGCGGGCTGCCCGAGGACGACCTGGGTGCAGTTGGGCAGCTCGTCCATCTCCGCCGCGCCGCCGCCGAAGCCCGATCCCGTGATCGTCATCGGCGGCAGCGGCCCGAACGACGTGCACAGCGTCGCGAGGAGTGCGGCACCGGTGGGCGTCGTCAGCTCGATGCGGACGTCGCGCCCGTAGGTCGGCACCCCGCGCAGCAAGCGCACCGTGGCGGGCGCGGGGTTGGGCAGGAACCCGTGCGCGCTGCGCACCGTGCCGGACCCCGTGGCGACGGCGGACGCGGAGAGCTCGTCGACGCCGAGGACCTCGAGCGCGGCCACGGTGCCCACGATGTCGATCACCGCGTCGTGGCCGCCCACCTCGTGGAAGTGCACCTGGTCCACCGGGCGCCGGTGCAGCGCCGATTCGACGGCGGCCAACCGCTGGAACACGGCGAGGGCCCGCTCGGTCACCCGGGGTGGCAGTGCGGCGGCGCTGATGAGCTCCGCGATGGCGCCGTGGGTGCGGACCACCACGTCGTCGCCGGACACCACGACGCGGGTGCAGGCGATGCCGCCCCGAAGCGCCTCCTCGGCGCGCAGGTCCCATCCGGGGAGCGGCAGCCGGTCGAGGAGGGACCGGACCTCGCCGAGGTCGGCGCCGGCATCGACCAGGGAGCCCAGCGCCATGTCGCCCGCGATCCCGGCGAAACAGTTGAACCAGGCAACCGCGCCCGGCGCGGTGTCGCTCACGGAAGAAGGCGCGCCACGGCGCAGGCGGCGCCGTAGCCGTTGTCGATGCCCACCACGCTGATGCCGGAGGAGCACGCGGCGAGCATGGTGAGCAGGGCGGTGACGCCTTCGAGGGCGGCGCCGTAGCCCGTGCTCGTGGGGACGGCGACAATCGGCGCGGGGGTCAGGCCGCCGACCACGCTGGCCAGCGCCCCCTCCATGCCGGCGATGACGACGACCGCGTCGGCCACGGCGACCGTGTCGACTTCGGCCAGGAGCCGGTGCAGCCCGGCGACTCCGCAGTCGGTCAGCAGGCGGGGCGAGAAGCCCAGCGCGCCGAGCACGGCCAGGCACTCTTCGGCCACGGGGAGATCGGCGGTTCCCGCCGTGACGACGACGACGGAACCGGGGCGGTCGGCCGCCCGACGGAAGGCCGCCGTGGAAAAGGTGCCACTGTCGGTGACGGTGCCCGGGCCGGCACCGACGGCGGAGGCGACGGCGGCCGCCGCCTTGACTTGCTCGTCACGGGCGCGGGTCAGCAGGACCGGGCCGTCGGATGCCCGGAGCAGCTCCGCGACGATGGAGGCGCACTGTTCGGGCGTCTTGCCGGGGGCGAACACCGCCTCGGGCATGCCCAGACGTAGGTCACGGTGGTGGTCAACCCGGGCGAAGCCCAGGTCGGCATAGGGCAGGCGACGGAGCTGGCGGACGGCGTCGTCGGGGATGCACTCGCCCGAGGCGACCTGCTCCACGAGCGCACGCAGGGAAGAAACGTCCATGACCTGCTCTATCCTGCCCGTCTGTGAACCCTGCTGCGACCTCGGTCGCCTATCTCGGGCCCGCGGCCACCTTCACCCAGGAGGCACTGCTGACCCAGGCCGACCTCGCCGGCGCGGCGTTGCTGCCGATGGCGTCGATCACGGCCGTGCTCGACGCCGTGGCCCGGGGCGAGGCACCGCTGGGGTTCGTGCCGATTGAGAACGGGATAGAGGGCACGGTGAGCGCCACCATCGACGGGCTGATCCATGACGTCGACCTGCAGATCCAGCGCGAGGTGGTCATGGACATCCACCTGCATCTCATGGCGCGGCCGGGCCTCGGGCTGGGCGACATCCGCTACGTGTCGTCGTACCCCCACACGCTGGCCCAGTGCCAGAAGTTCCTGGCCGAGACCCTGCCCGGGGTGGAGGAGCGGGCGGCCAACTCGACGGCCGACGCCGCCCGGGCGCTGGGCGAGGACGGCGGGGACGGAGCGGCGATCGCCCCTCGCCTGGCCGCGGAGCGCTACGGGCTGGCCCTCGTCGCCGAGGACGTCGAGGACCATCCAGAAAACCAGACCCGGTTCGTGCTGGTGGCCCGGAGTCGGGTGCCCCGGCCGAGCGGGCACGACAAGACGAGCATCGTGTGCTTCCAGCGGGCCGACCACCCGGGGAGCCTGCACGGGATCCTCGGCCAGTTCGCCGCACGCAACATCAACCTGACCAAGCTCGAGTCGCGCCCGACGAAGCGGGGCCTGGGCGACTACTGCTTCGTCATCGACCTGACGGGGCACATCGGCGACGAGGTGGTGGCCGACTGCCTGCGCGACCTGCACGCAAGCCTGGCCGGGGTGAAGTTCCTGGGCTCGTACCCGGCGGCGGGCGAGCGCGGCGCCGAGCAGCGGCGCCAGGCGGACGCGGCCTGGCAGGAGGCCGAAGAATGGATGCGCGGGCTGCGGGAGTCCGTGGAGTAGCGGTACTCTGCGGCGGGAGGGCACGACGATATGGCGCCACCGTCGCTGCAGACAATCGACGTCGACCAGCATCTCTTCGAGGGGCGAACGACCTGGTCGGAGTACATCGAGCCGGCGCACCGCGAGGACGCGCTCTCCATCGCCGACGACGAGGCCGGTTGGCCCTGGCTGGCCTGGCGGGGCGAGCGGCTGACGCCGCTGGAGGTGCCGATCCCCGAGCGGTCTTCCCTGATCGGCGCCGACCGCCAGCGGCGACTGCGGGGCGAGCACGCACCCGCCCGCTTCGAGGACCTGGTACCCGACTCGTACCGCCTGGCCTCGGCCCGGGTGGCGTCGCTGGACGAGTTCGGGCTGGACGCCGCGGTCCTCTTCCCCAACTACGGGCTGTTATGGGAACAGCGTCTGGCGTCGGACCGGGCGGCGCAGCGGGCCAACGCCCGCGCCTACAACCGCTTCGTGGCTGACTCGTGCGCCGACGGCGAGGGACGGTTGTTCGGCGTCGCGCACGTGCTCCTGCACGACCCGCTCTGGGCGGTCGAGGAGATCCGGCGGGTACGAGCGGCGGGACTGCGCCTCGCCATGGTCGCCCCGGCGCCGGTGGACGGGAAGCCGCTGTGCCACGCGGACTTCGACCCGGTGTGGGCCACGTTCAGCTCAGAGGGCGTGGCGCCGGTCTTCCATGTGTCCGAGTTCGAGAGCCCGTTGCACCCGGCCTGGCGCGAAGGCGAGAACGAGGACGGCGAGCAGCTTTTCGATTCGATCTTTCTCTACTTGGCGCCCGCGGTGGCGCTGGCCAACCTGATCCTGAACGGAGTGTTGGAGCGCTTCCCGGCGCTGCGCGTTGGCGTCGTGGAGCTGACGGCGAGCTGGGTTCCGCACTTCCTGCTCCACATAGACGGCGCGTCCGACTTCTACACGCAGCGCCACGGAGAGCCCTTCCGTTCGCTGGCCGAAAGACCCTCCGACTACTTCCTCCGACAGGTGCGGGTCGCCGCGCTTCCCTACGAGATGCCGCACCGCCTCGTGCCCAAGGTCGGTGCATCGACGTTCATGATCGGGAGCGACTGGCCACATGCCGAGGGGGTGGCCGACCCGATGGGCGCCGCCGAGCGCGGCGCCGGTGAGTTGACCGGGGTGGCGCGGACGAACCTGCTCGGGGCGAACGCCGCCTGGTTGCTGGGGCTGTGAGGCAGGGGTCGTGAGCACGGCCACCGAGCGAGAGCAGTGGCGGGCGCGGTACCTCCAGGCACCCGCCGGGCGGCCGGCGTCGACCGCCGGCGGTGTGCACCATCTCGCGCTCTTGTGCTCCGACGTCGAGCGCACCATCCACTTCTACCAAGGCCTGCTCGGATTCCCGTTGGTCGAGCTCTTCGAGAACCGGGACTACAAGGGGTCGACCCATCTGTTCTTCGACCTCGGCCACGACAACACGCTGGCGTTCTTCGACTTTCCGGGGCTCGACCTCGGTCCGTACAGGGAGGTGCTGGGCGGGTTCCATCACCTCGCGATCTCGGTCGGCCAGGCGCAGTGGGTCGCGGCCAAGGAGCGTCTGGGGTCGGCCGGCATCCCGACGCACATTGAGAGCGAGATCTCGCTGTACTTCTCCGATCCCGACGGCGTGCGGCTGGAGCTGATCGCCGAGGACCTCGGGTCCTTGTACGGCGCGCCGTTGCACTGAGCGGACGCCGACGTCGTGACCCGCTGATGCACTGATGCCTGTCACGGGCTTGGCCAATCTGGCCGTGAAGGTGGCCGACGCGGACCTCGAGGACGCCTGTGCCTGGTATGCCGCTGCGGGTGGCACCGTGACCGAGCCGGTCGAATGGGAGAACGGGCGCCGCGCCGACGTGCAGTTGGGCGTGTTGGCGCTCACGCTCTTCACGCGGGCGATTTACGAGGATGCGTGCCCGTTGCCGGAGGAGGGGTTCTTACACCCCGCGCTCTTCGTGGACGACCTCGACGCCGAACTGGCCCGCCACACGGTGCTCTGGGGTCCGAGGGTCGTGCGTGGCTCGTTCGGGACACGCCGCATCGCATTCGTCCGAGCGCCGGGTGGCATCCGGCTCGAGTTCATGGAGCAGCTCGAAGCGCCTGCCCCGTGAGCTTTACGACGCCTCCAGGACCTCATCGAACTCGGCCCGCATCCGGACCGGTTCTCCCCCTGGCTGGGCCTGTCGCATGGAGGGCAGCGTCGCCATGGCCACGGCCGCGGTGACCAGCAGCACGATCGCAGCCACCGTGAACGCCAGCGTGTAGCCGTCGGTAAGGGCCGCGGCCGCCCGCCCCGGCGTCGAAGAGACCGCACCGAGCGCGTTCGTCGTTCGCGTCGCGGCCAGGGTCGCAAGGGTGGCCAATCCGATGGACGCACCGACCGTGCGCGACGTGTTGAGGAGTCCGGAGGCGAGACCCGCCTGCTCCCGAGCCACGCCCGCCGTGCCGGCCACGGCGATCGGTGTGACGGCCAGGCCCATGCCGAGTCCTATGAGCAGATAAGGGCCGAGGAGACTGGCGAGGAAGGTGGCGTCGGGCGTCACGAGGGACATCCAATAGAGGCCACCGGCCGCGATGAGCGAGCCGGCGACGATCAGCGGGCGCGGACCGAACTTCGGAACCAGGCGCGCCGTGACCTGGGCGCCCGCCGCAATGAGGATGGTCTGCGGTAGGAAGGCCAGGCCGGCTTGTAGTGGGCTGAAGCCCAGCACGCGCTGCATGAAGAGCGTCTCGAAGTACCAGGAGCCGAAGAGGGCACCGAACATCAGGAACATGACGACGTTGGCGCTGGAGACGGAGCGGGACCGGAAGATGCCCAGCGGGACGAGCGGCGCCTTCGAGACCCGGGCCTGGAGGAAGAGGAACACGGCGAGCAGCACGACGCCCGCGGCGAGGGGGACGAGCACACGGGCCGAGCCCCAGGGGTTGGTTTCCGTGCTGACGATGGCGTACACCATGGCCGTGAGGCCCGCGGTGACCGTGATGGCGCCGCCCAGGTCGAGGTGCCGGTGGGCGACGTCCGCCCGGGACTCGGGGAGGTAGCGGCTGGCCGCGAACAGGGCGACGATGCCGATCGGCACGTTCACGAAGAGGATCCAGCGCCAGGTCAGCAGGTCCGTCAGGATGCCGCCGAACAGGGCGCCGGCGGACGCGCCGGCCGCGGAGACCGCGCTCCACACGCCGAGCGCTCTCGCCCGGGCGGGGCCCTCGGCGAAGCTGGCCGTGAGGATGGTCAATGTGGCGGGTGCGAGGATGGCCGCACCGAGGCCCTGGAGGGCTCGGGCCGATATCAGCCAGGCCTGGCTCTGAGCCATGCCCCCGAGCAGGCTCGACAGTGTGAAGACGGCGAGCCCGATCATGAACACACGGCGCCGTCCGTACAGGTCGGCGGCTCGGCCGCCCAAGAGGAGGAACCCGGCGAACGTGAGGGTGTAGGCGTTGACGACCCACTGCAAGCCCGACGTGCCGAAGTGCAGGTCCCGCTGTATGGACGGCAGGGCGACGTTCACGATGGACGCATCGAGCACGACCATGAATTGGCCGATGCAGACGAGGCCGAGGACCAGCCACGCCGGCACGACGCGACCCGGAGCGACCTCTATGGCGTTCTCCGCGTCTGGGTGCATGCGCCTCCTCCTCCGAGTGAGTTGGTGTCCGCCCTTTCCCCGACGCAACGTCCGGGCCCGAGGCGGTATTCCCACGGTACGGCGCCCGGGCGTGAGTGTCTGGCGGGAATCGGACGTCCGAGCGGGACCGGGTTGGTCACCGCTCCGTGTTAACGCCCGGGTGTGGTGTGACAGAGAGATCGAGAAAACCCGGTGTGGGAGGCTCCGGACATGAAGGTCCACCTGGTCGATGGCACCTACGAGCTGTTCCGTCATTTCTATGGCGCACCGCCGCACCAGAACGCGGCGGGCGAGCAGGTCGCCGCAGCCAGGGGGGTCGTGTCGTCAGTGCTGCAGCTGATCGCCGACGGCGCCACTCACGTCGGTGTGGCCACCGACCACGTGATCGAATCGTTCCGCAACGATCTCTGGCCCGGATACAAGACCGGCGAGGGGGTGGACCCGGATCTGTGGTCGCAGGCGTGGCCGCTCGAAGAGGCGCTCGAGGCGCTTGGCGTCGTCGTGTGGGCGATGGTGGACGACGAAGCGGACGACGCACTTGCCAGCGCGGCGGCCGTGGCGGGAGATGACCCCGCGGTCGAACAGGTGCTCATCTGCACCCCGGACAAGGACCTCGGGCAGTGCGTGCGCGGCACGCGTGTCGTCCAGCTCGACCGCCGCAAGGGCCAATTGATCGACGAAGAGGGCGTCATCGCCAAGTTCGGGGTGGCCCCGGCCTCCATCCCCGACTACCTCGCACTGGTCGGCGACAGCGCCGACGGGTTCCCGGGGCTCCCCGGATGGGGCGCCAAGTCCGCCGCAGCGGTGTTGGCCCGGTGGGGGCGCATTGAGGACATCCCCCCCGACCCCGGTCAGTGGCAGGTCACGGTGCGGGGCGCGGCCAAGCTGGCCGACGCCCTCGTCGCCGGACAGGCCGAGGCCGTCCTGTTCAAGCGGCTGGCGACGCTCCGGGTCGAGCCGTCGCTGCTCGCCAACGTCGACGACCTGCGCTGGAGCGGCCCGCGGGCGTCGTTCGCCGAAGTCTGTGCGTCGTTCGACTCCCCGGCTCTGGCCCGACGGGCGGAGGCCATCGCGGCCACCCGGTGAACCGACAGGAGCAAGGGGAGAGCCTAAGACACGTTTCAAACCTCTGTCGCTCCAGAGGTTGTTGAACCGGGTCTTTTTGGGCCCACCTGCGACCTAAATTCGCGTGAGGTCCAGATCCGGGTCACAGATTGACGGCAAGACGGCGGAGGTTTGCGATGGCAGGGTCGAGGTTGGCTAGGTAGCGCGTCAAGTTGGTCACGACGTCGGGGCGGGACAGCTGCGCTCTGAGCCCGCAGGCAATGTTGACTCTGGCCTGTCCCATCCACGCCGCGATGTCGTCTTCTTGAGCCCACGTGTAATCGGCCTGCAGAGAAATCAGAGTGCCGCGGATCCAATCGCCTGGGGTGTCGGGTTGACGGTTGGGCGGGCACAAGCGGTTCTTGCTGGCGAGGTCGGGCCGGGTCGCCTCGACAAAGGCGATGAGCGAGGAGTTGAAGGGGGCCAGACCGATGCGCATGGACTGCAGCCGTATTTTTCCGGGGGCAAAGATGGGTGTCTCGGGCGCGGGGTTAAGGCCACCTGCCGCAGCGTGCACATGCAGTGTGCCTGAAGTTGTCGGGATGGTGCCATCATCGAGCCGGATCGTGTCAGCTTCGATCCGGCGCACCCTTCCCAAGCGGACCGCTCCGTCGATCTGTCGCAGCAGTTCGATTTCGGCGGTGCTGACGGTAGGGCCGCGGAACATGGTCGGTGTGATGCTTTCGTCGACTCGCAGCATCTGCCGCGTCTGACCGAGCCGGTCGAAGAGGGCACTCGCGGAATCGGCTTCAGCGCACACCTCGAGTTGCTGTGCCAGCCCATCGAACAGTGTGCCGAGCAACTCGCCGCCTTGAGTAAACGAGCGGTTCAGGTACCACGCTTCGCGCGGCTTAATCCATCGGATGAACTCCGGCGGAACTTTGTTCTCCAGCAGGTAAAGGACCGCGTCGGCGCCGGTCTTGCCAGCGCCGATGATCACGTACCCATCTGGTGGCTCCGGCACACGGGCAAGCTCGTTCACCGGCACGCATTGGACTCCGTCGGCGAGCTCAAATGGGGCCTTGGACGTGGCAGGAACCGTCGGTTCGAGGTAGGTCGCGTCAACGACGGCGTTGCGGGCCAGAACCTCATGGCGATCGCCGGTCAGAAGCGAAACGAATTCACCGTCACCCACATAGTTGCACTGCGGGAAGAATCGGACTCGGCCGGAAGCAAGCAGCTGGTCATTCATGACCCGCTCGTAATACGCGCAGATCTCGTTCCCGGAGGCACGTTCATACATCCCGGCGTTGACGCCAGTTGCGTCGATGGTGTCGGTCCCGAGGGGCATGGAGTTGACGCCGTAATAGGCCGAAGGCTGGTGCAATCGTATGAACGGGTAGGTGTCGTTCCAGTGGCCGCCTGGGCCGTGCCGACGATCAACGAGCACCACCTCGGCATCGGATGACGAGATAACAGAATCTGCGAATGCCATACCGGACGCACCGGCGCCGATGACGAGATAGTCAGCTTGCAGAGCTCCGCCCACGTCGTTCCCTTCCTCAGCGCTGGACCGTAGACCATGATCGAGCAAACGCAGACTTAACTGTGGCACCGGCTCATCGGCGCAGCTGAGACACCCGTCCGCGATCGTGTCCGGGTCGGCCGAACCGACGGCCAGCCAAGACCGCTCAGGGTCTGAGCAAACTCGAGAGCCAAGCCTCTTCAGAGAGGGCGATCGAAGCGGGGCGCCGGACTGTGGCCGGCGGTGACGCTGTCGGCGCGCGGACGTGACCCGCGCGCTTGTTTCGAGGTCGGGAGGCCCATTTGCGCCGTCAATCTCGGAGGCTCAGTCCCGAGAGATGTCACACTCATTCGGGATCGCGTGACGACACTGCTCGCCTCTTAGTAGCCCCAAGCGCCAAGACGACCGCCGTTTCTCAATCAAGCTCGTCGTCTCGGTATGGACCAGTCAGGAGCACGAACAATGACTCCACGAGGCGCTCAAAGCGTTCGATGTCGAACTCACCAAGGGCCGCATACTGCGTAAGTCCAGAGACGGCCGCTCTTCCGATGTCCGCCAAATCTGCGGCTGGGATGTCGAGGCGACGTTGCGCGGTCTCCATGTTGTGTTCGATCAGTTGTGCCATCGTGTCGGCCAGCCCTCGATCCGCTTCGACGATGCGCTGGCGCAGCTTGGGGTTACGCAGTGCGTTCAGTCGGAGTTCGAGGTCGAGGGGGACCATGTCCAGTGTTGTCCTTTGGCGGAAGATCTCAGCCGCGGTTAAGGCTCCCTCGAGCGGAGTCGCTGGGACGGCCATCGCGCGGAACGCGTTGGCCTCCCGTGTGCTGTGGCGATCGAGAACCGCCCCGAGAAGTTCCTCTTTGCTATGGAAGCGGCCGTACACCGCGGCTCGGCTGAAGCCGGCCTCTGATGCGATCTCGTCCATCGATGCTCCGCCGAATCCCTTCTTGGCGAAGACCGTCTCGGCGGCGTCGAGCATGGCCTCGCGGCCTAGCAGCTGGCGGCGCTCTGGCGTGAGTCGAGCCATGGCCTCAAAGCTTGTCATTTTCCCAGCAGTAGTGACGCTATCTAGACTGTATGTCTAGATTCTGACATACTTGTCACAACCACGGGTTGAAATGCAGGTGAAGGAGGTTCGTCACGGCGTGTCCTACCTCTGTTCCGGTTCAATGACGGATCAGATCCAAGAGGCAGCACCCGCTTCAACACCAGCGGGGGCGGAAATCGAAGATCCCTATGCGCTGCTCGCGGAGGCTCGTCGAAAGGGCGCCGTGCAGACCGAGTCCCCGTTTGGGGCGAACTCATATGGTGCAGGTGCGGTCCACGTCGTGGGATACGAGGAGGTCGTCGCCGTCCTCCGTGATCATGAGACGTTCTCATCTCGCCATCTGGGTGAAGCGATGGGTCCGATGTTCGCCAACACCATCATCGCGATGGACGAACCCGAGCATCGCCTCAACCGGGCACTCGTAGCCCCAGCATTCAGGCCCAAGCTGTTGGCTCAGTGGCAAAGCTCGTTCATTCGAACTGTCATCGATGAGGTGATCGAGTCGTTCGCTGAACAAGACGATGTCGATCTGGTCGAAGCGTTGACCTTTGTCTTCCCCGTGAGAGTCATTGCGCGCATTCTCGGCTTGCCCGGACAAGACGTGCAGCAATTCCAGCGCTGGGCGGACGATCTCATAAATATTTTTGTTGACTTAGATCGCGGAACTGCTGCGCTCGAGGAATTCCGGGACTACTTCTATGCGCTGGTCTTAGAACGCCGAGCCCATCCACGGGACGATTTAATCAGTGCGCTCGTTACTTCTGAGGTTGACCAACAGCGGCTGGATGACGATTCTGTGTTCTCGTTCATTCGTGTTCTGCTCCCGGCGGGCATTGAGACGACGTATAGATCTCTCGGCAACCTGCTCGTAGCGCTCTTGACGCACCAGGGTCAGCTCGACGCAATCAGAGACAACCCTGACCTGAGATCGCTCGCGATCGAGGAGGGCTTGCGATGGGAGACGCCGTTCCTCATGGTGCTTCGCCAATGCAGCCGACGCACGTCCTTGGGCGGGGTTGAGATTCCTGCGGGTCACTTTGTCGGCGTCTATGTGTCGTCGGCAAACCACGACGAGAAGCGCTTCGAAAATCCAGAAGTCTTCGACATCCACCGCAAACCGACACCCCACGTCGCATTCGGGAGCGGACCCCATGTCTGTTTGGGGATGCACCTCACGCGCCTTGAGACACGAGTCGCGCTCGACGCGCTTTTAGAACGGCTTCCCCGCTTGCGCCTCAACCCCGAGAGGCCGGTCCCCCGAATCCGTACCACCAGCGCAGTATTTCGATCGCCTGACGCGATTCCCATCGTCCGTTGATCGACGATGAGGCACTCGACCCATGTCTAGGTCCGTAGGTGATGTCAGCGAGCAGACTGCGCGCATCTGGCACGGTACCTCGGATCTCGACTCATTACGCCACTGCCACCGGTGCACGAGTGCGTGCATGACCCAGAGCCAAGCGTGCGCAGACGACTCGGCCAGACTCACAAACCCGTTTGCTATAGAAGACCAGTCGGTGGCGGCTTCGGCTCAAGCGTGGCTGGCAGGTGCTGAATACACGGAGAGTCGGTCGCTGCTGTGGCGTGTCGCCCTGGGGGTCTGAGGCGTCATCAACCGACAGTCCGGGGTCGGTCCACTTCTTTTGCCCTGCTCGTGCGGTCCAGTGAGGACGGACTTACCGTGCACAGCCAGCCAGCGTCGTCGGGCGTACCTGATTTCGTCGGTTGTGGCGTCCCTGCCCAGGTCCCCATTCCAGCCCGGCTCATACCATCGCCATTCTCGTCCACCGCAGGAGTATCGACCTGACACCCAGCCCGTGAGGGTCGCCCGGGTCTATAAGCGTCTCCCTCTCGGCGTACTGGGACAGGAGATGACGGGTCCCCCAAAACCAGCTAGCGCCGAGGGACAATTCCGGTGGTGTTGTCTTCGGGAACGTCTGAGATCCGCTCGCCTTCGGGATTGTCTGAGATCCGCTTCGGCGTTGGGCCTTGGGCACAATCTGAGGTCTTGCTCACTCCGATCATCCGAGGTAGATCCCTTGTCGATCTGGTCACAGACTACGAGGAAGGCCGAGGTTGGGAGCTTGCAGGTATCCACGACGGTCTTGTTCTCGACGAGTTGCAGCTTGAGGACCTCCAGGAGCACCTGCTTCAGGGCAAACCAAGCTCACCTCATGGCGCCGGGGTCGCAGTGCTCGGCTGTACCTGCGGGGTGAATGAATGTCTCCCGTTTCTAGCCGAGGTCCGAATCACCGACGACCAGGTGTTGTGGGGAGGGTTTCAATATCCGTTAGCCACCGGATTGAATTGGGACTACTCCGATTTCGGGCCGTTCGTGTTCGATAGGGCTCAGTACGAGGTGGCCTTGCATAGGGCAATGGGCGTAGCTCTCGGGTTGTTGACGTTCGAGAAGTGACCCGCCCCGGTGATCGGTCGGGGACAGCACGTCCCGGATGCCGGCTGCGGGACAGCGGGCCGTTACGCCTCTTCGAGGATGCGGTGCAATGTGCGAGCCATGACATCGCCGAGCGAGTGGCCGCGAGGTGTGTAATACAGAACCCCGCCAACGGCCTGCTGGAGTTCGAACGCTCGTGCTCGGAGCCAGGTCGCTTCGTCGGCGCCGACCGCCTCCTGGAAGACCGGGCGAGTCCGCTCGTCGAACAATGCCCACGCTGCGCCAAGGTCCTGAGCAGGATCGGCATAGGCGGCACTGCCCCAATCAATGATTGAGCGAAGCCGATTGGTTACGAGGAGCAGGTTGCCTGGAATAAGGTCGCCGTGGACGAACCGGGCGTCTACGTGGTCATGGGAGACCTCCAGAGTTTGGGCCGCGCATCGTCTCACGGCGGCGACATCAATGAGGTCATTTGCGTGCCACATGGGATCGTCGAGCCACCAGTCGAGCCGTTGTAGCAGCGGCTCGATCGGCCCTCCACGATCGCCCGGCCTTCGGTGGGACACTGGCATGTCAGTCAGGGCGCCGATCGCTCGTACAGCAGCGGCAAGATCGAGCGCAAGTTTCTCCAGTGCGCTGCCCAGTGTCTTTCGGGCCGTCCAGGCGTCCGTTCCATCAAGCCAGCCGAGAACGGCCCATCGATGCGGGAACACTTCGTCGGGCGTCCCGATGTAGCGAACCCTCGGTGTGTCCACAACGTCTGCCAACGGGGTTTGCACAATCGTTTGCAACAAGCTCAGTTCCAACTCGACGTTCGCAGCAGCTCCCGGTCGTCTCGGAAGTCGTACCACGACGTCCTCACCTGAAGGCACACCCACCCGCCACATAGCGTTGTCCGTGCCCGATGTTCGCAAGTAGGTCAGCGCGAGATTGGCCCATTCGGGACATTGGGCAGCCAACAAGGCACGGACCGTCGCCTCGCTTGTGTCTGGTTCGTCCTCGTGGATGCGGTCCGACACGCGGGACATTATGGCGGTCCTAAGGGACGCAAGCGCACGAGCGGTTGGTCGGGGCATCGGTTCGAAGTCAGTCCGTGGGACGACAGTGGTCGTGGCGGGCCAGATCCCGATCCGGATGCTTATCCGCGAGGCATGGCTCGAGAAAAACCTCGCGGGCGACGTAGCGCTTGAGGACCCGGACGACCTCACGCGTGGAGCGGCCCTCCTTGACCCGGCGCTCCATGTAGGCCTGGGTATCGGGGTCGAGAGCGAGCCGGGTCACCTTGCCCGAAGACGCCTCGAGGGGCGAGACCCCGCACAGATGGGCCCAGGCGGCTTCTGAGCGCAGGCGTTCGGGGTTGTCGCCGGCGGCCACCAGCAGCGAGGCCGTGGTGTCGATGCCGACCCCTCGGATCGACACAAGCTTGGGGGCGTTCGAGCGCACAAGCGGGGCGATCATGGCGTCGAGCTCGGCGATCTCAGCCTCGAGCTCGCTGACGCGATGGGCGAGAGACGACAGTGCGGCCTTGGTGGCGGCCAGCACCTGATCACGAGCTCTCGACGGGCGCAGACTCTGGGCCGAAGACACGAAAGCGCTGATAGAGAGGCCTTCGAGCCGGCTCCGCAGCTCGTCGGGAGCGCTGTAGGTCACGGCGCGCATTGGTCCGGGTTTGAAAGACGACTATTGGCGGAGGGAGTGGGATTCGAACCCACGGAGGCTCGCACCTCGCAGCTTTTCAAGAGCTGTGCATTCGTCCGCTCTGCCATCCCTCCCGGCGGCTCATGCTACGGCGCCGGCCCTGGCGATCAGTGATCCGTCACCCACTCGGCCAGCTCAACGACCACGCCCGGCCCGTCCAGGAACACGAGCCGTCGGTCGTGGAAGTCCATGACGTCGTTGCGCGGCGTCACGCCGTGGGCGCCAAGATTCGCGAGCATGCCGTCGAGGTCCCTCACCCGGAAGCACACATGGTTGAAGCCGGTGCGCGTCAACGTGCCCGCACCCTCGTCCGTCACCGCCGTCGGCCGGTGGAACCGCAACAGTTGGACCTCCTGGTGCACCGGGGCACCAGAAAGCTCGAGCGTCACGTGGTCGGCCTCCCACCCCGGGATCCCCATGTAGCCCGCCATCTCGGCGCCGGAAACCACGACGGCCACCCGCTCGGTGAACCCGAGCAGCCCGAAGAACCGGCGCGCCGCATGGAGGTCCTCGACCACCACGGTCATGTGGTCGAACCCCTCGTTGACCGAACCCCCCGAAATCACCGAACCCACCGAACCCACCGTACTCAGCGTCGCGCCTCCCGCGCCCGGCTGCGCAACCGCGCCCGCGTCGTCCCGGCCAGGATCACCTTGCGCAGCCGCACCGCCTTCGGGGTGACCTCGACGCACTCGTCCTCGGCGATGAACTCCAGCGCGTGCTCCAAGGAGAAGGACAGAGCCGGCGTCAACCGCTCGAACTCCTCGGCGGTCGACGAGCGCATGTTGGTGAGCTTCTTCTCCTTGGTGGGGTTCACGTCCATCTCCTCGGCCCGCGCGTTCTCGCCCACGATCATGCCCTCGTAGACCTCCTCGGCCGGCCCCACGATCAACGTCCCGCGTTCCTGCAGGTTCATCAGCGCGAAGGTGGTCGTGACACCGCGCCGGTCGGCCACCATGGACCCGTTGCGCCGGGTGCGCAGCTCGCCGTGCCAGGGCTCCCAGCCGTCGAACACGTGATGCAGGATCCCGGTCCCACGGGTCTCGGTCAGGAACTCGGTCCGGAAGCCGATCAGCCCCCGCGCCGGCACCCGGTAGTCCAGCCGGACCCAGCCCGTCCCGTGGTTGACCATCTCGAGCATGGTGCCCTTGCGCAGGGCCAGCAGCTGGGTCACGACACCGAGATACTCGTCGGGCACGTCGACGCTCACTCGCTCCACCGGCTCGGAGACCAACCCGTCCACCTCGCGGGTGACCACCTGCGGCTTGCCGACCGTCAGCTCGAAGCCCTCTCGCCGCATCGTCTCGACGAGCACCGCCAGCTGCAATTCCCCCCGTCCCAACACCTCCCACATATCGGGACGCTCCGTCGACGCGACCCGGATGGCCACGTTGCCCACGAGCTCCTGGTCCAGCCGGCTCTTCAGCAGCCGCGCCGTCATCTTGGTGCCGTCCAGCCCGGAGAGGGGCGAGGTGTTGATGCCGATCGTCATGGCCAGGCTCGGCTCGTCCACCGTGATGGCGGGCAGCGCCACCGCGTCGTCTGGGTCGGCCAGCGTCTCTCCGATCGTCACCTCGGCCAGCCCCGCCACCGACACGATCTCTCCCGGTCCCGCGGACTCCGCTGGCACCTGCTCGAGCGCCTCGGTGACGTAGAGCTCGGTGATACGCGCCTTCTCCACCGTGCCGTCCAGCCGGCACCACCCGGCCACCGCTCCTTTCTCCAACGACCCGTTGTACACACGGCACACCGCGAGCCGCCCGACGTACGGTGACGCGGACAAGTTGCAGACCAACGCCTGCAGCGGAGCCCCGACCTCGTACGACGGTGCAGGCACGTGCGCCACGATGGCCCGGAAGAGCGGCTCGACGCTGGCTCCCTCGGCGTCTGCCGTCTCGCTCACCCACCCGGCCTTGGCGTTGGCGTACAGGATGGGGAAGTCGATCTGGTCCTCGTCCGCGTCCAGGTCCAAAAACAGCTCTTCCACCTGGTGCACGACCTCTGCGATGCGGGCGTCGGCCCGGTCGACCTTGTTCACGACGAGCACGACGGGCAGCCGCGCCTCGAGCGCCTTGCGCAGCACGAAGCGTGTCTGCGGCAAGGGACCCTCGGACGCGTCCACCAACAGCAACACGCCGTCGACCATGGTGAGGCCGCGCTCGACCTCGCCCCCGAAGTCGGCGTGCCCGGGCGTGTCGACGATGTTGATCTTGACCCCGTTCCAGCGCACGGCCGTGTTCTTGGCCAGGATGGTGATGCCCTTCTCCCGCTCGAGGTCTCCCGAGTCCAGCACCCGGTCGGTCAGCTCCTGGTGGGCACCGAAGGCGCCGGTCTGGCGCAACAGGGCGTCCACCAGGGTCGTCTTGCCGTGGTCGACGTGTGCCACGATCGCCACGTTGCGAATGTCGTCGCGGGTGCCCATGGGGGAGTCCACGATAGAGGCCACGGACGACCCCCGGTTCCGGCCTCAGCGCCAGCGCCGGCGCCGGGCAGCGTTCAGGCGGCGCGCCGGGCGGCCACCCGCGCCACCGCCGCCGCTCCCAGCCCCAACACCGCCGGCTCGGGCTCGACCCGCACCAGCAGACCTGACTCGGGCCACCAGCCGACGACCCGTCCGGGCGCCACACCGTCGCGCGACCGCAACGACTCGACGAGCATGACCAGTGCAAGCTCGGCGCGCACCGAGTCGCGCCGCGGGCCTGACAGCACCGCAAGGTGGGCCGTGGCGGTGCGCACCTCGGCTCGGCTCCGTAGGGCGAGGAGCGACGAATGCGGGCTGTCCCACCAATGGTCCCGACCGATGACCACCGGGCCGTCCAACGCGTGCCAGTCGACGCCGCACCACAGACGGGTGGTCCACGAGACTGCCTCGGCACCGACCGCCGCCCGGCCGGCGGGGGAAAGGGAGGCCAGCCACCGGTCGAGCGACCCGGTCGCGGACGCTCCCGGTACGCCGTCGCGGACCAGGCGGGCCGCCGCGGCCACGCGGAACCGCACCGCGTCCGCCGGCGTCCCGCCCTCGCCGGCCACCAGCGCGCGCAGTGCGGCCAGTCCGAGGGGCCGCCGTGCCGTCCGGGCCGACCATGCGAAGGGCGCGTCGCCTCTCGCACCCGGCGCGACCGTTTCGAATGCGGTCCGCACGGCGTGCCCGGTGACCCGCGGCGGGCCGGAGCGGACCTGCGCCGCCAGCGCCGCCAGCGCGTCCCGTGCGTCGTCCACCGCCCGGCGCCACAGGTCGGGCGCCACGGCGGGGACCGGCGCCGCCAACGCTGCCGTCACGAGATCATGCATGCCATGCATCCGCTCCGTGGTCGCCGCCGAGCCACTCCGCCACGTGGGCGGCGACAGCGCGTAGATGCTCCTCGCGCACGTCCTCGACCGAGAACGACCCGGTCGCCGAGTCCAAGAGCGCGAGCCGGAACGGCGGTCTGCCGCTGCGCAGCAGTTCGAGCAACGCGAGATAGTGCAGCGTCCAGCGGGCCCGGTCCTTTGGACCGTGGACCGTCACGCAAATCGCGCAGAGCGACGCCTCCGCCCCGTCCGATAGCCCGGTGCCGAGCAGGAGGAGGTCGAACACGCCTGCGAGCACGACCCGTCCGCCCGCGAGCGGGATGGCCACCCGGTCGTCGGTCCGCGGCATGCACGCGGGGGAGAACCGGGGGACGAGCCGGCGGAGATTCGCCGCATGCAGCTCGACGGTCCGCGCCAGCGCTTCCCGCGCCCCGCGCTCCATCGATTCCACGTGGCGCACGAGTTCGGCCGCCCCGCCGTCGGTCCGCACCGCGTCGAGCGCGTCGCGGAGGGGGTCTCCGATCACGCCGACCGTGACCAGCTGGCGGAACAGCGCCCGGACCAATCGCGCCTGCACGCGCGCCTCCAAGGGTGCATCACCGTCCGGCGCACCGACGGCCCCGGGAGCTCCCAGCAGCCGCCGCGGGCCGGCGGAGAGCCGGGGTGCGCCTTCGCCCCGTGCCGTCACGGCGGCGAACGCCGCGTCCTCGAGCCAGGCCCGGAACCCAACGGCCAGACCGTCGAAATGGGGTGGCGCCCCCGTGCATGCGCGCAGCTGCGCCAAGAGTACGGGCCCCGCCGCCCCCTCCGGCCTGCCCCGTGTCGGCTGAACCCGGATGGGATCGGGGGCGACGAGGACCATCGGCCGAGTGTGCCCGCCCGATGTGACACCTCCTCTACCCTGACGGGTGCATGCCTGTCGCCCTCGTCCCGCTGGCGTCGGCGTCGAACGCCGCGTTCTACACGATCTTCGGGATCTTCGTGGCGGCCATGCTCGTCCTTGTCGTGATCATCCTCGTGTGGGCGATTCGCCACGACGTCGCGGGACGGGCGGCCTGGCGCGAGCGACAGGAGCAGGCGGCGCACCAACACGCCGATCGCCCGACGGCCCGACCACCGGACGCGCCGTCGTGACCACGCCGGCACCCACGCCGACCGAGCCCGCGCCCGACCACTCGGACGCCCACCACGGCCCCGTGGCGCGCCTCCGCGCAGGCCTGCGCGCCCGCGCCGATGCCCGCCGTAGTCGCCGCGACGGCCAGCGCGCCTCCCGTCACACCGCCTTCGTCCTCGCCGGCGGCGGCAGCCGCGGCGCCGTGCAGGTCGGGATGTTGGATGAGTTGATCCGACGCGGCATCAAGGCCGACCGGGTCTTCGGAGCCTCGGTCGGCGCGATCAACGGTGCCTCGTACGCCGGGGACCCCACACCCGACGGAATCGAGCACATGAAGGCCGTGTGGCTCGACGTCAAGGGCACCGACATCTTCCCCCGCGGCACCTTCGACGGGCCGTGGGCCTTCTTCCAGAAGCGGGCGGCCCTGCACGCGAACACCGGCTTGCGCCGCATCATCGAAGAAGGGATCACCTACGAGAACCTCGAGGACGCCACGATCCCGATCGAGGTGGTGACCACGTCGCTCACCGACGGGCGCGAGCGCTGGATCACCCACGGCCCCGCCGTCGACGCCATCCTCGCCTCCTCGGCCATCCCCTCCATCCTCCCGCCCGTCACCATCGACGGCGACGTGCTGGTCGACGGCGGCGTCGTCAACAACGTGCCGATCAGCCGCGCGCTGAGTGCGGGCTGCGACCGCATCTACGTCCTGCTGTGCGGTCCGCTGCACTACCACCCGCCCCCGCCGAAGCGCCCGGCCGAGGCCGCGCTCACCGCGTTCTTCGTCGCCGTCCATGCCCGATTCGTCCGCGAGCTCGCCGCCCTCCCCCCGGGCGTCGAGGTGATCGTCTTCAGCGGCGGCGGGGAGCCCGCCGGCCAGTACCGCGACTTCTCCGCCACCGCCACCCTCCTGGAGGATGGCCGACGCGAGGTGGCGCTGGTCCTCGATCGCTACGCCGGCACCTCCCACGAGCTCCAGCTCGGGCCCGCCAGCGCCCAGGCCCCGGCGACCGTCACCGAGGGAGGGCGCCCGCCGGCTGCCCGCCCCCCGGACCTGAGCCCCGACCCGTCCTCCGCCCCGAGCCAATCCGCCAGGTCCTGATCCCCTGGCCGGGAGGACGGCGCCGGCCCTGACCCGCTGCTTCGGAGGCCGGAACCGTCCCTGCCCGACCGGCGGCGCGTCCGTCACAGCATCCTGGTGGAATAGGGCGATGCCCGACGTCGCACCCTCTGGGCCGGAGCCGCCGTTCCACCCGGCCGTGGCCAGCTGGTTCGCCCGGCGCTTCCCGGCCGGGCCCACGCCGCCCCAGGCTCGGGCCTGGCCCCACATCGCCGCAGGCAGCGACGTGCTCGTGGCCTCGCCCACCGGCTCGGGGAAAACGCTCACGGGGTTCCTCGTCGCCATCAATGCGGCCTACGAAGCCGCCGCCGCCGGCACCCGCGACGGCTCCGCCTCGGCGCCGGAGGTCCTCTACATCTCCCCCCTGCGCGCCCTCGCCGTCGACGTGCACGAGAACCTTCACGTCCCCCTGGCCGAGATCCGTGAGCAGGCCGCCCACCTCGGCTACCCGGACCCCGGCCTGCGCGTCGCCGTGCGCACGGGCGACACCCCGCCGGCGGAGCGTGCCGCCATGGTCCGGCAGTCGCCCGACCTGTTGGTGACGACACCCGAGTCGCTCTACCTCCTCCTGACCGCGCCGTCGTCGCGGGCGCTGCTGCGCAACGTGCGCACCGTCATCGTCGACGAGGTGCACACGCTCGCCCGCGACAAACGCGGCAGCCACCTCGCCCTCAGCCTCGAGCGCCTCGATGCCCTCGTCGGCGAACAGGGCGGTCGCCTCCAGCGCATCGGGCTCTCGGCCACCCAGCGCCCGCTCGAACTGATGGCTCGCCTGCTTTGCGGTGTGCACGAGGGGCGCGAGCCCACCGTCATCGTCGACTGCGGCCACGCCCGGGACCTCGAGGTGGCGATCGAGCTGCCCTCGACGGAGCTCGAGGCCGTCATGAGCGGCGGCCAGATGTCCGACATCCTCGACCGCATCGCCGAGCACACCCGCCACCACCGGACCACGCTCATCTTCGTGAACACACGCAAGATGGCCGAGCGGGTGGCGCACCTTCTCGGCGAGCGCCTGGACGACGAGTCCGCCGCAGCCGGCGGCGACGTCGACGCCTCCCTTCTCGTGGCCGCCCACCACGGCAGCCTCTCGGCGGCGCGCCGGCGCATCGTCGAGACGCGCCTCCGTGCCGGCGACCTCCGCGCCCTCGTGGCCACCGCGTCGCTCGAGCTCGGCATCGACGTTGGCCCGGTCGAGCTCGTGTGCCAGATCGGCTCACCGCGCGCCATCGGGACCTTCCTCCAGCGCGTCGGGCGGGCCAACCACCACCGGGACGGCACACCGGCCGGCCGCCTCTACCCGACGACGCGCGACGAGCTCGTCGAGTGCACCGGCCTCCTCGCCGCGGTGCGCGAAGGTCGCCTCGACCTCTTGGAGCCGCCGGTCGCGCCGCTCGATGTCCTGGCCCAGCAGCTGGTGGCTGAGGTCGCCTCGGCTGACGAGCGCATGGTGGAGGACCTCTGGACACTGACGCGGGCCGCGGCCCCCTACGCCGAGCTGTCCCGGAAGGACTTCGACGACGTCGTGGCGCTGGTCAGCTGGGGCATCGAGACCGGACGCGGCCGCCGCGGCGCGCACCTGCACCATGACGCCGTCAACGGCCGCCTCCGCGCCCGCCGCGGCGCGCGGCTGGCCGCGCTGACCGGGGGCGGGGCCATCCCCGAGACCGGGGACTACCGGGTCGTGCTCGACCCCGACGGCGTGACGGTCGGCTCGGTGCACGAGGACTTCGCGGTCGAGGCCACGGCCGGCGACATCTTCCTGCTCGGCACCCATTCCTGGCGCGTGGCCAAGGTGGAGGTGGGCACCGTGCGCGTGCACGACGCCGGCGACCTCCCGCCGACCATCCCGTTCTGGTTGGGCGAGGCGCCGGCCCGCACGGCCGAGCTGTCGCAGGCGGTGAGCGAGTTGCGCGCCGCGCTCGAGCCCGTCCTTCGCACCGGGGACGGCGACGGCGCGCGCCGTCTGGTCACCGAACGTGCCGGCGTGTCGGCCGAAGTGGCCCAGCAGGTCGTGGCCTACTGCGCGGCCGGGCTCGTGGCGCTGGGCCACCTGCCCACGACTGAACGCATCGTGGTCGAGCGCTGCTTCGACGATAGCGAGGGGTCGCAGCTCATCATCCACGCGCCGTTCGGCGGTCGCATCAACCGCGCGCTCGGCCTCGCACTGCGCAAGCGCTTGTGCGTCTCGTTCGACTTCGAGCTGCAGGCGGCGGCGGACGACGACACCGTCGTCCTCTCCCTCGGGCCCCAACACAGCTTCCCGCTGACCAGGGTGCAGTCCATGCTCTCGAGCGCAGGAGCGCCGCAGGCGCTCACCCAGGCCGTGCTGCTGCACCCGATGCTCGGCGCGCGCTGGCGCTGGAACCTGACCCGCGCCCTGGTCATGCCGCGCATGAACGGCGGCAAGCGCCGGCCCATCCACCTCCAGCGCATGGAGGCCGACGACCTGCTCGCCGCGGTGTGGCCGGGCCTCGCCGCCTGCCAGGAGAACGCACCGGCTGGCCCGGTGGGGGTGCCCGACCACGTTCTGGCCCGCCAGACCGTCGACGACTGCCTGCACGAGGGTCTCTCCGTCGAGGGGCTGGTGGACGTGTGGTCCAAGGTCGAGTCCGGCGCCATCTCCGTGCACACGGTCGAGACGTCGGAGCCCTCCGTGCTGTCCCACGCGATCCTGAGCGGCCGGCCCTTCACGTACCTCGACGACGCACCGCTCGAGGAGCGGCGTACCCGCGCCCTCTCCCTCCGCCGCGGCCTGGGCGAGCTCGGCTCCGACGGGCTGCCCGGGCCGGCCGAGGAGCTGACTGCGCTCGACCCCGACGCCGTCACCGCGGTGCTCGAGCAGGTCTGCCCCCGACCGCGCGACCCCGACGAGTTGCACGACCTGCTCCTGTCCCTCGTCGCCGCCCGCCCTGTGCCGGAATGGCAGGACTGGTTCGCCGCGCTCGAGTCGGAGAACCGGGTGTCGCTGGTGGACGGCCTCTGGGTCCCAGCCGAGCGGGCCGACGCCGTCGCGGCCCTCAGTGATGACGACGAGGCGGCGGCCGCCTGCCTGGCCGGGCACCTGCAGCTGGCGGGACCAGTGACACTGGACCAGCTCACGGCCGACGCCCCGCTGCCGCCGGGCGCGCCCATGGGCGCCCCCCTCTCGCCGGCTCGGGCCCGCACCGCGCTGGCCCGGCTGGAGGAGAAGGGATCGGCCATTGCGCTGCCCGACGACCGCTGGTGCGCCCGCCACCTGTTGGTACGCCTGCACCGGGCCAGCCGCAACCGCCGCCGTGGTCTGGTGGAGGCGGTGCCGATCGCGTCGTACGTCCGCTTCGTCGTGCGTTGGCAGCACGCAACGCCAGACCGCCGGCTGGAGGGCCGCGCCGGCCTCCTCGAGGCGCTGGAGCAACTGCAGGGGATAGAGGCCCCCGCGGCCGAGTGGGAGGCCCAGATCCTCCCGATGCGCGTCGCGCGACTACGACAGCCGCTGGCTCGACGAGCTCTGCCTCTCGGGCGAAGTCACCTGGGCCCGGCTCACGCCCCGAGCTGAGCGCCCGGGCCGCGGGGGAGCACCCTCGCCCGCGACCCCGCTTGCCTTCACACTGCGCGAGGACCTCGTCACCATGCTCCGGGCCGTGCGCGCCGGGACGCTCGTCCCCGAGCCCGAAGTCGGCGCCGCGGCGGACGTGCTGGCTGCGTTGCGCACGCGTGGCGCCTGCTTCCGCCCCGAGCTGGCGCCTGTGACGGGACGGCTTCCGGCGGAGGTCGACGAGGGGCTTTGGGACCTGGTCGCGCGCGGGCTCGTCACGGCCGACGCCTTCTCCGCCGTGCGCGCCCTCCTCTCGGTCCGCGACCGCTGGCGCACCCGCACGGTCCGCCGACCCTCGGGCCGCCTGGCTCGCCGGCGCGCACCGGTCGGGACCGGGATCGGTGAAGGTCGGTGGTCCTTGCTGCCGGGGCCCGAGCTCCTCGGTGCGCCCGTCGTGGGCGACGGCGTCCTCGCACCGGGCAACGAGGACCTGGCCGAGTCGGTCGCCCACCAGCTGCTTCTGCGCTGGGGCGTCGTGGCCTGGGAGCTCTGGCGGAGGGAGTCCTTCACGGTGCCGTGGCGGGAGGTGGTGTGGGTCACTGCGGCGCATGGAGGCGCGCGGCCTCGCGCTGGGCGGCCGGTTCGTCGCCGGGCTCTCCGGCGAGCAGTACACCCTGCCCGAGGCGGTGGAGGAGCTGCAGCGAGTGCACCGGAGCGCGCCCGATGGCGAGCAGCTCGTGGTGGCTGGAGCCGACCCGCTGAACATGACTGGCACGATCCTCGGGGGCACCCGGGTGCCGACGCGGCGTCACCAGCGCGTCGTCTATCGCGACGGCGTGGTGGTCGACCAACAGAAGGCGGGGTGACCCGGTGGCGCCGGCCCGCACCGTCGATCTGAACGCGGACGTCGGCGAGGCCACCGACGAGGGGGGCGTCGAGCGCGAGGGTGCCCTCCTCGGGCTCGTGACCTCCGCCAACGTCGCCTGTGGTGGGCACGCGGGCGACGAGGCGTCCATGACGGCGACGGTCGCGGCCGCGGTCGCCGAATCCGTTCGGGTGGGCGGCCACCCCTCTTATCCCGACCGCGAGGGGTTCGGGCGCCGGCCCATGCGGATCAGCCGGGCCGACCTCGCGCGCGTCGGTAGCGGACCAGCTGCGCGCGCTGGACCGGGTGTGCCGCGCCGCGGGCACGAGCATCCAGTCCGTCAAGCCGCACGGGGCGCTCTACGAGGAAGTGGCCAAGGGCGGCGCGGTGTACGAGGCGGTGCGCGACGCGGTGCGCGACAGCTGCGGCGCATCGACCACGCTTGTTTTGCCGTCGGCTTGCCGGGCCACGGCGATGGCCCTGCGCGACGACCTTCCTGTCCGCGAGGAGGGGTTTTGCGACCGTGCCTACCGCCCGGACGGCGGCCTGGTCGACCGGGCCGAGCCCGGCGCCGTGCTGGCCGATCCGGAGGAGGCGGCGCACCAGGCGCTGAGCCTCGCCAAGGGCGCGGTCGTCGCCTCCGACGGCTCGCTGTTGACGCTGTGGGTGGACACGCTGTGCATCCATGGTGATTCCCCGGGCGCGGTGGCGATCGCGACCGCGGTGCGCGCTGCGTTGGCCGAGTCGGACATCGACGTGGCTGCGCCCGCGCCTGCATGACCCGCTCGGTGCCCGTTGGTGAGGTCCGGCCCTTCGGCGACCGTGCGCTGCTGATCGGCGCCGCCGATCCGGCGGAGGGACGTGCACTGGCACGCGCTCTCCAGGCGGTGCCGGAGCTGCACGGAAGGACAGAGATGGTCGTCGGTGTGGCGACCCTCCTGGTTTCTCTCACCGATCCCGACCTCTTACTCGGTGAGGCGCGCGCCGGCGTCGAGGCCACACAGGCCGCGCTGTCGGCACCGAACGCCGGGGCGGACTCCCCGGCGCCCGGAGGCGCAGATGCCGGCACGGTGCACACAATCCCGTGCGCGTTCGACGGTCCCGACCTGGAAACCGTTGCGAAGCAGGCCGGCTGCGACGCGGACAAGGTCGTGGCGTTGTTGACCGGTGCCACGCTGACGGTCTCGGTGATGGGGTTCTCGCCGGGTTTCGCCTACCTGGACGGGCTACCGCCGGTGCTGGCGTCCGTCCCCCGGCGGGACAGCCCACGGCCCGAGGTGCCCGCTGGCTCCGTGGCGCTGGCCAACGGGCATGCCGCGATCTACCCGACGGCGTCGCCGGGCGGCTGGCAGCTGGTGGGAAGGACCGGGTTCTCCCTCTTCTCGCCGCGCGAGGCCCCCTACGCCACCCTCGCCGCCGGCGACCGGGTCCGGTTCACGGTCGCGGCAGACGGCGCCGACCAGACGGCCGACACCCCGGTCGCCCCGGAGTGGACACATCCCGTTGGGGCACGCCCGGTCCTCGAGGTCGTGGTGCCCGGACTGCACGCGGCGCTCCAGGACGGCGGCCGGCGGGGCGTGGCGGCCGTCGGCGTCCCGGGCGCGGGGCCGGCCGACCCCGCGTCCTTTCTCCTGGCCAACCGGCTCGTCGGGAACACCGACGACGCGAGCGCGCTCGAGATCACCGCGGGGACCATGCAGCTTCGCGGCCTGGAGCCATGTCATGTGGCGGTCGTCGGCGGCGGGGCGGAGGTCGCAGTCGACGGACGGCCGGTTGGGGCCGGCCGGGTGGTCGCTCTCGAGGCGGGTCAGCGGGTGCACGTCGGTCCGATGCGCAATGGCTTGCGTGCCTATCTCTCCGTCGCGGGAGGGTTCCTGGGCCCGCTCGCCTTCGGGTCGACAGCGAGCGATGAGTTGAGCGGCCTCGGCCCGGGCCGGTTGACGGCGGGACGGTGCCTCTACGCCGGCGCCTGGTCACCGCCACTGGGTGACCACCTTGCCGACGGCACCGCACCGGAAGTGGGAATGGACGGACCGGTCGAACTCCGCGTCGTGGGCGGCCCGCACCCGGAGCGTTTCGCGCCGGACACGCTGGACCAGCTGGCGGGGGTGACGTTCGTCGTCGACGACCGCAGCAACCGGGTGGGACTGCGCCTGCGGCCCAAGGACGCCGGGGGTCGTGGGAGGTGGCGGCCCGGTGGCGCGGAGAACGAACTCGAAGAGCTCGACTCGCAGGGCATGGTCATCGGAGCCCTGCAGGTGCCGCACGGCGGTGACCCGATCGTCCTCGGGCCCGACCACGCCACCCTGGGCGGCTACCCGGTGGTGGCCGTGGTGATCAGCGCGGACCATGGCCTGTTGGGACAGTGCAGGCCGGGCATGGAGGTGCGCGTCGTCCCGGTGGACGCGACGCAGGTCGACGAAGCGGCACGCGCCCTGCGCCGCACCTTGGAGCGTGCGGTCATGGGGCACTTCCCATTGGCTGTGGACTGAGCCCGGAACGGATTAGGCGAGGAGCTTGACCGCCGTCCCGACGCCGATGACCACGACGACCACGCGCAACGCCGGGGCGGGGAGCGAGCGCGCCAGACGGGCGCCGAGGAAGCCGCCGACGAAGCTGCCCAGCGCCAACAGCCCGACCGCCTCCCAGGCCAACCCGCCGTGCACGAGGAACACGACGGCGGCAATGCCGTTCACGATCATGGAGAGCACGGCGCGCAGGCCGCTGGTGTGCGCCAACGACACTGGGAGCGCGAGGCCGAGGACAGCCAGGAACATGACCCCCATGGCCGCGCCGAAGTAGCCGCCGTAGACCGAGGCGGCGAACACCCCCGCAACGAGCAGGACGGGCCGCGGGCGCGGATGGGTGGCGCCGCGGTCGAGGGCACGCCGGAGAAGCGGCTGGGCGGCGAAGAGGGCGGCCGCACCCAGCACGAGCCAGGGCACCACGTCGTTGAAGGTGCCCGGTGAGGTCGTGAGCAGGAGCAGAGCGCCCGCCACTCCGCCCGCCAGGGCGACCGGGGTGAGGCGGAGGAGGCGGTCGCGCTGGTCGCCGATCTCGCGGCGGAAACCGGCGGTAGAGGACGCGTAGCCCGGCCAGATCCCGATGGTGTTGGTGATGTTGGCGGTCAGGGCCGGGTAGCCGACGGCCAGGAGGATGGGGAAAGAGATCAGGCTGCCGCCGCCGGCCACGCCGTTGAAGATCCCGGCTCCCACCCCGCCGAGCGCCACGAACAAGGCGTGGGCCGGGGTCACGATCCGAAACAGTACGAGACCGGCCGTGTTCTCCCTGGTGCACCGTCCGGGCGGCGGGACACGGCTTGTGTCTGAACGGGCGTTGGGCGGCCGCAACTTCTTCGACCACCTGGCCGCAAGTTTCGAACGGGCGCCCCGTTTCTTTGCCAACACATGAGCTGTGGCGCGTCGGGCGTCGGACCGCCACCGGGCCCGGCCTCCGGGACCTCCTCCGTTCCCCCTCCGGTCGCGGGGGCCGGCCCGGCGGCAGCCGTCGCCGGCAGCGATAGACAGACCTCGCGGGAACCGATGCCGCGATCTGTCCGGGACGGGAAGGCGGATTCCCGTTCCGGGCAGTGGCGGCCGGACCACGAGGGGTCGTCGGCCGCGGCTCAGGAACGGGCCGGTCGCCTAACCTGCGGATCCTCCCCACTCATGCCCGCTGAGGAGGTCCCATGGTCAGGCTCACGTGCCTGCTCCGGCGCAAGGCCGGCCTCACCCCCACGGAGTTCCACGCGCACTGGCGCGACGTGCACGCCCCGCTCATCGTGGGAAGCCGGAGCGGCTCGCACGTGCTGCGCTACGAGCAGCATCCGCGACCGCTCGACGACTACGACGGCGACGACGACAGCGGGTTCGACGGGGTCACCGTGCAGTGGTTCGCGTCCATGGAGGAGTACCGGGCCCACATGGCGGAGCCTGACTTCGCGGAGATATGGAAGGACATCGAGCGCTTCCTCGACACCGGACGCCTGGACTTCATCGTGACCGAGCACCCTCGGCTCATCATGGGCGAGGAAGGTTCATTCCGCCTGGCCTGAAGAGGGCGGCGGTCGCTCGAGCGGCCCCAGCGCAGTGAGGTTCGGCGCCCCCGGCGCCTGCAGAGGATCGGGTGGGCGCGGCAGCGCAGGGTGGGAATCGGGAGCGGCCCGGTCTGGTGCCGGCGGCGGCGAGGGGACGGCGCGCAGCGTTCGGCGTGCCGGCGGCTGGGCCGCCACCGACTCGGCCCGGCGTTCCTCCATGAGCTCGAGGAGCTCTTTCCAGGCGCCCCCGGTCACGCGCTTGGTCGTCTTGGGCAGCCGCGCCAGGAGCCGACGCTCCGACCGGTGGTCGCGCTCGGCGAGGGCACCCATGACGAAGACCGTGGCGGGCGGAAGGTGCGCTTCACCCGTGGCGAGCTCAGCCAATCGCGTCGACGCGACCTCCGCGTCCTGTAGCAGCCCCAGCTCGTCCTGCAGCGCCGTCAGCCGGCGCACGTAACGCACCGTCCCGCCGTCGTAGATGTCGGCGCTGAACTCGAGGCAGTAGCGCAGGCGCTTGCAACGAATACGCAGTCGGTGAAAGTCGGACACCACGCCGGAGCGCCGGGCCCGCCGGGCCGCCTTCGCCACCTTGTCGTGCCGGGCCACCACGAGGTCGGGCATGCCGATGGCGGCCGGGACGCGTGTGGCCAGCGCACGCCGTGGCGGTCCCTGCCGCACCATTGAGCAGAGACCGGCGAACAGACGCTCCCAGCGGACCGAGTCGAGCGCGGCGAGCATTTCTGTCCGGGCCTTCTCGCGGTCGCGCTGGAGCAAGGCGGACAGGTCGGCCAGCGAATCGTGGCCGTCCGTGTGCAGTGCTGCAGCACTCCAGCCCGCCAGCGTGGCGGACAGATCTCCGAGTCCCTGCAGCTGGACATCGAGGTCGCGCACGGCCCCGAGCACCGAGCCCAACCACCGCAGCTCCTCGCGGTGCGTTGCGCCCGCACCGGGAGGACCTCGGCGAACAGGTCGAACGCGGCCCGCAACCGCCGCGTCGCCACCCGCATGTCGTGCAGCTCCTCGGCGTCCTCACCAAGGCGGGTACCGGGCTCCTTGGTTTCCAGCACTGCGAGCTGGCGGCGTATGACCGCGTACGCGAGCTCGCCCATGGTGGAGGCCGCGGTGACCTCGGTCGGCCCGAGCTCGAGGGGACCCGGGATCACCAAGCCCACGGCGAGCAGGCCGGCCTCGAACTTCGAGAGTGTCGCGGGCTGCAGCCCGCACGACACACGCAGTTGCTCGACGAACGGCTCGAGTGCGTCGACCCACTCGGGGCGCACTTCGACCTCGACCCGGCGCAGCTGCATGGGCCGCTGACCGCCGCCGACGACGATCATGGTGTCATCGAGCGCGACCTCGGCCGCATCGACGCCGCCGACGCGCAGCGCAAAGGGGCGCCGCCGGGTGCGCACCTGAAGCACCTCGCGTAGCCGACGCGAGCCGGCCACGGCACGCAGGCGGCGCCCCACGGGACCGGTGCCATTGAGGGCGGCGACGCCGCCCGACGGGAGTTGCTCGGTGACCTCGAGGCGCCGGCGCAGTCGCTGCGTCGGCGGGCCGCGTGTCCTTCAGGGTCACCTCGTCATGGCGGCCGCGCCGCCGAATGCGTAGCACGAACCCCGCCCTCGCCATGCGCCAATCGTCGGTGTCGAGATAGGTGTCCACCAGCCGGCGGGGCGTCTTGGCCAGTGCGGTGATCGTCCCGCCACCCTCGGTCTCGACCGCGAGGGCCGGCACGGACGCAAGCCAGCGTTCCACTGGTCGTAGGTCCAGTGCGTCGAATTGCCATTCGATCTCGACGGGCTCGCCCCCGGCATCGGCCATCGATTCAGGCTACTGCGGGCGTGCGGAGGGCTCCCCGGGCGCACGGTGCGTCCGCGTCCGGCGCGACGGGCACCGGTAGTCTGCGAGCGGATGGCGCGACGGGCGATGACTGCGGAGCTCCCAACACCAACCGATGTGGTCCGGGCGGCAGGCGGACTGGTCGTCCGCCGGCACCAGGGGAGCCTCCACCTCGCGGTCGTCCACCGGCCGATGCACCAAGACTGGTCGTTCCCCAAGGGCAAGCTCGAGGCCGGCGAGACCTTCGAGGAGGCGGCCCGTCGCGAGGTCGAGGAGGAGACCGGGCTGTCCTGTCGCCTCATCCGCTTCATCGGGCACACCGAATACGTCGACCGCAAGGGGCGCCCCAAGGCCGTGGCCTATTGGGTGATGGAGGCGACCGGGGGGTCCTTCACCCCCAATGTTGAGGTCGACCAGATGCGGTGGGTCGGGCTGGAGGAGGCCAGTCGACTGCTGACGTATCCGCGGGATCGGGAGCTGGTGGCCGTCCTCGATGCGGCTGACCAGGTGGAACCCGATTATTTGAACGGGCCTTCTGACCATGGAGAGTACCGGGCGCGCCCGTCTCAAAAAATCTCGAAGAATTGATGTTTAGACCCCCCTGGTTGGGGAATAATGGCAAAAGCGATCTACCGCCTGATCGCACTGCCGGCGTGCGTGCCCCAGTCGAGAGCTCCAGGATCCCATCGCCAAGGGCCCTGAGACAGCGCATTTGACGTCAATCGACTGGGGCACCGTCGGCGCCTACTCCCCAGGAGTACTCCCTACGCGGCCGGCACCACTCCGCGGCCGTCGGGCCCGCCGCTTCAAGCGACGAGCACGGCGGCTCCGTTGACCCGGTCGTGGGCCAGGTCGCGCAGCGCGTCGTCGGCGCCATCCATCGGATAGGGCGTGGCGGACACGCGCAGCCCAATGCGAGCCGCCTCGGCGAGGAAATCCTCCCCGTCGCGGCGTGTGTTGGCGGTCACGCTCTGCAGCCTGCGCTCCTCGAACAGGTGGGTCCGGTAGGTGAGGCGAGGCACGTCACTCAGGTAGATGCCGGCGACGGCCAGCGTGCCGCCGGGATCCAGCGCGGCGAGGGCGGGAGGGACCAGCGAGCCGACCGGCGCGAACAGGATGGCGGAATCGAGCGGCTCGGGTGGCCTGGCGTCGGACCCGGCCGCGCTGTGCCGCGCCCAGGGACAGGGCGAGCTCCTGTGCATCGAGCGCCCGCGTCATGACGTGCACGCGAGCACCGTGGGCGAGCGCAACCTGCGCGGTGAGGTGCGCGGAGCCACCGAATCCGTAGAGGCCGAGGACTCCTCCCTCCGGCAGGTTGGCGCACCGCAACGCGCGGTAGCCGATGATGCCCGCGCACAAGAGCGGGGCGACGTGCACGTCGTCGAACAGGTCGGGTAGGGCATAGGCGTAAGCCTCGTCGACGAGCACGAACGCGGCGTACCCGCCGTCGACGTCCCAGCCCGTGAAACGGGGATCAACGCACAGGTTCTCGCGGCCGGCGCGGCAGAACCGGCACACCCCGCAGGTGTGGGCCAGCCAGGGGACGCCGATGCGGTCGCCGTCGTGCCAGCGGTTGGCCTCCGGACCCCGGGCGTCGACCACTCCGACCACCTCGTGGCCGGGGACAACGAGGGGGCGGCGTGGCGCCAGGTCGCCTTCGGCGAGGTGAAGGTCGGTCCGGCAGACTCCGCATGTCCGCACCCGCAGGCGGACCTGGTGCGGGCCCGGTTCGGGCACGGGCCGTTCCACTCGCACGAGCGGGTCACCGTCCACCGGCCCGGGCCGGTGGACGGCCCAGGCGTGCATGGTGGCCGTCGCGCTTGCCGTCATGACAACGCAGCGTACGGCGACGGGTGCCGCGCCACTCCCGTCGCCGTAGCCTGGGATCGGAGAGATCGATGCTGCCTTCGTCCTCGACCACGTCGCCCGCGAGCGCGGACCCCGCGGGCTATCCCCGCGAGCTCAATTGGGACGTCGTCACCGCCGACCACGGGGCGGCCCGGGCCCGGGCCCGGCGCGGCTTACGGCCGACCGCGCCCTCGGTGGACGTACCGTGACGCCGCTGGTGCTGGCGGGGCCGGCCGGGGCGGACGCGCACGACGGCGGGCCCTCCCACCCCGAACGACCGGGGCGCGTGCGCGCGGTCATGGACGGCGTACACGCGCTCGGCCTCGGCGACGAGGTGGTGTCCCCGGCCTTCGACGAGGCGCCCATGGAGGACCTGACGCGGGTGCACGCGCCCGCCTATCTGATGGAGCTGGAGGCGTTCTGCGCGCGGGGGTGGTGACATGGACCCCGACACCTACGCCCGTGCCGACTCGTGGCACGCGGCGCGCCGGGCCGCCGGAGCCGGGCTGGCCGCGCTGGACGAACTGGAGCGACTGGGCGATGGGGTCGCTTTCGTGCCGGTGCGCCCGCCGGGACATCACGCCCGGGGCGACCGGGCCATGGGCTTCTGTCTCGTGAACAACGTCGCCGTGGCCGCCGCTTCGCGCACGGCGCGCGGCGAGCGCGTGCTCATCGTCGACTGGGACGTGCACCACGGGAACGGCACCCAGGACATCTTCTGGGACGACCCCGACGTGCTCTACGTCTCGACCCACCAGCACCCGCTCTACCCGGGGACCGGGCGGCCCGGCGAGGTCGGCGGGCCGACGGCGCTCGGGCTCACCGTGAACCTGCCGCTCCCGCCTGGCGCTACCGGCGACGTGGTGCGTGCCGCCATCGACGAAGTGGCAGGCCGGCCATCGAGGACATTCGCGCCGCGACTGGGTGCTGGTGTCGTGTGGCTTCGACGCGCACCAGGACGACCCGCTCAGCGAGCTGGCGCTCTCGAGCGGCGACTTCGCCGAACTGGCCCGCGTTGTGCGCGAGTTCGCCCCGGCCCCGGCCGTCTCGCGCTCTTCCTTGGAGGGGGGCTACAACGCGGCCGCGCTGCGGTCGTCGGTGGAGGCGACGCTGGGCGCCCCTACTCGGGCTGTCCCGCCGTCCACCCGCACCGACCTACGGCGGGCCCGGCCTGGCGCAGCTGCGCGCGGACCGGGCGGAGCGGCTGCGCGCCATCGACCGCAGCTACTCGGGCTGAGCCGCTGACCGGGTCGCCGGGACCCGTCGAGGAACGGGACCGCTCAGCCGGCCGACGCGGTGCACGAGCACGGGGCAGTGCGCGTTGGTGGCGCAGTACTCGCTGACGGAGCCGAGCAGCATGCCGACGAACTCGCCGTGGCCTCGGCTGCCCACGACGAGGAGGCTCGCTCCTTTGGACGCCTCGACGAGGACGGGCGCGGGGTGGCCGTGACCAGCCGGGCGTCGACGGCCAGCGCCGGATGGGCGGCGTGCACGGACGACACCGGCCATCGGCGAGCGTGGAGACTGGACCTCGGACTCGGGGTCGAAGTCGTCCGGCACCGGCACGGCCCAGCCGAAGCTGGTCGGCCATTCCCAGGCGGCGAGGACCTCGAGCCGGCCGCCGGTGAGGTCCGCCTGGTGTGCCGCCCAGGCCGGCGCGTCGAGGGAGGCCTTGGAGCCGTCGAAGCCGACGAGGACGCGACCACCGCTCGCGGGTGCTGTTGTCACCCGCGAGCATATCCAGGGCCCTCGGTGGAACCGACCCGCCGGGTAGCCCGGATCGCCGCCGAGGTGGGATGATGTCGCTCGTGGCGTTAGGCGTGTTCCTGCTGGACGACCACGAGGTGGTTCGGACGGGTCTGCGGGCGCTCCTCGAAGCCGGTGACGACATCGCGGTCGTCGGCGAAGCGGGCACGGTGGCCGACGCGCTGCGTCGCGGATCCCTTCGACGAGGCCGGACGTGGCCATCTTGGACGTCCGGCTGCCCGACGGCAGCGGGGTCGAGGTCTGCCGCGAGATCCGGTCCGCCTCGCCGGCGATCGCCTGCGTCATGCTCACCTCGTATGCCGACGACGAGGCGCTGATCGCCTCCGTCATGGCGGGGGCCGCCGGCTACGTCCTCAAGCAGGTGGGCAGCCTCGACCTTCTCGACACGATCCGGCGCGCCGGCACCGGCCAGTCGCTCCTCGACCCCGCCCTGACCGAGCGCGTGCTCGAGCGCTTGCGCGATGGGCCCAGGGTCGACCCCCGGCTCGCCAGCCTGACTCCGCAGGAGCGGCGGATCCTCGACCTCATTGCCGAGGGGCGGACCAACCGGCAGATCGCGGAGACGATGTTCCTGGCCGAGAAGACCGTCAAGAACTATGTCTCGAACCTCTTGGCCAAGCTCGGGATGGAGAGCCGCACCCAGGCTGCGACCTTCGCAGCGCGGCTCAACGAGCGCTCGGCGCAAGAGGCCCGGGCCGACGCGACCGGCACCTAAAAGCCAGCCTCGTCCTCCATGAGGTCGATGCCGAGCTGGTTGAACGCCTGCTCCAGGCGGTCCCGCTCGCGCTGGGGCTGGTCGAAACGGCTGGCGTCGGTGTCCACACCCAGGACCTGGGCGAGCTCGATGAGTGCGACGTCGTAGCCGATCTGGAGGGCGAGGACCGCCGGTACGGCGTCGGGGTCGTCTCCGGGCGAGACTCGCTCGTCCAGCTCGTCCAGCTCGTCCCGGCAGCGGATGACCTCCGCCATCGCGACCCCGCCGCGTCACCCGCCCATCGGGGCGGGCGCGCTGCGTGCAGGCGGCGTCGAGTAACTGGGTGTACATGGACATCGGTGGCTTCTGGGACCGGGTCGAGAGACTGTCGTCAGCCCTCGCGCAGGATGTCCTCCGCCCGCTGGAGGGTGGGGTCGAAGACCACGACGGAGATCTCCGGGGGCAACAGGTAGGCGGGCACCCGCGTCCGCTCCTCGTCTTCTTGGTGCCGCTCGACTCGACGCCTCGCTCGCATCGCCGCCTCCTCCGTTGGTCGTCTCAAAGCCGTTGAGGATCAGCATGAGCCAACACGGAGTTTCTCGGCAGGGCCAGAGGTCCCAACTGCGCCCCAATTGGAAAATGGCGACCGAGGGGGGTGGCCGCCATTCTCCAAGCACCGTTGTCTGGGAAGAGGAGGGTGTCCTGTTTATTGTGACGAGGGCCACGCGCGGGTGGTAGAGCCGAAAGTCACCCTTCGTGCGGGTGCAACCCTTGCTGGGCCGATATCAGTCGCGACCACCGGTCGGATGCGAAAGTAGGGCCGTGCCGACCGTCTGCAGCGCCGAGGAGGCGGTCGCCCTGGTCCGGCCGGTCGACCAGATCGGGTTCGGCCTCGGACCCGCCAACCCCGACACCTTCCTGAGCACGTTGGGCAGCCGGGACGACTGGCAGGACCTGCAGCTGGGGGGCGCCCTCTGCCTGAACCTCTACGAGGTGTTCACCAAGCCAGGGGTGTCCTACCGCTGCGGCTTCTTCGGGCCGGCCGAGCGCCTCCTGCTTTCCCAAGGGCACCGCGTGGAGCTCGTCCCCGGCGGGTTCCGCCAGTTCGCTCCGATCCTGGCCGGCTTCGCGCCCCGCATCATGGTGGCCCAGGGTGCGCCGCCGGACGAGGCCGGGCGGGTCAACCTGTCGCTGCATCTCGGGGCCACCCGCCCCGAGCTGCTGCGGGCCGGGGAGGACCCGGAGCGCCTCCTCATCGTGGAGGTGAACCCGCACCTGCCGCGCACGGCCAGCCTGCCGCCGGAGTACGACAACACCATTCCGCTCGAGCTGGTGGACGTGCTCGTCGAGTCGGACGTCGTCCCCTTTGCGTTGACCGAGGCCGGGCCGGACGACGTGGACGCCACGATCGCGGCACACGCACTGCGTTACGTCTCCGAGGGGTCGACACTGCAGACCGGGATCGGGGCGATCCCCAACATGGTGGCCGGCGAGCTGGCCACAGGGGGGTTGGGTGGCTTCGGCATCCATTCGGAGATGTTCACCACCGGCCTGATGCGGCTGCACCAGGCGGGCAAGGTCACCAACGGCGCCAAAGGCATGTTCGTCGGCGTGTCGGTGACGACGTTCGCGCTGGGCACCACCGAGCTCTACCAGTGGCTCGACGGCAACAAGGCGGTCGCGTTCTTGCCCGTGGACGTGGTCAACGACCCCACGGTCATCGCGCGCGAACGCGAACCTGGTATCCATCAACGGGGCCCTGTCGGTCGATCTCTACGGGCAGGTGGTGGCGGACAGCATCGACGGGCGGCAGATCTCGGGAGTGGGAGGCCACGAGGACTTCGTCGCCGGCGCGGAGATGCACCTGGACGCACACTCGCTGATCTGCCTCCGCTCGACCGCGGTGCGGGAGGGCGAGACCCTCTCGCGCATCGTGGGCCTGCTGCCCGAGGGGTCCGTGGTCTCGACCCCACGCCACCACACCGGCGTCGTCGTCACCGAGCACGGCGCGGTCGACCTACGCGGGCTCACCGTGCGCGAGCGCGCCCACGCCCTGGTGGACATCGCGCACCCGGACTTCCGGCCCCGGCTGCGCACGGTGGCCGACGGGCTCGGCCGTCGCTGACGGAGTTGGGCGGACGTCAGGCGACTGACTCGCGTGTCACCCGGAGACGACGAACTGTGTCATCCCCTCGGGCTCGACGACCTCGTGGGTCAGCCGCCCGTCGTCCCGGAGCTCGAGCTGCAGCAGCCCACAGCGCTTGGACCCGATCGTTCCCTGCATGGAGTCAGGGAGCACGGCCCACGTCGTGGGGGCCCAGAGATGGGTCACGCCGTCGACCCGCAGGTCGCGGTACTGGTGCACGTGGCCGCTCAGCACCGCGCCGACCCCTCCGTGCTTCACCTGCTTCCACAGGCGGTCCCTGGCCGGCGCGGGCACGAACCGATAGTGCGGGGCAGCCGCCAGCTCGCTGTCGGAGGCCGCCACTGGCTTGTGCACGACGAGCAGTCGTTGCCGTTCCGCTCCGTCCGTGCGGGCGAGCTCATCCCCCAAGAAGGCCCACTGGTCCTTTTCGGCCGGAAGGCCGGTGCCGAACAGCTGCGCGTTGACGCCGACCAGGCGCCACACGCCGAGGTCGATGGCCCAGTGGTCCGGACAGACCTGGTCGCACCACCACGCCACGCGCTCTGTGTTCACCACCTCGCCCGGGTCGATTCTGGCGGAGGGGGCGTCGCCGACGTCGTGGTTCCCCGGGACCCGCGCCAGGCGCGGGCACTTCGTCCATCTGAGCCCGTCCGTGGACAAGATCCTGCGGGTCGTGGACCGCGTCCATGCAGAGGTCGCCGACGTGGATCACGAAGTCCGGCGCGGCGGCCTCCATGTACCGCAGAGCGGCCGACCAGTTCCGCCCCGGGTCGGCAACCCGCCGCGGAGAGGTGGCTGTCCGAGACGACCACCACCCGCGTCCCGCTCACGAAAGGTCAGGTTACGGCGGACCAGGACCGAGGCGCCGGACTATCGGTCCGTGTGCGTCCCGAATGCCTCCGGGTCGTCGAGGACGTCGTGCCCGAAGAGACCCGGCAGCCCACCAGTGTGCACGAAGACCACCGGCTCGCCGGGCGTGATCTCCCCGTCGCCGATGGCAGCGGCGAGGCCGCTCAGCGCCTTGGCCGTGTAGACCGGGTCGAGGACGAGACCTTCGCAGCGGGCTGCCGCGACCAGCGCGTCGCGGGCGGCGGGGGTGAGAAGGCCGTAGCCCGGACCGACCTGATCGGGCCGCACGCGCAGCGTCGCCGACGCGACACCCGGCGCGGCAGCGAGGGAACGGATCCCGTCGACGAGCGCGGCCACGCGCGCGACGGGGTCGGGCACGGCTCCGGCGTCGACGCCGAGCACCCGCTCCGGGCCGAGGCACGCCACGAGCCCCGCCATTGTCCCGCCCGAGCCAACGGCGACGACGACGTGGCGGGCATTGGGGAGCTGGGCGAGCAGTTCCCGTCCGCAGTCGACGTAGCCGCACACGCCCCGGACACTCGACCCGCCGTAAGGGATCAGCTCGACGACTTCGCCGGCGGCACGCAGCTCGTCCGCTACCGCCGTGGTGCGCTCGACCAGTTCGACGTCGTCGGTGGACCCGGACCAGACGATGTCGGCCCCGAGGAGCGCGTCGAGGGCGATGTTTCCTGTCGGAGCGGCCGGTGGGTCGCCGGCGAGAACAAGGCAACAGCGCAGGCCGACGCGGCAAGCGGCCGCCGCCGTGAGCCTGGCGTGGTTGCTCTGGGCGGCGCCACTCGTCACGAGCACGGTGGCCGCGTGTTCGCGCGCCGAGCCGCAGAGGTACTCCAATTTACGGACCTTGTTCCCTCCGCCCCCGAGCCCGATCAGATCGTCCCGCTTGACCCATAGGTCGTTGGGCCCGAGACCGAGGTGGGCCCCCAGCCGGGGTGCCCGCTCGAGCGGAGTCGGCCAGCTACCCAGGGGGACCCGGGCCGGGCCGTCGTCCCACGCTCGCCGCACCGGGACATCATGCCCGCCATCGGGCGGTGTCTGCCCAGGTCGCAGGCCATCTCTAAAGGTCAGATGGGATGCGGACGACAAACGAACTGAGGTGAACCCTGCACCGGCTGTTGTCAAGCCGGCAGAGCCTTCGCGAGGCGGTAAGGAAGGGATCGGGACAGCGATGGTCACAGAGGAAGAATGGAGTGGCGAAATCGCCAGGGGCGACCGGCTCCGCTGGGTGAGCCTTTTCGGCGGGCTCGTGGTGGTCGCCGCCATCTTCGTCCCGTGCATCATGGTCGGGCAGGCGGTGGCGTCGGGCGTGGCGGCGGATCTCGTGTCGGCCGCCCTGATGGTTGCGATCCTTCTCCCGATGTCGAGCGTCCTGATCGTCTTCAGCGTGCGCCAGCAGCGGAAGACCGACGAAAAGGTCAAGGGCCTCAACGACGAGCTGAGAGACGCCATCGCCGACGCCGACCGCCAGGCGGAGATCACGGGGCACGCAGGTCCAGCGCCAGCAGTTCGAGAGCCGCCTGGCCAATGCGCTCGACATGGCCGAGGGCGAGCCAGAGGTCATCGACGTCATCGAACGATCCTTCGGCGCCGTCCTGCCCGAAGCACCGGTCGAGCTGCTTCTGGCCGACAACAGCCACGCCCACCTGTTGCGGATGGCGGCGGTCGGGCCGGAGGGGGAACCGCCCGGGTGTGGCGTCGACTCGCCGGACCGCTGTCCAGCGGCACGCCGGGCGCAGACGCAGGTCTTCTCCGACAGTGAAGACCTCGATGCCTGCCCGAAGTTGCGCAATCGGCCGCAGGGTCGCCTCTCGGCGCTGTGTGTCCCGGTGTCGATCATGGGTCGCACCGTCGGGGTCATTCACGCCACCGGGAAACCCCAGGAGTCGGTGGCAGGACGAGAAGGCAGACGACCTCGCGACCCTGGCCAAGCTGGCCGGCGCGCGTATCGGACTGCTGCGGGTCATGGCGGAGACGCAGCTGCAGGCCTCGACCGACACGCTGACCGGGCTCTTCAACCGGCGCTCCTTCTCGCAGAAGGTCGCGGCGGTGCCGGCGCACCTCCATCCGGTCGCAGTGGCCATGGCAGACCTCGACCATTTCAAAGATCTCAACGACACCTACGGGCACGAGACCGGCGATCGCGCGCTTCGTCTCTTCGCACGGGTGCTGCGGGACGCGCTCCGCGGCAGCGACATCGTCGGGCGCTACGGCGGTGAGGAGTTCGCGATCGCCTTCCCCGACTGCTCGGCCGCCGACGCGGGCCGCGCCCTGCAACACGATGCGTACCCAGCTCGATGCGGCCATTACGGTGGGCGGCCTGCCCAAGTTCACGGCGAGCTTCGGCGATCACGGAGGCGGAGCCCGGCGAGGAGCTCATCGCGGTGCTCCGGCGGGCGGACGAGGCCCTGCTGGTGGCCAAGCGCGAGGGCCGCGACAAGGTGGTGCTCCACGAGCACAGTGGCCTGGCCCAGGCGCAGGAGGACGACGCCGATTTCGACCGGGTCCTCAACGGGCGGGTCGGTGTGGCCGACCACGCCTGAGCAGTAGGCCCTAGCCGCCTCGCCCCCGTCGCCCGGTCAGCACGCGCGTCGCAGCGTCCGCACGCCTCTCCTTGCTCGGGCACCACGCGACGATGGAGCGCCTCGGTGGAGGCCGATCTCGGGAGCGCGTATGCGGGAGTTCACAGGCAGGGTCGCCGTCGTCACGGGAGCCGGGCGCGGCATCGGCCTCGCGCTGGCGGGGGCGATGGCCCAACGCGATATGCGGGTCGTGCTCAGCGACGTCGAGGCGGCGCGGCCGGCCGAAGTGGCGGAGTCGCTGCGTGACGGCGGAGCGGAGGTCGTGGGCGTGGTGTGCGATGTCCGCGAACCGGACCGGGTGGACGCGCTGGCGACGGAGACCCTGGAACGGTTCGGACGGGTCGACCTGCTCTGCAACAACGCCGGGGTGGTGGCCGGCGGTAAGGCGTGGGAGATCAGCCTGGACGACTGGCACCGGGTGCTCGCGGTCAACCTCTGGGGAGCGATCCACGGCATCCGCTCGTTCGTCCCTCGGCTCTTGGAGAACGCCGACGGAGGGCATGTCGTGAACGTCGCCTCCATGGCGGCGGTCGTTCCGTGGCCGGCGATCGCTCCGTACAACGTGAGCAAGCACGGCCTGCTCGCCCTCTCCGAGACGTTGCTCGGCGACCTGCGCGCCGCCGGGAGCACGGTCGGGGTCAGCGTCGTGATGCCGGGCCGCGTCGCCACCGGGATCGGGCTGCCGAGTGGCGAACCGGCTCCTGACTTCGAGGACCAGCCCGAGCCGGGCATCCTGCGGGCCGAGACAGTCGCCGAGCAGATCATGGCGGCGGTGGAGGACGACCGGCTCTACGTCTTCACCCAGCCGGACCGCCTGGAGTCGGTGGAGGCGCGATTCGACGCGATTGTGGGCAAGCGTGACGTCACACCCGGATGAGATTCACGCGCGGGACGACTGCGCTCACCAGATGCCCGGGAGTGCCTTCCAACGGACCCGCACGCGGTACGAGGCGTGCGCGGGGTTGGTCGCCAGTACCCGCTCTTCGGCCCAGATCCGACCCGCGTTGCACGCCTGGGCGAGCAGCACCACCGCGAGGTTGCGCCACGAGAGGCTCTGCAGCAGGTAACCGAACTGGAGCGCGACGTAGGAGGCGTAGACCGGATGGCGAACGATCCGGTAGGGTCCCCGCACCACAAGCCCACGGTCGGCCGCCGCGAAGCCGAACGAACGTCCGAGAACCGTCAACGACCAGAGGCAGAGCACAACCCCGCCGAACTGCAGCACGAGGCCCCACTGGAGTCCCCATTGCGGGTGGGCGCCGTCGGGCCGCAGCAGGACGGGAATGAACGTCCCGCCGAATGCGAAGAGCCAGTCGCCGAACCGGCGGGTCACCATGCGGGCCGGACGCCGCACCAGGTAGGCACCGACGACCACCATCTGCTCGGCGAAGAAGAGGAACCCGATGGGCCGGTGGGTGCGGAGGTACGCCTCGAGGGTGACGTAGGCGAAGTAGCCGGCCCCGGCCGCACCGACGAGGTTGGCCGCGATCCGGATGGCCCGCTGCGCGTTCGGCGAGGGGTCGAGCCTCCACGTGAGGTGGAGCCGAGACGGGACGGACAGGACCTTGGCGGAGCGGGCGGCCAAGCCCACGCCTACGGCTCCTCAGGCGAAACACCCGGGGAGGTCGATCTCGCCAGGCGACGGCCGACCAGTGCATCGAGGCTGAACCGGCCTGCACCGAGCAGCGCGACGACCAAGGCGAGAACGCCCAGCGCGAGGTTCAACTGGTACCCGGGCGGGGGGTTGTTCGTGTTGAGGCCGGTCGCCCAGGTCACGGTGATCATCGCCATCACCATGTCGCCGAACAGGGCGAGCCCGGCCAGCCGGGCGAGAAACCCGACGGCCATGGCGAGGCCGCCGCCGAACTCGATCAGAGCACCCAACACCGCGAAGAAGCCCCCGGGATGGAGGTGTGCGACGTTCGACATGTAAAGGGACCAGCGGTGGAGCCCCGGCCCGTTGAAGGCACCGAAGAGCTTGCCCGCGCCGTAGTAGATGAAGATCCACGCCAATACGATGCCGCGCCGCCAGGAGACCAAGGTCGGCGGCGGGGGACGCGGGCCGGACGCTGAACACCATGCCCACGTAGTCGCGATGTTCGCGGTGTTCGGGGTTGGAGCGTGGCCGTCGCCATCACGTCCCCTGGGCGGACGGTGTCTCGCGCACCGAGGGCAGGTCCACAGGCCGGGCCATGGGGCGGAACGGGCCGATGAGCTGCGCGGCCAGGACGCTCAGGTAGCGCGGCCGGTCGCCCGTCTGCTCGACGGTCAGCGGGCGCCCCGGCAGGCCCGTCTCGATGCGGATCGTCGTCGCGTCCGGGAAAACGGCTCGGTTCCCCAGCTGGTCCCAGACGGTGAACGCGAAGCCCAGGTTGACGTCCTGCGCACCATCGCGCCGGTGGTGGATGCGGTGATAGTTCGGGCTGACCAAGATGCGTCCGAGCGGGCCGAAGCCAAGGTTGGTGTTGGAGTGGGCGAAGGCCACGAACGCGCCATAGGCGATGAGGACCGAGGTTGTCACCGCACCGTTCGCCAGCAACACCACCCCGGGGAGGAGTGCCACGAGATAGGAGACGTGGAGGAACGGGTGGGTCCGGAACACGGTTCAGCGCGTTCATGTCCTCCTGCGAATGGTGCAGCTCGTGGAACCGCCACAGCATGCGCACCCGGTGGTTGGCCAGGTGGACGAACCAGTTGCACCAATCCATGCACACGAAGACGACGGCGATCACCGCGGTGCGTGGAAGGAGGCCCAGGTGCGGCAGGACGATCCATGGGATCACCCTTTTGGTGACCTCGACGAAGGAGAGGGTGAGCGCCGTCATGAGGGGCACGACCACGCTCACGTTCAGAATGGTGTACAGGACGTCCTGACGATGGCCGCGGGCGAACAGCGGTCGGCGCTGGGCCGGCCGCAGCCGCTCGACGACCAGGATGACGCTGAGGATCGCGAGGCTGAGCGGACCGAGCACCACGATGCGCAGCAGTTGCACCGATCCCCCGAAGTCCGCCCCGCCCCAATCGGTAGACCAGCCGACTCCGATCAGGAGCGCAGCGAAGGCCGCGATGACGCAGGCGGGGAGATACACCCGGTCCGACACGAACGACCAGAGGCTGCGCAGCGGGCGGCGCCGGGCGGCGGCCCTTGCCAGCCCCGGCGTCCAAAGCGGTGCGACTACCACTGGCCCTGTCCGCCGCCCGGTCCGACCACAGAACTGCGCATCAGAAGTTCACTCCTCCACCGCCCGCGTTCGACCCGCTGCCGGTGTTGGGGCTCGAACCCGATCCACCGCCGGACGATCCGTGCTTGGGCTTCGCCACCACGACAGCGGTCCATTTGCCCCACTGGTCGGTGATGTTGCCTTTCACGGTCCCCTTCTTGTCCTCGAAGAACCAGAAGACCGGGTGGCCGTTGTAGGTGACCTGATGGGTCCCGCTGGGTCCTGTGGTCACCCCCAGCGTCGACTGCTGGACGCCCGAGCCGGCGGCAACGGTCATGACGGACGCCGGCACCGTGACGGCGGGCCAGATCTTGAGGCAGGCGGCATCGCAGGGCGACCCGGCGGGCGACAGGGTGTAGACGGCCTTCCCCTTGAAGACGAGGACCTTGCCCATCTTGCCGATGGTCTGCGCTGAGACCGTCGCCTGGCTGCTGGCCCCCGCCATGGCCGCCGGCAGAAGTGTGGTGGTGCCGACGGCCGCCGCAGCGGCGACGAGTCCGGCGATCGGGGCTCGGCGAGCCCGCCCTCGGGATGTGGTGTTCATGGTGTTTCCTCTTTCCCTATCCAGTCTCGTACGCGGAGAAGCAAAGCGCCTCGTCCCCCGCCACTCCGGAGGGTGCGTCCCTCAGTAAGGCATACGAATGAGACCGGGAGATGGTTCATCGCCGCCAGTCTCCCAGGCCGGGCGCTCCCAGGGCCGGGCGTGGCGGACCCGTGAGCCCGCGTCGTCCGGAGCTGGGTCGAGACCCCCGGACCCATTGCCTGATCCCGGCGCCTCCCAGACCCACGATTTCCCAGTCCCTCGGACCTTCGACCATGTGATCGACGTCAGGCTGAACTTACAATGCCGCCGAGGTCGGAACGGAATTTCGTGCAGATGATGACGATCGACACCAGAGGCGCCGTTGCCTGCTGAGTCCGCAAGGGCACGGGGTCTCGCGATCTGTGCACTCGTCGCCGGCGCGCTCCTCCTGCTGGGCGTGATCGGGTTTCTGGCCCGGAACGGCCTCTATGTCGTCGCCGGTCTCGCAGGCGTCGTCGTGGCGGTCGCGGGGGCATGGTGGGTGATCACCGCAGCGATGCCGCGGAAGGCCATCGGTCTCGCCGGGGCTCTGGTTGGAGCTGGGCTCTTTGCCTTTGCACTGATCGCTGCGGGCAGTGAGAGCTGGTGGTCGGTACTGCGGGCAGTGATCGCACTGGTCCTACTCGCCGTGACCGTATTGGCGAGCAGGGCGGCGCTCGCTGCGAGCCTCAAGGCGACGGCCGCGACGACGTTCCGCCGTGCCGCAGCACCGTCACGCGCCGTGCTGCTGTGCAATCCATGGTCTGGTGGCGGGAAGGTCGAGCGGTTCGGCATTGAGGAGCTGGCGACGTCACTGGGCGTCGAGACAGTGATGCTGCAGCGCGGATTGGATCTGGAGGAGCTGGCTCGCAGCGCCGTCACCCGGGGCGCCGACTGCCTGGGGATGGCGGGCGGTGACGGCTCGCAGGCGCTCGTGGCGTCCATCGCCGTCGAGCACGATCTTCCGTTCGTGTGCGTGTCGGCGGGCACGCGGAACCACTTCGCACTCGACCTCGGCCTCGACCGCGAGGACCCCCGCAAGAGCGTCTACGCCTTTCGGGATGCGATCGAACGCCGGGTCGACTACGCGACCGTGAACGACAGGTTCTTCGTCAACAACGTGTCGCTCGGGGTGTACGCCACCATCGTCCAGCAGGAGGGATACCGCGAGGCGAAGGTCGAGACGACTCAGCGGCTCCTCCCCCGTCTGCTCGGGGAGCGCGAGGAACCGTTCGACCTCCAGTTCGTGACCCCCGACGGCGTCGAGGTGGACGGATCCTTCCTGATTATGGTGTCGAACAACCCTTATGTGCTTGGCCCGTCACCCGACGTGTCGCAGCGTCGCCGGCTGACCACGGGCCAGCTCGGGGTGTTCGCCGTGAGCGCCCGCACCGGTGCGCAGGCGGCCGAGGTGGTCACGCTCGCGCTCGCCGGTCGAGGATCGAGCGGCGGGCACGCCTACCAGTTCAACGCCGAGACCTTCGAGGTCCGTTCCCGGTCCGGTACGGCCTATGCAGGGATCGACGGCGAAGCGCTCGAGCTCTCGACCCCGCTGCGGTTCCGGCTCCACCCCCGAAGACTGCGGCTCCTGGTCCCTGAGGGCAATCCCGAGGTCGCCCTCCGCCGCCAGGCCCGGGACGTGTGGGTTCGGGACTTGATCCATCTCGCCACCGGATCCCTGTCCTAGTCCCCCTGCGACGATTGGGTCGGCCGCTGACGGAGCGGTGAGGGTTTCAGCGTCAAGACACCGATGACCGCGCCCAGCGTGATCACGGCGCCCATGGCGATGAACCAAGTCACCAGGGTGAACGCCACGCCGATGGTGCCGTACGTCCGACCGTCGGAGACCAGGGTCGAGGAGAAGTAGAACGACGCCAAGACGGCGAGCCCGATCCAGAAGACGGCTATGACGATGCCCAGGTTGAGCGTCACATTGGAATGCGTGAAGAGTCCCTCTCCTACCCGCGAAGCAGGCGCGTTCAGTCCGAGGTGCTGCGCGGTGTCGTCGTCGACACGTTGGCTGGCCAGCGCGCCCAACAGGATGATCAATGGCAGAACGGAGAGCAGAAGAGACGCGCCGAACAAGACGATGTGATCGGCGAAGTCGACCGCCCCCAGCCCGGCACCAAAGTCCTTGAGCGACGATCGCGCGCCTCTGAACCGTCCCGACCGGATGGGCTCATCCGTCGCTCGTCCGTTTGTGCCCGCCGTGCGTGCCGGGTTCCCCTCGGCCTCCTGCATGCCGGGTCAGGAGTCCGATGGCGGAACGGGGTCGGCTCGCGGCAACAGGAAGGTCGCCCCCAGCCCGATGAGCCCCATGACGCCGAGCGCGATCATGGCGATGCCGTAGGAGCGCTTCGGGTCGGCCAGGCCGGCCACGAGGATGGTGCCGGCGACCGCCGTCCCCAAGGACGACCCCAGGTTGGAGATGCTGCGCGACAGCCCCGAGATCTCCCCCTGCAGGCGCTCGGGGAAAGAGGACTGCACGACGTTGACCGACGGTGTGAGCATCAACCCCAGCCCCGTCCCGATCAAGAAGAGCCCCGGGGCGAAGTACCACGGCCCGGGGCGACCCTTGACCAGCACCAACAGCACCACGATGCCGACGAGCGCGATGACAAATCCGCCGATGATCAGCGTCCGCTGATGGAACCGCCTGGCCAGCTGGCGAGCCCCCAGGGATGACAAAAGGACTCCCACCGTGGCCGCGGTGAAGATCACCCCGGTCTGGATGGCGTCGTAGTGCCGGACCACCTGGAGATACGCCGCGACCGTGAAGGACGTGCCGAGCAGGATCGCCCACTGCACGTTTTGGGTGACCAGGGCGAGGTTGGACGTGCGGTTGTGGAAGAGCGACGTCGAGAGGAGCGCTTCGCGCCCCTCACGCTCGCGTCGACGGATCCAGACGAAGAAGCCGGCCAGCACCAGTAGCCCGAGGACCATGAGCAGCGCCATGAGCGCGACGCTCTGGTCCGCGGCCATGATCCCGCCGACGAGGATGACCAGGCCGGCTGCGGAGAGGATCGCTCCGACGAGGTCGAACGCACGCGTCGGGTCGGGGGGCACCGGGTCCACGAGGCGACGGGACATGATCACGATCGCGACGACGACCAGCGCTTGGAAGACGAAGGCGGCCCGCCACGTGATCGTCGTGGTGATCACTCCGCCGATCAGCGGTCCCATGGCTGCGCCGACTCCTCCCATGGCGCTGATCACCCCGAACGCCCAGGCGCGCGACTTCAGGTCTGTGAACAACATGGTGGTGAGGATGTAGACCGGTGGGATCAACAACGCGGTGCCCACGCCCTCAAGGATGGAATTGCCGAGGATGAGGACGCCGATACCAGGAGCGAGTGCGCTGAGCAACGCACCGACGCCGTATACCAAGAGACCGATTCTGAAGCACGGCTTCCGTCCGAGCCGGTCGGTCAGCTTGCCGCAGGGGATCATCAATGCCGCCATCACGAGGAGGAAGATCGTGATGCAGACCTGCACACCTTGGACCGTCGTGTGCAGATCGGTGCTGATGTCGTTGATCATGACGTTCATGTTCGACCCGGCAAAGCTGCAGATGAACTGCGCGAGGGCAAGGGGGACGAGCATGACCCGCAGCGATGGAGTGGGGGTCTTGGATGTGGTCGCCTCGGTCATTGGATAGATTCTCCGGGCCCCGGTCACCCGAAGGGCGTGGGGATCTCCCGAATCGTGGGCGGCGGGTCGTCCTCCTTCACCTTCTTCTGGCGCTGGGGCAGCGTCACGTCCTTGCGGTGCAACGGCTGGTAGGGGATCTGGCTCAGCAGGTGCGAGATCACGTTGAGCCTGGCGCGCTTCTTGTCGTCGGTATGGGCGACGTACCAGGGCGCCCAGGAGGTGTCAGAGGCACGGAACATGTCGTCGCGAGCCGCCTCGTAGTCCCACCACCGGCTGTAGGACTTGAGGTCCATGTCCGAGAGCTTCCACACCTTGCGCGGGTCGTCGATCCGGCTTTCCAGGCGCCGCGTCTGCTCCTCGGGGCTCACCTCCAGCCAGTACTTGATCAACTGGATGCCCGAGTCGACCATGGTCCGCTCGACCAGTGGCACCCCGTCGAGGAACCGCTGCACCTCTCCGTCGGTGGCAAATCCGAGGACGCGCTCGACGCCGGCGCGGTTGTACCAGCTGCGGTCGAAGATCACGACCTCTCCCGCCGCCGGCAGGTACGGGACGTAGCGCTGGAAGAAAATCTGCGACTTCTCGCGCTGGCTCGGAGCAGGAAGCGCCACCACCCGGAAGACCCGGGGGCTGACCCTCTCGGTGATCGCTTTGATGGTGCCGCCCTTCCCCGCCGTGTCGCGGCCCTCGAAGACGATGCAGATCTTGGCGCCTGACGACTTCACCCACTCCTGCAGCGCCACCAGCTCGCCGTGAAGCTTGCGCAACTCCTTCTGGTACTCCTTCTCCTTGATCTTGGGCGGTGTGGATCCGCCCTCCCGGGTCGCGGCCCCGTCCTTCGTCACGGTGTCATTCCGGAAGGGACCATCGGCGCGCCCTCCTCGCCGGTCACGGCGTGGGCCACGCTGAGGGGGCCTGCTGCCGGAAGCTGGCGCCGGCGGAACCACTTGGTGCCCTCGATGACGATTGGGAGTAGCAGCGCCAGACCGATGCAGGCCAGCCACTGCCTCCCGGTGAGTGCCTTGGTCAGCAAGCCGCTCTGCAGCGCCGGCAATTGGGTGCCGAGGAAGATCAGCACGACGGGCACCACCGAGATCAACGCCGCCTTGAGCACCGGGGGGGTGAGACCGCTGGACGGGTCCCGCCGGTTGGCCAGCGCGTTGAACACCGTGCCGAGTCCCATGACGACGAAGGTCATGGTGAGCGAGGCGCTCGGCTTGTTCGAAAACGCCGTGTCGGGCCCGGCCACGAGCGGAATGAGCGCCGCCACGAACAGCGTGCCGCCATAGAGGAGCCATAACAGCACGGCCGTGCGGTTGGTGATCGGCACCTTGGGGTCGCGGGGCGGGCGGTGCATGACGTCGGGGTCGCCCGGGTCTTGCGATATCACGACGACGCCGGCGACCGTCACGAAGAACAGCAGGTACAGCACCATGGAGGGGGTGAGCGCGACGCCGCTGTTGATGTTGAAGGCGGAGGCCACCACGAACAGCAGGATGAGCGCCATCAGCTGCGTCATCTGGAAGCGGACGTAGGACACGATCTTCTCGTAGACGCGGCGGCCGACCTCTACGGCGTGCACCAGCGTCCCGAAGTTGTCGTCGGTCAGGATCATGCGGCCCGCCTGCTTGGTGACCTCGCTGCCGCTCCCCATGGCCACGCCGATGTCGGCTTGCTTCAGGGCCGCGGCGTCGTTCACCGCATCGCCCGTCATGGCGACGATGAGGCCCGACTGTTGCATGAGGCGGGCCAGGCGCAGCTTGTCCTCGGGCGTCACTCGCCCGAACACGTGCAGCTGGGGGAGGCGCGCCAGCAGCTCCTCGTCGGAGAGCGCCTGCAACTCCGCTCCGCTGATGGCGCCCGGGCCGAGCCCGAGGTCACGGCCGATGGCCGCGGCCGTCACGGCGTGGTCGCCGGTGATCATGCGCACGTCTATGCCCGCCCCCAGCGCCGTCTGCACCGCCCCCTTGGCCTCGGCCCGCAGCGGGTCGATGATGCCCACGATCCCTACGAACGACAGGTCCTTCGTCAGGGCCATCGGGTCGTCCGCCATGGTCGCCTGCTCGCGCTCGGCCACGAGCCTCGCCGCGAAGGCGAGCACCCGCAGTCCCTGCCCTCCCATCCGCTCATTCGCCGCGTTGATGTCAGCCTGCACGTCCGCGATCGGGACCTGCGAGCCGCTGAGTGGCCCACCGGACTGTGTGCAGCGGGCCAGGACGACGTCGGGAGCGCCCTTCACGAGTTCGACGACGTGCTCTGCCCCGCCAAGCGTCGCGCGGTGGAACGTCGCCATGAACTTGTACTCCGAATCGAACGGCACCTCGGCCAGACGCGGGTAGGCGCGCCGCGTTCCTCCGCGTCGACGCCGAGTTTGGCCGCCAGCACCACCATCGCTGCCTCCGTGGGGTCGCCCACTACGGCGCCGTTGTCGCTCACGGTGGCGTCGCTGTCGAGGCACAGGCCCAGGGCGAGGCGGGTGAAGTCAGGCAACGGGGTGCCCGCCACGGCCGTGATCGCGCCGCTCTTGCGGTAGCCCTCGCCCTCGACCTTGAACCACGAGGCGCTCCCGTAGAGGTCCGAGACCATCATCTGGTTCATCGTCAGCGTGCCGGTCTTGTCGCTGTTGATGGCACTGGTGGCCCCGAGCGTCTCGACGTCGGTCAGGTTCTTCACGATCGCCTTGGCGTCGGCGAGCTGCTTGGCGCCCATGGAGAGCAGGCCCGACACGAAGGCGGGCAGTCCGGTCGGGATGGCAGAGATGGCCATCGCAGTTCCCAGCAGAAGCAGCTGCTTTCCCGGGATCCCACGGGCCGCCCCGACCACGAAGATGAACGCGACGGCGGACCAGGCGATGACGGCGAGCACCTTGGTCAGCGAGTCGAGCTCCCGCTGCAACGGCGACCGGGTGCGAGTGACCGACGAGAGCATGGTGGCGATCTGACCCATCTGGGTTTGCATGCCGGTGCCGGTCACGACGATGGTGGCGGTGCCGCGGGTGACCGAGGTGTTCTGGAAAGCCATGTTGGAGCGATCGCCAAGGCCGACGTCCGCCGAGGGGAGCGTCTGCGCGTCCTTGGCCACCGGCGCACTCTCGCCGGTGAGTGACGCCTCCTGAGTCTCGAGCGTGGCGGAGCGCAGTATGCGGCCGTCGGCCGGGACGATGTCGCCCGCTTCGAGCTGGACGATGTCGCCGGGGACGAGTGTGGATGCAGGGCCGAGAGCAAGCCGCCCGTCCCGGACGACCTTGGCTTGGGGGACCTGCATCTGAGACAGGGCGTCGACGCTCGCCCGCGCTTTGAGCTCCTGGCGTGAACCAAGGACCACGTTGAGCAGCACGAGGAAGGCCACGATGACAGCGGTGGAGAACTGGCTGATCAACAGACTCACCACCGTGACCGCGATGAGCATGAGGTTCATCGGGTCGCGCAGCTGGCCGAGGGCCACGACCCATACCGACGGTGGCGTCTCCTTGGCGATCTCGTTGGGGCCGTATCGGCCGAGGCGTCCCGCCGCCTCGGCCCCGGTCAGACCCCGGTGGGCTTCGCTTCCGAGGGCGGCCACCACGGCGTCGGCGTCCCGGGCGAACCAGGGCGTCCCTCCATCCGTCTCGGCCATGACGGCTCCGCCTGCCGCCTCTGCGATCTCTGTCAACGCTGTCCTCGAGGTAGGAAACTTGTGAACCGCCGGTCTATCCCAACTCCGCCGTGGATGTCGGGCCCTCGTGATACCGACAGGTCAGATGCCTGCGGAGTGTTCACGTAGGCTTTCCCGCACGGGCTTCCGCGCCTCGTGAATCGGAGAGGGTTTTGGACAAGCCGGTCCACCGAAACGTGAAAGTCCTACTGGAGAGGTGCGAGAGCGGCCGAATCGGACTCACTGCTAATGAGTTGACCTGGGTAACCGGGTCCGAGGGTTCAAATCCCTCCCTCTCCGCTCGGGGGTCGGGCCCGACGGGCCTGACCGTTCCCGGCGAGGAACGGCCCGCTGCGGCGGGTCTGCCGTGCCGTCGCCCTGGCGGCACCGGCTTGGTGCGAGGAGTGAACGAGATCGTGGGCCGGTACTGGCTTCAGACCCTGGGGTGTCCGAAGAACCAGGTGGACTCGGACAAGCTCGGGGGCTATCTCGCGTCGCACGTGGGTACGAACCGGCCGGCGCGGTCGGCGCCGCCGACCTCGTCGTGGTGAACACGTGCGCGTTCATTGAGGCGGCTCGGCAAGAGTCGATCGACACCGTCCTTGAATTGGCAGAACTGCGTGCCAGCGACGCGCGCCTCGTCGTGACGGGCTGTATGGCCGAGCGCTACGGGGACGAGCTGCGTGACGCCCTCCCCGAGGTCGACCTCGTCGCGGGCTTCGGCCGCGACCTGGTGCCGACACCCGCGGCGGTCCGCGTGTCGCTGGGTCGACCGCAGCTCCCGGCCGACACTCGCTTCGCGAACGGCTTCGACCTCCTGGAACTCCCTCGACCCGCCGCGCACGCCCCATGGGCCTACGTGAAGGTCGCCGAAGGCTGCGACCGCATCTGTGGCTTTTGCGCCATCCCGTCCTTCCGCGGCAAGCAGCGCTCGCGTCCCCACGACGACGTGCTCGCGGAGGTCGATGCCCTCCTCGCGCCCTCGACCCGGTCCGGAGAAGCGCCACCCTTGCAAGAAGTCGTGCTCGTCTCGCAGGACCTCGCCTCGTACGGCCGCGACCGTTCCGTCCCCGGCCGCCGGACTGAGGTCGGTGGCGGCCGCTCGCCCATCGCTGGTCTCACACGCGCGGTCGCGGACAAAGTCGAGTGGACCCGGCTGCTTTACCTCTACCCTTCAGGTCTGACCGACGAGCTCGTCGACGCCGTCCTGGCCACGGGAGTGCCCTACTTCGACCTCTCGCTCCAGCACGTGTCGCGCCCGCACCTGGCGCGTATGCGGCGCTGGGGTGACGGCGACCGTTTCCTGCGCCGTATCGCCGACATCCGAAGCGCAGAGCCCGCCGCCACGTTCCGGTCCTCGTTCATCCTCGGCTACCCGGGCGAGACGGAGCGCGACCACGACCTGCTCCTGCAGTTCCTCACCGACGCGCAGCTCGATTGGGCCGGCTTCTTCACGTTCTCCAAGGAAGCGGGGACCCACGCCGCGAGTCTCCCGGCGCAGGTTCCCGAGGAGCTCGCCCTTCAGCGGCTGCGCGAGTGCACCGAGCTGCAGGACGCCATCACGGCCACCAAGCGCGACACCCTCATCGGCACGACCCAGCGCGTCCTCGTCGATTCCCCGGGCCGCGGGCGTACCGTCCGCGAGGCGCCCGAGATCGACGGCGTCGTGCACGTCCCTCCAGACGTCGCACCCGGCACCTTCCTCGACGTCGAGATCACCGGCGCCGAAGGCCCCGACCTCCACGGCGCACGCTCGCCCGCGCTCACCGCGGGAGCTGCACGGTGAGCGACACAGCCCACGAGCGCCCGCACCAGTTCGCCTTCGGCCCCAGCGCCCTGGTCACCCCGGCCAACGCCATCACGGTCGCCCGGCTGCTCGCGGCGCCCATCTACGTGCTCATGCTCGTCGCCTGGGGCGCGTCGTGGCTCAACGTCGTGGTCGGGTTCGTCCTCGCGGCCAGCGACGGGCTCGATGGCTACCTCGCACGACGCCACGGCACCACCCGCTCGGGCGCCTTCCTCGATCCGCTGGCCGACAAGGCCGTCGTCCTCGGCGCCCTCATCACGTTGGCCGCCCAGGGCCACCTGCCCTGGCTGCCCGTCGTCCTCATCACCATCCGCGAGGTGGGGATGCAGGCCTACCGGTCGTGGGTGGGCCGCCGCGGCGTATCCATCCCGGCCCGCATCACCGCCAAGCTCAAGACCCTGGTGCAGGACTTCGCGGTCGGCACCTGCATCATCCCGCCGCTGGCCCACCAGCACGGCCTGCAGGTGGCCATGATCTGGTTCGCCTGCGCGCTCACGCTCTACACCGGCGCCGAGTACCTGCTCGACGGCCGCCGCGCCCTGCGGAGGTCGACGCCGTGAGAGTCGAGATCGTGGCGGTCGGCACCGAGCTCCTGCTGGGCCAGATCGCGGACACCAATTCGGCTTGGCTGGGCGACCGGCTCGCCGCCAACGGCGTCGCGTCGCACTTCCACCAGGCGGTCGGCGACAACCACGACCGCATCACCTTGGCGCTGCGGACCGCCCTCGCCCGCAGCGACGGGGTCATCGTCTGCGGAGGGCTCGGGCCGACCCAGGACGACATCACCCGCGACGCCATAGCCGATGTCATGAACGTCGAGCTCGTGCGCGACCACGAGATCGCGGACCGCATCGCCGCGTTCTTCGCAGAGCGCGGCCGCCCCATGTCGGCCAACAACCTGCGCCAAGCCGACATTCCGCGCGGCGCGACCGCCATCGACCAGATGGGCGGCACGGCACCGGGCCTCATCTGCCCCGTCGGGAACAAGGTTGTCTACGCCGTCCCGGGCGTGCCCTACGAGATGGCCGAGATGTTCGACCGCGCCATCCTGCCCGACCTGCGCGCCCGGATGGCCGAGGCCGGTGAGGAGGGCGTCATCTCATCCCGTGTCCTGCGCTGTTGGGGTTCCACCGAGTCCGGGCTGGCCGAGGCGCTGCAGGACCGGATCGACGCGCTCGACGAGGTGGGCGACACCACGCTCGCCTTCTTGGCTTCGGGCATCGAGGGAATAAAGGTGCGCATTACGGCGCGCGCCCGCACGGCCGCCGACGCGAGCGCGCTGCTCGACAAGGAGGAGATTGAGGTCCGCCGGGCCATTGTGGAGCGCCTGGGCGACATTGTCTTCGGCGTCGATGACGAGTCGATGGAGGTGGCGGTGGCGGGGCGCCTCCTCGCGCACAACCTCACGTTCGGCGTCGCCGAGTCCCTCACGGGCGGGCTGATCGCGTCCCGTCTCGTCAACGTGCCGGGCGCGTCGGCCTGGTTCCGGGGTGGGGTCGTCGCGTACCACGAGCAGGTCAAGTTCGACGTCCTCGGGGTGCCGACCGGGCCGGTGGTCACCGAGGCGGCCGCGGCGGCCATGGCCGAGGGTGCCCGGACCGTGACCCGCGCCGACGTGGGCCTGGGCATCACGGGGGTCGCCGGCCCGGACGCCCAGGAGGGCGTCGCCCCGGGCACGGTCTTCGTGGGTCTCGTGCGGCCCGGCCAGCCGCCCCAGAGCCGGGAGATCCGCCTGCCCGGCGATCGGGAGAGGGTGCGCCAGTACGCTGCCATTTCCGCCCTCGACCTGGTGCGACGCACCCTCGACACGCCCTCCGGCTGACCGGCCCGCGTTCACAGGAGGCCCACAGGCGGGTCACACTGGAAGAGGAATCCGGGGGGGGACCCTGTCGACCAGGGAGGTGCGATTAGTGAAGACCGAGAACGAGAACGGACCGCGTGTGCTCGTCGTCGACGACGAGCCCTCCATCGTCGATGCCGTGGCGACCTCGCTGCGCTACGAGGGCTTCACCGTCGACGAAGCGATGACCGGGCGTAAAGCCCTGGCCCAGGCGCAGGAGGACCCCCCCGACCTGCTCATCCTCGATGTGATGCTGCCCGACCTCGACGGCCTCGAGGTCACCCGGCGCCTCCGCTCCGACGGCGTGCGCGTGCCCGTGCTGTTCCTGACCGCGCGCGACACGCTCCAGGACAAGCTGGCCGGCCTCACCGTCGGTGGCGACGATTACGTCACCAAGCCGTTCGCGCTGGCCGAGGTGATCGCCCGCGTCCACGCCATCCTCCGCCGCGCCGGCTACGAGCCCGAGGACGACGGCATCCTGCGCTTCGCCGACCTCGAGCTTGACGAGAGCGCGCACGAGGTTCGCCGTGCCGGCAACACCGTGAACCTCACGGCGACCGAGTTCAACCTGCTGCGCTACTTCATGCTCAACCCCCGCCATGTGGTCTCTAAGGCGCAGATCCTCGACCACGTCTGGCACTACGACTTCGGCGGCGACGGGAACGTGGTCGAAACCTACGTGAGCTACCTGCGCAAGAAGCTCGAGAAATTCGGTCCACCCCTCATTCACACCATCCGACTGGTCGGTTACACGCTGCGCGAGCCCGAGTCGTCCAACGGGAGTGCCTGAGTGTCCCTCCGGCTGCGACTGCTCGTCACGGTCGGGCTGATCGCCATCGTCGCATTGGTCGTGGCCGACTTCGCCACCTACTCGGCGCTGCGCAACTCTCTCTACAGTCAGGTCGATCGGGAGCTGGCGGCACGCCACTTCGAGATCCAGCTCACCGCGACCGGCCCGCAGTGCCCCACCCCGCAGAGCAGGTTCGGCAGCGTCGGGCCCGGTTGACGCCGGCAACACCGGCAACACCGGCCCGACCGGTCCCAGTCCCGGTGGACAGGGCGGCGGCGGTGGCGGTCCCAACTTCTTCTCCAACGTCTTCGGTATCCCCTTCACCGCAGTGGCGAACACGAACGGGTCCGTCATCGACGGCGTCAAGTGCCCCGCCTACGTTGGCAACGACGCCTACCAGCCACAACTACCGTCTCAGTTCTCGTTCGCCACGCAGTCCGACGGCAGCCAGGTGGCCTACTTCACCTCGGCTTCCACGACGCCGGGCGGGCCGTCGTTCCGGGTGCGCGCGCGAGAAGGACCCGCAGTCCGGAGACGTGTTCGTCGAGGCCGTTCCGCTCACCGATCAGAACAGCACGCTGCACACCTTGTTCGTCACCGAGGTCGCCGTCACCGCGGCGGCCCTCGTGCTCGCCCTCATCGGCGGGTGGTGGCTGGTCCGCCTCGGCCTGCGCCCGCTCGAGGATGTCGAGGCGACGGCTGACTCCATCGCGGCCGGCAACCTCGACCAGCGGGTCCCCGGCGCCGACCAGCCGACCGAGGTCGGCCGTCTGGCCCGTGCGCTGAACGTGATGCTGGAACGCATTCAGAGCCGCGTTCGACGCGCGGCTGCGCTCCGAGGCCCGCCTGAAGGACAACGAGCAGCACCTGCGCCAGTTCGTGGCGGACGCGTCGCACGAGCTGCGTACGCCCATCGCCGCCGTGTCGGCCTACGCCGAGCTCTTCGAGCGCTACGCCGCCGACAACCCCGAGGACCTGCCCCGCGTCGCCGCCGGCATCCGCACCGAGACGGCGCGGATGGACCGGCTCGTGAACGACCTGCTCACCCTGGCCCGGCTGGACGAGGGGCTCCCCTTGGAGCGGACGCCAGTGGAATTGGTGTCGCTCGTCTCAGAGGCGGTGCGGACCGCCGCCGCCGTCGGCCCCGAGTGGCCGGTGCACTTCCGCGCGACCCGGCCGGTCGAGATCAGCGGCGACAAGGACCGCCTGCGACAGGTCGTCGACAACCTCCTCGCCAACGTCCGGGCGCACACGCCGCCCGGTACGCCGGCGACCGTGCAGGTCGAGCAGGTGGGCGACGAGGCCGAGATCGTCGTGCGGGATTCCGGCCCGGGCATGCCGGCCGACGAGGCCCGTCGCGTCTTCGAGCGCTTCTACCGGGCCGACAAGGCGCGCACGCGCCCCCACGGCGGGAGCGGGCTGGGCTTGTCCATCGTGGCGGCCATCGTTGCCGCCCAGGGCGGGACGGTGACGGCGGACTCGGTCCCGGGCGAGGGCATGACGGTGACCGTCCGCCTCCCCCACCGCGCGCCGGCGTCCGAGTCCCTGCCCGACCCCGGACCCGCGGGCGAGATGGCCCGGCCGCTCCTCTGACATTCACACGTGGCCCACAGCCACCGCTCACTGCACCCGGAAGCCGGTCCGCCACCATCCTCCCCATGACTGCGCTTGCCACGGACGACGCCGACGTGGACCCGCGCCGGGCCCCGGGCGACGTCGAGATCGTCGTGCCCGTCCACAACGAGGCCACCGACCTCGCCCAGCGGGTGACCGAACTCCGGGCCTTCCTGAACTCGTCCTTCCCGTTCCCGGTGCTCGTGACGATCGTCGACAACGCCAGCACCGACGACACCTACGCGGTGGCCACCGAGCTCGCGGCCACCACGCCGGGTGTGGCGGTGATGCATCTGCCCCGCAAGGGACGAGGCCACGCACTGCGCGCGGCGTGGTCGACCAGCGAGGCTGCCGTGGTCGCGTACATGGACGTGGACCTGTCGACGTCGCTGCCCGCGCTGCTCCCGCTCGTGGCTCCGCTCCTGTCGGGGCACCGGGACGTGGCCATCGGGTCGCGGTTGGCCCGAGGCGCCCACGTGATCCGCGGACCCAAGCGCGAGCTGATCTCGCGCGGGTACAACCTGCTGCTGAAGCTCACGCTGCGCGGCCGCTTCAGCGACGCCCAGTGTGGCTTCAAGGCACTCACCCGAGACGCGGCGCAGCGCCTCCTCCCGCTGGTCGAGGACAACGAGTGGTTTTTCGATACGGAGCTGCTCGTCACCGCCGAGCGGTTGGGGTTGCGAATCGGCGAGGTTCCCGTCGACTGGGTCGACGATCCTGACTCCCGGGTCCACATCGTGTCGACGGCGGCCGACGATCTCCGCGGCGTATGGCGGATGCTGATCCACCGGCCCAAGGGCGTGCGCCGGGTCCGGTCCAACGACGTGCCCGCCGACCAGCTGCTGCGCTTCGCCGGCGTCGGCGTGGTCAGCACGCTCGGTTATCTGTTCCTCTTCGTCGCCTGGCGTCCGCTCCTGGGGGCCTTCGCCGCCAACGCCATCGCCATGGCCCTCGCCACGCTGTTCAACACGGCCGTGCACCGGGAGCTGTCGCACAACGCGGACGGCCAGGCACGCCGTGGGCGCATGGCCATTGTCGCGGCGTGCGCTTTGTCTCGTCAGTGTCGCCTTCACGACGGCGGCGCTGCTGATCGTCCAGTGGGTGGCAGCCGGCTCGCTCTTCTGGGAGCTTGTCGCCATCACCGCGGCCAACGCGGTGGCGGCGGTGTTCCGCTTCGCCGTGCTGCGGGCGTGGATCTTCCGCCCGAGCGCCCGCACTGGCCGGTCGCCGTCACCTCCGGCCGGCCTTCTCGTCGGTCCCCGTGGTCCTCCCGGTGGAGGCGGTTCGATGACCGAGCTGCTCGATCCTCCCGCCGAACTCGCCCTGCACGAGCCGGCATCGGCACCCGCCTCGGATCAGGGGCCGCCCTGGCCACCGGGCCCCCGCCGGGGTCGGCTCGCGCGATTCGTCCGCGGCAAGGAGAGCGACGCCGCCTGGGTCCGCCCCGCGCTGCTCGCCCTCCTCGTCGCGACCGCGGTCCTGTACCTGTGGGACTTGGGTGCGACCGGTTGGGCCAACTCCTTCTACTCGGCCGCCGTGCAAGCGGGCACCAAGAGCTGGAAGGCGTTCTTCTTCGGGTCGTCGGACTCCTCCAACTTCATCACCGTCGACAAGCCGCCCGCCTTCTTGTGGCCGATGGAGATCTCGGCCCGCATCTTCGGGCTGAACTCGTGGAGCATGCTGGTGCCGCAGGCCCTCGAGGGCGTGGCCACGGTCGGCCTCGTCTACCTCTCGGTCCGGCGTTGGTTCAGCGCGCAGGCCGCGCTGCTCGCCGGCGCGGTGGTGGCGCTGACGCCGGTGGCGGCGATGATGTTCCGCTACAACAACCCCGACGCCATGCTGGCGCTGCTGCTCACGGCGTCGACCTACGCCACCATGCGCGGGCTGGAGAAGGCGCAGACCAAGTGGCTCGTCCTGGCCGGTGCGCTGGTCGGGTTCGGCTTCATCACCAAGATGATGCAGGCCTTCCTCGATCCTCCCCGTCATGGCCGTCGTCTACCTGCTTCGCCGCCCCGACGGGCTGGTGGCGCCGGGTCTGGCAGACCTTCTTGATGGGGGTGTCCGTGCTGGTGGCGGCCGGGTGGTGGGTGGCCACCGTCGCGCTGACCCCGGCTGCGGACCGGCCCTACGTCGGCGGCTCGCAGAACAACAGCATCCTCAACCTGATCTTCGGCTACAACGGCTTCGGCCGGCTCACCGGCAACGAGTCGGGCAGCGTGGGGGGCGGCGTCGTCGGAGCCGGCAGCATGTGGGGTCCGACCGGGTGGACCCGCCTGTTCAACGCCGAGTTCGGGAACATGATGTCGTGGTTGTTGCCCGGGGCGCTGGTCATGGGCGCGGCGTTGCTCCTCGCTGACCATCCGGGCCCGCCGCACCGACCGCGAGCGGGCCGGGCTCTTGCTGTGGGGCGGCTCGCTCGTGAGCATCGGCCTCGTCATCAGCCATGGCCCAGGGCATCATCCACCCGTACTACACGGTGGCCCTGGCGCCACCGCTCGGCGCGCTGGTCGGCATCGCCACCATGGGTCTGTGGGCAGCGGCGCGACACGTGGGTCGGGCGGATCGGCCTGGCCGCCGGGCTCGGTGCGACCGTTGTCTGGAGCGTCGTCCTCCTCGGCCGCACCTCCGACTGGTTCCCCGCCCTGCGGCCGTTCGTGGCGGTGGTCGGCTTCCTCGGCGTCGTCGCCATCCTGGCCCTCCCGCTCTTGCGTGCCGTTCCGAAGGTCGCCGTCGGCCTGGTGGCGGTCGCTCGGACTCGGTGCCGCCCTGGCGGCTCCGCTCTTCTCGACCGTGGCCACGGCGGCGCACGCCGCACAGCGGCGCCATCCCGTCGGTGACCCCCACCGCCGCGGGCGGACTGGGTGGACCCGGGCGGCGGCGTTCCCCGGCGGCGCCGGGCGGGTTCCGCCGGGCGTTCGGCGGTGGCATCCCGGCGGCAGCGTTCCCGGGCGGCGGCTTCCCGCCGGGCGCAGCAACGCCTTGCCCGGCGGAGGGTTCCCGGGCCGATTCCCCGGCGGGCGGCACCGCCAATGCGGGGGGCGGCGGCGACTTCCCGGGCATCGCGGGCGGATTCCGCCGGCGGCACGCGCACCGGTGGTGGTCCGGGCGGCGGCTTCTTGAACTCCAGCGCGTCCAACCCCGCACTGACACGGCTGCTGCAGGCGGACGCCAGCCACTACACGTGGGCGGCGGCAACGGTGAACTCGAACAACGCCGCCGGCTACCAGCTGGCGAGCGGCGAGCCGGTGATGGCCATCGGCGGCTTCAACGGCACCGACCCGGCGCCGACCCTGGCCCAGTTCGAGAAGTACGTGTCGGAGGGCAAGATCCACTACTTCATCGCCGGCGGCGGTGGCTTCGGTGGCCGGGCGGCGGGTTCGGCGGCGCGGTTCGGGCGACGACGCCTCGCAGATCACGTCCTGGGTCGAGTCCCACTTCACCTCCGAGACGGTGGGCGGCGTGACCGTCTACGACCTCACGTCGCGGCTCCTCGTCCTGAGCCGCCTCGGCCCGGGCCTCGATTCGGGCACCGCGGGCGGAGCGCCGGTGACAGAGGCGGTCAGCCGGACAGCGCGCGGGTAGAGGGAGTGCGTGGCCTCGTCGAAGGCGACGAATCGGACGAGGGTGACGTCGGTGTCCGCCGCGCCGACGGTGGTCACGGCGACCGCGGCGGCCTCGCCCGGGGGATAGCCGTAGACGCCGGTGGAGATGGCGGGGAAGGCGACACTGAGCGCGCGCCGACCTCGTCGGCGACGGCGAGCGCGTTGCGGTAGCAGGCGGCCAGCGTCTCGGCCTCGCCCGCCGTGCCGCCGCGCCAGACCGGCCCCACGGTGTGGATGATGAAGCGGGCCGGCAGGTCGAACCCGTCGGTGACGACGGCCTGTCCGGGTGGGCACTCGCCGATGGCCCGGCAGGCCGCCTGCAGCCGTTCGGCTCCGGCGGCGCGGTGGATGGCGCCGTCGACGCCACCGCCGCCCCGCAGATGCCGGTTGGCCGCGTTGACCACGGCGTCGACCCGCTCGGCCGTGATGTCGCCCTGCGCGGCCTGCAGCAGCGGCGCGCACTGTGCGGGCTACCCCGCGGTGCTCGACCCGACGACGGAGGCGGGGGCCAGCTTGAGCAGCGAGACCGTATGGGCGGGCGCCGTCTGGCTCTTGTCCTCGCCCCAGTTCGAGAACGTCACGGTGCCGTGGATGGCCGACGAGCCCTCGGAGGTGCCGGGGTTGGTGACTTCCTCGATCGGGAGCGGCGTGCCGCTGGCCGGGATGTACAGCACGACCGGGCACCTTGCTGCCGCTCTGGTCGGCGACGGAGCCGACGATGGCCGTGCGCCTTCTGGCCGGCGACCGTCTGCGGCTTGCCGTAGGTGTAGGGGCCGCCGATCTCGAGCTCCTTGGCCACCTCGGAGGCTAGCAGACCGCCGACGAGGCTGGTCGGGGCCGCTGTTGGACGTCGGGAAGGACAGCCACTTGCCGGCGTACTTCGATCGACTTGCGCCTTGGTCAGGCCGATGACGTTGCTGGAGCGCGGCTGCGTTGCCCTGTCACGTATCCAGTCGTGCCGACGACGCAGGGCGGTCATGTGCTCGACGTCGATGCCCTTGCTCTTCACGACCAGCGTCTGCGCGCCCGACTTGGCGCCGGCGTCGCCGGTGACATCGAGCGTCGCCCCGTTCTGCTTGGCGAGTCGATCGAAGTGCACGCCCTGGGTGCCGACGGCCTTGAGGGCGGCGTTGTACTCGGACCGGCGCGCTCGGTGGTCGCGGCGCCGGCTGGCGGTCGCGGCGGCGACGAGCGGCCAGGTGCGGCTGCGCAGCGGTGACCGCCGGGCGGCGACCGCGGCGGTGCGGCGGCCGTGACTGATGCGGCGGCGAGGGGATGGGGCATGACCTTCACTCTCCTGGAGGCCCGGCACGGCTGGCGCGTCGAGCGCCGACTTGGCCGGGGTGGGTGCGAGCTCCATCCTCCCACGTCCGGCCGGGGGCGGTCCGGTCGGGTGGCCGGGTCCGGCTCGGTCGGTTAGACGGCGCTTATGGAGCCGACGGGACCGATTGAGCCGCGGCCTGGGGTGCCAGGGGACGCACCGCTCGCCCCACTTGGAGTAGACGATGTGCTCGGCCGCCGTTGCGGCTTGCCCTTGGCGTTGACCGAGTCCTCCTCGACCGGAACGTGGGTTCCCGCTGGTCGGACGTAGAGGACGACGTGCTGTGACGTGCCGCCGAACGTCTGCGTCCCCTCGATGGCGTCGACGCGCTGCCGTCGAGGGTGCGTGGCATGCCCGAGCGAGAGCGGGGCCTTGAGCGCCAGCTCCTTGGCGATGTCGTGTGGAGCGAACACCCTGCACCACCGGCGCAAGCGCGGTGTTGTTCGTCGCGAACTCGATCCACTGCCCGGCCGCCTCGGCAGCTTGGGCTGAGCTGAGTCCGGCCAGGTCGCGCAGGCCGGCGGCATTGCCCTTGACGTAGGTGATAGCCGCCGATCACGAGGATGGAGATGGTCGGCCCTTGCCCATGGTGACGGTCTGGCTGGCCGAGGCCGGCCCGGCGTCGCCGCTCTCGACCAGTGTCTGCTTGGACACGTCGAGCGACGTCGTAGTGGACCGACCAGCCGTGGGTGGTGGCGAGGGCGTCGTTGTAGAGGGTCGGCGGCGCTCGGTGCGGCGGCCGACGGCGCGCCGGCCGGGGCAGCCGAGCGACCGGCCGCGACGGACGCTGACGGCGAGGCCGCGGCCGTCATGCCGGCCACGGCCGCCTTCCCGCGTCATGCACCGGCCCTGCTCCTCTGCTTCCCCTCCGCCTTTCCTCGGCGTCGCACGGCCGTCGAGCGGCTTCCGTCGGATGCCCTCGTCGGATGGACGCGGATCCGTTCGGCATCGCGCGCGGGCTGTCGCGAGCCGATCGACGATCGCGGCCGCCGCAACTCGGGGAGCGGCCGACCGTTCTCCGGTCGGCCGGGCAGGTCCGCGAGAGGGTCCACGGCGCTACGAACACATGTTCGTTATGCTGCCAACAGGCAGCGTCGGCGGGGTCGTCACACCCCCGCCGTAGGGTCACCACACAGGCGGTCAGCCCGTCAGGTCGCACTGGGACCGACGCAGTCACGCCACGCAGACCGCACAGCGCAGACAGAGGAGAGAGGGATGGCCGAAGCGGAACGGGAGAAGGCACTGGATGCGGCGCTGGGCCAGATCGAGAAGCAGTTCGGCAAGGGCTCGGTCATGCGCATGGGCGACAACCTGAGCGATGAACATCGAGTCCATCCCCACCGGCGCACTCTCCTTGGACCTCGCGCTGGGCATCGGCGGTCTGCCCCGGGGCCGCATCGTGGAGATCTACGGTCCCGAGTCGTCGGGGAAGTCGACGCTGGCCATGCACGCGGTGGCCGAGGCGCAGCGCAACGGCGGCATCTGCGCCTACGTCGACGCCGAGCACGCCATGGACCCGGTCTACGCCCGGGCCATCGGCGTCAACGTCGACGACCTCCTGATCTCGCAGCCCGACACCGGTGAGCAGGCGCTCGAGATCGCCGACATGCTGATCCGCTCCGGTGCGCTCGACGTCCTGGTCATCGACTCGGTGGCGGCACTGACGCCACGGGCCGAGATCGAAGGCGACATGGGGGACACCCACGTCGGCCTCCAGGCGCGGCTCATGTCCCAGGCGCTGCGCAAGCTGACGGGCACGCTGTCGAAGTCGAGCACCATCGCCATCTTCATCAACCAGCTGCGGGAGAAGATCGGCGTGATGTACGGCATCCCCGAGGTCACCCCGGGTGGCCGTGCGCTGAAGTTCTACTCCTCGATCCGGCTGGACATCCGCCGCATCGAGGCGATCAAGGACGGGGCCGACGTGGTCGGCAACCGCACGCGGGTCAAGGTCGTCAAGAACAAGTGCTCGGCACCGTTCAAGCAGGCCGAGTTCGACATCATGTACGGCAAGGGCATCAGCCGCGAGGGGTCGCTGCTCGACGTGGCGGTCGACCTCGGGTTCGTCAAGAAGTCGGGCGCCTGGTTCACCTACGAGGGCGAGCAGCTCGGCCAGGGCCGGGAGAACGTCAAGACGTTCCTCGTCGGAGAACCCGCAGCTGATGGCCGAGATCGACGACCGGGTGCGCGAGTGCCTGGCTCCCAAGGAGACGAGGACCTCGAGGCGGCCGAAGGCGCCATCGATCCCGACGACGTCCCGATCTCGCTCGACTCCTAGCCCCACGACCCTCCGCCTCTCACGGCGCCGAAGCCTCCGGGCTCGCCTCCCGCCTCCCTCGGGTGCACGGTCCGGAGCGCTTCGCGTCCGGACCGGACACCGTCCGACAGAATGGTGCGATGCCGCCCAGCGAATGGAAGCAACGGGCCTATCGGGTCCTCGACCGCGTACGTCCCCACCGTCCCGTTCCGCTACCTGCCGCCCAAGCAGTCGGTGCGCTTGGCCTTCAACGTCGTCCTCGACCGCGAGCCCGACGCCGGCCGGCGGCGCCGAGTACGTCCAGAAGCTCGCGGACGGCGAGCTCTCCCGCCACGGCGTGGCCGAGGCGCTGGCCCACTCCGAGGAGTTCCGGCGCCGCGTGCCCATCGGCAACGTGCTGCTCTCCATGCACGTCAGCCGGAGCGAGTTCGTGGCGGGCCTGCCGCGGGCGGCGCGCATCCTCGACCTGGGCGGGACCCACCAGGGCTGCCCGACGGGGCCCTGGTGCATCTGGGCTACCCGTACCCCTTCGAGCGCCTGGTGGTGGTCGACCTCCCGGTCGACGAGCGCGACGCCATCTACCAGGGGGGTTCGACGGGCGAGCCCGTGCTCTCCGAGCTCGGCCCGGTGGAGTTCGCCTTCCACTCCATGGTCGATCTCGGCCGCTACGAGGACGGGTCGTTCGACCTCGTCTACAGCGGGCAGTCGATAGAGCACGTCAGCGAGGCGGACGGCGACGTGGTGGTCGCGCGAGGCCTTCCGGGTGCTGGCCCCGGGCGGCTGGTTCTGCCTCGACACGCCGAACGGTCCGGTGTGGCGGCTGCGTTCGGACGAGCTGATGAACCACGACCACCAGATCGAGTACGCCGCCGAGCGAGCTGGTGGCCAAGCTCGAGCGGGCCGGGTTCGAGGTGGCCGAGTGCAAGGGCCTCAACCTGATGCGGCGCGGCGCGGCCGCCGGCGTGTTCGACGAGGCTGAGGCCAGCGCGCACCCGGGCGTGTTCGCCGCGGCGGAGGAGTGCCTGCTGCTGGCGCGTGGTGGCCCGCAAGCCGGTGTGACGCTGACGTGACAGCTTGGAGGCGAGCAGCGCTACGGCGTCGTGGTCGCCATGATGGTGTTGGGCACCAGCTCGACCCAGGTCTGGCCGGGTTGCAGCGGGATGGGCACGCCGAAGGCGTTGACGAACTGGGTGGGCGAGCCGAGCGTGGAGCGGTGCCAGGTCGCCGGGATGGCGAAGCCGTTGCGGTAGACGACGGCCGTGCCGCTGGCGTTGGGGTACAGGTCGGCCTGGACCTCCTAGCCGCCCTGGTCGTTCTCGAGCCAGGGGCCGTAGCTGATCTGCACGTACTGCACGACGACGTTGGCGGCCTGGTTCTGCACGTTGTCGGCCAGCATGTCCGGCGTCGTGCCGTTGTAGAAGCGCTGGAACGTGTCGGTCGGCTTGTTCCACTTCCAGGTCACGTTCGAGGTGCCCGAGAAGTCGATGTTGACGCTCGAGACCGGGCGTGCCGCCCGGCGGGGTCGTGTTGGAGTAGGTGAACAGCGGCTGGGGCGGGCGTCGTCATGGTCGGGTGCGTGCCGTAGACGATGGCGGTCGAGGTGTAGTCGGCGTCCGGCGCCACCTGCCCGGCCGGGTGGATCATGAGCGAGTTGCTGTTCCCGATGTCGACGTTGACGATCGGCGAGGCGTTGATGTTGGCGATGACGGGGTTGATGCCGCCCACGTGGGCCAGCAGCGGGTTGCCCAGCTGTCCCAGGATGCCGATGTCGATGTTGCGGGCCGAGCGGACCGGGCCGATCAGCGCGCGTCCTGGCACTGGAACACGGCGGCGTAGCGGGTGATGCCGCCCTCGACGGGCTCCTCGAAGACGATGTCGGCCTTGTCGAGGCCCGACTGGGGCCGGCCGGCGGGGTAGTTGTCGATCTTGACCGCCATGGCGGGCGCTGCGGGACTGTCCCGCCTGGGGGCGGCGGCGCCCGGTGAGGGGGCAGGTGGGCGGCGGCGCCGTCGTCGTCGTGGTGGTGGTCGTGGGCTTGACCTTGAATGCGGCGGCGTGTGAGGCGGAGGAGGACGAGCAGGCGCTCAGGAGCAGGCCGGTGAGTCCGCGGCGCCAGCGCGCCCCAGGCGAGCGGGCGGCGCACCCTGGCACGGTGGGAGTCGTCGGGTGTGGCCATCGCTGGGCGTCGATCGTACGAGGGCACGGGCTTCGCAAGTGGTGGCATCCCGTGGTCACAGGGCCGTTGCGGCCTCCGGCAGCAATTGATGGAGGTCAGGGGTCGTCAGGCCGAGGGGGTGCCCGCAGCTGGGCCGCGCCGGCCGCGGCCCCGGTGTAGACGGCAGCCCAGTTGCCGCTCGAGCTGCCGTAGGGGCCGGCCGGGCCGAGGCCGAAGCGGCCGTAGACGTTCTCCATGGCGCGGCGGATGACGTCGGTCACGCCGGGAATGGCCGGGGATGACACGTTGGGCGGGATGGAGCCCGTCGTCGCCAGCAGGGACACGAACTGGCCGAGCCGCTGGCCAGCACGCCGCCGCCCTTCCCGGGGCCGTGTAGTAGGTGATGTCGGACCAGTTGGACTGGCCCGGGACGGGCGAGTGCGCCAGCACGTCGAGCGTTGCGCGGCCCGGGAAGGTGAGGGACGTAGCGGTCGTACTCGCCGAGGATGACGCTGGGGAAGGCGTGGCCGTCGCTCAGGTTGCACCCGTCGTAGAACCACGACGAGGCGTCGGTCACGACCATGTCGGCCTTGGCTCCCACCGACTGGTACATGGAGCCGATGAGCGTCGGACTCGGGCTGGTTCACCGGCGCCTGGTTCCAGTTGACGGTGGTCAGCGAGGGCTGCTGGCGGGCGATCGGGTCCTCGGCGGCGTCCTTGTAACAGACCTGCAGGCGGTTGGGGCCGACCGAGGTCGATTGCAGGCGGATCTGGCGGTAGCAGGCGTTGGCGCCCAGGAAGGCGAGGTTCACGCCGTTCGTGTTGGCCGTGGGCCGCGCCCTGGCGCATGGGCCGGGACCAGTACTCGTCGTGGCCCAGGCTGAACAGGCAGCGGTGGTTCGCCAGGCAGCTGCGGGCCGGCGTGGAGGTCGACGTCGGTCCAGTAGGTCAGTCGAGGCCGAGGCTCTCGAGATGGAAGAGCAGGGGCAGCTCGTTGCCGACGAAGTCGGCCGCGCCCGAGGCCCAGGTCTGCGGGTAGGGGCGGTCGAAGGACACGGCGCGGGCGCGGTTGGCGAAGGCGGGCCGCCCGGTCGCGTCGGGCCCGTAGTAGAGGCTGTAGCTGCCCCACAGGTTGTAGGCCTGCCAGGTCGTGACGCTGTTCTGGAGCACGTAGGCCGCCGTGCAGGTGTCGTCGCGGATGGTGAGCGGGACGAACTGCTCCTCGCCGCCGTCGCCGACGAGCTTGAGGAGGTAGCAGCCGGGCGGCCAGTCCTTCGTGATCGTTGAGCGTCAGCGTGGGTGACCACGGGCAGCGTGACGGTGCCGATGCCCGGGCGTGACCACCGGCGCGGCTCTGGCACCTCGGCCGGGACGAAGTCGCGTCTGGACGATGAGGCGGCCGCCGAGGCCCTGGTAGTAGCCCATCCGGTAGGCCTGCACCTGCACCGCGCGGGCGGTGGTGTTGACGAACAGCGCGACGTCGTCGCCGGGGACGGCGCTGACCTGGCTGGCGAATCCCTCGAGCGCGTGGTCGGGCTGGTTGTGGTTGCAGATCCAGTTCAGCGTGCCGGGCTTGGCGTTCTCGGCGATCAGCCAGGGCGCGGTGGGCACCGTCACGCCGCTGGCCAGCGTCTGTCCGGACGACGGCCGGCCCGCTGGGGACGCCGGTGCGTCGCTGGCCGTGGCCGGGACGCGTTGCTTCTGGTGCGGCGTCGAGGCGGTGGCGCCGGCGAACCCGGCCGCGCCGAGCGCGGAGAGCTGCAGGAACTGGCGGCGGTCGATCGGGCGCTCCGCCGAGGGATCGGAGCGGGGTCGGCGCCACCATCCGGTGGGAGGGGCTGCACGCAGCGAGTGTACCCGCGCCCTGGTGCACGGTCGGGGCCGTGACGAGGGTCGCGGCACCACCTACCATTCCTGCGTGAGCTGGGCCCGCTCCCTCCCCGCACCGCTGCGGCGGCCGCTGTCGCGACTGGTCCACGCGGCGTGGGACGGGGCCGCCGAGCTGGGGGCGATCGGGCCCGACGACCCGCGGGGCCGCCGCTTCGGCCGCATGGGCGCCGGCGCCTGCCTGCTCTTCCCCCAGGGCGCCCTCTACAACGAGCACCTCATCCACATCGGGCGGAGACGATCGTCGGCCCGGGCGCCTCCATCTCGGCGGGCATGGCGCCCGGGACAGGAGATGCCGACCGATCCGGTCGTGTCCATCGGCAGCCGCTGCCTCATCGGCCGCGGCTCGCACATCGTCGGGCACTGGGAGATCGTGATCGGCGACGACATCCAGACCGGGCCCTACGTGTACATCACCGACCAGAACCACACCTACGAGGACCCGGTCGAGCCGATCGGGCGCCAGTGGCCGACCGAGGCGCCGGTGCGCATCGGCTCGGGCAGCTGGCTGGGGGCCAACGCCGTGATCCTGCCGGGCGCGCAGATCGGCGAGCACGTCGTGGTGGCGGCGGGCGCGGTGGTGCGGGGCGAGGTCCCCGACCGCTGCGTGGTGGCCGGGGTGCCGGCCCGGGTCGTCAAGCGCTGGGTGGAGGGCGGGGCTGGGTCGACCGAGAAGGACCTGTCGCTGCCGTGAGCGCAACGGACTCCTCGCCGTACCTCGTGACGGTGAGCGGGCAGGACGGGCCCGGCATCGCCGAGCGGCTGTTCGCCGCCCTGGACGCGCAGGGCGTCGAGGTGGACGACGTCGAACAGGTGCGGGTGCACGGCCGGCTCCTGCTCTGCGTGGAGGCAGACTGGTGCCGGCAAGCGACGCCGCCGGGCTGCGCGATGCACTCGACGCGCGGTTCGCCGGGAGCCGGCGTCGAGGTGGCGGTCGAGCCGCTGCGTGGAGGCGAGACGGTAGCGAGGTCGGCCAGGTCGGAGGGGCGCACCTGCGTGCACCGTGCTGGCCGCCCCGGAGGTCGACGCGGCGACGCTGGAGGGCGTGTCGGGTCGCATCACGGCCAGCGGCGGCAACATCGAGCGGATCGTGCGCCTCGCCGCCGTACCCGGTGCACAGCTACGAGCTCACCGTGGCGGGCGCCGACCTCGACCGCCTGCGCCGGGCGCTGGCCGAGGAGGCGGTGCGGCTGCCAGGTCGACATCGCCGTCCAGGCGGCCGGGCTGCACCGCCGGGCCAAGCACCTGATCGTGCTCGACGCCGACTCCACGCTCCTGCAGGGGGAGGTGATCGACCTGCTGGCGGCGCGCTGCGGGTGCGGGGCGGAGGTGGCGGCGGTGACCGAGGCGGCCATGGCGGGCGAGATCGACTTCGAGGAGGCGTTGCGCCAGCGGGTGCGGCTGCTGGCCGGGCCTGGAGGAGGCGCGACCTCGAGGCCGTGCGCGAGGGCATCGTGCTGGCGCCGGGCGCCCGCACGCTGGTGCGCACCCTCAAGCGACTGGGCTACGAGCTGGCCGTGGTGAGCGGCGGCTTCGTCCAGGTGATCGGGGCGCTGGTGGCCGAGCTGGGCATCGACCACCTGGCGGCCAACGAGCTGGTGCTCGAAGGCGGCGTGGTCACCGGTGAGCTGGTCGGGCCGATCGTCGACCGGCCGGGAAGGCGGAGGCGCTGGTGCGGTTCGCCGAAGCGGCCGGCGTGCCCCTGGCGCGCACCATCGCGGTGGGCGACGGGGCCAACGACATCGACATGCTGGCGGCCGCCGGGCTGGGCATCGCCTTCAACGCCAAGCCGGTGGTGCGGGACGCGGCGGACACCGCGCTCAGCGTGCCGTACCTCGACGCCATCCTCTTCCTGCTCGGGATCTCGCGGCGTGAGGTGGAGTTGGCGGACCGGCTCGACGGAGCGGCGCGTCATGACCCGCTCGGAGACGGTCATCGCCCAGGGCGAGCAGGGAACGTCGGCCGACAACCGCGGCGCGCGTCCGCTTCTGCGGGGCTGGCTGCACGTCGGCGCGTTCTTCGCCTGGCTGGTCGGCGGCCCGTTCCTCATCGCGGCGGGCCCCGACGCCGGGGCCAAGGCGGCGTTGACGGTCTACGTGGCCGGAATGCTGGCGATGTTCGGGACCAGCGCGGCCTTCCACCGCATCCGCTGGTCCGCACCGGCGTGGCGGCGCATGCGGCGCGCCGACCACAGCGCGATCTTCGTCGGGATCGCCGCGACGTCCACCGCCGTGGCCGGGCTGGCGCTGACCGGATGGGCTCGAGCTGCTCATGCTCACTCTGGTCTGGGCCGGGGCTGCGGCGGGCATCGTCCTGCGCCAGGTCTGGCTCGACGCGCCGCAGTGGGCGGTCGCCATTCCCTACGTCGTCGTGGGCTGGTGCCCGCTCGTCGTGGCGGCGCCGCAGCTGGTGCGCGGCCTGGGCTGGGTCGGCTTCGCGCTCATGCTGGTCGCCGGCGCCGCGTACACCACCGGCGCGCTCGTCTACGCCCGCAAGCGCCCGAACCCGTGGCCCCGCGTCTTCGGGTTCCACGAGGTCTTCCACGCCTGCACCCTGGTCGGCGCGGGCCTGTTCGCCTACCTCATCGCGTTCATCGCGTTGCCGCGGTACTGACTCACCCGCACATCTTCGGCGGTCCTCAGGTGCGGTCGAGGCCGGGCATGCGGATCGAGCTTCCGAGTCCGGGCGCGGCGGTGATGTCCGTACAGGTCATGGCGGCTGCTCCAGTGTGGCAGCGAAGGGGACGAGAGAGGCGAGTTCGTCGAGCTCTGTCAGGAGGGAGGATTCGTCGCCGGCGCGCACGCGCAGAACGACCTCGTCGACGCCGAGTCGCGCGTAGTGCTCGAGCTTCCCACGGTCGGCGATCGTGCCGAACGGAACGACGGACACCAAGGCCGGGTCGCGCCCGGCCTCTTCGGCCCGTTCGTGCAGGCGGGGGACGGCCTCGGCCAGACCGCCGCCGCCGATGGGAAGCCAGCCGTCTGCGTACGAGACCACGGCGTCGAACACGGAGGCGTGGGCGCCGCCGCCGACGAGGGTGCGGACCCGCGGCTGCTGGACGGGCTTCGGCCACGACGAAGGACGGGCCGAAGTCGACGAATTCGCCGTGGAACTCTGCCTGTTCGGTCGACCAAAGGGCCTCCATGGCTTCCAAGTGTTCGCGGGCGACGGACCAACGGCGGCCGAAAGCCACGCCGTGGTCCTCCACCTCCGTCCGGTTCCACCCGACACCGACCCCGAGCGTCACCCGGCCGCGCGAGAGGTGGTCCAACGTGGCGATCTGCTTGGCCAGGACGATGGGGTCGTGCTGGGCCACCAGCAGAATTCCCGTGCCGAGGCCGAGACGGGTCGTCGTCGCCGCTGCGGTGGACAGGGCGACCACCGGGTCGAGGCAGCGTTTGTAGTCGTCGGGCCGGATGCCCTGGACACGGGCGGGCGGGACGTCCTCGGCCACGGGGAGATGCGTGTGTTCGGGCACCCAGAACGAGTCGAACCCGCGTGTCTCCGCCGCCACAGCCACGGTGGTGGGTGTCACGTCGACGTCGGTAAGCGCCACGGTGATGCCGAGGCGCACGGTCAGGAGCCGGAGCCGGACGGAGCCCGGGCGGCAAAATCCGCGAGCGTGCCCGCTTCCACCGCACCCCGCAGGAGGCGGCCGAACGCCGCCTGCTCCCGTCGGTTCGCCAATTCGACCGAGTCGCGCCGGCCCGCGCGCATCAGCGAGGCGATGGCCCGGGTCGCCGTCCGGGGATGGGCGGCGACGCCCGCGGCCAGAGCGACGGTCTCGTCGAGGACGGTGCCGGGTGCACAGGTCCGCAGCGCCAACCCAAGTCGCACCAGCTCTGCCGCGTCCACCCAGTCCGAAGTGAGCAGGACGCGTGCCGCCTCCTGCCACCCCATGGCCGCCGGAAACAGAACGCTGCTCGCCGCCTCGGGTGGCACGCCGAGCTCGGCGAAGGGAACCCGCAGCCGCGCCCCTCTTCCACCAGTACGAGGTCGCAGTGGGCCAGCACGGTGAAACCCAAGCCCACGCCGACCCCGGCCACCGCGGCGAGGAGCGGCACCTCGATGCTCACGATGGTGTCGAGGAATCCCTTGAACCCCCGGTCCGATCCTTCAACCACGGCGCCGGTGGCGAGGGCCGCCATCTCGTGCAGATCCGCACCCGAGGAGAACGCTCCGCCCCGCCCGGTCAGGACGACGGCACGCACGGACTCGTCGCCGTCGGCGGCGCGCAGGGCCGCGGTGGCCTCGAAGTACATCGCGGTGTCGAACGCGTTGCGGACCTCCGGCCGGTTGAAGGCGATGACACGCACTCCGGGCGCGGCGTCCTCGGTCTCGATGCGGCTCATTGCGCCTTGGCGGAGTACGGAAGGTCCACCTCCTGACCCTACAGATGGTCACGGCGTGCAGCGCAAGCCGTCCCCGCAGGTTTGCGCCGATCCGCGGTCACAAGGGTGGCAGAGGGAGGGAAGGCAGAGGCCACGGTTGGTCAGCCAGCGCCTTCGGCCATGTGATCAGCACGTCGCCGACCGTGAACGGACGGGCGAGCAGAGAACTGCCGCCACCACCTCACGCTGACGCAGTGCGCCGCCGACGAGCGCCGTCTGGTCCCGATCCGCCCCCGTAGCGTCCTGTGCTGGTGGGTCATGACCCTCCCCGTTCAGCGGACGCGAGAGAACGGTTCTCGCTAGCGTGACGGACGCGCGCTCCTCGTTCGTATGGCGAGAGGCGACAGGATGCCGAGGGCAAAGGGAGGACCCGCGATGTGGGCACAGCTGATCACCATGCGTCTCAAGCCAGGAAAGGAAGCAGACCTGTCTCGTGTCTACGAGGGACTGCGATCCACCGAGCGCCCTGGTTCGGGCCTGGTGCGCACTACAGCCGCACGTGACCAGAACGACCCCAACCGCATCTACCACTTCGTCCTGTTCGAGAGCGAGGAGAAGGCACGCGCCCGGGAGCGGGATCCCGAGCGGCAGAAGGACCTCGAAGGGGTGCGCGCTCTGATGGCGGAGATCTTCGAGGGGCCTCCCGAGTTCGCCGACCTCGAAATCGTGGAGGACGCCGTCTACTGACAATGCGTCCTGCGGGTGGCGGTTCCGGCGGACACGCCGTGTCACTGTGACCGGGTGACCCTGCGGCCCGCCGCGCTGACGCGCCTGCTTCCCTTGTTGGCGGCCCCAGTAATTCTCGCCGCATGCACCGGGGGAACGGCACCCGGGAGAGCCGGCACCTCGGCCACGCACGCGCGGCACCGGGCACCCACACACGGCGCCGCTTCGACCCGTCCGCCGACGTCGACGACGTCCGCCGCCGAGGCCAGTGGGCCGCCGGTGACACCCCTGACGTGGTCCCCTTGCAACGGTGACTTGCAGTGCGCCTCGCTGGTGGTGCCGTTGAACTACGCCGATCCGGGCGGGCCCACCATCACCATCGCGGTCGAGCGGCACCCGGCCGAGGACCCCTCGGCGCGCATCGGCTCGCTGGTCCTCAACCCTGGCGGGCCGGGCGTCTCCGGGCTCGACGACATGCGCAACGAGCTCAGCGCGTTGACGCCTCAGCTGCTCGACGACTTCGACATCGTCACGTTCGACCCCCGCGGCGTCGAGCGGAGCGACCCCGTGTCGTGCGGAGAGACCCCGGGCGCGCCGCCATCGACGCTGCCCGACCCGGTGCCGACGACGCCGACTGCTCTGACCACCACGATCAACGCGCTCAAGCAGTACGCCGCCGCGTGCGAGAAGGCGAGCGGCCGCGTCCTGCCCTACGTCGGCTCGGTCGACGTAGCTCGCGACATGGACCGCCTGCGCCAGGCCCTCGGCGACGCGGGCCTGACCTACATGGGCCAGTCGTACGGGACACTGCTCGGGCTGACCTACGCGTCGCTGTTCCCACACTACGTGCGGGCGATGGTCCTCGACAGCGTCATCGACCCCGCACTCAGCTTCAACCAGATCACGACGGGGCAAGCCCAGGGCTTCGAGAGCGACCTGGACGCCTTCTTCTCGTGGTGCGCCTCCGATGCCGCGTGCGCCTGGCGGCCGACCGGCGACCCGACCTCCGCCCTCCTCGCACTGATCGCCTCGAGCGCCTCCTCACCGGTAGCAGCCGGCGGCGGGCGCGTGGCCGGTGCGGGCGAGCTGTACGACACACTGCTCGACGGTCTCTACGCGCGGTCCGACTGGCTTGCGCTCGGCGACGCGCTGGCCGCCGACGCAGCGGGACAGGGCGGAGAGGTCGTCACGATGTCCGACCACTACAACGCGAACGGGTCGACCAACGGCTCGGATGCCGGTCTGGCCGTCGACTGCCTCGACCACCCTGTCTCGCACGACCTGGCGGCGTACGAGTATCTCGCCGCGGTGCTCAAGGTGTCGGCCCCGGTGTTCGGTCCGCTCCTCGCCTGGGGCGAGGCGGCCTGCGCCGTATGGCCTGCACCGCCCACGCGCCCAGTCGGCCCGGTGTCCGCAGCGGGCTCACCGCCAGTGCTCGTCGTGGGGACGACCAGTGACCCCGCTACGCCCTACGCCTGGGCCGTCAGCGTGGCGCAGGAGCTCCGCCACGGCGTGCTGCTCACCCGCGACGGGGACGACCACGTGGCGTACTTCTACAGCAGCTGCGTGCGGGGGTACGTGCAGTCGTATCTCGTGAGCGGCATCACCCCGCCTCCCGGCACGACCTGCACGTCCTAAGCAGGCGCACGTGTCCTCTGCACATCATCGTCGGGGAGTCGGCAGGCGAGGACGCGGACCTGAACTCTCCGACCATCGGGATGGCGGCCGTCCCCAATGGGGGCGGCTACCGGCTCGTCGCCTCCGACGGCGGCGTGTTCGCCTACGGGGACGCGACGTTCCAGGGCTCGGCGGGTGCATTACCGCTCGGCGCGCCGGTCGCGGGCATGGCGAACGATGCCTGAGGCCAGGGACGACCCGCCGAAGCGCCCTATGAACTGGCGAACCGTTAGTTCCCACTCCCGACGGACAACTGGGCCTGCCCATCCGCCACCGAGAGCACGACGACGCCCGGTGCCGACCCCGCAGCGACCCCGCCCTCGCGCACCGCCGCCCCGCTCGATGCAGGGAGCACGACCCGGGCCGTTGCGTTGACCGGCATGGAGAGCTCGAGCGCGACACCGCGGCGCGAACGCTCCCACGAAACGGTGATCGGGCCGGCGATGGTCGGAACGGATCCGGACGCACGGGAAAGTCCACCGGAGGGCGGCGCCGCCACCGCGCGCACCGTGCCGTCGGGGTTGGGCGTTTCGAGCGACACCCCGAGCAACGACTCCTGCATGGCGACGAGGGCGGACGACCCCCAACCATGCGACATGGAGTCGCCGATGAGATCGCTCGGCTTCCAAGTCTCCCAGGTGAAAGTACCGCCCTCGGCGAGGATCTGTGCCCAACCGGGCACCGACGCGTCCGTGAGAAGGCGCACCATGTCGTCGTGCCGGCCCGCGACCGCCAGGGCGCGCAGCAGCTCCAGTCCGTGGTTGGGCCCGACGTCGATGCCGAGGGAGGCCACGAAGGCCCCGACCCGCGCCACGTGCGCCGCCGGGACCACGCCGTAGGCGAGCGCGAGCGCGTTCGCCTCCTGCGACGCGTGCGTGCTCTGGGCCCTGTCAGAGTCGATGCCGTCCACGTACACTCCGTCGGGACGAATCAGAAGGCCGTTGATCGCGGCGGTGAGCTGGGCCGCCCGGGACCGTTGTAGCGCCGCGCCGGAGGCGTCCCCGGCCAGGTCGCCCAACTGGGCGATCCTGGAGAAGGCGTTCACGGCCAGTACGTTGCTGGCGGTGTCGGCGGCCACGCCGAGGTCGTAGCCGTAGAAGGGATCGCCCTCCGGCGCGTCGGCCAATCCGTAGAGGAGACCGGTGCCAGCCTGCCGCGCCGCCCACAGGTAGGCCGCCACTCTTGTCGCGGTCGGGTAGAGTCCGACCGCGGTGGCGCGGTCCCCCGTGGAGAGGTAGTAGCGCCAGATCCACTCGGGGTAGCGCTCGGTGAACGTCGGGATGTCACGCGCGCCGAACCCGTAGGGATACACCACGTTGACACGGCCGTCGGGCCAGAAGCGGCTCTGGCCCCGGGCCACGTCGCGCAGCCCCTGCCAGCTCATGTTCTGGTCGCCGTAGGTCCGCATGACCGCTTCGGACTCGTTGGCGGCGTCCCAGAGGAACTGCGCCTTCTCCCGGGTCGGGGTGTCGACGAATTGCTCGTGGCAGCAGTACAGGCAGGAGCGCGCGTTCAGCTTCCATACCGCGTCCAGCGTGCGGACGCCCGTGTTGAAGGTCGCCATCGACACGCGGGCATCGCGGCGTGACGCGCCAGCGCCTCCACTTGGCTCGACCCGATGGCCTCGCCGGGGTCGTCGATCTGCAGAAAGCGGAAGCCGAGGAAGGAGAAGGCCTCGAACGTCTGCGGCCCGTCCCGCATCACGTAGGAGAAGGAGAGGTTGGTGCCTTGTGTGCCGTGTGTCGTGGACACCTGCCCGTCGGGATCGAGCAGGTAGCCCACGTGCATTGGGACGGTCCGGCCGGCCTCACCCGAGGCGAAGGTGACACGGGGTCGGGCGGGGTACACCGCGCCGAAGTCGACCACGACCGAGCCGGAGGCCAGTGTGCGGACGCTCGACGGTGTCACGACGTGCTCGTCGACGGTGGTCCGTTGTGCGTAGGTCCGGGTGAACGGCGCAGTGCCCGCCGGGCCGATCACCGTGGCGGAGCGACCACGCACTGTCGTCGTACCCGGCGATCGCCCACCCGGCCGGCTGGGCCCGTGCCGTCAATCCATTCGACGAAGTCGCACGCCGTCCGAGTTGCGCTGCGGCGACGGGCAGCCATTCGGCCGGCGAGCTCACGCCAGGTGCGGTCGGAGCCGAAGGCCACGTGCCGCCCGTCGCCGTACCACAGCGAGAGCTGGACCAGGAGGCCGGGGGCTGAGGCCGGACGACCCTGCCCGGCGCCGTACCAGCGGTGCAGCACACCGAGGGCGCTGACGGCCGGCCGGCGCGCACCAGGCCGGTCAGGTCGACCGCGCGACGTACTGCTCGTCGGGGTAGGAGAAGCTGGGCCATGGTCGACCACTTGCCCGTCGAGGAAGAGCGATAGGTGTGCGCCGCCGACACGTACGCCGTGGCCCGTACGACCGGCCCGGCGGGCGGGGTGACCTCGGTGCGCAGGTAGGTGAAGCGGTCCGGCTGCTGCGAGCGCGCCGGCCGGGCGCAGCCACTGCGCCCGCCAGTCGGCCTGGCGCAGCCCCGTGCGGAAGCGCGCCGGGGTGGACACCGGCCCCAGGGCCGCGCGCCCGTGTACCTGCACCGTCCATTCGTACGCGGCGTCGCCCTCCAGCGGCGGCCCCGCCGTAGGCGACGAAGGCCTGCCGCGCCGACGGCACGAGCCCGCTGTCCCACACGGTGGCGGCCTGGCCGGGATCGGTGCGTCGCACCATTATGCGATAGCCCGTCTGCGTGGCCGCGCGTGCCCGGCGGCCTGCAGCGTCCAGGCGAACGAACAGTCGTCGGGGTCGACGCCGACAGGGTCGACGAGGCCGTTGACGGTGAGCGAGCCCGAGTCGTAGCCGTCCCGGTGTCGCTGCCGCTGCCGTGGTGCGCACGAGCTCCCGCGCCGCGGTCCTCGACACCCGACGCCCCGGGCGCATCCCCCGGCACGTCCTCAACCAGCGCGGCACCGGCGGCGACGCCGGCGGACGAGGCGAGGAACGTGCGGCGCCCGAAGCGGCTCATGCGGCCCTCCGATCACCCGCAGCTCGCCGAGCGCGGCGTCGCTGAAGTACACGGACCCCGTGCGTCGACACGGCGATGCCGGACCGGCAGTCCCCATGCGTGTGAGCAACCCAGCGCGTGCCGTCGCCCTGGTCCCTCGGCCGTCGTCACGGGGAGCGCGCCGGCCGCCGTGTAGAGGTTTCCCGCGGTCATGGCTGCGGCCGAGCACTGTGCCCGTCGTGGCTGGGACGACACGGATGACGTGCATGAACCCGTCCGTCACGAACAGCGCGCCACTCGGCGCCACCGCCAGGCCACGGGGGTCGTTGAGCTCGGCAGCCGCGGCCGGTGGCGGGGAGCCCGTCGGCGAGATACGGCCCGTAGCTCCCCGTGCCGCCCACGACGACGCCGATGTCGCCCGCTCCTACCGCGGTGCCGTAGTACATCCCACCTCCGGCCGAGGCGCCAGCAGAACGGACTGGTCGCCGCTATCTGCCACCAGGAGGTCGCCCGGCCGGATCGACGGTGACGGCCACCGGGTTCCATAACTGTGCGCTGGCCGGCCGGCCCGCCCTGACCGGTCGTGCCACACACGCCGGTGCCGGCCACGGTGTAGAGGCGCCCCGCGGTCATGGCTTGTCCGAAGAACGTCGTGTCGCGGCCGGGAGCACGCGCAGCCGGCAGTTGGCGCGTGTCGACGATGAAGAGGTCGCCCGCGCGGTCCACCGCCATCCCCGTGGGCTGGTTGAGCTCCGCCTCCGTCGCCTCCCCGCCGTCACCGTTGAACCCGGCGTGCCCGGTCCCGGCCACCGTGGCCACCGTGCCGGCCGGGCCGCACGACCAGCACTCGCTGGTCCGTGGCTTCGGCGACGTAGAGTTGCCCCGCTCGTCGACCGCGACGCGGAGGGATAGCCGAAAGCCCCGACGCCGGTACACCTCCCGCCGGCCAGCGTGACCGCCGGGCCCGGCCTGGCGGTGCAGTCCGTCCGGCGTCGCCGGGCGCGCCGGCACCTCCAGGACGCGGCAGTGTCCGGTGTCTGCGACGAACAGGTCTCCGGCACTGTCGACGGCGACGCCGCCGGGAGAGGCGAGCGTCCCGGAGCCGAGCACGGTGCGCACCGTGACGGTGGTCGCTCCTACCGACGTGGACCGGGCTGCTCCGGCCGTCAGCCGCGGTCACGGCCAGCGCGGTCAGCGGCAGGAGCATCCGGCGCACGGGGGTTCATCATGCCGGGCCAGGAGACGGCGAGCACTGCGGCGGGCCATAGTGGGCGTCGCAGCACGCACGCCGCCCGCACGGCCGGCGCAGGCGTCGCGCACGCAGACGACGCTGGACCGACGACGCAAAGGAGACCGACGTGGCCGCACCCGAAGAGGCCCTCTCCGCCCGGAACGTCACGTTCACCGGGTACGAGGGCGCCACCATCAACGCCTACCAAGCGCTCCCTGCAGGCGACGGGACCTTCCCCGGAGTGCTCGTCATGCATCACCTGCCCGGCTGGGACGCGGGGACCAAGGAGATCACGCGGCGGTTCGCCGCCCACGACTACAACGCACTCTGCCCTAATCTGTACGCACGCCAGGGCTTCGATGTCGATCCCGACGACGCGGCGGCGGCCGCCCGCGAGGCGGGAGGTGTCCCGGACGAGCAGTTCGTCGGTGACGCGGGCGGTGCGATCGAGGCATTGCGCGCCCTACCGACCAGCAACGGCAAGGTCGGCGTCATCGGCTACTGCTCCGGCGGGCGCCATGCCTTCCTCACGGCGGTGAGCCTGCCCGTCGATGCCGCCGTCGACTGCTACGGCGCCTTTGTCGTCGGCACGGTGCCCGAGGGGTTCCCGCTCAAGGTCGGGCCGCTCGTCGACCGCACGCCGGACCTCGGCTGCCCGCTCCTCGGGCTCTTCGGCTTGGACGACCAGTTCCCGACGCCCCGAGCACGTGGACGAACTGGAACAGGCCTTGAAGGACGCGGGGAAGACCTACGAGTTCCACCGATACGAAGGCGCCGGGCACGCATTCTTCAGCGTCGAGCGCGCGGCCTACCGTCCCGAGGCCGCCGTCGACGGTTGGCAGCGCGTCTTCGAGTGGTTCGGACGCTACCTGGCGGGGGGCTGACCGTGTGCTCGTACCTCACCGTGCCAACCGACATCGCCGGCAGCGCCAAGGGCCCGCAAGGGTGGTTCTCCGTCTCGTCTGCCAACGTGTACTTCGACCACCCCTACCACGCTCCGTTCGCCCACACGCTCAACATCGACTTCGCCGATCCGTCGCGCGGTCCGGGCGCCCGGGTGGCGGTCGAGCTCAGCGCAGAGTCGGCGCGCCGGCTGGTCGCCAGCATCAACGAAGCACTGGCCGCTGCGGGGGCCGCCGCGTCGTGAACAGGACCGCTCCGGCGGCGGGCGTCCACCTGCCGTGGGCGGAGGTCCCGGAGGCGATCCAGACGTGGGCGGCACACGTCGGCGGCGGCGCGCCGGCAGTGGTGCGCGACCTCCAAGGGGGGTTTTCGCCGGGGGCGGCCGCGCGGCTCGAGTGCCCCGGTCGCACACTGTTCGTGAAGGCCGTCGGCGCCGTGCTGAATCCCGACTCGCCGCTGATGCATCGCAGGGAGGCGGAGGTGTCCGCCGCGTTGCCCCACTCCGGCTTTTTTCCCACGTTGCTCGAGACCTACGACGACGGGGACTGGGTGGCCCTGGCCTTCGAGGCGGTTGACGGGAGACCTCCCCGGCATCCCTGGGAGCGCGGGCGAGTTGGAGTCCGTCCTCGAGGCCCTCGGCGGCCTGCATGACGCGCTCGACGCCGAGCCCCGCCGCACGGATCGAGCCGGCGGCGGTGTACCTCCGGAGTCTCTTCGGGGGCTGGGCCGAGCTCGCGGCACTGGACGAGCCCCCGGCCGCCCTCGACCCTTGGGCGCGGGCGCACCTGTGCCGCTTGGCCGAGCTCGAGAGGGAATGGCCGGCCGCCTGCGCGGGGCCGACGCTGATCCATGGCGACATCCGCTCGGACAACCTGCTGCTCACGGCGCACGGAGTGATGTTCGTGGACTGGCCGCACGCCGCGGTCGGCACGCCGGTGATCGACCTGGTCGGATGGGCGCCCTCGGTCGTGCTGGAGGGCGGACCGGCACCCGAGGAGCTCGCGGCGGGGCACCGCCCGACGCGGGAAGCCGATCCCGACGTGGTCACCGTCGTCCTCGCCGCGGTGAGCGGCTTCTTTGTCGCCCATTCGCTCCGGCCGCCCCCGCCAGGGCTGCCTACGGTCCGCGCCTTCCAAGCTGCGCAGGGTGGGGTCGCGCTCGACTGGCTCCAGCGCCGCACGGGTTGGTAGGCGCGGCCCCCAGGGCCGCCACTAGGTTTCGGTCCATGCGCTTCGGACTGCAGATCCCCAACTTCACGACCGACGAGGCCCCGGGTGTCCTCTTCGACGAAGTCCTCGCCCGGACGCGCGCCGCCGAGGACAGCGGCTTCGACTCGGTGTGGGTGATGGACCACTTCTACCAACTGCCCCCGATGGGCGGTCCGTCCCAACCCATGCTGGACAGCTACACGCTCCTCGGCGCGCTGGCGGCGCGGACCTCGCGGGTGCGCCTTGGGACGATGGTGACCGGGGTCACGTACCGCAACCCGGCACACTTGGCCAAGATCGTGACCACGCTCGACATCGTGAGTGCGGGCCGGGCCATTCTGGGCATCGGCGCCGCCTGGTACGACGTCGAGCACGAGGGCCTGGGCTTCGACTTCCCACCGGCCGGTGAACGGCTGGACCGGCTGGAGGAGGCCTTGCAGATCTGCCGGGCCATGTTCAGGGAGGACGCGCCGAGCTTCACCGGCACGCACTACCGGATCCACGAGGCTCACAACATCCCGCGGCCGGTCCAGCCGGGCGGGCCGACGATCCTGGTGGGGGGTGGAGGCGAGAAGCGGACCCTGCGCCTGGTCGCGCAGTACGCCGACATGTGCAACTTTTTCGGCGACGCAGCGACCTTCGCGCACAAGGTCGACGTCCTGCGCGGACACTGCAAGGACGTCGGCCGCGACCCCGCGGAGGTCACGGTGAGCCGCCTCAGCACGCTCGTCCTCACAGCCGACGAGGAGGAGACGGCGTCGACGAAGGACTTCCTGCGCCAGGTCGGCGCCGACCCTGGGGGCTCCGACGTGGGGACCGCCGACGAGCTGGTGGCTCGGGTGGAGGAACTGGCGGCCGCCGGCGTGGAGTACTTCGTCTGGAACATGCCCACTGGGACGCCGGAGACCGTGCGTCGGGTGGGCGAGCTCCTGGTCGGTCGGTTCAGCCGCTGAGCCGCCGCAGGCGGCGCGCCGCGGACATCGTCGTGGGAATTCCGCTCGGAATCGTCGCCGGGCCGTGGCTCTGGAACCTTTCGCAGAACAGATCTATGCCGTGCCGTATCCCACCGCGTGGGTCCCAGCCATGGTTCTGGTATCGGTGGGCACTGTGATCCTTTCAAACGACGTGGCGGCGGTTCCCACTCGCACGGCGGCGGGCACGCCCACTGCGCTCATGCTGCGCTCGGAGTGATGAGACTCCTTCGCCCTAAGGGCGTCTTGGTCGAGGTGGGTCTACCGCCGCTTTCAACTCGGCAAGCGCAGACTCCAGCTCCGCCCGTCGGTGCCGCCGCGCCTGATCAGCCGCCGCGAGCTGTTCGCCGGTCGGATTCTCGCCGCCCGAGCGCATGAGGTGGTCGGCCTCCACCGCGAAAGCCAGGCCGCGCAGGCTCTCGGAGCTCCGTTCGGACAGGTTGCGGCTCACGTCATCGGGGGCAGACGCGGCGGCTCGCTCCAGCCCGTCGACGGCGTCATCCACTTCCGCGGCCACGCTGGCCCGGCGCTGGGCGTCATCGTGCTCGGTCTGGGAGAGCACGAGGTCGCGGGCGAGCTCCGCGGCTGTGACGGCCGGCCGCGCGGAGCGCCGCCACACCGCTGCGCGGTCGTGGCGTCGAGAACGCACGAGGAGCAGGACGACGAGGAGAACGGCCAACGCCAAGACGACGGCCAGGATGATCCAGCCCCAGGGCGTCGACGAGGAGGTCGTCGACGGATGTGTGGTCGTCGTCGTCGATTGGTGGGTGGTGGTGGTGGTGGTGGAGCGGGGAGCCCTCGTGGTCGTCGTCGGGGCCAGGGTCGTGGTCGTCGTGGGAGGAGCAGTGGTCGTGGTGGTAGTCGACGGTGCGGTCGTCGTGGTCGTCGAAGCGGTGGTCGTGGTCGTCGACGGCTGTGCGCCTGCCGGGTTGGCCAGCCCTCCGACCACGCTCAGCAGAAGCGGCGCCAAGACAGCAAGTGCGCTCAGCAAAGCACGTCGGCCGAGCCTTTCCTTGGGCACGGACGCAGCCTAGATACGACCTTGCCCCCTCGCACGGATCCGTCGCCCATGCCCGTGTCGGCGAACGGAGCGAGGGAGGGTGGCGCTATCCGGTGTGCCGCACGCTGGGTAGACGTATATTTCCCCTGTGTCTCCACCGCAGTGGAGTGATGGTGATCGGGCGGTATCGGCGGCGATCGCAGTGGGCTGATCATGTGCGCGGCCAACGCCCCTCTCCCGCCTGCCCCTGACGAGCGCCGTCAGCTGACGGTTGTGTTCACGGATCTCGTCGGGTCCACCGAGCTCGCCGCCGCCCTCGATCCCGAGGACTGGCACGAAGTGCTGGACGCGTACCAGCACTGGGTGGCCTCCATCGTGACGTCCCATGGCGGCGTGATCGCGCAGTTCCAAGGCGACGGCGCCGTGGCGTACTTCGGTTACCCCGAGGCCGTGGAATCGGCTGGAAGGGATTCGGTCGCCGCGGGGCTCGCAGTGGTGGAGGAGATGGCACGCCTCGGAGCCGAATTCTCAGGCGACCTCGGGATGGGAGAGCTCCAGACACGCGCGGGCATCCACACCGGAGAGGTAGTCGTTGCCGCCGTCACGGCCGGAGGCAACGAACGACTCCCCGACGTCTGGGGTCAGGTCCCGAACCTCGCGGCCCGGCTCCAGGCGGCGGCAGAGCCGGGACAGGTCGTGATAAGCGGGGACACCGCGAGCCTCGTCTCGGGATATTTCGAGCTGTCGCCGCTCGGGCCCCTCAGCTTGAAAGGATTCGCCGAGCCGGTGCCGGCCTTCCGCGTCCTGCGCCGGGGTACGGCGCGCCACCGGCTCGAGGCTCGGCCGCTGACCGGCTTCGTCTCGCGGAGCGATGCACTGGCGTGGCTCGGGTCCGAGTGGGACGAAGCGGTCAAAGGGGCGGCACGCCTCGCGTTGGTGACGGGCGAGCCCGGGATCGGGAAGTCGCGCCTCCTCTTGGAATTCAGTTCCGGCTTGGCGGCGTGTGGACACGCCGTGCGCGCCGCCTCCTGCAGTCGTCGCGGTTCGCTCAGCCCGCTGCAACCGTTTGCAGATGTCGTGGGAACTCCAGCGGCGACTCCGATGGAGGTCGACGCGTGGGCCGAGGACCTGAGCCGTTCGGGGCCTCTTCTCCTGGTCGTAGAGGACGCACACTGGGCCGACCCGAGCACCCTGGAAGCCGTTCCCCTGATCGCGCGCCAGTCGTCCCCGGTGCTGGTTGTCATGAGCGGTCGGCCAGAGATCGCCGACGATCCCCATCCGCGGGCGTCGTCGCACCTGACCCTCGATCGCCTGAGTGACGAGGACGCGCACGAGCTGCTCGATCGGTTACCGCGAACGACCGAATTGAAATCAGACGTCCGTGGAGCACTCGTCGCACGGGCGGACGGAGTGCCACTCTTCCTCGAACAGCTTGCGCTGAACCAGGTCGAAGGTGGATCTGATCTGCGTTCTGCAGCAGTGCCCGCGACGCTCTCGGAAGTGATCACGGCGCGGCTCGACCGGATCGGCGACGCGAAGCGCGTCGCGCAGTCGGCCGCCGTGATCGGGCGAACGTTCGAACGGCCAGTGCTGCGCGCCGCAACCGGTCTGGATGATGATGCCCTGGAGCGCGAGCTGCACCGGCTGACGGAGCCTTCCATCGTCGAGCCCACCGGTCGCCAACGACGTGTTGCACTTCACCACGAAGCGAGACGTGCCGCAGGCGATCGCGCTCGCTCACGTGACCGCTGCGATCATGGCGCAACTGGGCGGCGAACGCGAGCTCGTGGTGAAACTCGCCAGCGAGGCGTGGCACGTCTCCGACGAGGTAAGCACTCGCCAATGGCGCCAATGGTCCCGATCGCCTCCTCTGGTGGGCCGGAGAGGGCATCGACGAACCGGAGCTCCCGGTTTCTCATCTGCGGCCCTACTTCCTGATGCTGCTGGCCGACGACCCCCGAGTGGACGATGCACGTGCGCTGTCTCTTCTGGGTGAGGCACTCGGGACGGCACGCAGCTCCGGAGGGGGGTTTTGCGAGGCGGAGGTCTTCCGGGTGAGGGGGAGCATTCACCTGCGCGCGGGAAGGGACGACGCAGCGGGGCACGACTACGCCGACGCGGTTGGGCCGGCCCGCTCCCGCGGCGCACCCATGCTCGAACTCAAAGCGTTGACCGATTGGGCCCGGCTGCCCGGTTCACCCGACCATGTCAAGGAGGAGCTGCGGGTGTGCATCGGGAGGGTCTCGGCGGGCGGTCCCTCGAGGAGCCTCGACGAGGCGCCGCGTCTTGTTGGAGCACTCATGAGCGTCCCCATCTGGGACGACAGATTTCTTGACGGGCTGCGATCGGTCGGAGATCCGGAGGCCGATGCCGTCATCTCGGGACTCCTCTCCGGCACCGCCGATGCAACCTCCGCGTTCCGGTCCCTGGTGGTCGAGCAGAACGAGCAGATGGACCCGGCACTGCTGGCGTATCTGAGTGAGAAGAACGACCCGCCCGCGTGGGCAGACGGCCCGCGGGTCGCGGCCGGTCAGGAGTGCTTCGCTCGCTGGGGATCGCATGTCTTCACCGCGCTGTACGCGGCGGCCTTGCCGTCCGCCTACGCGTGTTGGCGCGGTGCTCAGGTGCTCGGACTCACGGCGCGGTTGGAGACGGACGCCAAGCGCCGCCTGAACGAGACGGCCCAATTCCACCTTGACGTGATGGAGCCGGGGGGGCTCGAGTATGGCGGCCGCGGGTTCGCCGACGTGCGTCACGTCCGGCTCATGCACGCAGCGGTGCGTTGGCTGATTGAGCACGACCCACGCGTGAACTGGAATCCCGCCTGGGGGACGCCGATCAACCAGGAGGACCTCCTCGAGACATTGCTGACCTTCACCGAGATCCTCTTCGAGGTGTTCGACCGCACCGGCATCCTCTACACGCCTGAGGAAGCCGATGACTATCTGCACACGTGGTCGATCATCGGGTTCCACCTGGGCATTCGCCCGGACCTGCTGCCGCTCACCCGGGAGCAGACCGTGGAGCTGATGCCGAGGGTCCGGCAGCGCCAGTTCGGCGAGAGTGAGGCCGGGCGCCTTTTAACCGAGGCTCTCCTGGACCAGGGCCGGCGCCTCACGCCGCCCGGCTTGCGCGGCCTGCCCGCGACGACGGTGCGCTACTACGTCGGCGACGAGGCCGCCGACCTCCTCGGTGTCCCGGCGGCGGACTGGACCCGGTTCCTCTTCGGCCCCTTGGCCGACCTCAGTCGACGGCTGTCGGCGGAACAGCTCCACCGCCGGGCCCTGACAAAACTGTCCGACCGCATCGGATTCGGAATGTTGTCGCTCGCCGTTGAAGCAGAGCGATACGGGGGACGCCCTACCTTCGAGGTCCCGACGTCGCTGGCGGAGCGGTGGAACCTCCCTGCTACAGCGGACCGGGAGGAACGTCCCGCCGGGAAAGGGCCGCCACTTAGCACGCTGTAAACGGGGGGTTGAACAGGTTCGGGTCGCGTTGGCGCGACCGGAAGAGGTTCACGATGAAGTTCATCCGCTCAGGGAGTTGCGCCCAGTTATGTGCACCGGACGGAGTAGCCCGTGCCGTTCGTCTTGTCCCATGCGGCCACGTCCGCCGCGGCATCAGTTCCTGACGAGTCGGCCAGGGTCAACTGGGAACATCTTGCCCTGTAGAGGAGGAACGTCCCTACGTAGGTCAAACGTCTCGCTCGCTGTCACGAGCTGCATGATGACCTCGGTCAGTGCGGTGTCCCACGCCTCGTCGAGGAAGTGGCACAGGTCTTCCATGAGCCTGTCGATGACGCCACGGGCATTGGGCGCCGGTACGTGACGGACCAGGTCGGTCTCGATCACCCGTGTCAGGGTGTCCGAAATCGCGGCGTCGAGCGCCTTCGCGATCGCGGGCTGGAGACGCCGCTGCTCGTGGGCGACGGCCAGCGTGTTGGCTCGGAGGACCATGGCGGCGCGCTCTGGAGGAGCAAAGAGCGCATTGCGATACACACCGAACGCCGTGGCGACGCCGGACATGTCTTCGGCCACTTCCAACGCGCGCGCCGTAGCGGCGAACGCGCTCGCCGTGACCTGCGGCGTCGGAGGGTCGGCCGATCCGTGGGCGCGGTGAACAACGGAGCCAGCTCGGCGAACACCAGCACGTTTCCGTCTGCGATGGATGCAGACACGTCCTCCGTGATGGTCTTGATGGCCTGCGCAAGGTGATCGTGTGAGAGATGCGTGAGCGCCCAGCCGGTGATCCCGTGATTGACCCGCTCGAGAAAACCCTGCAGCTCGTTGTTGCGCAGGATGGCGTCTTGAGCGCGCCGGGGCAGCACATCGCCGCGAATGGTGGCGCCGGCGGTCTTCGAGGCCCAGACCGCGAATGCGCACCAGGTGGCGTCCTCGCCGATGCCGGCGTCGCGGAGCTGCACGGCGAACTCGTGGTAACGCTGGGTGATAAGGAGGTTGCGGAGGACGGGGTCCTTCTCGGAGGCGATCTCGTCGACCGACAGTCGCATCACGGGTTGAATCGTAGGTCGTCTCGCTTTGCAGCGCCCGTGTCAAATGGACTGCTCATGACCAGGCGAGCGCGGCGCGTTGACCCGCCGTCCGGGCGGGCGAGGAGCCGTCCCAGGAGCGGCCGCCGTAGCCGGACTCACCGCAGATCCCCTCTACGGTGAACTATGCCGGCAGGCGTTCCCGGGACGAGCACCCGGGTGGCTGGCCGCGATCTCGTCGGAGTCGCGGCGTCGCGCCAGCGCGGCCGGAACCTGGCTCCGTTGCTGCGGGTACCCTCGGCGTCATGCACCTCGACGTCCACGTCCCACGTTTCACCTGGCCCGGCGGCCCCGAGGCGATCGCACCGACGTTCACTTCGCTGGCGCAGACGGCCGAGGCGATCGGCGTGCGAACGCTGTCGGTCATGGACCATTGGTTCCAAATGGAAATGCTGTGGCCTGCTGAAGAGCCGATGCTCGAGGGTTACACCACCTTGTCCTTTGCCGCGGCCAAGACGGAGCGCCTTCGCTTTCGCATGCTGGTCGGTGGCGTGACCTACCGGCACCCTGGATTGCTGGCCAAGACGGTCACGACCCTCGACGTGCTCTCCGGCGGCCGGGCCGAGCTCGGTCTCGGCGCGGCGTGGTACGAGCGCGAGCACCGCGGGCTCGGTGTCCCGTTTCCTCCGTTGCGCGAGCGCTACGAGCGGCTCTCAGAGACCCTGCAGATCTGCTTCCAAATGTGGAGCGAAAATGACGGCCCGTTCGAAGGCAGGCATTACCACCTCGCCGAGACCCTCTGCTCGCCGCGCCCCGTCAGCTCACCGAGGCCGCGAGTGCTCATCGGCGGTGGCGGCGAGCGCAAGACGCTGCGTCTGGTGGCGACGTACGCCGACGCCTGCAACTTCATCGGCGACCCCGACGTCGTCGCCCACAAGGTCGAGGTGCTTGGGCGGCATTGCGATCAGGTGGGCCGCGACCCGGCGGACATAGAGGTGACCGCTCTGGCCATGGTGACGGACGACGCGGATGGAGATGCCATCGTCCGCCAATGCGAGGCTTTTGCCCGCGTGGGTGTCCAGGCGCTCGTCATACGTTCGACTGGTCCGGACCCGACGAGGTGGCTCGAGGAAACATGGGGTCCGGTGATTCCGCAACTGGCCGCTTTGGAGACCACGTCCTGATGCCGGCAGGCGGGCGCGGGCTTACGCCAGTAGGGACGGGGGCCGCGTCCGCAGCTGGCGCTCGGCATCCTCGCAGATTGACCGCATGACGTCGGCGACGGGCCGGATCTCCGTGACGAACCGGGCCGCCTGGCCGAACAGCACCTCGCGGGTCGAGACGTCCTCGTCGCTGAGGCCGCTGAGCCCGCTCCTGGTGGCTGCGACTTCTTCCCGGTGATCCCGGAGCTCGGACTCACGGTCCTCCCACTCGTCGGTGAATCGGTTCCGGCGGACTCGCTCACCGATGCCCGGCGGCCACGGATAGCCCGAGACGATGTCGTACGCATGGGTGAAGACGGTGTCGCCCCCGTCGCTCTCGACGATCAGTCGCTTGTAGACGTCGTCGATCTCGACCGCCTCCGGAGTAGCGAGGAAGGCCGTACCCATCCACGCTCCGTCGGCGCCCGCCGTCAAGGCTGCCGCCAGCGTCCGGCCGTCTCCGATGCCGCCGGCAGCGAGCGTTGGCACTCCGGGGTGACGCGTGGCGACCGCCGAAAGGAGAGGGAGGAGGCTCATCTCGCCGGTGTGACCGCCCGCCTCGGTACCCTGGGCCGCCAGTGCATCCGCTCCCGCCTCGACGGCGAGGTCGGCGTGAGCCACCGTCTGGACCTGACAGATGGCAGGGACACCGGCCCCCTGGCAGCGCTCTATCCAGGGTGTCGGGTCGCCGAAGGATAGGGCCAGCAACGCGGGTGCTTCGGACAGCGATGCTTCGAAGAGCGGCTCGACGAAGGGGATGAAATCGGTGATGAAGCCGATCGCGAAAGGACGGTGGGTTCGTTCCCGGATCTTGGCGACCTCCGAACGGATCCAGTCAGGATCACCCGAAAGGTGTACGCCTCCGAAGGAACCGAGGCCGCCGGCAGCGGAGACGGATCCCGCCAGGGTGCCTCCGCTGTGCAACGCCATGGGCGCGGACATCAACGGGTAGTCCAGTCCGAACATCTCGGTGAAGCGGGAGCGGAGCATGCAAGGATCGTCCCTCACTCGTCAGCCCGAAGCGAGCCGTGGTCAAAGGACTCATCGATGTGGCTCGGTCGATGGCACGGCCGTTATCGTGCACAGCCGGGCCGCTAGCTCATCCGGAAGAGCAGGGGACTTTTAATCCCAAGGTGCCGGGATCGAGACCCGGGCGGCCCACCAGAAGTCGTGGTCAGTGGGGGTGAATCGGCATGACGCTTCCATGGCGTGGACTCGGTCCCAACAATTGGCGGATGACTGCTCCTGATGTGGTCGGGACAGGCGTCGATCCGGTGGCAGCACGCTTTTTGATCGGATGTGTTGCCACTCCGAGCAACCGACAACATCAGTGCGGGAGCCGGATCTTCAGCAAAGGACTCAGTTCCGCATCCAGTCCGGCCGCAAGGCGCCCAGCCACCTCCATTGTGGACTTCGACACCGAGTCATGGTGCAGCTGTCGAGGGTCCGCTGCCGCCAGCCATCGGCCGCCCTAATGGCCGCTGCTCATCACCGGCTCATGACCCACTGTCCCCAAATTACGGATCACCCGTATAACCTGCCCCCATACGCACGACGGGGGCACCCCTCGCCCACAATGGCACGGCGCGTTATGGGACACCGGGCCGGGGCGGCTGCACCATTCGTCTGTCAAAGTGGCCGTGTGGCCGAGCAACAGCTCGATGGCGGGATCGCGAACGCGGGCCGGGTGGTCCGCGTCGGTCCTCATGTTCTTCGCCCTTCGAGTCCGCACTCGGGTTCGATCCATGCCTTCCTGCGGGCGGTGAGACACGCCGGATTCGACGGTGCCTCCTCACCAGTCGGCATCGACGAGGACGGACGCGAGCGCCTCGTGTTCATCGACGGCGAGGTCCCCCTGGCGCCCTATCCGGACTGGAGCCAGTCCGACACCGCGCTGGCGTCCATCGCCAGGCTGCTGCGCGGGCTGCACGACGCCGCCAGCGGGTTCGACTCTCAGGGTCTCATCTGGGACGACAGTCTGGCTGACCCTGCGGGCGGGACGCTCGTGTGCCACAACGACGTGTGCCCCGAGAACGTCGTCTTCCGTCACGGCATCGCCGTTGCGCTGCTCGACTTCGAGTTCGCTGCCCCTGGCCGCCCCGTCTACGACCTCGCGCACCTCGCTCGTCTCTGTGTACCGGTCGAGGACGACATCGACCAGGCCCGGCTCGGCTGGCGGCCCGCCGACCGGCCGGCACGGCTACGGCTCGTCGCCGACGCCTACGGACTGGACCGGGACGGTCGGGCGGAGCTGCTCGCCGCCATGAACGATGCCATCGCCCGCATCGAAGCAGCCGTCCGGCGCAGCGTCGACGCCGGTGACCCGAACTCCGTCGCGATGTGGAACCGGACCGGTGGCAGCGAGCGCTACGACCGCCGGCGCCGCTGGTGGACCGACCACCACGAGCCAGTTCGCCGCCGCCCTCTTCTGACGACGCATCCCTTGGCCTACACGCAGGCCGCCTCGGTTGCATCCGTGCGGCCGCGCCTGGCTGCGCGGTCGAGAGCAGGCAGACGTCTGCGCCGCCCGGTCGGGAGCGGCCATATCGACGGATCTAGGGAGCTGCAGGTGTCCCATAACACGAGTGCCGTCAATACGCGCTGGAGGTGTCTCCTTGACGCCGGTACGGAGTCACAAGCGCGGGGAAGCGCTCTTGGTGACCTTCCCCCGAAGCCGGCCCCTTACGACGACGTGTGCCATTTTGACCCTATGTGGGCCAGCGCCGTCGTCCGCGGCAGCAGCCAGAGCGCGGAAGGACCCGCGGTCCATGTTCCCTTGTCGCTCTGAATGAGGTCGAGCCCCACCAGGATGGACTGCAGTCGGTACAACTCCTGACGGATCCGACCCGCATCCAGCCCCTGTCCTTGGCTGGTGGCCCAACCATCGCCAAGCACGGGTAGTAGCCGAGCGGCCAGCTCGTCGGGTCGGCAGGAGCCGTCGACGACGAGGTTGGCGAGGGCGTCGCTGACGAGAATGGGCACGAAGCCGTCGCCAGGGTTGAACCACGACTTCAGCCGTCGGATCACCTCGAGGTCGTCAACGGCGGCCCGAGTGGGACCGAGGGTTCCTTTGTGCAAGCGGAGGAGCCCGACGTGCCACAACAGATCGTGCAGGGCGGCCAGCGGCGCTAGGTCCTCTTCTATGGACGCGGGCCGTTTCGACAAGTTCCAGCTCGGATAGAGCTCCTGGAACTTACGCACGAAGGCACGCGGCAGGTGACCGCCTGGAGTCAACTTCACTCATCGGCGGCCAGCCCGAGCAGGAGTAGAAAACCGGGGCCGGCACTGCACCGACGGTTTGGCGGACGAGCAGGTCGGTGGCGTCCAGGTCGAAGCCGTCAGTTCCAGCTTCCCGCCCAGGTCCGGAAGTCTTCGTGCTCAGGCTGGTCGGGGTCGGACATCACCTTGCGGAACTCGGCGTAGCCATGCGGCCCGCCGACGTCCTCGGGGGGGCATGCGCCCTCCCCCACAATGCCACCAGGTAGGTCACCTCCGGGTCCGACTACTACCACCTCGTGCTCCCAGCCGTCGCCGAAGTCGTAGAGGTAGCGCAAGCGATTAGGCAGCGCCCGGAGCGCCACGCCCGACTCGTCGCGCTCGTCGTCAGGCCCGTCGAGGTCGGGAACTCCGTAGCAGATGTCGCCCGCTACGAACTGGTGCAGGTGCGAGTCGGTCCAACCGAGGGCCGCCTGCAGAAGATCGTGCAGCTCGGGAAGGAGAACCGCCGCCGGGACATCGAGGACCCGCACTACGGCTGGCTCTACCTCGCACATAGTGACTTCGAGACGAGTCGACTTCATGCTGGAGACCCTAAGGGCCCACCGCGATTTGGTTTACACCGGTTGCACCATCGTGATCAGGGCGAACGCTTGCTGAAATCCCTCAACTCGTTCAACGGCAGGCCCTAAGGGCTGCAAGCAGCCCGGGGCTTGCCTGACCAAGACAGCCGGACCTGAACTGCCGATCGACCACAAGCCCTCGCCCCTAACGCTCAATTGAACTGTCCGCGACGAACACACACTCCCCTACAGCGGGCCGACCGCCCCCGTTCATGCCGGCCTGGTGGCGCTTGTCCTGCTGACGTCAATATAGATGTGGTCATACCCAGCACTTACAGGTCTATCGCCGGTACTGACGGACAGGATGTGGACGCTGCTGGAAGGCAGATCGACTTGCGTATTGGCGACGGTGGGTGGTCAGGCTTAACTTCCGGCGGTTGGAGAACGCCGGAATCGGGCCTGTTCGGCTTGGTCAGCGAGACCGTGCCGGTTGTAGCCACCAGCTCCCGGGTCAGGCCGAAGGAAGAGGCGGACCGGGAGACGGAATTCGAGAGGCATCTTCAAAAGCGTGGAACCAGTCTCTCGGGTGCAAGTTGACCACACCGATGAGCGGAGATTCGGCCATTCGCCGCTCTCTATTCCGTCGAGTTCGGGATCCCATAGCCATTCGACGTCGTAGTCCCAGCAGACAATCGTCTCGATTCGGTTGAGATCGAAGTCGAAGTCGTAGCCATGATCGGGCCACTCGTCAAAGTTCGGTGGAACCGCGAGTCCGTCGTTGAGCACCCGTGCGCAGTCGCTCAGGAGAATCCGGAAGGCTTCTTCTTTCGCCAGTGCACGCCAGGAGATGACCGCTCGCGACACCTGCGGCGAGGTCGTTGAAGGAAGCCGCAAAGCGGGAGAGCCAAGCTGTCGTCCCGAGGCGGCGGGCGATAGGGGGGAGGCCGTCGAACCAGTGATCGAGCGCCGGACGATCAGAGCACTGGACAGGCTAGGGAGCGCCGCGAGATGCTCGTTCCAATATCGGCGAGGATCTCGGCTGTGGACCACAGGGTATACGCCCCGTGGGGCACCAGGCCTTTGTGTGACGTTGGCGATCACACCGGTCAGGTTCACATGGCGAAGCGGTGATCAGGTCGGGTACGTCGGAGAAGTCAAAAAGCAAACTGAACCCCGTCGCTCACTCGGTCAGTCTCGCACCCGGGCCACGCAGGATCCTTAGCTCCGCGCCAATTGGTGGACATCCACCGTGGTCTGATCAAAACTCTTACCTATGGCCACAGCTGTTCGGAGCAAGCTCGAAGGACCGGGTGGTCAAGGCGGCCGAGGCGGCACTTGTCGATCGCCATTTCGTCACGGCGATCGACGTGCTGGTAGGCGTCGGATGGTTGACGACACCCCAGGTCGATCGGTGGCGTCAGGGTCGGGTGGACTATCTGGAGCGCCAGGTCACGGCCAACCTCTCAAAGATCTCGACCGCTATGGCCGCCTTCCGCCGTTGGGCTCAGAAACAGGGCCTGAACCCCAGCGAGACTGCCTGCCTGTCACGATCGAGGGATCATCGACTATTGCGGTTCTCGAAGAGCGGTGATCCCGCAATCGAAGCCGCCTACAGAACCCATTGGGTCTCCCGGGAGCTCTCCGAAATCAAGAAGGAACGCCTGGCCGAGAATCAGGGGCGGGCTCCGGATCTGGTCGTCATCTCAGCACTCAAGGAGTTGAGGATCTGCACGGAATACGCCGGCACAGGCGACCTGCTGTTCATGGAGGGCGACGGACCCCTGTGCCTCGTGTGTGCGGATCTCGACCAACTGGTCTTCTTGCCCGCCGGTGACACGGCACTCACCCGGCGAGCGAAGAAGGCGAGTGGACTTGGCGCCGTCGTGGTGCGATTCAGTCGCTCGAGGGGCCGCTACGAGCGCCAGGGGGTTCTTCTCGAGGAAGAGGCGCTGGCCCAGGCCGAAGCTGCCTGCCTGGCGGACGAGGAGGCACAGGTCAGGCGCCACCTGCGCGAGGCTGAACACCGATCGGTGGAGGACGAGTCCTTCAAGGAATCTCTCGGCAAAGAGATCATTCGGCTCTTCCCGGGCTGTCCACCCGAGAGAGCCGAGGTGATACGCGGCCCATGCCGGATCTCGGGGGAGCGGACACGTCGGCCGGAGTGCGGCCGGCCGGGCGCTCGACCCCGACGCCGTGACGCTCGCCGTCGTCGCCTCGGTGCGTCACAGCGATACCGGCTATGACCAACGCCTCATGTCCGGGATCCCACGTGCTGAGGCTCGCGATACGGGTGCGATCTGACATCCAAGATGTTCTCGAAGCGTGGCGCAGACCTGACAAAAGCAGCTGATCGGCTTCCCGAGTCTCGCTAGCGCAAAGCGTTGCGGCTGCACAACCAGACGACGACACGTGCAGTGCTGCACCTCATGGCCGAGGGACTCCGTCCGATTCCTTGAGGTGCGGGCGAAAGATCACACGATGACCCTGGGCTGACTGCGCCCATAACCGGCGACTGTATGGGGGCAGTCTGCACTACGGAGTGCGGCGGCGCCCTATCGACCAGTGAGGATTGCACTTGAGTATCACGGTGGGTGGCTCCCAGTCGGACAGCCCCAGGCGGCCGAGAATCGTCTCGACCGTCGCCAAGCAGGCCGGCATCGGCCACGTCCATCCCCACCAGCTGCGCCACACCCTGGCCACCCAGGCCATCAACCGCGGCATGCGCCTCGAAGCCATCGCCGCCTTGCTCGGGCACCGGACCCTCGAGATGACCCTCATATATGCCCGCATCGCCAACCGCGTCGTGGCCGACGAGTACACGGCGGTCAGCGCCAAGATTGACGCCACCTATCAGGAAGCCGGATCGTTTCTGCCCGCCGATCTCGAAACACCCAACATGGCCAAACTGCGCAAGGAGACCCACGCCCGGATGCTCGGCAACGGCCAGTGCACCCGGCCCGTCGAACTCGACTGCAAGATGGAGTCGATCTGCGAGACCTGTGCCTACTTCGAAACCGGTCCCGAGTTCGTCCCCGTCCTTCTACGTCAGCGCGACCACGCCAAGGAACAGGGACAGAAGGAGCGAGTCCAGCTCTTCGAGAACCTGGTCAGTCAAGCGAGCGGAGGTCCCACTTGACACGGATTACACCTATAACGCGGGGACTGAGTCGGTTATCGCCACTGGAAGTTCTGGGAGAATCACCAATGCGTTCGGCACCCCTGACCTACCAGGACATACTGGGGCCATCCGCGTGGTCGTGTCCTCCGCTCCTAAGCCGTTTCTCACGCGGGCGGAGCCGCTGTTGAAGACCGACCCGTTCACCACGAGCGTGATCACAACCGTCACGACACGCATCGCTTCGGGAGCTGTACCGAATAACGCTGAGAACCTGTGGCACACCATCGAAGGGGCACACGGTCAGGTGATCGGCGCGGCCATGCACATGCCTCCTTACAACATGTTCTTGTCACGGATGCCTCGAGCTGCGGTCATTGCTCTTGCACATGACGTAGCTGACCGCCGCAGGGAACTCCCCGGCATCAACGGGTCTTCAGAATCGACAGCAGCCTTCGCCAGGGCATGGGAGGCGATAACCGGCCGCTCGTCGAGAGTCGATAGAGCGATGAGGATGTACTGCCTCGTAGACCTGGTCTGGCCCGAAGCGGTGCTCGGTAAGGCCTATCGGGCAGAATCAACGGAGGCCGGCATGGTCGCCGAATGGTTCGCGGAGTTCCATGACGAGGCTCAGCCCGACGCTCCTGTCGACGACTGGACTGCCATGGCGCAGCGTCGGATCGAAGCCGGAGATGTCCATCTGTGGCGCGGTGAGGATGTACCCGTGGCCCTCGCCGCAGTCAGTGCGGCGCCGGCGGGTGTCGGCGCGGGTTGGACCCGTCTACACGCCTCCAAGCCGTCGTGCGGAATGGATACGGTAGCGCCGTCACTGCGGCGGCGACCGCCGCAGCTCTGGGCCTGGGTGCCCAACACGTCGTGCTCTACACCGATTTAGCCAATCCGACCTCAAACTCCATCTACCAGGCCATTGGCTACAGACCTGATCACGACGCCGAGGAAAGAAGCTTCCATAGTCCGATCTAGCTTCGCAGCAACCCGGGCGGCACATGCGGGGCACCTTTGGAGTCCTAGCCGCCGAACAATTTGGGGACAGCGAAGTCGAGGAGTTCATCAACGTGACCCCGGAATGTCACTATCGCCGTGGTCAGGTCCACCGGGCTGCCTCACGCGGCTCCCGTTATCGGAGGCTGCGTCGAAGGGGAGATCTATGTAACGGTGTCCCCGGGATCTGTATTAGCGAACTGCCTCGATCGAAGTCCCGAGGTCGCCTTCACCGGTCGCGTGTTCTCGTGAATACTCTCATTGGCGCGGGCACGGCAGAGAAGGTCGGTCGCCCCTCTGAATGCTCCGAGTTGTGTAGCCGCCTAGACCAGGTATCTCCATTCGGAAAGTTCGCGCCTGAGGGTTGTGAACGGCTTCGTTTATGCATTGCGTCCCCGCCGCATCTTCGCCTGGTAGATCGAGCTCCAGCACTTGTCCCCTACCAGTCGCCGGGCTGGGGTGCCTCCATTCGAATCGCACCTTCGAGATAGTTCAACGCAGTACGTCGTTGGACGAATGCAAAGGATCGCGTGGACGTGAGGACTTTTGATGGACAACGGAGACGCGGGTGATCGGCCGCCTTCTTCGGGTTGAAGTCGCGGTAAGTCGATCGATGGAGTCGCACCTACCTCGATGCCGGGATCGAGTCGGTGCTCTTCTGCGACGGCCACCTCTCCACGGTGCTCGGCGTCGAGCTCACTTCGGGGGCCCAAATCGTCGTGAAGATCCGAACCGATGCCGATCGGTTGCTCGGGTGCGCGGTGGTCCACCGCCATCTCTTCGAGCAAGGTTTCCCCTGCCCTGAGCCGATCGTGGATGTTGCGCCGATGGATGGTCTCGTCGCGAGCGCCGAGGCGATTGTGAGCGGAGGAAAGCTCTACCCACCCTCGGGCCGGTCGCCGGTGCCTTTCGCCTCGGCCCTCGCAGAGCTCGTCAGCCTCGCACCGCGTGCGGCCGAGGTGCCCTCGCTCGATCCGCCGCCTCCCTGGACGATCCCCGATTTTGGCGCCGCGGCGCTGTGGCGCACGCCCGACGATCTGGACGTCGACCTCAATAGTTTTCGACGGACCTGAGTGGATCGACGAAGCGGGGCGGGCAGCGAAATCCAGACTGGGGATGTCTCGCTTGCGGCTCATCGTTGGGCACGCCGACTGGTACACGGGGAACCTGCGCTGGAAGGGAGACGATCTCCACGCTGTATGGGACTGGGACAGCGTGATTACGGCCTCGGAGTCCGTCATTGCTGGCCTGGCCGCCGCCGTCTACCCCGCCAACGGCGCCGGTACCGAAGCGACCATCGAAGAGTCGGAGGCATTCTTGGATGCCTACCAGGACGTTCGGGGGTCCTTCAGCGACGACGAGCTCGCCGACGCCTGGGCGGCCGGGCTGTGGAACCGAAGCTTCGACGCGAAGAAGCAGTTGGCGAGCGAAGGCAAGCCGAAATCATTGACCGAAACCGAGGCGGTTGAGCGCCAGCGTCGGTTCCTTGCTGTTTGACGCGCCTGGCGTCGTGGGTGTGTGTCTCCAAGGGCCCCTTCGGCGGCCGAAAAACCTGCCACGGAACGCCGGGCGCGGTAGCCATCTTCTAGGGTGCGGGCCAATGCCCCAGGAAACTGGTCCATTCGCCGGAACCGCCCGTTACTACTCGGAGTTCCGCCCGAGCTACCCGACATCGATCTTCGATCTCTTGACCGCCGAGGCGCCTCTTGAAGCGACGTCTAGGGTGCTGGATTGGGGGTGTGGGACGGGTCTACTGACCCTCACCTTGGCTGAACGGGTGGCGTCAGTCACCGGGGTCGATCCTGACCAAGGGATGCTCGACGAGGCGGCCCGCTTGGCCAGCAAGCGGGGTCAGCGCAAAATACGGTGGGTCCTCTCCACCGCCGAGCGATTTGACGACAAGCCCGGCAGCTACCGGTTGGTTGTCATCGGTTCCGCGTTTCAGTGGATGGACAGACCGGTTGTGGCGGCCAAAGCGCACGAACTGGTGGAGCACGAAGGACTGTTCGCTGTGCTCGGCAACCCAACCCCGTTGATGCAGATTCAACCCGGCGGCGACCGGTTGGACCGTCAGGATGTCGGTACGGCCGTAGCGGCGGCCGTAGCGACGGTTCAGGACCGCTGGTTCGAGTCCAAGGAACACTCTGAACGGACACACAGACTCACTAGACACGAAGAAGTCATCAGAGCCAGCCCGTTCGGTGTCGCAACGCTGCTGTCTGTGCCAACCCGTCAGGAATGGGACATTCCCTCACTCGTAGGCTTCTTCCGTTCGACGTCGTTACGTCCCGATCAGGTTCTCGGGTAGCCGGTTTCAAGAGTTCACTGACGAGGTTGAACGAGCCGTGCTGTCCATTGAACCGACCGGTCACTGGGTCTACGAGAACTCGGTGGAAGTGATCCTCGCCCGTCGCTAACCGCCGAGCAAGACTGCCCCCGACTGCCGGTCTGGGGACGCGCTGCCCGGTCCGCTGAAGCCCAGGGTTGAGCCGATTCGTAGATGGTCGAGACCGTTCTTGAGCGTGTACGCCACACCGCATTTAGCGTCTTGCGAATCTTCCGGCGGTTACGACTTCCACATCACCCTTGCAGAACTCCCGTCGGTTCCCGTCTCCATCAGCGCAGTCACCGATGTGAAGGTATTGCCTGTGTTGGTGTCGACGTAGATCTTGCCATTCGGCGCAACGGCGACACCATCACCCCCGATGAACGTGTTCGAAAGCGTGGAGCCATTCATCGGACCGAGTAATGCGCTGAGTTCGTCGGGAATGGCAGTGATGGTGCCAGTCGGTTGGAAGATGGAAAGACCATCCCTAGCCGAAAGGACGACATCGCCGTTTGGCATGGCAGCCATCGAACCCCACGCTCCGTCTCCTCTGAAGTTCTCTACGAACAACAATCTGCCGGCAGTCGTGTATTCGTAAAGCCCGAATCTCCCACCACCAGCAACCAACAGATCACCTTGCCCGTCGAAGGCAAGCCGGACGGCCGGTGAGAAGTCCTGTTCGATGGCAGGGTTGGCGTAGACGCCTTGCCACCCGGGGGGAGGCGGCGTGTTTTCAGGCTCGCCCACCACCCACTGAAGGATGCCGTCCCCAGCCAACTGGTAAACGGCGGCCGCCCCGATGTAGAAGTCACCGTCGGATCCGATGGCGTGTCCAGCGGGCCCCTGTTCACCAAACGACGCCTGAAGCGCCGCAACCGAGGTGGTGCTGAGATCCACCGGCCCACCACCGGCGATGGTCTCGATGGTGCCGTCAGGTTGCACTTCTCGTACCCGACCGTTGCCTGAGTCCGAGAAGTACACCGCACCGCTATTGGCGACGACGACCGCCGAGTTGGCCTCGAGATTGATTTCCGCGGCGGTCGCTGGCCCACCGTCGCCGGAGAAGCCCCGCTCACCGTTTCCGGCCGCGACCTGGAACCCCCCCGAAGGAGGTAGCTCAAGGATCTCGATCGCGCCCGGTGTCGACGAGATAGAGCGTCCCATTGGGAGCGACCGCGAGACCATAGGGGTGCTCAGGACCGATCCCGGGGCTGACTGGAGCGGCTGGGGTAGGTGTGGCGACAACGGGCTTGAGCGGATGGGTCGGCGAGCGCGGCGTAGCGATCGTGGCCCTGCGTGTGGCCAAGGAGCCACCGGAAGCGGCAGCGACGAACAGAAGAACGACCCCGAAACAGATCAAACGCCGCCGCCGGCGGCGACCTTTTGCTTCTTTGAACAGCGCTTCGGTTTCGAAGTCGTGATCGAGCGGTGACCCTTCTCGCTCAAGAAGTGCCACGGTCAATCCGGCGTCGAGTCGCTCACGGCAGTCCTGCGATCATTTCGATAACCTCATCGCGCCGATAGCCGTGGTGGCGAGCGAAGTCGACGAGCTCACGGGCTCGGCTCAGCACAACGCTTTTCTCCGGTGACCCCGATACCGAGATCCCGCGCCCTAGGTGAATTCTCGACCAAGCCCTCGTCGCGGAAGATGTGCATGGCGCGGAGCACCGTATTCTTGTTGACACCGAGCACGGCCGCGATGTCCTTGGCCAAGGGGAGCCTCTCCCCGGGGGCAGCCTCACCTTCGGCGATGGCTCGACGGATCTCGGCCGCCACCTGGTCGTGGAGGGCCACTGGCTCATCTCGGTCGACGTTGACAGTCAGCATGGTCCTAGTCATAGTAGACCTATACCGAACCTATTGGAAGCCCCCACGTGACGCTGACCGATCAGAACCGTCCCGTCGCCGATCCGACATCACCCGAGGTCGAGGTCCTCTTTCGCGCATCCTCGCCAACGGCGGCGTCGGCGGTGGGTCGCGGGGATATCGATGCTGGTGCTTGTGCTCGTCGCAGCTGGCATTGGGATCGCCGTCGCCCAAACTGGGAGCCACTCGCCACCTCCAGTGCACCAGCATTTGGGCCCTCCAGAGTGGAGCGCGCCAGCAGCATCGAAGAGCGCGCCACCGAGCGACTTCGTAGCCGGAGATAACCAAGGCGGGATTGGTGTCTGACGCGACCGTGACCGGCAGACTCATCCGGCATCTCAGTGGACAAACCAGCGGAGGCCCGGATCAACAGCCGGTGGTGTCGGCATCGGGTACTTCCGTCTACTTCGTGCAGCCACAGGGACCCTGTTCCGCGAGTATCCAAACGGTTCCCGTCTCCGGATCGCAGCCGTCGTCGACGGCCATCTCGGGATCGGGAATCATCGCTCTCGATCCCGCTCCCAGTCCAAGCCCGGGTCTTGTGGCCTGGGTCGGAGCGCTCTGTGGCTCTGAATCCCAGCCAACCCTGTACTTGAGCAATGAAACCACGGGCCAACGGTCCGATCTGGGGCCGTACACGGGTCGAACAAACGACGAAGGCCTTGCATGGAGCAACGATGGGACGCTCCTCGCAGTGGAAGCGTCGCCGATTGTGAAAGTGCTTGATACGAGCGATCTCACCGGACCTGCTCAGCCGCTCACCGTTCGCGCTGGGTGCATGCTTTCGGATCCAGCTTTCGTCTCATACCATGACGAGCTCGCCGTCATCAATACTTGCCCTACAACGGCCGGTGGTCCGGGATCGAGTGACGTCTTGATCTACAGCGCCAGGACCGGCCATCCAGTTGCCCTTGCCGTCAAGGCGCCGCGGGGAGCTGCTTTTCAGTCTCTTTCCGTCGATTCCTCAGGGCATGTGCTTGTGGGATTGTCGCCGATCAATGGCGGGGCTGAAATCGCATTCCTGAGCAACGGACGCCTTATCACCGTCAGCGATCGGTCACCGACGGGAGCCCAGTGGATCACAGCTGGCCGGATCTAACGCACTGGGTCGGTCTCAGCTATGCAAGCCGATCAAGGCCGATTTCGTGATCTCGTCGAGTTATCGTGCCCAGGGTTACCGCCGAGAAGAGGTCGTCCAGGTGATCGAGGGGTCTGCCGTGAACCTCGTGTGGGCGGCCCCTCATATGACCATTGCTCCAGCGCGATCCGCTGTTTCGCCCCTTGACCCCGAGGCGCTCTTCAAGGAGGCGCGCCAGCGCCGGCGCCGTCGCCGATTCATAGCGGGGATCACTATCGCCATGGCGGTCGTCCTCGTTGCAGGGCTCATGGTATTGGTCTCGTCGTCCTCTCCAAGTGAGCGCGGGGACGCCCCGGTGCTGTCTCACAGTGGGGTCGGCACGTTCACCAGTCCCACGGGTGTGGCACTCGTTTTCGCTGACGGACTCACCCTCGACCTGGATCGCCGCACTGCGATTGCTCGGGCCATTCCGGGCCAGCGACTCGGAGATCAGCGCTGGCCCATCATCCGTGCCGGCAACTCCTTCGTCGTGGGGTGGGGGCAAGGTATGGGCGAGTCCGATCGACGGCGGCTCTGCACGTCTGATTGGACCGGTGGTCACATCACTCCCCGCTGCGGAGTCCGGTGAGGTATGGCTAGTCAACTACCCCGGCGGGCGCATCGGTGACGGGACCCCGACTCTCAGCGAAGTCACCACGACCGGTACCGTCGTCCGGAGCGAGCTTGGCCCGCCGCCCTCGAGTGGAGTTCCGATCGTCGGGGTACCTGGTGGTCTGGCATTCGAGACCAGTAGGGGCATCGCCTTGTGGAGTTTCGATCATCACGCGTTCATTCGGCAACTCGAAGGAACCGGACCGGGATACATCGGCAATGCGGCGGCCGGCTCAGTCGCCTGGTGCGACAGCGCCTGCCTGTCCGTGCACGTCACCGCTCTCGTCGGTGCGGATCGGATCTTCTCGCTCCCGCAAGCGGGCTGGGTCGTGGAGCCCGACTCCGTCCGGTTGAGTGCTGACGGCCGTTACGTGGCCGTGGTGACCACTCGAGGACCAGTGGGCACCGCGAATCCGCTCGGATCCCTGAGATTTGATCGACATCCGAACCGGGAGAGTGGACATCGTCGAGAAGCGCATCTCGCAGTGGACTTCCTTGGCGTGGACTTCGAACAGCAAGGAGCTGTTCTTTGCGTCTAATACTCTCTCCAACATGACCGTTGGAGAAATCATGGTTCGCAATGGACTCGCAGAGACTGCACGCATTCCGGCTCGGGACATTTGGGAGCAGTTTGTGGTCGTCAACCGTTCTGCGGTGCGTGCGCTTATTAGTCGAGTAGTTCAAGGGCCGCCGAGCGCTTGTTCAGCCTTCGGTGTCGCGTCGAGCACCCGTGCTTGTGCGTACACCTACTGACCATTGCTGTTTCGACGACGGCTCTTAGATCTGTCACTGGAGATGCGGGTCGATGCCACAACCGCCGAGGAAAACTGTTGAGTGGTCTGGTTCCACTGAAAACGCGGTTCGCTGGGACACGTTGGTGTCGATGCTTGATGCTCTCGTTGGAGCGAATCGTCGTCATCTTCCCGCTTACCCGGATGTGATCGGCAACACGAATATCCGATGGGCCGACGAGGGTGGGAACGAGTTCCAACTCGATCGCCTTGACGAGTTGCGCCAACCCTATGAATCAGGGCGAACGGGACGGATAGCGTTCTATAACAGCTCCGACACTGAGGAGGCCCAGCTCGTCTATTGGCCGGGAGATCCCCGTCCGAGGGTACGGGCGCGGCTAACCGCTGAATCTGAGAAGGTCAGTGATCGAATGACGGTTATCGCCGGGCAGTTTCCGGCGCCTTTTGAGGGAGCAGTTGTGTTCGTTTCTTGGGGAGGTGATTCGTCCCGAGGGATTGCAGAGAAGCTGCATGAAATCCTAAAGGCGCATTTCCCCTACGCTGATGTGTTTTTCTCTCCAGTGAGTATCGACATCGGCGAAGATCCGTTGATCGAGATGTTTGAGAAGCATCTGTCGCAAGCTCAAGCTTTGGTTGCCGTGCTAACCACAGAGTCTGCGCTGCGCCCATGGGTTGTCTTGGAAATCGCAACGGTCTGGGCGCGTAAAAAATTGGTGGCCGCATTGTTTGTTGACGAAGACATTCCTGGACCGCTGAAGCTGAAGGTACAAGGAGTGTCGATACGTGATCGTGACAGAGTTGATCGCGCTTGTCAAATTGCTCGGTCAAGCCATAGGGTCATCTGGCAACACGAAATTGTCGGACGCAGAATGGGACAGTTTGATGGTGGCGGTAGATGCATCAGTCGGGACTCTTGTTGCAGATTCTTCAGACCCGCCGCTACCGGTAAGGATCTTTCGCCATACCGTGCCTCTCCACAATGGTTTGCAGGAAGGGACATTGTTAGCGCTGCAAGATGGGCGGCCTTTGCAAGTACTTCCTGTTCCACCTGATCATGAGGGACAACACCGGAGTCCCAGTCATCATCGAACATGTAGAACTCCGTCCACTCCGATGGCTCTTTCGGGTAGCCCTCGTGTACCACCAGTGAATAGAACCGATGTGTCGTTCGTCGTGGTGAAACGGTTCCGGCCATGCAATGATAGGCCAGGATGGCCGATGCAAGCTCCAAACGCTCCAGCGGGGATGGTTCGGAAATGGATAGCTCGGTGATTGCCTCTGCCAGCAAATCGGTGGCTTCCCGGGGATCGAATGGACCAAGGTCAATGCCAGCAAGTGTCCGAAGTGCCGGTGAATCGAACCCTTGAACCAGTAGCTCAGTGGCAGCCTGAGGTAGGCATTCCGGCATCAAGATTCCAGAGCGCCATGTGGCCAGAAGTAGCTGGATGAGGTTGGGTTCCTGGTCCACCTGGCCAGGATGTCATTTGCACACAGGCTCCGAAATGGCGTTCAGCGACTGCCCCCATGGTGCTGATACACGGGGCGTAGGCGCCGAGACGAGCGCGGTTCCCGGCGGATGGTGTCGAATTGGAACTTCACCGATGTCCAGAACGGAAGCGTGCCGGTCCCAACGGGGAGACTCACGCTGCACGACGTGACCAGCACTTTTAATCCCAAGGTGCCGGGATCGAGACCCGGGCGGCCCACCGAATCCGACACCTCCACCCGGCGTGTGCAGCGGCAATTCAGTTATTCACAGCCCGATGTCCGGACCGTCGCGTTCGTGGCCCCGCGAACGTTCGAGAACCTGGCGGAGGATTGGCAAGACCGCCCTGTCCTTCTCCCTTCCCGCTGCCTCCTTCGAGCGGATCACATCCGCCAGCGCCGCAACGTTCACCTCGAGGGTTTCGGTGATCCGTTCACGCGTTGCGCCACGCCGCAGGTCGTCATAGCCACGAGTTCCATCCGGAAGAAGCGCGATGTCGAGATATCCATGGATAGTGACAAAGGTCCACGTCGTTCCCCAGTCAAACGAATGTTGATCGAGTGGAAACTCCACCGGACCCTCAACATTCGGGATACGCAATTTGGCGTCTAGTTCACGAAGTGCATCAGCCAGCTTCTTGAGGTTGGCCCTGTTCCGCGAGGGCGTGACGTCCACGTCTCGGGTGGTATAGGGGGATCCGCGTAGCTCTGCGGCCAGTCCGCCGATGACGACGTAGTCGACATCGTGCCGTTCCAAGACTTCAAGAATTTGATCCGGTCTGTATGGAACAGGATCAGGCATCTGGGGCTGACCGCACACGTTCCATTTGGTCGTGGAAGTCGACCCGAACGATCAGATCCTCGAAGCGCTCTGCCGGTGTCATCTTGAGGTGTTCATCGATGAGTGTGACGTTCGAGTCGTCGAAACGTGAGAGGTGAAAATGGAGCTCGAGCCCGCATCCGCGGACGACTTCCCGCAATGTCTCGAGGCTCGGGACAACGTCACCTCGTTCCCAGCGCGCGATGACCGACTGTGGCTTCCCAATTCGTGCGCCGAGCTCGGCCTGCGTTATGCCTGCGCGGAGCCTGGACTCTCTGATCAGATCGCCGCTTATCATGAAGGAGACTATAGTACATATATGCTATAAGATGCAATCCCATCACTAACCGGAGCGATTCTCCGGTCCCAACAATTGCGGTGCAGGGCGTCTCATCGAGTGTCATCTGGTCGCGTCGATTCGCCCATCTCTCTCGCTGCGGGAAGAGATTTGGGCAGAGTGAGACGGCGTGCATCAAGTAGCAGCGCTCTGAGCTGGACTTTTAATCCCAGGTGCCGGGATCGAGACCCGGGCGGCCCACCAGAATGACTGTGTTGTTCCTCCGGCTGATCTCCGACGCTTGTTCGGGTGATGCCCGACATGTGTTCGGTTGATGCCCGACATGTGTTCGGTTGATGCCCGACACCTTGCCCACCAATCTGCGTCCAGGGTGCAGGAGGTGCCCAGATGCTCAGGGAGCTCAGCAAGGTGGAACAGCGATATGACGCGGTCTTGGCCGTCGTCCGGGACGGGATGCGGGTCACCGAGGTTGCCGAGAAGTTCGGAGCCACGAGGACCCTCGAGGGACCTCCATCTACGACCGGTAGCGAGCCAACTTCGATCGACACGCTGCCTACGTCGTGGTTGCCTTTGTGGCGGGGGGATGACGGGGAGTGGGGAGAGGATATAGCGATGGCATCGTCGGCTGAGGTGCTCCGCCAGCAGTGGTCGGCCTCATGCGATCGCCTGCTGGCTCGGCTTTCCGGACTCAGTGACGTGGAGTACCGCTGGGAGCCCGTTCGGGACTGTTGGAATGTCCGCCCTTCCCCGGAATCGCCGAGCGGGTGGACGGTCGACTACCCCCAAGTGCACCCGACGCCGCCTCCGTTCACAACCATCGCGTGGAGGCTCCTGCACATAGCGGATGGCAACATGATCTATTGGGAGCATTCATTCGGTCCGGGCCTACGGAACTTTTGGGACCTTGCTCCTCATGGTGACGCGGCCGGGGCGATCGAGTACCTGAGAGACAGCCAAGTACCAATCACCGCCACACTTGCCGGGCTCAACGACGCAGAGCTGGATCAGCTTAGGCCGACTCATTTCGGTAACGAGTGGCCAGCAGGGCGCGTCTTTGCGGTGGTTATCAACGAACAGGTCCATCATGGCGGCGAGATCGGCGTACTCCGTGACCTCTACAGATATAGAGTTGTCTCTTAACACAGGCGCGGAGCCCGTTCCTAGGTGTGTTAGTGAGGGGGTGGCTGCCGTCCTGAGCCATTAAGCAGACCGCTCCACGGATCTGTCGCCGCCCTAGCAACATCGTGGTCCATCATCCAGAGAGTGTCGCATTCGATAAGCGATCGGGTGAGTTCATCGGACAACGAGAAGAGACTGGCGAGCAATCGTCGAACCATGACAACTCCGTACATTCTGTATGAAGGGTCATACTCAACCTTTGGTCCGTAGTCGTCAACCATTGACTGACCATCCTCCTGCTCTGACCATTTGGGAGGCCAAGAATGTCGTCGATCAGGAGGTGCCATGCGACGGTTCTCGGACGAGGAGAAGTAGCGGATCTAAGAGCTGCACCAGGCCGCGTTTCCGGTCAGACGCATCGCTCGCAGGCTGGTACGCAACCATGCCTCGGTGCGCAAGCTTGTGGCTTCATGGCACCATGTGAGGCGACGCCCTTTATCTCAAGCAGGCACAAGTGGGGAAGGTCGAGTCATCGAGTACAGCCGATGTGCACGGAGGCGTTTAGGCATTGCGGATTTCCTTGACTGGCTCGGAGCCTCGACAGCCCTTCACGACGAGTCGGCTGCTTCTTGTTTAGTTGGGGCCATCCCAGCGGCTGAAGTGGGATCCCGTGGCGATCTCGAGACCCCCAAAGCCCGAATCGCAAGCCCGATGGTGATGACACCAATGCTTCCGATGGTCATAAGAACGAAAGCGGGCGTGATTGCCGTGAAGGAGAGGCTATTCGTGATGAAGAAGTGCCCAATACTTCGATGAGCCCATCCTGTAGCTGAATAGGCAAAGAGCACTCGTGAGCCAAGCAAGACCACCCACAGTGCGAGGTACACGACACCGGCTCGCACCCACACTTGGCCGGTGGTCTCATCTTGTTCGACCTCTGTCGTGGCCAACATCACTAACCCGAAGAGTGCACCGAAACCAAGACATGCAATTTCGAGTGCGACATCGTTGCCTGTCGTTGGCATCCCTTTCACATAGCGCAGCGCGAGCACGACCAAGACGACCACGGTGAGAATGCGCTGGCGGCGCGTGTAGCGGTGTCGCCCCATGCGCAGGAACACGACGACGGCGAATACGGCAATAATCAGGATCCAGGTTTCGAGGGTCATGGGCGCCCCCCAGTGAATCGTTGCTGCCTAGCAACAAAGCTTCACCCTCACGACGGTCGCTGTCAATGGCCCTTGCAACCGTCGCCGGGCAGACTGATCGTCATGGTCGAGTTCGGGGACCCGGCACACTCCCGGCCAACGGGTCTTTGGCAAGCCATGCGCTACGACCCTTTGCACGCCGCCGAGATCGCCGTGCTTTACACACTTCCCCAGCTCACGCCCCACGTGAGGATGTGGTGGTCCAAGACGAGTCACACGCGACCCTCGGACTCCCCCGATCGGATCGCCAAGCGGGTGCTTCGCCGCTCGACGAGTGTGGCACGCCGAGGTGGCTTGATCACGGGATCCTCCTTCTACGTCGGCATGATTCCCGCGATGGCCATGATCTACTGCGAGCAGCTCATCGTTGTGTTGCGCATCGCCGCTGCATATGGCCGAGATCCAAGCGATCCGGCCCGGGCGGCCGAAGTGCTCGTCGTCCAGGGGCGCTATCCGACTGTCCACGATGCAGCTGCCGCCCTTCAAAACGTGGGTGCAACCTCTGAGAGTCGTCATTTAGCTCCAGAGGTACACACCTTTTTCGGTGTCGTGCGGCAGTTGCCGTCGATGATTGGATTGCGCGCTCGTAAGTACACGCGGTCCCCGATCGACTTGGTGATTGCGGGCGCCGAGATCGCCTCATACCTCGTTCCCATTGTGAGCATGCCAGTCTGGACTTACGCCAGCGCCCGGGCGACCAGGCGGCTCGGTCATGCAGCGATCGACTTCTACAGCCAACCGGGTGCTGAGCAAACGCTGAAGAGTTCAATCGTATTGCCGCCCCGCCCCAGACCGAAGACACGCAAACTTCTCATCGCGAGCGTGGTGCCGTTGGGGCTGACCCTCGGCGTCCTGTTCTGGTTCCTCCCGCTCGGCCTAGGTCATCATGGCCTTCGTTGGGTCGGCCTCGTCATTAGTGAGCTAGCCCTAGCGCTGACCTTTGCCCGTCTAATCCGACTCACTCGTCTACCAGCAGGCGTGGGTGCATGACTTTGTACCCCCCCGATCGGCGGGTGAAGGGTCGAACGGGTCAAGTGTCCCATCTTCTTCTGTCACCCCTGATCGAACACGTTCGTAGTTGATTGAGTGCCGAGCACGGCGTTCGTTGGGCTGGCCAGTGTCAAGGTCACTGACGGATAACACTGCGGAGCGAGGATGGAGCAACCAGTGACAGTGGTGGGGCTCACCGTGAGCGTGATCGGCGCGCTCGGTCTGACCGGGGGTAAACGTGACTGTACCCGAACTCGGACTAAAGGACGAAGCGGCACCGATCCATTGACAACATTGTATGGCCACGTCCGGGCCGTCTGCACTTGTGAAATCGACTTGGACGGTGTCGGTCGCCGGTTGATTCAGAACCACGCCTACCGCTTGCCCCGAGGAGAACGGGTATTCGACCGACGCCGCAAACGACACTGTCGGCGCCACGGTGATCGAGATGCCCGAACTAATTCCGCTCATCCCCCGGAGTAGGAGGCGACGCTCTGAAGGGTGTAAATGCCGTCGGGAACGCTCGTAGTTGTTCGAGGGTAAGAAGACGCTGGTCTTCGGTGGCGCGTTGTCCACGATGATCGAGATGGGCGCGCTGGGCGCGGTCCCCGCGACCGTGTCGGTGGCCAGGCTCTGGAGGATGTACGAGCCGTTGGTCACGGTCGTGCTGTTCCACTCGGCGATCCAGCCGTAGTAGGTGGGGGTGGCACTCACCGAACGGGGTCAACGATCCACCCGTCAATTTCGAACTGGACCTCGGTGACTCCCGCTGACGTGCCGGCATCGAGCACGACCGCAGTTCCCGAGATGGTGGCGCCCTTCGAGGGGACCAGGATTGCGGTGCTCGGTGACTGGGCGCCTGCGACCTGCAGGGGCACGACGCTCGTGGCTGCGGCCAGAGCCAGCGCCACTCCGAGCACACCGACCCTTGACGCTCGCATAGCCCACCTCCAAGGAAGGCGGACCAAGGGAAAGGAAGAGCACCTTTCCGAGATCGGCATAACACGATCCCGGGTCAGGTGCAACAGCCTCCGCCTCGTCGCCGAGGCACGGTCGCACCTCCATCAGGCTTGCCCCTCGTACGGCGAGGACGATTTTCTCCTTGACGGCGACGATGACGTTCGATCCCACCGGCTTGCTCAGCGTCTCCATGAATGGGTGCTGGCTCAAGCCACGGAGGACGGCCGAGGATACCGAATGCTCGGGATGCGCACGGTCGACCTGACATCTCAGAGCAGGGAGCTAGTCGCAGACCGACTCGCTCCTGAAACCATACGGCTCGACTCGCGACACACGGCGCGTCCCCGCACACCAATGTCAGCAACAACTCGCTGATGATCCAAGGGGTCCTCATGATCCCCTGGGAAGGTTCCGATACCAGCGATATGGTGCCAACAACCGTGCCTGCGAGGATCTACAGGTGCCCAACCTCGTCGGTGAGGTCAAGATGGCTTTGACCTGCCCGGAATGTGGTGCCCCGATTCAGACGCTTGACCTCCCTTGTCCGTTCTGCGCTGGACGAGATGACACACAGCCGGTCATCACCTATCAGTATTCGAAAACCTTTGAATGCCGACCGAAGCGTTCCAATGCTTTCCCCGATCTGTTCGCTGAACAAATTAACAACTGGCTAACCGAGCAGCCCGGACTGACGAACGTAACCATGACTATCCAGCTTCTTTCAAGCACGAATCCTCACAGTTACTGTCAACTGCACGGCTTCGAACGCACCCGTGTCACCCCAAGTGAGACTTGAGCGGGTCCCGTTGCACGCCGGATTCTTGGGCCGGAATCGGAAATCGCCAGGCGAAGCCCTGAACGAATGGGCAGATTGCCATCCCGATCGGCGGCGACTCAACTACTGGATCCCGTCTCGGCCGGAGCACCGGTTGAGCTGTGGATTCTCTACCAGATTGTCCTGACTGGACGGCGCGGGAGGTGCATGCGTTTCCAGGTGGATCGGCAGAGAGGCGGAGGACTGGCCGATGTCGATCCGATACAGGCCCGCGACCGTCTGGAAGCGCCCGCGGAGGAAGGCCTCGAACGCGGAGGCCGGCAGGTCCAGACGGACGGTGCGGGACTGGGATGGCCGGAGGTCGACCGGGACGAACGCCCGCAGCTGGCGGGGCGGCTCGTCGGCTGCGGCCGGGTATTGCAGGTAGGCCTGGACCGCTGCCGTCCCCGCTCGGGTGCCGGTATTGCGCACGCGGACCGTCGCGACGACCTGATGGCCGCTCGCACGCACCGCACCGTGGGAAACAGTGAAGGTGGTGTAGCTGAGTCCGTACCCGAAGGGAAACTGAGGGGTGACGTGCTTGGCCTGGTACCAGCGGTACCCGATGTCGAGGCCCTCGGTGTAGTGCACCGTGCCGTCGACGCCGGGGTACTGCCGGGGCGACCCGACCGGACTCGGGTTCTGCGGGGCTGGGAACGTGATCGGCAGGTGGCCGGACGGGTCGACGTTGCCGTCGAGCACCGCGGTGACGGCCGTGCCGTCCGCCTGACCCGGATACCAGGCCTCGACGACCGCACCGACGCGGGAGAGCCAGGGCATGAGCACCGCGCCCCCGGTGTTGAGCACGACCACCGTGTGCGGGTTGGCGGCGGCGACAGCGGAGATGAGGGGGTTGGCGTCGCCCGGGAGCATCAGGCTCGGCAGGTCGACCCCTTCACTGTCGGTGTTGCTGGCGAAAACGATGGCGACCTGGGCCCGCCGGGAAGCCTGCACCGCGTGGGCGATCTCGGGTGACTGGTCGGCGAACCCGAGCTCGGGGATGTGTTGGCCACGCACCGCGAACCAGTCGACGGCGAGGCCATAGCGCTTCCCGGCGACAAGGGAAGTCGTCACCGACCAGCGGGCCTCTCCGTGCAGTCCGCGGCTAGCGAGTATTGCCCTCCCATTCAGGTAGAGCCAGGTGTCACCGACCTGCTGAACGGAGAACTGGTAGATGCCACTCTGGGCGACCTTCAGTACGGCATGCCAGCTTGACCAGCCCAGCCCGTTTCCGGGTTCGGAGGCGGTTGCGGCGCCGGGGGTCACGTTCGGCGCGAGGTCGATGTCGAGGTCCTGCTTTCCGGGCTCGACCGTTTCCTCCGGGCCGTGGTGAAGGGGGGAGTTCTTGGTTGCCATCTCCTGCGGCAGCGGCTCGCCACGCACAAGGTCGGCGCTCGATATCGGCGGGAGCTGTTGGCGGGGATCGTCCGCGGGCACGTACGCGATGTTCGCCTTCGGGCCGAGCGCGGCCTGCAGCGCGGAGAGGGGGGTGGACACGGACTCGGGCCGCACCCAGGAACTCCCCGACCCGGAAGCCAGGGCCTGCGGTCCCGCGTCGTCGCCGATCACGGCAACCCGCGACCTCCCGGCGGAAAGGGGCAGCGTTCCCCGGCGGTTCTTCAGTAACACCATGGTGTGCTCGGCGGCCCAGAGCGACACCTGTGCATGTGCTGGGCTGTTCGCCGCGGCGTCGACATCGGGGGTCCTGGGATGGGCGACCAGACCGTACGCGAACATCACAGAGAGTGTCTGCACGACAGCGGCATCGAGGTCGACGAGCAACCGCGCGTCGGCACGAAGAGTCCGGGTCACCAGGGTCACGCTGTTCGGTTTGATGAGGTTCAGACCCGCTGAGAACGCGGTGGCAGCGCTGACGATGGAGCCGCGGTCGGAGCGGACGAAGCCCGTGAACCCCCAGGAGCGGAGCATCGCGTAGATGAACGGGTTGGAGCAGGTGTTGGTTCCATTCAGCTCGCCGTACGAGCACATCAGCGACGCGACGTGGCCCTGCTGGACGACCGGCACGAAGGGTGCGTCATAGAGCTCCTCCAGTTCCCTGAGGGTGACGTCCTGGTTCAGTCTCGAGCGGTCCGTTTCCTCGTTGTACGCGGTGAGGTGCTTCGCCATGGCCATCACCCCCTGAGACTGAATGCCCTCCACGTCGGCCAGTCCCATCGCTGCGGTGAGGTCGGGATCCTCCCCGTAGCCCTCGAAGATCCGGCCACTCACGGGCACCCGGGCCAGGTTGAGCTCGGGCCCTTGCACCACGTCGATCCCTTTTGCCGCAGCCTCCGCTCCTTGAACTTGGCCGACGGCGTACGTCACCGCGGGGTTGAAGCTGGCCGCCAGACCGATGGAGGCCGGGAGCTGAGTGGATCCGCGGACGCCGTTGGCGATCCCGTTCGGCCCATCGGAAAGGGTGAGGGGCGGAATGCACAGGTCCGGGATGCCGGCATTGATGTTCTCGACTCCGTCCCGGACGGACAGAACGACAAAGGAGATCTTTTGCTGCAGCGTCATCCCGCCGACCACCTCAGCGGCCAGAGCTCGTGGAGACATGGTCGCTTCTTGCGAAGCGCTCACCCACGGACAAGCGGTCCCGGAGGCGCCGGTAGACCGGTCAGGTGAGGCGCGCGGTGCGTCCGTCGGGTGGGCACGCTGGGCGGTCGCCGCCGTCGTGGGCATGAGAACGACGAGGAACGCCAACAATGGCACAAGCACGAGGAAGTGCTTGTTTCTGACCTGACGCGGATTCGACATCAACGGGCGATGGCGCCTTTTTCTGAGGCCCTCGACTGCGATCAGCGAAGAGCATCGCACGCGTCCGACGGAGAGACAGGTCGCCCCGCTGAGCCGGTTGCGATCGAACGCGGATTGAGGGTATGCGCCAGCCTGCTCACACCAGTCGATGTTCCCGTGGCAGCATCAGCGACCGTGGCCGAGTCCATCGCTGATCTTCTCGCCGCCAGGGTCGACGACGACCGGGCCGGGCTGGTCTTCGAGGATCGCACGTGGACCTGGGCCGAAGTGGTCGAGGAATCCCTCGCGCTGGGCGGTGCTTCTCCATGACCTGGGCCTGGCGGGCGGGCACATCGGGGTGCTGCTCGACAACTTGCCGGAGTATGTGTTCCTCCTCGGCGCCGCCGCGCTGACGGGGTCGACCATCGTCGGCGCCAACGACACTCGCCGAGGCGAGGCGCTCGCAGGCGACCTTCTCCACACGGATTGCGCCGTCGTGCTGACCGACACGTCGAAGGTCCATCTCCTGGACGGTGTCGGTATCGGGGCGCCGGTCCGCCTGGTCGACACGCTCGCCTGGACCGGCGAAGTGGAGCAGTGCCGTGGCGCAGCCGCCCCAGACACGCGTCCGGGTGCACACACCTTGTTCCTCCTCGTCTTCACCTCCGGCTCGACCGGTGCACCGAAGGCGGTTCGGGTGTCGCAGGGCCGCACCGTGAGGATGATGGCCGGCGCCGCCGCGATCTACACGGACCAGGACGTCTTGTACTGCGCCATGCCGATGTTCCACCTCAATGCTCTTGCCGGGAGCCTGTTCCCCGGCTTGAGCGCCGGCGCGCGGGTCGTGCTCAAGCGGAAGTTTTCCGCCTCGACCTTCCTCGACGACGTCCGGAAGCACGGCTGCACCTCGTTCAACTACGTCGGGAGGGCGCTCTCGTACATCCTCGCCCAACCACCCACCGAACACGACGCCGACAACGCGCTGGTCTTTTGCGTGGGGGCAGAGGCATCGGCCCGCGACCGCAAGGAGTTCCGGCGTCGCTTCGGCTGCTACGTCGTCGAGGGCTACACCTCGAGCGAAGGCGGGGTGTCGATCAATCCGTTCCCGGGCATGCCGGAGGATGCTCTCGGGCGGGCCCCCGAGGGCGTGGACGTCGCCGTCGTCCGGCCCGAAACGGGAGAAGAGTGCGCCCGGGCCCGCTTCGGTCCGGGGCGCCAGCTTCTCAACGCCCCGCAGGCAATCGGCGAGATCGTCCGCCGGGACTCCGCCGGATCGTTTGAGGGCTATTACGCCAACGACGAGGCCGACGCCGTCCGGACCCGCAACGGCTGGTTCTGGAGCGGTGACCTGGGCTACCGGGACGACCAGGGGACCTTCTACTTCGCCGGGCGCGGAGACGACTGGCTCCGTGTCGACGGCGAGAACTTTGCTGCCGCACCCGTGGAGACGATCCTGGGAAGACACCCCGATGTGGCGGCGTGCGTCGTGTTCGCCGTGCCCGATCCACGGACGGGGGACCAGGTCATGGCCGCCCTCGAACTCAGGCGCGGGACCGCATTCGATCCTGTGGGGTTCGCAGGCTTTTTGGAGTCGCAATCCGATCTGGGTACGAAGTGGGCCCCTACCTATGTCCGCGTGGTCGATGCGCTCCCGGTGACCGCAACGGGGAAGCTCAATCGCGCGGCGCTGCGAGCCGACCGTTGGCAGAAAGGAGCGCCGGTGTGGTGGCGATCGGGACGGGCCCTCGACTACCGGCTGTTGACGGCCGAGGACATCCGAGACATCCAGACCGGCTTCGAGAATTCGGGCCGGGGACATCTCCTCACGTGAGATCGCACCCTTCGGCCTTCGGCGGTCCTCAGTCGGTGGCCGGTGCGTATTCCAGACGGTCGGAAGGTCCGGGCTCCTCGGTGGTCCCGTTGGCCCATTTCGACTCGATCTTCCCGAAATGCCAGACCGACCACGCCGCAGCCCACGTCGCCACGAAGAGAGCCACGATGATGAACCCCGCCGCGTTGATGTTGAAATCAGACAGGGCGGCCCACACAGGCCCCTGGAGTCCCAACTCCGAGCCGAGCAGACCGAGCAGTTCGATGGTGCCGATGAGGAACGCGACCGCGACCGACAGTCCGGTGATGACGAGGTTGTAGTACATCTTGCGGATCGGTCGCGAGAAGGACCAACCGTAGGCGAAGTTCATGAAGCAGCCGTCCATCGTGTCGAAGAGGCACATCCCCGCCGCAAACAGGAAGGGCAGGCAGAGAACAGCCCAGAAGGGAAGCCCGCCGGCCACCGCCGTACCCGACAGGACCAGCAGCGCTACCTCGCTCGCCGTGTCGAACCCCAGTCCGAACAGGACACCGACCGGGTACAGCTTCCACGGGGCGTCAACTCGGCGCGCCAGGGGACCGAAGAAGCGATTCATGAGGCCGCGCTGGTCGAGCTGGCGTTCCAACTCGTCCTCGTCGAAGCATCCGGTCCGGAGGTTCCGGAAGGCCCGCACGATGGAGAGGAGGACGACCAGGTTGAGGGCGGCGATGACGTAGAGGAACGTTCCCGAGACGCTCGTTCCGATGATGCCGGTCGCGTCGTGCAAGCCCGAGCTGCCGTTGCGCACCTGTGCATTGAGGGCGCGGATGCCGAAGTTGAGCAGCACCGCCAGCAGGAAGACGACCGTCGAGTGGCCGAGCGAGAAGAAGAACCCGGCGCTCAGGGGCCGCTTGCCGTCCGCCATCAGCTTCCGGGTCGTGTTGTCGATGGCGGCGATGTGGTCTGCGTCGAAGGCGTGGCGCATACCCAAGGTGAGCGCCAGAACGCCGGTCCCGATACCGAAGACCTCAGTCTTCGACAGCCGGTAGTGGTGCGGCACCGCCGCGAAGAGAAGCCCGAACCCCGCCGCAAAGAGAACCGCCACGGTCAGCGCCATGCCGCCGACCCGGGCCCATTCCCCCCGGGTCAGCCCCAGGCGGAGGCCGGCCGGCCTGCCCGGCGCCGCCCGTCCCGCCGCGACAGCCATGGAGTGCATTGTAACTAAATGCAAGGCATTTGCAAGTAGGTCCTCTTAGCAACTAGGACCATGAAAAACCTCTAGCCTCTGACCGTGGGCGTGGTGCACGGAGCGACAGCCCCCGGCGAGGCCGACCTCTCTTCGGTGGACGCCGTCCTGGAGCTCATCCGGGCGACCGGCGGACGTGCGACGACGTCCCGGCGGACGCTCCTCGAAGTCCTCTTCGACGGTGGCGGTCATCACAGCGCCGAGGAGCTGGCGGCTGCGGTCAAGGCACGCGCCCCCGATGTGCATCTCTCGACCGTGTACCGGAACCTCGAGGAGCTCGAGCGCCTGGGTGTCGTCGTGCACGCCCACCTCGGGCACGGGCCGGTGACGTACCAACTTGCCTGGCGTTCGCACGCCCATTTCGTCTGTCAGAGTTGCGGGCGTCGCGTCGATGTGCCCGAGAGAATGTTCCGCGGCCTCGGTCAGTCGGCTCAGAAGTCGTTCGGCTTCCAGATCGACCCACGGCATGCCGCGATCATGGGCTGGTGTGCGGACTGCGCGTCCGACCGGGACCCGTAGGCACCGCCTCGTCGACTCGTTCGGAGAACTCCACCACCGGTTCGAACACGGCGCGCCGCGAGGTGCGGCGCAGGGCGGCCAGCACCGGACGGCCGAGCACCAGGATCAGGACCGCCGTCGTGGCGGCCCGGGTCAGGTCGAAGCCCATGGACGTCGTCAGGTCGAAGAGCGCGAAACGGTGCAGGTTGACCAACACTCCGTCGCCCGGGGCGAACGAATATCGGGTCGTCGTACCGGCCCCGAACGGCCAGAACCAGAAGTTCGTGAGCAGGCCGTAGGCGAGCGCCGCCATCACGCCGTAGCAGGCCAGCATCACCCGCTCGGCCAGGCCGCGGAGGGGCGGCAGACACCCCGCCCCGAAGCCGACCCACGCCGCCGCCAGCATCTGGAAGGGCAACCACGGCCCCACTCCTCCGGTGGCCAGGGCGGAGGCGAAGAAGGCGACCGCACCGAGCACGAAGCCGAAGCCCCGCCCGAACACGCGAGCGGAGAGAAAGAGCAGGAACCATTCGGGCTCGAAGCCGCTGATCCCCGGACTCGGCACCCGGAGGGCGGCGAAGCCCGCGGCCAGAATACCGAGGAGCGCCACGGCCTTGGCGTCGATGGCCCCCTCGGAGAGCTCGGCCATCACGATGCCCAAGAGGAGAGGAACGAGCGCGACGAAGATCCACGGAGCGTCGCTGCTGTGGGCGGAGTTGGCCCCCGCGGACTGGTGGATCAGGAGGGGCCAGCCGAACGCGACGACCCCGAACGTCGTCGCGATCGCCAGGAGCAGCGACGAGCGACGCCGGAGCCTGATGGCCGGGACCACCCGGTGGGACACCATCACGCCGGGGCGGCCGCCAACGCGGTCCGTACCTCGTCGAGCGTGAGCCACTCACCGGGCGCCAGGATCTTGGCCACCTGGGGAGCGAAGACGGGCGAGTGGCAGACCACCGTGTGGGCGGGGCCGTCGGTGATGATCTCGCCGTCGGCCATCACCACGGCGCGATCGGCCACCCGGGCCGCCAACTCCACGTCGTGGGTGGCCAGCACGACCGCATGCCCGTCGCCGGCCAGCCGGCGCAGCAGCGCGACGAGACGGTCCTTGCTGGAATAGTCGAGGCCCCGGGTGGGCTCGTCGAGCAGGAGAAGCTCCGGCGCCGGAGCGAGCACAATGGCCAGCGCCAAGGCCAGCCGCTGGCCCTCCGACAGGTCGCGCGGGTGAGGGTCGGTCGGGAGTCCCGGCAGGATCCGCTCCAGCGTGGCCGCGGCGGTCCCGTCCGCCAGGCCCGCGGCGCGGTCGGCGCTGCGACACTCATGGAGGACCGACTCGCCGTAGAGCAGCAGGCCCGGGTCCTGGGGCACGAGCCCCACCCGCCGCACCAACTCGGCGGAGTCCATGCGGGTTGGGTCGCGGCCGTCCACGCGCACCGACCCGTGTGCCGGCGCACGCCCGCCGGCGAGCGTGGTGAGCAGCGTCGACTTGCCGGACCCGTTGCGGCCCATCAGGACGGTGACCTCACCGGACCGGAGCTCCAGGTCGACGGAGACCAGCGCGGTCACGGGGCCGTAGGCCGCGCCCAGCTTGTGGGTGCTGGCGACGGCGTACCCCGGCGCACCGTTCGCAGCGTATGGACCCGGCGACCCGATCCGCTGCCGCAAGGGCACAGCCTGCCGACGTGCGTCGCGGACGGTGAGCGGCAGGGGCTCCCAGCCCGCCAGGCGGCCGAGCTCCACGATCGGCGGCGCGACGGGCGCGTTGCGTATCACCTCCTCCGGCGGCCCGACGACGAACGGGGCGCCGCCCCCGGGGACCAGGACCACCCGGTCGGCGAAGGGCAAGACCCGCTCGAGCCGGTGCTCGGCCATGCACACCGTCAGGCCGAGGTCCTGCACCAGACGCGCCAGCGCGTTGAGGACTTCCTCCGCTGCGGCCGGATCGAGGGCGGACGTGGGTTCGTCGAGGACCAGCACGCGCGGGCGACGCGGTGAGCACAGACCCGATTGCCACCCGCTGCTGTTGGCCGCCGGAGAGCGCACGCAGCGAGCGGTCGCGGAGTTCCTGAAGGCCGAGCAGGTCCACGGTGTCTTCGACCCGCCGCCGCATGGCGTCGGGAGGCACGCCGAGGTTCTCCATGGTGTAGACGAGTTCGTCCTCCACCCGCTCGGTGACGAAGGTGGCGACGGGGTTCTGGCCGACGTAGCCCACCACGTCGGCCAGGTCGCGCGGGCGGTGCTCGCGCGTGGAGCGGCCTTCGATCCTGACCGTGCCCGCGAAGCGGCCGCCGGTGAAATGCGGGACGAGTCCGTTCACGGCGCGCAAGAACGTCGATTTCCCACTCCCCGTCTCCCCGACCACGACGCAGAGCTCGCCCTCGGGGATCTCGAGCGTGACGTCACGCAGCGTCGGCCGCTCCGCGCCGGTGTAGGTGAACGAGACGCCTTCGAACCGGATCACGCCGCCATCGCCTCGACCCGGTGGCGCACCGGTGCACCCGCCGGTCGCGGCGTGGGCACCACCAGCACGGGGGCGGCGGCCACGAGGATGCCGACGACGGGCAGGAGGGGGAGTGCCGGAACGGCGAGCGGGAAGAAGGACACCACCAGCCCCGCCACGTCGAGGCCGCGGGCGAGGGCCATGGTGCCGAGTGCGACCACCCCCGAGGCGACGACGCACCACTCCGGCCATCGCCATGGGTCGGGCCGGTAACGGGTGCGCGGGCTGCGGCGCCCGCTCACCGCGAGGCCGATGGTGCAGAGGACGACCGCGACGGCGACGATCGGCAGCCCCAACCCGAACAGGGACCCGGCGTCGATGACGCCGTAGACGCCGACGGCGGCAAGCAGGAGACCGAGCACCGTGACGGCCGTGGCCAGTCGACGGACCGTGCTCGCCCCGGCGTTTCGCCGCCCGTAGCCCCGGGCGTCCATGGACGTCGCCAACTGGAGCGAGCGGTCCAGCGCGCCCTCCAGGACGGGGACGGCCACCCCGCGCATCCCGCGCAGGCCGGTCGTCGGGATGCCGCGCAACCGCCGGGCCTGGCGGACCGCCGCGATCGACTCCATCAGCTCGGGGGTGAACGACAGCGCGACCGTCAGGGCCACCCCGGCCTCGTAGAGGACGGCGGGCAGGCAGCGCAGCAGCCGGTAGGGGCTGGCGAGCGAGTTCGCCGCGCCGAAGCACACCAGGAGCACGGCGATCTGGAGCCCCAGGACGAAAGCCGTGAGGATCGACTCGAGCGTGACGCCGCCGCCGATGCTCACCGCCGCCGCCCACGACGGCAGCGGCGCCCGGGGGAGGGTGAAGAGGACGTGTCCGGGGACACCCCGTTGTCCGAACAGGATCTCTATCGCCACCCGGATCACGATGACGACCGCGCCCAGACGGAGGAAGAACCCGAGTGAGCGCGCCCATGGCGCGTTGCCCCGGCAGCTGACCACCACGAAGCAGGCGACGCCGGCGACCAGCAACAGGAGGAAGGGGTTCGGGTTTCTCGACGATTGCATGGCGACCGCGGCCAGACATGCGGCCCACACCCACCAGGCCAGCGGGTGCAGCGGGCGGGGCCGGCGACGGCTCATGGCGTCATTCCTCGATCGGCCTCCTGCGCCAGCGCCACCAGGTCAGCCCCGCCAGGGCCGCGATGATCAGACCGACAAGGACAATCGGGAGGACGGGGTCACCGCCTCCGGGGGAGCCGTGGTCAGCGGCCGCCAAGGCGGCCTTCGCGGTCGCGGATCTCGGCGCCGTCCGCGTGCCTTCCGTGGTGGTCGTTGCCAGGGCGGGCGCGGTGACCGGCACGCTGGCGCCCGGTGATCTGGTGTGCGTCGTGGTGGTGGTTCCGGAGGCGCCGCCCCCAGCGCCCGTCGGGCGCGTCGCGGGCTGGCTCCCGCTGCTGACCGGACCGGTCGTGCTGGTAGTCGGCGCGGGAGGAGGGGATGGCCCGCCTCCCGCTTCACCAGACCCGGTCCCACCTCCGCCTCCGCCCGAGGCTCCCCCCGACGAGGGCACCGGCGCCGGCGTCACACCCGGGCAGGCCTGTGCAAAGGCCGCTGCCGGCGTCACCGACGGCTTCGGCGCGGTCGGGGTTGTCCGGGCCGGGGGACTGGTACCGCCAGCCCTCCACGTAGGTTTGTCCGCTGTCGACCGTGTGGGAGGCGGGACCGATCTGCGCGTAGGCCCAGGTGTTGGTGGAGGGGTCACCTTGCCAATAGGACCAGTAGTCGTAGCCAGCGCCGGAGGTGGCCAGGCAGTTCTGGAGGCCGTCGGGCGGGTAGTCGTTGATGGCGCACACCAGCCCGGAGCCGTTCTGGGTGGGCGTGTCGCCGGCCGCGGAGAGGGCATCGAGGTCGCTCGATCCGGGCGCGACGTTGGCCGTCTGCACGGCCACGGATGACCAACTCTGCTGGCCAGTGTTCGGCCCGTCGTCGACGACGATCCCCTCGCACACCCCGCCGCCCGCCGCCCCACTGTCGCCGGCCGGCCCGAGGGCGAGGACACCCACCAACAGGGTCCCGCCCAGGAGCAGGCCGGCGCGCGAGCGGGGCGTCACGGCTCAGGTCGCACTGGCGGCCGCGCCCACGATGTCGCGCGTGCCGTAGGGGGTGGCGGACCCCGAGAAGGCCGCGTCGCCGTAGTTGAAGAGACCCCCATCCGCGGCCACCAGCCAGTACCCGCCACCATCGGGGGGCGCCGCCATGCCCACGATCGGCTCGTTCAGCCGCAACGCGCCCGTCGAACCGTAGAACGTGGCGTCCCCGAAGCTGAAGATCCCGCCGTCGGAGGCGACTTCCCAGTACCCACCGCCGTCCGGTGTCGGCGCGATCCCCACGATCGGTTTGTTGAGGGCTTTGCCGCCCATGGAGCCGTAGAACTGCGCGTCGCCAAAGCTGAAGATCCCGCCGTCGGAGGCGACTTCCCAGTACCCGGCGCCGTCCGGTGTCGGGGCGATCCCCACGACGGGCTTGTTGAGGGGCTGGCCGCCCATAGAGCCGTGGAAGCCGGCGTCGCCGAAGTTGAAGATCCCCCCGTCCGCGGCCACCTCCCAATAGCCGGCGCCCTCCGGACCCGCGGCCAGGCCGACGACGGGCTGGTTGAGCGTCTTGCCGCCCATGGAGCCGTAGAACGCGGCCGTCCCGAAGTTGAAGATGCCGCCGTCCGACGCCACCTCCCAGTACCCGCCGCCGTTGAGCGCCGGCGCGATCCCGACGACAGGCTTGTTCAGCGGTGTCCCGCCCATGGAGCCGTGGAAGGCGGCGCCGCCGAAGCTGAAGATGCCGCCGTCGGACCCGGCCAGCCAGTACGCCATGCCCGATGGCCCGAAGGGAAAGCTCAAACCCATCAGGGCGGGAACGACTTGGTAGGTCGCGATGACGTTGCCCGGCGTGGCCCCCCCACCCGGGAAGGAGAACGCCCCGGCGTCAGTCCCCGAAGCGATCTTGAAGGACAGCATCAGGCCGGTCGGCGTGTTGCCACCGACGTCGAATTGCGCACCGTCGGGCGCGAGGCCCAGGGCCAGCAGGGCCTCGATCACGAACGCGGTCGAGTCGGGGTCGCTCGTCTGCACGTTGTCCGGCGCCGCCGGGTCGAAGGCCCAGCCGCCATCCGCGTTTTGCCCCTCCTTGAGGAACGCCCGCGCGCCCGAGGCCATGGCCGGGGTCAGTGCGCCCTGCGCCACCAGCCCCTCCACCGCTTGCGCGGTCGTGTTCGTGTCCGGGCCCAGGAACTGACCCGGATCGCCGTTGCAGGGGTTGGCGGGGTCCGGTTGGGTGTTGAAGACCCACCCGCCGTTCGGGCACTGCTGGTTCTCCAACCACCCGAGAGCAGGACCGTCCGCCTTCACCCCGGCGGCGCTCAGTGCCTGCAGCGCCAGGCCCTGGTCGTAGGGTCCCGCGTCGGAGGCGGCGTCCTGGGCCTCGGTCCCGAAGCGCCCGGCGTTGGGGCCGCTCGTCTGCTCAGTGGCCTGCAGCCGGGTCACCAGGTTGGTGCCGCCGAAGTCGGTCGGGTCGACCCCCAGCGCGCGGGCGGCGAGGATCAGCAGCGCAAGTTTGCCGGGGCCGTCGCCGCCCTCGCTGACGGTCACGTAGGCGGCGACGTTCTGCTCCATGTATCCCAGTCCGGTGCGCGCCAGGGGAAGATCCAGGTTGGCCGCGGCCAGAGCGAGGATCGCGTTGACCGTCGAGGACAAGTCGGCCGCGGGGGGCGGCGACGCGTTCGGGATGTAGCCCTGGCTGGTCATCTTCCCGGCCAGCCACTGGGCTGCGGCCTTGGCCACCGTGACCCGGGGCAACGTTCCTGACCCGGGCGACGCCGCACCAGCGGGGCCACTCGGGGGGATGGCCAGTGCGGTGAGGCACGACGCCGCGACGACGGTGGCTCCGGTGCAGAGCCGGCGGATGGTGTGCATGGTTCTCGCTTCCCGGACCTGAGCCCGGAAGCACCCACGCCGTGCGGGGTCACCGAGCCCCTGTCCTCGTGTCTCGACGGATGGGAACTCACCTGACCGTCGAGGTACCCCGGCTTCGTGGCGTCGCCCTTGCGGGCGAACCCACTCACGGTTGCGGACCAGCGCCGGGCTCTCACCGGCTTCCCCTCGCGGGCAGTGTTCACCGCCTTGCTGGGGGCGGCCTCGGCACGCTACCACGCGTCGGCAATCCGCCCACCCTGGACCGGACGACCACCCGGCGCGGGCGGCGCCCACCCGAGGAGCCATGATCGGGCGATGAAGATCGTGTCGCTGCTCCCTTCGGCGACCGAAATCGTCTACGCGTTGGGGCTGGGCGAGCAGCTCTGCGGGGTGAGCTTCGAGTGCGACTACCCCGAGGCCGCCCGGACGGTCCCCGTCGTCTCGGGCACGGCGTTGCCGACCGGTGGCTCGCTCAGCGCACAGCAGATCGACGCTCAGGTCGGCGCGCTGGTGGCAACCGGCTCGTCCATCTACACGCTCGATGCCGACCGGCTCCGCGCCATCGGGCCCGACCTGATCCTGGCGCAGGACCTGTGTCAAGTGTGCGCTGTCCCGTCCGGCGCGGTCGAGGACGCGCTCGACGTGATCGGGTGTCACGCAGCAGTGGTGTCCCTCGATCCAAGCCGGCTCGACGACGTGATCGAGGGCATCGGCGCCGTCGGGTCGGTCACCGGCACCGGCACACGGGCGTCGGCGCTGATGGCCGATCTGCGCCGCCGCCTCCGTGCCGTGCGCTCTCGCGTCGCCGCAAGGACGCGGCCGCGGGTGCTGGTCCTCGAATGGCCGGACCCTCCGTTCAACGCGGGCCACTGGGTTCCCGACATGGTCGTCGCGGCCGGCGGCGACCCGGTGCTCGCCGCTCCGGGCGAGCGGTCGCGCCGGCTCGCCTGGGAGGAGATCGCCGCCGAGCAGGTGGACATCACCGTCTTCGCGCCTTGCGGGTTCGACCTGGACGGCGCGGTGGCGCAGGCGGAGTCCCTTCTTGGTCGGCCCGAAGCCCGCGCCCTCGGGTCCGTCTATGCCGTCGACGCCAACGCGCACTTCTCCCGGCCCGGCCCACGGGTGGTCGACGGGGTCGAACTGCTGGCGGTGCTGCTGCACGACCCGGCTCCTGCTGTCCTCCCGGCCGATCGGGCGCGCCGCCTGGCGTAGTGCCTCCCTCGTCGATCCGCCACCGGTCGCCTGTTCAGCGCTCCATGCCAGCCCTACGCCGAGCCCCCGCCGTAGTCGCCGTCGCTGACGTGGTCGCCCCAGCGGTCCGGCCGCTCGGGGGCGTTCTCAGTCATGGAGATGTGCGTCATGAAACGGTCGGGCGACGCGCCGTGCCAGTGCTCCTCCCCGGCGGGGGTGTAGACGATGTCGCCGGACCGTATCTCGTGCACCTCCTCGCCCCGGCTCTGGATGCGCCCGACCCCTTCCGTGACCCACAGCGTTTGTCCGAGCCCGTGCGCGTGCCATGCGGTCCGGGCACCCGGCGTGAAGTGGACGGCGTTCACCTGAATGCGTGAGGGATCCACTCCGTTGGCGATGGGATCGATGTGTACGTCACCGGTGAACCATTCCGCCGGCCCTCTGATCGACGGCTTCCTCGAGACGAACTCCACGGCGCACCTCCTCGACACGAACTCGTTGGCCGGAAGCCTTCCTCATGCGGCCGGGATCTGCACCGCCTGTGCCTGTGCCAGCAACGAGGTCCGCTCCGACGGAAGCACGTAGCCCCCGGCGATGGCACGGTCGAGGGCCGCCTTGTACTCGGACAGGTACTTGGACTTCGTGCCGTAGAGGCTCATCAGCGTCTGAGGCGAGAAGGCCAGCGTCTGCCCGAACAAGCCGCAGATGACGCTCGCCCCCGCTGGAGCGGCGCCGCTCAACGTCGAGACGGGCACGTCGACGGCCGGGGTGCGCACCCCGCCGATCACGTTGCCGTGCGCGTCGAGCGCCAGAGCCGCCGGATCCTCGCTCTTCAGTCGGAACGGTGGGGGCGAGGGCGGCGGCGTTCCGCTCGCGACCCAGCGGACGAAGTCGGTGAAGGCCGCCTGCGCCACGACGTGCTGCGGGCCGGAATTCACCGGCGTCGTGCAGTTGAGGATGCTCGATGCCGGTCCCAGCAGGTACGAGTCGGCATGCGAGGTGCCCGCCACTTCCCAGGTCCGTATGCGCCCGGTGTTCGGCTGCTGCGCCGAGGCGTAGCCGAGCTCAATGAGGTCGGTCTGCGTCTCGAACATGAAGACGGGTTCGCGTTGGTCGGTCCGGATCCGCAGTCCCGCTTGGCCGAAGCCTGCGCTGACCGAGCCGCCGTTGAGCGGCACGCCGCCGCCGCCCCGGCTGTGGATGAAGATCCCGTCGAAGGCGTGGGTGACCGGCTCCAGCGCATCGGCGAAGGTCGTCAGGTAGAACGCGGACTGCGACTCGCCAACGGCCACCACGTGACGCGGACGGAGAGGGCCGAGCACGCCGGTGTGGTCCGAGTGCAGGGCCAGGCCGACCTGGTCGAAGATGTCCAGCGCGTAGGTGTCGCCTGGATGATGAAGCGATCCGTAACGCTGCGGCTCCTGTTGGACGAGCCCGGAGCCCGGCGCCGCCGATCGACCCGCCGAGCAGCGACTGCCCGCCCTCTACCCCGAGCGCCTGCACGGACACGCCGACCCAGGCGTCGCCCGCTTCCATCAACGCGGGGTTGAGATACATCCAATCTGGGGCGGACTCGCCCGCCGTCACGTTCATCCACTCCACGACGACCGTGCCGCTGAATTGCGCGGGATCGGCGGGCCGGCGCACCAGGATCCGTGTCGTGTACGCGGCGGCCGTGGTCGGCTGAATCGTCCACCTTCCGTCGTTGGGCGCAGACGTCGACTGGAAGGCGTGCGCCGTGCCCGAGGCGAAGTACTCCTGCTCGACGTAATCGTGCGCGGCGAGGCCGGTCGGGACTGCAGACAAAGGCTCAATGATGTGTCCCGCCGCGGGCGGGCGACTGAACGTGGCGACGGCGGCGTAGATCGACCCGTCGCCTGACGGCGCGGCCGCCCCGGCTTGCCCGACACCGGCCGCGGCGGCCATGCATCCTGCCGCCGCCAAGGCGCCCACCGTGTGGGCCCATCCCGGCGCGTGGTGACCTCGTTTGTCTCTCACGACTTCTCCTATCCCAGTTTGGCCCGAATCGTAGGCGGAGACCTGTGTTCGGTCCCGTCACCCGAGTGCCTACCTCACGAGAGTGCCAGCGTCATGAAGGGTTTGTGTGGGCTCGCGTCGTCGCGTGGGGATTTGCGCGCGTCGGGCCGCGCGGCCAGCGTGGAGCCGTGGGTGTGATCGGCGACAGGCGGACGATGGCGACGGTGCTCGAGGAGCATCTCCGTGCGAGCGGACTCCCGCCCGACGCAGGGAACACGCAACGATTCGCCGTCGTCGACGTGGGTCTCTTGCCGTACCCCATCCCCAACACGCGCGCCCGCAAGCGCGCCGTCCGCATTCACGACCTGAACCACCTCGTCTCGGGCTATAGGACGGACCGGGAGGGTGAGCTCGAGATCAGCGCATGGGAGCTGGCAAGCGGGGGCTGCGGACGGTACTCGGCGGCCTGGGTGCTTGACCTGGCCGGCTTGCTGGCGGGCCTGTTCGTCTGTCGGCGCCGCGTGGTGCGCGCGTTCCGCCGGGGCCGGGGAGAGCGCAATCTCTATCCGTACGGCCCCGACGACCTGCTCGCGATGGACCTCGAGGAGGCACAGGCGATGGTGCGCTCGGACCGCCCCGCCGGCCTCTTGAACCGCCTCCCGGCGTCGGTCCACCTCGCCCTCCTCGCGGTGGCCGCTGTCCCCGTGGGCGCGGGTATGTCGGTCGCCTGGTGGGTCCTCTACCCCGCCTGGCTCCTCAGCCGCTGGGTCGGCGATCCTGGCTGACTCCGGCTGCTGCGACTCGGCGCCGCCGGTTCGGCGCCATTAGCGTGAACCCACGTCGCACGACCCCGGGGAGGGACAGTGGAAACCGAAGCCGCCGTGTTGTGGGAGCGCCACGCCGCCTGGAGCGTCGAGCCGATTGCGCTTGACCCGCCGAAGGAAGGAGAGGTGCTCGTCAAGCTCGCCGCGTCGGGCATGTGCCATTCCGACGAGCACCTCGTCACCGGCGACATGCCGGTGCCCCTGCCCATGATCGGCGGCCACGAGGGCGCCGGCGTGGTCGAGGACGTCGGTCCCGGCGTGCGTGACCTGGCTGTGGGTGACCACGTCGTGCTCGGCTTCGTGCCCGCCTGCGGCAAGTGCCCCTCGTGCGCCACCGGGCACTCGAACCTGTGCGACGTCGGCGGAGTGCTCATGACCGGCCGCCAGATGGACGGCACCGTGCGCCACCATGCACAGGGGCACGACATCCCCACCATGGTCTGCCTCGGGACGTTCGCCAAGCACACGGTGGTGAACCAGGCGTCGTGCGTGAAGATCTTGCCCGACTATCCCCTCGACAAGGCGTGCCTGGTCGGCTGCGGTGTGACGACCGGCTGGGGCTCGTCCGTGTACGCGGCCGGCGTCCGTCCGGGCGATTACGTGGCAGTGATCGGCATCGGGGGCATCGGCGCGTCAGCGGTGCAGGGCGCGCGCCTCGCCGGCGCCGAGATGATCTTCGCCATCGACCCCGTTCCGCTCAAGCGCGAGCTGGCCCCTTCCTTCGGCGCCACGCACGTGGCCCCCACGGTCGACGAGGCGTTCGCGTTGATAGAGCAGGAGACGTGGGGACGCATGTGCGACAAGGTGATCTGCGCCATGGGCGTGGGGTCGGGGGCCATGATGGAGAGCGTCCTGCGCTTGACGGCGAAGCGCGGTCGGGTCGTCGTCACCAACATCCACCCCATGACAGAGATGGACGTCACGATGAACCTCATGCAGCTCACCATCATGGAGAAGCAGGTGGTCGGGAGCATCTTCGGCTCGGCGAACATCCACTCCGACATCCCCAAGCTGCTCAAGCTCTACCGCGACGGCCAGCTCGACCTCGACTCCATGATCACCAGCACGTACAAGCTGGGCGACATCAACCAGGGCTACCAGGACATGCGCGACGGGAAGAACATCCGCGGCGTCCTGCTGTACGACGACTAGCACCGCCGCCGCACGTCACGCGGCCGTCGTCGGCACCGGCACCGGGGGCCGCGGCCCGACGTAGCGTGCCGCGGGCCGGATCAGCCGGTTGTGCGCGGCCTGCTCCATGACGTGGGTGCACCAGCCGATGGTCCGTCCCGCCGCGAAGGTCGGGGTGAACATGTCGCGGGGGATCCCGCAAGTGTGCATGACCACGCCGGCGTAGAACTCGACGTTCGCGTAGAGCTGGCGTCCTGGCTTGAGTTCTGCCAGCACGTCCACGACCGTGGCCTCGACCGCCTGGGAGAGCTCGACCAAGGGCCCACCCAGCCCCTGGCTCACCGAGCGCAGCAGGAGCGAGCGCGGGTCCTCGGTCTTGTAGACGCGGTGCCCGAAGCCCATGATCCGTCCGCCGCTCTCCACGGCACGGCGCACGTAGGCCTCGGCGCGGTCAGGCGTGCCGATGGCGTCGAGCATGTCGAGGGCGCGGCTCGGGCGCCCCGCCGTGCAGCGGCCCCGACAGCGCGCCGATGGCCGCCACGATGGCGGACCCGAGGTCCGCCCCGGTCGAAGTGACGACGCGCGCCGTGAACGTCGAGGCGTTGAAGCCGTGGTCGATCGTCAGGATCATGTACTGCTCAATGGCCCGGGCGTGCTCCTCGTCCGGCACCGCTCCGGTCAGCATGTAGAGGTAGTTGGCCGCCGTGCCGAGGTTGCCTCGGGGCTCGAGCGGCTCCTTGCCGTTCCCCAGCCGGTGCGCCGCGGCGAGGATGGTCGGCACCACGGCGCACAACCCGAGCGCCTGCTCGTAGAGCTCGTTGGCGTCGATGTCGTGGGTCGGGCGCCAACCCAGTTCCGCCCCCAGCAGCGATACCGCCGTGCGCAGGATCTCGAGCGGCGCACCCCGCTGGACAGCGCGGGCAGCAGCGTGTGCAAGCCGGCCGGCAGCGTGCGCCGGTGCCGCACCAGCTCACCGAACGCGGCCGACGCCGCGGCATCGGGCAGCTCGCCCCGGAACAGCAGGTGCCAGACGTCCTCGAGCGAGCGCGTCTCGGCCAGTTCGACCGCCGAGTACTGGCGGTAGTGGAAGAAGCCCTCCTGCCCGCGCACGTCGCCCACGGTGGTCTCGGCCACCACCACACCTTCCAGACCGGCGGGCACGTCCATGCTCGTTTCGCCCGCCGGCCGGATGCGAGCGACGCCCATCAGGTCGCGCAGCGACACCACGCCGACGCAGCGCCCGTCCTCCACGACGGGCAGGTGGCGGTAGTGGTGCGAGGTGAGGCTCGCCCAGGCGGCGTCGACTCGCTCGTCAGGTCCGAGGACATCGGGGTTGGCCGTCATGAAGAGTCGTACCCGCTCACGATCGAGGTCGCCCGCCCCGGCGGCGGCCCGGAGCAGGTCGCGCTCGGTGAGGATGCCGACCACCTTGCCGTCATCGGTGACGACGACGGAGCCCGTCTCGGCCCCCTGCATCGTCGAGGCGGCGGCGGTGAGCGAGTCGTCGGCCGTGCAGGTCACCGCGGGGGAGGTCATGAGGTCGCGGACGAGGGTTTCCATGATCCCACTATGCCGCCCTCACCTGGGTTTGTAAACGTTGATCAAGTCAATATAGGATCGAGCCGATGGCCGGCGCCAGCGAGAGGATGCTGACCACCGAGGAAGCCGCTCGCCGGCTCGGTGTCAAGGTGCCGACGCTCTACGCCTACGTGAGCCGCGGCTTGCTCGAATCGCACCGCGGCCCGGCCGGGCGGGGGAGCCTCTTCGACCTGGCCGAGATCGAGGCGCTCGCCGGTCGCAGTCGGGGCGGACGGCAGACCGCCACCCGGCTGGCCACGATCACGACAGGGGTGACGCAACTGAGCCAGGAGGCGGGCCCGCTCTACCGCGGCCGGGCCGCCACCGAACTCGCCACCTCCATGCGCTTCGAGGACGTCGCCGAATTCCTCTGGCGGTCCGACGAGGCGGGCGACTGGTCGCCGCCGGACCTCGGCCCGTGCCCGCTGGAGCACACCCTCGATCGCATGCGGTGGGCCCTCGTGCTGTGCGGTGCCACCGACCCCCTGCGCGCTGACCTGCGGCCCGCTGCGGTCACGCGCGCCGCCCGCCGTTCCGCCGCCGCGCTGGCCGCAGTCGTCGGGACGCCCCCGCGTGGAGATCCCGCTGCCGACGGCGGTGTCCCGATCGCGGCGCGGCTCGCCGCCCGCCTCGCGCCCGAGTCGGACGCGGACATGGTCACCGCGGTGAACGCCGCCCTCGTCCTCCTGGCGGACCACGAGCTCGCAACCTCCACCGTGGCCGTGCGGGTGGCGGCATCGGTACGGTCCGATCCGTACGACGCACTGCTGGCGGGTCTGTCCACGCTGGCCGGCCCGCTGCATGGAGGGGCCAGCCAGGCCGCCTACGAGCTGCTGGTCGTCGCCGAGCGCGACGGCGTGGCGCGGGCGCTCAACGATGTCCTGCGCGAGCAAGGACGCCTGCCCGGGTTCGGCCACGCCGTCTACAAGAACGGCGACGCCCGCTTCACAGCGCTGATGGCTCGGGCGGAGCCGTTGCTCGGCGCGGAGCGACGAGCGATCGTGCGCGACGTAATCTCCCTGGCCGCGGCACACGACGTCCCCCTCGCCAACTGCGACCTGGCCCTGGCCGCATTGAGCTGGGGAACGGGCATGCCGCCCGACACGGGCCGCACGCTCTTCGCCGTTGCCCGTGTGGCGGGGTGGACCGCCCATTACATGGAGGAGCTGACCGAGAGGCCGCTGCGCTTCCGCGCCCGTGCCGTCTACAGCGTGTAGGCGCCGGAGAGGCCCGCTCTCTTGCGATGCAAGCTAGTACCGACTACCATGTACCGCATGCCAGTGGGTGGGGGTCGCAGGACCCAGTTGCTTCGTGGGGTACTCGACTTGTGCCTGTTGGCGGTGATGGGCGACGGTCCCGCCTACGGATATGAAATGACCAAGCGACTGGGCGAGCGCGGCCTCTCCATCGTCGGAGAGGGCTCGATCTATCCGCTGCTCGGCCGGCTGGAGCGGGACGGCCTCGTGGACACCCACCGCGCCGCGAGCAACGGCGGACCGCCGCGTAAGTACTACAAGCTTTCCCGCCAGGGGCAGCGGGCACTCAGTTCCGGAATCGGCGAGTGGCAGGCCACACGCGACGCCGTCGACGCCGTCCTCGGACTTGCAGCAGCGGAGGTCGCATCATGAGCCGATTCGTCGACGAATGCCGGAAGGAGTGGGCCCGGCTCGGTGTGCCCGATGCGGAGGCGAACGAGATGGCGACTGACCTTGAGGCTGATCTGACCGAGGCGCAAGCCGACGGTGTCACTCCGGAAGAGGTTAGGACGATCCGTATTCGCACACTGGTGCTCGGACTCGGTGCCCTCGTCGGCGCGGTGGTCGCCGCCGCGGGGCTCGTGCTACTGGCCGGCTCGCGCGTCGGGCAACAGGTGGTCGCGGCCCCGTTGACGCGCCACATCAGCCGTCCGGTTCCTGGCATTCTCGTCACCCCTCACGATTCGTTCCTCGTTTCGGGCCCGGGAGGGGCCAACCTCGACGTCTTGGGAGGGGTTCTGTTGGCGGTGGGGCTGATCGGTCTTGCCGTCATCCTCTGGGTGTGGCGGCCCTGGTCGATTCTCCGGAGCGGCTCCGGATTCGACCAGAACGTGGGAATGCCGAGCTACCTCTAACCGTCTGTCCGGTCCTTGCAAACGGGGTTGTGAAACGAGCCACGACTTCCCGAAGCGACAAAGATGCACCGAGCAGACGATCAAAGGAGCAGCGGCAGTGGCAACCGTTGAAACCGTCCGGGGCCCCGTGGACACCGCCGAACTCGGGAAGACCTACATGCACGAGCACGTCTTCGTCCTCGACTCCGATGTGCAGCAGAACTACCCCGCAGGAGTGGGGTAGCGAAGACGACCGTGTTGCCGACGCCGTCGAGAAGCTCAAGGCGCTCGCCGCGCAAGGGGTTCGAAGCATCGCCGACCCCACGGTGGTCGGACTTGGCCGCTACATCCCGCGGATCCAACGGATCGCCGAGCAGGTACCGGATTTGAACATCATCGCCGCCACCGGCTGTTACACGTACGACCAGGTGCCGTTCTTCTTTCACTACCGCGGACCGGCGCTGTCCGCAGCGCTCGGCACCGACGTGCCCGATCCGATGGTGGACATGTTCGTCGGCGACATCACCGAGGGCATCGCCGACAGCGGAGTCAAGGCGGCATTCCTCAAGTGCGCCATCGACCAACAGGGCATGACCGACGGGGTGGCGAGGGTCATGCGGGCGGTCGCCAAGGCCCACCGCCGCACCGGCGCACCCATCACCGTGCACACCCATCCGGGCTCGCAGACCGGCACTGTCGTGAAAGAGCTGATGTGCGACGAGGAGGGCGTCGACCCCACCCGGGTGGTCCTGGGCCACTCTGGTGACAGCACCGACATCGACCATCTCAGCGGCCTGGCTGACGCAGGCTTCATCCTCGGCATGGATCGCTTCGGGCTCAACGTCGAGACGACCTTCGAAGCGCGGGCCGACACCGTCGTGGAGCTGTGCCGCAAGGGCTACGCCGACCGGATGGTGCTGGCGCACGACGCGGCCTGCTACATCGACTGGATCGATCCGAACGTACGCGCGCTGCTCACCGAGTGGAACTACCTCCACATCCATGAGGACGTCCTGCCCTACTTGCGTCAGCACGGAGTGAGCGAGGCACAGATCGACACGATGCTCGTGGAGACGCCGCGCCGCTATTTCGAGAACAACGCTGCCTACTGAACCGGTGGACCCCGACGGGCGCGCTCCGTCCGACTAACCCCGGGCGCAGGCGGCGCCGGCGGGCCGGTCGGACGTGCGCCACCCCTCCGCCCCGCCCTCGGGCCAGAAGTCGCCGGTGATCGTGTCCTGCACGTAGCGCACCGGTGCCGGCGCCCCCGCGGCCAGGTCCCCGACTGCGGACAGGAGCCCGTCGACGTCCTCCGCCGTGGTCCCGAGGCCACAGCTGGCCCGCACCGCGCCGGGGATGGCGCTGCGATCACCCCGCCGCACCGCCGCCCTCGCCTCGGCGATCCCGGCTGGGCCGACGCCCAGGAGGCGGATCAGGTACGGGTGGGCGCAGAAGCAGCCGTGGCGGACCCCGATGCCGAACTCGGCGCTGAGACGAGCCGCGACGAGTGCGTGGTGGAGTCCGGCCACGTTGAACGCGGCGACGGCGAGCAGGTCCCCGCCCGGCCCCGAGCCCGGGCCCGGGCCGAGCACGTGCACCCCCTCGATGGCGCGGAGGCCGTCGTGCAGCCGTCTCGAGAGGGCCACCTCGTGGGCCCGGATCGCGTCCCAGCCGATACGCCGCAGCTCCTCCATCGCCGTGCCGAACGCGACCGCGCCGACGACGTTGGGCGACCCCGCCTCCTCGCGTTCGGGGGGCTCGGTCCAGATGACCTCGTCGAGGTCGACCAGGTCGACCGCGCCGCCGCCGGCCAGGAAAGGGTCGCCCGTCTCGAAGACGCGGCGCGGGCCGATCAGCGCGCCGGCGCCGAAGGGCGCGTACATCTTGTGGCCGCTGAAGGCGACGAAGTCGGGGCCTCCGGGGCCACCGGCGGGCAGGGGGCGGTGGGGTGCCAGCTGTGCCGCGTCGAGCAGGACGGGGACGTCCCGGGCGTGCGCTTCGGCGCAGATCTCCTCCACCGGCGGCCGCCACCCGGTCACGTTGGAGGCCCCCGTCACCGCCAGCAGCGCGGGGCGTGCCCCATCCTCGAGCACCTTCACCACGTCGTCCGGGCCGAACGTGCCGTCGGTCCCGCACTCGACCCAGCGCGGCCGGGCCAGCCGGCTCCAAGGCAGCAGGTTGGCGTGATGCTCGACCACCGTGGTCACCACCACATCGTCCGGGCCCAGGCGCAGCCGGTACGCCAGGTGGTTGATCGCCTCCGTCGTGTTGCGCACCAGCACGACGATGTCGTCGCTCCGGGCGGGCCGGCCGGCGAAGTGGTGCACCTCCTCCCGCGCCGCCTCGTAGGCTGCGGTGGCGCGGCGCGACTTGTACCCGGCGCCCCGGTGGACGCTCGAGTACCAAGGCAAGAACTCGGTGACGCGCTCGGCCACGGCGCGGCAGGGCGGGCGTGGACGCCGCACAGTCGAGGTCTCGGTAGGGCCGGTCCGTGCCGTCGAGGCAGGGGACCGGCACGTGCGCGCCGACGAGCTCGGCTAAGGGCGCCGCTGCGGTCACGCCGCCACCTTAGGGACATCGCGGCGGCTCAGGGGACTGTTCGGTCTCTCCATCACACGGGCCGGTCACCCCGGCCCGCGGCCCGTCCTCAGTCCAGACAGTCCCCGTCGCGCCCGCCGCGACATGCGGTGAGGAGCACGATGTCGTCGATGCTCTGCAGGTCGTGGGTCATGGCGTGCACGACGTGGTCCGCTAATGCGTCGGGCTCGATGCTCGGCGAGGCGCGCATCGATGCGTGCAGCAGCTCGAGGCGGTCTTCCAGGGACTCGTGGTGCCGTTCCACGAGGCCGTCGGTGAACATGAGGAGACAGCCGACGCCAAGGCGCGCGTGCGTGTTCTCGTAGCGGCACGGCACCACACCTAGCGGTGGTCCCGGAGGAACATCCAGCTCTTCGACGCGGCCGTCGTCGATGTGCAGCGGCGAATGGTGTCCGGCCGATGCGAGCATGATGGTGTTCGTGTCGGTGTCGAGCACGGCGACCAGCGCGGTCGCCAGGCGCGCCGAGTCCTGCATGAGCAGGACGCGGTTCAGCCGTTCGAGGGCGGTGCCGGGCTGCTGCTCCTCCAAGAGCAACAGCCCCAGTGTGTGGCGGAGCCTGCTCATGGTCTTGGCGGCGTCCAAGTCGTGCCCTTCGACGTCGCCCACCACCAGCGCCACCAGTCGATCGTTGAGCGGGACGACGTCGTACCAGTCTCCGCCCACCTCGACTCCCACGGCGGCCGGGAGGTAGCGCGCTGCGACGTCCCAGCCACCGATGGTGGGGATGGCGTCGGGCAGCATGCTCCGTTGCAGCTCGTGGCTGATGCGCCGCTCGCGGTCGGCCGCCCTGGCCCGGATCACCACTGCGCTGACCTGCTTGGCCAGCTGTTCGGCCAGGCCCAGGTCCCGCTCGGAGAACCTGCGCCCCGAGCCGGCCGAGACCAACGTCACCGTGCCGAGCACCTGCTGGTCGCCAAGCCTCAAGGGCACCGTCATGAAGGAGGTGAACTCGAGCGCCTTCACGATGGCGTAATGCCGCGCGTCCTGCGTCGTACGGTGGAGGAAGTCGTCGCTCATGTGGGCGCTCCACTGGGAATGGCCGCTCTGCATGACCTCGAAGATCGGATGCGACCCGCCCGGCTCGGGCGGGAAGTCGGTCCGCAGCCGCTCCGCCAGTACACGCTTGGCGCGGTCCGTGTGCCACGAGGCCATGCGCCGCAGGTGGCCCTCCTCGTCCACGATGTCGATGAGGCAGAGATCGCCCATGACCGGCACCGAAATCTGGGCCAGCCGCTCCACCATGGCGCTGTAGTCGACGACCTGTGACAGAACCTGCGTGGCGAGGAGCAGGAACTCGTTGTGCCGACGCGCTTCGAGAAGTTCGTCGAGCAATTGCTCGCGCTCGGCCTTCTGGGTCGACGCGTGGAGCAACTCGCCGAGGTGCCCGCTGACGGCCTCCATGAGCTCGACCACCGAAGGGTCCCGTTCCCGCGCCTCTCGGCTGAGCATCTTGACGATGCCGACGCAGGCCCCGTGGTAGCGGACCGGGAAGGCGTATGCGCTCTTCAGTCCGTCCTTCCCGAGGGCATCGGTGAGGAAGCGGTCGTCCCCGGACAAGTCCGGCACCCACAGCGGCTCGTTGTGCTCGAGGACGTAGCGGGGCAGCCCTTCGCTCCCGCTCCTCGGGTTCTCGGCCTTCTCCCGTGCGAACGCCGGAGCGGTGCTCGCCGTGCGCGTCCAGACATGGCGACACACCAGCTCGTGGTCGGCCGAGAGCGCCCACAACGTGGTCACGTCCCAGCCGAGCCGGCGCCCCAAGGTCGAGAGCAACCGTTCTGCCGGAGGGTCGTCGATTGGCGCGTCCGCCAGCAGCTCGAGCAATTCCGTCGTCAGTTCCGACCAGCGCTGCACCCTCCGATCGTCCCGCGCCCGGAAGATGCCGAGGACGACGCGGCCTGCGATCGGATGGTCCAACACGCTCAGGACCAGGTCGGTCTCTACATCGGTGCCGTCCGCTCGTTTGATGACCGCAGGCAGCCGCCGCCCCACGAGATCGGGTGCCTCCTCACGCAGCCAGTCCGCGACGCCGCGCTCCATTGATTCCATCAGCGCGTCGGGAACCAGTTCGAAGCGCGGACCGTCCTTTGAGTGAGCTGGCCGCCCAGCCCATCAGCTCTTCGGTGGCCGCGTTGGCGTACAGGATGGTCCCGTGCTCGTCGGTCGCGATCACGGCGTCGCTGAGGCCGTCGAGCACCGTCTGCACGCACCGCGTCCGGGCCACCCGGGCGTGCGGGACGGACAGTGCCCCCTCGTTCGTGGCCGGGCCGACAGGGAGAGCGACCGGCAACGGTGCGGAGAACCACACCGTCTTGCCGGGCCGGTCGCGGCGCATTTCGATGCCCCACGCGTCGGCCAGGGTGGCGATGATGTGCAGCCCCCGGCCGTGTGGCGCATCGGAAACCAGGCCCCGCCGTGCCGGTGTGCCGTCCGATGGGTCACGGACATCGACCCGCACCCGCGAGGCGATCGGATCGACGGCGACCGACATCTCGAAGGGTGCACCCGCGTGCTGCACGGCGTTCGTGGCGAGTTCCGAGACCATGAGGATGAGTTCGTCGGCGATGTCGCCGGCTGTCCGCGGGGAAGCTGCTCGATGAGAAACCGCCGCGCGCCCGACACCGACGAGGGCGCGGCGGGAAATCGCCGCGTGGCGGCGGCGAGGGCGCCCTCGGTGCCGTGTCGAGCGGGGGCCAGCTGCTGCGGGGAAGGTCCATAGACCGGTTGCGGACAACCTGCCCGGAGGAGCGGTGCCCTAAACAGGGGGGACCGACACCGGAGGCCGCCGACTCATCGCCAGATCGGGCCACCGGAAGAGGCTCCCCGGCGTCGATGCCGATGGGCACGGGTGCGCACTACCCTTCGTCGACGTGGAGGAGCACTACGAGTCCGAGCTGACCCAGTCAGCGGCCGTGCTCGACGGCGTCGACCGCGCGCTCGAACGGCTCAGCGACGGCAGCTACGGCTCGTGCGAGACCTGCGGCGCCCCGATCCTGGGTGCCGACCTGGAGGCAGACCCGACGCGGCGCCGGTGCGAGCAGCACCTGGCGCTCGGCGAGCAGAGGTGATCAGCCGCCGACCTTGAGGCCCTTGGCCGAATCGAGCCGGGCCGCGACGTCGGACCAGTTGACGATGTTCCACAGGGCGGCGAAGAAGTCGGCCTTCACGTTCTTGTACTGCAGGTAGAACGCGTGCTCCCAGGCGTCGAAGACCAGGAGCGGGATGGAGCCGTTGCCGACGTTGCCCTGGTGGTCGTAGACCTGCTCGACGATGAGGCGTCCGGCCAGCGGCTCGTACGCCAGCGCGCCCCAGCCCGAGCCCTGGATGGTGGCGGTGGCCTGGGTCAGGTGCGCCTTGAACTTGTCGAAGCGAGCCGAAGTTCTCGTCGATGGCCGAGGCCAGCGCGCCGTCGGGCTTCTCGCCGCCGTCGGGGGTGAGGTTCTTCCAGAAGATGGAGTGCAGCACGTGGCCCGAGATGTGGAAGGCGAGCGTCTTCTCGAGGCCGACGATGGCGCCGAAGTCGTCCTTGTCGCGGGCGTCGGCGAGCTTCTCGAGCGTCTGGTTGGCGCCGGTGACGTAGGCGGCGTGGTGCTTGTCGTGGTGGAGCTCGATGATCTGGCCCGACACGTGCGGCTCGAGGGCGGCGTAGTCGTAGGGCAGGTCGGGGAGGGTGTATTCGGCCATGGCGGTCTCCTGGAGGTCGGGGGTCGTTCTGCTGTGTGCTGGACCATACCCGAACCCCTCGGCCCCGCAACCAGGTGCGACGGGGTAGCGAGCAGACCTGCGCTCTCCAGTTCCGCGAGGGCAGGGGTACGCTTGCAAGAGTGAGCACGGATCCCAAAGATCGCTGGCGCGACCTCGGGTCCTTCATCCGCGAGCAGCGGGCGTCGGCCCGGCTGTCACTGCGCCGGCTCTCGGAGTTGGCGGGCATCTCCAACCCCTACCTGAGCCAGATAGAGCGAGGGCTGCGCCGGCCGTCCGCCGAGATCCTGCAGCAGATCGCGAAGGCACTGCGCATCTCGGCCGAGACGCTGTACGTGCAGGCCGGCATCCTGGAGCCGCCCTCCGGCGCGCCCGACCCGACCCGGGCCATCCTGGCCGACCAGAGCATCAGCGAGGAGCAGAAGCAGGCGCTCGTGCGCATCTACCTGTCCTTCCGGCGCGAGTACGAAGACGAGCACCGGAGCGCTGCCGCGGAAGGGGAAGCCGCGGCGGCGGCCACCGGCTGAGCTGCGCCGGACGCACCCGGAGCCGCATTGCGCACCACCGGTAGGCTCTGACCGCCATGCGCCGGCTCGCCGTCCTCTCTCTCCACACGTCCCCGCTCGCCCAGCCGGGCACGGGTGACGGCGGCGGCATGAACGTCTACGTGCGCGAGCTGTCAGCCGCGCTGGCCCGGAGCGGGGTGTCCTGCGACGTGTTCACCAGAGCCTGGGCACCGGGGCTGCCGGCGGTGGTCGACGTGGAGCCCGGCTTCCGGGTCCATCACGTGCCGGCCGGACCGCGCGAGGCGCTGCCCAAGGAGTCGCTGCCCGAGGTCGTCGACGAGTTCACCGGCCGGGTCCTAGAGACGATGTCCGCCGCGACAGGGCCGGGCGGAGACGGGGGCGGCGGCTCCCCCTTCACGTCGGTGCACGCGAACTACTGGCTGTCCGGGCTGTCGGGCCACGTGATCAAGCACGAGCTCGAGCTGCCGCTGGTGTGCACGTTCCACACGCTCGACCGAGTCAAGGCCGAGTCGATGCCCGAGGAAGTGCTGGCCGACATGCCGCACCGCCGCGCCGAAGCGGAAGCAACCATCATCGAGTGTTCGGACGCGGTGCTGGCGTCGTGCACGGTCGAGGCGGATCAGATCGAGTCGCTCTACGGCGGCGACCCGGGGCGGATCCGCATCGTCGCGCCCGGCGTGGACCACGCGTTCTTCGGTCCGGGGCATCGGCCGCAGGCGAGGCGGGCGCTCGGGCTGCCGGAGGACGGGCGGCTGCTGCTGTTCGTGGGGCGGATCCAGCCGCTGAAATGCGCCGACGTGGCCATCGAGACGTTGGCGGAGCTGCAGTCCGGCGTGGACGGCGGGGGCGAGCGGGGCGAGCACTACCGCCTCGTCATCGTGGGCGGGCCCTCGGGGCCGCACGGCGAGAAGGCATTGCAGGGGCTGCACGACGCGGCCGACGCCCGGGGCGTGCGCGACCGCGTGCACTTCGTCGAGCCCCAGCTGCACGAGCTGCTGTCCTCCTATTACCGGGCGGCCGACGTCTGCCTCGTGCCGAGTCGCTCCGAGTCCTTCGGGCTGGTCGCGCTAGAGGCGGCGGCCTGCGGGACCCCGGTCGTCGCCTCGGCGGTGGGCGGGCTGACCACGCTGGTCGACCACGGGCGGACCGGCTTCCTCGTGGAGGAGGGCGATCCGGGCGCCTACGCCGCCGCGGTGCGCCGCACGTTCGACGAGCCGCTGGCGGCCGAGCGGCTCTCGACGGCATCGGTGCTGCGGGCCCGCCGCTACACGTGGTCGGCGGCGGCGCGGGCCCTGGTCGAGCTGCACGACGAGCTGGCCAGCAGCCGGCTGGTCGAGTGCAGCTGAGCGGCCTGAGCGACTCGAGCGGCTGAGTGCCGCTGGTCGACCTTCCCGAGGACGAGGAGATGGCGGCGGCGGTCGCCTGCATAGACGCCTGGGCGGCGCGTGAGCTGGCGGCGGACGGCCCGCTGGTGGCGGCCGAGCGCCAGGAGGTGACGGACCGAACGGCGTCCTTCCGCTGGTATCTCCGGTTCAAGGGCGACGAGAAGGACTACATCACGGTGTGGTTCACGCTGAAGCAGCGGACGCTGTGGCACGAGGCCCAGTTCATGCCGGTGCCCGAGGCGAAGGCCGACGAGGTGTATGCGTACCTGTTGCGCAGCAATGCCGGACTGCTGGGCATGTGGTTCGCCTTGGGGCCGGAGGACGCGGTGTACCTGGTGGGCCGCGTGCCGGCCCGGTTGATCGACGACGACGAGCTGGACCGCATCGCCGGCGCGTCGGTCGTCTACACCGACGATCACTTCCCGACCGCCATGACCCTGGGGCATCCGTCGACCTACCGGCGCCGGCCGCGCCGGGGCTAGGGGCCCGGGCTGGCCGGGAGACGGGTCTCGTTTTTGTCGCGGGCGCACCGAAGCCCTGCTCGGTAGGGTTCCGCCATGACCGCCAGCCTGCTCGTCGTCGGGGGCGGCAAAATGGGATCCGCCCTGCTCGGGGGGTTGCTGCGTTCGGGCTGGGCCCACGCCGACCACGTCGTGGTGGTCGAGCCGTCGGACGCCCGCCGTACCGAGTTGGCCGACGAGTACCCCGACGTGCGCACCCTCGCCGCGCCGGAGCCGGGACTCCTCTCCGCGGGCGGGGCAGAGGGGGAGCCGCTCCGCCTGCCGGGGGCCGTCCTCGCCGTGAAGGCGGCCGATGCCGAGGGAGCCTGCCGCGCCCTCGGAGCCACGGGTGTCACGCGGGTCCTCTCCATCGTGGCGGGCATGCCGTCGACGCGCCTGGAGGCGGCGCTCGGTGGCGAGCCGGTGGTGGTCCGGGCCATGCCGAACACGCCGGCACTGGTGGGAGCGGGCGTCACGGCGATCGCGGGAGGGTCGTTCGCCACCTCAGCGGACCTGGCCTGGGCCGAGCACGTGCTCTCGGCGGTGAGCACCGTGGTCCGGCTGCCCGAGCGCCTGCTCGACCCCGTCACCGGTGTCTCCGGCTCGGGGCCGGCGTACTTCTTCCTGGTGGCGGAGGCGATGATGGAGGCGGGGGTGCAGATGGGCCTGACCCGGGAGGTGAGCCGCACGCTCGTGGTCCAGACGATGCTCGGGTCCGCCCGCATGCTCGACGAGACCGGGCAGGAGCCCGAAGCCCTGCGGTCGGCGGTGACCTCGCCTGCGGGGACCACGGCCGCGGCCGTGCGCGTGCTCGAGGCCAAGGCGGTGCGATCGGCCTTCATGGAAGCGGTGGCAGCCGCCACCGAGCGGGCGCGGAACCTGCAGCGCTGAGCGGCCGGGCTGAGGAGACGCCATGGCGAGCTCACCTGCGCCGACGGTCTTCTTCCTCTCCGACTTCGGGACCCAGGACGAGTTCGCCGGGGTGGTCCATGCGGTCATCGCGGACCGGGCGCCCGGGACGACCGTCATCGACCTGACCCACCACATCCCGCCCTTCGACGTCCGCGCCGGGAGCCACACGCTCGTGCGGGCGGTGCCGCATCTCGGCAGCGGGGTCGTGCTCGCCGTGGTCGACCCCGGCGTGGGCACGGTGCGGCGCGGCGTCGGCATCCACGTGGCCCTCGCGGAATCGGGCGGCGCGCCGATGTACTTCGTCGGGCCGGACAACGGCCTGCTGGTCGCGGCGGCAGAGTCGGCGGGCGAGGCGCCGATCTCCACCGTGGTCGAGCTGCGCCGCGATTCGACGCCCCCCGACCGCGGGGCCACCTTCGACGGGCGAGACCTCTTCGCACCGGCGGCCGCCGCGTTGTGCTCGGGTGTGCCGCTCGGCGACCTGGGAGAGCCGGTGCCGCCTGCGTCGCTGGTGCGCCTGCTCGGCGGCGTGGTCGAGCAGGGGCGACTGCGCGACGGGCGCAGCTGCCTGCGGGCTGAGGTCACCTGGGTCGACCACTTTGGCAACCTCCAGCTCGCGGCGACGGTGGCGGACGCGCGGGTGGCCGGGATCCCGGCGACGGGGAGCATCGAGCTCACGGCGCGGGCCGAACCGGCCCGCGCAGACCCGGACACGCTCCCCCACTCGCTCGTCCCTCACGGCGTCCAGCTCCGGTGCGTCGACGCGTTCGGGGAGCTGACGCAGGGGGAGTTCGGATTGCTGGTCGACTCCAACGGGCACCTGGCGGTCGTCGCCGGCGAGGCGTCGGCGGCGCATTGGCTCAACGTCGTCGCGGGGGAGCTGCTCGTCCTCGCCTGGTAAGGGAGTTCGGCGAGCCCCAGATTGGGGCGTGCCAACGGGTCTTGGCTCGTGCCGTCTGGGTCGGTTTGGTGCCGCGGGCAAGGGCCTCGGTACCATCCCACGCAATGAGCGTGGAACCCCCGCCTTCTTCCTCGCCCAAGCGCATTCCCGAAGCCACCGTGCTGCGGTTGCCCGTGTACCAGCGCATCCTCGCCGAGCTGCGCGCACCGGCGTGTCGACCGTGTCGTCGGAACAACTGGCGTCGCTGGCACGCGTGAACGCAGCCAAGGTACGCAAGGACCTGTCGCTGCTGGGCTCGTTCGGCACGCGGGGGTCGGGCTACGACCCCGAGCTCCTGATCGCGCAGATCGACCGCGCGCTCGGCGTCGACGAGAACTGGTCGGTCGCCATCGTGGGAATCGGGAACCTGGGCCGAGCGCTGACGAACTCGGCCGGCTTCGCGTCGCGGGGCTGCCACGTGACGTCCCTGTTCGACGTCGACCCCGCCGTCGTCGGCGAGGAGATCCGCGGCATGACGGTGCGGCACATGGACGAGCTCGCCACGCTGCGACCCCACGAGCGCCCCGACATCGGTGTGATCACGACGCCGGGGTGGGCCGCCCAGCAGGTGGCCGAGCTCCTGGTCCGGGCCGGCGTCACCTCCCTGCTCAATTTCGCACCGCGGGTGCTGAACGTCCCGCCCAACGTCCAGCTGCGTTACGTGGATCTCTCCATTGAACTGCAGGTGCTCGGGTTCTACCGGGCACGCAAGGACGACCTCGGCCGCGCCGCCGTGTCGGACGACGGGAGCGCGGTCCCGCTCATGCGCTCGGTCGGGATGTCGCCCGGTCCCGAACTGGGGTAGGCCGGCGCCGGGCCGCCTCGCCGCCGGGCGGGGGCGACGTGCCTGACGTGCGTGACTGGCACGTCCAGCGGCCAGCCCGGCAGAATTGAGGTCCGACCCAGGAGGGATCCGTGTCCGTCGTCGTCCTAGGACTGGAGCACAACCAGACCCCGTTGCCGTTGCTCGAGGCGGCGGCGGTGTCCGACGCGGACCTCCACAAGCTGCTGCGCACCCTGAGCCACCGGCGCAACCTGCAGGAGACGGTGCTGTTGTCGACCTGCCTGCGCACCGAGGTGTACGCCGTGGTCGACCGCTTCCACGACGCCGTGGCCGAGATCTACGAGGTGCTGTCGGACCAGTCGGGTCTGTCCTCCGAGGACCTCATGGCGCATGCCGTCATCCGCTTCGACGACGACGTGACGTCACACCTGTTCTCGGTCACGGCGGGGCTCGAATCGGCGGTCACCGGCGAGAGCGAAGTCGTGGGTCAGGTGCGGCGCGCCTTCGAGCGGGCGCAGGAGGAGGGGACGTGCGGGCCGGTGCTGTCCGCACTCTTCCGCCACGCGCTGCAGACGGGCAAGCGCGTGCGCACCGAGACGGGGATCGGGAAGGGCACCACGTCGTTCGCCTACGCCGCGGTGACGGTGGCCCAGGGCGACGACCGGGCCGCCCTGTACAACAAGCGGGTCGTCGTCGTCGGCGCCGGCGACATGGGGCTGGGCGTGTGTCGCGCGCTGGCCGACCTGCGCGCCGCCGAGGCGCCGGCCGAGGTGGTCGTGGTGAACCGCTCGATCGCACGGGCGAGGGACCTCGTGCGCGACGTCCAGGGCGCGGACGGCACCGTACCGATGCGCGCGGGCTCGTTGTCGGACGTGAAGGACGAGCTGGCCGAGGCCGACGTCGTCCTGGCAGCCGTGGCCGCCGAGGCGCACGTGCTTTCGGCCGACGACTTCGGCGCGGTGTCGCGCGAACTCTTCGTGATCGACCTGGGCGTGCCCCGCAACGTCGACCCGCTGGTCGCGTCCATGCCGAGCGTGACGCTGCTCGACATGGGCACGCTGAGCGAGTCGGTGGCGCATGCGCTGGGCGACCGGGCCGAGGAGGCGGTGGCGGCGCGCGAGATCGTCGCCGCCGAGGTCGACCGGTTCCGGACGGCGAGCCGCCAGCGCGGCGCGGCACCGATGATCGCGTCGTTGCGGGCGCGCCTGGAGACGCTGCGCGTGGCCGAGCTTGAGAAACACCGGGCCCAGCTGGCCGACCTGGACGAGGCGGAGTGGGAGCAGGTCGACGCGGCGACACGGGCCGCGCTGGCCAAGATGCTGCACGAGCCGACGATGCTCCTGAAGGAGACGGCGGGCACGCCACGCGGCGAGCGCCTGGTCGAGGCGCTGCGCATCCTCTTCGACCTGTAGGCCCGGGCTGGTCGGGCCATGGGATAGTCACGGCCGTGGACCCTCCCCGATCGCTCCGCCTGGCCACCCGCGGCTCGCCGCTGGCGCTGCGCCAGACCGCGCTCGTCTCCGACGTGCTGTGTGAGGCGCATCCGTCCCTCTCGGTCGAGGTCGTGGTCGTGCGGACACGGGGCGACGAGGACGCGTCAGCCTCCTTGGACCAGATCGGCGGGCAGGGTGTGTTCGTCACGGAGGTGGAGGCGGCGGTGGCCGACGGCCGGGCCGGCGCGGCCGTGCACTCGGCGAAGGACATGACGTCGGTCATGGCGGAGGGTCTCGTGCTGGCCGCCGTGCTGCCGCGGGCCGACCCGCGCGACGGCCTGGTCGGAACGGGCCTGGCCGACCTCCCGGCCGGCGCCCTGATCGCGACCGGCTCGGCGCGGCGGCGGGCGCAATTGGCGTCACTGCGTCCGGACCTGGTGTTCACCGACGTGCGGGGGAACATGGCGCGCCGCGTCGCGGTGGGCGAGTCGGCGGAGGTGTCGGCGGTGGTCGTGGCGGTGGCGGCGCTGGAGCGTCTGGGGTGGGCCGGGCGCCTGGCGGACGTGCTCGACCCGATGGACGTGCTGCCGCAGGCCGGGCAGGGGGCGATCGCCCTGCAGTGCCGGGCCGACGACGCCGGGACGCAGGCGGTGCTCGGCGCGATCGACCACGAGCCGAGCCACCGGGCCCTACGGGCGGAGCGCGCCGTGCTGGCCCGGTTGGGTGGCAGCTGCACGGTGCCGGTTGGCGCCTTCGCCGAGTGCGTCGACGGCGGGGCGCGTCTGCGGGTGCAGGGGCTGCTGGCGAGCGTGGACGGGCATACCGTCATCCGGACGACGGGTGAGGGCGAAGATCCCGAGGCCGTGGGCGCGGCGGTGGCGCGGGCGCTGCTCGAGGGTGGCGGGCAGGCCATTGAGGGCTACGAGTGACCGTCTACCTCGTCGGCGCCGGCCCGGGTGACCCCGGACTGTTGACGCGCCGCGGGGCGCAGCTGCTCGCCCGGGCCGACGTCGTCCTCTACGACCGACTGGTGTCGCCGGCCCTCCTCGACCTCGCGCCGCCGTCGGCGGAGCTGATCGACGTGGGCAAGGACCCGGACGCGGCGGTCGGGCCCGGAGGCGAGCGCCAGGTGGAGATCGCGCGCTTGCTGGTGGACCACGGCCGGCGCTCCGCCCTGGTGGTGCGTCTCAAGGGAGGCGACCCGTTCGTCTTCGGACGGGGCGGCGAGGAGACCGAGGTGCTGACCGCCGCCGGCGTGGCGTGGGAGGTGGTTCCGGGCGTGACGTCCGCGTTCGCGGTTCCGGCCGCCGCTGGCATCCCGGTCACGCAGCGGGGCCTGGCCTCGTCGGTCACGGTGGTGACCGGCCGGGTGGGCGAGCGGGACGGGGCGAGTGGCGTCGACTGGTCCGCCCTGGCCAAGGTCGGGGGGACGCTCGTCATCTTGATGGGCATGACGACCCGGGCCGCCGTGGCGGCGGCTCTGATCGCCGGCGGACGTGCCCCGGAGACGTCGGCGGCCGTGATAGAGCGCGGGACCACGCCGAGCCAGCGGGTGGTGCGCACGACGCTGGCCGAGCTGGCCGACGTGGATCTGGGTCTCCCGCCGTGATCGTGGTGGGGTCGGTCGCGGCGCTGGGGGCGGACGCCCCCCCCGGCCGGTGGGGCGGCCCGCTGGCCGGGCGGACGGTGGTGGCGACGCGCGCCGGGGCCGCGGCGCAGAACCTCGTGGACGCGCTGGAGCGCGCGGGCGCCACCGTGGTCGAGCTGCCGCTCACGTGCCAGGTCGATGCATCCGACGGCGGGTCGGCGCTGCGCGCCGCGGCGGCCTCGGTGGGGCGACGGGAGTTCCGCTGGGTGGTCCTCACGTCGGTCAACGCGGTGGACCGCTTCATGGCCGCGCTCCGCGACGCTCGGGCGTTGGCGGGGGTCGGGGTCGCCGTGGTCGGGCCGGCCACCGCCGACGCGCTCGAGGATGGCGGGGGTCGAGCCCGACCTCCAGCCGGCCGAGCACAGCGCGCCGGGCCTGGTCGAGGAGTTCCCCGCGGCCGCGGCCGCGGCCGAGGGCGAGGGCCGCCGCGTCCTGTTCCCGGCGGCCGACCTGGCGCCGGCGACGATCCCCGACGGCCTGTCGGGGAAGCACTGGGACGTGGTGCGGGTCGAGGCCTACCGCACCGTGCCGCTCTCCGCTCCCGAGCCCGCGGTGCTGGCGCGGCTCGGCGCGGCCGACGCCGTCGTCTTCACTGCGACCTCCTCGGTCCAGGCGTTCGGCGCCCTGCGCACCCCCGAGGGCGCGCCGGTGCCCGTCCCGCGCCATGTGGTGTGTATCGGGCCGACCACGGCCGAGGCGGCCCGGGCGGCGGGCATGGCCGGCGTGCACGAAGCCTGGGGTTCCTCCGCCGAGGGGATCGTCGCCGAACTGGTCGGCCACTTCGGCGGGGGCGGGCGCTCCTCGTAGGCTGGACGTCCATGGACCCCGCCGAGTTCCCGGCCCGTCGCCTGCGCCGCCTGCGCCGCACGCCTGCGCTGCGGCGCCTGGTGGCCGAGACGCGCCTGGGGATCGACGACCTGGTCGCCCCGCTGTTCGTGCGCGAGGGCATTGGCGTGCCGGCGCCGATCACGTCCATGCCCGGTGAGGTGCAGCACACCGTCGACTCGCTCGTGCTGGAGGCCAAGCGCCTCGTCTCGCTGGGCCTTCCCGGGCTGATCCTCTTCGGCGTCCCCGCGGACAAGGACGCGCGCGGGAGCGGCGCCTGGGATCCCGACGGCGTGGTGCAGGTGGGCCTGCGCGCCGTGCGCGACACGGTCGGCGACGAGCTCGTCCTCATGGCCGACCTCTGCCTCGACGAGTACACCGACCACGGGCACTGCGGCGTCCTCGGCCCCGACGGCACGGTGCTCAACGACGAGACGCTCGAGCTGTACGGGCGGGTGGCGCTGGCGCAGGCGGAGGCAGGGGCCGACGTGGTGGCGCCGAGCGGGATGATGGATGGTCAGGTCGGCGCAATCCGCGCCGCCTTGGACGGGGCCGGGCGTGAGCAGGTCGCGATCCTGGCCTACGCCGCCAAGTACGCCTCGGCGCTGTACGGGCCGTTCCGCGAGGCGGTCGACGTCACGATCGCCGGCGGCGGCGACCGGCGCGCCTACCAGCAGGACCCCCGGAATCGAGCGCGAGGCGCTGGAGGAGATTTCGCGAGACGTGGCCGAGGGGGCGGACGTCGTCATGGTCAAGCCGGCCATGACATCGCTCGACGTGCTGGCGGCGGCGCGGCGCACCGTCACCGTCCCGTTGGCGGCCTACCAGGTGAGCGGCGAGTACGCGATGGTGAAGGCTGCCGCCGAGGCCGGGTGGCTGGACGGCGCGGCCGTCGCCCTGGAGCAGCTCACCGTGATCAAACGCGCGGGCGCCGACTTCGTGCTCACGTATTTCGCCGCAGAGGTGGCCGAGGCGCTCGGTGGCTGAGCGGTGGGCGCCGTCCGGCGAGCCGGAGGCGTCCAACGCCGACTGGTTCACCCGGGCGCGCCGAGTGATCCCGGGCGGGGTCGATTCGCCGGTCCGCTCCTTCTCGGCGGTGGGCGGCGTGCCCTACACCGTCGTGTCGGGCGAGGGCCCGTACGTGGTCGACGCCGATGGGCGGCGGTACATCGACCTCGTGCAGTCCTACGGCGCCGTCCTGCTTGGACACGCCCACCCTTTGGTGACCGAGGCCGTCACGGCCGCGGCGGCGCGGGGCACGACGTACGGGGCACCGACCGAGGGCGAGGTGCTGCTGGCCGAGGCGATCTGCGCCCGCGTGGCGGGCTGCGAGCAGGTGCGGTTCGTGTCGTCGGGCACCGAGGCCGCCATGAGCGCGGTGCGCCTGGCGCGGGGTGTCACGGGCCGCGACCGGGTGGTCAAGTTCGACGGCTGCTACCACGGGCACTCCGACGGGCTGTTGGCGGGCGGCGGCAGCGGCGTGGCCATGCTGGGGCTGCCCGGGTCGGCCGGCGTGTCGGCGGGGGCGGTGGCCGACACCGTGGTCGCGCCGTACAACGTCGTGCCGGCGGTGGACGAGCGGGTGGCCTGCGTGATCGTCGAGCCGGTGGCGGCGAACATGAACCTGGTGCCGCCCGCACCCGGCTTCCTCGAGGGGCTGCGCGCCGCCTGCGACGCGTCGGGCGCGCTCTTGATCTTCGACGAGGTGATCTCCGGCTTCCGCCTGGGGCCGGGTGGCGCGACGGCCCTGTCGGGGGTGAGGCCCGACCTGTGGTGCTTCGGCAAGGTGATCGGGGGCGGGCTTCCCGTCGGCGCGTTCGGCGGGCGGCGCGAGCTGATGGCGGCGCTGGCGCCGGAGGGCCCGGTGTATCAAGCGGGAACGCTGTCGGGGAACCCGCTGGCGACCGCGGCCGGGTTGGCCGTGCTCGGTCACGTCGGCGCGGCGGACTACGACGCGCTCGGCGGCGCGGGCGGCGGTGTTCGCCAAGGACCTGGAGGCGGCGGTGGCGGCAGGGGGGCTGGCCGCGCGCGGCGCCCGCGGTCGGGCCGTTGGTCGGGTTGTTCGTGGCGCCGGGGTCTGGTGCAAGTGGAACGGTGCCGCTAGAGGCGCCCCGCGACTACGAAGGCGCCAAGGCGCTGGCGGGCAACGGCGTGTACCCCCGCTTCTTCCACGCCATGCTGCGGCAGGGCGTCGCGCTCGGCGCCCGGCGCGTACGAGGTGTTGTTCCCCGGGTTGGCCCACGACGAAGACGTGCTGACTCGGGTGGTGGACGCGGCAGGAGAGGCGGCGGCCGAGGTGGCGGCGGAGCTCGCCCCCGGGACGGTGGGCTGAACGAGTGCCGGACGAGCGTGTGTGGCAGTGGCCGGAGGGCTTCGACACGTTGCGCCGTGGCGACGGCTGCCCGATGTGCACGACGGAAGGCGCGGGGGAGACGCCGCACGGCGTGCGGGTCTTCGAGGGACGGTGGTGCGACGGGAACCTGAGCCGGTATCCGATGCGTCCGGGTTACACCGTGGTGATCTGGAAGGGACGCCATGTGGCCGAGCCGGGCGAGCTGTCCGCAGAAGAGGCGGCGGGCTTCTGGGGAGAGGTCGCCCGTGTGGCCGACGCGCTCGAGGCGGAGTACCGGCCCGTCAAGATGAACTGGCTCCATCTGGGCAACGGAGTCCCGCACCTGCACGTGCATCTCGTCCCCCGGACCCGCGACGACGTGCGTGCGGGGGGACCGCTGGAGGACGGAGCCTTCCACCAGGCGGAGACGCCCGAGTTGGCGGGCGATGAGCTGGCGCGCCAGGCGGCGGCGCTGCGAGCGCGCCTGCATCGGTGACGGACGCCGGGCCGGCGTGACGGTTCAGGCGGCGTTCGTCTCCAGTAGGTCGCGATCGGGCAGAACGCGTGCGATCAGCTCCATCGCCCGGTAGCCGAGCTCGGCCGGCCCGGACGCGTCGGGGCGCATGAGGTTGGCCATGATGCGCAACAACTGGTTCATGAGCAGGTCCGAGCGCATACCGAGGCTCACGCACACGCGCATCGCCTCGGGGTGCGAGATGAGGTGGACGAAGGCGCGGGCGACCTTGTAATACGGCCCGTAGGCGGCGGTCAGCGCCGCGTCGTAGCCGGCGAGTGCCTCGGAGCCCGCGCCCGTGAGCGCACGGCCCAAGGCGGTGGCGGCCAGGCGACCCGTCTCGTAGCCGTAGGAGATGCCCTCCCCGTTGAAGGGGTTGATGGCGCCGCCGGCGTCGCCCGCGATGATGACGTTGCCGCCGGCCCGCGGCCCGACCGAAAGCCCCATCGGCAGCTTGCCGCCGATGGGCGGGCCCAGGCACGTCGCCGGCCCGAGGCCCCACGAGGCGGGTGCGTAGTCGACGAAGGTGTCCATCAGCGTCGACGTGTTGATCCCTTTCCACCGCTGCTCGGTGGAGAGCAACCCCACGCCGACGTTCACCCGCCCGTCGCCCATGGGGAAGATCCAGCCGTAGCCGGGGACCACGTTCCCTTCGGGGTCGCGGATGTCGAGGTGCGACTCTATGAAAGGGTCGTCGTGGCGATCGGACGAGTAATAGCCGCGCAGCGCCATCCCGAGGGGCAGGTCCCGCCGCCGCGTCGTGCCCAGCAAGCGGCCGACCCGCGAGTTGGAGCCGTCGGCCACGACGACGAAGCGCGCCTGGATGGTGCGACTCGCTCGGGCACCGTTCTCCTTGACCTGGACTCCGCTGAGGGTGGGGAGGGGTCCCACCTTCGGCACGGTCTCGTCGCCCACGACACCGATGACCTCCGTGCCCTGCAGCACGGTGGCGCCCGCCGCGGCGGCCCGGGCGGCGACGAGCCCGTCGAGATCGTGCCGTGTGATGGTGTAGCCGTAGTCGGGGAAGTGCGGGTGCTCGGGCCACCGCATCTCGATGGACTGGCCGAACCCGAAGGCGCGCAATCCGCGGTAGCGGTGCGACCCGGCGAGCGCGTCCTCGAGTCCCATGTCGGCGAGCTGGCGCACGGCCCGCGGGGTCAGCCCGTCCCCGCAGGTCTTCTCACGCGGGAACGTCTTCTTCTCCACGACCACCACGTCCCACCCCGCGTCGGCCAGCCAGTAGCCGCACGACGAGCCGGCCGGTCCCGCGCCCACGACCACCACGTCGTGCACCGGCTCCTGTCGTTGCCGTGCGGCCGCTGGACGACGTGAGGGCGCCGGCTTCACTGCGGCCGTGGCCTTCTTCGTCGGAACCTTCTTCGTCGGAGCCTTCGCCGCCTTCTTGGCGGGGATCTTCGCGGCGTTCGCCGCCGTGGTCGTCCTCTTCGAAGGAGCCTTCGCCGGGGTCTTCGCCGCTTTCGCAGCCTTCTTCGGAACACCGCGTGGGCGGGTCGAGTCGTGTGGCGTCACCGTCGCATCGTAGGTCCCCCACCAGCGCCTCTGACCAGCGCTGCGGATGTGCCTACCGAAGGGATCCCATGGTAGAAACGAGCCACCGTGGACCAGTACCTCCCGATCCTCATAGTAGGGCTGCTCGGCGTCGCCTTCACCGTGTTCTCGCTGGTGTCCTCGGCGTTGCTGGCGCCGAAGAAGAAGCCCACCGCGGCCAAGCTCGCACCCTACGAGTGCGGGATCGTGCCGAACATCGAACCGCCCCAGCGCTTTCCCGTGCGCTTCTACCTCGTCTCCATGATCTTCATCATCTTCGATATCGAGATCGTGTTCCTGTACCCGTGGGCGGTGGTGTTCCACCAGATCGCGACCTTCGGGCTCATTGAGGTGATCGTGTTCGCGGCGGTGGTCTTCGTTTCGTTCATCTATCTCATCTCCAACGGCGCCCTGACCTGGGGACCGCCCAAGACCTTGCAGTCGGGCATGCCGAGCCGCACCTCGGAGTCGACCATCACGCGCATCAGCGCGGCGCGCCCCACCCCGGGTGAGGCGGCCTAAGGCATGGGGATCGAGGACCTCCGGCACAACTTCCTGACCGGCCGCCTCGAGGACCTCGTCAAGTGGGCCCGCCGCAACAGCGTGTGGCCGGCCACGTTCGGCTTGGCCTGCTGCGCCATTGAGATGATGGCGGTCGGCGCCGCCGACTTCGACATCAGCAGGCTTGGCATGGAAGTCTTCCGCGCCTCTCCCCGCCAGGCGGACCTCATGATCGTCGCCGGCCGTGTTTCCCAGAAGATGGCCCCCGTGCTCCGGCAGGTCTACGACCAGATGATGGAGCCGAAGTGGGTCATCTCCATGGGTGTGTGCGCCTCGACGGGCGGGATGTTCAACAACTACGCCATCGTGCAGGGCGTGGACCAGATCGTTCCGGTCGACGTGTACGCGCCCGGTTGTCCGCCGTCACCCGAGACCTTGCTCCACGCCATCCTCACGCTGCACGAGAAGATCCGCACCGGGGAGATCACGCGTCGCCCCGGCTCCAGTGTCCCAGTGGGGGAGCAAGCGACCGGTGGCTGGGTGCCGGCGGTGCCCGATGCCGTGCGGGTGGCCACCCCGCGGTGACCCGGTGACCGAGACGACCGCAACCACTCCGGCGACCGCGCCGACGACATCGCCGGCCGCGGTGCTTCCCGAGGTGCCGCGTCTGCCCGACCGGTTCGTCGACCAGCTTGCGTTCCCGAACCGCGAGACGTACCAGCGCATGGTGGCCGCCTACCGCGACGCCGCGTTCGAGTTGTGCGCCGACCTGTGCGCGGTCGACTATCTGACCCACCCCGGCCGAACGCTCCCCGAGGGCGTGTCCCCCGAGCGCTTCGAGGTCGTCGTGAACCTGCTGTCGCTCTCGCTGCGTCAGCGTGTGCGCATCAGGGTCCAGGTCCCCGAGTCGGACCCGACCGTGGACAGCCTGTTCGACCTCTATCCCGGCACCGAGGCCATGGAGCGGGAGGCCTACGACCTGATGGGCATCGTCTTCGTGGGCCACCCCGACCTGACCCGCATCCTCATGCCCGAGGACTGGGAGGGCCACCCGCTGCGCAAGGACTACGGCGTGGGGCGGGTCCCGGTGCAGTTCAAGGAAGCGCCCGGGCCCCGATGACCGACCACGAGCACCCGCAGGACCCCGAGGTCGGCCCGCCGGAGGACTCCGATCTCGGCCTCGAGACGACTGAACGCGCGCACCGCGAAGCCGAGGAACACCGCTACTTCCTGGCCGAGACCTCCGAGGGCGCACAGGAGATACGGCCCCGGGCGACCACCGCCGCGGGCGAGCTGCGCAGCGAGGTTGGCGCCGTCTTGCGCCTGCCCGAGGGCGGCTACATCGACCCGGCCGACATCGATGTCGAACGCCGCGACGACCAGACGATGATCATCAACATGGGGCCCCAGCACCCCTCCACCCACGGGGTGCTTCGCCTCATGCTCGAGCTCGACGGCGAAACGGTGCTGCGCACCAAGCCGATCATCGGCTACCTGCACACCGGCATGGAGAAGACGGGCGAGGAGCTCACCTATGTCAACGGGTGCACGAACACGACCCGCATGGACTACCTGTCGCCGATCGCCAACGAGCTCGTGTTCTCGCTCGCCACCGAGATGTTGCTCGGGGTGGAGCTACCGCCACGGGCGGTGTGGATCCGCATGCTCATGGCCGAGCTCAACCGGATGTCGTCGCACCTCATCTGGATGGCCACCAACGGCATGGACCTCGGGATCCACGTCCATGATGATCTACGGCTTCCGCGAGCGCGAGATGGTCCTCGCCTTCTTCGAAAAGACGACCGGGCAGCGCATGAACCACAACTTCATCCGCCCCGGCGGCGTGGCGGCGGACCTGCCCGACGGGTGGGAGGACGACATCGACATCATCTGCGAGACCATTCTCGCCCGCACCTACGAGTACGACGAGCTGCTCACCGGCCAGCCGATCTTCCGTGAGCGCACGGAAGCCGTGGGCAACATCACGGCCGAAGAAGCGCTGGCGCTCTCCATCACCGGCCCCATCCTGCGTTCGACCGGCGTGCCCTGGGACCTGCGTCGCACCATGCCCTACCTGGCCTACGACAAGCTGGACTTCGACGTCATCATCGGCAGCTACGGGGACAACTTCGACCGCTACTCGGTGCGCCTCAACGAGATCCGCGAGTCCATCAAGATGGTGCGCCAGATCGCGGAGATGATGCCGCCCGGCGACTACCGGGTGCAGGACCGCAAGGTGACGCCACCGCCCCGTGCCCGCATCGACGAGAGCATGGAGGCGCTGATCCACCACTTCAAGATCTTCACCGAGGGCTTCCGCGTGCCCGAAGGCGAGGTCTACGTCGCCATCGAGTCCCCGCGTGGCGAGCTGGGCTGCTACATGGTCTCGGACGGCACGTCCAAGCCGTACCGCATGCACATCCGGGCCCCGAGCTTCGTCAACCTGCAGGCGTTGCCCCTCCTGCTGCGCGGCGGACTGATGGCGGACGCGGTCGCCGTCATCTCCTCGGTCGACCCGATCATGGGGGAGGTGGACCGGTGAGCCACCTCCGCGCCGAGATCGTCGAGCGCGCCCAGGCCGCTCGTGGCGCTCTACCCGCACCCACGCTCCGCGCTGATCCCGCTGTGCCACCTGGCCCAGGAGCAGGACGGCTGGCTGCGTCCCGAGGCCATGGAGGAGATCGCGGAGCTCTGCGGCGTGACCGCAGCCGAGGTGCAGGGCACCGCCAGCTTCTACGACATGCTGCACACCGAGCCCGTGGGCACCTACGTGGTCGCGGTGTGCACCAACATCGCCTGCATGCTCGGCGGCGCGCTCGAGCTTCTGGAGCACGCCGAGTCCGACGCTCGGCGTGCGGGCGGGCGGCACGACGCCCGACGGGATGTTCACGCTGCACGAGGCCGAGTGCCTGGCCGACTGCGACCGCACGCCCTGCGTGCAGGTCAACCACCGCTACGTCGGCGCGCAGACGCCCGAGAGCTTCGACGCGCTGCTCGACGACCTGCGGGCCGGGCGCCTGGCCGACACCGTGCCCCCGCACGGCACCCTGGTGCGGGTCCGGCGCAGCGTCGGGCTGCAGGCCGACCGGGGCGCCGTGGCCGCCGAGCGCGCCGCCATGGCGGAGGCACAGGCCGCGCCGCCGCCGGCGGCGCGTCGGCGGGACGGCAGGTGGCACGGCCTGATGGCCATCACCGACGCCCCGAAGATCGTCACGGCCCGCCTGGGCTACGACGACTCCCACACGCTGGAGCGCTACCTGGCCACGGGCGGCTACGAGGGGCTGCGCAAGGCCCTCACCATGACGCCCGAGGCCGTCGGCGGCCGAGGTGGACGCGGCCAGCCTCCTCGGCCGGGGCGGCGCCGGCTTCCCGGCCGGGCGGAAGTGGTCGATGCTGCGCAAGAACCCGGTGACCTACCTCGTGATCAACGGCGACGAGTCCGAGCCGGCGACGTTCAAGGACCACATGCTCATCGAGCGCGACCCCCACCAGATCCTCGAGGGCGTGCTCATCTCGCGCCTACGCGCTGCAGGTCAGCCAGGCCTTCATCTACGTCCGCGGCGAGTTCGCCCTCGGGCTCGAGCGGCTGCAGACGCGCGCTCAACGAGGCGTACGCCCACGGCGCGGTCGGGGACGCGACATCTTCGGCTCGGGCTTCTCGCTCGACGTCGTCGTGCATCCCGGCGCCGGCGCCTACATCTGCGGCGAGGAGACCGCGCTGCTCGAGTCGCTCGAGGGCAAGCGCGGCTTCCCCCGCATCAAGCCGCCCTACTTTCCCGCTGCCATCGGCCTCTACGGCGAGCCCACCGTGGTCAACAACGTCGAGACGATGGCCAACATCCCCTGGATCATCCCCAACGGCGGCGCCGCCTTCGCCGCTCTGGGCGAGGGGCGCTCGACGGGCACCCGCCTGTTCGCGCTGGCGGGGCACGTGCGCAACCCCGGCAACTACGAGCTCGAGATGGTCAAGACGACGTTCCGCGACCTCATCTACGCGCCGGTGCTCGGCGGCGGCATCCGCGGGTCCAACACTCTGAAGGCGTTCATCCCCGGCGGCGTCTCGGCGCCCTGGTTCGGGCCGGACCAGGTCGACCTGCCGCTCGGCCAGGACGAGGTGGGTGACGCCGGCTCCATGCTCGGTTCGGGCTCGGTGGTCGTCATGGACTCGGCCACCTGCATGGTGCGCGCCGCCTGGCGCATCACCAAGTTCTTCGCCCGCGAGTCGTGCGGCCAGTGCACGCCGTGCCGCGAGGGCTCGGGCTGGCTGGAGCGCATCATGTACCGGATAGAGAACGGTGACGGCCGCGAGGAGGACCTCGACCTCCTCATGGACCTGTGCGACAACATCTCGCCCGGCGTGGCTTGGCCGCCCCAGCAGACGACGATCTGCGTGCTCGGCCCGTCCATCCCGTCGTCGATCGCGTCGGGCATCCGCATGTTCCGCGACGAGTTCCTCGTGCACGTCAAGGAAGGGGGGTGCCCCTTTGACTGACACGTCCAGAGAGCTGCACCCGCAGCCTCACCCCGACGAGGGCATCTCCTTCACCCTCGACGGCCGCGAGGTCAGCGCGCACAAGGGTGAGCTGCTCATCGCGGCGGCGGAGCGGGCGGGCACCTACATCCCGCGCTTCTGCTACCACCCGCGCATGGAGCCGGTCGGCATGTGCCGCATGTGCCTGGTCGACGTGACGGCCCGCGCGGGGCCACGCTGCAGCCGGCGTGCTTCATCGAGGTCGACCGACGGCATGGTGGTCGACACGGCCAACGACCGGGTGAAGAAGGCCCAGGACGGCGTGCTCGAGTTCCTGCTGGCCAACCACCCGCTCGATTGCCCCGTGTGCGACAAGGGCGGCGAGTGCCCGCTGCAGGACCAGACCCTGGCCTACGGACCGGGCGAGAGCCGCTTCATTGAGGAGAAGCGGCACTTCGAGAAGCCGATCGCCATCTCGCGACCTGGTGCTGCTCGACCGGGAGCGCTGCATCCAGTGCGCCCGCTGCACCCGCTTCGCCGCCGAGGTGGCCGGCGAGGCGCAGATCGACTTCGCCGGGCGGGGCGAGGCGGTCGAGGTGGCGACGTTCCCGACCGAGCCCTTCTCCTCGTACTTCAGCGGCAACACGGTGCAGATCTGCCCCGTCGGCGCGCTCACCGCGACGCCGTACCGCTTCACCGCCCGGCCCTGGGACCTCGATCAGGTCGAGTCCACCTGCACCGACCTGCTCCGTCGGCTGCCGGGTCGCCGTGCAGTCGTCGCAGAACCGCCTCACCCGCCTGCTCGGCATCGACTCGGATCCGGTGAACCACGGCTGGCTGTGCGACAAGGGCCGCTTCGTCTACGAGTCGGTCAACGGCGACGAGGTCGGCGGCGGGACCGATGCCCGAGCGAGGTGGCCGACGAGGCGGTCGACGTGGCGCCGGCGACGGCCTCGCAGGTGGTGAGCCTCGGCGTGAGCCGCGGCCAGTTCCTGGGGGAGGTCCGCGAGACGGGCCGCTTCGAGCACGGCCGCCTGGTCGAGCCGCGCATCCGCAAGGAGGGCGAGCTCGTGCCGGTCAGCTGGGGCGAGGCACTGGCCGCCGCCGCGGCCGGGCTGACGGCGGCCAAGGAGGCCGGCGGTCCGCGCGCGGTCGGCGTCATCGGCGGCGCCCGCCTCACCAACGAGTCGGCGTACGCCTGGGCCAAGCTGGCCAAGGGCGTCCTCGGCACCGACTCGGTCGACGCCCAGCTGGGCGACGGCCTGCCGCGCCGACCTCGTGCTCGGCCTGCCCCGCGCCACCATCGACGAGGCCTGCGCCGCGCCCGGTGATCGTCACGCTGGCGGGCGACCTGCGCGAAGAGCTGCCGGTGCTCTTCCTGCGGCTGCGCGAGGCCGCCCGAGCCGAGCGGCACGGACCTCATTGAGATCGCACCGCTGCCGACCGCGCTCACGCCGTTCGCCGTCAGTCGTCCTGCCCATCCGTCCCGGCGACGCGCCGCTCGCGGCCAAGGCGCTGACCGGCGACGAGTCGGCGGCCGCCGCACTGGACGCCCACCCCGAGGGAGCGCGCTCGCGCGGCGGACGCGCTCGACGCGGCGCGCGCCACCCTGGCCGCCCACCCCGGCGGCGAGGGCGTCGTCGATCGTGGCCGGGCGTCCGTCCTACGCCGAGGCGGGCGAGGTGACCGCCGAGGCGTTGCGCGCGCTGGCCGCGTGCGTTGCCCGAGGCGAAGTTCCTCCCCGCCTTGCGCCGGGGCAATGTCTTCGGCGCCCTCGACATGGGGCTGGCACCGGGCCTGCTGCCCGGGCGCGTCGGCTTGGAGGACGGCCGGGCACGCTTCACGGCCGCCTGGGGCTCGGTGCCGGCCGCCCCCGGCCTCGATACGGCCGCCATCCTCTCCTCCATGGCCGGCGAGGGCGGCGCCGGCGGCGCCGCCGAGGCGAAGGCCGCGCCGGTGCGCGCGCTGATCCTCCTGGGCGCCGACCCGCTCAGCGACTTCCCCGACCACACGCTGGCCGAGAAGGCGCTGTCGTCGGGGCACTTCGTCGTCGCGGTGACCGGCCACCCGTCCCAGTCGGTCGACGGGCACGCCGACGTCGTGCTGCCGTGCGCCGTCGCCCACGAGCGGCCCGGCACCACGACCAACCTCGAGGGTCGCGTGAGCCGGCTCGGCCCCAAGATCACCGCACCCGGCTTCGCGTGGCCGGACTGGATGATCGCGGTCGAGCTGGCTTCCGCGCTCGGGCGCCGACCTCCATGTCGCGCGAGGTCGCCGATCTGGCCGAGGAACTGGCGCGCACGGCACCCGCCTACGCCGGCCTCACCCAGGAGGTGCTGCACTCGGACGCCGCGCACGACGGGATCCTCGTGCCCATGGGAGCCGATCGAGACCGCCGCGCCGACGTGGAGCCGATCGACCCGGTCGCCCTCCCTGGGGTCGAGTCCGTCGAGCGCCAGGGCGCCCCGCCGCGCGTCGGCACCAGTGGGAGCGGGCCGGGCTTGCCGCGCGACGTGGATCTGGGGGCGCCGCCGCCTCTGCTCACCGGGACCGCATCCGGCGGGCCCGATCCCATCACCATTCCCAAGACCGACGCCTACGCGCTGCGCCTGGTGGCCGGGCGGCGCCTCTACGACGCCGGGAGCTCGGTCACCGGCTCGCCGTCGCTCACGCCGCTCGTGCCCGGCGCTCGTGGCGCGGGCCAACCCCTACGACCTCGACCGGCTCGGCGCCCGCACGGGTGACCCGGTGAGGGTGCGCTCGGCGCGGGGCGAACTGACGCTGGCGGCGCAGGCTGACGAAGGCGTGCCCCGCGGCGTCGTCGCCGTCGACTTCAACGTGCCCGACGGCGAGAGTGCGCCGGGCAACGCGGTGGCGATGCTCATCGACAGCCGCCAGCCCGTCACGGACGTGCGACTGGAGTCGGTGTGATCGCGCACCTGCTCAGGTTCGCCGCCGGCTCGGCCGCCGACCACGCCACCAACGTCGGCCCCACGGTGCTCACGCACAGCGCCAACAGCGGCAACGGCGACCCGCTCTTCTACCTCGGGCTCAACTGGGAAGTCTGGCTGATCGTCATCATCAAGTGCCTGGTCGCCTTCGTCGCGCTGCTCGTGGCCACGGCGATGATGATCTGGTTCGAGCGCAAGGTGATCTCGGACATGCAGAGCCGGGTCGGGCCGAACCGGGCCGGGCCGTGGGGCCTGCTGCAGACGTTGGCCGACGGGACCAAGCTCGTGTTCAAGGAGGACCTGCTCCCGGACCGGGCCGACGCGTTCGTCTTCAAGCTGGCGCCCTACCTGTCGGTGGTGCCGGCCGTGCTCATCTTCACCGTGGTGCCCGTGGGCGGCGTCATCACCATCGGGAGCCACACGTTCGAGCTGCAGGTGGCGGACCCGCCCATGGGGATCCTGCTCGTGCTGGCCATGTCGGGCATCGCCGTCTACGGCGTCATGCTCGCCGGTTGGTCGTCGGGCTCGAAGTACCCGCTGCTGGGCTCGGTGCGCGCCTCGGCGCAGGTGATCTCCTACGAGGCCGCGCTCGGCATGACCACCGTGATGGTGGTGCTGGTGAGCAGCTCGCTGTCGACCCGGGCCATCGTGGCGTCGCAGTCGGACGGCTTCTGGAACTGGAACCTCATCCGGCTCGGCTTCCTGCCCTTCATCTTCTTCATGATCGCCATCACGGCCGAGCTCACCCGGCCGCCCTTCGACCTCACCGAGGCGGAGCAGGAGCTGGTCGGCGGCTTCCACACCGAGTACTCGTCCATCCGTTTCGGGCTGTTCTTCCTGGCGGAGTTCATGAACACCATCACGATGTCGGCCGTTGTGGTCACGCTCTTCTTCGGCGGCCCCAACGGCTACATCTTCCATATCCCCGGCGCCACCATCTACATGCCGATCATCTACTTCCTGCTGAAGACGGTGGCCTTCTGCTTCGTCTACGTCTGGTTCCGGGCCGCCCTGCCGCGCCTGCGCTACGACCAGCTGATGGACCTGGGTTGGAAGCGCCTCATCCCCATGACCCTGGGCTGGCTGCTGCTGGTGGCGGGCGTCGTGGCCTGGGGCTGGCGCGGCCTCATCCTCGTGCCGTTCGTGCTGCTGGCCTCGGTGCTCCTCTTGCGGGCGACGCAGCTGGGCGACGGGCGCAGCGAGGAGGACGTGGTCATCCCGGCCATCGGTCGTCGGGTGACGCACCCGCTGCGGCCAATCGGACCGACGGGAGGTGAGGCCTGATGGGCGTCGGCGACGAGATCAAGGACCAGCTGTCCTTCCTGGGCGGGTTCAAGCTCACCTTCGAGCACCTGACTCGGCCCCGGGTCACGACGATGTATCCGGAGGAAAAGAAGCCGAAGCAGCCGCGCCAGCACGGCCGCCACGTCCTCAACCGCTACGAGGACGGGATGGAGAAGTGCATCGGGTGCGAGCTGTGCGCGGGGGTGTGCCCGGCCGACTGCATCTATGTGCGCGGGCTGGACAACCCGCCCGACCACCCCGTGTCGCCCGGTGAGCGCTACGGCTACGTCTACGAGATCAACTACCTGCGCTGCATTCACTGCGACATGTGCGTGGAGGCCTGCCCGACCGAGGCCATCACCGAGACCAAGCTCTTCGAGTTCTCCTTCACCAACCGATCCGACGCCATCTACACCAAGGACGAGCTCGTGGTGAACGACGACGGGACGCCGAAGAAACTCCCGTGGGAGGACTGGCGCGAGGGCGACGACCTCATGACCTCGGGTTGGATGAGGGCCACCTCGCCGTCGGGCAGCGCCGCCTACGAGGGCGAGGTGCAGTGGGCGGGCGAGCTCGGCTACGGCGTGCGCGTGCCCGAGGGCGGCCAGTCGGGCCGGCGCAACGACGAGGCGACGGGCATGAAGCCGCTGCGCCAGGTGCTCGAGCCGCATCTGCTCGACGAGGACATCCCGCTGGCGCACCGGGGTATGCGCGGTCGCGTGTGGCGGGCGCAAAAAGGGGCGGAACGCAACCGCCGCAAGATGGAGGCCTTGCGGGAGCGCGTGAAGGAGCTGCGGGCGGAGCGCAAGGCGGCCAAGGCGCACGCGCGACGCAGCGGCCGAGTCCGTGGAGAAGGCGGGCGAGTTGAAGGCGGACGAGTCGAAAGCCGTCGAGGGGACCGACTGACCGTGCTGCACGCCTCTCTGCTCCTGGCTGCCACGCGCCCCACCTGGCCCGACATCCTCGTCTTCGCGGCCGCGGCGGCCGTCATTTTGGTCGGCTCCATCGGCGTCGTCACCTCGCGCAACCCCGTGCACGCCGCGCTCAGCCTCGTGATGACGCTGTTCGGGGTGGCGGTGCTCTTCATTGAGCAGTCGGCCGACTTCCTCGCCGCCGTGCAGATCATCGTCTACGCCGGCGCCATCGTCGTGCTCTTCCTGTTCGTCATCATGTTCTTGGGCGTCGACCGCGACGAGGCCGTTGAGATGGAGCCCCTGGCCGGGCAGCGCCCGCTGGCCATCGTCCTTTCGGTCATCACCCTGGCCGGCGTGCTCGCCATGGCGGCCACCGCCCACTGGGTGACCGGGGCCCACCAGGTGGTCGGGCCGATCCAGGGGCACGTGACGGCCAACCCGGCCTCGCCGGCGGGCGAGCCGGCCCAGCTGGGCAAGCAGCTGTTCACCACCTACCTGTTCGCCTTCGAGGCCACAGCCGCGCTGCTCGTGATCGCGGTAGTCGGCGCCGTGGTGCTGGCCCGGCGGCCGCCGACGGTCAACGCGGATCAGGAGGACACCATGGAGAGCGAGCTGTCCGCGTGAGCGTCTCGGGAGCCTGGTACCTGGGCCTGGCCGCCATCGTCTTCACCATCGGCGCCATCGGGCTGCTGGTGCGGCGCAACGTGCTGATCATGTTCATGTGCATCGAGCTGATGCTCAACGCCGCCAACCTGACCTTCGTCACCTTCGCCCGCATGCTCAACGACATCGGCGGGCAGGCGCTCGTCTTCTTCGTGCTCGTTGTCGCGGCGGCCGAGGTCGTCGTCGGCCTCGGGATCGTGGTGACCAATTACCGCCGCCGCGCGACGACGACGGCCGACGACCTGGACTCGCTCAAGGGCTGACAGGCCGACCCGTGGTCCATCTCGCCTACCTCATGCTGCTGTTCCCGCTCGCCGGGTTCGCCGTGCTCGTGGCGGCTGGCCGCCGGCTGGGCGACCCCGTGGCGGGCTGGGTCGGCACGGTCGCCGTGGGCGGGGCGTTCGTCGTGGCCTGCATCGTGTTCGCCGGGTTGCTCGGCCTGCCGTCCGACCACCGCCTCGTCGTGCACGACTACTTCACCTGGTTCAGCGCGGGCGGGCTCACGGTGCCGGTGGGGACGCTCGTCGACCCCCTCTCGATGACGATGTGCCTGTTCGTCACCGGCGTGAGCCTGCTCATCCACCTGTACTCCATCGGGTACATGAAGGCCGACCGGGACTACTCGAAGTTCTTCATCTACCTCAACCTGTTCGTCTTCTCCATGCTCCTGCTGGTGCTGGCGAACAACCTGGTGCTCACGTTCGTGGGCTGGGAGGGCGTGGGTGTCTGCTCGTACTTCCTCATCGCGTTCTGGTTCCAACGCGAGAGCGCGGCCTCGGCCGGCAAGAAGGCGATGATCTACAACCGCATCGGCGACGCCGGCTTCCTGATCGCCATCTTCCTGCTCTTCGAGAAGGCCGGCACCGTGCAGTACGAGAGCGGGCCGGGCGGCGGCATCTTCGGGCAGCTCTCGCACCTGGGCGGGGGCACGGCCACCGCCGCGGTGCTTCTCCTGTTGCTGGCGGCCACCGGCAAGTCGGCACAGATCCCGCTGTTCAACTGGCTCCCCGACGCCATGGAGGGCCCGACGCCGGTCTCCGCGCTGATCCACGCCGCCACCATGGTCACGGCCGGGGTCTACCTGCTCTGCCGGATGAACCCGCTGCTCCACCTCACGTCGTCGGGCGCGGAGGTGGTCGCCTGCATCGGGGCGGTCACGGCCTTCGTGGCGGCGACGATCGCGTGCGCGCAGCAGGACATCAAGAAGGTGCTCGCGTTCTCCACCGTCTCGCAGATCGGCTACATGATGCTGGCCGTCGGGTCGGGCGCCTACGTGGCCGCCATCTTCCTCATGGTCATGCACGCGTTCTTCAAAGGATTGCTGTTCCTGGGGGCGGGCTCCGTCATCCACGGGCTGCACGACGAGCAGGACCTCAAGCGCATGGGCGCGCTGCGCCGCTACATGCGCTGGACGACCGTGACCTTCGGTGTGGGTTGGCTCGCCATCGCAGGGATCCCGCCGCTGTCGGGCTTCTGGGCCAAGGGCGACGTCCTCGACAACGCGTTCGCGGACTACAAGCCGCTGTGGGCCCTCGGACTGGTCACCGCCGTGCTGACCGCCTACTACATGAGCCGGCTGGAGGTCCTGGCCTTCGGCGACGAGCCCCGCTTCGAGCGCCCGGGGCCGCACGGAGAGCCGGCGCTGGCGGCGCCGCACGAGTCGCCCTGGGTCATGCGGGCGCCGCTGGTGATCCTGGCCTTCTTCGCCTTCTTCGGGGGCGTCATCAACCTGCCCTGGGTGCACACGCACGACCTCGACAGCTTCCTGGCGCCCGTGTTCTCCGGCACGCTGTACAACGACGGCCTCGGGACGGGGGCGGAGTGGGCGCTGGCCCTGACCGACACGGCGGCCGCGGTGATCGGCGTCATCGTGGCCTTCGCGCTCTGGCGCGGCGCCCAGGTGGACCAGCCGGCGCTGGAGCCGGCCTTCCTGCAGCGGGTCTGGTACTGGGACGACCTCTACGACCTCGTTATCGGGCGCCCGGCGCAGCGGGTGGCGGCCTTCTGCGCCTGGGTGATCGACGCCCGGGTGATCGACGGCGCCGTGAACGGTTCGGCGCACCTGGTCAAGACGGCCGCCACCTCCGCCCGCAAGCTGCAGACCGGATACGCCCGCAACTACGCGCTCGGGGATCGCGCTCGGGCATGGCACTGGTGGTGGCGTTCATGGTCAGCCGGACGTGGTGGGGCTGAGGGACTGAGGGGCTGAGCTGATGCGCCACATTCTCCCGTTCTTGACCATTCTGATCCTGCTGCCCGCGGCCGGGGCGCTCGTGCTCGGCCTGCTCGGCCTGGACCGGCGGCTCCACCGCGAGGTGTCCTACGCGGTCGCGCTCGTGGTGTCGCTCGGCACGCTCGTCTTCGCCATCGTGTCGCTGGTGGCCATGCGAGCGCACGACGGCGGCTACCAGCTGGTGTCGAACCACGACTACACCGGTGACACCCTGGGCGTGCACTGGTACCTCGGCGTGGACGGCATCTCTGTCTTCCTGGTGCTGATGACGGCGCTGCTGTTCCCGCTCGTCATCGTGCTCGGGCGCAATCGCGAGAACAGCCGGGCCTACTTCGCCTGGATCCTCCTGCTCGAGGCGGCGGTGATGGGGAGCTTCCTGTCTCTCGACCTGCTCGTGTTCTTCTTCATGTTCGAGCTGACGCTCGTACCCGCGTACTTCATCATCGCCGGCTGGGGGCATCAGCGCCGGGCCTACGCGGCCATCAAGTTCTTCCTCTACACGTTCTTGGGGTCGGCCTTCCTCCTCGTCGGAATCCTGGCGCTCGCCTTCATCCACCTGTCCCAGTACCACTACCTGACGTTCTCCCTGGGCCCGCTGATGCAGACCCACCTCTCGTCGTCGACCGAGATCCTCCTGTTCCTCGCCTTCACGGCGGCGTTCGCCGTCAAGGCGCCGCTCTTCCCACTGCATACCTGGTCGCCCGACGCCTACGCGGAGGCGCCCGAGGAGGGCTCGGTCGTGCTGGCCGGCGTCCTGGCCAAGCTCGGCACCTACGGGATCATCCGCTTCGACCTGAACCTCTTCCCGCAGGCGACGCGGACCCTGGCGCCGCTCGTGCTCACGCTGGCCGTGATCGGCATCCTCTACGGCGCGGCCGTTGCCTGTGCCCAGCGTGACCTGAAGCGCCTCGTCGCCTACTCGTCGCTGGCCCAGATCGGCTTCATCGCCCTGGGGACGATCGCGCTGAGCAGCCAGAGCCTGTCCGGCGGCGTCCTGCTCATGCTGAACCACGGCTTGATCGTCGGCGCGCTCTTCATCCTGATCGGCTTCATCTACCAGCGCCGTGGGACCTGGCAGGCCGGCGAGATGCGCGGGCTGCAGAAGGCGGCGCCCGTGCTGGCCGGCGTGTTCACCGTGGTCATGCTGGCCTCCATCGGGGTCCCCGGTCTCAACGGCTTCGTGAGCGAGTTCCTGGTGCTTTCGGGAACCTTCCTCACCCATCGCTGGTGGGCGGTGGTGGCGGTGGTCGGCGTGATCCTCTCGGCCATCTACCTGCTGTGGGCGTACCAGCAGGTCTTCCACGGGACGCCGCGGGAGGCGGACGAGAAGACACACGACCTGCGACTGCTCGAGCGCGCCGTGATGGCGCCGCTGATCATCCTCATCGTCTTCCTGGGGGTGTACCCCAAGCCGGTGCTCGACCGCATCAACCCCTCGGTGAACCAGCTGATCGCGCACGTCGAATCGAGCACCCACCAGTACCAGCCGCCAGTGGCGGTGAAGGGCGTGGCGGGTGTGCAGCACGCCGAGGGGGCCCCGTGATCGCGCCCCTCCTCGCGGCGACGGCGACCCACGCCGCCTCGGACTCCATCCCCGTCCCGCCGATCCGTTGGCTGTCGATCCTGCCGCCCATCATCATGATCGGCGGCGCCGTCGTGCTGCTCGGGTTCGCCTCGCTGGTGCGGCGCCCGCTCCGGATCGCCGTGGCGACCGTGGCCACGGTGGCCATCTCGGGCGGCGCGCTGGGCGTCGCGCTCTGGCAATGGTCCGACGTGCAAGAGCACGGGGCGCACACCTACGTGGCGCAGGCGGTCGTGATGGACGGCTTCAGCGTGTTCTTCATGATCCTGGTGTCGATCGCCATGATCCTGAGCGCGCTGGTGGGGGACGGCTACTTGCGCCGGGAAGGGTGGCAGGGCGCCGAGTTCCACGTCCTCGCGCTGGTGTCGGCCTCCGGGGCGATGTTGATGGCGATGGCCAACGACCTGATCATCGTGTTCCTCGGGCTCGAGATCCTCTCCATCGCCCTCTACGTGCTGACGGCGTTCAACTACCGTCGGGCGGCCTCGGGCGAGGCGGCGCTCAAATACTTCATCCTGGGCGGATTCTCATCCGCCATCTTCGTCTACGGGATCGCGCTGACCTACGGGGCCACCGGCTCGACCAACCTGACCCAGATCGCCGACTTCCTCTCCAAGAACGTGGTGCTGACGAACGGGCTGCTCCTGGCCGGGCTGGCGCTGCTGCTGGTGGGCTTCGGCTTCAAGATCGCCGCGGTGCCCTTCCACATGTGGACGCCCGACGTGTACCAGGGCGCGCCCTCGCCGGTCACCGGGTTCATGGCGGCGGTGGCCAAGGCGGGCGCCTTCGCGGCGCTGCTGCGCGTGCTGTTCTCCTCCTTCGGGGTGGTGGAGTCGGACTGGCGCCCGATCGTCTACGGCCTGGCCGTGCTGTCGCTCGTCCTCGGCGCGTTCGTGGCGCTGCGCCAGCGCGACGTCAAGCGCATGCTGGCCTACTCATCCATCAACCACGCCGGGTTCATTTTGTTGGGGGTGGTGGCGGGGACCGCCCGTGGCGCCGCGGCTTCGCTGTACTACCTGTTCGCCTACCTCTTCATGACGGTCGGGAGCTTCGCGGTGGTGACGGTCCTCGGTCGCGAGGGCGACGGCGACCATGACCTGGCCCGCTACCGCGGCCTGGCCGGGCGCCAGCCCGTGCTGACCCTGGCCTTCGCTGTGCTGCTGCTGGCCCAGGCGGGGGCGCCGTTCACCACCGGGCTGTGGGCCAAGGTCGAGGTGGTGTTCGCCGCCGACGCGGCGGGGTACGTGCCGCTGGGGGTCATCGCCCTGGTCACCGCGGCGGTGGCGGCTTACTTCTACCTGCGGGTGGCGGTTCTGATGTATGCCGGCGGCGGCCTGGGGGAGACCGAGGGCGGGACGGCGGGCTCAGCTGCGGCGAGCGCGCTGCCCGCGGGCGGGAGCGGCGGCGCTGTGAGCTCCGAGCCGGTTCCTGCGAGCCCCGGCCAGCCCCTGGCGCTCGACACGGCACTCGAGCGAGTGGCGCCCGAGTCGTTCTCCGTGGCCGTGACGACGCTCAACGACCAGATCCTCTTGGAGGACGAGCGCGAGGAACCGGCACCAGAGCCGCCGGACGTGGTCCGCGTGCCGGGGCTGAGCGGCGTGGCCATCTGGGTCTGCGTCGGGGTAACCGTCCTCTTCGGCGTCTGGCCTGAGCCGCTCATCGACTTCGCCCACAACGCGACGCTGCTGTTCCTCCCGAAGTAGCGGTCGGCGCGCCCGGGTCCCGGTCAGATGACCGGATGCTCTTCCGCCAGGAAGAGCGGGGAGCGGGCGTGGTCGATGAAGCGGCGTTCGTCTTGGAGGAGCATCTCTGCGGCCGCTGCGCCCTCCGGAGTCGAGGCCCCTTCGGCGATCGAGTCGGCGCTGTCAAACCACAGTTCCGCTACTCCGTCGAAGCATTCTGGGGCCTGGCGCGTCGTGGCAAGCAAGTCGTTGAGCGGGCTGTCGAGGGTGTGGGTCTGGACATAGCGGCGTATGCCCAGACTCTCGGCCACGCTCGTCACGAGTGGTCCGTGCACCTCTCTCCAGTATCGGTGGAAATCGGCGGCATCGACCCCGGGACGCCGGCGCACGCAAAAAAGCAGTTTCACCATTGGTGGGCAGCATAATTTCGTGCGCTCCCCGGCTCGGGCGTGACCCAGAGTGGCTCAGTCTTCGGGCAGCGCGGCGAAGTGTCGCCTCGTCTGCTTGTACCACCCCATGCCGGAGATGGGGTGCCTCCATCGGCCCCTCATGTCCTTCAAGGCAGGCTGGTGCGCGCGGTCGCCGCCGCCGACCATCTCCTTCAAGTGGCTGTCTTGCGCCTTTATAACCTCATCGGCGGTCGTTCCATGATGCGGGAAATCGCACGGTCCGCCCATCTGCTTACAGGTCATCGTTTTCATGACGTTCCTTCCATTCGGAGGGCTGCTCCGACTTCAATTGACGCACCCCAAAGGGGGAATGTGACCGGAGGACAGGAGCCCGGGCCCGGACCCAGCGATCGCCCTGGGGCGGCCCGCCGGGATCCGTTCGGTCGAGGCTTCGTCGCAATTGGGTCGCCTTGAGGTTGCGGTCGTCGAGCCTCCTCCGGCATCGGGCCGCCCACGGTCCGCGTCCCCAGGCGACAATTGACACCCCTCCTGCCGAATTACGCGGCGTCCGTGAACCTCCGCTTGGGGGCGACCAATCGCTCAATGGGGCGGGCCGTCGTGCCGTTCATGGACCTCATGCGGATATTGGTCGCCGACGACGAAGCCACGAGCCGCATCGTGCTCAAGAGCATGGTGACCAAGTTCGGTCACGAGTGTGTCCTGGCGGAGGACGGATCGACCGCCTGGGAGCTTCTCTGTGCGCGCCAGTTCGACGTGCTCCTCACCGACTGGATGATGCCCTGGGTCGACGGGCCGGAGTTGTGCCGGCGCGTGCGCAACGAGGACGTTGCCGCCGATCACTACGTCTATATCGTCCTCACCACGAGTCTCGACCATTGCCAGCATGTACTCGAAGGCATGAGTGCCGGTGCCGACGACTACCTCACGAAGCCGATCGATTCCTTTGCGCTCCAGACCACCTTGGTGGTGGCCGAACGCGTGACGCAGCTCCACGCCAAACTCGCGCGCAAGGACGGTGAATTGGAGAGGCTGAACCGCGAGCTCTTCGAGCGGTCCCTGACCGACGACCTGACCGGACTCGGCAACCGCCGCCGCATGGAGCAGGATGTCGAGCAGACGCACGCCCTGGCCCTACGAAGCGGACAGCCCTATGGAGTTGCCCTCTTCGACATCGACCACTTCAAGCTCTACAACGACTTCTATGGGCACGTGGCAGGCGACGAGACCCTTCGACGCGTCGCAGCGTCCATTGATCGCTTCTCTCGGTCCGGGGTACGCGCCTTTCGATACGGCGGCGAGGAGTTCCTGTTACTGGTCCCGGACTGCCAATCGCCGGAGGCGATCGCGATGGCGGCGGAGCGGGTACGCCAGGCGGTCACCGAGAGCGCCATCCCGCACGAGGGCCGACCGACAGGGCCGCTGCTCGTGACGTTGAGCGGCGGCGTCAGCTGGTGGACCCGCGAGCACCCCCTGAGTGCACGCGAAGTGATCGAGCAGGCAGACGGAGCCCTCTTCGAGGCCAAGTCCACGGGCCGCAACCGCATCCTGGCCGGCTCCCGGCTCGCGTCCCACCTCGAGGTGGTCGCCGACGGCCGGCCCTAGCTCTGCCGGCGGTCGGTGCGTTGGGTTGCGGACCCCGTGAGGCTGGGTCTGGTGCCCCGCTCCCAGGTTTCACCGATTCGTGAAGGTTGCCGACCGGGCCGCGGCCAGACCACCGCTCTTCTGAAGGACCGTCGGGCGCCGCCTTCCGCACGCCCCGACCTGAGCGTCTGAGCGCCGACGCTACGGGCGAGAGCCCGTGCCCGTGCCGGTGTGCTCAGCTTGGCGGCCGGCGGCCGTGCCGTTTCCCTGCTTCTCCATGGCGGCGATCACCTCGTCGGGCACGGCCGGCCCGGCGCGCTTGGTGGTCCCGGTGGTGAGCAGGCGGCCGATCACCGGGACCTCGGTGAGCGACTCGGCCCGCATGATCTGCACGGCCACCGGGACGAATTGTTCGGCCGAGTCGAACACGATGTAGCGGGGGAGCCACTTCGGTTCGTACTTCGCGTTGAACCGCCACAGCGTCTCTATCTGGAGCACCCCGGAGAGGCGGCGGATGGCCCAGCGCTCGACCCTCTGGGTGACGCCGTCCCCCGAGTCGCCCTCCAGGATGGACCGCATAGCGGCGAAATTCAGACTGAGCCCCCGCATTCCCATGTCGCGCAGGTGGCCGATGGTCGAGCACAGCGCGAAGTCGAGCAACCCGTTCGGGTGATCCCCCGGGTCTCGGCGCATGAGGTCGAGGGAGTATCCGCCGATCGCCGGTGAGGGGACGAACTGGCACATCGCAACCGGCGCGCCGTCGGGGCCCTCGACCAGCGTAAGCAGGAGGCCGGTGTCGCGGGGGTCGAAGAGCCGGCCCAGCATCATGGAGAACCCGCGTTCTTGTTCGCCGCGCCTGTTCTTCGACATCAACTCGGCCATGTGGGCGGCGTCAGCGGGGTCGAGGTGGGCGGGATCGAGGAAGCGCACGGTGTAGCCGTAGCGAGCGACCCGGTTTACCGCCTGGCGCAGCCCTTTCATCTTGCCGCCCTCGAGGGAGAACACTCGGGGGTCCACCACCGCCTCGTCGCCGATGTAGATGAAGTGCATGCCCGAGGCCTGGTACGTGGGCAGCCATTCTTCTCCCGCGCCCATGACGCCGAGGCCCCATCCTTTCCGGTCGACGTAGCGACGGAACGCGTCCCATACATGGGCCCGTTCGGAGAAGGGTCCGATGGGGTCCGGCGACACGAGGCACACGCCCCCGAAGACGGCGTAGGCGACCACCGAGTCGCGGTGGAAGAACCACTGCTTGTCGTCCCGCAACGCGAAGTAGTCGAGCGTCCCGGTCCCGTGCCGCCGCACGATGTCGCGCGCCCTGAGCTCGGCCGCCCGCCTTGCCACCGCGGCACGGCCCGAAGAGAGGCGCCGGTCGACGACCGGCCGGGTCAACAGGTAGAGCGCGACCACAATGAGGCTGAGGCCGACGGCGAGCAGGCTGACGGAGGCGTAGCGGTCGATGGTGGTCGGGAAGGTCACCCAGTTGATCCCGACCAGCCGTTCGGACGATCCCAACAGGACGTGGGGCCAGTCGGGGAGCCGTCGGTGGTGTACCCGCCCCGCCAGCTCGACCCCGACGAATCCGCCGAGGGTGGCGACGAGGCCGCCCAGCACCAGGACGGCGGCGGCCGTGACCGCCGTGGTGCGCTCGGTCTGGGCCCGGAAGGACTCGCGCTGGGTGAGCAGGAGCGCGAGCACCGCTGCGCACACGAGCAGCGTCACGACGTCGGCGGCGTGAAGGAGGTGCAGCGCCAACGATGCGGTGAGCAGCCCGACGGCCACCATCCAAGAGCGCCGCTGGCCTCGCAGGACGCCGCGGGAGAGCATGATCATGCCGAGGCCGGCGATGGCGGTGAGCGCCCCGGCGGTCTGCACCACGGCGACGGGCAGGTAGGTCGCGATGAGGTGCAGGTGTTGGCGCAGCGGCGCCGTGACCGCGGACAGCATGTCGATGGCGCCCGCGACGAACAGCGAGACGGCCGCGAGGCGCCGGATGCGACGCACCCGGATGCGGTCCGCCGCCACGTCGGGCGCGGGGGGCCACGACGCGCCGCTGGGCCAGCTGGCGGCAAGTTCGGCGTGCACGTCGGCCGCCTTGGAGCGCCCCTTTATCACGATGCCCGACGTCACGAGCCGCTCGCCCATCGTCGACATCGGGAGGTCGGCCGTGGCCAGGACCAGGCGGACGTGCAGGTCGGCGCCCGTCTCGATCTCGAGCGTCGACTCCTGGCGGTGATGGAGGAAGGTCGGGGGCAGGCCGAACCTCCCCCGATGCTCATGCACCACCTCCGAGGTCGCGCCCGGGCACGCGAAGAAGCCCGCGTCCAGGTGGGTCAGCTCGGGTACGAGCGCGCCACCGGCGACCAACCCAGCTGCGCCCGCCTCGACCGCGGCGCGGGTCGCGTCGAGGGCGTCCTCGCCGTCGACCTCGAGCTGTGCGTGCGCGATCGGACGGCCTCCCGAGGCGCCCCGCTTCCACGGGGCCGGCAACCCCTCGCCGCCCAGCGCGCGCCAGATCCCCCGCGAGGTCACCGCCACGACGACGGCCAGTACGACCAGGAGCACGATTGCCACAACGAAGGTGACGATGGCGCGGGAGAACCAGGTGGCGGCGTAGGCGCGGTTCAATGCCTTCTGTTGGCTGGGGGAGCGGAAGATGCGTCCGAGGCCGTCGATCACGAAGTCGAACCGCAGCAACAACGCAATCGCCGCCAGCGCCACCGGGGGCGCCCACAGGTATCGGCGCAGCCGGCGGTAGAGCAGGCGTGAGGTGACGAAGCGGCGGGCGAGCGTCGGATCGTCCAGTCGCTCCATGCCGACGAGCCACGGGCGCTCGTCGGTGGGCGTCGCATCGAAGGGCGGGTTCGCGTCGGGGCGCATGCAGCCGGGCCGGACGAGGACCGTGCGGGTCCCGGCACCGGTCTCGCACCGCAGGTCGACGCCGTCGCTGACGCGCACGCCGCGCCGGGTGAGGGCGCGGACGACGTCCGGGTCCTGCTCGGTCGGTAACACGACCGCGAGGACCTGGGAGTCGGGTCGCCTCGTAAAGGCGCCCAGAGCGTCGATCAGCTCGTGGTGCGCTTCGAGCGCCGACACGGCGCCACGGCCGTCTGCCTGTTGGCAGCTCGGCGCGACCAAGCGCCCGCACACAATGACGATGCCCGGCCCCTGCCATTCCTCGAGTCGCTGCGCGATGTCCCGGCTCGACGCCCGCGAGCAGTCCGAGGGCTCGGCCGGCAAGAGGAGGTCGCCGATCACCTCGACCCGGCGGCCCAACGCCACGTGGATGGAGCGGCCGGAGTGGTCCGCCTGCAACACCTCGGTCCCCTCGTGGTCGGTCATCGCAGGATCCATCGTGTCACCTCCCGGCACACCCGGCCGCTCCTTCCCGAGGAGGACCCGCTCGCCCTGAAGTCGGAGATGCTGCGCGTAGGCTGGACTTTCGTGTCCATACCCGCCGCGAGTCCTCCGGGGGCGACCGACCGCGACCGCGCCAACTGGACCTGGCGCACCGGCGCGGACCACGACTCCGAGGGTGGGCCGGCCGTCGTCTTCGACATCGACGGGGTGCTCTCCGACGCGGCCGGGCGCCAGCACTTCTTGGAGCGTGGTCGGCGGGACTGGACCGCCTTCTTCGAGGCGTGCGGGGACGACCCGGTGATAGAGGAAATCGCGCGGTTGCTCGAGCTGCTCGACCCCTCGTTGTCGGTGATCCTGCTCACCGGTCGGCCACAACGGGTGCAGGCACAGACGCTGGCCTGGCTCCGCCGCTATGGGCTGCGCTGGGACCTTCTCGTCATGCGCGGCCGCGGCGACTACGCGCAGGTGACGTCGTTCAAGGAGTCGACCGTGCACCAGCTCCGGGCCTTCGGCTTCGACCTACGGCTCGCCTTCGAGGACGATCCGTCCAACCATGCGATGTACGTGAGGGCCGGGGTGCCGTGCGTGTACATCCACTCGGGGTACTACGGGTGAAGACCCGCATGCCGAGATCCGTTCAGGAGAAGCGCAACTGCCGCAGCCATCCGGCGACGAGCGCCAGCGCCGCACCGATGAGCACGGGAAGGTCGCCCCAGTGGTCGTACGGCGTCATCCCGCTGCGCAGGGCGACGGTCACTGTGAGCAGCTGGCGCCGCCCCAAGTCGCTGCGTTCGACCACGACGCCCCGGTTGGTGACCGCGGCGCTGAACCCGGTGGGGGACGCTTGCACGAGGTCGCGGCCCGTCTGCACCGCCTGCACGATGGAGGCTGCAATCTCCTGGGTCGGCACCTGCGACGTGCCGTACGACGACGTGTTCGTCGGAACCGCGAGCAACTGTGCTCCGGCGCGGACCGACGAGTGGCTGCGCGAGGCGTAGAACACCTCGAACGACACCAGGAGGCCGAGTGGCGCGGCGGGTGTGCGCATGAGGCCGGTGCCGTGCCCCGGGATGGCGTCGGACGGCACACCGGAGAGGTCGGCGAAGTGCGCGAAGAAGGAGCGATCGGGCACGTACTCGCCGAAGGGCACCCGGTGCACCTTCTCGAACACCGCGACCACGTTGCCTCGTGGGCCCCAGGTCACGATCCGGTTGTAGAACGTCGCGGGCGTCGGCCCCGGCTCCGTGACGCCGACGACCAGCGTCGTGTCCAGCTGGCGGGCAAGGCCACTGAGCACAGCCGCCTCGGGCGAGCCGGCGAGTGGCCGGTCCAGGGCGACCACGTCCTCGGGCCACAGCACGAGCTCAGGCGTGGGGTGCGTACCGGCCACTCCCCTCATCGTGGCGAGCTGGGCCCGGTAGACCATTGTCTGCGACACCTCGTTCTTGCTCACGCCGCGCCGGCCGCCGCCCTGCACCAGAGCGACTCGCAAGGTGCGGATCGGGTGGCCGCCGTCGGCGGCGACGTCGCCCGCGACGATGAGCGCCACGAGGCCGCCCAGCATCACGGCCGCGGCGATCAACCCGGGTCTGCCGTGGCTTCGACGGTGTGCCCACAGCCATGAGGCGAGCGAGGTCGCCACCACCCCGCCCGCCCAGACTCCGGCCGTGATGAGGAGCGGACCGCCGAGGCGGGCTAGCTCGAGCAGCGGGGCCCGGGCCTGGCCCAGGAAGACGCCGCCCAGCGGAAGCCCGCCGAAGGGCCACGTCATGCGGATGGCCTCCGCGACGGTGCATGCTCCGACGAACGCGAGGGCGCGTCCCCGGTCGGGGGGCGTGAGCCCCGCTGCCAGGGCGAAGAAGAGCGCCTCGACCAGGATGAGGACCAAGGCCCCGTACCAGTTGAAGGTCTGCGCCCAGAACAGACCGATGGCGTAGCAGCCCAGTCCGGCCAGCCAGCCCGCCCACAGACGGGCTCGCAGGGGCAACCCGGCCAGGCGCCAATAGAACAGTCCCGCCCCGGCGATCCCGAGTGGCCACCACCCCCAGGGGGGAGGGAGAGCGCGAGGAGGATCCCGGCCCCGAGCGAGGGGATGGCAACGCTGCCCCGCCGCCTTGGAATCACCGGATCGAATCTTCCCTGGTGAGGGGCCTGGACACGAGCACTCTTTCCGATCGGGGATAGCTCGAACCAGGCGTTCGCGTCGCTCAGTGTGTGTATAAGTGTGTGTCTACGCGGCGGAGAGGTGAAGAGACGGCTTCGAAACCCACGGAGTGCTCGCGGCGGCTCGGCCGGGCGAGACACCGGCCAAGAGCCGGCGGTCACCACACCGCGCGCGCCGCGGCCCGGCCGCTGGCGATGCAAGCCGGGATGCCCACACCGCGGTAGGTGGAACCCGCGACCGCCAGCCCTCCCAGGCGGGCCACGGACGCCTCGACCGCGGCCGTGCGCAGGAGGTGGTGCACCCGGTACTGGGGAAAGGACGCCGGGTGGCGCACCACAGCGGCGTCCTTGGGCTTTGGCGCACCGCTCAGGCCCATCAGCTGTCCGAGCTCCTCCCAAGCCCGCTCCGTGACCTCGGCGTCGCTCCATTGGGATGCACGCTCGTCGTGGGCACGCCCCATCGAGGCCCGTAACAGCGCGTCGCCCTCACGCGCCAAGTGCGGCCATTTCTGATCGAGGAACGTGCACGCCGTCACGGACCACGGCTCGCTGCTCTTGGGTCGCCGCCCGGCTCGCGGCACAAGGAAGCCGGTGCCCGTGCGCGGGGGCACCTCGTCGACGCTCACCTGGAACGTGACGAGCACGACGGAGGCGTAGTCGATCGCGTCGAGGAGGGCGGCCGCCTCGTCGTCGTGCGGGCGCAACAACGCCGACGTGACGGGAGCCGGTGTCGACAGCACCACCCCGTTGCAGTCAAACCTCTCCGTGCCCGCAAGCACCGACCATCCCTTTCCTGAAGCCTCACGCTCGAGCGTGTGAACGGACGTCGCGAGCCGGATGTCCACGCCGCGGTCGCGTAAGGCCGCATCCAACGCGTGCACCAGCATCGCCATACCCCCGACGGGAGACCAGAAGAGGGGCGGCTCGTCCGGGTCGGGTGCCGGCACCTCGGCGCGGAGGGCGCGCATCAAGCTGCCGCGACGCTGCGCCGCGTCGAGCAGACCGGGGTACACGGCCGCAGCGGACATGTTGTCGACCGAGCCGGCGTGGATGCCGCCGATCAAGGGATCGACCAAGACGTCGACCACGGACTGCCCGAGCTTGCGCGCCACCAGCGGCCCGATGGAGCGGTCGCCCATCGGACCCCGAACGTCGGGACGGGGCCACAGCGCGTCACGGGCCAAGCCGAGCCGACCTCGGAGGCCGGTCACGCCCGAACGAGCGGTCGGCCAGAAGCGCGTCGGGATGCCCAACGCGAGGCTCTCGGGGAGCGGGCGGAGCCGACCCCGGGCCCACACCGACGCCCCCCGGGCGCCGATCGGTGCGAGCGCATCGCCCAGTCCCACCTCGTTGCAGAGCTCGACCGCCTCGGGCCGGCGACCCAGGAACCCGTCTGGTCCCATGTCGACGGTGCGTCCGCCGAACGGCTCGCTCCGCAACGCGCCGCCCAATCGTTCGGACGCCTCGAGGACGATCACCTCCGTAGAGGATCCGGCTCCCGGGCCGCCCGTCAGCTCCCACGCTGCCGCCAGCCCGCTGATCCCCCCGCCCACGACGACGCGTCGCCCTGGCGCGGGCAGTCTCGCCGTCTCCGCCGTTGTCACCTCAGGCCGCAGCCTTGTCGGCGGTCACGACGACGCCCGCCAACACCTCTATGAACGCCGGGTCGTCGTTCAGCGAGGCCGTCCGTCCGTAGCGCAGGCCGCACGCCGCGGCGACCCCCGCCACCTCGATGTCGAGGTCGTAGAGCACCTCCAGATGGTCGGCCACAAACCCGATCGGGCACACGACCACAGCCTCGATCACGCCGTCACCTGCGAGCCGCCGCACCTCGTCGCGCACGTCCGGACCGAGCCAGGGCTCACGCGTCCGGCCGGCGCTCTGCCACGCCACTGACCACGACGCGCCATCGAGACCCGCCGCCTCTGCGACCAGACGGGCCGACGCCGCGAGCTGCTCCGGGTACGTGTCGCCCTCGTCCCGCACGCGCGCCGGCAGGGAATGCGCGGTGAAGATGACGTGCACCGACCCCACGCGCCCGCCTCCATCCCCGTCCCGGTCCCCGCCTCCGTCCGCCGACCGCACCGCGTCGACCACCCGCGCTGCCAGCACCCGGACGAACCTGGGCTCGGCGTACCAGGGCGGAACCGACACCAGGCGCAACGACGGAGACGCCTGCGCCAGGGCAGCCCCCGCCCGCTCGAGATACTCCTCCGATCCCATCGATGACCCGTGGGGCGTCAGCACGAGCCCGACGACCCGGTCCACACCCGCCGTCGCCAACGACGACACGGCGTCCTCAATGAAGGGCTCGGTGTGCTTGGCGCCGAATGCCACGGCATAGCGCCCCGGTCGCGCCGCATCGAGGGCCGCGCCCAGCGCCTCGACTTGGGCCCGGGTGCGCTCCGCCAACGGCGAGACGCCGCCGATGGCCGCGTAGCGGGCCGTCAGCTCGGCCAGCTGCGCCGGCTCGGGTGGCCGCCCCCGGCGGATGCGGGTGTAGAAGGGCTCAATCTCTTCGGGCCGTGCCGGCGTGCCGTGCGCCATGACGAGGACCCCGACGGTCAATCCATCACCGCCCCGCTGCCGCGCTCGCCGCTCCGCTCACCGCGCCGTCCTCTCGTGCACGAGCTCGACCACTGCCGCCAGGATCGCAGGGTCCGTCTCGGGCAGTACCCCGTGGCCCAGGTTGAACACGTGCCCGATCCCCGACCCCCCGGGCGACTTCTTCGCCGCGCGCGCGCCAGCACGTCCAGCGTCGCCTCTTGGACCACCTCCCAGGGTGCAAGGCACAGCGCCGGGTCGAGGTTGCCCTGCACCGCCACAAGGTCGCCCACGCGCCGGCGTGCCTCGTCCAGCGGCACCCGCCAGTCGACACCGACCACGTCGGCACCCGACGAGCCCATCAGCCCGAGCAGCTCGCCGGTCCCCACCCCGAAGAGGATGACCGGCGCGCCCAGGTCGGCCACGCCCTCCACCACCGCCCGTACGGACGGCAACGCAAACCGCGTGTATTCGTCGGGCGACAAAGACCCCGCCCAGCTGTCGAAGAGCTGTACCACCTGCGCCCCTGCCTGAACCTGCGCGCGCGCAACGACGCCACCGCCATCGCCGCCAGCCGATCGCACAACTGTTCCCACAGGCCAGGCGCCCCGTGCATCAGCGCCTTGACCCGGGCGAAGGTGCGTGAGGGCCCGCCCTCCACCATGTAGCTCGCCACGGTGAACGGCGCACCGGCGAACCCGATGAGCGCGACCCCACTCCCACGCAGCTCCTGGGCCACCAACCCCGCCGCCTCCGCCACGTAGGGCGCGTCCCCCTCGGGCTCGAACGCCCGCAGCCGGGCCAGGTCAGCCGGGCCCCGGAACGGCTCCGCCACGACGGGGCCCCGTCCCGCCTCCACCTCCACCCCGAACCCGATCGCGTGGAGCGGGACGACGATGTCGGAGAACAGGATGGCGGCGTCGACGCCGTAGCGGCGGACCGGCTGCAGGGTCAGTTCGGCGGCCAGCGACGCGTCCACGATCGCGGAAAGGATGGAACCCTCGCCCCGCGCCGCCCGGTATTCGGGTAGCGAGCGCCCCGCCTGGCGCATGAACCACACCGGCGTGCAGTGCACCCGCTGTCTCCGGCAGGCCGACACGAGGTCCGGGACGCCTGCACCACCCCGAGCCTCCCCAGCACTCCCGCTCGCGGGGGAATCACCCGGCCGGCTCTATCACCACGGCCGTCCCGTAGGCGCAGATCTCGGTCCAGTTCCCGCCCATCTCCGAGGTGTCGAAGCGCATGGCCAACACGGCGTTGCCGCCCCGGGCCTCGGCCTCGGCCACCATCCGCGCGACGACGTCCTCCCGGCTCAGCTGGAGGTTCTTGGTCATGCCCTTCAGCTCGCCGCCGGCCAGCGACTTGAAGGCCGCGCCGAATTGAGAGCCGACGTTGCGGGACCGCACGGTCAGACCGAACACCTCGCCGAGCACCGACGTCACCTTGTAGCCCGGCACGTCGTTCATGGTCGAGATGAGCATGGGTGCTCCTTTCGGTCCCGTGTGAGCCTGTCGTTCCTGGTCCGGCTCATCGTAGGCGTCGCCACCCGGGCGCCCCCGGCGCCGACGGGCGTCTAGGATGGTCCGTTTCCCCGCGGGCGAGGGGAGAAAGGGGACCGGTGGCCGAGCATCCCGATCTGCGGGCTGAGCAGGAGTACCTGAACCGTGCCTACGACGGGTTGGAGTTCATGCGGGGCGAGGCCCGCCAGATGCTCCAAGGCGTGCTCGATCTCGGCAAGGGCGGCACGTTCCAGTCCCGCACCGAGCGCGACATCGTCGTGCGCACCAGCCTGGCTCGTCTGGAGCAGCTCGATATCGGCGACCAGGCCCTCTACTTCGGCCGCATCGACCGCCTGCCCGAGCCCGGCGACGAAGCGCTGCTGGGCGAGTCGTTCCACATCGGGCGCCTCGCCGTCTCCGGTCCGGACCACGAGCCCCTCGTCGTCGACTGGCGGGCCCCCGTGGCCGAGCCCTTCTACCGCGCCACGGGCCTCGATCCCCAGGGCCTGGCCCGCCGGCGCCACCTGGCCGTGCGCGGCCGCGCCGTGCTGGGGCTCGAGGACGAGTACTTCGTCGACCCCGACGGGAAGGCCGCCGCCCCGGCTCCGACTCCCGACGGCGCGGCGGCCTCCGACGGCCCGCGCCGACGGCGAGCGCCTCCTCACCGACGGGCTCGTCCTGGGTGGCCCCGGCGCGCTGCTGTCCGCGCTGGGTCAGGCCCGCACCGGGCACATGGGCGACATCATCGGCACGATCCAGCGCGAACAGGACGAGATCATCCGCTCGCCACTGGGCGGCGTGCTCGTCGTGCAGGGTGGTCCGGGTACCGGCAAGACAGCCGTCGCGCTGCACCGTGCCGCCTACCTGCTCTACACGCACCGTTTCCCGCTGGAGCGCCAGGGCGTCCTCGTCGTCGGGCCGAACCCGCTGTTTCTCCGCTACATCGAACAGGTGCTCCCGTCGCTCGGCGAGACCGGAGTCAGCCTGTCGACCGTGGCTGGCCTCGTGCCCGAGGTGCGCGTGCGCAGCATCGACGACCCGACCGTCGCCAAGCTCAAGGGCGACGTGCGCATGGTGCGGGTGCTGGCCCGTGCCGTCCAGACCCGACAGCGTCCCCTGCGCCACGACGTTGAGGTGCCTTTCGGCGCGACGGTGTTGCGCCTGCGCGGCGCGGGCCACGGAGGAGATCGTCGCCGCGGCCCGGCGCCGGCCCGGCACGCACAACGCGCGCCGGCGCTTCGTCGAGACCCAGGTCCTGCGCGCGCTCGCCGAGGACTACCGCGGCCGGCTCGGCCGAGGGGGCGCCCCGCAAGGCGGCGACGACACCAGCGCGGAAGAGCAGGAGGACCTCGTCCGCCGCCTCCGCCGGGTCCCCGAGGTCGCGGACACGCTGGACCGCCTGTGGCCCCGGCTTTCCCCCCACGAGTTCTTGCACGACCTGCTCGGCGCCCGACCCCTGGTCGCCGCGGCGAGCAAGGGGATCCTCAGTGACGACGAGGTGCGCCGCCTCTACCGACCTCGGAGCGCGTCGCTCGATGCCGTCCCATGGACCGTCGGCGACACCGCGCTGATCGACGAGGCCCGCACCCTCCTGGGGCCACGCCGGGGCCGCCCCACCCGCATCCGCACCACGCGCGCCGAAGAGGGTGGTGCAGCCGAGGGAGGGTTCTGGCCGCAGGGCCTGGCGGCCGCACCGCTGCCGTCCCAGCCTGCTGGTGTTTTCCCCGAGGACGAGATCCGCTCGTTCGGCCACATCGTCGTCGACGAGGTGCAGGACCTCTCGCCCATGCAGCTGCGCATGCTGGCTCGCCGTTCACTGTCCGGTTCCATGACGGTCGTGGGCGACATCGCGCAGGCCACCGGCCCTTGGGCGCCGCAGAGCTGGGACGAGGTGACGCGCCACCTGAGCCCTCAGCGTGCTCAGCGCCTCGTCGAGCTCACGGTCAGCTATCGGACACCGGCCGAAGTGGTGGCGCTCGCGGCGCGGGTCCTCGAGGTCGCCGCCCCGGAGATCGCGCCGCCCCGCCCGGTGCGCCAGTCGGGGTTCCGTCCCCGGGTCCAGCCGACGACGCGTCACGATCTCGACGTCACGGTGGCTCGGCTGGTGCGCGAGGAAGTGGCGGCGGTCACGCCCGGGCGTGTCGCGGTGCTCGGGCCCGCCGTGATGCTCCCAGAGCTGATCCGGGCGCTGGACGAGGCGGGCCTCGACCCGATCGACCCCCGCGATCCCAGTGGCGAGGGGCTGGCCGCGGGCCTCGTCGTCCTGCCCGCGGACGAGACGAACGGTCTCGAATTCGACTCGGTGGTCGTCGTCGAGCCGACCCTGGTCGCATCGGTCGGCGACGAGCCCGCTGGAGAGGGCCCTCCCGTCGCGACGACACGGGGGCTGCGGACCCTCTACGTCGCGCTGACGCGCCCCACCCGGCGGCTCACCGTCGTCCACGCGCGGCCGCTCCCGGTGGACCTGTCGTAACACGGTCCCGTCGCGGCGCCGACCCGGCCCCTGACCTGGGCGTCAGTGGCCGGCCGGGGCCCACGACGCCTCAACCAGCGTGTTGGCACCGCCGCGGGCGGGTCGACTAGAAATTGCCCTGTGACTCAGGCTGTTTCGGCGGAGCTCCCCGTGCCACAGGGCAAGATCGTCCACGATCGCCCGCCCATGCTGGCCGTGGGGGTGATGATCTGGCTGGGTTCGGAACTGATGTTCTTCAGCGGCCTCTTCGCCGCGTTCTTCACCATCAGGGCCAATACGGTTGGGCCCTGGCCGCCGGCCGGGACCCAGCTCGACGTCCTGCGGGCGGGCATCTTCACGCTGGTCCTCGTGTCCTCGAGCTTCACCATGCAGTACGCCGTCTACCAGACCGAATGGCGACGCCGCCGCTCCGCCCGCATCTGGATCGTCATGACGATCATTCTCGGCACCGCGTTCCTGGGGAACCAGCTCTTCGAGTGGCTGTTCAGCCCCACCCGCTGGTACACGAACTCCTACGGGTCGCTCTTCTACATCATGTCGGGCCTGCACGGCCTGCACGTCTTCATCGGTCTGGTCGCCATGACCTTCCTACTCGGCCGCATGCGCGGTGATGTCGGAGGGGACCCCGGCGAGCTGTCTGCCATGCAGGGCATCTCGTACTACTGGCACTTCGTCGACATCGTCTGGGTCGGGCTCTACAGTTGCCTGTTCCTCCTCAAGTAGGCGTGCGGAGCGTGCGCGCAGACAGACGAGGAACCTTGCGAACCCAGTTCTTACTCCAGGTCGGCCTGCTCGGCGTCGTCGCTCTGGCGTCGTTCGCGCTGTTCGTTCCCGCCGCCTCGGCCGGCGCCAGCGGCAAGAACGATGCATCACAGGTCTCGAGCACCCACGTCTCCACCAAGGAATGCGGCACGGTCAACCTGAAGGGCGTGAGCCCCGTGCCCAACAGCGGCAACCCGTTCACGAGTACCAACCTGCACTGCGCCGACGGGCACATCATCTCCTACGGCAACAGCGCCATCACCTACGAGAACCCACCCAAGTCCTTCGTGGACGTCGGGCGGCAGCTGTTTGCCCAGTACTGCTCGAGCTGCCACGGCAACGACGCCAACGGCGTCGGGCCCGAGGGTGAGGCCACCATCGGGCCCAACCTGCAGGGCGTGGGCGCCGCGACCGTGGACTTCTGGGTCAGCTCGGGGCGCATGCCGGCCGCCGACGTCAAGGCCGTCGAGGCTGAGCGCCGAGCCACCCGGCTCACGCCGCTCCAGGCCCTGCAGCTGGCCGCCTTCGTGAACTCCCTCGACCCGTCGGTACCGGCCGTCCCGACGCCGAGCCTCGTCGGAGCGAACCAGTCCGTCGGGGCCGAGCTGTTCTCGCTCAACTGCGCCGCCTGCCACACCATCACCGGATCGGGTGACGCGCTGGCCTACGGCACCAACGCACCCTCTCTCCAGAACAGGACGGTCACGGCGCGCCAGATCGTGGAGGCCATGCGCACCGGTCCCGCCAACATGCCCCGTTTCAGCGGGAACCTGACCGACGCCCAGGTGCGCGACATCACGTCCTATGTGACAGGACGCATCCAGCACCCGGTCAACCCCGGCGGCTTCTCTCTGGGCGGCGTGGGTCCCGTGGCTGAGGGCTTCGTGGCCCTTCTGATCGGCGTGGGCGGACTCGCCCTCATCTGCTTCTGGATCGGAGACCGCTCCCATGAGTGACGCCGACCACCGTCCCTCGCGCACCCCGGTGCCCATGCCGATGGCGACGTTGACCGACCCGCACATGAGCGACGCCGCCCAGCACCCGGCGCGTGTCGAGATGATCCTCGCCGTCGCGTTCCTGTTCGCCGCCGTCGCCTTCGGCGTCGCCGGCGCGGCCTACTGGCAGAACTGGAGCGCGTGGACCTTCGGCGGGGCGCTGGGAGCCGGCATGTTCCTGCTCGGCTTCGGACTGACCGCCTGGGGCAAGTACCTCATGCCCCAGGGGCCTTTCGTCGAGGAACGACACCGACTGGCCTCGGACCCGACGGAGCGCAACTCGTTCACCGCCGCCCTGGTCGAGCGCTCGACCGTGGTGGTGAAGCGCCGCAGGATGCTGGGCGGCCTCTTCGCCTTCGGCGCCGCCGTCTTCGGGATCGTGGCCGCCTTCCCGCTGCTGCGCTCGCTGGGCCCGCTTCCGGGGACCTCCTACGACACGACGGACTGGCGCGCCGGCACCCCTCTCGTGGACTCCACCGGGCGCCGGATCCGCAGGGAGACAATGGTTCCGGGCGGCCTCATCACCGTCTACCCGGAAAACCAGCTCACCGTGATAGGCGGACAGGTCACCTTCACCCAGAACGGCTTGTCCACCGACCAGACGGTGCTCCTGAAGCTGCCGGGCGGGCCCTTTACCACCATGCCGGGCCGAGAGGACTGGACCCCCGACGGTTACGTCGCCTACTCCAAGCTCTGTCCGCACCTGGGGTGTCCGGTCGGCCTCTACGAGCAGGAGCTCGAGCTCCTCGTCTGCCCGTGCCACCAGTCCATGTTCAACGTGCGCAACGGTGCTGTGCCCCAGTTCGGCCCGGCCCCGCGCCCGCTGCCCCAGCTGCACCTCGGCTACGACGACCAGGGCTACCTGATCGCCGTAGCGCCGTATGATCAACCTGTCGGCCCCGGATTCTTCGAGCGGACCACATGAGCGATACGGCGACCACCAAGCGCAGCGCCCGTCAGGCCATGGGTCCGTTCGGCCATGTGGGCCGGGCGGTCGACGAGTTGGACGAGCGGCTCGGCATCGCCAAGGGCGGCCGGATCTTTCTGGACAAGATCTTCCCGGACCACTGGTCCTTCATGTTGGGCGAGATCGCGCTCTATTCGTTCGTCGTCCTGATCGCGACCGGGATCTTCCTCTCCCTCTACTTCGTGCCGTCCACGGCCACGGTCGTCTACCACGGGTCGTACGCGCCGCTGCGCGGCCAGCTGGTGTCCCAGGCCTACAACTCGACCGTCAACATCTCCTTCGCCGTGCGGGGCGGCCTGCTGATCCGCCAGATGCACCACTGGGCGGCCGACATCTTCACCGGGTCGATCATCGTCCACATGGCCCGCATCTTCTTCACCGGCGCCTTTCGCAAGCCGCGCGAGCTGAACTGGACCATCGGCCTCCTGATGCTGATCCTCGCCATCTTCGAGGGCTTCATCGGCTACTCGCTGCCGGACGACCTGATCTCGGGCACAGGGTTGCGCATCGGCTACTCCATCGCCCTGTCCATCCCCTTCATCGGCAGCTACCTGACGTCATTCCTGTGGGGTGGGAACTTCCCCGGCGACATCATCATCCCCCGCTTCTACATCATCCACATCCTCGTCATCCCGGCCGTCCTCGCCGTGCTCCTGAGCCTGCACCTGGCGCTGTTGGTGCGCCAGAAGCACACGCAGTTCCCGGGCGGCGGGCGCACCGAGGACAACGTGGTGGGCTCGCCCATGTTCCCCACCTTCATGGCCAAGACGACGGGCTTCCTCTTCATGGTGGCGGGCGCCACCGCGCTGCTCGGTGCGTTCGCGCAGATCAACCCGATCTGGCAATTCGGCTCCTACTACAACCCGTCGAAGATCTCCTACGCCGTGCAGCCGGACTGGTACATGGGCTGGCTCGACGGCGCGCTTCGCATCATGCCGTCGTGGGAGTTCGCCGGGGTCGGCCATACCGTGCCCCTCGAGGTCTTCCTGCCGGCCGTGGTCTTCCCCGGGCTGATATTCACGATCTGCTTCTTGTGGCCGGCGATCGAACGCCGCTGGACGGGGGACAACGTACTGCACAACCTGCTGGACCGGCCCCGGAACCGACCGAAGCGCACGGCGGCCGGCGCGGCGATGATCGCCCTGCTCTTTGCCCTGTTCGCGGCGAGCTCTACTGACGTCTTGGCCAACTACTTCCACATCTCGCTCAACGCGGTGCTGTGGTTCTTCCGGATCGCGGTCATCGTGATCCCCATCATTTCGGGCCTGGTGGCGTACCAGCTCTGCATCGAGATGCAGGGCGTCCACGGCGTCGGCAAGCGCAAGCGGGCCGTGATCGTCCACCGCTCGGCCCAAGGTGCGTACACGACCGTGCCGGCCGCGCCACGGCTCGACGACGAGCACGTCGAGCTCCACCCCGAGCCGGTGCCCGACCGTATCGACGTCGAGCCCCTGTCCAACGGTGGCCGCCAGCTCGAGCCGGAGAGCTCGCCGACCGGCGTGCGCCAGGTCACACGCTGAGCCGACCCGCCCGGGTCAGCCCGCGCGACCTGTGGGTCGCCACCGAATCGGTCCACGCCCTCACCTACTTCGCGCCGTCCAGCCGGACGGCGCTGCGCGAGACCGGCCTGGGTGGCTTCTGGGCGGGCTATTTCGCCGCCCGGGCCGCCCCGCTGGGACGGGTGGGCGCCGGCCCGGTCACTGCCACCTTCTTCAACTTCGCCCCGTCCATGGTCCGCAGGGCGGTGCCCGGCTGCTGGGACGTCGTGGCGCCGTCGACCCTGTGTCGAGTGCGCGCCATCGCGGCGGCCGACGCGCTGGGCGAGACCAGCGGGGTCGCGTCCCGCACGGCGCTCCTCGAAGTCCTGCCGCTGCTGCGGCGGGCGGTCGCCGCCTGTGACGGGGTAGGGCGTCCGCTGGCCGGGGCCAACCGGTCGCTGTGGCCCGCCATCGCCACGGCCCTGGGCACGGGAGGGCTGGGCGAGGCGTGGCAGGCCTGCACCACACTGCGCGAGCACCGCGGGGACGGGCACGTCGACGCACTCGTAACGCACGGTGTGCGCGGACTGGAGTCCCATCTGCTGGCGGCCGGTGTCAAAGGAGTGCCGGGCGGAATGCTGCGCGAGAACCGGGGGTGGGGCGAGGAGGAGTGGGATGCAAGCACTGCCGCGCTCGCCGGGCGGGGCCTGTTGCACACGGACGGCCGCGCCACCGACGCCGGGCGAACGCTCCACGCGTCAGTCGAGGCCCGGACCGACGCGTTGGCCGCCCCGGCCTACGCGACCCTGAGCGACGGCGCGCTCGAGGATCTCTACGGCGCATTGCACGCCTGTGCTGTCGAGGTACAGGCCTCCGGCGTGTACCCGTTTCCCAACCCGATGGGGCTGCCCGCGCTCTGATCTCGTAGGCCGCTGCGCGGCTCACGCGGGCGGCGGCGGCCACCCTTCGGCCAGTCCGAGCTCTTTGCAGACGGCCCGCGACGACACCATCTGGCCGGCGTATCCGACCGCATCCTCGTCGGTGCCCAACCACGCCGCCACCTCGCCGGCCACCTCGGGCGGCGCGGGTCGGTGCCCGGCGCCGACGAGTACCCGGTCCATGCCCGAGGCGCGCATCGACTCTGTGAGCGTGAGGCCGGGGGCGATGGAGAAGGCCCATATGCCCGCAGAGAAAAACTCGACGTGGCAGATGTCGGTGACCCGGTGGAACGCGGCCTTCGCCGCCGCGTAAGCGACGCCCCACCCGCCCGCACCGGCCGCGGCCGGCGGTGTGGTGAAGGCGGCCTCCGAAAGCATGTTGACGAGCCGCCCGTCCCCACGCTCGAGCATCTGGGGCAGGAGGCGCTGGGTCAGGAGCAGCGGGTGCAGGTAGTCGCCGACGAGGCAACGCTCGGCCAGCTCCAGCGGCAGGTCGAGGAGGCGGTCCATCGTCCCCGGGCCCTGGTAGATGGCGTTGTTGACCAGGACGTCCACGCGGCCCATCTCCGCCAGGGCCGTCTCGGCCGCCCGGACCACCGAGGCGCGATCCATCAGGTCCATGGGCACGCTCAGACAGCGGCGCCCGAGCGCTTCCACCTCGGCGGCCGTCGACTCCAGGCTGCCTGCGATGGGCAGTGGTTCGTCTGCCGCGAGCACGCTCGAGGGATGCGATCGCCCCTCGCCCTCCCGTACCGTGCGCGCCGTGATGACGACGTTGAGGCCGCGCCGGGCCAACGCGACGGCGGCACAGCGGCCGATGCCGCGGCTGGCGCCGGTGACGAGGGCAACCCGCGTGGAATCCGGCATTACATCATCCCGGCGATCTGGTGTCCGCCGTCGACGTGGAGCACCTGGCCGTTGACGTAGCGCGAGGCATCGCTGCAGAGGAACACCACGACGTCGGCGATGTCGAGAGGCGTGCCCAGGCGCCGGGTCGGGTTGGCATCGGCAAGACGCTGCTGCACCTCGGCCGGGACGTGGGCGGCTGCCGTCTCGGTCAGGATAAAACCGGGTGCGATCGCGTTGGCCCGGATCCCGTCGCGCCCGTAGCGCACGGCGAGGTGCCGGGTCAGCTGGTTGAGTGCTGCCTTCGAGACGCCATAGGCGACCCGTGTCGACTCCCCGATGGTGCTGGTCCCTGACGAGATGGTCACGACCGACCCGCCGCCACGCTCCACCATCCGGGGCACCGCGTGACGGGCCAGCAGGAGCGCGCCTCGCGTGGTCGTCTCAAGCACCCGGTCCCACACGCCAAGGTCCACGCCGACGGCGTCTGTGTCGAGGCGGGGGTGGCTCCACGCCGCGTTGTGGTCGGCGCAGTCGACGCCGCCGAACTCGGCCACGGCGCGTGCGACGAAGGCGGCCACGGACTCTTCGTTGCGCACGTCGCAGCGAGCGCCAATGGCTTTCCCGCCCGCGGTGACGACCTCGGCCGCTGCGAACTCGGCCTCGTCGGCCGCCACATCGCCCACGACCACGCTGGCGCCCTCCTCGGCCAGCCGCCGCGCCGTGGCGCGGCCTATGTCGGAGGCGCCGCCGCTCACCAGGGCCACCTTTCCCTCGAGGAGGCCCACCTCAGTCGTTCCGTGCTCCGGACGCGGTCGTTCTGAGGGGCGCGGCGGTCATGCGGCCAATGCTAGGTCCGGGGGCTCGCCGCAACGCCAGGCCCGCGGGACTTATGAGACCACCGCGCCGATGGCCACCGCAGCACCGAGCCCACGTGCCCACGCCCGCACGCCGCGAGCCCTTTCATCCCCCGACTCGTCTGGGGGATGGACAGACGCTGCCACTAGGCCTTCCCTGCCGGTAGCCCGGCCCGGATTGGGACCGCGGGTCCGCGGCATGGCACGATCAGACCATGCGGGTACGTCGCAGCTTCGCGTTCGTCGATGTCTCGGGGTTCACCGCGTTGACAGAGCTCGAAGGCGACGAGCGCGCGGTAGATGTCCTCACTGCGTTCCGAGCGTTGCTGCGTGACATCTGTTCGCGCCGGGGTGTGCGCATCGCCAAATGGCTCGGGGACGGCGTGATGTTGGTATGCGTCGAGACGCGCCGCTGCTCGAGACCATCCTGGAACTACATCACGTGGTGGCTGAGGTCGCGGGTCCGGTGCAGACGGTATCGATCCGGTCCGGTATGACCTCGGGCGACGTGATCCTCATGGAGGGTGACGACTATGTCGGCCACTGCGTCAACGTGGCCGCGCGGTTGTGCGACCTGGCCCCGGGCGGCGAGGCGCTGGCCGATCCGTCTGTCCTTTCGCACCTGCCCAATTGGGGGGTCTCCCACGCCGAGACCCAGGTGCGGTTGAAGGGCGTCGAGAGGCCGGTGCAGGCATCGAGCATCCGCATGGCACCCACCGGTGAGGATGGCCAACCCGACCCCATCTGCGGCCTTCCCATGTCCCACGACACCGCAGAGGAGATCGCCCACGACGTGCGCGGGACGGCGGTGCTCTTCTGTTCGCCAGGCTGCCTGGACACCTGGCGCCGCAGGCCGGGGACGGCCCGGCGCTCCGCCACCAACTCCGTCTCCTAAGCCGGACGGTCCGGAATCGGGTCAGTCCGACGGGAGCACGCTGACGTCGGCGTGCAGGTTCCAGCTTGGATTGTGCGCCACTTCCCATGGGAGACACGGTTGTCCGTGGGGCCAGTTTTGTGGCCGGTCGTGACGGGCAATGGTTGGGCCCGTCGCTCGCCCTCATCTAAGACACTTGTTGCCCGTCGGCGACCCAACGCTCTCCGTGATGCGCTGCGGCCCCTCCTGTGGGACACGACACCGGGCATCGACCGCTGCGGTGGGGGCTGGCGTGCCGGGCGTTGCTCCCGCCTGCTGCGGATCAGACCCGCGTGATCGATGTCCTGCCCAGGCGTCTCAGCGTGACCGCCGAGTGCGTCCCCCGGAGGAGCGGGCGCGACGCGCCGCTCTGACGTACCGCTGTCCATCAGGCGTGACGATGACGATACGGACCCGGGTCGTCGTCTCAGACACGCGCACTTCGATCGCACGGCCCAGCTCCCACCGGACCTCGGCGGCCAAGCGCCGGCTCAACGCGGAGCGCAGGGCCCCCAAGATGGCGTTGGCCGCCGCGGCCGGCAGGGCCGCGAGCACCGCACGGGCCTCCTTGGCCTCATCGGCCGAGAGCTCGTCGAACACTCCCGCAGCGCTGACCGCTTGACGGAGGGTGCTTGCCCTCCGTACGGCCAGCTGAGCATTCCGATAGCGGGTCTTGTCCTTCTGGTTGATGAACTGATTGAGGTGCGTGATGACTTCCAAGCCGTACATGCAACGCACGATAATGCAATCCCCATGTTTGGGCCGGAGATCCACGTCCGCGCCACGCCGCCGTTTCCTCCGCTGCAATGCCGGTGCCACCGGTGTCACACTTAGGGAGATGGGCCCCGAAGCCGCGGGTCGAAAGCCGACGCACCGCACGCTGACGCCGCCCCGCATCTTGTTCGCCGTGTGCGAAGGCGCTCACCTGGCGTATCAAGTTGCCGGCGAGGGGCCGCTCACGATTGTGTATGTCGCGGTCGGCGCGACCACACAGGCCTGGGACGACCCCGTCCTCGCCAAGGGCTTCCGGCGACTTGCGAGCTTCTCCCGGCTCGTCACCTACGACCAACGGGGCACGGGGTACTCCGATCGCTTCGATCCTTCGGTGTCGCCCGACCGTCGACGATCTCGTCGCCGATCTGGAGGCGGTCGTCGAGGCGACCGAGGGCGGCGACCCGGTGCTCTTCGGAACGCACAACGGCGGGGCGGTTGCCGCGGTGTACGCGACCAGGCATGCTGTCCGCCAGCTTGTTCTGTGCAATACATGGGCGCGGCTCGAGGAGGCCGAGGACTTTCCCATCGGTTTCAGCGAACAGGTGCTCGACCGCCTGGAAGAGCGCTACCGGACGGAGTGGGGCCAGGGGCGGATCTTCAACCAGTTCTCCCGGCGGGGGCAAGGCGGGGAGGCGCCGGGCAAGGCCGAGTTGGCATCGACAAGCCAGAACCAGCTGATGACGATCTTCCAGCTCAACCGCAAGTACGACATCCGCAGTGTCCTGCCGAACATCACAACACCCACCCTCGTACTGCACACGGAGGACAATTTCAGCGTTCCGTCCGCGCACGGTCGGTACATCGCAGAGGCGATACCTGGCGCGCGCCTTGTTCTCATCCCTGGCACGGACCACGCGTTTTTGCGGAACTACGCTATGCCGGTCATCGACGAAGTGGAGCACTTTATCACTGGGTAATTTCTCACGGTGTTCAGTGACCGTGTGTACACGGTTATCGTTTTCACCGACATCGTCAACTCGACGCCTCTCGCGGCTGCATTGGGCGATGAGAAGTGGAGCGAACTCATCAACGCGCACAACGCACGCGTGTGCGCTCACGAGTCGCGGAGCATGGAGGTGTGACACTCAAGAGCACGGGGGACGGCTTTCTCATGGCGTTCGAGGAGACCCAATGCAGCCATCCGGTGTGCCCTTGGTGCGATGGACGCGGTGTATGACCTCGGGTTGGAATTGCGGGCCGGCGTCCATATGGGCGACGTCTCCCCCATGGGGAACAGCGATCTGTCCGGGATCGCGGTGCACTTCGCGCAGCGGCTGTGCACGCTGGCCGAGGGTGGCCGAGTGCTGGTGTCGGCCGCCGTGCGGGACGCCTGCGCAGGATCCGACGTCCGCTTTGAGGACCGGGGCAAGGCCGCGTTCAAAGGCTTTCCCGGCGAGTGGGCGGTGTTCGAGGCGCAGGTGTAGGCCACTTATAACCGGAGGGCCGAACCGGCGCGGAGATCCCGTTGGGTCACGCGACGTAGAGCTGCCCGTCGGAGCCTTCGGCAACGGTCAGGCGAGCAAGCCCGGAGTGGGCCGGCCCGACCTCGACGGCGCCCGTGATCCCGTTGAACTCGGAGCCGTGGCACGGGCAGACGAACAGCTTGCTGGCGCTGTCGTACCCAACGGTGCAGCCGGCGTGCGGGCACACCGCGTCGAAGGCGAGGAAGGTCCCGGCGTGGGGCTGCACGACTAGGGAAGGGTCGTTCGACTTCGGGTCCGTGAATGCGGCGGCGCCACCCACCGGCACGTCGCTCGCCGGGCCGATCTTCGTTCCCGGGGGGTGCGTCGCCGGCGGCCCAGCTGCCGCGGCCGACGTCGTCGTCGAGGCTCCAGGTCGTCGCCACCGGTCCCTCCGAGAGTCGGCGTCTTGGTCGTCGTCGCCCCGCCGGCCAGTCGGCCCAGCCCTGCCGCCAACCCGGCGCCGGCGAGGGCGACGGCCGACAGGACGGCGGTGGCCGCGCCCTTCACCACCACTGTGCGGCGGTCGACTTCGGACCGGCCGATCCGACGCGCCTCGCTCGGCCGCTGAATCAGATAGGGGCAAGGGGCCGGCGCGCACGGTTCGCCGTTCCGTGCGCCACACGCGCCATGATCGTAGAAGCCGCAGGCGCGACGGACGGCAGAGAACGGGATCGGCACGATGGCCACCTGCTCCACGCCCATCTGGTCGCGGACCCGGTTCTCCAAGAGCGTGTCGGCGGACAGGACGCCGCCGGTGCCCGCGACAACCAGCGGCGTCCATGCGAAGACGAACACGATGTCGGACCCCGTGTAGTAGGGGCTCGAGTGGTAACTCACCGTCAGGAAGAGCATGAACGAGATCAGCAACCCGCCGACGGCAGCGACGCGTGTCCACAGCCCGACAAGGGCGCCCAGGCCGACCGCAATCTCTCCTAAGGCGATCAGGATCCCCAGCGGCACCGCCACATGGACGAGCGGGCTGATGAACGAGTGGATGGGACTGCGAAGCGACGCGCCCGCCAACTGAGCCTGAATGGACGCCGGGTTCGACGCGTCGAAGAAGCCTGGGTTGGCCAGCTTCTGCAGCCCGGCGAACACGAACGTGAAGCCGAGGAAGGCGCGGAGCGGGAGGAGTGCCCACCCCGCTGAGAAGCGGGCACGCGGAGGAGGGGAAAGCCAGCCCGGGTCGAGCCACCCGCGCTCATCGGCCGAGCGGTTACGGGGCGTCGCGACGGGCTGGGAAGGGCGTGCCTCGGAGACCTGACCTGCCGATTCCGCGTGCCGGGATGCCGAAGCGCTGCCACCGGAGGCAGTGTTGGAGCCGGCAAGGGAGGCTGGCGCGCTCGAGCCCACCAGGCGCCGGGAGGCCTGAGCGGGCGGGCCCGGCCGCTTGTTGCGCTTGTTGGTCGCCATGTCCCTCCAGGTTCTCGCTTCCCAGTCTGACGGCTGGCCGGGGTGGGCCGCTGTCGGCGGCGTGATGCCGTCTCCCTTTACGAGAACGTGCATAGGCAGGCCCGGGATGGCTCTGAGGTTGACAGGTGACTAAAAGGTCACATAAGGTTGTGGGGTGGATGACGTGTTCAAGGCGCTGGCCGATCCCACCCGGCGGAGTCTTCTGGACGAGCTCTTCGTCGAGGACGGCCAGACCCTGGGCAAGTTGGAGGAGAAGTTCTCCATGACGCGCTTCGGCGTCATGAAGCACCTCAAGCAGCTGGAGGAGGCCGGTCTGGTCGTCACCCGGCGTCGGGGCCGGGAGAAGCTGCACTTCCTCAACCCGGTGCCGATCCGCCTCATCCACGACCGTTGGGTCAGCAAGTACTCCGAGCCCTGGGTGGCCGGGCTGAGCGAGATCAAGGACAGATTGGAGAGGCAGATGGAAAAGGTCTACGAGATCTTCATCAAGACCACGCCCGAGCGCCTGTGGCAGGCGATCGTCGACCCCGAGATCCGGGCCAAGTACAACTTCGGCGCCGCGGTCAACTCGGACTGGAAGGTGGGCTCGCCTATCAGCGTGGACGTGGCGAAGCACGGCGTGCATCTCGGAGAGGGCGAGGTCCTCGAGTACGACCCGCCGCGCCGTCTGGTCCACACCATGGAGTGCCTGTGGGACGAAGCCGTGCGCGCAGAAGGCTCGACGCGGGTGACGTGGGAGATAGAGCCAGTGGGCGATTCCTGCCACCTGACGCTGACCCACGACCAGATGCGCGACGGGGCCGACGCCCAGATCTTCGGCGGCTGGCCGATGATCCTCTCGGGCCTCAAGACCTGGCTCGAGACGGGAGCGTTGCTCACGACGCCGGGCTCGCAGCTGTACGCGTGACCGTGGGCTCTGGTTCGACGCAGGAGTGCGTGATGCGAAGGAGAAAGCGATGACTGATCGATCGAGAGTGACGGGCAGGACGAGGATCACGGACGTGGGCGGGGTTGCCATCCCCGTCTCGGACCAGGAGCGGGCCGTCCGCTTCTATGTGGACCGGTTCGGCTTCGACGTCCTGCTCGACGTCCCGATGGGCGACGGCGGACGTTGGGTCCAAGTCGGGCCGCACGGGGGTCGGGTACCGCTGGCGTTGGTCGCGGCCGATGACGGGGTCCCGGTCGGCGTCGACACGGGCATCACGCTCGCCACGGCGGGCGCGGAAACCGACCACGCCTCACTCCTCTGGCGCGGTGTCGACACCGACGAGGTGCTGCACTGGCCGGGCGTCCCCGCCATGTTCATCTTCCGTGACCAGGACGGCAACCGGCTCAAGGTCATGGAGACGGTGTGACGCGGCTCCAGAAGCAGTTCGTCGCCACCATTGAGAAGGAGCCCGGCAAGGGCGGGTGGGCCTACGTGGTGATGCCCGACTCGGCGACCTTCTTCGGCACCCGCGGGCTGGTCAAGGTCCGGGGGACCGTCGACGGACAGTCGTTCCGGAGCTCCTTCATGGCGCTGGGGGACGGCAGGCACAAACTGCCGATCAAGGCCGACCTCCGCGACCGGATCGGGAAGGACGTGGGCGACGAGGTGACCGTCGTCCTCCGGGAGCGCTTGGCGTCCTGAGGGGACCTGAGGGGAGCGGGCTCAGACCGCGCCGCCGCGCCGGCTCTCGGCGGTGACGCCGGTCAGCGCGGTCAGGATCAGCGGCACGCCCACGAACATGAGCCACGCGCCGAACACGAGGCCCAGGACCGTGACGAAGGCGCCCATCCCGAGCACGAACGGCCAAATGGACGAGCCGGGGAACGAGTCGATGTTCCCCGCGCCCTCGGCCATGGTCGCGTCCTCACGGTCCTCGGGGCGGTCGCCTGCCACGGGGATGCGCCCGAAGATGAAGTACTTGTGCCCGTGGAACCGCCGGTGCCAGAAGAAGTAGTAGAGCCCCGGCACGAAGCCGAGCAGGGTGGCGCCGAGCAGCATCACGCCGCCCCCGTCGTCGTAGCCCCAGAACCAGTACCAGATGCCGATTCCTCCGAAGAAGGCACCGAGGAAAATCAGAAACAGCGCTTCGATCCTCATACTCCGACCTCGGCCGTCTTTCCGTTGCCGCCCTTCCCGTTCCCGTGGCCATTGCCGTGCCCGTTGGCACGGACGCCCCGGCCGTGCGGCACAGTGATCGCGTCGGGGTGGTTGTAGTCCCACGTCGGGCGCTCGGAGCGAATCGGCGGCAGGTGGGTGTAGTTGTGGTGCGGCGGCGGCGAGGTGGTGAACCACTCGAGCGTGTGGGCGTCCCAGGGGTTGTCGCCGGCCGGGATCGGCTTGCGCCACGACACCCAGAAGTTCGCTAGCAGGAAGGCGAACGAGATGGCGATGATGAAGGCACCGACGGTCGAGACGACGTTGTAGCTCTGCCAGCCCAGGTTGGACGGGTAGCTGGCCACCCGCCGGGGCATGCCGAGAAGCCCGACGACGTACTGGGGCATGTAGCAGATCCAGAAGCCGATGAACATCAGCCAGAAGTGCCACTTGCCCAGGCTCTCGCGCATCATGCGGCCGAAGAACTTCGGATACCAGTAGTAGAGGCCGCCGAAACCGGCGAAGACGGCCGTCCCGAAGAGCACCTGGTGGAAGTGGGCCACGACGAAGTAGGTGTCGTGGGTGGCGAAGTCGATGGGCGGCGAGGCCAGCATGATGCCCGTCACCCCGCCCATGAGGAAGGCGAAGAGGAACCCGATGCTGAACAGCATGGGCGTCGTGAAGGTGAGCTGGCCGTGCCACATGGTGCCGATCCAGTTGAAGAACTTGATGCCGGTCGGCACCGCGATCAGGAGGCTGAGGAAGGAGAAGAAGGGCAACAGCACGGCCCCAGTGGTGAACATGTGGTGCGCCCACACGCCGGTCGACAACGCGGCGATGGCCATGGTGGCGAAGACCATCCCCTTGTAGCCGAAGACCGGACGACGGGAGAAGACGGGCAGGATATCGGTCACGATGCCGAAGAACGGCAGCGCGAGGATGTAGACCTCGGGATGGCCGAAGAACCAGAAGAGGTTCTGCCACAGCAGCGGTGATCCGCACGAGGGCGCGACGGCGCCGTTGACGAGGTGACAGCCCACCGCCGTGTAAATGTGGGTGCCGAAGTGGCGGTCGGCGAACAGCATGATCAGCGCCGCCGTGAGCACGGGGAACGCGATCAGGATCAGGATCCCCGTGACCAGCATGTTCCAGGTGAAGATCGGCATGCGGAACATGGTCATGCCCGGCGCGCGCAGGTAGAAGATGGTGGCGCAGAGGTTGACCCCGGTGAAGATGGCGGAGAACCCGGTGAGGGCGAGCGCCATGATCCAGAGGTCGGGCCCGGCGCCGGGCGAGCTGGTGGCGCTCGAGAGCGGCGCGTAGGCCACCCAACCGAACTGGGCCGCGCCGCCCGCGACGAAGAACGTCATCATCATGGTGATGGAGCCGGTGAGGTAGAGCCAGTAGCTCAGCGCGTTGAGGCGGGGGAAGGCCATGTCGGGAGCGCCGACCTGGAGGGGCACGATGTAGTTGGCCAAGCCGCCGAACGCGAAGGGACCGGCGAAGAGGTACATCATCAGGCTGCCGTGCATGGTGAACAGCGCGTTGAACTGCGAGAAGGTCAGCAGCGACGAGTGCGGCGAGGACAGCTGCAGCCGCATGACCATCGCCATGATGCCCGAGATGTAGAAGATGACGATCGACGTGATCATGTAGCTCATGCCGATGACCTTGTGGTCGGTCGACGTCAGCCACTTGAGGATCCCGGTTGGGCCGTGGTCCTCGTGGACGTGCTCCCGACGGCCGTCTTCGGGGACGTGCGTCGGTGGGGCGGCGAGGCCGGACCGCCCGGGGTGCTCGTCGGGTGGTGCGATGACGTCAGTCACCGTAGAGCAGTCCTCCTGTGTTACCGGTATTGGCTGAGCTTCCGGAGTTGCCCGACGTCCCAGAGTAGCCGGGAGGGGTGCCGTTGATGTTGGCGTGCACATGGCTCGGGAGCTGGCCGATTGAGTTGGGGTGCGCCCGCTGGAACGCACCCTCGGTGCGTAGCCACGTCTGGTAGGCGGGGGGCGATACGGCCCGCACGTTGAAGAACATGAGAGAGTGGTAGAGGCCGCACAGCTGGGTGCACTGGCCGCGGTAGACGCCGTTGTGCAGGACGTTCAGGTTGAAGTCGGTCCAATAGCCGGGGCTGGCGTAGCGGCTGAAGTTGAATTCGGGCACGTAGAAGCCGTGCAGCACGTCGTAGGAGCGCAGGTACACGTGCACCGTCTCGTTGGACGGTACGACCATGGTCGGGGCGTCGGTGGTCTGACCGATGACCTTGACACCGTTGTCGTACTGGAATTCCCAGCCCCACTGGAAGGCGAAGACGTGCACCGTCGTATAGGGGTTCGGTGAAATGGCGTCGACCTGGTTCTCGACGATCACGGTGGCGACGAAGAGCCCGATCACCGTCAGGATCGGGAGCACCGTGTAGACGACCTCGGTGAGCGTGTGGTACTGGGTCTGGCGCGGCATCTCGTCGGAGCGCTTCCGGTACCGGAAGATCACGTAGAGGATCAAGATGAAGACGAAGCCGCCGACGATGATGCCGGCGATGAAGAAGCCCTGCCAGAGGTGGAAGGTGGCCTTGCCCTGACTGGTGGCCCCCTTGTAGGCGCCGAAAGTCGGGAGCTGGCAGCCGGTGAGCACGAGGGCGCCGAGCAGAACCACCGCTGCCGCGAGACGGCGCCGGACCCGGCCCCGCCTGGGATTGTGGCACGTATCGGGAGAGGATCCGGTCAACGGCGAGTCCACCGCGCTGAATCTAGCGAAACCGCCAAAAAAACACGAAATAGCAGCCCAGGGACTCGCGCCCCTCCCCGCAGGCGTGGTTCCGTGCTGCGGCCCGCCGGGCCGGGGCGGCGTCCGCGGGGGCGACCTCAGTGGCCGGGTGCGTCGTCGCGGTCCGACTCGTTGGCGGCCCACGTGAACACACCCCGGGCCATGGTCGAGGTGGCCCGACCGGCCCGGGCGGCGAAGACCTTCGATCGCGCCCGCTGCACGCCGGGGTCGTCCGGCGCCGCCAGCCAGGCGTGCTCCGCCAGGTGGCCGGCGACGCGCAGGGACCGCTCTCCCTCTGCCGTATCCGGCGCAGCCTCGGCCAGGGCGAGGAGTTGCTGGGCCCGGTCGGCCAGGATCCCCGGGCCGCCGGCCAGCGCGGCGAGCTCGGCGGCCAGCGCGCGCTCAGGAGCCGGCTTGAGCGAGGCGGGGTTGCCGTCCCACCAGCCGCCGTACTGGCGCCAGACCGTGTGCACCACGAACTCGGGCTCGTCGTAGACCGGCCGCAGATAGGGCCGGGCCTCGAGCTCGGCCGGCGGGCGGACGGTGTGGATGGCGTCGTCGAGCCGGCCGCCCGCGTTCATGACCGCCAGCGTCTGGTCGACCAAGGAGTCGAGCAGATCGGCCGTGTCCGTGAGGGCCTGGCGGACCCGGTCGGCGCCGATGACGGGGAGGCCGTGGCCGGGCAGGAGGAACTCGGCGTCCAGGGCCAGCATGCGCCGCAACGCGTCTGCCCACTCGCGGGGGTAGCGCTGCACCTTCTGCGGGTTGCCCGCGTTGGGCGAGGCCCAGATGAAGAGGTCGCCGCAGCACAGGACGCGGGTCTCGGGCTGCCACGTGATGGTGTGGTCGTCCGTCTCGCCCTTCTCGTGGCGCAGGGCGAAGCCCACGCCGCCCACGCCGAGCTCGAGCGTGTCGTGATAGGTGCGGTCCGGGTAGCGGTACTCGGTGGGCCAGTTCAGGTCGGTGAAGCCGAACTGGCGCCGGTTGATGATGGTGTTGTAGCCCGCCGTGAAGATGTAGCGGTCGAAGCGTGCCGGCAGCGCGTGGTGCGCGACCACCTCGGGGGCGGCCCAGCCCTCGGCCGCGGCTTCCTCCTCCCAGACCGGGACGCCGAAGACGTGGTCGATGTGCCCGTGCGAGTACACCGCCGTGTGGAGGCGGTCCCCGCTCCAGGTGCGGATGTCGTCGTGCACGACCTTGGCCAGGGGCGCGCTCCCGGTGTCGACGAGGACCAGGCCGTCCCCGGTGGCAAAGGACGAGACGTTGGCGAACGAGGGGCAGAAGCCGACGCCGTCGGTGATCTCGACGAAGCCGCCCATGTGGTCGACCGGGTGGAAGGTCGACGTCGAGATCTCGCCGTTCCACAGGCGGTCGGCGACTGACAGGACGTCGGGCGGCACTGGTCGCCAACCTATGTCAAAGCAGCATCAGCCGCCCGGCGACTTCTCCTCGCTGGGGGAGTGCGCCGGCGTGCCGCTGGCGGCAGAGGTCCCGTTGGTGGAGGCGCCCTCAGCCTTTCCCTCGGTCATGCCCTTCTCGAACTGGTTCTTGGCCGAACCGAGATTGCGGGCGAGCTTCGGGATGGCGGCACCGCCGAAGAGCAGGACGACGAGGACGATGGCCACGATGAGAAGGTCGGGTCCGAAAATGTCAGCGAGCATTGGGTTCTCCTTCACCCGGGTCCACGTGGGTGAACTGGGTCCCAGGTTAGACCCATTCCCGCCCCCCGGTACCGGCAGCGGTGGAACGACGGGGCGGCCACACCACATTGTTCGGAGTCACCCCGCCAGGAGGATGCCCATGACCAGCGCCACCACGCTGGCGGTGCCGGCGACGGACCCCCACAGCGCGAGCTGCCCCCTGGTGCTGGCCCGCTGGTGCAGGCCGGTGGCCATGCCCGCCAGCAGGACGACGACGATCTTCGCCATGAGGACCGCCTTCCAGGCCGAGTCCTGGGAGGAGTAGTGCACGGCGGCGACGTTCCAGATGCCCGTGGCGACGAGGACCACGAAGGCGGGCCACGCCAGGCGGGCGAAGGCGCGGGCCAGCTGTTGCGGCGCGTCCTGGCCGAGCCGGCGGGCGGGCCCGATGAGGCCCGTCATGACGATCTGGCCCCCGACCCACACGGTGGCGGCGAGGACGTGAAGGGTGAGGCGGACCGTATCGAGGGCGGGGGCGAGCATCGGTGGGAGGTGGCGCTGCGGTGGCGCCCCCTACTTGCCCTGCCAATTGGGCGGGCGCTTCTCGGCGAAGGCGACCGCACCCTCCATGGCGTCGGCCGAGCCGAACACAACGCCGGCGGCCTCCCCGTTGATCGCCCAACCCTCCGTCTCGGGCACCTCGGCGGCGCGCTTCATGACGCTCTTGGAGTAGCGCACGGCGAGCGGCGCGTTGGCCGCGATGCGCTCGGCCAGCGCCACGGCCTCGTCCATGAGCGACGCCGCGGGGACGACCTTGTTGACGAGACCGAGCGCGTAGGCGCGCTCGGCGGTGATGGGGTCGCCCGTCATCGCCAGCTCGAGGGCGATGGCGATGGGCAGCCGCTTGGGCATGCGGATGAGGCCGCCGGCGCCGGCGATCAGGCCGCGCTTGGCCTCCGGGATCCCGAACGTGGCGTGGTCCACGGCCACGACCAGGTCGCACGAGAGCATGATCTCGAACCCGCCGGCCAAGGCGTGGCCGTTCACGGCGGCGATGATCGGCTTGGGGAAGTCGCGGTGGGTGAGGCCACCGAAGCCGCCACTGCCGCTCATGATGTCGCCCCCCTCGCCGCTGCTGAACGCCTTGAGGTCCATGCCGGCGCTGAAGGCCTTGTCACCGGTCCCCGTGATGACGACGACGAAGCACCCGGCGTCCTCGGCGAGCTCGTCCATGGCGGCGGCCATCGCCCGGCTGACCGCGCCATTGATGGCGTTGCGCGCCTCAGGCCGGTTGATGGTCAGGATCTCCACGTTGCCGCGGCGTTCCCGCAACACCTCGTCTGCCATGGTGCTCCCTTCGCTGGCCTCGCTGGTGCGCGGCCGAGGCTAGGCGCGGGCCGCTAGGGGAGTGGAATCGGCGGGCTTGCGTCGGCGGCGTCGGGCTCGGTGGCGTCGCGCTCGGGGAGGGTCGGGAGGGTGCCCGCACCCATCAGTTGCGCCCGCTTGGTGAACACGACCGTGAAGGCGAAGAGGCTCCCGACGATGCTCGCCGTGAGGAAGGGCGACACGGCGAGGAAGGTCCCGGTGGGCAACAGGCCGGCCAGTGTCAGGCGGAATCCCGCCTCCACGAAGAGACCGATGCCCCAGACGACGGAGAGCACGCGGAAGGCATGGCGCCCGGCTGGGAACTCGTGCAGCCGGTTGTAGGCCGACACCTTCTGCTTGTCGGTGCCGGCGGAGAAGTAGCGGCTCAAGTAGAAGAAGGCCGGGCGCTCGTGCGTGAACACGGTGACGACGCAGGCGATGCCGAACGCACCAGTAAGGAAGGAGTCGCGCACCTTCAGCAGGTACGCGTTGCCGCCCAACAGCGTCGAGCCCACGATTCCCACGGCGAAGCCCAGCAGGACCAGGGCGCCGATGATGTCGACCCGGCGCTGCCGGACGAACTGGACGAAGACCCAGGCGGCCGAGAAGCAACCGGCGATGATGAGCGCGTCGGCGTCGGTGCGCACGTGGCGCCGCACCAGGAAATAGACGCAGATGGGGAGGCCCGCTCCCCAGATCAGGCTGGGCAGGTGCTCCCGGACGGAAGGGAGGCCGGGCTGCCATTGGCCGGCAGGGCCCATGCCTGCGCCGGCTCGCACGGGGGCGGTGCCGGCCGCGGGCGCCCGGCCCGCCTCGGTGTCGCCAGGCGACGGATCCATCACGCCAGGGTACTGCCATGAATTCGGCCGTCATCCGCATAGGATCGTGGTTGTGACCTTCGTCGCCCATGTCGTGGAATTCCTGCTCGCAGCGGCTCTGGTGGCCGGGCTCGCACTCGGTGTCGCGTTCGTGTTGGCGCGCGCGTATGTGCGGCGGCACTGGCACGTGGCGCGCCACCACCCGGCTGTCCGGGGCTTTCTCGCTGGTCTCGCGGTGCTCGCGGCGGGGCGCGAGCGGTACTGGGCGCGGCTCTCGCCGGCTGAGTTAAGCCGCGGCTCTTCCGCACGGGTCCGACGCCGCCTGTGGCTCGCAGTCGAAGACGCCGAGCGGGCGGTCGCCCACGCCGATGCGAGTAACGCGCCGGTGGCGGATCTGCCCGCGGTGTGCCGGTCGTTGCGGTCCGTTGCAGCGGAGCTCGACGGCCTCTTGCGCCTCGAGCGCCGCCTGCCGTCGGGCTCGCGCCGATCCGACGCCGTGCGGGTCCAGGTGGCCGACGTGATCGGCGCGGCACGCGACGTGCAAGCGGCCGCCCTGAGGGCGGGCAGCGACGCCGCGGCGCCGGGGGTGCGTTCCCTCGTGCGCCAGGCGGCGGACGAAGTCGAGATCGTGTCGACTGCGTTGGCGCGGCTGCGCTCGGTCGCCCCGCCGCACTGAGCGACCACGACCGTTCCCGCCGCTGCGTCGGTCGCCTGTCAAGCTGAAGCGGTGCCGCCCTCCCGCCGAACCCGCACGTCCACCGGCGCGTCGGCGAGCCTGCTGGGCGACGGCTTCCTCGTCGGGGTGGCCACATCGGGGTACCAGATAGAGGGTGGCTTCAACGGTCCGGGCGGCCCGCACAACAACTGGTCCGGTTGGGAGGACACCGGCCGGGCCGCCCGGTCGGGCGTCGCCTGCGACTTCTGGCGCCACCCGGAGGAGGCGCTCGACCGCGCGGCCGCGCTCGGGTGCAACACGTTCCGGCTCTCGGTGGAGTGGGCCCGGCTGGAGCCCAGCCCGGGGAAGTTCGACGAGGCGGCGCTCGAGCGCTACGCCGAGATCCTCTCCTTGTGCGCCGCCCGCGGCCTGGCGCCGATGGTCACGCTGCACCACTTCACGCACCCCTGGTGGTTGGGCGAGGAGTTCTGGCTGCGGCCGGGTTCACCCGACGTGTTCGCCCGCCACGTCGCGGTGGTGCCGGCGCTCGCCCCGTACTGCCGGCACTGGGTGACGATCAACGAACCCAACATCTTGGTGCTGGCGGGCTGGATTGAAGGTGCGACGCCGCCCGGGCGGCGCCTGGCGGTGTCCGACGCGTTCTGCGTGCTGGACAATCTGCTGACCGCGCACGTGCTGGCGGCCGACGCGGTGGTCGGAGTGCAGTCGGAGGCGCTCGTCACCACCAACACGAGCGCGTCGTCGGTGTACGAGCACGACCGCATGCTCACCGACCTGCTCCTGCTCGGCGCGGCGGGGATCGACCCGAGCGACGTCGACGGCTACATCGATGAGCGGCGCACCGTGCACGACGCCGCGTTCCCGCCCCGCCACGCCGGGGAGGCCGGCATCCGGCGCTGGTTCGCCGCCGTGTCGCCCTACGGCAACGGCCCGGGGTGGGGGCCCGGCCTCGGGGCACGCCGCGCCGTGCGCCGCCTCACCCGCAGCGACGCGCCGCGGCGCGTGGTCGACGCGGTGGCCGCGCTCCCCGGGGGCGGCCACTCGACGCGGTCTCCTTCGATTGGTACGACCCCGTGGCCAGCCACGCCGTGCGGGTGCCGGGCCGCCGCACGCCGACCGGAAAGCGGGACTGGTCCTTCGGCCGTGCCCTGTGGGACACCCAGTCGCACCCCTCGGCGCTGCGTGCGTGGTGCGCGACGGAGGCCGCCCTGCACGCCGGCCTCCCGCTTTGGGTGGTGGAGAACGGGATGGCGACGCGGTGCGCGCCGGTGATGGTGAGCCCGAGCGCCGGGCGGACCGGATGGACCGCCCGCGCTACGTGCGCGCGCATTTCGGCGCGGTGGCGGACGCGGTGGCCGAAGGCCTGCCGGTGGCCGCCTACCTGCACTGGTCGCTGGTCGACAACTACGAATGGGGCACCTACGAGCCCCGCTTCGGCCTTTTCGGGCTGGACCGCCGCCAGCCCGACCGGGTGCGCTGGCTCGACACCGACGCCCAGGGCGACGACGCGGCCGGCGAGTTCGCCCGGGTGGTGGCGGGGTTGCGCGCCGGGGACCGGTCGGTGCTGGAGGGCGTCGTCTGAGGTCTCGGGTCAGACGTCTTCGCCGGCTGGCGTCCCGGCCGTCGCCGACGCTTCCGCCGGGCCTTCGAACTCCCGCTTCTCCTTGCGGCGGTGCCGGATGAAGAGGACGACGATCACGACGACGATGAGCCCAAGCAGGATGTCGGAGGCGATGCCGGTGGCCTTCTCCACCCGTTGGCCGACGAAGTAGCCGAGCAGCACGAAGAGCACGCCCCAGCAGATGGCCCCGAGTGCGTTGGCGGGCAGGAAGATCCGATAACGCATTTTGGACATGCCGGCGAGCCCGGGGACCACCGCCCGCAGGAAAGCGGTGAAGCGCCCGACGAACACGGCCACGGCCCCGCGCCGCTTGAGCTGATGGAGCGCGACCTGCACCCCTTTCTGTCGTTTGCGCAGCGGGCCGAGTCGTAGGAGTTGATGTCCCCACTTGTCGCCGACCCAGTACCCGACGGAGTCCCCGGCGATGGCGCACAGCACGACGCAGACCGTCATGCCGGCCAGGGCGACGTTGCCCTTCGACGCGAGCACGCCGCCGAGGATGGCGGCCGTCTCACCCGGGAAGACGAAGCCGAGCATGATGGAGGCCTCCGCCGCGACGAGCACGCCGACGAGCAAGTAGGCCTCCCACCCATGCAGTGAGAGCAGCGGCTGGAGGAGCTTGTCGATCACCCGCGGGCCCCTCGGCCGTCAGCCGTCAGTTGACGGCGCGCAGCACGTACTCGCGGGGCGTCAGCTGGCGCCAGCGGTCCTCCATCCTGGCCATGAACTCCTTCCCCGACTGCAGGTAGGTGAGGAGGTCGGCCTGCCCCTGGGGTCGCGCAGCATCCAGCTGTGGCCGCCTGGCACCCACTGGACCGGGGCCGCGCGATGGCGGCGAACTCGAGCGCCGTGTGGCCGGGCGTGATGCGGTCGAAGCACCCCCACTCGTTCAGGATCGGGATCTGCTGGGCCACCAGCGCCCGCACCTGGCTGCGCTGGTCGAGCGACATGAGCATGCTGCCGACCGGCATGGTCTGCGCGACCGTGCGGATGTTCTGGCGCATGTCGGGCAGGACAGCGCGCACGGTGGAATACATGCGCCCGATGAAGAGGTCGGGCAGGTCGAAGATGACCGCCGCGATCATGTCGACCATGGGTGCCACGTCGGGCAAGAGGGGCGACAGCACGGTCGGGATGACACCGGTGCGGTCCTTCCAGGCGGGCGTGCTGACGCCGTCCCGGTAGATCACGCCGAGCGTGCGCCGGGGATGGTCGTGGGCGAACTGCACCGCGACGGCGCCGCCCATGGAGTGCCCCAGGAGCACGACCGGGCCTGCGCCCACGTTGTGCACGACGGCCATGACCTCATTGGCCAGGTTCTCCATGGACACGTCGTGCCAGTCGAGCGGGTCGCTGCCACCGAACCCCGGCAGGCTCGGGTTGATCACGCGCCAGCCCAACTGCTCGGCCAGGCGCGCGCTCTCCCGCCAGTACATGCCGCCGCCGGCGAAGTAGCCGTGGATGTTCACCGCCCACACAGGCGGGGTGTCGGGCCCGTCGGGGCCCCAAGCGTCGTCGTTGTCCGACACCGCGAAGTGGACGCGCCGGCCCTCCACCATGACGGAGCTCGGCACCATGCGGATGGTCGGCGACTTGCGGACCTTGCGCACGTACTGATCGCGCACCACACCGAGCCCGTGGGCCGCGTGGCCCGAGTCGACCAGCTCGACCGGAGAGGGACCGTCGGAGGGGGCGACGATGGCGCCCGAGATCTGGAGCGAGTCCTCGGGCTGCCGGGGCGCCCGCCTGAAAAACCGAACCGCCATGACGACACTCCAGTCCCGCGCATCCGGCGCGTTGTTCTCCCTCCTGGGAGCCACCCGGACCTGGGTGCCACCGTACCGGAACGCACGGGTTGGGTGCGACCTCGCGCGTGCACTCCGCCGGTAGGGCTGCGACGATGGGGATATGGCCGCCGAGATCGTGATCCGTGGAGGCACCGTGGTGGACGGGACGGGGGCGCCCGGCCGGGAGGCCGACGTCGCGGTCACCGACGGGCGCATCAGCGCTGTCGGACAGGGCCTCAACGGCAACGGTGCACGCGTGCTCGATGCCGCGGGCAGGTGGTGTGCCCCGGGTTTTGTCGACATTCACACGCACTACGACGCACAGGTGTTCTGGGACCCGGACCTCACGCCGTCCTCGTTCCACGGGGTCACGACGGTGATCGCGGGGAACTGCGGGTTCTCCATCGCGCCCGTCCGGCCCGATGCAGTCCCGCTGCTGGCGCGCACGCTGCAGCACGTCGAAGACATGAGCTTCGACACGCTGTCCGTCGGCGTGCCTTGGGGCGAGTTCGAGACATTTGGTGAGTACTTGGACGCGGTGGAGCGCCGAGGGACAGCCCTCAACTACGGGTGCTACGTCGGCCACACCGCGGTGCGGCTGTACGTCATGGGGGACGACGCCTACGAGCGGCCGGCGACCGCCGAGGAGATCGCGGCGATGCAGGCCGTGGTGGCAGACGCCATGGCGGCGGGCGCGGCGGGGTTCGCGTCGAGCGCCTCGCCGACGCACAACGGCGACAGCGGGCGGCCGGTTCCCTCGCGGGTGTCCGACCTGGCCGAGCTGCGCGCCCTGTTAGAACCCGTGAAGGAGAGCGGGCGCGGCGTCGTCGCCCTCCTGCCCGGTGGCACCTTTCCCAACGAAGAGGTGTTCCGGCTGCAGCGCGAGGTGGGGCGCCCGTTCACGTGGACCGCGTTGCTGACGGTCAAGGGCTACCCGTACCACGAGAAGGTGATCGCCGAGCACGAGGCGGCCTGGGCGGAGGGGGTCGACGTGTGGCCGCAGGTGTCGTGCCGGCCGCTCGTCTTCCAGATGAACCTGGCCGAGCCGTTCACGTTGAACATGCGTCCCACGTTCGCCGCGCTGATGGACAAGCCGAAGGACGTGCGGATGGCGGCGTACCGCGACCCGACCTGGCGGGCCAAGGCCTGGGAGGACGTGAGCGGTCGGGCGGGGGGCTTCCCGCTGAATTGGGACAGGCTCTCCGTGGCCGAGTCGGCCTCGCACCCGGACCTGATCGACCGGCCCCTCGCCGTGCTCGCGGAGGAGAGGGGCGGGACGCCGCTGGATGTCATGCTGGACATCTCGCTCGACGACGACCTGGAAGCGCGCTTCTGGTCCGTGCTGGCGAACGACGATCCCGACGCGATCGCTTGGCTGCTGCCGCGGGACAACGTGCTGCTCGGCCTGGCCGACTCGGGGGCCCATGTGTCGCAGCTCTGCGACGCCTGCTTCTCCACGGACCTGCTCGGCAACTGGGTGCGCGAGAAGTCGGTCATGCCGCTCGAGCGGGCGGTGCACAAACTGACCGGGGAGCCTGCGGCCGTCTACGGGTTGACCGACCGGGGGACGGTCGAGGTGGGGAAGCGCGCCGATCTGTGCGTCTTCGATGCGGGATCGGTGGCGCCGGGGCCGCTGCGCCGGGTGCGGGACTTCCCGGCCGACGGCGAGCGCCTCACCGCCGACTCGCCGGTGGGCATGGCGCATGTGCTCGTGAACGGCGTGCCCATCCGGGTGGATGGTTCGCCTTCGGCCGAGGGTCTGGCGGAGCGCCCGGGGGTGGTGCTGCGGGGCTGAGTTCCGGTGCGGGGTGGAGGAAGGTTGGTGAAGACCCCGCTCAGGTGACGTCGCGGCGGAACGTCGTGAAGTAGCCGATGGTGAGGGGCACGATGCCCCACAGCAGCATGACCAGCCCCCCCTGCCACCATTCGAGGAGCCGTTGACCTTCACGCCCCCCGCCCGCACCGAAGCCGCGGGCGATGTCGCCGGCCAGCGCGGCCCCCGCCGCGCTGGGGAGCCAGTTCAGGTCGTAGTGGAAGATGGCCCGGGCGAGGGCCACCAACAGCCCCTCCAAAATGAGCGTGCCGCCGATGGTGAGGAGGATGGCCGCGACCTGGTTCTTCACCAGGGTGCCGAACCCCAGGCCGAACCACGCCAAGAGGACGCCCGACACCACGAGGCCGGGGATCACCGCCCCGACCTGGTCCGTCACCTGGGAGGTCACGCCGCCGAGCCCGGCGTTCCAGGGGAGGCCGACGGCGGCGACGGCCACCAGCGTGAGCAGCGACAGGAGCACCGCCCACAGCGCGGTCACGATCACCTTGGCCGCCAACACCTGGGTACGGACGGGCCGGAGCACGAACGTCGTGGTCATGGTCTTGTGCCGGTACTCGCCGGTGACACACAGGACACCCAGGATGGGGGCGAGGACGGCGAGTGCGAAATACCCGGCACCGAGGAGCTCGCGTCGCTGCCGGAGCGTGTGCACGAAGGAGAAGGTGTGGCCGGCGAAGCCGCCTGCGTCGGCCAGTACGCCGATGACGCCCAGGACGGCGATCGGCAGGCCCAGCCCGAACGTGACCCAGACTCCGGGCATGGAGCGCATCTTGATCAGTTCGGCGCGGAGGGCATTGATCACGCCCGGGCCTCCGTCGTCGCGGCCACCTCGCCGAAGCCGAGGCCCGCGGTGAGCGAGAGGAACACGGACTCCAGGTCGACCCCCTCCTGCGTCAGCTCGTAGAGCACGATCTGGTTCTGGGCGAGGAGCGGGCCGACCTTCTCGGGGGTCACGGCGTCCATCGCCACCTCGTCCTGAGTGATCCGGCGGAACGAGATGCCCGCCCCGGAGAGCACGCTGCTGAGGCGATCGGCCTCGGGCGTGCGGGCCCGCATGACGATGCCGGTCATGCCAGAGGTGATCTCTTCCAGGGTGCCGCGCGCCTTGAGCTGGCCGAAGGAGACGATCACGGCGTCGTCGATCGTCTGGGCCATCTCGGCCAGCAGGTGGGACGACACCAGGATGGTGCGTCCCTCGCCCGCCAGGTAGCGCATGAAGTCGCGCAGCCAGGCGATGCCCTGGGGGTCGAGGCCGTTCGAGGGCTCGTCCAAGATGAGGACGTCGGGGTCACCCAGGAGCGAGGTCGCCAGCTCGAGCCGCTGGCGCATGCCCATGGAGAATCCCCCGACCTTGCGCTTCGCGTCCGCCGACAGGCCGACCAGCGCGAGGACCTCGTCGGCGCGCTTCTCGTCGTGCCCGCCGGCCCGCGCCGCCATGCGCAAGTGCGTCCTCGCGCGGCGCGCCGGGTGGAAGCTGGTCGCCTCGAGCACGGCGCCCACCGTGCCCGAGGGGTTCTCCAGTTCGGCATAGTTGCGCCCGCCGATGGTGGCGGTGCCCGACGACGGGTGGACGAGACCCAGCAGCATGCGCAGCGTCGTCGTCTTCCCAGAACCGTTGGGGCCGAGGAAACCGGTGACCCGCCCCGGTTCGACCGTGAAACTCAGGTCGTCCACGGCGAGGACGGGCCCGAAATGCTTGGAGAGCCCGGTGATCTCGATGGGAAGGCCGCGGGTGGCCGAGCCGGCGGTCATCAGAGGGCGACGCTAGCGCGGCGGCGTCCGTGTGCCGGGCGAGGAATACACATTGCACGGGACGGTGGCGGTCAGCGCGGGAGGCCGCACTCGACGAGCTGGTCGGGCAGCAGGAGGCGGACCGACACGGCCAGCTCGTCGTAGACGCGGGCCATGGTGGACCACCCGTTTATCCATCCCACCAAGGCCGAATACCACACGTGGCCGATCATGCGGGCCCGGTCGGCCATGTCGGGGACCTCGGGCTCGCCCATCGCCCGCGAGATGATGCCCTCCATGAGCAGCGTGATCTGCTGCTGACAGCCGACGGCGGCCGGATCGGGGGAGGACAGGGACGTGAACACGGCAGCGACGAGCTTGGGCTGACGGCCCATGGCGCGCAGCGCGCGGTCGAGCACGTCGAGGACGCGGTCCGCTGGGTGTTCGCCGCGAAGCGGATGCTGTCCGATGCGCGAGTCGAGCATCTCGACCCAGTGGACGAGGGTGGCGGCGAGCAGATGGTCCTTGCTGGTGAAGTAGCGGTACACCGTGCCCATCGCCACGTCGGCGCGCGCCGCGACGTCGCGCATCTGCACCGCTTCGTACCCACCGTCGAGTCCCAGCGCCATGGCCGCATCGATGACCCTCTGCCGACGGGCCTGCTGCGCGCGGTGAGCGGGCGGGTCACCGTCTGCTCCATCCCGCCATGGTACCCGGCCCGTCACCTGGGGCTTCGGGAACGCGGCCACTACGCTGAGGAGTCATGCCCGCCCGCAACGCGGCCCCCGGCGCCGCTGTCGTGGGCGCCGCTGTCGTGGCGCTCAAAGATCCCGCCGAGGAGGTCGCCACCACCGACGGACGGGTCCCGGGCGAACGCGGGCGCCAGACTCGGCGGCGGCTGCTCGACGCGACCGTCGAGCTCTTGACCACGACGTCATGGCGCTCGGTCAAGGTCACGGACATCGCACGGCAGGCCCGGACTTCGCCGGCGACCTTCTACCAGTACTTCGGCAACGTCGAGCAGGCCATCCGTGTGTTGGCCGAAGGCATGGTCGACCAGGCGGCACAGCTGGCGGAGCTTGTCGGCGGCGACTGGTCGGAGGACGCGAGCTGGGAGACCGCACTGACGGTCAGCGAGGGGTTCCTCTCCTACTGGGAGGACAACCGCGCCGTGTTCCGCGTGGTCGACCTCGCAACGGAGGAGGGCGACGCCCAGCTGCGCGGCATCCGGGTCCGCGCGCTCAACGCAGTGACGGTGGCGCTGGCCCAGGTGATCGTGGCGGCGTCCCCGGCGGCCGGCGGCCCGCCGGGGACCGTGACCTCGTCGCCGGCCGGGGCCGACCCGATGGCGGTGGCGGGCACGCTCGTTGCCATGTTCGCCAGCGTGGCCGCGCACCGCTACGGCTTCGAGTTCTGGGGCATCCGCACCGGCAACCTGGTGGACTCGCAGGCCCGCCTGCTCCACTGGGCGGTGACCGGCCGGGCGGCGCCGGCGGCGGCTCAAGGGTCGCGTGAGGCCGCGCGCCCGCGCACGGGTCCGGTGCTCGGCGGCGCGACCCGCGACGCGTCGCCGCGGCGTTACTTGAGCGCTACCGGGTTGAGGGGAGAGCCAAGTCCGCCGATCAGGGGCAGCGGCGTGGCGTCGAGGAGGAAGGTGTAGCGGCCGTCGGCCGCGCAGTCGTCGGCCAGCGGGTCGAGCACCCAGTTCTGCCCCTGGGTCAGTCCCATCTCGACGAGGTGCAGCACGTGGACGGGCAGGAACTCCTCCTCGTACTGGCAGGGGTAGACCTCGAAGACGAAGGTGTCCGTCGCGACGGCGGCGGCATTGTGGTCGCGGAACCACGGCGCCGTCTCGACGGTGAGGCCAGGGGAGGGCCAGGTGTAGGCGACGAGGTCGCGTCGCTCGGGACGCAGGTGGACCATCTGACCTGTGCGCACGAGGGCGATGTCGCCGGCCGCCATGGACACCTGCGCCAGGTCGCACGCGGCATCGAGGTCGGCGGGCGTGATCGGGTAGCCGGGCTCGAGTACGTCGCGTCCGAGGGCGCGTGCGACATCGAGCAGGACGCCCCGGCTGACCACGGACCCCAGGCGGTGGACGCCGTCTCGTTCTGCGCCTTCCGGCGTGACGCTGTCGGCGGGGAAGCCGTTGTAGAGGACCCCGGCGTAGCTGCAGTGCGCCAGGGCGTCCCAGTGGGTGGCGGCCTGGGTGCCCATGGTCAGGACGTCCTCGCTGAAACAGACCCACTCGGGGTCTTGGGTCTCCGGGTCGTTGACCTTGACCATGGTGCGGCTCGGGTTCGCGCGTCCCTCGACGAACCCGAGCTGGATGCCGTCCGACGCCGAGAGCGGGAGGCCGAGGGTGAAGGCCCGGCCCGAGACGACCGACGCGGCGGCGCGAAGGCGGGCTTCCTCGTCGATGAGGTTCAACGTGCCGAGCTCGTCCTCGGGTCCCCAGCGGCCCCAGTTGCGGACCCGGGTCGCGGTCTCGTCGAAGTGGGGGTGGGCCGGCACCCGCATGACGCTACCGCCGTGCCTGCGGCGCGCCGCGGCCTGCGTGGAATACGGCCGACGCAGCCCGGTTGTCCGTCGCCGCCGGCGGGGCGATACTGAGGGCGCGAGCAGGATCGCAAAGTCGGGAGGGATTGACCATGTCGAAGACGCGTGCGGTGGTGTGCACCGGGCTCAACGAGCCGTGGAAGACCGAAGAGGTCGAGATCGACCCCCCGGCCAACCGGGAGATCCGCGTGAAGATGGTGTGGGCGGGCATGTGCCACTCCGACGAGCATCTGCGCACCGGTGACATCAGCGCGCCGCCCGAAGTCCTGGAGCTCATCGGCGTGAAGTCGATGTTCCCCATCATCGGGGGGCACGAGGGCTCCGGCATCGTGACCGAGGTCGGCCCCAACGTGACGCAGGTGGCGGTGGGCGACCACGTCGCGGTGGCGTTCATCCCATCCTGCGGCGTGTGCCACTGGTGCGCGTCGGGCCGCCAGAACCTGTGCGACCTCGGCATGGCAACCCTGGCCGGGGGCATGATCAGCGACGGGACCTACCGCTACCACCTGGCGGGCGAGAACATCAATCGGATGGCGCAGCTCGGCACGTTCGCCGAGGAGATGGTCTGCCACGAGAACTCGGTCGTCCGCCTGGACCCGTGGGTCAACCTGAAGGCGGCCGCGCTCATCAGTTGCGGCATCGCGACGGGCTTCGGGTCGGCCGTCGACCGGGCCAAGGTGAAGCCGGGAGAGACGGTTGTCGTGGCTGGTGCCGGCGGCGTGGGTTCCGGCGCCATTCAGGGCGCGCGCCTGGCCGGCGCGCGCTACGTCATTGCGGTCGACCCCGTGCCGTACAAGCTCGAGCGCGCCAAGGAGATCGGGGCGACGCACGTCGCCGCCTCGCTGCTCGACGCGGAGTTCATGCTCCCCGAGCTGACGGCGGGACGGAACGCGGACGTCGTGATCCTGACGCCAGGCGTCCTCCGAGGCGAGATGATCGCCGAGGCGTGCGCGTGCGGCAGCAAGGACGCACGCATCGTGGCGACCGCCATCGCGCCCTTCGTCCAGATGGACGTGAAGCTCAACCTCTTCAATCTGGCCATGTACAACCAGTCGATCCTCGGCACCGTGTTCGGGTCACAGAGCCCGCGGGTGCAGGTGCCAAACTTGCTGAACCTCTACGAGGCCGGGCAGTTGAAGATCGACGAGTTGATCACGCAGGAGTACACGCTGGACCAGGTACAGCAGGGCTACGACGACCAGGCCGCCGGCACCATCATCCGGGGCGTCGTCAAGTACGACAGCTGAGCGTGCTGTCGGCGCGGGCGCTCAGGCGCCGAGCCGGCGGGTGAAGCCCTCGGGGACGACGACGTCGTCGGGCCCTAGGTGATGGATGTCCGTGTGACCGAGCCCGAGCAGCGCTGACTCGATCCCGCTACGCAGCAGGTCCAGCACGTTCTCCACGCCCGCCTGGCCGTTGGCGGCCAGGCCCCACAGGTAGGCGCGGCCGATCATGACGGCGCGAGCGCCGAGCGCCACCGCCTTGACCACGTCACTGCCTCGCCGGATCCCGCCGTCGAGGAGGACCTCGACCTGCGTGCCCACGGCCTCGGCGACGGCGGGCAACGTGCGGATCGTCGCCGGCGTCCCGTCCAGGTTGTTGCCCCCGTGGTTGGAGACGGAGAGGGCGCTCACGCCGGCGTCCACAGCCCGCTTGGCGTCGTCGACGCGGGTGACCCCCTTGAGCATGAACGGGCCGTCCCACTGGCCGCGCAGCCAGGCGACGTCCTCCCAACTCGGCGGCGCGGTCTGCATCCACTCCCCGTACGCGCCGAAGAAGGTCGGTGCGGCGTGGCCCTGCGGGACCATGTTGGGGGTGGTGAGGTCGGGCAGGCGTCCGGTGCGGGCGAAGGACCAGGACCAGCGCGGGTGGGTGATCGCCTCGGGGGCGAAGCGCAGCAGGGTACGCAGGTTCACGGTCTCGGGAATGGTGGGGCTCCCCCAGTCGCGTCCGTGCGAGAACGACCAGTCGAGGGTCGCGATGAGCCCGACGGCACCAGCAGCGCGCGCCCGCTCGACCCGGGCCAGCATGTGGTCGCGTGATCCGATCCAGTACATCTGGAAGAACGTCTGTGGGTTGGCCGCCACGACGTCTTCGATGGGCATGCTGGCGAACGAGCTGAGCCCCATGGCGGTCCCCCGCGCGGCGGCGGCCCGCGCCACTGCTACCTCGCCCTCGGGGTGGACGGCCTGCACCCCGGTCGGCGAGATGAGAACCGGGAGTGAGAGGTCCTGGCCCATGACGGTGGTGCCCAGGTCCCGCTTCTCCGAGAGCCCGGCCACGTGCGGGGCGAATCCCAGCTCCCCATAGGCGGCGACGTTGTCCTCCACCGTGACCCCGCGCTCGGAGCCGGCGACGAGGGCCCCGTAGACGGACCGGGGCAACCGCCTCTTGGCCCGCCGTTGCGCCTCGGCGACCGTCTCGAACCATCTGTTCGCCATGACGGCGAGACTTTACGACAGGGGCAGCGATCCCTCCTCGTGGCTTCCGGTTAGGGTCCGCTGTCGTGGCCGAGCTGCCCCTCACGCCGGAAGAGAAGGCCGAGCGTGCATCGAGCTTCGGCGGCGTTGCCTCCGAGTACGAGCGCTACCGGCCCGGCCCGGCTCCTGCCGCTGTCGACTGGGTCCTCCCGTCCCGGGTCCGGACCGCCGTGGACCTTGGGGCGGGAACGGGCGCACTGTCTCGTCTTCTGGTCGATCGGGCCGACCGCGTGGTCGCAGTCGAGCCCGACGACCGCATGCGGGCGGTGCTGGCCGCGTCCGTTCCGGGGGTGGAGGCGCGAGCGGGACGGGGCGAGGCCATCCCGCTGCCCGACGCCAGCGCGGACGCCGTCGTCGCCTCGACCTCCTGGCACTGGATGGACCCGGTCCCCACCCTGCGCGAAGTCGGGCGCGTCCTCGTCCCGGGCGGGACCTTGGGCGCCCTCTGGTCGGGGCCCGACCCGGACAGCGGAATGGTGGCCGAGGCTCGGGCGATCCTGGCGGGGCACCGCGACGGGCCGGCCGGGCCCGGCGGCGCCGAGCTGGCCCGCGCCCTGGACAATCCGCACCGGCCGGCGCAGGTGCTGGAGGTCCCGGACGGACTTCCCTTCGACGCACCCGAGCACACGGTGGTGCGCTGGGACGTCGCGCTGACCGCGGACCAGCTCATCGGCCTGCTCGGGACCTTCAGCTGGGTGATCACGATGGACGAGCCGACCCGGGCCGGCGTGTTCCACGCGGCGCGCGCCATGCTCCGGGCCGAGGGGGTCGAGGGCGGGGCGACGGTCGACATGGCCTACCGCAGCGACGTGTGGAGGGCCCGCCGGCGCCGCTGACCTGCAACCGGCGGTGCAGAACTCGGTCCAGGTGGGAGGGCAAATGGTTCAACTTCGGCCACCACCTGCCGAAATACCGGGGGTGACCGCCTTGGACGGGAGCGCACGGAGATCACGCACCGTGCGGGTGATCGCCTGGATGACGTTGGCCGACCTCCCCGCGCCGGCCGCGCTGCTCATCATCGCCGTCCTGTTCCCTACGTCTTGGCTCGCGGCCGTCTCGCTCGGTGGCGGGAGCGTCGTGGCGCCGTTGTGGTTCTTTCTCCCGGTCTTCCTGGCGGGGTTGCGTTTCGGTCCCCCCGGGGCGCTGTCCGCGGCCATCGTGGCGGCCGTCGTGGCCGGGCCGATGCTGCCCGCCGACACCGACACCGGTGCTATCCAGCCCACCAGCGTCTGGGTCAGCCAAGGCATCTTCTTCGTCCTGATCGGCGAGTTCGTGACCTACCTCTTCGGTGCGGTGCGCTGGACGGCAGCGCGGGCCGCCCAGGCCGAGGCGAGCGGCGAGGGGGAGCAGCGCTTCCGGGCACTGGTCCAGAGGGCGACCGACATGATCACGGTCACCGACGACAAGGGCGTGCTCACCTACGAGTCGCCGGCCGTCGAGCGCATCCTCGGCTGGAGTGCGGGGCACCGCATCGGGCTGCGCTCCGGGGACTTCGTGCACCCGGACGACCGAGACGCGGTCTCCGCGGCCGGCACGGACGTGCTGACCAATCCGGGCACGTCGCGCACCCTGGAGCTACGGCTGCTCGATTCGCGGGGTTCGTGGCGCTGGGTGGAATCGACACTGACCAACATGGTGGACGAGCCCACGGTGGGCGGCATCGTCATCAACCACCGCGTGGTCGATGAGCGCAAGGTGCTGGAGGAGGAGCTGATCCACCGGGCCTTCCACGACTCGCTCACCGGTCTGGCCAACCGCGGCCTGCTGCGCGGACGCGTCGAGGCGACTTTCGGACGGGCCGCCGGGAGCGGGATCCGTCAGTCCATGCTGTTCATCGACCTGGACGACTTCAAGACCGTCAACGACGCCTTCGGCCATGACGCGGGCGACCGGCTCCTGGTCGAGGTGAGCAACCGCCTCCTCACCTGCGTCCGGTCCGCGGACCTGGTGGCCCGGTTGGGTGGAGACGAATTCGCGGTGCTCATGGAGGATCGCTCGCTCATGGAGGACGAGGCCAGCGCCGTGGCGCAGCGGGTCATCGACGCACTACAGGAACCCTTCGAGGTGGCGGGGCACCTGATCCGCGTGACCGCCAGCATCGGCATCGCCCAGTACGAGAAGGAGGCGCCCGACGGTGACTCCGTGCTCATGCAGGCGGACATCGCCATGTATCACGCCAAGGAGAGCGGCAAGAACCGGTTCGTCTTCTTCAGCGATGAGATGCAGCAGGGCGTGCGCCACCGCTTGGATGTCGAGTCCTGGCTGCGGGCCGCCCTGGCCGGCGACCAGATCCGTGTGCACTACCAGCCGATCCTGGCCCTGGCGGACCGCCGCATTGAGGCCATCGAGGCCCTGGTGCGTTGGCAGCACCCGACGCTGGGTCTGCTCTCGCCGGCCGACTTCATTGACGTCGCTGAGCAGACCGGGCTGATCGTGCCCCTCGGCAAGCTTGTGCTACGCGAGGCCTGCCGACAGATCCGCCGCTGGCGCGACGACCACGAGGAAGATCTCAAGCTCAGTGTGAATCTCTCGGCCACCCAGCTCCGCGACCCGGGCATTGTCGAGGAATGCCGACTGGCGATGTCCGACGCCCGGATAGACGGGGACGCGCTCATCGTCGAGGTGACCGAAGGGTCCCTCATCGCTGACGTGGCCAGCGCCACCAGAGTCCTCGAGTCCCTCTCCGCTCTCGGCGTCACCATCGCGGTCGACGACTTCGGGACCGGGTACTCGTCGCTGTCGCACCTGCAGCGATTCCCAGTGGACGTCGTCAAGGTGGACAAGACATTCGTGGACGGCCTCTGCAATAGCAACGAGGAGTCGACGCTCGTGCGTTCCATCCTCGCCATTGGGGCCGAATTCGGGCTGCAGGTGGTGGCGGAAGGCATTGAGTCCGAGGCCCAGGACCGCGAGCTACGGAGGCTCGGGTGCGACTACGGCCAGGGTTATCTCTACATGTGCCCGGTTCCGGCCGAGCGCATTGACGAGCTCTTGCAGACGCACCGCCCCGCCCGCATCGCCAGTTGAGCGGTTAGCGCCGCAGGCGCCGTGCTGGCACAGTTGGCCCCGTGGACCCGCGCGCCAACCTCTTCGACGAACGCATCGCGGCGGGGTACGACGCGACCACCGACATCTCGACACCGGAGTTCGTCGAGCCGGTCGTCGACTTCCTGGCCGGCCTCGTCGGCGACGGCGCCGCCCTGGAGTTTGCCATCGGCACGGGCCGCATCGCCCTACCGCTCAGCGCCCGCGGCGTCCCGGTCCAAGGGATCGACCTGTCGCCCGACATGGTGGCTGTCCTGCGCCGGAAGCCCGGGGCCGAGGACCTCGGGGTCACCGTCGGTGACATCGCATGGGACGCGGTCGGCGGCGGCGCATCGTTCCGGCTGGTGTATCTCGTCTACAACACCATCGAAAACCTCATGAGCCAAGACGACCAGGTGTCGTGTTTTCGCAACGCGGCTCGTCACCTGGAACCGGGCGGGTATTTCGTGATAGAGGTCGAGGTGCCACCGCTGCGGCGGCTGCCACCGGGCGACACGGTCCGCGCCTTCCTCGTGCGCCCGGACCACCTCGGCTTCGACGAGTTCGACGTCGCCGCCCAACAGGGCGTCTCGCACCATTACGTGATCGCGGGCGACCGTTGCGAGCGCTTCTCCACGCCGTATCGCTTCGTCTGGCCGTCCGAGCTCGACTTGATGGCGCGCCTGGCCGGGATGGAGCAACGCGAACGCTGGGGCGACTGGGAACGAAGCCCCTTCACGAGTGAGTCGGCCAAACACGTGTCGGTCTGGCAGAAGCTGGCGTAGGCAATGCGCGGGCGAGCGGTCCTGGCGGGTGCCGCGGCAGTGGTCCTCCTTCTGCTGAGCCTGGCCGCCACGCCTGCGACGGCAACGAGCCAGCCCCACTCCAGCGGTGACCACCCGTGGACGGTGTACCACGGCAACCCGTTGGGGACGGGTGTGGACACCTCAGGGGTCACGTTCAACCCGGCGGTATCGGCCTGGACGTCGGCCGCGCTCGACGGCCAGCTCTACGGCGAGCCGCTGGAGGCGACAGGCCGCGTCTTCGCCGCGACGGAGAACGACACCATGTACGCGCTGGCGGCAGACACCGGCGCCGTATTGTGGTCCTCGCACGTGGGAACGCCGGTGCCGAGCGGCGATCTCCCCTGCGGCGACATCGGTCCGACCGTTGGCATCACCGGGACCCCCGTTGCCGACGTGGCGCGCGGCGAGGTCTTCGCCGTGGCCGACGAGCTCGTGAGCGGGTCACCCGTGCACTTCCTTGTCGGGTGGAACATCTACAACGGCGCGGTCCTGCTGAGCCAGCCGGTCGACCCGTCCGGTCAGCTGACCACGGCGATCCTCCAGCGCACCGGCCTCAACCTGAGCGACGGCCACGTCGTGTTCGGGTTCGGAGGAAACGAAGGCGACTGCTCGACGTACCACGGCTACATCGTCTCCGTGCCCGAAGGGGGTGGCCCCATCGGCGTCTTCGACACGACGCCCAACGGCACCGAGGGTGCGGTGTGGCTGGGCGGCGCTGCCCCCGAGGTCGACGGAGCGGCCAACATCTGGGCCGCCGCGGGCAACGGCACGACGGGGTCCTCCTACGACGGCAGCGACTCGGTCATTGAGCTCTCGCCCGGATTGACGCGCACGCAGCTCTTCGCGCCGTCCGACTGGCAGTCCGACAACCGAAGCGACCGCGACCTCGGGTCCACGGCGCCGGCTCTGCTGTCGGACGGCACCGTCCTGCAGGTGGGCAAGTCCCAGACCGGCTACCTGCTCAGCCAGGCCGCGCTCGGCGGCGCCGGCGGACAGCTGCACATGGGCACGCTGTGCAGCGGCGCTGACGCCGACGGGGGGTCGGCCGTCCTCGGCTCCACGGTCTACGTGCCGTGCGGCAACGGCGTGGAGGCCGTCGCCACGAGCGACTCGCCACCGGGCTTCAGCCGCGTGTGGACTGCCGCGAGCGGGACACCCGGCCCGCCGATCGTCGCCGGCGGCCTGGTGTGGTCCATCGGGGGCGGCACCCTCAATGGGATCAACCCGTCGTCCGGCGCCACCGTCCAACAGCTGTCGGTAGGCGGGCAGGCGAACCACTTCCCGACGCCTGCAGTTGGAGACGGTTTGCTCCTGGCGCCGGGCACGGACCAGGTATACGCCTTCGCCGGGTCCTTCGGGTTGCCCGGGCCGCCATCGCCACCGCCGCCCGCACCGCCGAACTCGTCGTACTGGACGGTCGCGTCCGACGGCGGGGTCTTCTCGTTCGGGAACGCGCCGTTCTGGGGCTCGACGGGGTCGATCGTGCTGAATCGTCCGATCGTGGGGATGGCGACGACGTCCGACCACGGCGGCTACTGGCTCGTGGCGTCCGACGGCGGCGTGTTCAGCTTCGGCGACGCCCCCTACTGGGGATCGACCGGCGCGCTCCGGCTGAACAGGCCGATCGTCGGCATGGCCGCGACGCCGGACGGGCGCGGCTACTGGCTCGTGGCGTCCGACGGCGGCGTGTTCAGTTTCGGCGACGCCGCCTTCCACGGTTCCATGGGAGGCATGCCGCTCAACCGGCCGATTGTCGGCATGGCCACGACCCACGACGGGCTCGGCTACTGGCTCGTCGCGTCCGACGGGGGCATCTTCAGCTTCGGCGACGCAGCGTTCCATGGCTCCACCGGCGCCCTCGTGCTCGACCGCCCGGTCGTGGGGATGGCGGCGACACACGACGGGCTCGGCTACTGGCTCGTGGCGTCCGACGGCGGGATCTTCACCTTCGGCGACGCCGCCTTCCAGGGCTCGATGGGAGGAGCCGTGCTCAACCGTCCGGTCGTCGGCATGGCGCCCACGCCCGACGGGGGCGGCTATTGGATGGTTGCGACCGACGGCGGGATCTTCAGCTTTGGCGACGCCGGGTTCACTGGCTCCGAGGGCGGCACGGTGCTGAACCGCCCGATGGTGGCGATGGGCGCCGCGGGCTGAATCAGCCCGCGTCCGCTCCGTCGCGCCAGGTGTCACCCAGCCCACGCGAGGACCACACCCGCGACCGCCACACGACGCGGGGGAGAAGCGGTGCGCACGTGCGCTCCCGGACACAGCCGGCCCACACGCCGGCACCGTAGGCGACGTCGTCTGCCACGTGGAGCGCGTTGTAGGAGACGGCGTCCGATCCGCTCGGGTCGCGGAAGTAGTCGAAGAGCGCCGGGACTAACAGCGCGCCCGCACAAACACGACGAGTCCGACGCGCCAGGAGCCCCAGCACCAGCAGCGGGGACCAAGTCCGGGCGAGGTCGCCGAGTGCGGGGAGCGCCGACCGCGCGGTACCCCCGCCGACGATACGGGCGGCCACCACGCCTGGGCGCGTCACACGTCCGCGCAGCCGCCGCGTCAGGACCGCGCCCGACGCGGTCAACGCGGCTGTCGCCAGGAGCGGCCGCCGGGCCAGCGCTGCGATCCACGCCGCAACCGACCAGCCGGACGCCTCGAACGCGGCCAGTGCACCGGGATGTCGACGGGCCAACGGCGCCGCGGTCGACCCGTAAGACCAGCGCTTGGTCAGGAGGCCGGCGACCGTGGTCGGGCCGTGGTGCGCCACGGTCACCGACGGGTCGTAAGGCACATCCCATCCCGCTGCCACCAGTCGCCAGACCAGGTCCACGTCCTCGCCACCCCGAAGGACGGGGTCGAACAGTGTCCCGTCGTCGCAGGCCATGCGGCGGACCACGAGTGCGGCGCTCGGCACGTAGGAGATCCGGCTCCGGGGCCGCACGAGACCCGGGGCGGCCCCGCGGTCGAGAGAGGAGCGCATCGCGTCGTAACGGGTCACCGGCGTGTCCAGCGGCGTCGGGGCCGGCACGACGCGCGGCGCGACCGCGGCGACCAGGGGGTCGTCGAAGTGGGCGAGCAGCGCGGGGAGCCATCCCGGCGAGGCGGTACAGTCCGAGTCCACGAAGGCGACGATCGGCGTCTGCGCCGTTGCCAGCCCTGCGTTGCGCGCGCCCGACGGCCCCACGTTGGTGGCCAGCCCCACGAATTGGGCGCCGTGGCGCTCTGCAACGTCCTTGGTGGCGGCCGCGTCGGCCGAGGCGTCGTCGACCACGATGCAGGCGAGCCCCCGCAGGGTGCCGAGTAGCCGGTCGAGTTGCTCGGGCCGGTCGCGAACCGGGACGACGACCGTGACATCATCTATACCCAGGGTCGGCGTCCCCGGTTGTGCCACGAAGACGCCGGCCGACACGAGCCGTCGCGCCAGCAGCTGTCGGCCCCGCGCGCGGCCGACGCCTTCCCCCGCCCGCCAGCGCGCGCCACCTGCTCGCGGGCGCGTGCCGACAGGCGGAACAGGCGGAGCGGGCTTCCGCCCAGGAGGACGGAACCCTCGTCGAGCGACACCGTCGACGGATCCTCGGCCAGGCGGAACGAGGAGGGGAGCGGGGCGCTCGCACGGGCGGGCGGCGAACGCAGCGGAGCGGGGCCGGCGGCTGTGGGTGCGGCCTGCACCGCACAATCTTGGCAGCCGGGACGCCGGGGCTACTGTGGGCCGTCGCGCAGAGGAGGTCCGATGCTGGCAGAAGACCAAGACACCCAGGACGTCGAGGACCTGAACGACGAAGACGCCGAGGAACTCCTGGTGGAAGAGGTCTCGATCGACGGGATGTGCGGGGTCTATTGAGGGTCGCCCAGGCGACGCCGGTGACGGCGTTCGCAGCGGATCGGGCGTGGCGGCTCAGCCCGCAGGTGGCCCTGCGGGACGAGGCCTTCGGCGCGCTGGCCTACCACTACGGCAACCGCCGTCTCGTCTTCCTCAAGTCCCGTGCGCTCGTCTCTCTCGTCACGGCCCTGGAGGCGTACCCCACCGCGTCGGCTGCCGTCGACGCCCAGGTTCCCGCCGCCGACCGGGCACGATACGTGCAGGCGCTGGCCCGGCTGGCGGGATCCGGGGTGATCGATGCAGGCTGAGGCCGCGCCTCTGGCCCTAAAGGACCGGTTCGAGCGCGGTCTTGACGCGCCGATCTGCCTGACGTGGGAATTGACGTACGCCTGCAACCTCGCGTGCGTCCACTGCCTCAGCTCGTCGGGTCGCCGGGACCCTGCGGAGCTGTCCCCGGCCGAGGCGCGTCGCATCGTGGACGGCCTGGTCGACATGAAGGTGTTCTACGTGAACATCGGGGGTGGCGAGCCGATGCTGCGGCCCGACTTCTTCGACCTCGTCAGCTATGCCGTCGAGCGACGGGTCGGCGTGAAGTTCTCGACGAACGGAACCCGACTGAGTCCCGCGCGCCCGTCAGCTCGCCGCGCTCGATTACCTCGACGTGCAGGTGAGCGTGGACGGAGAGAACGCGACGACCAACGACGCGGTCCGGGGTGAGGGCTCCTACGCCGCCGCCCGCACCGCCATGGACAATCTGTCCGCCGCCGGCTTCGGGCCCTTCAAGGTGAGTGTCGTGGTGACCCGCCAGAATGTGGGGGAGCTGGACGCGCTCAAGGCGATGGCGGACTCCTACGGCGCCCAGCTCCGGTTGACCCGGCTCCGTCCCTCGGGGCGTGCCGTCGACACCTGGGACGCATTACACCCGACGCCCGAGCAACAGCGCTACCTGTACCACTGGCTGCGGGAGCGCCCCGATGTGCTCACGGGGGACTCGTTCTTCCACCTGTCGGCTCTGGGCGAGCCGCTGGACGGGCTGAACCTGTGCGGTGCCGGCCGCGTGGTGTGCCTCATCGATCCTGTGGGGGACGTCTACGCCTGTCCGTTCGTGATCGACGCCCAATTCCTGGCCGGCAACGTGCGCGGTGCGGGGGGGTTTCCCGCCGTCTGGCGAGAGTCCACGCTGTTCCGCTCGCTGCGCGAGCCGCAGAGCGCGGGCGCCTGCGCGTCGTGCGGCTCGTTCGACGCGTGCCGGGGCGGCTGCATGGCGGCCAAGTTCTTCACCGGGCTCCCGCTGGACGGCCCCGACCCCGAGTGTGTGCACGGCCACGGCGAGGCAGCACTGAGCGCCCGCGCGACGACGCCGCGGGCGGTGCCGGGCCACTCGAAGGTGCGGCGGGACGGCACGCCCGTGCCGGTGCCGGCCCCCGTGCGGCGCCGCGCCCCGGCCCCCACCTGACCGAGACGGTGGACCTTGCCGGTGCCACCTGGCCGCAGGTGGACGCAACCGCCCGGCGCCGACTGTTGGCCGTTCCACTCGGCTCCACCGAACAGCACGGACCGCACCTGCCCCTCGACACCGACACCCGCATCGCGGACGCGCTCGCCCGCGGGCTCGCGGGGGCGCGGCCCGACGTCGTCGTCGCCCCCCCGTTGTCGTACGGCGCGAGCGGGGAGCACGCCGGCTTCCCCGGCACCCTCCTGATCGGCCACGGCGTGCTGGCCGAGGTCATGAGCGAAATCGTGCGCTCCGCCCGGATCGCCTTCCGGGGTGTCGTCCTCGTGTGTGCCCACGGCGGCAACGACGAAGCGCTCGCCGCAGTGCAGCGGCGCAGCGCCGAAGAGGGCGACGATGTCCTGGCGTGGACGGCCCGGACGGCCGGCGGCGACGCCCACGCGGGTCGGACCGAGACGTCCCTCATGCTGGGCCTCAACCCTGGCGCGGTGCGACTGGAGCTGGCCGAGGCGGGATGCACCGAATCCCTCGAGGCGTTGCTTCCGCGGTTGCGCATCGACGGGGTGCGACCGGTATCGTCCAACGGCGTGCTGGGCGACCCCGCAGGTGCGAGCGCGGGCGAGGGACGCTCCATCCTCACTGCGCTCGTCAGCGCCCTCACCGCCGCGGTGTCCTCGCGCTGGCCTCTCCGGTGAGCCCCGCCGCCGTCGTCACCGGTGCGGCTCGCGGGATCGGGGCCGCGACCGTCGACGCGCTCGTCGCCCAGGGCTGGCAGGTGGTGGCCGTCGACCGTTGTGCCGACGACCCTGCACTGGACTACCCGCTGGCAAGACCGGAGGATCTTGAGGCGGTGGGGACGCGCCACGGCGACGCGGTCCGCACTCTTGTGGGAGACGTGCGCACGGCGGCCGACATGCAGGCCGCGGTGGAAGCGGCCCGACACCACTTCGGGGGCCTGCAGGCCGCCGTGGCCGCCGCCGGTGTGGTCAACGGCGGGCCACCGCTCTGGGAGACCGCCGAGGCGCAGTGGGACGTGCAGTTCGACGTCAACGTCAACGGGGTCCGCAACTTGGCGGCTGCCGCCGTGCCGACGCTCCTCCAGGCGCCGACGCCGCGGCAAGGCCGCGTCGTGGCCGTGGCCTCCGCGGCCGGCCTGCTCGGCCTGCGCCGGCTCAGCGCCTACAGCGCGTCGAAGCACGCGGTGATCGGGCTGATGCGGTCGCTGGCGGCCGATCTGGCCGGGACGGGCGTCACCGCCAACGCGGTGTGCCCTGGCTCCACCCGGGGGCTGCTGCTGGAGGTCTCGGCCGCCGTCTACGGCCTCCATTCCGCCGAGGACTTCGCGGGACAGCAGCTGGTGGAGCGCCTCCTGGAACCGGAGGAGACGGCTGCCCTCATAGCCTGGCTGTGCGGACACGCGTCGAGCGGCGTCACCGGGGCCGCCCTCCCCGTCGACGGGGGGATGACGTCATAGGAAGGAGGTCGTCGTGGCCGAGTGCACCCATCTGGACCAAATCGCCGACGTGCAGCCGGACCCGCCCGACGGGTGCGGGGAGTGCATGCAGATCGGGGACACCTGGGTCCATCTGCGCCGGTGCCTGTCCTGCGGCGCGGTGCGTTGCGGTGACTCGTCGAAGAACAAGCATGCGACAAGGCACTTCCACGAGTCGGGCCACCCGCTCGTCCAGTCGTACGAGCCGGGCGAGGACTGGATCTGGTGCTACGCCGACGAGCTCGTCATGGAGCCCGCCTAGACGCTCTGGCCGTAGGTCGTGTCGCGCTGCTGGGTGCGGGACGAGCCGATCACGGCAACGGCTCGCCGCAGGTCCTCCACCAAGGCGGGCACCGTGGCCGCGCTCCCGGCGTGGACGGTTGCGTGCAGCGAGTCGGGGCGGTTCTGGCGGTCCAGGTACCAGCCCTGCGAGGCCAGCCGCTCGCCCACGGCAAAAATGTCGAAGGCGTCGGGGTCACGGGCCCCGAACGCGAGGACCGTCGCGGGCGGATCGCCGCGTACGGTGAGGCCGGGAACGGACTCGATGCCGTTGCGCAACGCGCACGCCGCGTCATGGGCCGTCCGGGTGAGCTCGAGGTAGCCCTCGTGCCCGATGTGCATGAGGGCGGCCCACGCGGCCGCGATCGGCCCGGCCGGGCGGGTCCCGGCCACCGCGGTGGAGGCGTAGAAACCGCCGAGCCAGTCGGTGGTGGCGAAGACCTGCTTGCGCGCCAATTCGTGGGTCCGGTAGAGGATGACCGACACGCCCTTCGACGCATACCCGTACTTGTGCACGTCCGCGGACACCGAGGTGACGCCGGGGACGCGGAAGTCGAACGGGATGTCGACCCGCCCCAGTTCCGCCAGGAACGGCAGCAGGTACCCGCCCATGCAGGCGTCGACGTGGCAGAGGAGGCCGCGGCCGCCTGCGAGGCCCGCAATATCGGCGATGGGGTCGATCACGCCGTGGGGGTAGCTGGGGGCCGACGCCACCACCATGACGGTGTCCTCGGTGCACGCATCGGCCAACGCGGCCGCGCTGGTGCGGAAGTCGTCCCCGACCGGCACCCGCACGAGGTCGACGTCGAAGTAGTCCGCCGCCTTGGTGAAGGCCGCGTGTGCGCTCTCACCGGCCACCACTGAGGGCCGCACAATGCCGCGCTCCCGGCCGACGTCGCGTGCCGTCTTCACGGCCTGCAGCAGGCTCTCCGTCCCTCCGGACGTGAGGTAGCCCTCCACCGCGCCGCCCGCGGCGGGATCATCCGCGCCCAGCAGCGTCGCGGTGATCGACACGATGTCGTGTTGCATGGTGCCGATGCTCGGGAAGGCCAGCACGTTGAGCCCGTTCTCCGCACTGTAGAGTGAGAGCGCGTCTTGGAGGAGCTCGTGCACCTCGTCGCCCGCCGAGTACACCAGGCTGAACACGCGTCCACCGCGCCAGTCCTGGTCGCCCTGTTTCATGGCGAGCAGCTGCCGCATGACCTCGTCCCGGGGCAGCCCGCGCTCGGGCAGGGGTGTGTGGGGGAAGCCGTCCACGACGCGTTCTTAGTCCACCGTTCGACGGCGGCGAGGGTCGGATGCCTTCTCGAGCCCGTTGAGCCTCAGCATCCCCGCCGATGCCGTACCGGCGCCGGCCCTCAGCAGCGTCGCTACGAGCTCCAGATGATCGACTGCGGCTCGGTGTAGGCCAGGAGCCCGAAGTCGCCGCCGTCACGGCCCACACCCGACATCTTGAAGCCGCCGAACGGCGCGTCGTGGTTGCGCTGTGCGGTGTTGATGCCCACGTGGCCTGCCTCCAGTCGCTTGGCCACGCGCAGCGCCCGCGCCCCGTCCTTGGTGAAGACGTAATTGTAGAGCCCGAACTCCGAGTCGTTGGCGATCGCGATGCCCTCCTCCTCGTCGTCGAATGGGATCATCGTGATGACCGGACCGAAGATCTCCTCCCGGGCGACCCGCATGGTGTTGTCGCCGGTGATGAGCGTCGGCGCGACGTAGAAGCCCACGGGCAGATCCGCTGGTCGGCCGCCACCGAGCACCACGTGCCCACCGTCCTCCGCGACGGTCGCGATGTGCGCCTCAATGCGCCCTCTCTGTGCGGCCGAGATCACCGGTCCGATGATGGTGGCGGCGTCGGTGGGGTCGCCCACCTTGAGATGGCCGGCCATCTGCACGAGCCCGTCTCGCACCGTTTCGAACAGGCTGCGATGCACTACCGCCCGCGTCGGGGCCGTGCAGATCTGGCCCGAGTGGAACGTCCACGTCGAACCGATGCAGCCGATGGCCGCGTTGACGTCGGCGTCCTCGAAGACGACGCACGCTCCCTTTCCGCCGAGCTCGAGCAGGGTGCGTTTCATCGTGCGGGCCGCCTTCTCGGCGATGCTCACGCCGACCGGGGTCGAGCCGGTGAAGCTCACGCAGTCGACCTCGTCGGCGTCGACCAGTGCCGCGGAGGCAGCGGGACCATCGCCGTTCACCAGATTGACCACGCCGGGCGGGAACCCGGCTTCGTCGAGGATGCGCACGAGCTCCACGATGGCCAGCGGGTCCTGGGGCGCCGGCTTGACCACCACCGTGTTGCCGGCCGCGAGCGCCGGCGCCACCTTGCCTGCCATGTTGACCATCGGGAAGTTGTAGGAGGTGATGCACGCCACCGCCCCGAGGGGCTGGCGGTTGATCATGCCGCCGATGATCCCGCCCGGCGCCAGCGGCGTTGCCTGGGCGGGCTGGGGCAGCAGCGGTGTCTGGAGCACCGACCGCGGGTCACGTGCGTAGCGCTCGAAACGGTCCGCCGCCACCGGGACCTGCATCCGCGAGCCGACGGTCGCGGTGGCACCCGTCTCCGCGATCACCAACGGCAGGAGCTCGGCTGCCTTGGCCCGGATGGCGGTGGCGGCATGGAGCATGAGCGCACTGCGCTCGTCCTGGGGCAGTGCGGCCCAAGCCGGCTGCGCCTCCTTGGCCCACTCTGCGGCTGCTCGGGCATCGGCCGCGCTCGCGTTCGGTGCCCGCCCCACGACACCCTCGGTGGCCGGGTTGACGATGTCGTAGGTGCCGTCGGACGCGTCGACCCACTTGCCCCCGATGAGGAGCTGGTGCTCGTTGCGCTGGGTGGTCTCGGCCATGGGTGGTGCTCCAGTGTCGGGTCGCCGGCGGATCTGACGGTGCGTCACATTCAACCCCGCTTGGCCTGGTGCCGCCAAAGCTGCAGTTGGGGCACGGCTGTCGCCGTCCACCGCCAGCGACGGCTGCGGCGCCTGCAGTCTTGGCCCGCGTCGTGCCCCGAGTGCACTCGACCGAGCGGGGCTGGGGGTCGCGTTGATCCGACAAGGTTGTCCGGAATGCGGGAGCCGGGACTTGACCCCGACGCTCCACGGCTCCGCCGATTGCATCAACCAGCCAGAGCACGTCCACGTGATTTGCAACAACGCCAAGTGCCTCAACTGGCGGCCCGCGTCTAGCTCGCGTCTAGAGACTCCCGGCGCAGACCCGTCCAATCCTGTGTCACACCCCGGCCGTACGGTCTCAGCATGACTATTGACCCAGCAGTGCTCGGAGCCATCGACAACAGCCAGTGTCTGGAGTGCGGCAGCCGGATGGCCACTCCTCTCTTGTCAGCGGGGCCGGACTACCCTTACGGCGATCACGTCCAGGTCATTTGCGACGCCTGCGCTCAGAGGCGGGTGGTGTCGATCGGGCCCTCGGCTGCGTGACTTCGTGAAGGCATCCCCGAACCGACTGAGAGGGGCGCTTTAGTGGCCCTGTCCATTTGCAAGGGGTCTAGGGCAAGCTCACGATCCCGGAGCCGCTAACCGAGCCATACTGGTTCAACGGATTGGCGTTGTTGCTGGTGTTGCACGAACCGCTCTTCGTCTTGGGCAGAATGAACGCGTATTGCGCGGTCAAGGTAAACGACCCTGTTATTCCTGCGTAGGCCCCCGTGCCGCTCACGATCGGGACCGGCGCCGAAGCCGTGAACGACGTCGAACAGTTCGACGGATTGATCGTTGGGTTGACGTTGTTTGTCGCGGCGTTGAATTGCTTGAGATTTACCGTGATCGTCCCCTTTTTTAACAGCGCCTGACCGGACTTCTTCCCCTTCGTGACGCCATAGTCCGCGATGGCCCCCGTGATCATGATCTTCCCGCCACCATTGCCATTGGGACTCGGCGTCACCCAGACCTGGATGCTGCCTGATGATGCTGACTGTGCAAAGGCCGCCGCGGACCCCAGCGTGAGGCCGACGAGTGCGACGGAGCAGGCGGTTGCGGTCTTCAGGATCCGAGTCATGCACCCTCCAACGGTTTAGGCGAGAGCCTGAGTATCCCATTGGTAAACCGGCTTGGCAACCCCAGATGCAGAAGAAGCCGACATCGCCCCCGACATCCGTGCCACGAGTCGCCCGTCCCAGAGGGAGACCATGTCATCGCCGAAGGAAACACGCCCCGGCGCCGCACTGCGGCTGGCTGCGTTCTGGTGTCGACTTTTATTGCCCATTGCGCGCCATCGAGCGCACGGGAGAGATTTGGTCGTTTGTTGTTGTTCACCCTCCGGTGCTTTCGGCCGACGCGCCCGGACAGTCGCGTTCCCCGTCATCACAGGCACCAGTGCCGAGAAGCCAAGCCTGTGATGATGGGGAACCTGGTCACAGGCCCGGGCGGCGCCATCAACGCCATTGATCCAGCCTCCACTTCGATCGGTCAACCGCTCCACGTGGTCTGCACGCCGCGGCGGCGGCCGAAGCACAGCGACGTTTACCTGTCGCAATGGGTGCGCGAGAATGAAACGGAGACAACGGAGGGTCAACCCGCGAAGTTGAAGTTGTGACTTTTGCCTCTTCGCACGGTTGCACTTCTTGTGCGATTCTCCAAGAGCACTGTTCCGGGGGGAATGAAAGGTAGTTGGTCATGAGCCGGCCAGCCCCACTTGCCCCATCGTCCGCGCAGTCCGCCCCTCGCCCCAGCGACACCGTGTCGCGCATCGTCGGGCAGTCCATCCTCGGGAGTGCCGATGTGTCGCGGGCGCGTGAGCGCCGTCGTCAGATCCGCTTGCGCCGGCTGGTCGCAGCGGGTGCTCTAGTGCTCGGATGGGTCGCCATCCGCGTCTCCCGGGGCCGGAGCATCTTCCCCTCTCTCCACGTGCCCCACTGGGCTTTCGCGGCACTTCCCATCGCCATCATCGTCTTGATGCTCGGGGCCGTCATGGCCGCGCCGTTCATCGGCGCCGGGCGCTCCCCGCACACCCTCGTCCGTCCGGGCGACACACAGGTCGGGCTCGAGGACCTGGTCGGGATCGATTCCATTAAGGCCGAAGTCGTCCGCTCCGTGAACCTGTTCCTCGCGCATCAGACGTTCCGTGACACCATGGGTGGCTCGGCCCGGCGCGGCGTGCTCTTCGAGGGGCCGCCGGGGACCGGCAAGACGTTCGTCGCCAAGGCCATGGCCAAGGAGGCCAACGTCCCCTTCCTGTTCGTGTCGTCGTCGGCGTTCCAGTCCATGTACTACGGGCAGACCAACCGCAAGATCCGGTCTTACTTCAAGCAGCTTCGCAAGCACGCGCAGAAGGAGGGAGGCGCCATCGGCTTCATCGAGGAGATCGACGCCATCGGGGCCAGCCGGCGCGGGCTCGGCGGGAGCGGAGGCACCGAGGGCGTGACCGGGGTGGTGAACGAGCTGCTCGTGCAGCTCCAGTCGTTCGACAGCCCCACCCGCGGCCAGCGCTTCGTCTCGGCCTGGATCGACTTGATCAACCGCTACCTCCCGCAGGACCGGCACCTCCACAAGCCCGCGGTGGTGCCGGCCAACGTGCTGGTGGTCGGCGCGACCAACCGCAAGGACGACCTCGACCCCGCGCTCGTCCGGCCCGGCCGTTTCGACCGCACGATCTACTTCGGGCTGCCCGGGCGGCACGCCCGGGCCGACATCGTCGCCTACTACCTGGGCAAGAAGGCGCACGGAGAGGACCTGGACCACCAGGATGCGGCGGACGCGGTGGCCGGCATGACCTTCGGTTACTCCCCGGCCGCCCTGGAGCGCCTGATGGACGAAGCGCTGGTCATCGCGCTCACCCACGGGCGCTCGGCGATGACGATGTCGGACGTGGCCGAGGCCAAGATGCTCGTCGAGCTCGGCGTCACCGACGAGACGATCTACACCCCAGACGAGCGCGACCGGGTGGCGACGCACGAGGCAGGTCACGCCACGGTCGCCTACTTCGTCGGACAGACCCGCCAGCTCGATGTGCTCTCCATCGTCAAGCGCCGCGACTCGCTTGGACTGCTGCAGCACTCCGACACCGAGGAGCGCTTCACCAAGAGCAGCGAAGAGATGCACGCGCTGCTGCAGATCTGCATGGGCGGCATGGTCGCCGAGGAGCACTGGTTCGACGAGGTGTCGACCGGTCCCGCCTCCGACCTCGCGGCGGCCACCGCAATCGGCGCCCAGATGATCGGCGCCTGCGGCATGGGCAGCTCGCTCATCTCGGTGGCTGCTGCCGGCCACGGCTACATGGAGGGCAGCCTGGTCGACAAGGTGCTCGGCGACAAGGCTGCGCGGGCCGAGCTCGACGTGCTGCTGATGGGGTCGTGCGACGTCGCCAAGGAGATCGTGACCACGCACACCGAGGTGGTGGAGGCGTTGCGCGACGCCTTGCTCGAGCGCGACGAGCTCGTGGGGTCCGAGATCACCGCCGTCATAGAGGCCGCCCTGCAGGATGTGCCTGACGTCGCAGTACTGCCGGCCCTGCACCGGCAGGTCGCCGCCATGAGCCGCGCCTGAGCCCGGCGGAGCCGAACCGGACGGGAGGTTTCGTTCGAGCACCCGCCGGCCTACGCAGTCGGACGCGGCTTTCCTCGCAGTAGGCGGAGTACGAGGCGCCCCACGCGCCCTTGAGGCCTGGCCCGCCGGGCGGCGCGGGCTTCGGCCTCCCTTTCGCTGGTGAGCGGGCCGCCCATGCGCCAGTACCTCGTGCCCCCGCTGGGCATCCGGGTGTACTTGGGCACCGGCGGGAGCTTCTTGGAGGGCTTGCGCGGCTTGTTCCGCTTGACGGCCACGCCCAATTGTGCCGACTCGCGGCCCGGCGTTCGTTCTCGCGGCCTCAGCCACCTGATTGTGAAGTGTCGGGGACCTAGCCTTGCCCGTCATGGCCGTCACCTGCGTGTGCTGCTCGACGTCGGTCGATTGGTGGGTCAGATTGAGGTCGCACCCCGACTTACCGATCTGCCACGACTGTCTGGGTGGGCTCAATGGACAGAGGGACGGCCAACTCCAGCTCATGACGGGCACATGGCTGATCACCGGGTTCGAGCCGCTGTTCAAGGTGACGAGCGTGGCTCGTTCAGTCGATTGGTTCGAGCGTGCCGGATTCCACGTGACGTTCCATGACGACACCTATGCCTTCGCGCACCGAGATCGCGGGCTCACGATCCACCTGACGCAAGCCGAAGCTGGAGACCACCCCGGTCACGGGGGTCTTTACATCCACTGCCAAGACGCCGACCGGGCGGCTTCGGAGTGGAGACAGTCCGGGATTGAGGTGGACGGTCCCCGGGACGAGGCCTACGGCAAGCGAGAGGGCTTCATCAGCGATCCCGACGGCAATGTGATCCGCTTCGGTAGCCCGATCCGCTGAGGCACTGACCCCGTGGACATGGATCTGGCTGAGCTCTTGTCCCTGCCTGGCGTCAAGGAGGTCTGCGCGCTGCGGTCGACCGTTGGCTTCATCGCACTGCACGGCGGTTCGCAGGACCGAGGCACGCACGAAATTGCCAGTCGCGCCGCCGAGCGGTCTGGTGCCTCGTATTACGCCATCATCCAGCCGAGCCGGGTGCGGGCCCATCTCACCTCTCGGCGCCACGATCCTGATCACTCGGATCGATTGGGAGCGTTCCTCCGGCACGTGGAGATCGCCATATCGGTCCACGGGTTCGGACGCGACGGGTTCTCCGTGGTGGTCGATCCAGTCCACGGTGTCGTCATAGAGCCGTACGGGCCGGCCCTCCGCGGGAAGCAGTCGGGACCTCTACGCGGAATCATCGTGGGCGGGAGAAACGCCGACCTCGTGGATGAGACACGCCGACTCTTCACGAACAGACTCTCCGGCTACCACGTGGCCGACGAGCGGGTTCGTCTCGGATTTGATCCCAGCAACCCGGTGAACCTGCCCCCGTCACAGGGTGTCCAAATTGAGTTGCCTCCGGGCCTCCGCGGGATCGGAGACTTCGGAGAGCAGCTCGTCCCTCGTCAGGATGGGATCGTCACCGAGGTGATCGCCGCCTTGGTCGAACTGGCCGACATCGCCGGCCGCATGTGCCGCGGGTCTGCGTAGAGCGCTCATAGGTGTCGACGTTGGCCAAGATGAGAGCGGGAACGGGCCTTCCCTCAGTCGGCCAGGTGCGCCGTGTCGTTGAAGCCCCGCACGATCCACCGTTCGGGCGCCACGACCAGCTTCGAGATCGACGCGTTGTCGACGTTGAGAAAGGCGAAGGGCTGCGCGCCGCTCGCCTGGGCCAGCAACTCACCGATGGCGGCGCCGTGGCTGAAGACGATCACCCGGCCGCCCGGGTGGGCAGCGACGATGCGCCCGACGGCCGCGCGCAGGCGACCGCCGAAGACCCGCCGCGACTCCGCGCCCGGCACCAGGTCCCAGCGCTGCTCCTTCATCACCTGCTGGAACAGCGGGTCCCCGTCGACCGCTTTCTGGCGCAGCAGCCCGCCCTCCCACTCGCCGAGGAAGACCTCGCGCAGGTCGGCGTCGACCGTCGGGGCCAAACCGGTGCGCTCCACCAGAGGCGCGGCCGTCTGACCCGTGCGGCGCAGCGTGCTGACGTACAGGCCATCGAACGGCTGGGGAGCCAGCCGCAACGCCAGCCGCTCGGCCTGGTGCCGCCCCAACTCCGACAGCGGTGGGTCGCCCTGGCCCTCCACAAGCTCGAAGGTCTCGCCTTCGACGGAGTCGGCGGACGCCCCATGGCGGATCAGGAGCAACTCGCTGGCGCCAGGCGGCGCGGCGTACGGCCTCTGGCTGAAGGAGCGCGGCGTCGGCACGGACGCCGAGTGTACGGAGGATCGACGCGTCAGGGCGTCAGCGTGGTGGGTGCAGCTCGGGAGGCCCGTGGTCGTCGTCGTCCACGACCTCCGCGTCAATGACGTCATCGCGGCCGCCGTGGCCGGCCCTCGGCTGCCACTGGTTCGGCGGCACGCCGCCTGTGCTGAAGAAGGCGAACACGCCCCCCGGTCCCTGCGACATGTGGAACTGCAGCGGCCGTCCGGCCTCGGGGCCGAGGGCCTTCCAGAGCGGTTGCGCGCGGAGGTGCACCACGTACGCCTGGACCGCCAGGGTGACCCCGAGGTAGAGGAGGAAGGTCGCTCCCTCGAACCCGCGGGCCCCTCCGTTGTCGTCCGCCGCGAAGTGCACGAGCAGCGATACCAGCCACAACGCCATGGTGACCGGCGTTCCCTGGCGCACCACCCATTGGTGGCTCTTCCACACCCGCATGGAAAGCCCCCGCAGGGCGCCCACGCCGACGGCACCGATGGCCAGCGCGCCGAGCACCCAGGCCCAGGTGCCGCCGGAGACGTGGTGGTCCCCCGCGTACGCCACCACCTCGAACAGCCCGACGACGCCGAGCACGAGGGGCAGTGTGGCCCGGAACACCCGCGGCACCGGGCGGATCCTCAGCTGGCGCAGCAGCACCAGGATCAGGATGATCGCCCCGAGCGCGTAGGACAGGAACATCGGTTTCCACCCTACGGGCGGGCCGCCGTCAGTGGTTCAGCAGGGGGCCCACCTCGGCCCCGAAGCGGGCCGTCTGGTCACACCACTCCTCCGCCGACCGAGCCATGAAGCGCACCTGGAGGTGGTTGACGCCCATGCCGACCAGCTCGTGCAGCGACTCCGTCACCTGCTCGGCTGTCCCCTGGAGGACCCAGCCGGGCAGGTCCCAGCCGGGCAGGTCCCAGCCCGAGCCACCCGTGGTCAGGTAGAGGGGCTCGACGATGGTGCCTATGTCGAGCGGCGCACCGCCGCGCAGTTCGTCGCGCAGCTCACGGATCCGGGCGATCTGGCCCGGAAGGTCGCGCCGGCGTGTCCCCTGGGGCAGCCATCCGTCGCCGAAGGCGGCGGTCCGGCGCAGCGCCGCCGGCGAGGAGCCGCCGATCCAGATCGGTGGCCGCGGCGTCCGGGCCGGCCGCGGGCGCACGCCCATGTCGCGGGCGGGGAAGCGCGGGCCCGGCAACTCCGGGAACTCGTCGGTGAAGCAGCGAGCGAGGGCCGAGACGGCCTCGTCGGTGTGGCGGCCCCGGTCCGCGAACCCGCCGGTGAAGAGCTCGTACTCCTCGGGCACGTGCCCGGCGCCCACCCCGACGATGAGGCGGCCGCCCGACAGCAGGTCCAGGGTCGAGAGCTCCTTGGCCGCGCGCAGCGGGTGGCGCTGGGCCAGGATCAGCACGTGCGACAGCAGGTGGGTGCGCGACGTCAGCGCGGCCAGCCAGGCCAGCGTCGCGGTCGTGTCGTACCACGTCGTGCTCATGGCGTCGGCGAGACGGCGAGGGATGGCGGTGTGGTCGCACACGCCGATGTAGAAGAAGCCCGCGTCGTCGGCGGCGCGGGCGATCCGCGCCAGCTCGTCGGGCCCGGCGCGGGTCTCCCAGTCCGCCACGTAAAGCGTCGACTGCGACTGGATCGGTAGCTGCATGCCGTAGACGACGGCGCCCTCGGGCACGGTGCGCACCACGTCGGCGGGGATGAGGGAAAGATCGGTCATCAAACCTGCTCCGTTCGGACGAGGGAGGCCAGCAGCGACGAGAGATCGGCCTTCGTGCCGAAGGTCGTCGCCAGCACTCGTGAGCGCTTGAGGTGGAGGTGCAGCGGCACCTCCCAGGTGTAGCCCATGCCGCCGTGCACCTGAATAGCGGCGCGGGCGTTGGCGATGGCGGCGTCGTCGGCCAGCAGCTTGGCCCCGGCCACGGCGCGCTGCATCCAGGCGCCAGGCGTGATGCCGGCGGCGTCGGCCTCCGCGGCGAGGACGTCGGGCGCGTCGGCCAGGCAGGCGGCGGCGTGGACGGCGGCCCGGGCGACCTCGGCGCGCACCAGCATGTCGGCGCACATGTGCTGAACGGCCTGGAAGGTGCCGATGGGCTTGCCGAACTGGTGCCGTTCCTTGGCGTACGCGACCGCGAGCTCGAGCGTCTCTGTCGCGTGGCCCACCTGCAGCGCCGCCGTCAGGACGGCGCCGTCGCGGAACAGCTGGTGCTCGGGGTCCTCCAACGACGAGCCGGCCGGAAGCTGCGACAGCTGCCAGAGTGGTGTGAGGGGGTCGAGCGGCGCCGTGACGCGCTGCGCCCTGGGCGCGTCGCGGATGGTCTTCATGAGACTGCGCCCGTCGCCCAGGCCTCCGAGCTGTAGGTGGAAGGCAGCGTCGAGCGACGAAAGGTGCTCGACCAGCCAGGGCGGACCGTCGCTCCCGAAGCACATCCCCACGAAGGCGCGTCCCTCGGCCGCACCGGGCACCAGGCCCATGGCCGCGGCCAGGAAGGTGCCGACGAGCGGGCCCGGCACCAACGCACGCCCCAGTTCCTCGAAGACGACCGCGGCCTCGGCCAGCCCGAGCCCGGTACCGACGGGCTCGGCCAGCGTCAGGGCGAAGACGCCCGTCTCGCCGAGGGCCGCCCAGTCCTCCGGGTCGATGGTCCGCTCCTCGCCCTCACGCTCCCGGACGCGCTCGAGCGGCAGCCGCCCGGCCAGCATGGTCCGGATACCCTCCGCCAGCTCCCGCTCGGCATCGCCGACGCGGAAGTCCATCAGCGCGTCCTCATCAGCGTGACCGGGGGAGGCCGAGGATCCGCTCAGCCACGATGTTGCGCTGCACCTGCGACGTGCCGGCGGCGATGGTCAGGTTGATCGACTTGAACCAGTTGTGCACCTGCTCGGCGTTGCCGATCGGCGTGCCGAGGCGGGTGAGCGGATCGGCGCACAGCGCGGCCTGCTCGAGCATCTCCATGGCCAGGTCGGCCAGCGCTTGGGCGTGCTCGGAGAAGGAGAGCTTGAAGACCGAGCCGCCGACGCCCGGGACCCCCGTCCGGGCCGCCTCCGAGACGTTGCGCTTGGTCAGCGCCCACAGGGCGTCGAAGGCGGCCTGCAGCTGGCCGAGCCGGTGGCGCAGGCCCGAGCCGTCGTGCCGGTAGAGGTCGAGGCGGGTGCCGATCGCCTGCAGCGCGGCCAGCAGCCGCGTGCACTCGAGCAGCTCGCCCACGAACGCCGTCCCGCGCTCGAACGACAGGGTCACCATCGTCACCCGCCAGCCGTCGTTCTCCTCGCCGACCCGATTGGCGACCGGGACGCGCACCTCGTTCAGGAACAGCTGGGCGAACTCGGTCGTCCCTTCGATCGTGCGCAACGGTTGGATCTCTATGCCCCCCGCGTCCATGGGCATGATGAGCCACGAGATCCCGCGGTTGCCCTCGTCCCCCGTCCGCACCAGCATCTCGCAGAAGTCGGCCACCTCGGCGTGCGACGTCCAGATCTTCGCGCCCGTCACGACGTAGTCGTCGCCGTCGCGCACGGCCCGGGTGCGCAGCGACGCCAGGTCGCTGCCGGCGTCGGGCTCGCTGAAGCCCTGGCACCACACCTCCTCGCCGCGCAGGATGCCGGGGAGGTAGCGCTCCTTCTGCGCGCGCGTCCCCTCAGCGATGATGGTCGGCCCCGCGTGGAGCAGGCCGACGAAGCCCACCCCGACGTAGGGCGCGCCGGCCCGCTCGCACTCCTCCTTGAAGATGAGCTGTTCCACCGGCGAGGCCCCCCGCCCGCCTCCTTCGGCCGGCCAGTCGACCCCTGCGTACCCGGCGTCGAAAAGGGTGCGCTGCCAGGCCAGGTCGTAGGCGCGCCGGGCCGGCCAGTCGTCGTGGGGCGGGGGGTCGCCCACTCCTGGCAGCACCGAGGCCAACCAGTGGCGCAGCTCTTCTCGGAACGCCTGCTCCGCCGCCGTGTAGCGCAGGTCCATCCGTCAGCTCGGTCGGCAGCAGCTCGGTCGGCGGCGACGAGTCGTCAGCCCTCGGCGAGGAATCAGGCGGCGAGGTCGAGGCCGAACAACCGGATGGCGTTGCCCCGGACGATCTTGCGCTTCTGCGCGTCAGTGAGCTTGGCCATCTGCTTCTCGGCGACCTGACGCGTACTGGGGCCAGGTCGAGTCGGAGTGCGGGTAGTCCGACTCGTAGGTGATGTTGTCCTCGCCGATCTCCTCCACCGAGCGCAGCCCGTGAGCGTCGTCGAAGAAGCAGCCCCACACGTGGTCGTTGAAGTAGCTGCTCGGCTTCTCGGGGACGATGTCGGCCACCCCGCCCCAGCCGCGGTTCTCCTCCCACACGGTGTCGGCCCGCTCCAGGATGTAGGGGATCCAGCCGATCTGGCCTTCCGAATAGGCGACCTTGAGATCGGGGAAGCGGACGAACACGCCGCTGAAGAGGAAGTCGACGAGCGAGAAGGTCGCGTTGGTGTGGGTGAGGGTCGACCCCACCGCAGGCGGGGCGTCCGCCGACGTGGACGGCATTTTGGACGACGACCCGATGTGCATGTTGACGATCGTCTGTGTCTCGGCGCAGGCGCGGAAGAAGGGGTCCCAGTAGTGGTCGGGGTCGTGCACGCTCGGGAGTCCGAGGAAGGGGGGGATCTCGCTGAAGCAGACGGCGCGGACGCCGCGTTCGGCGTTGCGGCGCACCTCCGCCGCGGCCAGCTCGACGTCCCACAGCGGGATGAGGCACAGGGGGATGAGACGGCCCTTGGCCCCGCCACACCACTCGTCGACCATCCAGTCGTTGTAGGCACGCACGCACAGGAGCGCGAGCTCCTTGTCCTGCGCCTCGGTGAAGGTCTGGCCGCAGAAGCGGGGGAAGGTCGGGAAGCAGAGCGCCGCCTCTATGTGGTTGGCGTCCATGTCATCGAGCCGGGGCTTGACCTCGTAGGAGCCGGGCCGCATGTCGTCGTAGGTGACACCCTTCATCGTCACCTCGTCGCGCGGCACGCCGACCGCCGAGTCGACCCGCAGCAGCGGCCGCTTCAGATCCTCGTAGTACCACCAGTCGACCGGGAGTCCCTTGCTTCCTTCCTTGACCTTGAGCGAGCCGCCCCGGAACTCGACCTCGGGCATGGGTGCCCGCACGATCCGCGGCCCGACCTCGGCGTACTTGGAGGGGAGGCGGTCCTGCCACACGTTGGGCGGCTCGACCACGTGGTCGTCGACCGAGATGATCATCGGCAGGGGCTCGGGCATGGAGATTGAGGTTAGTCCGGACCTGACGGGGCGTCAGAAACGGATCAACTGCGGCGCGGCATCACGCGAACGTCTCCGCGAAGAGGTCGACCATCGCCTGCCACGAGCGGCGATCGGTCGGCTCGTGGTAGCGGACGCCGGGCATCCCCACCGTCTCCGCGCCGGGGCGCGTGAACGAGTGCTCGGCGCCGCCGTACACGGTCAGCACCCAGTCCACGCCGCCCGCGGTCATCTCCTCCTCAAAGGCGCGCCGCTGTTCATGGTCGACGATGGGGTCGTCGGCCCCGATGAGCGCCAACACTTTGCCGCGGATGTTGCGTGCGTCCTCGGGTCGCGCCGTGCCCAGCCCGGCGTGGAAGCCGACCACGGCCTTGAGGTCGGCACCGCCGCGCGCCAGTTCGAGCGCGAGGGTGCCGCCGAAGCAATAACCGATGGCGGCCAGGCGCGTCGGGGTCGGTGCGGGGCTCGGCGCGCAGGATGTCCAGACCCGCCGTCCCCAGGGCACGCGTCCGTTCGGGATCGGCGTGGAGCTCGCCGATGCGCGCCATCATCTGGTCGCGGTCGGGCAGCCACTCGCCGCCGCCGTGGTAATCGAGCGCGAAGGCGACGTAGCCGAACTCTGCCGCCAGGCGCGCCGCAATGGAGCGGGCGTGGTCATCGAGGCCGGGACCCTCGTGGCACACGAGGACGCCCGGCACCTGCCCGGTGCCCTCGGGCACGGCGAGCGTGCCGATCATCGTGCGCCCGTCCGCCTCATAGGTGATGGCGCGTGTGGAGACCGTGTAGGTCGTCGTGGGCGTGGAGGGGGAGTTGGAGGCCATGGACCGCACCGTATCGCCAGGCGCCCGCCCGCGAACGCCGGCTGCCTTCGCACGTGATCCCCGCCCACCGCTGCCGCGATCGCGCGAAGACGGCACGACATACTGGCCCTCATGCGCGGGAAACGAGACCGTCGCCTGCAACTGGGCTTACTGGCGCCCGCGCTGGTGCTCACACTCACGGCGCTGGTGGCCGCCTCGTGTGGCAGCGGGCCCGCCTCGCAGGGCGCCGGGACGACCACGACCGCGACGCGCACGGCGCCGCCACCACTACGACCGCACGGAGCACGACAACCAGCGCGGCGACCTCGTCCAGCCTGCCCCCGGTGTCGACGTCGGGCCCGTTCCAGGTGAGCGCCCCCATCGAAGTCCCCTTCAGCGCCGATCGCGTCACCGCCGCGGAGAGCCCGGACGGCGCGGTCTTCGTCGCGCCGCAAAATCCGACGAGCTCGTCTCCCACAATCGCCTGGGTGGTGGACGGCAACGGTCCAGCCGCTGATCGCGGAGCATGTCAACTCCGGCATCGCCGCGCTGGCCGCCGACGGGGCGAACTTCTACGCCGCGACCTACAGCACCGTCTACGCCTACGAGCGCGCGTCGGGTAACCCGAATGGCCAGTGGTCGCTGCCGCCCGTGCACCCGGCCAACAGCTCGGACGACGGCCTTGTGTCCATGACGGCCGCCGCCGGCAACGTCTACGTCTCCATCACGTCGGGCAACGTCGTCCGGGTGTACCGCATCAAACCCGGGTCGTCCGGCGCGCCCCACCTCGTCGTCACCACCCTCGGCGCGGTGATCGGGTCGGACGGTTCCATCTACTACGAGACCCAGGGCCACCACCTGGCCGTGCTGCGCCCGGGCGGCGCCACCGCGACCGGGGCGGCGCTCGCCCACACCCCGAACGGCCTGGGAGGCGGCGTCCAGTACGTGAACTCCGTGGCCGGCGGTGCGGTGTGGGTCGGCGAGCCGGCCGGCCAGGGCCTCGATGCGGGCTACAGCACCTTCGACGTCTCCACCCTCGGATCGCTGGGGTCCTTCTCCGGCTCGGTGAACTGGAGCGTCGTCGACACGGCGGCGGGACCGCTCGTCCTGGAGCCCGCGGGGGCCGCGAGCTCGTCCTGCCCGCAATCCAGCCCGTCCACGCCCTCGTCGTGCGTGTACCGCGTCGACGTGCACGGCAACGTGAGCAACCCCGCCGGCGTGGGCGCGGCGGTGGCGCTGCTCGGTCCGGGCCCGGCCGTCGTGGCGGCCGACAATGCGACCGACCAGTTCGAGGTGTATCGCCTGTCCTGAGCTAGTGCATGGAGACGCCGCCGTTCGGGCTGAGGAGCTGTCCCGTCAGGAAGCTACTGGCGTCCGAGGCGAGATACAGGACGCAGTACCCGATGTCGGCCGTCGTGCCGACCCGGCGCAGCGGCGAGTAGCGGGCCATCGGCTCGATGACGGCCGCCTGGGCCTCCTCGTCGATCGTGCCGTCGGGCCGGCGGTAGTACCGCGCCGTCATGTTGGTCGGCACGAAGCCAGGCGCGACCGCGTTGACCCGGACGCCGTGCTTGCCCACCTCGGCGGCCATCGACTGGGTCAGCTGCGCGACGCCTGCCTTCGTGATGGCGTACGGCCCCACGCCGGGCGTGGGGGTGAGGACCGCCGCCGAAGCCATGTTGATTATGGAACCGCCGCCCTGTCGCACCATCACCTTCCCGGCGGCCTGACATCCGTACAACACGCCCTTGAGGTTCACCGTGAGGATGCGGTCGAACTCGTCGGGGTCGACCTCGATGATGGCGCTGTCGATCATCACACCAGCGATGTTGCACAGCACGTGCAACGCGCCGTGGCGGCCCGTGATGTGTCCGACCAGCGTGTCGGCGGCGCCCCGTGCCGCGACATCGAGCTCGGCGCTCTCCGCCTTGCCGCCCCCGCCGAGGATCTCCCTCGCCGTCACGGCGGCGGCCTCCGCGTCGATGTCGGCGCAGACAACGGTCGCGCCGGCCCCGGCGAGCACCTCGGCGGTCGTGCGCCCGATGCCGCTGCCGGCACCGGTCACGAGGGCCACGCGGCCCGTCAGGTCGAACGCGTCACGGACGCTCCGGGCGGTTTCCATCCGGCGCACCATAGGCGCCGCCGTCCCGGAGGTTCTGCGGTGCTGCTCAGGCGGTGACGCCCTCAATGGAGAGCAGCGCGCGCTTAACCTTGAGGCCGCCGCCATAGCCGCCGATGCCGTTGCTCGCCAGCACGCGATGGCAGGGGAAGATGATGGGGATCGGGTTGCGACCGTTGGCCTGGCCCACGGCCCTCGGTCCGTTGGGGCGGCCCACCCGGCGGGCCAGTTCGCTGTAGCTGATGGTCTCGCCGTAGGGGATCCGGGTCAGCTCGGTCCACACCTGGCGCTGGAAGTCGGTGCCGTCGAGCGCTATGGGGAGGTCGAAGTCCGTGCGCTCGCCGGCGAAGTACTCCTCGAGCTGGGTGGCCGTCTCCTTGAGCACGGGTGGCACGTCTTCGGCGTCGCGCCGCTTGTGCCGGCGCTCGTTCGGCAGCCACACGCCGATCAGGACGTCGCCGTCGGACTCCAGGACGAGACGGCCGATGGGCGTCTCCAGCGGAATCGTGGTGGTCTCGGTGGGTGCGGTGGTCATGCGGCACGTCCTTTCGTGGTGCGGGTGGGGAGCGGGGTGGCGCCCGCGGCGGCGGGCAGCGACCACAGGTGCGCCATCGCGTAGCTGCGCCACGGCCGCCAGGCCTCGGTGAGGGCGGTCAGGGATGCGGGGTCTTCGGGCAGGCCCAGCGATGCCGCGGCCCGCCGGATGCCCAGATCGGTCGGCATGAACGCATCGGGATCGCGCAGTGCCCGCAACGCGACGTACTCGGCGGTCCAGGGCCCGAGTCCGGGTAGGGCCACCAGCGCCCGGCGCAGCTCGCTCGGGTCGGCGCCCGGGTCGATCACGATGTCGCCCGCCTGCACCGCCTCGGCCAGCGCGGCCAGCGCCTGTCGCCGGGCCGCCGGCATGGCGAACGCGCCGGGATCGTGCGCGGCCAGGGCGGTGAGCGCCGCCGGCGTTGGGAAGAGGTGGGTCACGCCGCTGTCAGGAGTAGGGAGCTCCTTGCCCGCGGCGTGCACGAGCTTGCCGGCGACCGTCGCGCGCACCGGCCACCGACACTTGCTGCCCGATGACCGCGCGCACGGCGAGCTCGAAGCCATCCGCCGCGCCAGGCACACGGCGGCCCGGGTCGGCCCGGACCACCGCGCCGAGAAGCGGGTCGTCACCCAGCGCGTCGCACACGGCGACGGGGTCGGCGTCCAGGTCGAAGAGCTGCCGGCAGCGCGAGACAGCCGTCGTCAGGTCTCGCAGGTCGGCCAGGCGCAGCTCTGCATTCAGGTAGGCCGGCCCGGCGTCACCATCCCGATCCTGCGAGGGCGGCGCGGCCAGAATCACCACGCCGTGGCCGTGCGGCAGGCGCAGGCTGCGGGTGTAGGTGCCCGCGGTGGCCGACTCCACGCCGGGGAGCACGCGGATTGCCAGGAAGTCGAGCAACGAGGCGGGGTCGAAGGGTCGGCGGCACGGGAGGCGGAGGCGGATGGATTGGGTCGGCTCCACGCCGGCAGGCGGCCGGGAGTCGCCGCCCCGCGTGCTCCGCGCCGCCCGCCGACGCAAGCCGCTTGGCGTGTCGGCGAAGATCCGGCGCACCGTGTCGTTGCACTGCCGGACACTCGCGAATCCGGCCGCGAAGGCGACGTGCGCCACCGGCAGGTCCGTCGTCTCCAGCAGCACGCGCGCAGTCTGGCTGCGCTGGGCCCGGGCCAACGCGAGAGGACCGGTGCCAACCTCGGCCGTGATGAGGCGGTTGAGCTGCCGCGTGCTGTAGCCGAGCCTGGACGCGAGCCCTTCCACGCCCTCGCGGTCGACGATGCCGTCGCGGATGAGCCGCATAGCGCGGGCCACGACATCGGCGCGGAGGTTCCACTCCGGCGAGCCCGGCGTCGCGTCGGGGCGGCAGCGCAGGCAGGCGCGGAAACCCGCCTGCTGGGCGGCGGCGGCCGTCGCGTAGAACCGCATGTTCTCCCGTTTGGGCGTGCGGGCCGGGCAGCTGGGGCGGCAGTAGATCCCGGTCGACGTGACGGCGCAGAAGAACCAGCCGTCGAAGCGGGCGTCCTTGCTCTTGGCCGCCTCGTAGCAGCGGTCGGGGTCCTCCAGCACCCGGCCATGGTGGCACGCGGCCGTGCCGATTACTGGCGGGATTCGGACATCGCCGTCGGGGAACAACCGGGGCTCAGCGCGTCAGTGCGTGGCCCAGGACGAGGCGGCGGTGGGTGGCGGCGTCGCCCCAGGCCCGCGAGAGAGCCCACGTCTGCTTCAGGAAGAAGTGGAGGTCGCATTCCCACGTATAGCCGATGGCGCCGTGGACCTGGAGTGCGGCACGGGCCGCGGGGTCGGCGGCATCCGAGGCCATCGCCTTGGCCATGGACGCGTCATGCGAGAGCGTCGGCTGCGCCGTCGCCAGCGACCAGGCGGCGCGGTAGATGGCGGGCCGGGCGAACTCGAGCGCCACCCGGGCGTTGGCGAGGTGGTGCTTCACGGCCTGGAAGCTGCCGATCGGCTTGCCGAACTGGTGGCGCTCCTTGGCGTAGGCGGCCGCCATGGCGACCATGCGGTCGGCCAGCCCGACGAGGAGCGCGGCCGGTCCGGCGGCGGCGCGGTCGGCCAGCAGGGCCGCAGCGGCTTCGGCGGCCACGCCGTAGGCGAGGAGCGTGTCGGAGGCGAGCGGCCAGTGCACGGTGGAGAGATCGCGTGACGCGCTGAGCGCCGGCGTGGCCGGCTCGGTCGTAGCACGAAGCCGCCGGCACGGCGTGCAGCTGCCAGCCCGATTCGTCGTCGCAGCAGGCGAGCAGGAAGATGCCGGCATCGCGGGCCTCCGGACGACCCGTGGGGTGCGCAGCGTGCCGTCGGCCGACACCTCGGTCGGGGAGCTGATGCCCGGCGCGGTGACGTCGATGCCGCCGACGGCGAAGATGACGTCGTCCTCGACCAGCGCGGCCAAGCGCCGCCGTGGCCGCCGCGTCAGGAAGCAGCGCGGCCAGCGTCGGGTGCGGCCAGCGCCGCCGTCTCGAGCAGCGGCTCGGGCAGGCACGCGTAGCCCGCCTCCTCCAGCACGCCCACGAGGTCGACGTCGCTCAGGCCGAGCCCGTCGGCGGCCTCCGGCACGACGAGGGCGGGCGCACCGAGCTCGGCAAGAACGCCCCAGCGGTTCGCGCGACTGTTCGGCCCGGCCGTCCTCGTCGGCCCACTCGAAGGCGCGGAGAGCGTCGGGAGCGCACTCGGCGTCGAGGACGGTGCGCACGCCCCGGCGCAGCTCGAGCTGCTCGTCGGAGAAGGCGAAGTCCACGGTCGCCGGGCTCAGCCGCGGGAAGCCCGAGCAGTCGCTCGGCCACCACGTTGCGCTGGATCTCGTTCGTCCCGGCGTAGATGGGACCGGCCAGCGAGAAGAGATAACCGTCGAGCCACTCGCCCGGCGCGCCCGCCTCGCAGGAGCTCGGCGTCGGGCCCGAGCAGGTCGAGCGCCGCAGTGTGGATGGCGACGTCGGTCTCGGACCAGAAGATCTTGTTGCAGCTCGCCTCGGGCCCGACGGCGTGCCCGCGGGCGACCTTGGACGCCGTCCAGTAGGTGTGCAGCTGGTAGGCCTCGGCGTCCATGTGGGCCTGCGCCACGGCGTCGGCGAGAGCGGTCCGGGCCGCCGCGCGAGGCGAAGAGCTGAAGGAGGCGGTCGGCCGCCTCGGTATAGCGCGCCGGGCTGCGCAGCGAGAGTCCGCGTTCGGAGCCGGCAGTCGCCATGGCGACGGACCAGCCCGCGCCGACCTCGCCCAGAACCTGGTCCTCGGGCACCTCGACGTTGTCGAAGAAGATCTCGGCGAAACCCGGTCTCGCCGTCGATCTGGGGAATGGGGCGCACGGTGACGCCGGGCGAGTCCATGGCGACGAGGAAGTAGGTCGAGCCCGCGGTGGCGCTCCGCCTCGGGGTCGGTGCGGAAGATGCCGAAGCACCAGTCGGCGAACGCGCCCCGGCTGGCCCAGGTCTTCTGCCCGTTGAGGACCCAATTGCCGTCCGGCCGTGTTGCGTGGCGCGCGCGAGCGGATGCCGGCGAGGTCGCTGCCGGCATCGGGCTCGGACCAGCCCTGGCACCAGATCTCGTCGCCGGCGGCCATGGGCGGAAGGTAGCGCGCCTTCTGCTCCTCGGTGCCGTACTCGAGCATGGTCGGTGCCAGCAGGAAGATGCCGTTCTGGCTGACGCGCTTGGGGGCGCGGGCGCGGTAGTACTCCTCCTCGAAGACGAGCCACTCGAAGATCCCGACGCCCCGTCCGCCGTACTCGACGGGCCAGCTGACGACGGACCAGCGGTCCTCGAACATGGTGCGCTCCCAGCGCGCGGTGCTGCCTCGAAGCCGTCGGCGCGTATCGAGGGAGCGGAGGGGGTCGGCGGGGACGTGCGCTGCCAGCCAGGCCCGGGCCTCGGCGCGGAAGGCCTCGTGCTCGGGGCTGAAGGTCAGGTCCATGGCGCTGCGAATCTGGCACAGGGGCCGTGGGGTTGCCAAGGTGGGAGCCGGCGGCGGGGGTCGAGGTGGACTGTCTTTCAGGGTTCCCGAGCTGGCGGCGGTGCGGACGCTCAGCAGCGCGTCTCATGGTCGACCGCCACACCTCCGGCGCCGCCCAGGGTCGAGTACGCCCCGACTTGTATCGGGGCTGCCCTACTGAAAGTCTGGCGAAACGAGCAGTCGCGGCTACTGGAAATGGGTTCCAAGTAGGGAGAGCACTTGTTTTCGCGGTTTCTGGTAGTCGTTTCGCGATGGACTGGGGATCGGTAAGTGCTGGTGCGTCCGGCGGCACGACTCCTGGGCCGTCTCCCCGGCGCCGTAGCTGGCATCCGATCTGATTCGGCGTCAGAATTGGGCCCCTATGCCGAACGCCGTGATCATCGACGCCGTCCGTACACCGGTGGGCCGCCGAGGTGGCCGTCTCTCGGGCTGGCACGCCACCGACCTGGCCGCCCAGCCCCTGGTCGCGCTGCTGGCCCGCAACGACCTCGACCCCGCCCTGGTGGAGGACGTGGTCATGGGCTGCACCATGACGGTCGGGGAGCAGGCCATGAATATCGCCCGCAACGCCGCGCTGGCCGCAGGCTTCCCCGAGTCGGTGCCGGGCACGACGGTCGACCGCCAGTGCGGTTCGGCCCAGCAGGCCATCCACTTCGCGGCCCAGGCCGTCATGGCCGGCGCCATGGACGTGGCCATCGGAGCCGGGGTGGAATCGATGAGCAGGGTCCCCATCGGCTCGACCACCGAGCCCGGGCCCGGGCGAGGCGTACGGGCCGCTCTACCTGGAGCGCTTCGACCTCATTCACCAGGGGGAGTGCGCCGAGGAGATCGCCCGACGCTGGAAGATCTCGCGAGAGGAGATGGACGCCTTCGCCCTGCGCTCGCACCAGCGGGCGGCGCGGGCGACCGACGAGGGCCGCTTCGCCAACGAGATCGTCGCGCTCGAGGCGCGCGTGCACCCCGGCGTGCCGGGGGCGAACGACGTCAACGCCGCGCACGGTCTGCTCGAGTCCGACGAGGGCGTCCGGCGCGATACCTCGTCCGAGAAGCTGGCCGCGCTGAAGCCAGCGTTCTCCGAGACGGGGACGGTGACCGCGGGGACCTCGTCGCAGATCTCCGACGGCGCGGCCGCCGTGCTGATCATGAGCGAGGAGAGGGCGTCCTCGCTCGGCTGCGTCCCGCGGGCCCGTTTCCACACGTTCGCCGTCGCCGCCAACGACCCGCAGATCATGCTTACGGCGCCCATCCCCGCCACACAGCTGGTGCTGTCCAAGGCCAAGCTCACACTCGACGACATCGACCTGGTCGAGATCAACGAGGCATTTGCTTCGGTGGTCCTGTCCTGGGAGCGCGAGTACCGCCCGGACATGCAGAAGGTCAACCCCAACGGTGGCGCGATCGCCATCGGCCATCCAACCGGATGCTCGGGCGCTCGGCTCATGGTCACGCTGCTCAACGAGCTGGAGCGCGCGCGGTGGCCGCTACGGGCTGCAGACCATGTGCGAGGGGGGCGGGCAGGCGAACGCGACGATCATCGAGCGGTTGGGCTGATGAGCGGCAGCGGCAGCGCAGCGCCGCGACGAGGGTTCCCGCGGTCGAGGGCTGGTTCACCACTGGCGACGAACGGCGACGGCGCCCGCGCTGCTCGGCTCGCGCTGCACGAGATGCGGCACCTACGCCTTCCCGGCCGAGGCGAGCTACTGCCGGAACCCGGACTGCGCCTCCATGTCGTTCGAGACGGTCGAGCTGTCGCGGCCGCGGCCGCATCTGGTCCTACACCGACGCCCGCTACCAGCCGCCGCCGCCCTACGTGGCGGCCGACCCTTACGTCCCCTTCTGCCTCGCCGCGGTCGAGCTGGCGGCCGAGAAGCTGGTGGTGATGGGCCAGGTGGTGGGCGGGGTGACGGTGGACGACCTTCGGTGGGCGACGAGGTCGAGCTGGTCGTCGACAGCCTCTACGCGGAGGACGGGCTGCGACTACCTGGTCTGGAAGTGGCGTCCGGTCGAGCGGTACGGCGCGCCGGGCTGGGAGGGCTGAGCGTGGCGGCACGACGACAAGAGGGTGGCCGTGCTCGGGCGCCGGCATGCACGAGTGGGGCAAGTGGGGCCGCCCGTTCGTCGAATACGGGTTGGCCGCCGCCCGGGCCGCCCTGGCCGACGCCGGGTTGGGCTGGCGGGACATGGAGTTGGTCTCGCGGCGCGACACCATCCGCAACGGGTATCCCGGCTTCGTTTCGGGCGCCACCTTCGCCCAGGCGCTCGGGCTGGACCGGAGCGCCGGTCACGAGCGTCTATGCCGCCTGCGCATCGGGCGCCGTGGCGATCGCCAACGCCCGCGCCCAGATTCTGGCCGGGCTGTGCGACGTCGCCCTCGTCGTCGGCGCCGATACGACGCCCAAGGGTTTCTTCGCCCCGGTGGGCGGCGAGCGCAAAGACGACCCCGACTGGTTGCGCTTCCATCTGTTCGGCGCGACCAACCCGACCTACTTCGCGCTGTACGCGCGCCGGCGCATGGACCGCTTCGGCGCGACCGAGGAGGACTTCGCGCAGGTGAAGGTGAAGAACGCGCGGCACGGGCTCGCCAACCCGAACGCCCGCTACCGCAAGGAGGTCACCGTCGACGAAGTGCTGGCGTCGCCGATGGTCGCCGACCCGCTGCGCCTGCTCGAGATCTGTGCCACCTCCGACGGCGGCGCTGCGCTCGTGCTGTCGTCCATGGACTTCGCGCGGCGTCACGCCGGCGGGGCGGCACCACTCGTCACGGTCGACGCTGTCTCGACCGTGACGCCGACGTTCCCGAACACGGTCATAGAGATGCCCAACTTCGCGACCGACTCGGCCGTGACCGTGGCGACGGCAGGAGTGACCGAGGGCGGTGCGGGTTCGGCGGGTTTCCGTCCGTCCATCGCACGCTGCCGCCTACGCCGACGCCGGCATCGGCCCCGAGGACGTCAGCCTGGCTGAGGTCTACGACCTCTCCTCCGCGCTCGAGCTCGATTGGTACGAGGACATCGGCCTGTGCGGCGAGGGCGAGGCAGAAAAGTTGCTGCGTGACGGCGCTACTGCGCTGGGTGGCCGCGTGCCGGTGAACCCTTCCGGCGGGCTGTCGTGCTTCGGCGAAGCCATCCCCGCCCAGGCGATCGCGCAGGTGTGCGAGTGCGTGTGGCAGCTGCGCGGGACGGCGAGCGGACGCCAGGTCGACGGGGCGCGGGTGGCCGTCACCGCGAACCAAGGTTTGTTCGGCCACGGTTCCTCCGTCGTACTCTCCCGCTGACCCGCCCGGTCTGAAAACCCTGGTGGCGCGCCAGATATCCGTGCCTGCGTCGTTCGTGGGCGCGTGGTGTGTGAACCACAGGCGTTTCGGGTATTGCGTCGTTTGACACCACATGGGGGGTCCGGCCCCTTAGGCTTGTCGGAACAGACGTGTGAAAGGTCATCGAGATTCGGTGTCGGCGGAACGACATTGGAATGGAGGCAGCACTGCATGTTGGCCACCAACACGACGGAGTTGCAAGCAGATGGGACCCGTCGAAGGGGAGTTGGAGACGCAATGTCGGATACTGGAAACGCAGGCGGAGCGTCCGATGAAGTGCTACACGCCCTCGACGAGCTTGAGGCCGTGCTGAAGGAGAACGCCGAGAGCGAGCGCCTTCTCTCCAAGCGGATCGCCGATGTCCGGCTGGCCCGTCAGAACGGCCAGGAGTGGAAGGCGATCCTGGGAGACGAGAACGAGCCGGGCACTGTCCAGCTCGTGAGCACGATCCTGCGGCGCCAGTCCGAGGCCAGCGGATACCTGCGCCGTTCCCTCGTGGTGGCGCTGCGCTCCGAAGGACAGAGCATCCCCAGCATCGCTCATTTGTTCGGCGTGACGCACCAGCGGGTGTCGAACCTGCTGCGCAGGGTCGCGCAAGGCGCGGCCGGCAACAGCGAGAACGACTGACGACTCGACCGGCGCTCAGGCGTCCGGTGGCGCGCCGCCGGGTACGCCCCAGCGCGCGCAGCACCGCGTCGGCCTCGCCCATGACGTCCTCGACCACGTCGCCCACGGGCGGCAGGGAATCGAGCAGTCCTACCACCTGACCGGTTGGCAGCACGCCGACGTCTGTGCGCCCCTCGACGAGCGCGGCCTTGGTCATGACCGGTGCGTTGGCGGCCATGAGCACCTGCGCCCACGTGAGCTCGTTGCCTCGTTTCATGGCGCGGCCCTCGCGTAGAAGCGCGCCCATACTCGCGCCGGTCTCTGGTCCGGAACCGCTAGCGCGCTGCGCAGCGCACGGGGCAGGGAGCGCAGCCAGCTCTGCGACTCCAGATGGTCGACCAGGTCGGTACGCACGACCCGCTGCGGAGCGCCGTCGACCTTCGTCGTCACCACGGTCCCCGTCACCGGCGTCCCCAGGTAGAGGGCCTTCACGGCGTCGGGCACCCGGCTCTCGGCCGAGAGGAGGAAGCGGGTGCCCATGGCCACCCCGGCGGCGCCGTAGGCGAGCGCCGCCACCAGGCCCCGCCCGCTGAAGAAGCCGCCGGCGCGCGATCACCAGCACCCGGTCGCCCACGGCGTCCACGACCTGGGGCAGCAGCAGCGTCGTCGGCACCGTTCCGGTGTGCCCGCCGCCCTCGGCGCCCTGCGCGATGACCGCGTCGACGCCCCACTCGGCCACCTTCTCGGCGTGGCGGCGGGCGCCCACGGTCGGCACCACGAACAGGCCGGCCTCCTTGCAGCGTGTCGACCAGGGCCGGGTTCGGCGCCTGGGCGAAGCTGGCCACCCGAGCGCCGGTGTCGATCATGAGCTCAATCCGCTCGCCCACGTCGGCCACGTCGGTGCGCAGGTTGACGCCGAAGGGCGCGTCGGTGCGGCGGCGCACCTCCTTGATGGCCTCCGCGAGCTCGTCGAGTGTCATGGTGGCCGAGGCGAGGATGCCGAGGCCGCCCGCGTCGCACGTGGCCGCGACGAGGCGGGGCCCCGCCACCCAGCCCATTCCCGTCTGCACGAGCGGGTAGCGGATGCCGAGCCGCTCGCACAGCGCGGTGTGCAGCGCCGGATGGAGCGGCGCGGCCGAGGCACCGCCAGGGGCGCCGGACGACGCGGTCAGGTCCGCACCTCGCGGTCGCGCAGCGCGCCCGGGTCCGAGACGACGCGGATGAGGTCGAGCTCCTCGGGCGTGGGCAGCCGGGTCTCGGCGACGTCGTCGGGGACGGTGAGCTCGAAGCCGGTGGCGGCCACGATGTCGTCCACGGTCACCCCCGGGTGGTACGAGCGCAGCCGCATGGTGTGGTCCGGCGTGTCGAAGTCGAACACGCCGAGGTTGGAGACGACACGGCGGATGTCGTGGAAGCGCAGTGCGCCCTCGCCGGCGGCGGCCGCGCGTGCGTAACCGACGCCGCTCACCACGTCGACGTGGGCGACGAAGGTGCGGACGCTGTGGTCGGGGACCCAGTAGCTGGTCGGGTGGTTGACGGAGTTGCCGGGCGCGCCGCGCACGCCGACGAGCTGCACCTTGGGCTGGCGGTGGTCGCCGATGGCCGAGATGTTCTGGTTGCCGGTGCGGTCGATCTGGCTCGCCATCATCATGATGTGGCGCCGCCCCGACCACACGACGTCGAACACGCTGCGGTAGGGCATGGGGGCCTCGCGCACCAGCTCGTCCCGGCGGGCGGCGAGCGGCGGCGCGCCGACCATGAGCGCGGCCTCGCCGTCGGTGAGGACCAGGTCCGGGGCAGAAGGTCAGTTGGCCAGCCGGGCACCGAGCGAGGGGACGGTGCCGAAGGGACTGGCCATCACCTCGCCGGCGCTCGCGCCAGGCCTCGGCGCAGGCGATGACGCAGGACTCGGCGCGGGTGACGCCGGACTCGCTCAGTGGTGTCGGCCTCGCTCACGGTGCGCGTTCCGTCGACGCGGGCCTGGTACTCGTCTTCGTCGACGACGACGTAGCGCTTGGCGAAGGCCCCCCACTCGGCGGGATCGCCGCGGCCGCGGCGTACTCCTTCTGGAACGCCTCGTCGCGCCCGTAATCGGGCGGGTTGGCGGTGAAGTGCGCGCCGCCGGGCGCCGGCGCACGCCGTCGGTGAGCAGGCGGTGGATCGGCACGCTGGAGAGCGGGTGCCGTCGCCGGCCAGCGACCCGTTCTCGACGATGCGCTCGGCGGTGACGAAGCGGCGCTCGGCCGCGCCGAGGAACAGCGGGTCGAAGAAGGCGTCGGGGCTGAGCACCTGCGCCGTTGCCGGCGGTGTCGGCCCGGTTGGTGTGCACGAAGGCCGCATCGAGATGGAGGGCGGGCATGGCCACCAGCTCTACGTCGGCGTCGGCCGGGTCGGCCAGGTAGGGGCTGCCGACGCCGTAGGGGGAGCGCACGAGCTCCAGGCCGGGGTTGACGGTGAGGACGTCGGAGCCGAGCCCGGCCCGGGTGGGCAGGAACGGCACTCGCCAGGCCGCGGCCTGCAGCCCGAGGAAGAACATGCCCTCGTCCACCTCCATCACCTCGACCCGGCCGTGCTGGCGGGCGGCGCGCCAGTGCGGATCGAGGGCGATGGAGTCGAGGGTGACGAAGCCGCAGACGACCTTGCTAACCTTGCCGGTGGCGCAGAGCAGGCCGACGTCGGGGCCGCCGTAGGCGACGACGGTCAGGTCGGTCAGGTCGGAGCGGCAGATGGCGCGTACGACGGCCATGGGCTTGCGCCGCGACCCCCAGCCGCCGATGCCGATGGTCATGCCCGAGCGGAGCTCGCCGACGATGTCGTCGACGGTGGTGCGCTTGTCGCTCACTGGCGCTCATCAGATGCTCACTGACGGTGTCGGCGTCGCGCTTCTCGACGAAGGCGGCCCGCTGCTCGTCGGCGACTCCCCGCACGTGCAGCTCGTAGGTGAAACCCTGCTCGAAGCGGTAGCTGCGCTTCACGTCGACCGGGTCGATCCCGTTGAGCGACTCCTTGGCCCGCCGGATGATGGTCGGGCTCTTGGCGGCGATCTCGGCGGCGAGCTCGAGCGCGGCCGCCCGGAGGCGGTCCGGCGGCACCACCGCGGCCACCGAGCCGTAGGAGGCCAGCTCGGCCGCGGTGATCGGCTTGGCCGTGTACACCATCTTGCGCATGGCGTGCTGCGGGACCAGGCGGGCCAGGTGGGTGGCGGCGCCGAGCGCGCCCCGGTCGACCTCGGGCAGGCCGAAGGTGGCGTCTTCGGAGGCGATCGACGATGTCGGCGTTGCCGGCCAGGCCGATGCCGCCGCCGAGGCAGAAGCCCTGGACGGCCGCGATGACCGGCACCTCGCAGTCGTAGACGGCGGCGAAGGCGGCGGCGCAGCCGCGGTTGACCCCGACGAGCGCCTCGTCGCCCTTGGCGTTGATCTCCTTGATGTCGACGCCGGCGCAGAAGCCGCGCCCTCGGCCCGCAGGACGACGACCCGGTTGGCGGGGACCCGGCCGGCGGCGGTCACGGCGTCGGCCAGCGCGAACCAGCCCGCCACGTCGAGGGCGTTGACCGGCGGGTGGTCGATGACCACCTCGGCGATCCCGTTGTGCTCCTGGACCACGATCGATGGGCATGGGCGCCGGATTCTCCCTCGGTTCATCGGGCCCTGACGCCGCGTCAGAAGCGCCGAGGGAACTTAGGCCAGGGCATGTCGCGCCGGGCCAAGCGCGGACCGAGACTGGCGATGAGTGCCGTAGGCGTGGGCCTAGTGACCCAGCCGGCGTCTCGACTTCAGCGAGCAGGTGGTCGTGGTGACCGGTGGCTCCCGCGGCGTCGGGGCCGGGGATCGTGGCGGCGTTCGTCGCGGCCGGGGCGCAGGTGGTCACGTGCGGGCGCCACGAGGCGGAGCGTCGACGGGGCCGTGTTCGTCACGGCCGACGTGCGCAAGCCCCCGACGCCGAGCGGGTCATCGCCAAGGCGGTCGAGCGGTTCGGCCGCCTCGACGTGCTGGTGAACAACGCCGGCGGCTCGCCGCACGCCTGGCGGCCGAGCGTCGCCGCGCTTCGTCGAGGCCGATCGTCAACCTCAACCTGCTGGCGCCGCTGTGGTGCGCGCAGTCGGCGCACAAGGTCATGGCGGTGCAGGAGGACGGCGGGTCCATCGTCAACGTCGCCAGCGTCTCGGGGCTGCGCCCCTCCCCGGGCGCCTCGGCCTACGGCGCGGCCAAGGCCGGCCTGATCAACCTCACCGCGACCCTGGCCATGGAGTGGGCGCCGCTGGTGCGGGTCAACTGCGTGACCGCCGGGCTGCTCGACACCGGCGCCGGCGACGACTTCTACGGGGGCCCGCGGGCATGGCCGGGTGGCGGCCACGGTGCCCCTCGGGCGGATGGGCACGCCGGACGACGTGGCCAGGCGTGCCTTTCCTCGCCAGCGCGGCCGCCTCCTACGTGTCGGGGGCCAACCTCGTGCTCCACGGCGGCGGCGAGGGGCCGCCGTTCCTCGGTGCACTGCAGAGCCATGGCCGGCGACCGGGCGATCGCCACCAGGGTCCGTCCGGTCCCGAGCGCCCGTTCGAACCGCCCGGTCACCTCCTCGATTAGGGGCTGAACGGGGGGTCAGCTGCTAGACAGAACGACCGTGAAATTGGCGGTCCCCACCGAGACCCGACCCGGAGAGCGCCGCGTGGCCCTCGTCCCCGACGTGGTCAAGAAGCTCGTCGGCGCCGGCTGGGAGGTCGTGCGTGCAGGCCGGCGCCGGCGCCGAGGCGGCGTTCCCCGACGCGGCCTACACCGAGGCCGGCGCGACGGTCGCGCCCGACGCGGCCGTCGACGTCGGCGCGGCGCCGGGCTGGTCGTGCGGGTCAACCCGCCGAGCGCCGACGGAGGCGGCGGCGCTGCCGCGAGGGCGCCGCGGTCCTGAGCTTCTTCGGCGTGGCGCAGTCCGAGGAGGCCCTGCGCGCGCTGGCCGGCCAAGGGGCGCGACCGTCTTCAGCTTCGACCTGCTGCCCCGCATCAGCCGGGCCCAGGGCATGGACGCGCTGAGCTCGCAGGCCACGGTGTCGGGCTACCGGGCCGGGCTGGCGGCGGCCGAGCACCTGGCCAAGTTCTTCCCCATGTTCATGACGGCGGCGGGGACCGTGCCCCCGGCCAAGGTCCTCGTGATGGGCGTCGGCGTGGCCGGGCTGCAGTCGATCGCCACGGCGCGCCGGCTCGGCGCCGTGGTCAAGGCCTACGACGTGCGGGCCGCGGCCAAGGAGGAGGCCGAGAGCCTCGGCGCCACGTTCCTCGACCTCGGCGTGTCGGCCGAGGGGACCGGCGGCTACGCCCGCGAGCTCACGCCCGAGGAGCTCGACCGCCAGCGCGCCGCCCTGGCCGAGGAGGTCGGGCGCTCCGACGTCGTCATCACCACGGCGGCGGTGCCGGGCCGCAAGGCGCCGGTGCTGGTGACGGCGCGATGGTCGAGGGCATGGCCGAGGGCGCGGTCGTGGTCGACATGGCGGCCGACCAGGGGGGCAACTGCGAGCTGACCAGGGCGGGCGAGGTGGTGGACCACGACGGTGTGCACGATCGTGGGCATGGCCAACCCGCCGTCGGGCATGCCCACCCACGCCAGCTTCCTCTACGCCCGCAACGTGGCCAACGTGCTGGGTCTCATGGGGCCCGAGGGGACACTGGCGCCCGACTGGGACGACGAGATCGTGGCGGGCATGTGCGTGCTGCGCGACGGGAAGCCCGTGGCGCCGGCCGCGGTGGAGTTGCTCGGCGGTGCGCCATCGTGATGGAGTCGTCGTGATCCAGTGCTGTTCGTGGAGCCGACGGACGACCACGGGGATCGTCGACTACCTGACCATCTTCGTGCTGGCCGCGTTCGTGGGGATCGAGGTCGTCTCGAAGGTTCCGAGCATCCTGCACACCCCGCTCATGTCGGGGTCCAACGCCATCCACGGCATCGTGCTCGTCGGCGCGCTGATCATCATGGGCGAGGCCCACGGCACGGCGCAGCTCGTGCTGGGGTTCCTGGCCGTGTTCCTGGCCACCCTCAACGTGGTGGGCGGGTTCGTCGTGACCGACCGCATGCTCGAGATGTTCAAGTCCAAGCCCGGTGAGCGCGCGAAGGCGGCCGCAGCGTCGGCGGAGGCGCCGGCCAAGGCCGAGGACGCCGATGGGTCGGCGAGCCCCGGGGGTGCGGCCTGATGCTGGCGGCGTCCTTCACGCTGGCGACCGCGCGCGACCTCGCCTACCTGGTCGCGATCGCCGGGTTCATCCTCGCCCTCAAAGGCCTGAGCTCGCCTCGCTACGCCCGCCAGGGCAACTGGTCGGCGCCGCCGCGGCGACTCTGGCCATCGGCATGACCTTCACGTTGCCGACGCTGCGCAACTCGGGCAAGAACCTCGTGCTGGCGCTGATCGCCATGGTGCTCGGCGCGGCCATCGCGGTGCCGGTGGCGCGCTTCGTGAAGATGACCGCGATGCCGCAGCTGGTGGCCATCTTCAACGGGGTGGGCGGCGGCGCGGCGGCACTGATCTCGATCGTGGAGCTGCTGCACCTGCACTCCCTCGGGCTGCAGCCGGCGGTCTACGTGACAGCCGAGGTGCTATTGGGCGTGCTGATCGGCTCGGTGTCGTTCTCGGGGAGCGCCATCGCGTTCATAAAGTTGCAGGAGCTCATCACCGGGACGTCCGATCACGTACCCGGGCCAGCAGCTGATCAACGGGCTGGTCGGGCTGGCGATCGCCGTGATGATCCTGCTGGCTCTGGTGACGGGCAGCGTCGTGTACGTCTGGCTCATCCTCGTTCTGGCCCTCGTGCTGGGCGTCATCTTCGTGCTGCCCATCGGTGGCGCGGACGTGCCCGTCCTGATTTCGCTGCTGAACTCGTTCACCGGCCTCGCCGTTGCCGCGTCGGGCTTCGTGCTCAACAACTACCTGCTGATCGTGGCCGGCACGCTGGTCGGAGCGTCGGGCATCATCCTCACCCGGCTGATGAGCGCCGCCATGGGCCGCTCACTACCCAACATCCTCTTCAGCGCGTTCGGCGCGGTGATCACGGCAACGGGCGGGGAGGAGGGGGATGCCTCGCGTCCCGTGCGGACCGGGACGCCCGAGGACGTCGGCGTGCTGCTCGCGTACGCGAGGAAGGTCGTCATCATTCCGGGCTACGGCTTGGCGGTGGCGCAGGCGCAGCACACCGCGCGCGAGCTGGCGGACGCATTGCTCGCTCGCGGCGTCGACGTCTTCTACGCCATCCACCCGGTCGCCGGCCGTATGCCCGGGCACATGAACGTGCTCCTGGCGGAGGCGAACGTCCCCTACGACGAGCTCAAGGAGATGGACGAGGCCAACCCCGAGATGCCGACGGCGGACGTGGCGCTTGTGGTCGGCGCCAACGACACGGTGAACCCGGCGGCCAAGTCGACACCGGGCAGCCCCATATACGGCATGCCGATCATCCACGCCGACGAGGCCGAGAACATCGTCTTCCTCAAGCGGTCGATGCGCCCGGGCTTCGCCGGAATCGACAACGAGCTGCTCTACGACCCGAAGACGACCATGCTCTTCGGCGACGCCAAGGACACGCTGCAGAAGCTGGTGGCCGCCGTGTCGGACGCGTAGCGCCGGTGGCCGACCGCCACACCCAGGACTTCGACCTACCCGACTGAAGGATGAAGTCCGCCTTCTCGATTCCGCCTCGCGGATGAGGCCCTGGCGGGGCCGCATTCCCTAGCCTGTTCGGCCATGGCGCTCTCCCCCGAGGTGATCTCGGACACGCTGCCGGAGGAGGTCGGACGCGCCCTGACGTGGGCCCGGGTCGACTTCCGGCCCAGGCACCGACCGCCGGCGTGGTGGCGGGTCGGGCTGGCCACGGTGCTCGCCATCGCGGGGTCGCTCGCCGCCGACGCCGCGCTCGTGGTTCTCGGGAAGCACGTGTTCCCCGCCACGAAGGACTTCGTGCACTACCAGTTCGACGACTACGCCAAGCTGACGGTCATCGGGGTGGTGCTCGCGTGCGCCGGGTGGCCGATCGTGACCCGGATCAGCTCGGCACCCCGATGGCTCTTCTTCCGCCTTGCCATCGCCGTCACGCTCGTGCTGTTCCTGCCGGACCTCTGGATCTGGCATGCAGGGGGAGCCCGGCCAAGGCGTCCTCGTCCTGATGGCCATGCACGTGGCCATCGCGCTCGTCACCTACAACGTGCTGGTCCATGTGGCCCCGGTCGGCGGGGCGACGGAGTCGGCGCCGGAAGCGCCGACGGCGCCCGCGGCGCAGGCGCGCCACACGCGGAGGTAGCGCCGGGCCTCAGCCGGTGCGTGGCGCGATCGCGTCGACCTCGACCAGCACGTCGTCACCGACCTGCCAGCCGCCCGCGGCCACGTTGGCCATTATCTGCGCAGGCGTCGTGGCGCCGGCGATGACGGACGCCACGGGCGAGCGGGACAGCAGCCAGGCGAACGCGAGGTCGAGCACCGTGTGGCCGCTCCCGTGGGCGAGCGCGTCCAAGGCCGTCACCGTCGCGAGGCGCTCGTCGGTGAGCTGGTCGGCCGCCCGTTCGCCCATGAGGCTGATCCGAGTGCCCGCGGGCGGCGGCTCCCCGCTCCGGTACTTGCCGCTCAGCAGGCCCATGGCGAGGGGGAAGTAGGGCAGGAAGGCGGTGCCGGTCTGTGCGCACACGTCCAGGACCCCGTCCTCGGGCTCCCGGTACAGGATGCTGTATTGGTTCTGCACACTGGCGAAGCCGGGCCCGCCGTCGGGCACCGCGCCCGCCGCCTCCTGGAGCAAGGAAGCCGAGAAGTTGGAGCAGCCGATCTCGCGGACCTTGCCCTCGGCGACGAGCTCGCCCAAGACGCCGAGCGTCTCGGCGATGGGCGTCTTCGGGTCCGGGACGTGTTGTTGGTAGAGGTCGATGCGGTCCGTGCCGAGACGGGTGAGGCTGTCCTCCACGGCCGTCCGGATGTAGGCGGGGGAGGCCCCGCCCTCGTGTCCCTCGTAGGGTGCGCCGAATTTCGTCGCCAGCACGACTTCGTCCCGACGCGCGCCAAGCGCCGCGCCGAGATACTCCTCGCTTTTCGCTCCGCCGTAGACGTCGGCGGTGTCAAAGAGGGTGATACCCGCATCGAGCGCGGCATCCACGACGGCCGCCGTCTCCTGGCGGCCCATGCGCCCGCCGAAGTTGTTGCAGCCCACGCCCACGACGCTCACCGTGAGCGAACCGATCTGTGCGCGTCTCCATCGTGGACTCCCTCCCGTCGGCCGCACCGAGCAGGCAGGACCGCGTCGGCAGTACTGTACCGGCGACCTGTAGGAACGGACCGGCACCGAAGAGGCGAGGAGACAGCCATGGCAGCAGGGGCAGTGGACGTGACCCTGACCGCGACGCCGGATGCGGCATGGAAGGTCGTGGGCGACTTCGGTGGCCTGGGGGCCTTCTTCCCGGGGATCGAGTCGTTCCGCCGCGAGGGCGACGACCGGATCATCGGCATGTTCGGCATGGAGATCCGAGAAAGGCTGCTCTCCCGTGACGAGGCCACCCGGACGATCTCGTACTCGGTGGTCGAGGGCGTGCCCATCGATAGCCACCAGGCCACCATCACCGTCGAGCCGGACGGCGAGGGCTCGAAGGTGACGTGGGCCTACGACGTCACGCCCGACGAGATGGCGCCGATTTTCGGCGACACCTACAAGGCGGCCCTGGCCTCGCTGGAGAGCAACCTGGCCTGAGCTGAGCAGGCGGGGCCGTTCACCAGGGAAGACGTGACCGCACGGTCGGCCCGCCTACCCTGAAGGCGTGACCAGCGGCGCGGCGGACGCAGCGGCCGATCGCACGGCGTCGGAGGGGCCACAGGCGGTCCCGAACGCCGTGGTCGCGCCACCACAGCACCCGCTCACGGAAGACGTCCCCCGGATCTATCCGCGCCGCCTCCCCGACCCGACGCGACGCGAGCTCGTCCGGCGGGGCCGCGACCATCGGCAAGGTGGTGGCGGTCCGCTTCACGCCGACAGCCGTCCGCCAGCTGCGGACCATCCGGCAGGGCGCGCTCCCTCCGGCTCAGCTGGCCCGGCCCCTGCGCAAGAGCTTCCAGGACCTCGGCGGCACCTTCATGAAGTTCGGCCAGATCATCGCCTCGTCGCCCGGGATGTTCGGCGAGGAGGTAGCCGACGAGTTCCGGGCCTGTCTCGACACCGGGCCGCCCGTGCCCTTCCCCGACGTGCGCCAGCGGGTGGAAGAGGACCTCGGCCTCTCGCTCAATGATGCTTTCGCCGAGTTCGACCCACGCCCATCGGCACGGCGTCCATCGCCGTCGTCCACCGGGCTCGTTTGCTCAATGGCCGGGTCGTCGCCGTCAAGGTGCTGCGACCCGGCGTCGAGCACGTCGTCGCGACGGATCTCGACCTGATGCAGCCGCTGCTCGAGATCCTCGTGCGACAAACGGGCGACCAGATGGCAGGCTCGACGCTGCAGCTGCTCGATGGCTTCCGCGTCCAGATCGGCGAGGAGATGGACCTGCGCAACGAGGCACGCGCCATGGTCCACTTCCGGCGGCTGCAACACGACTTCGACCTGCGACGCATGGCGATCCCGGAGCCGTACCTGGAGCTGTCGGGGCGCAACGTGCTCACGATGGAATTCTTCGACGGCGTCCCCATCGACGACCTGAGCCGGGTGGCCGACCTCGGCTTCGACCCGACTCCGCTCGTACAGGAGGTGATGCGCGCCTTCTTCCTCACCACGGTGCGTTGGGGCGCCTTCCACGGCGACGTGCACGCGGGGAACATGATGATGCTGCGCGACGGGCGCATCGGCGTCATCGACTGGGGGATCGTCGGCCGGCTCGATCCGTCGACGCACCGGTTCTTCATTTCGCTGCTGGCGGCCGCCATGGGGGACGAGTCGGCCTGGCCGGTGGTGACCAAGCACATCACCGACGTCTACGGCCCGGCCGTCGGCATGGCCGTCGGGCTGTCGGGCGACGACCTGACCGCGTTCTTTCGCTCCATCGTCGAGCCGGCGCTGACCCGTCCCTTCGGCGAGGTCAGCCTGGCGGGCATCATGCAGACGATTCAGTTACAGATGGCCAAGGCCCAGGGGGTGGAGGCGCACCAGCGCAGCGTGCGCAGCATCGTGCGCCGGCTGCGCACCCAGAGGAAGGTGCGACGCATGGCGGACGAGTCCGGCGGGTTCCAGTCGGACTTCGACCGGGGCACCTTCCTCCTGGCCAAGCAGCTCATGTACTTCGAGCGCTACGGGCGTATGTTCGTCTCGGAGATCCCCATCCTCAACGACCGGGCCTTCATTGAGCAGCTGCTGGCCGGGGTCGACATGGCCAGCCTCGGCTGAAGCGGAAACAGGACCTTGCGCGGTCGACGCACCCGGGCCGACCCGGGGTGCGGGCTGGCCCCGCCAGACGGCAGGGCCAGCCACACTCACCCCCACCCCGAGGCGCACTCCAGGGCCGGAGGCGGACCCAGCACCTGTTCGCGGTCTCGGGTACTGCATTATTCGCACCGGGGTTGCCGCAAGGCAATGCCAGGGTGGCCCGGTTTTTTGTGCTCGCACCCCCGACGTTGACCCGCCCTTTAGGTGCACGCCGGTCACCTTTCGTTGTTTGCCGGGATTTTGGGGCGCTGCTGCCGAGCCTTGGCACAGAACTGGAATCTGTTCTAGTTTCACCCGAGCCCGGGTGCTCCGGGCCCGCGGGGAGGTGAAGTGGCAGACCAGCCGGAGATCTTCACGGCCGACCATGTGCTCGAGTATCCCTTCGTGCGCTCGGTCGGGCCGGTGGTCGGCGCCTTCCTGACCGGCCTGCGAGACGGAAAGGTCGTCGGCACGAAGGGGAGCGGTGGAAAGGTCATCGTGCCGCCGACCGAATACGACCCCGACACCGGCGAGACGACGTCCGAGATCGTAGAGGTCGGCCCGGAGGGAACGGTGACATCGTGGTCGTGGGTGCCCCACCCGAGAGCGAAACAGCCACTCCAGGAGCCCTTCGCCTGGGTACTCGTCCGCTTCGACGGCGCCGACACCTGCTTCCTGCACGTGCTCCCGGCGGCGTCGCCCGACGCGGTTTCCACCGGTATGCGGGTGCGTCCCGAATTCGTGCCGGAGTCCGAGCGGGTGGGCCACGTCAAGGACATCCGCCACTTCGTCGCCGTGGGAGGTGCATCGTGAGCGAACCGGTCACCATGATGGACGCCGCGACGCGGCTGGACTACGTCTTCACCGCCGGAGTCGCGCAGAGCAGAAACCTCCACGGCTACGCCGAGGGCAAGTTCCTGGGGCAGCGCTGCCCCAAGTGCAGGAAGGTCTACGTACCCTCACGCGGCTCGTGCCCGACGGACGGCGTGGCCACCGGCGAAGTCATTGAGCTCCCGAACACGGGCACCGTGACGACCTACTGCGTGGTCAACGTGCCCTTCGCGGGGCAGACCATCGAGATTCCGTACATCTGCGCCCAGATCCTCCTCGACGGCGCCAACCTGTCGTTCATGGGGCTCCTCCAGGAGATCCCGACCGACGAGGTGCGCATGGGTCTGCGAGTCGAGGCGGTGTGGGTCCCGCCCGAGGAGCTCGGGCCCACCCTGGCTTCGGTGAAGTACTTCCGTCCCACCGGCGAACCCGACGCCGACTACGAGACCTACAAGGAGTACCTGTGAGCTCGTTCCCGGAGCTCGCGTCCGGGCACCGGCCCGTCGGTGTGGTGTCGTTCGCGCAATACGACAACGTCCGGCGCGAGGGTGCGCGCAACGAGGTCGAGATGCTGATGCCGGTGATGGCCGAGGTGTTCGGCAACATCGGCATCACCAAGGACGACGTCGGCTTCATCTGCTCCGGCTCGACCGACTACCTGATCGGGGGGCCGTTCTCCTTCGTCGCCGCGCTCGACGCCGTCGGCGTCTGGCCGCCCCGGTCCGAGTCGCACGTCGAAATGGACGGCGCCTGGGCGCTCTACGAGGCCTGGGTTCTGCTGCAGGAAGGCGAGATCGACGCCGCCCTCGTGTACGCCTTCGGGCGCTCGTCGATGGGTGACCTCAGCCAGATCCTGGCGGTCCAGCTCGACCCCTACTACCTGGCGCCGCTGTGGCCGGACCCGACCGCACTCGCCGCGCTGCAGGCCCAGGCGATGATCGACCAAGGCCAGGCGAGCGAGGCCGACTTCGCCGCCGTGGCGAGCCGGTCCCGCCGCTCGGCCCTGTCCAACCCCAAGGCACAGGTCGCCTACGACCGATCACCCGAGGAGCTGCTGACCGAGGACTACGAGGTGGCGCCTCTGCGCCGACACGCACTGCCGCCGTTGACCGACGGGGCGGCGGCGGTGGTCCTGGCGGCGGGCGACAAGGCTTACGAATGGTGCGAGCGCCCGGCGTTCATCACCGGCATCGACCACCGCATAGAGACGCATTCGGTGGGCGCCCGCAACCTCACCGTGTCGCCCTCGACGGCGCTGGCCGGTGAGAAGGCCGGCGTCGGCGCGAAGAGGGTGGACCAGGCCGAGCTGCACGCGCCGTACGCCCACCAGGAGCTGATCCTGGCCAAGGCGCTCGGGCTGGGCGACGGCGTCTCGCTGAACCCCTCGGGTGGTGCGTTGGCCGCCAATCCGATGATGTCGGCCGGCCTGATCCGCATTGGCGAGTCGGCCAAGGCCATATGGTCCGGGCAGGCCGACCGGGCCGTGGCACACGCCACCTCGGGGCCGTGCTTGCAACAGAACCTCGTCTGCGTCCTGGAGGGTATGTGATGGCGGAGCGCTGCGCGGTCATCGGCGTCGGCCAGACGGTGTGCAAGTCCAAGCGCGAGGACGTCTCGATCGCGGGGCTCGTACGCGAGGCGGCCCTCATGGCTCTCGAGGACGCCGGACTCACGTTCAAGGACGTCGACGCCGTCGTCGTCGGCAAGGCGCCCGACATGTTCGAGGGCGTCATGATGCCTGAGCTCTATCTGGCACCCGCGCTCGGCGCGGTGGGCAAACCCATGTTCCGGGTACACACGGCCGGGTCCGTCGGCGGCTCGACCTCGCTCGTGGCGACTCACCTGGTGGCATCGGGCGTGCACCAGCGCGTGCTCACCGTCGCCTTCGAGAAGCAGAGTGACTCGGACGCCATGTGGGCGCTGTCGGTGCCCCAGCCCTTCTCGGCCCCGCTGCTGGCGGGTGCCGGCGGCTACTTCGCTCCCATCATCCGCGCCTACATGCATCGCTCCGGGGCGCCGCGCGACGTGGGGATGATGGTGGCGGTCAAGGACCGCCTGCACGCGCTGAAGAACCCCTACGCGCACCTGCACCTGCCCGACATCTCCATGCAAATGGTGGAGGAGTCGATCATGCTGTGGGACCCGTTGCACTATCTCGAGTCCTGCCCTTCGTCGGACGGCGCGGCGGCCATGGTGATCGGATCGGAGAAGGCCGCCGGCACGGCGAGGGCGGAGACGGGGCGGCCACCGGCCTGGATCCATGGCATGGCCATGCGTTCGGAGCCCACGATGTTCGCCGGCCGCGACCAGGTGAACCCGCAAGCGAGCCGAGACTGTGCGGCCGACCTGTACCGACAGGCGGGCATCAGCAACCCGCGGTCCGACTTCGACATGGCCGAGGTGTACGTCCCCTTCAGTTGGTACGAGCCGATGTGGCTGGAGAGCCTCGGCTTCTGCGACGAGGGCGACGGGTGGAAGCTCACCAAGGACGGGGCGACGTCGATGATCGAGGGTGGTGACATCCCATGGAACTGCTCGGGGGGCGTGCTGTCGTCGAACCCCATCGGCACGTCGGGGATGCTGCGCTTCTTGGAGACGGCGTTGCAGGTGCGCGGGCTGGCCGGCGAACACCAGGTGGCCGACGCCCGCCGGGCCCTCGGCCAGGCCTATGGGGGCGGGTCCCAGTTCTTTGCCATGTGGGTGGTCGCGGCCGACAAGCCCTGAGGGAGACCGGGAGCCGCGGGCCTCCGCCGGTATGCTCGGCGGAGCCAAGCAGGCCGATCAGCCGACCCTGAGCAGGAGGTTTCCGTGAAAGTCGTCGTGGACTTCGACGAGTGCGCCAGCAACGCCGTGTGCATGGGCATCCTGCCCGAGGTCTTCGAGGTGCGGGACGACGGCTACCTCTACGTCCTCAACGAGCACCCGCCCGAGGAGTTTCGGGAGCGGCTGCGTGAGGCGGTCAACGGCTGCCCGACCGGCGCGATCTCCATTGAGGAAGACTGACCGACTCCCTGACGTCTGCGCCCCGGGCGACGCCTTCGCCCCCTCGCCGACCGGTTACTTCCACCTGGGCAGCGCGCGGACCGCGCTTTTCAATTGGCTGTTCGTCCGGCGACAGGGCGGGACGTTCGTGCTCCGGATAGAGGACACCGACGAGGCGCGCAACAAGCCCCAGTGGACCGATGGCATCCTCTCGGCGTTGGAGTGGCTGGGCATGGCGCCGGACGAAGGGCCGTACTTCCAGTCCGCCCAGGCGGAGGCCCACGCGGCCGCGATCGAGGCATTGTGGGCGATGGGTGCGCTCTATGCGTGCGACTGCACGCGGGAGCAGATAGACGCCCGGGTGAAGGCACGGGCAGCGGCGGGCGACCCCACACCCGGGTACGACGGGCACTGCCGTGAGCGGGGATTGGCGCGGGGGGAGGGGCGGCCGTTGCGCTTCCGTACTCCCGACGAAGGCGTCGTGCGGATCGACGACCTGGTGCGGGGCGAGGTGGCGTTCCCGTTGCGCGCGTTGGAGGACTTCATCTGCGTGCGAGGCGATGGCCGGGCGCTCTTCGTCCTGGCCAACGCGGTCGACGACCGGACCATGGCCATCTCGCACGTCATCCGAGGTGAGGACCTGCTGCCGTCGACGCCGCGCCAGGTGTTGCTCTGGCAGTCGTTGGACGTGGCCGAGGGCCAGGCCCCGCGGCCGCCGGCGTACGCCCACCTCCCGCTGTTGGTGAACGAGCAGGGAAAGAAGCTCTCCAAGCGTCGGGACCCGGTGGCGGTCGAGATGTACCGGGAGCAGGGATACCTGCCAACGGCCTTCCGCAACTACCTGGCCACGCTCGGTTGGAGCCCGGGCGCCGAGGAGATCGTGCCGGTGGAGGCGCTCGTCGAGGGGTTCCGCCTGGAGCACGTGCAGCGCTCCCCGGCCGCCTTCGACCCGAAGAAGCTGTCGCACTTCGACGGCGTCTACATCCGCGCGCTGGCGGTCGACGAGTTCGTGAGGGTGGTCCGGCCGTGGGTCGATCCGGTGCCGGGGGAGTGGACGCCGGGGGCCTGGCGCGATCCCGACACGGGCGCGCCGGCCACCGCCCCACCGCCGTGGGAGCCCGGGCGGTTCGACTCCGGTGTGTTCGGCGCGCTGGCGGCAGTGACCCAGGAGCGTGTGTCCGTGTTGGGCGAGGTGCCCGCCTTGGTCGATTTCCTGTTCGTCGACGACGCGCCGATCGACGAAGACAGCTGGCGCAAGGCGGTGGTGGGCGACGAGGGGGCAGCGTCGATCCTGGCGGCGGCGCTGGCCGTCTATGCGACGTGTCTGTGGGACAAGGACGTGTTACACGCGGCGACGATGGAGGTCGCGGCGTCGGTGGGGCGCAAGCTCGGGAAGGCGCAGGCGCCCATCCGCGTCGCGGTGATGGGCCGGACGACGGGGCTGCCGTTGTTCGACTCGCTGGCGGTGCTCGGGCGGGACGAGACGCTGCGGCGGATTGCGGTGGCGCTCGACCGCCTCGGCATGACTTGATGCTGCTCGCGCCGCTCAAGCTCGCGCTGAGGATCGCCGGGATCGTGGTCGCGGTGATCGTGCTCTACTTCGTGGTGACGCTGGTGCAGGTCTGGCTGACGTCGCGGGCCTACGACCCCCGCCCGGCTGGTGCCATCCTCGTGCTGGGGGCGGCGCAGTACGACGGCGTGCCGTCACCGGACCTCAAGGCGCGCCTCGACGAGGCACTGTCGCTCTACCGCAACGGCTACGCGAAACTGATCGTGGTGACCGGCAGCAAGGAGCCGGGCGACGCCTATACCGAGGCCGAGGCGGGTACCCGCTACCTCGAGAATGAGGGGGTGCCGGCGTCGGACATCGTGCAGGCGGGGGGTGACAACACCTATGAGAACATTCAGGACGCGGCAGCCAAGCTGTCGGCCCGCAAGACCCGAGTCGTCCTGGTGACGACGGACCCCTTCCACGAGGACCGCTCCATGGCCATCGCGTCCGGTCTGGACCTCGACCCGTCGCCGACACCGACGATGACGTCGCCGATCACCGGCTGGTCACGGGTGCCCTTCTTCCTCAAAGAGGCGGTGGGGGTCGGGTTGGGCCGGATCATCGGGTTCAACCACCTGGAGTGGCTGCACGACGCGTGAGCGTGTGGCGGCGGCTCAGGTGGTGGGAGTGGACGGCGGTGAGGGAGCCGGGGCCGACCCGGGATAGGGCGGTGGGGTCCGGAACGTGACCTTGACGACGACACCGGTGCCGTCGGCTGTCCCCACGCCGATGATGCAGGTGAGATGCCCGGCGGTGCCGCAGTAACCGTCGCCAACGATGCCGGTCTCCACCCGGTAGTGCGCCGTGAAGGAGCCGTTCTTGCTCAGGTGCACCGCCCTGGCGTTGGTGAGGTCGCAGTGGGAGCTGTCGGTGGACGCGTTGAGGCGGCCGTGCACGGCGGCTGTGCACTGGGTCACGAACCAGGTCACGTTCGCCCCGCTGCCCGGCCTGGGAAATGCCTTCCCGGTGATCGTCAGCAGCTGGCCGGCAGCGAGCCCCCGGGAGGGTGAAACCGTGACGGAGGATCCCGGAGACGCTGCACCGGCCGGTGCGGCCAGGGGTCCGTCACTCAGGAGGGCGGTGCCGGTACCGCACCCGAAGGCGGCCACGACGCCCGCCACGGCCCACCGGTGCATGTCCTCTTTCCTCCGTCTGCGGATCGGTGCCGGCGTGTCCGGCGGGGGCATCATTCCATCGGGGAAGGGCCGATTCAACGCGCCTGCTCCTTGGTCGCCGTCCAGATGCGTGCGGGTCGCGAGGCCGATCCGCCGCCGTGGGGGCCTCGGCTATTCTGAACGTCCACCCATTCGGGGGTGGTGTAATCGGCAACACGACTGGTTCTGGTCCAGTTATTGAGGGTTCGAGTCCTTCCCCCCGAGCACCGGCGGCGTCCCGACAATGTTCTCGGGAGCTTCCGCTCGGCCCCATCGTCTAGAGGCCTAGGACACCACCCTCTCAAGGTGGCGACACGGGTTCGAATCCCGTTGGGGCTGCTCATAACACCCAGTTCACAGGCATGATTTGGGTAACGTTCAAGGGGCTCCGAAGGCTGTCCATCCGTTTGTCCATCCATTCGGGTACATTCGAGCCCAACGGAAAGACACGACGGACGGGGGACTGCGGTGGCAGGTTCCATGCGGCAGCGCGGTAGCAACTCTTGGCAGTTGCGGGTCCACGCCGGCCGAGACCCGCTTACCGGTCGGAAGCAGTACATCGCCCGCACCTTCCACGGGACAAAACGCGAGGCAGCGAAGGCACTCGCCGCACTCATCGCCGAGGCCGAGCGGCTGACCCCAATGGCAACCAGGAAGAGCTCCGTCGAGGATCTGCTGCGAGAATGGCTTGAGCAAGCAAGTTCGAGCTTCTCGCCGCGCACGGTCGGCACGACCCGCCGTACATGGAAACCGCGATTATCCCGGGGATCGGAGCCATCCAGGCGACCAAGCTCACCGCAGCCGATCTGGACCGTTTCTACCGTCAACTCCTTAAACACGGCGCCGGTCACGGTCCCTACGCACCCGCCACCATCCGCCGAGTCCACGGAATCGTTCGCAGGGCCCTGACCCAAGGAGTCCGCTGGGGCTGGATCTCACACAATCCGGCGATCGACGCCTCACCACCTCGGGTGTCGGCCAAGGAGGTAAAGCCGCCGACGCCGGAGCAACTCGTGCATCTGTTCCGGCTCGCGGACGTGACCGACCCTGCCCTGGCTACGTACATCCTCTTAGCTGCTTCGACGGGCGCCCGCCGTGGTGAGCTCATCGCGCTGCGATGGAGCGACGTAGACCTGGAAAGAGGAAACCTGGCCATTGAGCGGGGGATCGTCCTTGCCGACGGTGAGCTCATCGAACAGGGAACCAAAACGCACCAGAGTCGTCGCGTGATGCTCGATCCCGACACGGTTACGGTCCTTCGAAACCACCAGGCGCGTGCCGTGGACGACGCACGCTCCGTTGGCGCTGCGATCACTGGTGAGTCCTTCGTCTTCACCCACGAGATTGAGGGGTCGGCACCTTGGCGTCCGGACTCGACGTCGAGGGCTTTTCGGATGCTCTGCGAGCGAGCGGGCGTGAGCGGCGTCCGATTACACGACCTCCGCCACTATGTAGCCACCCGGCTGCTGGTGTCAGGTATCGATGTTCGGACGGTGGCCGGCCGCCTGGGCCACCGGAACCCGGCCACCACGCTGAATGTCTACGCGCACTTCGTGCCCCAGGCGGATGAAGAGGCGGCTAGCGCGCTTGCCAGTGTGTTGCGCACGGCACGTCAAACGACCGACAGTCGGGACAGCGAGCGCTAGGTTCTGACTTGAAGACCGATCAGGTTCGTTCGGTTACGTCCACTCGGGCACCGTTCGAGTTTGCGGACAGGTTTGCGAATAGAAACCTGCAGGGATTCGACGTCAAACTCTCGACTTCCATTCCGACCAGGCCTCAGACGATCAGTAGTTCTTCTTGGCTTTGCGCCGGGCCCGTCGTCGCTCGAGCGTTCGGAGAGCTAACCACTTCCCGAAGAAGCACAGGATCCACCAGATTGGATCGTGAGACCCCCCGCTGCTTCGAGGAGGTAACGCCATACGGGCACATACATCGATGCACCCTCCTGGCATCGAGGTTGTGCGTCGTTCACAGCAGTGCCGTCGTGCATCGCAAGAAAGACATCCGGGAGTGGAAGTGAGGACGTGAGTTCGTGGCTGTCTCCGTACGGGGCTGCAGTGTTGTCCACCGACACCATCGGACCGAAGCTTGAGAGGTCCATAGCCTTCCAGTCGGCAAGTATGCGATCCAAGAACGGATCGTCAGCGTGCACAAAGGAGAAGTACCGGGAGAGGGACGTTGCGCCGCCCGGGACCGAGGACAGCCACGACGCAGGTTGGTGCTCGCTATTGGTATCGGGTGGCGAAGAAAGCAAGATGACTCCGAGCAGCCTGCGCTCTGTGCCGATGAACGCCGCCTCACCACCTCCTTGTGAATGACCGCTCATCACAATGGAGCCATACGCCGGGAGCCTCTTGGCAACGAAACGTGTCCATTGTTCATCTGGATATTTACGTCCGAGATAGCGCAGTGTCGCGGCCAACCGAGCTTCAATGCCTTCCTGGGGAGTTAAGGCGCTGTAGGGAGTCGGGTCAGTGCCGTTGAACACGTTCTGCCTCACCTCTCCATAGCACGAGAGATTGTCGAGACAGCGTGATCCGACGGCCGTGGCATTGTCATAGGTGAGTCCGATCACATGAAACCCAAGGCCGGCTGCTGCTTGCAGGAAGTCGGTGCAGCAAGCCGGTTTTCCACCAGATCCCGGCAGGAAGAGGACGAGCTTGCCGTTCCACGTGCTTCTGGCCCCGACCATCGCGATGGACGGATTCCTCGGACCTACGACTTCTCCAACCGTGGCCGGCGGCACATCGTGCGTGACGATGTCTCCTGACGCCCGGGCTCCTGAATCCATTGCCGCAGAGGTCGGCACGCCGCCGATCAGAGAGAGAACGACGCTCAGGCATCCGATGAACGAAGCGGTTGCCGCTTGACCCGCTGAGGATCGGCTCCGTCTTAGACGATCGCCGCGAAGCGACGAACCCAACCTCATCTGCCATATCTGATCCCCGGTTGTTCGGAACTCATGAAGAAACCGTGAGCGTCCTGTTGGGTCGGCCCTTTCCTCTCATCTCCGCCCCGGCCGGGGTTTCGGGTGGCCTCCGCCGGTCTTCGCGCCCTGGTCCCGCTCGCCGCCCCCTCTTGCGGGTCCCTCCCGTGCGATGCGGTTCTGGCCGTTTCGCTGTGCGGGCTCCTCTCCCCCCGCGGCAGCACAAAGCGCCACCGGGCGCACTCGAAATTGCGCCACCGGCTCCGGAGGCCGGTCTGAGTTGTCCAAACCGTCTTGACCGTCCGCCCAAATCCTTCTGAACAGGCCCTCCCGTCCAGTGCGTTCACGACCGTCTCCTCGGTGGTGGACATTCGATTGCCAAATTGGATTGCCAAGATTCCCGGGCGGCCTACATCTCAACGCTCGCGATAGTTGCCTGCCCACGTACGGCACGACGGGGATAGGTCGTGAGAGCGAAGAATGCCCCGTTTGTACTCGTCGTACAGGCCGGATGCGGGCATCATGGATCTATGGGAGCGAGCAGCCGTAGGTGGTGGGGACGTCGGCGGAAGATGAGAGAGACTGCTCGTCGCCTCAACACTGAGTTCTCCGGCGAAGGACCTGTCCGTTACGACGTCAAGGCTCGCGGTAGCCGAAGCTTGGAACTGCTCGTGTGGCCAGAGGGCGGTCTCGATAACTTTGTTCAGGAAGTCCACTCCCCGGAGGACATTGAACGGGCAGAGGGCGAGTTTCGTCGGCTTGTCGCCTTATACGAAGAGGGACAGCGTCCGCCGTTTAGCCAATAGGCAGACGGGTTCTGGGTGTCCCCGTCCACCGGTTATACATGTGATCCACCTCCTGGGATAGGCATCCGGGGGATCCTCCTCGGTGCAATCAACCAGGAGGTGTGCGGTGAAGTGGAATCCGTCATTCGAGTGTGAGATCCGTCCCGACGGTGAACGCGTCTATCGGATCGGCCACCAGCTGATCGACGAGTTCTTGGAGTTCGTCGTCGGACGGGCCCGTCCGAACACGGTCCGGGCCTACGCCCACGACCTGATGGTCTTCTTCAGCGTGGTGAAGAAGGACCCGCTCGAGGTGCGACCCAAAGACGTCATGGCCTTCGTCACTGCACAGCGCCGTCCCAAGCCCGGGGCCGAGAACGTGGTGCGCATCGCGGACGGTTCAGCCGGTCTTTCGGCGGCGACCATCAAGCGGCGGCTGGCCGCGGTCTCGAGCTTCTATGGCTACCTGATCACCCGCGACGACGTCGACGTGACGGCCAATCCGGTGCCCCGGGGCATCGCGACGCGTCAGAGCCGCTCGCGGGGCGGTCGGGGCCTGCCACTGGTGCGCGGGGTGCGCCGGCTGCCCAGGATCCTCGACCCCGACGAGATCGACGCGCTCATGGGGGCGCTGCGCACCGAGCGCGACCGCGCCATGACCCAGGCCATGGTGCTCGGCGGTCTGCGACGCTGCGAGGTCCTCGGCCTCCGCCTGGGCGACCTGCGCCTCGGCGAGTGGCGGGTGCTCATCAGAGAAGGCAAGGGCGGCTACGAACGATTGGTGCCGCTGTCGCCCACCTTCTTCGCGACGGTGGCGCGCTACATGGACCACGAACGTCCCGAGACCACGAGCGACGCGCTCTTCGTCGCGCTCAAGGGGGCGCGACGCGGCCAACCGCTCTCGATGCCGGGTCTGCAGCAGATCATCCGGGACGCCCGGCTGCGCGCTGAACTCAGCCACGGCACCTGCCACGAGCTGCGCCACACCTGCTTCACCCGCCTCCGCGAAGCCGGCATGGCCATCGAGGCCATCCAGGCCCAGGCCGGACACCGCTCCATCAGCTCGACGCGGATCTATCTGCACTTGGACATGGAGTGGCTGGCCGAGGAGTACCGACGGGCCTCAGAAGTCATCGAGGCCCAGGCTCTCGTCGGGGTGGCCCAATGAACGCGCTCGCCCGAGAGCTCGGTTCCGAGCCACGGCGCGTCGGCGGGACACCCGAGGTGACGTGGGCCGAGATCGCGGCCCGGGCCCCGGTCATGGTGGCCACGATGGCCTCCTACCTGGACCAACTAGAGGTCTCGGCCCGGCCGGGCACTGTGGCGGCGGCCGAGCTGACGCTGCGCTTCTTCGCCCACCGGGTGAGCGAGTTCGATCCACGCTGCACGTCGGTGGCACGCATCGGGCGTCCCCACATCGAGGACTTCAAGTCCTGGTTGGTGGCACGTCGGGGCCGGACCGGCAAGCCCCTGGCCACCATGACCATCCGGCACCGGCTCAGCACGGTGCGCACCTTCTTCGAACGCATCATGGAGTGGGACTACGACGACGCCCCCGCTCGCCTGTTCCTCTACACGAGCGACTTCCCCGCTCTCGACGAGCCGCTGCCGCGGTTCTTGGACGACCCGACGGCAGCCAAGTTCATGGCCACCCTGGCGCTCGATCCCAACCTGCGCCGTCGCCTCATGGTCGAGTTGTTGGCCCGCACCGGCATGCGCGTGGGCGAGCTCGCCGGACTCGAAGACGACGCCATGATCCGCAAGGGTGGCGGTCATCGCCTCCGCATCCCGATCGGCAAACTGCACAACGACCGCTACGTGCCCCTACTGCCGATGCTGGTCGATCTCATTACCGAGTACCGGGTCGTGCGAGGTCGCTCCGCTCGGGGCACCTCCTCGAGCGTGACGACGGCCGGCCTTTTGATCGGCGCACCATCCATCGCTATGTGACCACCGTCGCCAAGCGGGCCGGGGTCGGCCACGTCCATCCCCATCAGCTGCGCCACACCCTGGCCACCCAGTCCATCAACGCAGGCATGAGCCTCGAAGCGATCGCCGCCCTCCTCGGACACCGCTCCATGGACATGACGCTGATCTATGCCCGCATCTCCGACCAGACCGTCGCCGACGCCTACTTCAAGGTGACCGAAGCGGTCGAGGCCCAGTACTACGGACTCTCCGGCGCCAACCCTCCTCTCGTCGAGCTGCCAGCACGAGCGCGCCGCCGGTAACGATCACCGTCGTCTGCTTGCCAACGGTCACTGCACGAGGCCGGCTCTGCTCGACTGCGCCTTCGAGAGCGTCTGTGAGCGCTGCGGGTTCTTCGAGACGGGTCTGCAGTTCCTCCCCATCCTGAAGCGACAGCGAAAGCACGCCGACGAGCGTGGTCAGAGCGACCGCGCCGACCTCTTCGAGGGCCTCATCGAAGGAGTCGCCGACGCCCAGTGAGTGTGCTTCCATAGAACACAGCCCAGGACCTGCGGATCACATGTATAACGCCGGGTCTGGGTTCTACTCGGTCGGCCAGACTTGTAAGGCGCAGAAGTCGTATCCATCCTGCTTGAATCCCGGCTCCTCATAGGTGAAGAGAACCGCCTGGCCGTCGTCAAGGTTGCGATAGCCCTCACCGACGATGCTTGAGAAGATGACGAAGCATCCGCCCGGCACCTCAGGGGCGTCAATGACCCCCCACCCCTCCTCCCCGTCGAACCAGCGGACGGTCCCAGGAATGCGGTCCTTGTGCTTCGTCACTGGATCAAACTTATGGCAGATGCGAATGTGCCCCCTATGCGCCGGGAGGAGGAGCAACGTCGAGGACTACCGGCCGGGCAAGTCCATGAAGGCGATACCCCTGAGAAAGCCCGCCAGGTGATCCAGGTCATGCCAGAGGGATATCGATTCCGGCTCCCTTGACAGCACGTCCACTACTTCGGCTGCGTCCTGCCGGAATTCTCGAGCGGACAGCGTTGGTGAAGGAGCAAGCGTGAAGGCCTCACGCAACTCAACTGTCCAGTAGTCGGCGGGAACGGCGTGGCCCTCCAGAGGAGCAATTCGGGGCCGAACTGACTCTCTACCTTATCGAAAAGGAGATTGCACACTTGCCCGATCTGCTCGATCTTCGCTGTCTGGACCATCCAAACAGCTTGCCTCATGGGTCACCACTCATCCCCTGCGGCTGCACCCCTGTCCCTGTCTCCGTTCGCCGGTGTGGGGCCATCTCCGTTTTACAGTTCGCCCCAACCTGCTCTCAATCCTGAAGGAATGAGGGTGCGTACCGGCGCCGGTCGCCAGCCCATGCCACACGATCACCAAGCATCGGTCAGGATGTATAGGCGTCGTCGGCGTCACTCAAGCGTTCGGCAAGGTTGGCCAGCATTTTGATACCGATCTCCGGCGTGGTCCTAAGCATTGTCTTGAACTCGCGGGCGTCCAAGTTGAGCAGTACCATCTCACTCGTCGCTATGACGTCGGCCGTGCGCACCCCACCGTAGAGAAGTGCCATCTCTCCGAAGAACTCGCCTGGCCCAAAGCGCCTCACCTCGCGCCGACCCACACGGCAGGCGGCGACGCCCTCGAGGACGAGGAAGAACTCGCGTCCAGGTTTGCCCTTCTTTGTGAGGACGGCGCCCTCCTCGGGGTAGACCTTCGAGCCGAGCTGGGCGATGGTTCGTAGCTCGTTTTGAGAGCACGACGAGAAGAGAGGCACCCCCTTGAGGAGATCAATCTGTTGCTTTGGAATGCGTCCACGCATCGCGCACGACCTCCCTCGGCCTGCAGCGCCGGTGGCAGAGCGTAGCTGCAAGAGCCCGATCACCGGAATGGTGCGATACGTCAGTCGCGCCTTGCCATTTGCATTGCCGTCAGGATACCCTGACACGATGGATGAGACCGAACGACTCTGGCGACAATGGCGTAAGACACTCGCGTCCGAGCAACCTGAACCACTTGAAGTGGCCCGAATGGCCTCCGCGTTTGAGCGGTACTTCGACGTCGTAAAGACCGAAGCTGTGCGTGCGGCCAGGAAGACTGGACGGTCCTGGGACGAAGTCGGGGCTGCCATAGGAACTACGAGGCAGTCAGCGTGGGAGCGGTACCGGAGGAATGAGAGGGTACGAGGCTCAGAGACGCTGAAGCTGTGGCCCGCAGATTGAATCGCCTGCCCCCAAACGCCGGGACGGGGTGCCACCATCCAGGCGCATCGGGGCGGGTGCAAAAGTTTGGACAGCTGGGGGGTGGATCCCCCGTCATTGGGAACGTCCAGTGGCACCAGGTACCACTGGATTGACGCTGATGGGGTAGCAGCCGGGGAATCCTCCGTAGGCGTTGACCAGTGGGACCGCCACCCTCACTGAGTGTGTTTCGCCCGGCGGCGTGACCAAGAACGACGGGTAGCCAACGCAGGTCGTTGCGGTCCCCGGCGGTATGTCGGTCCCCTCAATCTCTGCCGACGCCATCTGGCCGGGAGGGAGTGCCACGAGGGGTATCGGGGAGCTGTCGCTTGGCAAGCCGCCCATCATCCCGGTTCGATGGCGCCAGCCTGTGCGACCTGATTTCCCTGAGCATCGAGGGCGGCGACACCGGGATAGCCGCTCATGGTGCATGTGGTCTGGCCGACGTTCGTGAACACAATCGTCTGCCCAACGTTGCCTGCGGCCCCACCACCTGCACCCGCCTGTATCCGAAGCTGACCGACCCGACAAGAGGATTGAGTCATCACCGAGGTCGATGTTGATGGGGCGCTTCCCGTTGTGCTCGATGTCGCTGTTGTTGACGTAGCGACTTGCGTGCTGCTCGTGCTCGACGATGGCGAGCTGGGCGTCGTGGTCGGAGACGTACTCGACCCACCACAGGCTGCGAGGCTCGCGCCAGCCGCCACAATGAGGGCAAGCAGAGCGACCGTTTGTCGCCACATCGCCATTCTCCTTGTCTTAGCACCTGCCCACTCGCTGACCCAGAACGCCGGGAGAAGGTTGGGTTGATGCCCGGCCCTATTGGCTGGCTTTGCGGAGCCGAAGTGCGACCAGCAAGGGCAGGCCAATGGCTGGGATGCCCAGCACCAGTTCCACGACGTGAATCGCTCCGTGGGAGTAGTGGGCGATGACGATCAGCCACACAACGACCACAGCGAGTAGGGCAAAGATGACGAGTTGCCGTCGGGCCTGGTTTCTCGGAGACTCGTCGAGTGACAACCCAATAGTCAAGCAGCGGACTCCCGAGCCTGGCGTAAATGCCCCCGTTCGCTGCCGGGTAGGGGTGCCACCATGCGGCACTTTGCGGGCGAGTCTCGTTGTTACGTGCGGCTGCTGTCGATGGTCTCGCGGATGATGTCAGCGTGACCAGCGTGGCGAGCGGTCTCCTCAATCATGTGTACCGCAACCCACCGCAGGTTCCCAGCCATCTCTCGCCATGCGCACGGCGCGTCAAGATCGACTGTTCTGAGGATCTCTTGCGAAGCAGCGATTTGTTCTCGGTAGTACGTGATAACGGTTTCGATGGTGTCGTCGTTGGTGATTCGAAACCCGTTCTCGTCCTTTGGCTGCACCTCGGGCCACTCTCCCGCGAAATTGCGTCCGGCGACGACGACCTGGAACCAGCGACGCTCCCAGATTGCCGAATGCTTTACCAAGCTCAGTAGCGATAGCGAACTCACGGTCGGCGCTCGCCGGGCCTCCTCGTTAGAGACACCTTGCAGCCTCTCGATCAGTGCTTCACGCTGCATGTCGAGAAACTCGCACAGACCTGCCCGTTCTGTCTCGGCGTACACCAGCTCACAATGCCCACGATGCGCTCAGCCCGCCACCCTCGCTCACCGAGGCGGTCCGGGTGACCCAGTACGCCGGATAGGTGAGACACGTGCTCACAGCATTATCAACCTTTGGAGACCTCGCTTTCGCAAAGAGACAGACTGGCGATATGCAGCCTGGAACAGCCCAATATCTGGACGACAGCAACCTCAAATCACGGCAACAGCTCTGGCACCTGAGCCGCCGCGACCCCAGCATTCTCCCTTCCACCCTGGGTCGTCGGATTGGCTCGCCTGGGCCAAACCGATTCGGTGCTCGAGGTGGGCTGTGGCAATGGCGCCTACCTTGCTCTGTTCGAGGGTGTTGGCGTGGACATTTCGGCTGGGATGCTTGCTGCCAGCGGTTGCAGACCTCCAATCCCCTCGTGAGAGCAGACGCGGCTGAGCTTCCATTTCGCACGGACTCATTCGACGCCGTACTGGCGCCCTTCATGCTCTATCACGTCTCAGAGCGCGCAGCCGCCGTGAGGGAGTTCCGGCGTGTGCTGCGTCCTTCGGGAGTCTGCATCGCAGTAACCAGTGGCGAAGACAACCAACGGGAGCTTGTGAGCCTGGTGGAAGAAGAGGCCGGTCATGGGTGGCAATGGCGACGACCCTCCGCCGTCGCCTTCAGCCTTGAAAACGGCATGGAGCAGATGCGTACCGCATTCAGCCAGGTCGAACTCATTCGGTGCCCGCCGAGCGTGGTCTCGGTGACGGATGCTGATCTCCTCGCCGACTATCTGCGAAGCGTTCCGACACCTACGAACACGAAATCGAAGGCACATGGGAGGAACTGGTCCTTCGTTTCCGCGCCAAGGTGGCCCAGGCCATTCGCTCCAACGGATCGTTCCCTGTCTCTTCTTCGATCGGGGCGTTTCTGTGCCATTGAACCAGAGGTCCTTCGAGCAGGACCCTTGGAGGAAGCCGTCGCCGAACGCCGGGGCGGTGGGGCACTTCGGCACTTCGGCACTTCGGGGGCAGGGGTCCTAGGAATCAGATCGTCGAAGTCGGCGGCTCCTGAGGATGAGCATGTAGTAGCGAAATAGGCAGACAAAGACGGCGCACACTCCTAGGACGCAAACGCCCAACAGGACTCCCTTGGCGGCGTGGAGGGCCGGAATCAGCGAAATCAGGAGGATGGCGAACGTGCTGAACATGAGCTTGTAGGCACGCATCCCCCACAACGATGGTTCATGTTTGGCCTGCTCCGACTTTGGTGCCTTGGCCCATATGAAGGCCATCCTCTTCTCGTTTCGGACGGCCTTTGACGCATGCTTTGCGACATATTCCCCCACGTCAATGCCGTTTTGACGCAGCTCCTGTTCGGACACTCCGAATAGTCGGGTGAAAACATCCGGGGCCTCGTCGGCGTGACCAGTCAACCCCGTGTCGGACATCTTCTAAACCGTAGCTATGGAGGGGTAGCACCTGCCCCTTCCGCCGGTACCGGCGGTTACAGCGTAAGGGTGGGGGCCTCTAACATGGGCTCATCGCCAGCCAAGCAACAACATCCACATCTCAGCCAACTGATTCTCAGCAGCGATCGCAGCCTCAATCTGTTTTCCACCCCATTGTCCTGTGATGAGAATGCAGTCCCGATTGAGGGTGTTGCCGAATCTGAGTCGAGCGGCCCGCATTTCTGCCTCTTTGGCATTGAAGTAATACCTGAAGGCACCCCGAAATGGCGGGGCAAGCCCGAAATCGAAGGATCTGGTTCGGACTGTCAGATCCGAGCCTCCCTTGAGAAAACTCGATCCTCACGATCCGGGGTTGAGCTGTACTCGGACCCCAGGAAAGGTCATCACCACAGGGTCCGCAAGAACCGATTCTTGATCGACTCGTCCGCTTGTCTGTGCGCAGTTGTTGGATCACTACGACGCCAAGACCGACCACAACTACGCCCGTCAGGACAAACGGCCAGATTCCGTCCACGCTGACAATTTGCCATCTGACCAGAACTCACTGTGCCATATCGCCCGGCGGCGGGGCATTCGGGCCGTGCGGAGCGAGGCATAATTCGGTATGGATAGGCCGAGGTTCTCGCCGTGAAGGAACAGTATGTCGGGAGTACTGGAATAGGTGGCCAAAGGTTCAGCCCACCCGACGCGGTAACGGAGCTGAAATGCAGGTGACGATCACCGATCTCGAATCACCAACTTGGGCGATCCTCCTAGATGCGGGAAGGATGGTCCGAACAGGATCGAGGCAGAGCTTGACTCTGAAGGTCGAGTTGTTGGAGGGAGAACGAGCGGGTCAGTGCGCTTGGGGTGACGTCACGTTTAGTGCGGATGGAAGCGCACGGGTCGTTGGTCGAGGCCCATTCAGTACCCACGACCGTGGTCCAGAGTAGACAGCCAGACTGCCCCCTTCCGCCGGGACGGGGTGCCACCGTGCGGAACCACGGAGCTAGGCGCAACTCACGTTGATCTATGAGTTGCGGGGGCAATTTCAGAGCTTGTCGGCGGTCGCAACAGTTCTATCGATCCTCGGGATTCTCGCATCTGCGTTCGTCATCTATGCGATCTGGCGCTATGGACTCATACCTGCGACACGCAACCAGCGGAACGACCCCGTCTTTATCGCTGCGCGGAGCCACGGCGGTTGGGAGTATCGAATAAGCGTAATCGCAATCTTCATCGGGGCCGCGCTCGCCGCGGCTGCGGGTGCATTGTTCACGGCGGGACTTATGTGGCAGGCCGGTGTCGCTTCCGTGGTCGCAATCGGAGTCATGACGTTTGGCATTCAACGCCGTTCTCAGATTCTCAACCGCTACCGGGGCTGAAAGCGCAAACGACTGTCTCCGTTCGCCTGCGTGTTCAGGGATACACCACGCTGACAGGATTGTGGGGTGATGCCTCACCCCGGCGACCCCTGTCCTGGGTTCATGGCCGAGACGAACCGGTGCTGGCGCATGGTCTACGACCACAATCTCCAAGCGACTCACTGCCGCGAGACGCCGTCGTGGACGGGGCGGTGGTTCTCGCCCAGGGGCGACCAGTGGTGGCGAGTGTGGTCGTGCCACGAACATCTAGACGGACTGACGGGGCTGCGGGAGTTTGGAGGCACGGTGATGACTGTGCCGTCGAGTCTGCCTTTCGTCTTGAGGTCCGAGGGTCGATACGTGGCAGGCCTTCTCACCGGACGACGGACGTGTCGCTCCGACCTACTACCTGCGCACGAAAAACCGCGAAATCTACATTGGGCAGCGCGGGATGGCGGGAATCCACATCAGCATCCACAAAGACGGTACAACGCACCTGACCGCTCCCGACCACGAGACGGCTGAGGCCTGGGGCTTCCCCGGCACGTCCAGGCGTCCTTCGGAGTGGAGCACGATCGCGGAGTTCCACCCAGGTTGGTCCCGACTGCTGCACGTCGTGCACCCCGAGCCTGAACTGAGGCACTTCAACGAGGCGGGTCTCGAAAGCGTCACGAACCTGGTACGCCTGCCGGTCGCGTCCGGGATGGCACTCCACGTCTGCCTACTGAGCTACACCGGGGCGCCTGGGAACACCCGGGTCGAGTTCGATAACGCCCGCCACGTCGCGACGATCGACGACGGACCCGATTGGGTGCTCAGGGTGATGGCGATCCTCGACCATTGGCCGCTGCATTTTCGAGAATGGGCCGACGACAAGCGCGGCATCCCGCCCGGGAGCCAAAGCCAGTCGGCGGTAAAGCCCGACTTCAACCGGGCGTCGCCGTCGGCACGGCTGACCAAACTGGTCACGATGGACGACGGCATCAACTGGGTCTACGACCTCGCCCCAAACCCGCCGGACGAACCCCGCAGATGGTGAGTGGGGCCGGTACGACCGCCATTCTGGCGGACACCCGAAGATGACTGGGTTTCTGCCTGACTCGTAGGGAGCTACTGGCTCAATCCGGTCGATTGCCCATTGTCCCCCAGACCGGAACTGGGAGCCGACCGGCCGGTCTGACGAGCCCAGTAGCTATTACTGGGCTGACTCTCGGGCGTCGACACGCTCGTCTGCGGTGAGGAGGCAGAGCGCAGTGGAGGTGGGGTCAGAACTGCCTCAGGAGGCGGAGCGAGTGTGTGAACACGTGTGGCCATCTGGACTCCAGGTTGCACGGAGGTCAGAAGGTCGTATTCCTTCTTGCGGAGCCATAGCCGATAGGTCGGCAACTGGATGTACCTACCAGATCGCTGTACCGTCGGATCGGTCAGGATTTCCGCAGGAAGCAAAGCCACAAACTTCCTTGGGCGACCATTGAACTCGCTCCGAGCAAGTATCGCCACCCCCCGGTCCGTTACGACTACGCCTGTACTTCTTTCCACCGCCACGTACACCGCCCAGATAAGAAAAACACCAGGAAACAGGATCAGCGAATACACCACAAAGGCGAGAAACGCTAATCCCACGACGCCACAGAGGATAAAGAACAACGTCCGACGAGGGTCCGGACCGATTTCGCCAACCGCGTAGCACGCGCTGTCCCGTGTCCAGCGAGGAATCGCTGGCTCTGGCTCAGACGATGGTTGCGAGTGCGCGTTCACGGTCGCTGCCCCTGGGACGCCAATGGAGGACCCCAAGCGTCGATGCCCCTATTGATTGGTCGAGCTGTAAAGACCGCCGGGTAGCGCCGCGCCCGCCGAGGAGAACGATGATCAAAGTGACCAGTACACCTCCAACAAAGTTCGCAAGCCGAATAATCGGAGTCCAATCCGTCGGCGTCGGCACGTTGTTCCACTGCTGTGTCGCCAGTTGTGTTGCGTCACTTGCAGTCAGGTCACCCGACACGGTGACGAGAGTCACGGTGAGATCGACATTCGCCTTTCGGAAGGCGTTCATGTACTCCGTGTAAGGAGTGCCCGATGCCGATCCGTGCAGGATGTAACCGACTGCACCAGGGATGCTCGGAATGGCAAGACTAGAGATGACCCCTTGTTGTGAAAGCGAGCCCTGTTCGCCGTCCAAGAAAGACGTGGCTTCGGTCTGGTCCTGGAACTGAAACGCGGCTATTTCCACTGCGTCACCGTTCGGGGGTTGATGCGTCCACGTGCGGACGAGCCACTGACGTCGCCGCTGGCCAACTGTTGGCCAAACTGTGACAGCGCGGTTTGGTTGCTTCCGCCGGTCACGAGGCTGAGGCTGGACTGGGTGACCGGTCCGTTTCTTATTCCCGGTGGAGCTGCGACCAATCCCGGGAGTGTCTGCGACAGCACAACTGACGAAAGGCCATTTGACGCAGACGCCTTTTCTTGAGCCGAGACGATCCAGCCAGCCACCAGTGCGACAAATATAAACGCGAAGGAAAGTCGCCTAATGCGAACTGATATGCCGCCGATCACCGCCCAGTCCCTCAATCTTGAACACGCCGCCAAGAACGTTCGCGCCATGATGATCCACCTGCGGGACAACGGATGCACAACTTCGAGCGTCGTTGTCACAAGAGCGAGCTTTCGCGTACGAGCGGCCACCGAGGTCTCGCTAGAAGGCGAGGGCGTCACCCTCGGATGGGCGCTGATACTCAGGCCCCCGGATAAGAGGGAGGACCCTCTTGTGGCGGCAAGGTCGCCGTCGTGTTCGTTGCGGGCTCGGGCGCGGGGGTGAGCACTTGCTGCGCATCTGTCTGTGTCTGCTGTGCCTGAGCCGGTGCATTGGCCCGCTGTGCCTGCGCCTGCTGCACGCCTGTCTCTGCCTGCTCCTTCGTAAGGTTGACCACTGTGCCGCACATGGTGCATGTGGATCGGTACTTTGCGCCGAGAGGTATGAGCGGGATGAAGAAGAAGGTAAAGAACGTCTTGATCCGGACGATGGCCTGTGCGGCTGGGGTGTGACACTTCCCACGGTGAGTATCGGTTTCTACCTTCCTGAGGTAAGGGCTAATGCTTACTTCCGATCCAAATGGGCCTTTTGGCCCAGCCGTGCCCCAGTGCACCGGGACGGGTGCGACCTTCTAGGGTCTCAACGTGGTCGATCAGAGGTCGATTCTCTTCTGCGCTCAGTGCGCACTGCATTGGGACAAGGACTCTGAACCGCCGAAATGCCAAGACGAGGCCCATGACCATCAACGCTTTGAGGTGCACCGGCACCTTGACACCGTCGTATTTCCCGACGGCATCGTGGTCATCGCCGCATCATTCGACCCCGCCAACCCCTACGGGCGTCAACGGCCACCTGACTACGGCCTCTATCTCGATCGGCAATGGCAGCCACCATGGGGCTTCAACCACCTCGATTGGCCGGACTTCGGCGTTCCCGACGATGTCGGTCCTGTACTTCTGGCGCTCAGGCAGTGCAGGAGCGGGCTCGGCGGGTCAGCACGTCGAGATTGGCTGTGTTGGCGGTCATGGTCGTACCGGAACCGCCTTGGCCTGCCTGGCCGTGCTCGGAGGAGAGCCGCCGCAAGCCGCAGTGGCGTGGGTCAGGGCCAACTACTGCTCACAGGCCGTAGAGACTACCGAGCAGGCCGCCTTTGTCTCGTCGCTCAAATGGCAATAACCGGCTCGGTCCCAGTCCACTCTGGGTTTATCTCTCCCCCCTCTGCTTTCTTTTTCCTCCCTTTCCCCTTTCCTCCTCCCTCCTCCCCTCCCCCTCCCCCTCCCCTCCCCCTCCCCCCCCCCCCCCCCCTTTCCTCCTCCCCTTCTCCCCCCCCCCCTCCCCCCCCTGCCGGGTCGGGGCCACGAAGGGCACTCCTCCTTTGAGTTCGGTAGCCAAACTTGAGCCATGCCTAGTCCCGAGTTTACCGATCGGCGCCATGTGGCGATCTTTGACGCAATGAACTCATACGAGCCTGGAACACAGCCCGACTTCTATCTCAACGTTGCTGAAAAGGTCAGCGCTGAGACGGTCATCGACCTTGGGTGCGGTACGGGCATCATTACTCTTGAGTTCGCGAGTAGGGGATATCGAATGATCGGGGTAGATCCTTCTCCTGTAATGCTGGAGGTGGCCCGACAAAAGCCCGGAGCGGAGAGTGTCCAGTGGGTCCAGGGGGATGCTGGACAACTGGGAACACCCGGCGCGGACCTGGCCATCATGAGCGGCCACGTAGCCCAGTTCATCTTGGCCGATGCCGATTGGCTGGAGTCCTTGGCCGGGGTGAACGAAGCCCTCAGGCCGGGGGGATACTTGGCTTTCGAGACCCGCGACCCGCGAGCGCAGGAGTGGAAACGCTGGACCGCTCGCAAGCGGATCATCCTGGACACCCCTTACGGTCCAATCGAGTCCTGGACCGAGGTCACACACGTGGACGGCGATGTCGTGTACGCGGTCGGCCATCGGCGTCTCTTAGAGAGTAGCGAGGAGCTGGTCTCACCCTTCGCCCTTCGATTCCGCAGCGAAGAGTTGCTCAGACAATCCCTCGCCGTATCGGGATTCTCGGTCGAAGATGTCTTTGGTGATTGGGATAGGCGACCGTCGGGTCCGGGTGAGCGAGAGTTGATCGTCATAGCGAAGAGCTCATAGGTCGATGCGAACCGTCGGGCCACGGAGCTCCGAATCAACCTGTCCCCGATCACCGGCTCGGGGTGCCCCTATCGAATCCTCTTTGAGTCAAGACCCCAATTTCAGGCTCAGGGCGCGACGAATCGACCCGTCACGAGACGGCGCAGATGCGTAGGCTTTGTGTGGTCCGGGAGTGACTTCGCCAAAGAGCCGGCCTTCAGGATGCAGAGCCGACCACGCAGGCTATGAGTCGTTTCCTAGTGTCCTCCCGGACCCCTTTCGGCATCGAGGACCAGCTGGCGGTAGACGGCGTTGGAGACGTGGCGCTTGAGCGAGCGAAGGGCCTCTCGCTTGGTCTTGCCCTCGGCAACCTTGCGATCGAAGTAGGCCCGACCCTCGGAGTGGGGCTGGCGGATCTGGGAGATGCCGCCATGTGGATGGCGTTGTTGAGCTACGATTACCCCGCCGTGAGAGCCGGTGAAACACCCGACCGCCTGAGGAGTGCTCGATCGGAGCGATGCCCGCATAGGCGGCGAAGGAGTCCCGGTTGGCGAAGCGCGGACGTCGCCGGTGTAACCGATCAGCGAGCAGGCGAGAATCGGGCCGACACCGAAGAGATCGGTGAGCGAGGTCTTCGATGCCCGGACGGCGGTGCGGATGCGACGGTGCGACTCTTTGATCTGCTCGTCGAGTCGGCGTACATCATCGACGAGCTCGAGGGCGAGCTGGTGGCGCATGTGCTCGATCGGGGTGGCCGGCTCGAAAGCTCTCGAGGAGCCGATCGGCGTCAGAAACGTAGAGTTCCTTGGCAATTCCGCCCGGTGAGAGGTCGGCCAGGGCGTTGTGGAGCCGGCAGATCAGCTGGGCTCGCATCCGGCCCAGATCGTGGTTGCGCTTGGCCAGCAGCCGCATGATCTCGGTGTGGTCGGCCTGCTCGACCCGCGCGAGACCCGAACGCAAGGCGGCGATGGCGACCGAGAAGGCGTCGTTGGGATCGTTCTTCTCCGAACGGCCCGTGCCGAGCACCCGGACCCTCGAGGCCAAGGTCGGCGGGACGTCGAGAACGTGCTCGCCCGCATCGACGAGCTGCTGGGCCAACAGGTAGCCGAGCCACCGGCGGACTCGATGGCCCAGGTGCGCTCCTCGAAGGGCTCGGCCCAGGCCAGCAGCTTGGCCGTCTGCTGGCACGTGGCCCGGACCGTGACCTTGGCCACTTCGCGTTCCTCACCGCAGATGGCCACCGCTGTGTGGCTCTGCTTGTGGGGATCGACCCCGATGATCACTGTCATGAGCACCTCCTTGTCGGTTGATGGCAACCGCGAGGGCACTCCTGATTCGGATCTGGTGCACACTCCTCTTTTGAGCCACATCGCGGCGAGATCCAGACGGGAGGCACTTCGAAAGAAAGCCAGCCGGACTAGCCGGCGGCAGGCACAAAGAGAGCCGGCCCGTCAGGACCTCTAAACGCTACGGATCAACCGCAGGGTCTGCTCAAAGTCTCAATCAGGCACCATCGGGGATACCTCAGCGCCCGTTTCGCTCGCGTTATGGGGCGCTCGTTCTGCTCGGATCTGCCTGTCTTCGACGGGCGCCGATCGGCAGTTATGGCGTTCCCGCTCGCTATTCGGAAGTGGTGACGCGATTCCGGTCACGTCCGCGGCGTGGGTCGTGCCGTTTTGCCGGCGGCAAAGCGATGCGACCTCGGAGGCGCTCGCTGCAGTCGGATAGAAGTCGCCGGTTCCAACGATCTCGACTCCGCGGCCGCAGACGGGACACTCGTAGGTCCACGTAAGCGTGCGCGCGGAAGTGGCCGGGGCCCAGAGCCACCGCCATGCGCGGCGAGCACCGGACCGTAAGCGCATCGGCATCATCGAATGGTGCCCGATCCCGGAACGGATTACACCACCCCGATCGGCAGATCGGGCGCTACGGCGACGGGGCCGCAGGCGGAAATCTGTAGAAGATATGGGGACGGAGCCAGTGTCCCGTTGGAACGTTGGGGTGCTCGAAGTCCGACGACGGATCGCGAATCATGCCGAGGCGTTCCATTACCTTCCACGACCGGACGTTGTCTGGGTTGGTGAAGGAAACGATCTCGTCAAGACCGACCTCTTTGAGTCCGTAGCGAACCGCACTACGAGCCGCCTCGGTCACGAATCCGTAGCCCCAGTGCTCGCGGGCTAGGCGCCATCCGACTTCGACCGCAGGCGTGAAGGGAGCGTCAAACGGCACTCGGTGCAACCCGACAAAGCCAATGAACGGCGAGTGGTTCGGCACCTCTACGGCCCACAGACCGAAACCGCAGTCGTCGAACTCCTCCTCGATGCGCGCCACGAATGCGTCGCTCTCCTCTCGGCTCATGGTCTTCTGCATGTGCGCCATTACGTCGGGATCGGCGTTGAGTTCGGCAAAGGGTGCTAGGTCTTCGGCGCGCCAACGCCGCAACACGAGGCGTTGAGTCCGCAGTGTCGGCCCCTCGCATCGGACGCGAGGTCTCGATCGGGATACACGAGCGCATTTTGCCCGATCCGGCGTGATCTTGCGAGAGTTCGGGCCGCACAGTTCCGGCACCATAGGGGCAGGCGATTCAGGGTTGCTGCTCATGCGGTATCCGGCATTCCCATGCGTCTGCTCTCATCCGCTCATATCCTCTGTTGCGGCAAGTAATCGAGGAAAGGGGTGGCGCTATGGCGGACCTGGATGGCACCACCGTGGTCATCACCGGCGCATCGAGTGGCATCGGGGCGGCCACCGCCCGGACGCTCGCCGCCCGGGGAGCGAAGCTCCTCCTTGCGTGCCGCTCTGAATCCCGAGCCGCCCCGGTGCTCGACGAACTGGCTCGCGCGGGCACCCCGGCCCTCGGGGTGGTGCCGATCGACCTCGGCGACCTCGACTCCGTGCGGGGCGCTGCCGACGCCATCGCCAAGCGGCTGCCGCGCTTCGATGTCCTCATCAACAACGCCGGTCTTTCCGGAACCCGGGGTGGTCTCAGCGCCAGCGGCTTCGAGCTGGCGTTCGGCACCAACCACGTTGGCCACTTCCTTCTCACCACCCGGCTTCTCGACGCGCTGGGCGACGGGGCGCCTCGGAGGGTGGTCACCGTGGCGAGCAAATCGCACTACCAGGCGAAAGGGATCGACTTCGACGCGGTGCGCCGTCCCACCCGCTCGATGACCGGGCTTCCCGAGTATGAGGTGTCGAAGCTGGCCAACGTGCTGTTCAGCCAGGAGCTGGCCCGACGTGTCGCCGGGAGCGGCATCCAAACCTATGTCCTGCACCCCGGCGTGGTCGCCTCGGAGATCTGGCGCAACGTCCCTCGGCCCATGCGCTTCGTCATGACCCGCTTCATGAAGTCGCCCGAGGATGGAGCGCGCACCAGCGTCTACTGCGCCAGCTCGCCGGACGTCGCCGACGACACCGGGCGCTACTACACCGACTGCGCCGTGAAGGAGCCCAACGCGGCAGCCACCCCCGAACTGGCCGCTGAGCTGTGGCGCCGCAGTGAGGAGTGGGTCGCGGTTTAACCCTCCGACATAGAGCGGCTTCATCTTTGGAACCTGCGGCATCGGATCCGAGCAGTCAGTGAGCGCCCATAACACCGGGATGGGGAGACATCATTTGGCACATCGGGACACATCTAAACCCCGATTGCAAAGAGTGAAGAACCCCTCTAGGGTTGCGAAGCAACAGCCAGAGGAGGCCGAACAATGAGCAACAACGTGCAATTGGTCCGAGATGCGTACGACTGTTTCGGCCGGGGCGACGTTCCCACTCTTCTCGGCATGATGGACCCCAACATGCAGTGGAGCGAAGCAGAGGGGAACCCGTACCAGCCGAGCGGCGAGCCTTGGCATGGACCCGACGCCGTCCTGCAGAACCTATTCGTGAAGATCGGGGCAGACTTTGATGGCACCTTCGTCGTTCATCCAAAGGACTTCTACGATGCAGATGACACGGTCGTCGTCGAAGGGCGCTACACGGGTACCTTCAAGGCCACTGGCAAGAGTTTGGACGCGCAGGTCTGCCACGTATTCAAGATTCGCGACGGCAAACTGACGAGCTTCCAGCAGTTCGTGGACACCGCACAGCTACAAGATGTGATGGGCGCCCGATAGAGCCAAGGGTGAAGGGCATCGGAACTCCGGGCCTGTCCCATTTCACCGGGTAGGGGTGCCACCTACCGGCACTTTTGGGCGTGTGGACAAGTCTGCCGACGTTAGGTGGTCAACATCTTCGATCGCAGCTGAACAGTCCACTGTCCGGTTGTCAGGGTTACTACTTGCCGTCGGAGCCAATCGCGAACTGGCGGCGCGATGCCGGGAGGACACGCCAGAGCCGTCCGACGAGAATCGCCAGCCCAAAGACGCACACGTAGACGAGCGGCAGCAACGTGCCGCCCACCTCGGTGGCCTTCCCGTTGACGAAGGTGAACGTCGCATCGGTGAAGACATAGGCGACACCGTGCCAGTGGAACAGTCCAGTGGCGTGCGGATTGGCCGCGATTACGCCCCCCTTGAAGGCGTCGATTCGGGCATTTGACAACCAGAACATGAGCACGAACGCCGGTAAGGCGACGCAGATTGCTGCCCACCAGGAAGGTCTCGGTCCGCCGTACTCAGCAATGATGTAATCGGCGGCCATCGTGCGGACGTTGCCCAACCGACGCAAGGCTTCCTTGGTGCCGACGTCGGCGGAGGCCGCCCGCAGGTTGACTCGCAGCTCGCGGCGCTTCGCGGCCTGGGAACGCATTGGCAGAGTCTGCAAGTAGCTGTTGAAAGTCCACACAGCCCGCTCGATACGGAGCCGGTCTGTCCAGATCAGGGTTCCACTCATTTCACACTTCCTTTGTAGGTTGAACTGGTTGGGGCGGGTAAGGGCGTGACAACACCGGGGTGACCACGTCGGCAAGCGAGAGCCAGGAGGACACGCCATCGGTGAGTGCCGCATAACCGGCCTTGGTGGGTCGGTAGTACTTCCGGGCCGGACCCGAACTCGACGAAACCAGACGGGCGCTGACTCGGGACTCGCGTTCGAGCCTTGCGAGGGCGGGATAGACCGTGCCGTCGGAGATATCGGATAATCCGAGTTGATGCAGGCTCTGAACGACCTCGTACCCGTAGGACTCGCGGTCGGCGAGCAGGCGCAGCAACAACAGCGACAGGACGCCTTTGAGGAGCTGAGGATCGTGAGTCGGGGGCATGCGTTCACACTAAGCCAGGTACTATGTATTGTCAAGTACTAAGCTAAACCAGGTTAGGGATGACTCGCTCAAACATCCGAGGCGACCTTGGGGGAGCAACGGCGTGACGGAGAGGGCTACGCCCTCTGTAATCCGTGTTCGCTGGCCGGTGCTCGCGTGATTGCCCCTCCGACGCCATGCCAATAAGCATCTCGCCTCATTGATATTGGACGTGCCCCAAAACGCCGGGAGAAGGACGTCAACTCGACTGTTTGTCTCTATCCATTACGGGGTTAGAGATCGAGTTTGCTCTTGGCGATGCAGATCGCGAGATGCGCTTCTAAGATGGCGTCGCGGGTAGCGGGTGACACGCCCGGGTCAGCCTCCACCGCCACCTTGGCACTATCGCCTGCTTGCTCCAGTTCAATGATGGCGACGCGCTCATCCGGCAATTGAGCCGCCTTCTCCCCCTTGTTGGCGAACTCGTTGACCACCGCCGCAAGCACCGGCGACGCTCCGTCGTCTTCTCGCACGGCGTCGCGTGCGATATTGATTTTGATCTGAGCTGCTTGAAGTCGCTCTGCCATTTTGGTCACAGGGGAAGGCTACGCCGGACCTGCCCCGGACTGTCCCGGGGCGTAGGCGCGGGCGGTTCTCTGCCGAGAACTGATGTGGATCGGCATGTCAAGTAAGTCCTCGTAGGTTCCGTTCGGGCGCGCCGAACCAGGGGTTCGGCGATGAAAGCTTCCTGGCAGGCGGCGGGGCCCGACGTCAAGGTTCGATTCACCGCCTTGACGTCGGGAGGACGGCTGCTACGTCACCCCGAGTCGATCGGGGGCGGACGAATGAGATCTTGACCATGCGCCGGGAATGAGTGCGTCGGCTGTCCGCCACCCTGATGTACGCGGGTTTTCACCGCAGGTCGGCGATGCGCAGGACGGTGCCCCTCACTAGGAGCGCTTCCTCCGATTGGGAGGGTTGCATAGTTCTTTCGGGGATCTTCCCTGCCGCGGCGGTCTCCCGGCGCATGGTGAAGGCCTCGCTCATCTTCTGGCCGAGAAGGGGGCGAGTTGGATGGTCATGGTTCTTTCAGGCGGCCATTTCGGCCCACAAGAACCCGCTGAGTTCGCGGGCAATGGCGGTGGCGACGATGTTGCGAGAGCTCTTGCGCTCGGCCAGCCGTCGGAATTTGGTGCACAAGTGGAGCTGGGCGTGCCAGGCCCGGGCCACGGTGTCGGGCGAGCAGCGCTGCTGACGTTTCTCGATCACGCGGCCGACGCGGGGTCGGTGTTGATAGGACCAGGCGGACTCGACGAGTTGGGCCCGCAGGTGGGTGTTGCCGGCCTTCGTAATGCTCCCCCGACGCGTGCTTTCCCCACTCGAGTACTCAGAAGGAACCAGCCCACAAAAGCCCATGAGCGAGGTCGCCCGGGGGAAACGCCGCCAGTCACAGACCTCGGCCGAGAGGGTGAGGGCGCCGAGCTCGGTGACGCCCCGGTAGGCCGAGAGTCGTGCGACGGGATCGGCGAAGGGCCCACGGTCGAGGTAGCACTTGAGGTCGGACTCGACGGCGCTGAGATGCGCGTCGAGATCGGCGACGATGGCGCGGTAGTGCGAGTAGGTCTGCTCGAGTGCGCGATCGTCGAAATGGCGGCTCATCAGCCAGCGCTCATGGGCCATCGTCCACGCCGTTCCCTCTCGGAAGACCTCCCCGTGGCGCAAGAGGAACTTGGAGAGTCGGTGCCGGCAACGGGTGCGGTCGATGACCAGGTCCGCTCGGGCGCGGGCCATGTCCCGGATGGCCTCTTCGACGTCGCTGGGGATGTGCACCGCGGTCAGTTCGCCAGCCCGGTAGAGCTGGGCCAGTCGGCGGGCGTCGCGCTTGTCGGTCTTGACCTTGGCACCAGGAGTGATCGGAATCAGGGAGGGGGCGATGACCTCGGTCGAGACCCCAAGGCGTTCGAGCAGGCGGGCCAGCCCATACCCGGTCGGGCCCGCCTCGTAGCAAAGTCGGACCGATCTGGGGTTGCCCAAAGACTTGACGAAGCGTCGAACGCTCGGCTCGTCGTGGAACCAGCGGTCCACCGTCGCGCCCTCAATGCCTGGTCGGAGTACCGCAGAGGTGATCGAGTCCCGATGGACATCGAGGCCTACCCACGTCGTGTTCGGGGAGGCAGAATTGCGTATGGACACGGTCGGCTCCTTCCGTATGGTGGCTCGGTCCACGTCACCGTGGGCAACCCACGTCATATGCGGATCGAGCCGGCCGATCCATTGTCACTAGCGTCAGAACGTCATGGGCGGAGATATGCCCTTTGGGCATCTGCTGGCTTTCAACGGCGGATCGAGCGCTGGAAAGACGACGCTGGCCCGGAAGCTCCAGTCCAGCCTCGACGGTCCATGGCTCCTCTTGGGTATCGACCTGCTGATGTGGACATTGCCGGCCGAGATGGTTGGCGACCAGGGTGGAATCCGGATCATCGACGGAGAGATTCAGCGCGGGGCTGAATTCATGAGGCTGTACACGGGATTTCAGCGAGCCGTCGCCAGCCTCGTCTCCAGCGGAATCGACGTGATCCTTGACGAGGTCTTGCTCGATGGCAGCGAGGACCAGCGCCGCTGGGACGAAGCTCTGGGCGATCTCCCGGTGTGCTGGGTTGCCGTGCACTGCGCTCCGGACACCGTGGCAATGAGAGAGCAGGGGCGGGGCGATCGGCCACCAGGCATAGCTCGCAAGCAGGCCGCATCTGTACACCGTGGTGTCCGCTACGACATCGAGCTCGATACCAATGTCATGAGTGTCGTCGATTCGGTCACTATGCTCGCGGACGGTGTCCGCCAGCGATGGTCGATCTCATCGGCACAAGTTTCGGATACCCCACCGGGATTACCGCCAACCTCAGCATGGAGCCCAGATTCCACTCAGAGGTTGGCTCCATGGGAACGCTAAATCCCTCTGCTCTTGAGCGGTAGGGGCTGCCCCAGTACACCGGAAGGTGGACAGAGTCAGTGCGACCAGGGACGTCCGCTCCGACGTCACTGACGCACTGTGCTATTTGCAGTCATGGGATCTCTTCGGATTAAAGCGCCAGATGTAAAGACCGAAGGTGATCAACCAAATAGTCACCGGATAGGCCGCGATCCTCTCCATGGTCCCACGACCAATCCCAAAAGACCTGTGGGAAGCGAAACACAACAGCGCGGCCAGCGCCAAAGAGCTGAACATCAGCATGGAGCGGCGCATTGACTCCGGCAGAGTGAGCACGGCTCCAAGGACAAGGATCGCAACGTTGCCAATCGCGATGGCGAGAAACGCACCGATGATATGCATCGTCCGGTTCTCGTTCTCAGGGAAGAATCCCACCAGGATCGAACCGAGTCCTCCTAATGCAATCAGACTGAAACCGAACATCGCCGCCGCGCCGCTCCCGAGGGACTCTCTCGGTGAACTCGTGATAGAGCAGAGCAGATCCGACCACCATGACCAGGCCGAGCACGAGGAATCCGACGTAGTCCATTAGCCACCAACGAGGTGAACAGATGGCCGGAGAGCCGTAGCTGCCGCAAGTGGTTACACCCAGATCGCTGATCGAGTTCGAAACCAAGCTGTAGCTGGGGATGAAGACCCATGCCACGATGAGTTGGATCAGGAAGTAGACCGCTGCGACCGTGAAAATGACAGGCCCAAAGGAGGGATGAGCTTCGTGTGTTTTGCCGATCCACCTGACAACCCGATATTTGCTTTCGTAGGTGTTGTCGACATCCGAGGGATCGAGGCCCCTCTCGCCTTGTCTTTGGTCATGCTTGCGCATGTCTGAAGTCTGGCTCGGTGGGGCGCATATCGACCTATCGGACTGTCCCAGTTCGCCGGAAGGGTGCCACTATCCACATCCGTGGCACGATCGACCCGCGTCGAGGAGGATGGGTTCGCCGGCGGACCCTTCGTCGGGTGCGCTGGAGGGCCATTGCCATGACCGGAATCGAAGCTTCGACCTCTCCCCCTCCCTTGCCGCGCTGGTTCGGACCTAGAGCCAGCCCGGATGATCCGGCCGTCTCGGCCCTGATCGACCGCGTCGCGCGCGGGGCCGGATGGGCAGACATCGGCGGTGGGTTCAACCTCAACGTGCGGATAGACGCTGAGCCGCCGGTTGTCCTGCGGGTTCATAGGCCCTGGGTGCGCCGCGGGCGGGTCGCGGGACTGCGGCGCCTGCGGGAGCGGCTCGGGCGGACGCAAGTCCGCGTCGCTCGGCCGATTCCGATTTCCGGCTGCGACCTGCTGAGGGTCGCTGATCGTTGGGCTGAGCTTGAGGAGTTCATCGATCACGTGCAGCCACGGGCGGAGGAGGACTCCTACGTCCGCCTGTTCGAGGAGCTCGGACGCGTTCACACTGCGCTCAAAGCAGTCTGGGAGCCCAGTCCGCCCGAACCCCTCGACGACCACAGAACCTTCGGCCAACTGCGTTACTCGGTCGGCTTCACACGCCGCAGGCTCGGACCCGGCAGCGAGCCGGTCGTGCGTCGGATGCGCCAACTGACTGGCGAGCTCTCCAAGCTCCGGAAGGAGGTCGAACTGCCATGCGCTCCGATTCATGGGGACTACAAATTGGGCAACGCGGGAGAACTGTCAGACGGCTCATGGGCCACCTTCGACCTGGATTTCGCGAGGGTCAGGGAGCGGCTGTACGACGTCGCGGCCAGCCTGCACCACGTCGCACAGGGCGGCGCATTGCTCGAGCCGCGAGGACTGCTCGACGCCTACGAAAGCACGGCTCCGCAACCGCTGACTCGCGACGAGCACCGATGGCTTCCCGGGGCTCTAGCCCTTATACCCCTGCACTGGGCTGCCACCGCAGGGCTCGTGGGCGACGGCATCCACGAGGCCGAGAGCGCAATGACCGCCGCCGAGGCCTGGTGGTCGCGCCGGGCTGAACTCTCGTCGTAGTCCGGCGGCCGCGCTAGGGGACTGGTTCTGGGGCACAGAACCGCGCGGTATCGCTCCGAGTTGAACTGCCCCAGATCGCCGGGAATGGGTGACACCCTCCGGCACATCGTGCACATCGTGGGCAGGGACAGAGGACGTTGCAAGCTGACTCAGGCCGGACCAAGCTGGGGCGTGCCCGAAAACCGATTCGTCGGCGAGATCGCCAGAAACTATGACCAACCTGGGACGGTGATGTGCGACGACGGCGTTCTCGAAGCGACCGTCAACTGCCTGGTCGAGTTGGCCGACGGTGGAGCGGCGCTGGAGTTCGCTATTGGCACGGGCCGGGTTGCCGTCCCCTTGGCGGCCCGGGGCGTTCCGGTCACCGGGATCGAGTTGTCCGCCGACATGCTCGCCGTGCTGCGATCGAAGCCCGAAGCGACTGCTATCAAGGCCGTCGAAGGCGACATGGCCGTGACATTCGTGGAGGGCGACTTCTCCCTCGTGTATCTGGTCTTCAACACGATCACGAACCTGACATCACAGGACGAACAGGTTGCATGCTTCGAAAACGCTGCCCGACATCTTCGCCCCGGCGGCCGCTTCGTAATCGAGACCTACGTGCCCGCCCTTCGCCAGTTGCCACCGGGCAATCTTGGAGTCCCGTTCACGCTGACGGAGGACTACATCGGCATCGACGACTACATCGACCGAACCCATAAGCAGATCTCCCGTTCTCGGCACTTCAACCGACTCCCTGATGGCACCTTCAGCGAGTTCACGGCACCATTCCGATATGTCTGGCCCTCTGAGTTGGACCTGATGGCTCGGATCGCCGGCATGACGCTGGAACATCGATGGGCGTGGTGGGACCGCTCGCCGTTCACTAGTGAGAGCAGCTTTCACGTCAGCGTGTGGCGCCTCCCGGAGGCTTAGACGCATGCAGACTGGATCGCCGAGCTCCTGCAAGTCCTGGGGGCGAGCCCTGTCCCCGTACGCCGGGTCGGTGGGCAGGGGACTTCGACACCATGGGATGTTCGGGCCTCAGCCAGAATGTGAGGGTGGGGCGACCAGACGACATCAGACTTTCGTTCAACGAAGCCCCGGAGATCTACGACAAGGTGCGGCCTTCCTATCCCGCCGACCTCTTCGACGCGCTCTTTCAGATGCTGCCGTCCCAGCCGGAAATCGTGGAGGTCGGTCCGGGAACGGGCCAAGCCACGAAGGATCTCCTTGCCCGAGGAGCATCGGTGCTCGCCATAGAGATCGGTCCGGCGACAGCCGCCAAGTTGCGCTCGAACCTCCCTTCGGATCGGCTACGATGTCGGCGTCGGTGACTTCGAGGTGATGGAGATCGCAGGCCGGTGAGGCTGACGCCGTATTCTCCGCCACCGCCTACCACTGGATCTCCCGAGAGGCGCAGACAGATCGGCCCGCTGCGATCCTGCGACCAGGCGGCCTCGTGGCGATCGTCGATTTGATCCAAGTCGACTCGCCCGAGGATGCGGGCTTCTTCGCCGCTGCCCAGCCGATCTACGAACGACATGGACAGGGTCACACTGGACCCCCCGCACCCACTCGTGGAAGCGTCGATCCGAGGATCCGAGCGGTGCTGGACGCAGATCGTCGTTTCGACTGCGTTGACGTCCGCCGATACGACTGGGACCAGACGTACAGCGCCTCGGACTACCGAAACCTGATGCTCTCGTACTCCGGCACTCAGATGATGGAGGAGTCCGACCGAGTCGGCCTGCTCGACGATATGGAGTCCTTCATCCGGAGCGATTTCGGCGGTGTCGTCACGAGGCCGCTCGTCGTCACCCTCACGACCGCCACCCTCCGTTGACGCTAGACCGCCACGTCTGACCTGCCCCAGTACGCCGGTTCGTGGGATGTGCGCCCCGTAGTACAGCTCTCGGTGGCAAGGAATGAAAACACGTGGGACGAATGTGTATACACGGAAAAGGTCGTCCAACCCTTGGCACATGCCCCGGTCAGTCCTTCAGCAGCCACGCCAGCCGCTCGCTTTGGTTTCTGACGTGTGGCCTGCTCTCGGCTCGCCCGGGCGCACCGGGCCAGCAGGTGGTCAGAAGATTTTCGATCTGGCGCCGGGCGAGCCTCTGTACGTGTGCCAGCAGTGCCTGTCGAAATGGGCCGCAGACTCACTCGCCCGCGGTCTGCGGGGCCGTGACCTCGACTCCGCCGTAATCCCGAGTTTCTCCTCGGTGCTCTTCTAAAAGCGGGCGGCCGGGCACGCAGCGGCTCGACCCCGTTCGGTTGGGACGCCGTCGATGGCAAGCTGCGCCGCAATGGCGTAAAGCAGAAGGTCCTTCGACGGACCCTGACTTGTGGCCGGCGCGGTGCATCAGCTCGGCCGTCGTGCGCCGTTGGCCGCGGCGAGCGTGAGTCCAGTGGGACGGGAAGACTCCGGCGGACGAAGGCTCAGTTCGGCCCACGGCGACGCGCGCCTTCTCCCATATTACTTCAGCGTTAGAGATCTTGCTGGTTTCGCACCGGTGATCGACCGGCTCCGAGGTACCTAGGAGATTCCCCAGTGTGCCGACGGGCCCTACCCGCCCAGCTTAATGGGTCCCCCCGACAACCTTGGCATCTCAGAATGAAGACGTACGACGTCTGGTCACCGTTGGGATAGGTGATCCGAGTACTCAGGGACCGCCCAACACAGCCAGAATCGCACCGAGCTCGAGTTCGACCCCGGCCTCCTCGTCGGCTTCACGGAGGGCGGCGTCGTGTGGTGACTCATCGGGCTCGATCTCGCTCCACCAATGGTTGCCCAGAGGCCGGTGTTACTAGTTGGACGAGGAGCACCCTGCCGTGGTCATCCCTTGGAAGTACGGCGACCGAAGGCATACGAGGAGTTCGTTCCCAATCAGATCTCGGAGCCTCTAGAAACGGTGACATCCCCACAAAGCACGCTACTGGGCATGATGACCAGAGTTGAGAGTGAGCAGCGGAGCTGGGGCAGTCTTGCCGCAGCAGTATCGGTCCCGAACTTCGAATCGGCATCAGGTTGTGGACAACTGCGAGCCGAACTCGGTGGAATCGAAGTAGTCCCGCCATGCGGTGATGACGCCATCGTGGACTTCGAAGACACGGCAATCTGAAGCCGGCCGTCTTCCCGCCTACCTTCACGTAATCAACTCGTTCGGTCATCACGATGGAGCCGTCAGCCACCATGTGGATGATGTCGGCATCGACCTCGCCACCTATGGCCATCATTGAGGCGAGGTTGGCGATGATGGCTTCTCCCCCTTGACGGGTTCAGCGGGGCCGTTGCGGTACTCGGCATCCTCGCTGAAGGAACGGCCGAGAGCCATGGCGTCTCTCATCGGCCAAGCTTCGGTGAAGGTTGAGTCCCGCACGACTGTCTCGGCGCCGTGGGGCTTGCTCACTACTCCAGACTGGCTCCGCTGTCGCTCGGATGTCGAGTCGGATTCCTTGCTGGTCAAACCTTCGGTTCCGAGTACGGAAACCTCCTGTGACTGGCCTGGCCGACAGCAGTAGCGATACGGTCGATTCGGGCGGACCCTCGTCCACCCTCAGTCACATCCGGCGGCCACAATGCCTGCATGAGTGCTTCTGGTGATCTGATCGCAGAGAGTCTCTTGAAGAGCAGTCCGTTTGAGGGGGTGATCCTCACAGTTCGCAAGATCAGCAGAGGCGATGTTGGAGACGTGAGTGCTGGACAGCCACTTACATGGACTTTTATCGAGTTCACCGTGGAAGATCGGCTCCTGGTCGATCGCGTGGGATCGCTGAGTCGCTCGCTTGATCCGGTCGGCGGCTGGTATTGCGACTTTCGCACCGCAGAGGAAACCTTCGTCGTCTTCGCCGGACGGGTCTTTCGCTATGTCCGTGGCGATTCGCAGGGTCGGGCCGAAGCCGAGGCATACGGTCGATCCGTAGGCGTCCCTGAAACACAGCTTGACTCGCCGAGTAGCACAGGTCGCTAGCAGCGGTTCAAAGTGATTAGGTCCTGACGTCCTCCTCGGAGCGTCAGAGGCTTCGGTAGGGGTGATGTCTCCGAACTGAGGCAGTGTGCGTTACTAAGTGCTTCTGGCTTTCTCGGACTTCCCATTTTTCCAAGCTCGGTAGAAGGCGTAGCCCGCCTCGCCGAATGCGACGGGTACGGGATCACCAGCTCGACTTGTGCGAATGGGGAGATCAGAGGCCATTGTGGCGGCAATCCAGTGGCCCGAATCGGTCTCGAACAATCCCGAGTCGATGAAGGTCGTGGGACCGACGCCGGTCTTGTTGAACACCCGAACCGGCATCGTCACCTCGTTGTCGGCAGCATAGGCATCGTGTTGCAGACGACGAGGAAGACCGATTAGATCGTGCTGACGAAATAGCTTCCGTTTGCACGCCTCATCGAGATGTCCATACGCCTCAGCGAGGTGGGGCCAACGAAGTGCCATAAGGCTTACCAGCCCACATTTCCTCGGAACTGGCGAGACGAGCGGTCGTGAGTCCGAGTTCTGTCGCCGTCTCGATCACGGCGTCGGGACCGCCCATTTCGAGCAATACCATGGCCGTTGCGACATTGTCGGAAACGATGATCATCAGCCAGACGAGGTCATCAAGGCTAAGCGCCAGACCACGGAGAGGTAACGAAGGACGCCTGTGCCGCCAAAGCGGAAGTCGTCAGAGACCACCACCCGCTTCGTGGGATCACACTCGCCGGAAGCGACCAAGCGCCCATAATGCAGGAGGACGAACGTCTTAGCGGCACTCTCAGTAGGGAGAACCTGATCGGCGTTGACCTCGGCGGCCTCGTTGGTATCGAGGTTCCGAGCGAACACCACGAAAGCACCACGGAGTGGTGCGAAGAACCCCTCGATATTCTTTGACAGGCTCATCGCACAAAGGCTAGGACGGGCGATGCCAAAATGCCCGAACACCGAGTCGGGCGTCACCCGATGCTGGACAAAATGGTTCGTTTTTGGACCAGCGTGAAAACCGTGCCGCCGAAGCGTTTCCAACCACCGAGTCCGCAGCGTCGTTCTAGCTGAGGTGTACCTGCGGATAGAGCGGCTGGCGGCTGAGAAGGTCGGCACCGCGCTGGCGACACTCATCGGCGACCTTCTGATCGATGACATAGCGGGCCTGGGACAAGCCGGACTTTGTCGCCGTGGCCGACGTGGCCCACAGCGCCGCGGTGATGATGTTGGCGACCTCGTCCATCTCGGCCGGCCCGAAACCGAGGGTGGTCAGGGCCGGGGTCCCGAGACGGATACCCGAGGTGTACCAGGCGCCGTTCGGGTCCGAGCGGGATCGAGTTGCGGTTGGTCACTACTCCCGCATCGAGGAGTGCGGACTCCGCCTGTCGGCCGGTCAGCCCAAAGCTGGCGGCCACGTCGATGAGGACGATGTGGTTGTCGGTCCCACCGGTCACCAGCCGAACGCCCCGGCGGGAAAGCCCCTCGGCCAGGGCCCGGGCGTTGGTCACGATGCCCCGGGCGTAGTCGGCGAAAGCCGGCTGGCGGGCCTCGGCCAGGGCCACCGCCTTGGCCGCCATGACGTGGCCAAGAGGTCCGCCCAGGACCATCGGACAGCCCCGGTCGACGAACTCAGCGTATTCGGCCGTCGTCAGGACCATGCCGCCCCGAGGACCCCGCAGGGACTTGTGGGTGGTGGTGGTCACCACGTCGGCGTGGGGAACGGGGTCGAGATCCCCGGTGAGGACCTTGCCGGCCACCAGTCCGGCGAAGTGCGCCATGTCGACCATGAGGGTGGCGTCGACCTCGTCGGCGATCTCCCGCAGGACGGCGAAGTTGGGGTTGCGAGGGTAGGCGGAGTAGCCGGCCACGAGGATCAGGGGACGGAACTGCGCGTACCTGGGCCCGCAGGGCTTCGTAGTCGAGCAGGCCGGTGACGGGGTCCACTCCGTAGCTGGCTTGGTCGAACATCTTGCCCGAGATGTTGGGGCGGAACCCGTGGGTGAGATGACCCCCAGCGTCGAGGGACATGCCGATCATCCGCTGGGCCCCCAGCTGGCGGCGCAGCCGCTGCCAGGCGTTCGCGGAAAGGTCGTTGACGTGGCCGGCGCAGGCGTCGTCCAGGAAGGGACGCTCGACCCGCTTGGCCAGAATCGCCCAGAAAGCCACCAGGTTGGCGTCGATGCCCGAGTGGGGCTGGACGTAGGCGTGCGCCGCGCCGAACAGGGACGTGGCGTGCTCGGCGGCGATGCGCTCGATCTGGTCGACCTGCTCGCAGCCGGCGTACATCCGCCGCCCTGGGATCCCCTCGGCGTACTTGTCGGATAGCCAGTTGCCCATGGCCAGCAGGACGGCCGGTGAGGCGTAGTTCTCCGAGGCGATCAATTTGAGCTGGCGCCGCTGGCTGTGCAGCTCGGCCCGGATGGCCTCCGCCACCCTGGGCTCGACCCTGGCCACCACGGCGATGGCAGACTCAAAGGCGATTTGCTCCGGCGATGCAACTGACACGGCGCCTCCTTGGACGAGTCGATCTCATCGCCCAGGCGCACGGCGGCTTCCATCGCAGGCCGCTCCCCGGTGGTGCTCCACCCAAGCGCCAGTCACGGCCAGCCTTCAACCGTAGCCGGTCAACGTCTGGCGCAAGAAGACTCTTCCGCCGCCACGTGGTCCGGGCTGGTGGTGAAGAGGCCCGACGGAGAGGTTCGACGTAGGTCCGAATCATTCCCGAATCCGATCTCGCTGGCGCCGAGATGGTGACCCCACGCATTGCCCTCCGCCTAGCTAGCTAGTGAGCCCCGGCCCCCGGCGAACTTGGTGCCAGCGAGCATCGGTGAGCGTCTGCCAATAACGGTCGCATTTGACCTGGCCCGGAACCGCTGCGCAGCCGCAGCTTGGTGAAGTGGGACAACGCATCACGAGTGGACGGACGCTCTCGGACGGATCGATGAGACCGGGGTCCAAGAATCCGTTGGTGTCCCGATAGTTGCGATTCAATGGTGCGAGTGGTCGATCCATCAGGTCTACAGGCGGCTCTTGACAGGACGAGCGGCACCGTGACCAACTTTTTGGAGCAGCTTGTCGGTGAAGGCATTGAGGCTCATGCACATCGCCACGAGCTGATCGGGGCGCATACCTCAAACGATTTGCGGGTTGAAATGGGCCAGCCCTTGCTTCATCGAGCTGCCACGCTTCGGGGTCGCATATCTGGCTGTCCGTACGTGTATGCGGAAAGCGTCATCGTCACGAGTCGCCTACCGGCGAGGTTCTCTCACAGACTTGAGTCAAGCAGCGACCCGATTGGTCGGGTACTCGATGAGGTGGGGATCGCTGTCACCCGTGAGGACCTCGTCGACCCAGACAGATCCATCGCCTCTCGACCGTCGAATGTATATGCGAAAGTCGGCGATTATCTACTTACCCGGACCTATCGGATTGCTTCCGAACAGACCCCTCTGATGATCATTACTGAATGGTTCCTCACGACACTCAAGCCATTCGTTCCGTTGGCATAGGAGGTCGACAAAAAAGCCGCCTACTTGTGGGCTCGCCACACCGAGTGTACGCGGGTACCTCTGCGCGGGTCAGGTTTCTAGATGGATGGAGTCCCTGGCTTCACAACGTAAGGAGGCCTGACGTCCGATCACCGGGGAGTCGAGTCCGATCGAACTCGCTTTCCGATCGCACCACCAGACGGGCGGAGTTGATTCGTCTCGCTCTGAAGGCCTGATTCAGTGCTTACGCCTACGGGTGTTCGATGTACGCCACCAGGTCTGTGCCTCGGTCTCGCAATGGGTGGGCTTGTGATCTGGATGCCGTCCCGAACGATGTGGATCGGCATGTCAAGTAAGTCCTCGTAGGTTCCGTTCGGGCGGCCGAACGAGGGGTTCGGCGATGAAGCTTCCTGGCAGGCGGCGGGGCCCGACGTCAAGGTTCATTCACCGCCTTGACGTCGGGAGGACGGCTGCTACGTCACCCCGAGTCGATCGGGGGCGGACGAATGAGATCTTGACCATGCGCCGGGAATGAGTGCGTCGGCTGTCCGCCACCCTGATGTACGCGGGTTTTCACCGCAGGTCGGCGATGCGCAGGACGGTGCCCCTCACTAGGAGCGCTTCCTCCGATTGGGAGGGTTGCATAGTTCTTTCGGGGATCTTCCCTGCCGCGGCGGTCTCCCGGCGCATGGTGAAGGCCTCGCTCATCTTCTGGCCGAGAAGGGGGCGAGTTGGATGGTCATGGTTCTTTCAGGCGGCCATTTCGGCCCACAAGAACCCGCTGAGTTCGCGGGCAATGGCGGTGGCGACGATGTTGCGAGAGCTCTTGCGCTCGGCCAGCCGTCGGAATTTGGTGCACAAGTGGAGCTGGGCGTGCCAGGCCCGGGCCACGGTGTCGGGCGAGCAGCGCTGCTGACGTTTCTCGATCACGCGGCCGACGCGGGGTCGGTGTTGATAGGACCAGGCGGACTCGACGAGTTGGGCCCGCAGGTGGGTGTTGCCGGCCTTCGTAATGCTCCCCCGACGTGGAGCTTTCCCCACTCGAGTACTGAGAAGGAACCAGCCCACAAGAGCCCATGAGCGAGGTCGCCCGGGGGAAACGCCGCCAGTCACAGACCTCGGCCGAGAGGGTGAGGGCGCCGAGCTCGGTGACGCCCCGGTAGGCCGAGAGTCGTGCGACGGGATCGGCGAAGGGCCCACGGTCGAGGTAGCACTTGAGGTCGGACTCGACGGCGCTGAGATGCGCGTCGAGATCGGCGACGATGGCGCGGTAGTGCGAGTAGGTCTGCTCGAGTGCGCGATCGTCGAAATGGCGGCTCATCAGCCAGCGCTCATGGGCCATCGTCCACGCCGTTCCCTCTCGGAAGACCTCCCCGTGGCGCAAGAGGAACTTGGAGAGTCGGTGCCGGCAACGGGTGCGGTCGATGACCAGGTCCGCTCGGGCGCGGGCCATGTCCCGGATGGCCTCTTCGACGTCGCTGGGGATGTGCACCGCGGTCAGTTCGCCAGCCCGGTAGAGCTGGGCCAGTCGGCGGGCGTCGCGCTTGTCGGTCTTGACCTTGGCACCAGGAGTGATCGGAATCAGGGAGGGGGCGATGACCTCGGTCGAGACCCCAAGGCGTTCGAGCAGGCGGGCCAGCCCATACCCGGTCGGGCCCGCCTCGTAGCAAAGTCGGACCGATCTGGGGTTGCCCAAAGACTTGACGAAGCGTCGAACGCTCGGCTCGTCGTGGAACCAGCGGTCCACCGTCGCGCCCTCAATGCCTGGTCGGAGTACCGCAGAGGTGATCGAGTCCCGATGGACATCGAGGCCTACCCACGTCGTGTTCGGGGAGGCAGAATTGCGTATGGACACGGTCGGCTCCTTCCGTATGGTGGCTCGGTCCACGTCACCGTGGGCAACCCACGTCATATGCGGATCGAGCCGGCCGATCCATTGTCACTAGGGCGGCGATTAGAGGCCCCCGCCCGACCAGCTCAATCTGTTGGCTGTCGAGCTTCACGGCATCAGGTTAGGACGACTCTCGGCGCAGCCCCCTCCAATCTTGCGTCACACCCCGGCCGTACGGTCTCGGTATGACCATTGACCCAGCAGTGCTCAGAGCCATCGACAACAGCCAGTGTCTGGAGTGCGGCAGCCGGATGGCCACTCCGCTCTTGTCAGCGGGGCCGGATTGCCCCCACGGCGATCACGTCCAGGTCATTTGCGACGCCTGCGCTCAGAGACGGGTGGTATCGATCGGCCCCCGGGCTGCGTGTCTTCGTGACGGCGTCCCCGAAACGACCCTGGTGAACTGGCACGGTCCGGGTTCGAACTAGGTCAACAGTTCTAGCCACGTCTGGTTTTCTTCCACGCGGAGGGCCGCGTGATCACCGGGAAGCTCTCGTTGAACTACGGCTCGATAGTAGGACCGGCCCTCGGAGTCGTCGGTCAAGACGACGACGCCGTCGCCGGTCGAAGGGCACTCGATCACAAAGTTGTTGGCAGCGTCGTTCAGTCCCCATTGCCCCCGTACAGGGGTGGGCCGAGTTCGATACCCCAACCTCCACTCCAGGCGACCTCGTCGTCGATGCGCCAGAGCGGTTCCCATCACATCGTCGAGCCGGAGAACGTGGGCCAAGAAACGCCCATAGTCGGCGCTGGTGGTGAGGAGCGGTCGGTAGCCATGGAAGCCACCATTGATTTTGGGGGCAGTTCACCTGCCAAATCCACTGCTCCCTAACGTCCTCTCAGGTCCTGAGCGGGAGGTACGTCCGCACGGCGCCGGCGTGCCGGACGGCGGGCCCTAGGGAAAGAAGACGAGGCTTCGGCACGACTCAACTAAACGTCCGATGCGCCACCCGGCGACCCGGACCCAGGCGTGACGGAATTGGGGGTCGACCAGTCTGGGGAGTGTCACGATCACATATACCCACGCCCAGAGCGCGGCGAGCGGCTCGGCACGCATGCCCTCGCTGCGATAGCGCTTGTAGAGGACGGGTCCGCTGCGTCCGTACTGGATTGATCGCATAAGCAAAGCGATGGTCCCGCTCCGCTCGCGCCGTGAGATGACCCCTTCCCCGAATGTGAACCGGTAGCCGGCCAGCTGGAGGCGCCAGCTCAGATCCGTATCCTCGCCAACGAGGAGCTCCTCGTCGAACCCGCCGACGGCTTCGAACACGTTGCGGCGCACGGCCATGTTCCCGCTCCCCGCGGCTTCGAGGTAGCCGAACTGACGGCCCTGGGGCGGAGGTCTGGGGGCGTCGGGGCACGGAGGCGTAAGGCCGTTGAGCGACCAGGAGTCCATCCTGCCAGCTGCCACATCGGCATCGGACAACGCGCGCTGCCAGCTCTCGACCCAACCCGGGTGCACCACGTCGTCCGCGTCGCAGAAGGCGACGATGTCGCCGCGCGCAGCTCGCACGCCAAAGTTCCGTGTGGCCCCAGGTCCTGTAACCGAGGAGGCGTCCACCAGGCGCAGCCGCGGATCCTTGCACGCATAATCCTGGACCACTCTGAACGTACCGTCTGTCGAAGCGTTGTCGGCGACGACAATCTCCCACGGGGAAGAGCACGGCTGGGACAGGAGCGCCCGGAGCTGGCTGTGCAGCCAAGGTAGGCCGTTCTTGACGGGAACGATGACACTGATCGCGATCCTGACTCCCCGCGTCAGTCATGGCGACGCGTTTCGTTCGGCTGCGGGAGGCTTTGGGGCCGTGTGCACCGGCCGATGGCCCGACCTTCCTCCGGCAGATTCCAGGGCCATGCAAAGGGCTCTGTTACCGCAAATGGTTCTGTGACCTTGAGCACCTCGTCATTCTTTCCGCCCGGGACTCCCAAGGGTCTTTGCACACCGATCTCGCCCCACCCGCAAGTCTAAACGGGTTGCCACTGCAATGCCCGTCTAGCGCCATTTTCGATTACGACGCTTCAAGCGTGATTACTTCGCCGTGATCCAAGAACGCGAGATCACTCCCGGAACTGCGTGCTGGGGCAGGCCCTTCTCGGAGAGCAGAATCACGGGCCTTACGGGTCAAAGAAAGGCGGCCCACCGTCTATACGAGGGCCACCATTGGCTGCAGTCGGCGTAGGTCGCACGTAGGACTCGGTCAATTTGGAGGTGAACTAGGCCCTCCTCCTCTGCACCGACGGTGGCGGGAAGTGCGGCCGAGATGACCGCCGTCTTCAGGTCATCGGTCGGGACCGGATGCGTTCGGCCTGGCCGCGCACGAAGAACTCGTGATGCACGTCATTAGCGCAGAGCGCAATGTAGATCGTGGCGAAGATCCGCGCTTTTGGGGTTCTGGAGGAAATGAGGCCCACAATTGTCCCTCGACGACGTTCGGACAGGAGGGATGGAATCTAAGGCCTCCGTTTCCCCGGACTGTGGCGATGTATCCGAGAGGCGGTCCGTACTGATAGAGAAGGTCGTGGCCTTTGCTCACCACGTGAGGAGCTGCTGCTTCGAACTCGACCTTGGTCGCCATCTTCACTCCTCTCAACTTTGAGGGGATCCGACCTTGAGCACCGTCGCGAGGCGATATGTAATGGCTCAGGGCGTCGTGGGCCATGTCGGTAGTCGAACAACAAATTCAGGCAACTCTCAGAAGCAATTCAGGCTGATATCAGGCGCTTCTGATGGGATATGTCACCTGTGATCAGCGTCATCGTCCCGGTGCGCGATGGGATGCCGTGGCTAGAGCAGCAGCTTCGGGCCTTGTCCGAACAGCAGTGCCACGAGCCCTGGGAAGTGATCGTTGCCGACAACGGCTCCAGCGACGAGAGCAGGTTGGTGGTGCAGGAATGGGCAAGCGGCTCCGACAATGTCCGTCTCGTGGACGCTTCCAAGGCCAAAGGAGCGGGAGCCACACGAAATGTGGGTGTCGAGGCGGCCCAGGGCGAACTGCTGGCCTTTTGTGATGCCGATGATGTTGTGCAACCGGGCTGGTTGAGAGCGCACGCTTTAGCCTTGGCCGAAGCGGACGCCTCCGGGGGCGTGGTTGACTTCTGGTCGCTCAATGGGCTGGCCACGCCTTCCTCACACTCCTATGCCCCTCCGCCTGCCATGAGTCAATTCGGTTTCCTACCGGCGGCCATGAGTTGCAACCTGGCTGTTCGGCGGCGCGCCTTCGAGGACCTGGGCGGCTTTGCGAAAGACCTGATGACCGGAGAGGACTACGACCTGTGCTGGCGCTTACAGCTCTCAGGACATCGCTACGTCTTGAGCACGGATGCTGTGATAGCCAGACGTGAACGGCAGGGCTTCAGCGCGGTACTCAGCCGGTTCATCGCCTACGGACGGAGCGGCCCGGCACTCTACCGTCGATTCCGAGCCGACGGTCTCCGGTGCGATCTGGCCACTGCGGCGAAGACATGGGCATGGCTGGTTCTGTCAACGCCACGACTTATACAACCTGAATTTCGCGATCGTTGGGCGCGCATCGCCGGATGGAGAACTGGTTGTCTGGTGGAGTCCGTACGACAGAGGGTGCTCTTCCTGTGAGAAGTACGAGCAGTAACGCCATGGTGCGAAATGTGACAACACTCTCGCACAACCGGAGGTACGCGTGCCGAGGACGAAGGCGATGCCGGTCGTAGCCTTGAGAGAGGAGACTCGTTCTTGAACGAGATCTGAGGGATCCCCGGAGTCGAGTAAGGGATTCAGGGATTCAAGCACCTTCGATGACCCATCACTCAAACACCCTCCATACCTGCCTGGGTCCCGGAGTCATAGGTCATCCTGGTCCAGCTAGGGCCACCGGCCGAACTCGCACGGGCCCGTAAGCCCGTCGTGATGGTCGGGATAGCGCAACCTGCGCGCCACCGTCCAGACACGGCTCCCGATGAGTGAACGGAACGGCTGCGTCCGAACCATCCCAAACGGGGCGACGCTTCGCGTTCAAAAGCAAGACCAATGGTTGGGATGGTCACTTCCGCAGCGCATAGTCGCGGTGCTACGTAAGATCGTCGCGGAGGAAAGGAGGATCATGCAGCAGGCGACGACCACTGAACCACCACTCCAAGTGCCCAAGCGGAAGTTGAAATGGTGGCACGTCGTCCTCATCGTCATCGCCGGTCTCTTCGTGGTCGGCGTGATTACGGAGGCGATGGTGTCACGACCCAAGTACGGAGGGGCGGCCTCCGGTTCGTCCTCAAACAACTTCACTATCTCGGTGACCAGTACCACTAGAGACAATGCTGACATTGACGTGAACCACAATGGCCGTTGGTCCGAAGCGAACAATCAAAGCCTTCCGTGGTCAGAAATCCTCGGGTTGGGAATCGTCAGCGTCGCCGCTGAAAACGACGGCAGCCACGGTGGTTCGATTACCTGCACCATCACGAACTCGGATGGCTCTGTGCGGGACACTCAGACGAGCGCAGGCCCATACGCCGAGGTGGCCTGCAACACCAACTCCGGGAACTCCGGTACGTCCGGCAACTCTGGAAACTCCGCCAACTCCAGCAACTCCAGCAACTCCAGCAACTCCAGCAACTCCAGCAACTCTTGAAACGAAACATCCTACCAACGTTTAGGAGAGTCGCCCAGCAAAGTCACGGCCGTCCGAACTCGATTCGACGCAAGCCGGTCAAGCCGCCCAGATGGTCGGGGCTGGCCCACGGGCCCTAGTAACGGTGACTTTGCTTCGTTAGATCGTGGTGTCCTTCGGCATCATCGTCCCCGATCTATGCGGTGATCGGGGACGCTTCGGATCGACCTTGGACGAAGGATCCCACTAAGACGTTCAGCGTCGTGTTAGTCGCCGTTCGATTTTTTCTGCCAAGCGTCTGACTGCATTTCTCTTCCATTCCCGGTGTCGAAAGTTGAAGCGCCACAGGTCTGTTGTGAAGTAAAGGTTCATCTCGAAGTCGTGCTCTGGGATGTCTTTCCAACCTCGCACAAAGACGGCATGGTCTCGATCGACAAGGACGTCCGAAATGACCTCGGGATTGGTGCCTGAGACCATAACTGCTTCAAGAACAAGCTTCGAAAGGGGCGTGTCGGCGACGTTATATTCGGGGTTTCGGTACCGCCGATACTGGGGCTTCCAATGCGCCCAGGCCCAATCTTCAATGATGTAGATGCCACCGGAACGAAGAAGCGGGAGCAAGAGGCTGAGTGATCGCTTCGTGGGCTCGTATTGGTGAGACGCATCGTCGATAACCACATCGAGGCAACGATCGTCTGCAAGGTCCTCGTTGACGATCTTCCTGATTGCCTTCATATCTCCCTGGGCCGTGCCGTAGTGCAATCGAACGCGATCCTTCGCACCTCGGCGCTCCAGGTACTCGTCTAATGCAGTAACCCGTTCCCGCTGAAGGTCGATGCCAATTAAGCGTTTGGGCGTGAAGAGTTCCTCATACATTGCAATACTGCCGCCCTTATATATTCCCAACTCGACGATGTTCTCAACTGATCGGGGAAACCGAGCGAGCGACTGCCTGATCGTCGAATCGCTCTTCATCATGACGAACTTCTCGGGAGTCGATTCAAGGGTGTCGCTAATCTCGGAATCAAAGCTCAAGACGAATTGAGTTTTTCCAATCTCAAGTTGATCTGGCTTGAGCCACCTCAATCGATCCATGAGGGCTGAGTTTTCGGAGTCCATGAGGATTGCGTATGCCTATCTCAATCGAAGGGAAGACAATTCCCGACATCTAATAGCACAATGACGCGGCTCGTAGGAAGAGTGGTGTCTCGCCTACCCGGTGTTCTGTTCGCTCGCTCCGGTCAGGTTCCCGTTGTCTGGTCGGCTCGGTGCTCGGTGAACTATGCGGAGCCGCACTGAGCCCAATGGCTTAGGGTCTTTCGGACCTCGGGATTCTTCTCGTCCGAAGAGCTGCCTGGGCGACAGTTGGTTTGCCCCCCAGCCGGAATCCGTGCTCCTCGCTGATCTGCAGCCCTGGCTTAAGGCCCCCACGGAGATCAAGGTGATGCCCGACGCCAGCTCCAAAACCAACCAGCAGTAGCGTGTAACGGCTGGCGACGGGGGCTCTATTCGATCTCCTGCTGCGCCACCTACGGCATATCACAGCCAACGTGGCTACGACCGGCGGCGTGCGAGCTTCGATCGGCACGCCGCTTGCGTCGTCGTGGCCTTTGTGGCCGGTGGATAGACCTAACTGGCGCGACCTCCGGGTCGGTGACACGGCCTATGGGAGCCCATGCGTCAGCGCCGCGAGGCGATAGCGTCCGACAGACGCCAGGTGCACCCGGCACCAGGTGATCAAAGGAACGAGTGCATGGACGCTTCCGCCCTCTTGTTATGCCTGCGGTCACATCTGGACGACGACGGTATCGAATACCTCGACACTCCTCGCCGGTTGATGAAGGGTATGACGGCCGAGGTCTGGACGTTCGCCCTTCGTGACGTACCGGCACCCTGGTCTGGTCCTCTCGTCATACGGCTGCTACCGAAATGGACGAGGCCAGAACAGCCCCGCCTCGAAGCAGCCGTGCAAGACGCCGTAGCCGACTGCGGCTTTCCCGCACCCAAGGTGTTGCTTGTCGACGATCGAAGTGCCGCATTGGGCGACATGTTCGTGGTCACCCAGCTGTGCCCAGGTCGGCCGGCCTTGGGCGGGAACGATGCGGTTCGCTTTGCTGCCGCCCTCCCCAAGTTGGTAACACGATGGCCGGCGACGATCGCATCGGTGGCACTTCGGCTGCACGAATGCGGTCCGGAAACAGTCTCGGCCCACGCCGAGTCCCGAGGCGTTGATCCGTCGCTATTGAGCGCGCATCGTCACCTCACCTATATCGCAAAGTGGCTCGCGTCCTCTCAGAACGGCGGACGTCCTGCGAGCAAATGGCTGTTCGATCATCAGCCTCCCGTACCCCAGCGTGCCTCGATCATCCACGGCGACTTGTGGCCCGCCAACGTTCTGATGCGAGGCAGAGAGCTGACCGGAGTCGTCGACTGGAGCGCGCGGTCATCGGCGAACCAGCGCTCGAAGTCGGTTTTGCCAAAGTCGGCTTTTCGTTGCTGCCTGCGCCGGCGCGGATTCCCCCTCCAATCCGAGAGGGCGTCGCCGCCGCCGGCATTTCCATCGCTAACCGAATCGAATCGTCGTACAACCAAGTCACGGTGCTCGAGCCCGATGTCGTTCGCTTTTACGAGGCCCTACGGTGCGCGCTGGAGCTGGCGATTGTGATCGACCGTCGGGCACATCTCGGGCGAGCCTCTGCGGGCGGCTGGGAGCATGGGACTCGGGCGCTTAGCAACCATTTCAAACGCATCACCGGCATTGAAGTTCGGGTCTAGGACGACTAGCACCACCGAGCACCGTTCGGGATGGGGCGCCACGCCATAGTGGGGTCGGTGGCTGAAGCCCTCGGGCAAGGTGTCCCCTCAGGCTGGTTCGACATCGGAGGGATGGCTGCGAGCGCCGAACGATGTCGGTTATGCAACAAAGCGTGAGTCACAATGTCGGTGATGCTCAACTCCTCCTCCATCTCCGTCGTTCTCCACACGTATCGGCCCGAGCGAGATGCCCTTCTGGAGCTTTTGGCCAGTCTCTCGGCGGACGATTGGATCCGGCCGACTGAATGTCCGGCCTACCCTGTGAAGGGCATCACCACACACGTTCTGGGCGACGACTTCTCTCTCCTCAGCCGGCAGCGGGATGGTTCGGTCCAGGGCTTGGTGTACATGTCCGAAGAGCTTCCCGGAGCCGACTTCCGCACGCTCCTCGATGGCTTCAACGACAGATGGGTGGCAACCGCCCGCTTCATGAGCCCCCTTCTCCTGATCGAACTGCTCCGCCTCACCGGTCAATGGACGGCGGCGTACTACGAGTCCGTCGATCCGGATGCGCCCGGAGAGTCCGTGGGCCTGTTCGGCGCGAGTCAGGACTCCAGTTCCCCGTTCTGGCAGGCCATCGCTCGGGAGTACCTCGAGCGCTGGATCCACCACTCGCAGATCCGTAGGGCACTGGGCCTGGGGTCACTGGCGGACCCTCAGTTCCTCCGCACCGGGATCGAGGTGGCCGCGGCGATAGCCCACATGGAGCCTGTCGTACCAACGGATCCCGAGGGGACCTGGGGCTTCGGGCCGATCGTGCTCGGCCCGGCACAACAGGCCGCAGACATCCTGACCCGCGCCCATACCACTGAGTCCATCCGTCAGCTCGCAGGTGGACCCGCGGAGATGGTCGACCTCGTTGCAGCGGTGGCCGGCAAACCATGAACTGGTCGGAGTTCGGCGTCTGCCAAGGGCAAATCTGCGTCAGCGGGTGTCCCGGTACACCGGGTCTAGGTGCCACCTCGGCACCGTTCTGGGCCCCAGGAGATCCTCGTCGGCAACCGGCAGTTCAGCGCGGTTTCTCGGTCAGGGCCAATGAGGTGCCCAGCGTGAGCGAGCCGGTGGCACCCACGAGGACCGGCCTCCGGCGGATTGGAATGTGCAAGTGTGATTGGCCCCAGGCGTGAGCGGGATCCAGGACCGGTGAAGGGCGCTGTACAGTCTGGGTCTTAGTCGGAGGGCTTCATGGGCGATCTAATCGACGAGCTCAACGACGCTCGATCGGCTTACGAGCGCCGTGATTGGCGTGGAGCGTTCGACCTGCTGACGGCAGCCGAGAAGCGCTCGCCACTCGCGCCGGAAGATGCCGAGTTGCTGGCAGAGGCGGCACGGTGGGCACGTGAGTACAGCGCGATGATCGACGCCCTGGAGCAGGCCGAGGCTCGTTATGAACGCGTCGGCAAACGTGGCCTCGCGGCGCGAGCCGCATTGTCGCTGTGCCTTGAACACTTCGTCCGCAACAGCCTTTCTGAGGCCGCAGGATGGTTGGGTCGTGCTTCCCGCTTGCTCGAAAACGAGCCCGAATGCTTAGCCCACGGCTACCTGCAGTGGGCCCTCGGCCGAGCCGAATGGACCGACGAGGACTCCAGGTCCGCTCTGGGCCACGCCCGCGAGGCGAGCGCGATCGGCCGTCGGCTGGGTGACATCGATTTAGAAGCTTTCGGCCTGCACGACGAGGGCCATGTGTTGATCGCTCGAGGCGACGTCGACGCGGGTCGTGCCTTGGTCGATGAGGCCGCGGCAATGGGAGGTGCCGCCAGCAACCCCTTCACCACCGGAATGGTCTATTGCGGCGCGATTTGGGCCTACCGCAACATGGCCGACTGGCGACGTGCCGGCGAGTGGACCGACGCCTCGTTGCGCTGGTGCGAGCGAGAATCGTTGAGTGGATTTCCCGGTCTTTGTCGGTTTCATCGCGCCGAGGTCCGCCGTCTTCGCGGGGAGCTTGACGACGCCGAGCGAGACGCCCTCGACGCCATCGAAGAGTTGATGCCAGCCAACCTGATCGCGTCCGGATGGGCGCTGACCGAGCTGGGTGAGATCCGGCGACGAAGGGGTGATCGAGCAGGGGCCCGAGACGCCTTTCGACGTGCCCAGGAGCTCGGCGGACTGCCACAGCCCGGACTGGCGCTGCTGCTGTTGGACGAAGGCAAGCCTGACGCTGCTCTAGCCAGCATCACTGACGCGTTGGCCCAGATGGTCGGCGTCCACCAAGAGGACCGCGCCTCGGTTCTACCCGCGGCGGTGACGATCGCCTTGGCAGCCGGTCAGGTCGACCGTGCCGGTGATGCTTTAGCCGAGCTGGAGTCATGGGGGAAGTCGTTCCACACCCCTGCCGCCCTCGCCTCTGTCGCCGAAGCGCGCGGCCAGATCCAGTTGGCTCATGGCGACACAGAGGCTGCGATCCCCTCGCTGCGGGAGGCATGCCGGCTGTGGTGCGAGGTCGACGTGCGATTCGAGGCGGCTCGAGTTCGGCTTCTCATCGCCGCAGCGCTGCGAGTTGGTGGCCATGAGTCCAACGCCACGGGGGAGCTCGAAGCGGCGCTGAGCGCGTTCGAACGTCTCGGCGCAGTCCGAGAGGCGGAGCGTGTGCGCTCAATGCTTCAAGCGGCCCGGCGGAGCCGGGCGACCCGCACGCTGATGTTCACAGACATTGTCGACTCGACCAGGCTCGTCGAGGTCCTCGGTGATGACGCGTGGGGCGTCCTGCTGGAGTGGCACGACCGTACCCTGCGTCAGTGTTTTCACGCAGCCAACGGTCGGGAGATCAACCACGAAGGAGATGGGTTCTTCTTATCGTTCGCCGATTCCCTTGACGCCGTCGAGTGCGCCATTGCGATCCAGCGCACCCTGGCCGATCACCGCCATGAGCACGGCTTCGCTCCGGAGGTGCGCATTGGTGTCCATGCCACCGAAGCCGTCGACCTTGGCGATGACTACTTGGGCAAGGGAGTCCACGAAGCCGCACGTGTCGGTGCCGCCGCCGGCGCTGGAGAGATCCTCGTGACCGCAACCGTCATCGAATCGGTCACCGACCACTGCCACATTCGTAACCGCCGTGAACTCCATCTGAAGGGGCTCTCCGTCGCCCTCAACGTCGCGAGCGTCGAGTGGCAATAGCCACTTCCGGCGCCGTCCGGCTACGCCGTTGCCACTCGCCGGTTGGGAGTCATCAATTCGATCGGATCGAGCCGCGCGAGATGACAGCCGAGGAGGTCCCGAGGATTCGTTTGGGACCTCCTCGTCCACTGATGGGATCTTGCGAAGGCGCTAGGAGTGCCGTACGCAGTCGATGACCATGCGATCGCGCTGTCCTGGAATCACAGCCAGGCGGCGTTGACTCCTGTGCGCCGGGCCGGGGAGGCCCCTGGCGCAAGAGCTGGAACCGCCTCCGGGCGCGGCACTCCTCGACCAACGAGTGGCGTTTCTTGAGCGACAGCCAACCATCCCCGAAAACCGGATCGGCAGCGCAGATGCTCATCAGTAGAGTCTCCGTCGTAGCGAGGCCGGAGAGGTAGGTGGTCAGGTGAAGACACAGGTCATCGTCCTCAACGGCTCGTCGAGCGCCGGCAAAACCACAATCGCTCGTTGCCTCAAGGCGATCCTCTCGACACCGTGGATAAGTCTGAGCATCGACGACCTTCTTCGGGCGTTGCCACCCTCGCTCATGGACTCCGACGCCGGCGTGCTGTTCGGTGAACACGGCGAGGTGACGATCGGCTAAGGATTCCGTGAAATCACGTCCGCCTGGATGACGGGGATTGCGGCGATGGCTCGAGCCGGTGCGCGAGTCATCTACGACGATGTATCCCTTTCCGGAGCTGAATCCCAGGCGCGGCTGCGTGCACGACTCGACGGCCTCTCTGTGTTGTGGATCGGCGTGCACTGCGAGGCCGAGGTTGCTGCAGGCGCGAGATCGCCCGCGGAGGCCGAGTTGTAGGAGGGGCTGCCTCGCAGTCCACCAGGGTGCATGAAGGCGTCGCCTACGACCTTGAGGTCGACACCACCTTCACGGAGTCGCTAGAAAGCGCCCGCCTCATCGCTGGACAGGTGGCCTAGGGTCGCGTGATTTCGCGCCCTCCGACCACCGGGTCGGCGGCGGGGGCCACCAATCGCCGCATCAGGCGCTCGTTTCTCCCGCCGTTCCAAATCTCTGCTGTGCGGCCTGTCTCGTGATGTCCAGGACAAATCCGATGGCCGCCCAAGAATGCCCGTGCCGCCGGGCGACGGCTACCTGATGCCGCAGATTTAGCTCGGCCATGCCCAACTCTCGATCGGCCGCCTTGATCAGCGTGAGGTCCTTGTCCCACTCCTCGAAGCGTTTCGGCATATTGTCAATGATGCCTTGACAGCGATGGCCGACACAACCCCGTCCCCGTCCCGCCCGCACGGAGCGGGCGCGGCCGTGGGGCGGGCCGCCGTAGCCCAGACGGCGGACGGCGTCGCGACGGACATCCCACGGTGTACTTTCGCCTGGCTGAGTCCTAGAGTGAGTGCTCCGCTTCCGGCGACAGATCGAGAGTTCCGATGGGTCCCAACGTCACGTGGTGGGCTTCCCCGCACCGCTACTCCAACCTGCGTCGCATTGAACAATGATGGAAGCGAACGATACGGGCATGGATCTTCTCATCGAGTCTGCTCACACCCTCGATAGGGCAGCCGCGGCTTGCGAGAGCTCAGAGGATTCGGCGAGCCTCTGTGCGCTTGCGGATCGGATTCGTGACTATCTGGACATGAGCCGTCCGACCACAACTCTTGGCATGCCTCGGATCGCCTCGGAGGTCACGCGACTCACCGATGAAGATGTGATTCATCGGACGGAAGAGTTCAACAAGTCCCACGTGCGCATCCTGTCGGACTGACATCTCACGTGCCATGGGCGCCACCTGAACCACGACCGGCTGTCCATCGCTCCGACCATCTGGTGGGCCGTACTGAGTGGACCGATCCGCCCCGATGGACACGATTTGCGCTCCGTCAGTCGGATCGAAGAATGGCACGCTCTGCTCGGGGCATTCCCCCACTCCGCGCTATTCGATCGCTTCGCTGGCGACGGCCACACCGTCGGACACGAGCAGCGAAATCATGGTTTCGTCGAGACCGAGTTCGTTCAACACGTCGTAGGTGTGTTCACCGAGTAGCGGTGCGCGCCACCGAGGCGTAGGAGGACTTCCATCGAAATCAACCGGCGTCGCCAGCATGGGCAGCGTGCCATTTTCATCGGGAACGTCGACCACCGAGTGAGCGGCATGGAACTGCTCGTCGGCCACGACGTCGTCGACACTGTTCACCGGACTCCAGAAAAGCTCGGGCTCCCGGCTGAAGGCCGCCGCCCAGTCCTCAAGGGGGCGCGTCGCGAAAGATCTCGTCGAGCAACCCGATGAGCTCTCCCGCATGGGTGGCTCGGCTTCTCGCGTCCGCGAATCGTGGATCGGTAATCCACTCGGAGCGTCCCACCGCTCGGGCCAGAGCCGGCCAGTGTCGGTCTCCTTCGAGCCCGACGATCCAGAACGCGCTGGCCGTCACTCGCGGTGTAGTTGTTGAGCACGGGACTGTGCATGGTCTCCCTGGTGCCAATGCCCAACGTTCGACCCCACATCAATGCGACGTTGACGTCGAAGCCAATGGTATAGACGCCTTGACGGAGCAACGAGGTCGAGACCAGCTGGCCCCGTCCGGTTCGGGCCCGCTCGACCAGCGCGGCGCTTGTCATAGCGGCGCAGGTCATCGCCGCCGTGTGGTCACCCATACCACCGCGCTGGAAGGGCAAAGGTCCTCCCGGTGGCCGCAGGGACTGGGCGATGCCAGCCCGTGCCCAATAGGCCGCAATGTCGTATGCCCCCTTGTCGGCCTCAGGTCCGTCTAGCCCGTAGCCGGTGATGATGGCGTAAACCAGCCTCTTATGTCGGCCGCAGGTCTCGTCGGGACCCAGGCTCACGCGCCTGAGCGCCGCAGGGCGGAGGTTGGTCAGAAACACGTCCGCCTCAGCGACGAGCTGATGCACGAGGTCAAGTCCCCGCTCTTCCGACAGGTCGAGAACGACGCCACGCTTGCCCCGGTTGTCGAGTTCGAACACGGGGTTTACCGGCAGATCCCCTCCGAGCATCCGCCCGAAGTTCCGGGCTGGATCACCCTCGGGAGGCTCGACCTTCACAACGTCTGCACCCCAGTCAGCCAGGATGCCACCCGCCCCCGGGCCTGCGACCCATGCGCCTAACTCGACGACGCGTACACCCTCCAGAGGTCCGGTCATGCGGTCACCGTAGCGAGTCGGTCAGCAAGACCCTACCGATGGATCGCCGATTCCGACGGGCACCAGCCCTGGTTGGCAACAAGGGCAGGACACCCTTCGAACTTCGGAGAGAGCCAGGGAGTCCCGATGGTCGTCTTACAGGAACCTGAGCCCTGGGGTCGCTGACGCGGAACACATCACTGGCCAGGAGCTTGCCGAGCTTCACTGCGTCCCACCGCTGTTGTTGTGAGGAGACCTCGGCAGCCTCGCGCCAGCCGTGCATCCAAATCACCTTGTCGTGGATCGCACGGAACACTTGCCCGTTGACGAGTTGCGACTCATCGCTGGCCAGCCACGCCACCAGCGGCGAGCTGGTGGCCGGGTCCATGGCGTGCCACTCGTCTTCGGGGATCTCATCGGGCTCCACAACCGGAGGAGCCGACGGCATCGTCCCCGTGATCCTCGTCGCGCCCGCCGGGCCGACGACGTTGGCGGTGACTCCGTAGGGACCGAGCTCCTGAGCCAAGGTCAGGGTCAGGGCGACGATCCCCGCCTTGGCGGCGGCATAGGCGGTCTGTCCGAAGTTTCCGGTGAGTCCTGCGCCAGAGGTGGTGTTGATCACGCGTCCGAGCACGTCATCGCCGGACTTGGCGCGGTCGCGCCAGTGCCGGGCTGCATGATGACAACAGCACCAGGTCCCGCGCAGATGGACGCGGATGACAGCGTCGAAGTCGGCTGCGTCGAGATTCCAAATCGCACCGTCGCGCACAATACCGGCGTTGTTGACCAGGATATCGAGGTGGCCCCATTCGTCGACGGCGCGCTGAACCAGCGCGCCCGCCTGTTCATGGTCCGCCACGTCGCCGTAGTCGGCCACCGCCATCCCGCCGCGGTCCGCGATGAGCTCCACGGTCAAGTCCGCGTCGCGGCCGCTGCCTTCACCACGAACACTGGAACCGAGGTCGTTCACCACGACCCGCGCCCCATGTTTGGCCAGTTCGAGTGCATGGGCCCGGCCTATTCCGTGTCCGGCTCCCGTGACGATGGCCACCTTTTCGTCCAACAGCCCCACGCGATCCTCCTTCAGGCAAACAGCGAAACATCAACGGGGTGCTTCCAGGGCACCGCGACGCGAGGTCGGTCGGATCATCCCTGTGCCGGTGCGGGTCTTTCGGTTGACCACCCTCGGGAGACCCGGCCGGAGGGGAGATAATATACATTATTGAATCAGTTGAAACGGCGACGGTGACGGGAGGGACGCAGTGGAGAGTTGGCTCGGGCAGTACTGCCTCAACGTCACCGACCTCGAACGCTCCGTCGCCTTCTACACCTCCCTCGGCCTCACCTGCACGAGCCGCACTGAGATAGAGCAGGCGTGGGAGGCGATCGTGGAGAATCCCACAGGCGGCTCGAGGTTCCAGCTGGCGCAGCAGAAGGAACAAACTGAGCAGTTTGACCTGGGCACCGCGTTCTGGAAGCTCTACGTGAACACGCGCGACGTCGCGACGGTCTTTGCGCGAGCCGTGGCCGAGGGGGCATCAGTCGACACCCGGCCCTCACGTCTCGACCGGTGGCCAGTGATCGTCGGCTTCGTGCGTGATCCCGACGGATACCTGGTGGAATTGGTGGAGCGCGACCCCTGGCCGGACGACGCCCCGACGACCGGACCGTGGCTAGGCCAATACTGCATCAACGTCTCCGACATCGAACGCACCATCTCGTTCTTCGAAGGGCTCGGACTGACCTGCACCAGCCGGACCGAGATAGAGCACGCCCACGAGGCCATCCTCGAGCATCCGGAAAAGGGCTCCAAGCTGCAGTTGGCCCAGCAGCTACATTCCGTCGGCCCGGTCCGGATGGGGTCGATGTGGAAGCTCTACGTGAATACGGACGACTGCGTCGCCCTCCACTCGGCCGCCGTTGGCGCCGACGCGAAGTCCGTGCTCGAACCGATTCGCCTCGACCGATGGCCGACCACAATTGCGTTCGTCAATGCCCCGGACGACTATCTGGTGGAATTAGTTCAGCGTCACGAGAATTGACGTTCCTGAAGGATTCCAACTGAACAGCGAGAGAAAGCAGTCACACACGATGGTCCGATTCTCAGTCTTCTACCCCGGCGGCGAGGGAACGACGTTCGACCACGATTACTACCGCTCGACCCACGTGCCACTCTGCCGGGATACGTGGCATCCCGACCGAGTGGAGATCGACCGTGGCATCGACGGCCCCTACGTCGCCGCCGTGCACTTCTTCTTCAACACCGCGGAGGACCTCCAAGCAGCACTCACCTCCGATGGGATGACGGCGATTACATCTGACGTGGCCAACTACACCACGATCGCCCCTGTCACGCAGGTGAGCGAGACGTTCTGATCGGCTCGGTCGAACCCGGTCGCCAGACATCTCGTTCCGCGTCCGGTCCGGAGGGAAGCCGCCAACACAGTGTCGAGTCTGGAACGGAGGAGCTTGCGATGAGTGAGTCGACCATGCCTGCCGACCTGACCACGGTGCTCTGCGAGGTCAGCGATGGCGTGGCACAGGTCACCTTGAACAGGCCCGAGGTGCACAACGCGTTCAACGAGGTGATGCAAGAGGAGCTCCGATCGGTCTGGCGATGGGCGCGTGACGACGACGGCGTACGGGTCATGGTGCTGACGGGTGCAGGGGACAAAGCCTTCTGCACCGGCATCGACCGCGGCGATATTCCGGACACGGAGTACGACCCGTTCACCTACGAGGACCCCGGCCGCAAAATAGGCCCCAAGAGCCAGGAGCTGTGGAAGCCGGTTATCGCAGCGGTCAACGGGATGGCCTGCGCCGGCGGCTTTTACCTGCTCGGAGAGAGCGACGTGATCATTGCCGCGGAGCACGCGACCTTCTTCGACCCGCACGTCACCTACGCGATGACCGCCGCCTTCGAGCCCATACTGCTGATGAATCGGATGGCCTTCGGTGACCTGGTGCGCATGAGCCTGACCGGCGTCCATGAGCGCATGTCGGCGCGCACAGCCCGCGAGGCCGGCCTGGTCAGTGAGGTCGTTGCCGCGAACGAGCTGTTGCCGGCGAGCCACGAGCTGGCGCGACGGATCGCCGCTTCGCCGGCGGTCAGTGTGCAAGCGACGCTGAGGACGCTGTGGGCCGCGCGCAGCCTGTCGTCGGACCAGGCGCTGGCCCTCGGCAACGTGTTTTTGCAGCTTGGGACGTCTGCCCGCGCGCTGCGTGAGGGTCAGGAAAGGTTCACCCAGCGCAAGCCGGGCGACTGGAAGCTGCGCTAGCCGCCCAGGGCGGCGAACTGCTGGGGCGTGAGAGTGACGACGTTCTTCGGGTTGCAGTTCCAGATGGACTGGGTGGGCCGCGTGATCGCCTTGTCGTAGACGAACCCGCTCGGCTTGGCCTGAAGAAGCGCGAAGCACGGCGACGGCTGCGGGTTCCCGTTGGACATGGTCAGCTGGGCCACCGGCGCCTCGATACCGCCGGCCGACCAGTTCTTCTGTGCCGCCGCCCCGTTCAGCACGCACGTCACCGTGAGGTTGGCGCCGCACGCTGAAGCAGCCTTGGCCCACAGCAGCCAGGACTCGGCGCCCTCCTCGTCGTCGAAGTCGACCGTGTCGCCACTCGCGTACTTGTGCATCACCTGGAGCAGCTGCTCGGTCGATGGGTTCTGGGAGGCCATCTCGAGCGGCCACCAGGACGTCTCGACGTAGACCGCGGGCAGGTGCAGCCCGGCCATGCCCTGAACGGTGGATTTTTCGTAGAACTGGACTCCGAGGATGACGAAGGCCGGGTTGTAGTTGTCCGTGGCCATGGCCTGGAAGTAAGGAGCCATGTTCCCGTCGTCCGACGGCCAGATCGCCTGATACCCACCGGTGGCCATCTGCTGGACGTAGGGAGCCCAGTCGGTCACCGTGATCGGCACCTTCTGAAAGGTCTTGACGCTCCAGCCCATGGCTTGGGCTGCGTCCTCGTACTTCTTCTCGGGCTCAATGACGCTGGGGTTGTTCTCCGCCCCCATGGCCGCGTCCTTCACGGCCTGGGGGTACTTCTTGGCCAGCGCGGCGAACCACCCGCCGGTGACCTCTTTGGGGTTGATGCCGCTCGGGTTCACCTGCAGGGAGGCTCCCCCGGCTGCGTCGGAGACGGTGTAGCCCGTGATCTGGCCCAGCCCGCACCCCTCGCGGACCGGGACGGCGGGCTGGTCGAGCGCCATTCCACCCCCGATGGCCATGAAGTCCGTCTGGCACGACTCGCTGGTCACCTGCGCGGCGTTGAACAGGGCAGCATCACGATTGTCGATCTCAATGTGGCGCCCGTTGATGCCGCCCGAGGCGTTGCACCAATCGGCGAAGGCGTTCGCGAATTGCACGAACTCCTTCTCGAGGCCGGGTACCACCATGTTGGACTGGTCGTTGAAGACGGCGATGTGGATGGTGTTGCTCCCGACGCCCCGGACGGAGGAGGAACCGCCCGCCCCGGACTCGCAGATCTTGCCGACGCCGGGCCACTCGCCGTTGGTGGCGGGCGACGAGCTCGCCAGGCTGCGGCTGGGCGTCACCGACGCACCGGACGGCGAAGTGCTGGCGAGAGCGACCGGGGCGCCGACCAATGACGCCACCGCCACGAGCGCCAGCGTCCTGCGTCGGATCCCTCCCGTAGCCGTTTGCAACATCATCAATCCTCCCCGGCTCGTGCGAGCGAGCATTCAATCAGGGTCTTGCCATCATGGGGCGTCACCCTGTGACTGTTTCTCCGCGTCGCCTACCTGCGGCGCCAGTATGTTATATACAAAGTGCCCCCGCCACCGCAGGCGAGAGCGAGGCGCAAAACGCCGGATGGCCACGAAGATCGGGGCGACCACGGGCGCTCTGACTGCCGCCGCGTGGTCTCAGTGATCGTCGCCGACGGGTTACGAAGTTTCGTAGGGATTTGGCGTGCCGGCTCTCCGTTCACGCAGTCGTGTGCCGGGCCGCTTTGTCCTCGCCTCCCCGGGGTGGTGGACTGGCCGCGCACCGGCACGGCGGCGGCGCTGGCGCACATGACACGCCGAGCTCGGGTCCTATAGCCTGAATAAAATATTTAGTCGCCGGGTGATGTGGGGGAGGGAACCGAAGCCACTCGATGCATGACTTCATCATCTTCACCATCGGGGGCTTGGCCACCGCCAGCATTTATGCGATCACGGCCAGCGGCCTCACGCTGACCTACGCCACCACCGGCATCTTCAATTGGTCGCACGGCGCGATCGGGATGATGGCCGCGTACGCCTACTGGCAGATACACATCGGATGGGGATGGCCGACACTCATTTCGTTCGCCGTCTGCCTCTTCGTCCTCGCGCCGATTCTGGGCATCTTGCTCGAAGTCGGCGTCATGCGGCGCTTGGAGGGCACGTCCGAAGCGGCGAAGCTCGTCGTCACCCTCGCCCTGGCCCTGTCCATGGTCGGCATTGCGCAGTGGATCTGGGACCCTCAGACGTACCGCGCCCTTCCCCCGCTCTTTGCCGGCGACACGCTCGTGATCGGCGCCATCCGCATCTCCTACAACGATGTGGTCGTTCTCGCGGTTGCCCTGGCGGTGGCCCTCGGCCTCCGCCTCCTGCTTTACCGAACGCGGGTGGGCGTCACGATGCGTGCGTCGGTCGACGATCGGACCTTGACAACGTTGAACGGGGCCAGCAGCGTTCGGAGCGCCCGGTCCGCGTGGGTCGTGGGCTGCGTCTTGGCCGCGCTGGCCGGCATCCTGGTTGCACCGACCGTGACCCTCTCGGCCACGGCGCTCACTCTGCTGATCGTCGACGCCTACGCGGCCGCGGTCATCGGGCGGCTGCGCAGCATCCCCATGACGTTCGTCGGCGCGATCATCCTGGGCCTCGCGGTGAGCTACTCCGTGGCCTACCTTCCGCAGAATTCCTACATCCAGGGCTTCGAGGGGGCGGTCCCGGCGATCGTGCTGTTCGTCTCGCTCCTCCTGCTGCCCCAGTCGCGGCTCCGCGGCCACGGGCTGCTTCGCAGCCGTGAGCTGGCCTTGGTGCCGACCTGGCGTGGCACCGCGATCTTCGGGTTGGGGGTGGTCCTCTTCACGGTCATCGTCGCGACCGTGGTCGGCCAGTCCGACCTCTACAGCCTCGACCGGGTGTGGGGCTTGGCCATCGTCGGCCTCTCATTGGTCCCGGTGGTCGGCTACGCCGGACGCCTCTCCCTCTGCCAGATGACCTTCGCCGGCATCGGCGCTGTCGTGGTGGGCCATTTGGGTGGCAATCCGCTGTCGCTTCTCGCCGCGGCGGGCATCTGTTCCATTGCCGGGGTCCTGGTGGCCCTCCCCGCCCTCAGGCTGTCAGGGATCTACTTCGCCCTCTCGACCGCGGCCTTCGCGACCGCCATGGATGCCTGGGTCTTTCCCCTCCCCGCCTTCGACCTCTTCGGGCACCAGTTCGCACCCTTCGGCTCGGGCTCGCTCAACTTCGTCCCATTCCACGTAGGTGGGTTGGCCCTCTCGAACAAGGAAGCGCAGTTCATCGTCGGGGCTGTCGTCTTCGCGTTGCTGGCCGCCCTGGTTGTCCTCGTGCGCCGTTCCGAGTTCGGGAGCCGGCTGTTCGCGTTCAAGGACAGCCCCGTGGCCTGTGCCACCCTCGGCATGAACACGCGACTCCTGCCGATCGCGGTCTTCGCGATCTCCGCCGCCATTGCCGGCGTCGGTGGCGCGCTCTATGGGGAGGCTCTGGGGAGCGCTGCGCCGGACATCTACCAGTTTCTCACCGGCCTCACCGTCCTCTTGACCATGGTCGTCGCCGGCATCGGTGCGGTCGGGGCCGGAGTCGGAACGGGCTACTTCCTCGGCGGCCCGACGCTGACGAACTTCTTTCCCTCACTCACGCAGCTGCAGACGGTGCTGGTAGGCGGGAGCGCGGTCGGCGTCGGGACCTCGCCCAACGGCCTCATCCCTTCGGGCTTGCGCCCGGCGTGGGGCGCAGTCGTCCGGCGCCGGGCGCTCTTGGTCTCCGTGATCCTCGCCGTCGTCTTCCTCTGGGTGCTTCGCTTGACGGGGGTCATCGCGAACTGGCCGTTCGCCTGGGCGCTGATTGCCGTCGTCCTCCTCTGCACGATCGTCCCGTACGCCATCGATCGCCGGCGCGGGGACGCCCCGGCTGCCTTCGGGTTGCCGGCGCTCGCCCCGACCGGTCCGGCTGGGCCGGCATCGAGGGATGCGCCACTCGTGCTGCCGGACCTGGCCCGGATGCCCGGCCCGACTTCCACGACCGCAGGGACGGGGTCCCATGGCGCTTGAGGTGCGCGGCGTCAGCGTGAACTTCGGGGGATTGGCCGCGCTCAGCGACGTTTCGCTCGACGTCCCGGAGGGATCCATCACCGGGCTCATCGGGCCCAACGGGGCGGGGAAGACGACGCTCTTCGACGTGATCACGGGCATGCGCCGGCCGAGCCAGGGACGGGTGACGTTCAATGGTAGGGACATGAAGGGAGTGTCCTCTTATCGCCGCTCACGGTTCGGGTTGGGCCGGACCTTCCAGAGGCTCGAGCTCTTCGGCACGCTGACGGTCCGCGAGAACGTGCGGGTGGCGGCGTCCGTCGGACGGCGAAGGAACCGGTGGCCCTTCGGCGCCCCGCAGGAATCGGTCGACGAGTTGACCGACGGCCTTCTCCGGCGCGTCCACCTGGAGGAAGTGGCCGCGGCCCGCGCCGACACGCTCCCCACCGGCACCGGAAGGCTGGTGGAGTTGGCGAGGGCGCTGGCCATCCATCCCACGACCCTGCTGCTCGACGAGCCGGCTTCGGGCCAGAATCCGGAGGAGACCGGCCGCTTCGGTGCCATCCTGCGCTCGTTGAGCGCGGACGGGCTCGCGATCCTGCTCGTGGAGCACGACATGGAGCTCGTGATGAGTGTGTGCGACACGGTGTTCGTCCTCGTGCAGGGCACGATCCTGTGTTCGGGGACCCCAGGCGAGGTGCAACGCAACCCCGCCGTGGCGGACGCATATCTGGGCAGCCTGGTGGAGGCGGAGGCGGAGGGTGGCTGAGGCAGCGACCCCGTTGCTCGAGGCGCGGGGTGTCCGCTGTTGCTACGAGAGCGTCGAGGTCCTCCACGGCGTGGACCTGCGTATCGAGCGCGAGACCGTGACGGCCGTGCTCGGCCCGAACGGCGCCGGCAAGTCGACGCTCCTGTCCGTGCTGGCCGGGCTCAACCAACCATCCGCCGGCGACGTGCTCTTCGATGGAAGGCCGGTGCGGGCCGGCACGGGCCATTCACTGGTGCGTGCGGGCTTGTGTCTCATTCCGGAGGGAAAGGGGATCTTCCCCAACCTCACCGTCCAGGAGAACCTCTGGATGATGACGCATCGTGGCACCAGCCGGCGCCAAGTGGAGGAGAGGGCATTCGGCCGGTTCCCCCAGCTTTCCTCACGGCGCAGCCAGGCGGCCGGCACCTTGTCGGGCGGAGAACAGCAGATGCTCGCATTGGCTCGTGCCGTGTCGACCGAGCCGCGCCTCCTCCTTCTCGACGAGCTGTCCATGGGCTTGGCGCCGATCGTCGTGGAGGATCTCTACGCGGTGGTGGGTGCGCTCGCACGCGACGGTGTGACGGTTGTGGTGGTCGAGCAGTTCGCACAGTTCGCCCTCAAGGTTGCCCAATGGGCGGTCGTGATGACGGGGGGACGGGTGATCCATTCTGGCCCGGCCTCGGATGTGGCGGCCCATTTGGCCGAGCTCTACCTCGGCGGGCACCCGGAGAACGGCAACGTTCCGGGTCCGACGGGCCCCGCCGGACGCTGACGGCCCTGGTGGTCAGACCGCCTGGCTGAGCGTCCGGCGTTCCTGGAAGAGTTCGACCACGAACTCTGCCTGCTGCGCCAGCATTTTGGAGTACTCGGCGGCGGCGCGGTCGCCGTTGCCTTGACGGATCGCACGCACGATGGCACGGAGCCCTTTTCGCTCGGGTTCGACGGCCCCGGGGACGAGCACGAAGAAGGGCCCCGGCACCAACGCGGACATGGCGCGGAGCACGACCGTGATGCGGGGGGAGCGGGCGGCTTCGACCACCTGGGCATGGAAGCCCAGGACCAGCTCGCCCAGCTGCACGGGGTCGTCGGTACCGTCGACCTGCCGGCTCAGCGTGGCCAGCCGGTCCACCACCTCGGGATCGGCGCGCTGGGCGGCACGACGGGCGGCCAGACCGTAAATCAGCCCGAAGAGCTCGTAATGGTCGCGGATGACGTGCTCGTCGAACGCGTTCACGAACGTTCCACGGTGGAGGCGAGTGGTCACCCAGCCCTCGCGTTCGAGGGCGATGATGGCCTCACGGATGGGGATCCGGCTGACGCCGACGGCCCGGGCGACTTCGTCCTGCGGGAGCCGCATGCCTTCTTGGAGCTGCCCGTCGAAGATCAGCTGGCGGATGTACGCGGCCGCCTGCTCGCCGCTGCCCTTGCGAATCACCGCCCCGGCCGAGACCGGGATCTGCGCCGAGGTGGAGGCGGAGCCGGCCACCTCGTCGGGGGATTGCGGCATGGATACATCATATTCTCTACACAATCCCGGACAGATGGCCTGAGGGGCGTGACGTCCTGCCTGGAAGCGTCCCGGTGCGAGGCACCCGATCTGGCCTTCCGCCGAGATTTGCATATCATATATCGAAGTTGGCTACCCAAAATGGAGGCCTGACGGAATGGATGCGGTGGAGGCGCGCGAGACGGAGCAGGCCGACGCACGGGTCGTCGCCACGGACGGGATACCTCCCATCGTCGATCTCGACGCGCACGTCGTCGAGCCGGCCGACGTGTGGTCGGCCCGCCTGCCCGCGCGTTTCCGGGACGCGGGCCCGCACATCGAGCTGCTGCCGGCCGGGGTACCCAAGCTCGTGGGCAGCGGTTACGTGGAGGAGCCCGGGACCGAGGGGCCCGAGGCGGCGTGGTGGTGCTACGAGGACCACCGCGCGTCGCTCAAGCGCACCATCGCCGCGGCAGGGTTCCCCCGCGAGGAGGTCCAGCTGCGCGGTGTGCGCTACGACGAGATGCGCCCGGGTTGCTATCGGGTCAAGGAGCGCCTGGAGGACATGGACGTCAACGGGGTGCAGGCACAGCTCTGCTTCCCGAACTTCCCTCGCTTCTGCGGCCAGCAGTTCCTATGGGGAAAGGACCGGGAGCTGGCCGGGCTGTGCGTCGAGGCGTACAACGACTGGATGGTGGAGGAGTGGTGCGGCGAGAGCGGGGGCAGGCTGATCCCGCTTTGCCTCATCCCGCTCTGGGACGCGGCGTCGGCCGCGGCCGAGGTGCGGCGCAACGCCGGCCGCGGCGTGCGGGCGGTCGCCTTCAGCGAGCTCCCCACGTATCTCGGGCTGCCGAGTCTCTACAGCCGGGAGTGGGACTCGTTCTTCACGGCCTGCGAGGAGACCGGGACGGTGGTGTGCATGCACATCGGGTCGGGGACCAAGACCCCGCAGGCCTCGCCGGACGCTCCCGACGCGGTCGCCGCGACCATCCTGTTCGGCAACAGCGCCGCCAGCCTGGTGGACCTGCTCTACTCGGGGACGCTGCACCGCTTCCCCGGCCTGCACTTCATGTACGCCGAGGCGCAGATCGGATGGATCCCCTATGTCCTGGAGCGGGCGGACGACGTCTGGACGACCCACCGCGGTTGGGCGAACTCGCAGCGCGACTGTCCCGAGCCCCCTTCGACGTATTACCGGCGCGGGAACGTGACCAGTTGCTTCTTCAAGGACGCCGTCGGTGTCACGCTCCTGGACGCCGTCGGCGTCGACAACGTCGTCTTCGAGACTGATTACCCGCACTCCGACAGCACGTGGCCGGACTCACGTCGGGCGGCGGCCGAGCAGTTCGGCCACCTCGACGAGGAATCGGTGCGGAAGATCGCGCGCGACAACGCGATTCAGCTGATGGGCCTCAGCCTGCCGGCGGCCTGAGCAGACCGCCATACACTCTGCGGGCGTGCACGGGATCATCGGGTTCGGCGGCTACCTCCCCTACCGGCGGCTGGATCTGTCGACGGTGGCCGCGGTCGCCGGCGGCGGCGGTCGCAAGGGGACACGGTCCGTCGCCGCCTTCGACGAGGACGCCACCACCATGGCGGTGGAGGCGGCACGGGTGGCGCGGCGGCGGGCACCGGACGTCCCCGTCGAATCGGTCTGGTTCGCCACGGTGGCCCCGCCGTATCTCGACAAGACGAACGCCACCGTGCTCCAGGCGGCACTGCGACTCCCTGGCGAATGCGGCGCGTACGACCTCGTCGGCTCGGTGCGCGGCGCCCTCGGCGCGTTGCGGGCCGCCGCGGGCCAGAGCGGACCGGCCCTCGCCGTGGCGGCCGACCTGCGCACCGGCCTGGCGGGTGGGCCCGACGAGTCGTACTTCGGCGACGGCGCGGCCGCGCTGGTGGTCGGCGCCGACACGCATGGGGAGGTCGTGGCCGAGCTCGGCCCCTGGGTCTCGGTGACGGGCGAGTTCGTGGACCGCTGGCGGGTACCGGGCGAGGAGCGGTCGAGGGTGTGGGAGGAGCGCTTCGGCGAGGTGCGGTACGGCGAGCTCGGGGCCGACGCGCTGCAGCGCCTGTGGAAGGCGGACGGGCATCGGGCCCGGCGAGGTCGACCACCTCATCGTGACGGGCCCGCACGGGCGGGCGTGCAGAGCGGTGGCGCAGCGCTCGGGCGTCGCCGCCGACCGGCTCGTCGACGACGTGACGCCGACGGTCGGGAACACGGGCGCGGCGCATCCCTTCCTGTTGCTGGTCGACCTGCTGGAGCGGGCCGAGGCGGGGCGCACGATCGTGCTGCTGACGCTGGCCGACGGGGCCGAGGCGATCGTGTTGCGCACGACCGGCGCGTTGGCGGAGGCGCGGGCCGCGGGGCGACGGTGTCGGCGCAGATCGCCGCCGGGGGGCCCGTCTCCTACGGCCGCTATCTGTCATGGCGCGGCATCCTGCCGGTCGAGCCGCCCCGGCGCCCCGAGCCGGCGCGGACCTCTTCGTCGGCGGCAGGACGGTCGGTGCCCTGGAAGTTCGGCTTCGAAGGCTCGCGGTCGCCCGACGGCAGCATGCACATGCCGCCGCTGCCCGACGAGGGCGAGCTCGAGCCCATGGCTGACACGCGCGGCACCGTGACCACGTTCACCATCGACCGGCTCTCCTACACGCCGAGCCCGCCGATGGTCTTCGCCGTGGTGGACTTCGATGCCGGCGGCCGGCTCCCGGTCGAGTTGACCGACGTCGACGCCGACCAGGTCGCGGTGGGCGACCGGGTCGAGATGACCTTCCGCCGGCTGTCCACCGCCGACGGGATCCACAATTACTTCTGGAAGGCGCGGCCGTGCCGGGGAGGCGACGACTGATGGGCTCGCACGGGATCACCGACAAAGTCGCCATCGTCGGGATGGCCTGCACGAAGTTCGGCGAGCAGTGGGGCATGGGCACGGACGACCTCGTGCTGCAGGCGGCAGAAGGAGCGTTCGAGTCGGCGGGGGTGGGCCGGGCGGACGTGGACGCCTACTGGCTCGGCACCGCCCAATCGGGCATGAGCGGCCTGGTGCTGGCCCGCCCGCTGCGCGTGCGGGACAAGCCCGTGACCCGGGTCGAGAACTTCTGCGCGTCGGGGTCCGAGGCGCTGCGGCAGGCGGCCTACGCGGTATCGAGCGGTGCCTATGACGTCGCGATGGCGCTCGGCGTGGAGAAGCTCAAGGACTCCGGCTTCCAGGGCGCCAACGCGTTCCCCGTGCCGAGCGACGGGACCAACCGCACGGTGACGGCCGCCGCCATGTACTCCATGATCGTCCCGGCCTACGCGAAGCGGTACGGCGTCGAGGTCGACGAGGTGAAGCACGGCACTGGCGCGCATCGCCTCGAAGAACCACGCCAACGGCGCACGCAACCCGCGGGCGCAGTTCCGCAAGGAGATGGGCGTCGAACAGCTGCTGGCCATGCCACGCATCGCCGGTGAGCTCTCGGTGTTCGACTGCGCCGGCGTGGCCGACGGGGCGGCGGCCGCGGTCGTGGTGCGGGCCGAGGACGCCCTCCGCTACACGGAGCAACCGCTCTACGTGAAGGCCCTCTCGTTCGTGGTCGGGGACGGCAGTGGCGTGACCGACCCCGACTACGACTACACGACGTTCCCCGAGGTGGTGTTGTCGGCCCAGGAGGCCTACCGCCAGGCCGGCATCACCGAGCCGCGCGCCCAGCTGGCGATGGCGGAGGTGCACGACTGCTTCACGCCCACCGAGCTCGTGCTGATGGAGGACCTCGGCTTCTGTGCGCGGGGCAGCGCCTGGAAGGAGGAGCTCGCCGGCACGTTCGAGCTCGACGGCGAGTTTCCGGTCAACCCCGACGGGGGACTCAAGAGCTTCGGGCATCCCGTCGGTGCGTCCGGCCTCCGCATGATGTTCGAGGCGTGGCTGCAACTGCGGGGCGAGGCGCCGGAGGAGCGGCGGATCTCGACCTTTGGCAAGCGGAACCTGGCCCTGACGCACAACCTCGGCGGGTACCCGGGCGAGATGGTCTCCTTCGTCTCCATCCTCGGGACGGAGGGTCCCGCAGCAGCGGGCTGAGTCGCTGCGGTCAGCTGATCAGGAGGTCAGCAGGTCAGGCCGTCAGGCCGTCAGGCTGTCGGGGCGGCGCGGCGCCGGGCCGGCGTCCGCCGAGGCAGGGGTGTGCGCGCCCCGTTCGGCGACCGGCCCCCAGTCCTCTCCCCGCCGCACGGCGAGGCCGACGAGGACGGTCGTCAGGTGGTCCTCGAAGTTCGGCGCACCGTCGGATGGGCGGCAGCTCGAGCAGCGCGCGCAGGCCGACCAGCTCGTCGGGGGGACGGGCGGCGACCATGCGGTGGAGCTCGGCGAGGAGCGAGCGTCCCTCCTCCGCGGCGGCGCGGCCCCGGATCTCCTGCACGGCGGCGCCGACGGCGCACTGGGCCACCGTGTCGAACGCCGCCACCGCTTCGATCGGGTCGAAGCCGGCCCGGCCGAGCACCTGGATCACCGAGTCGATCACGTCGCCCATGGCGTCCCATCGCAGTCCGCCGTTCATGAACTGCACCAGGATCTCGGGCTCGTCCACGAAGGAGCGGTAGACGTGACGCGCCCATTCGCGCAGCCACTCGTCCCAGTGCTGGCCGGTGTCCTCCGGGGCGGCGACGCGCGACAGCGAGTGCTCCGCGGCGAGCACGAGCAGCTCGCGTCGGTTGCCCACGTGGTGGTAGAGGCCGGCCACGCTGACGCCCAGGTGGTCCGCCACGGCCTTCATGGAGATCGCCGTCGAGCCCGAGGTCGAGCACCGCCTCCGCGATGGCGGTGCGGTCGATGCGGGCCGGACGGCCGACCTTGCCCGTCGGCATCAGGTTGCCCGCGCCGTCGACGCCCCGTGCACCTCCGTCACGCGACGGCCCGATGCGCGCCGCCAGCGTCGCCAGCTTCTCCACGTCGAAGCGGTAGACCGCGGCGGCGTTCGCCCCGAGCATGCGCGTCGCTTCGTCCGGCGGCACGTCGGCGAACGCCTCGGTTGATCGCCTTGCGCGTGTGCGGCCAGGTGCCCTCCGGGTGCGGGAAGTCGTTGCCCCACATGAAGGCGTGCACACCGATCTCGTGGCGGCGCTCGATCTCCTCGGTGCTCGGCGTCGACGCGCCCACGAAGATGTTGGTCCCGAAGAACTCGCTCGGCTTCCGCGAGATCGTCGACGTGAACGCGTTGCCGAGCTTCTCTGTGTTGTGGCCGCCGAGGTACTTCTCGTCCATGCGGCTCACGATGCCCGGGCAGCCACCAGGCCCCGTCCTCGGTGATGGCGAAGCGCAGGCCGGGATGGCGCTCGAAGACGCCCCCCCAGAGGAGCGCCCACAGCGGGCGGGCCGCCCACCACCACGCCTCGGTGGCGTAGATGGCGATGAGGCCCGGCGCCGTCATGGAGATGTCGCGCGAGGCGCCGCCCGAATGGACGTGGACGACCATGCCGTTGGCCTCGCAGGCCGCCCAGACCGGCTCGTAGCGCAGGTCGTTGTAGGACGGCTTGTCGACCCACAGCGTGGGGATCAGGATCGCCCGGAAGCCGGCACGCCGCCAGCCGCTCGATCTCGGCCACCGCGGCGTCGATGTCGTGCAGGATCGGCACGGTGGCCACGCCGCATCGACGCTCCGGGCTGGAGGCGCAGAGCTCCTCGAGCCAGCGGTTGTGCGCCTGGGCACCGGCCATGACCAGCTCGCCGTCGAGGTCGCCCGAGGAGCCGAGGCCGGCGTGGAACGGCGCCGACGCGCCGCCACCCAGGACGTCGGCGTCGGGGAAGATCACCTCGGCGGCCACGCCCTCTTTGTCGAGCTCGTCGTCTCGCACCGCCGGGTCCCACGAGGCCCGCCGGCCGCCGTCGCCGGTCTCGGCCTCCCATTTCGCCTCGAAGGCGGCGGCGTCGCTCTGCGCGGCGCGGGCCTTGTTCATTTCGAGCGCCATGGCCAGGTCGGCGTCGAAGGCCGCGCGGTACTCGGGGTCGAGGTAGTCGCGGTAGCGCTCGGCCGGGGGTCCGGCATGGGTGTCCGAGGAGATCACCAGGTAGCGGTCGCTGTCGTCGGTGTGTCCGGTCATTGGTCGTTCCTCTTTCTTCGCGTCGCTCGGGACGGTTCAGTCGATGGCGTCGGCGGGGTCCGAATAGAACTGCGTGCACCACGCGCGGTGGTCGAGGATGGTCCGCTCCTCCTTTACGAGGATGGGCCGCTCGACGTAGCGCTTGTTCTCCCAGATCGGGATGTCCTGGCTCACGCCGCTCAAGAACGAATCCGCGATGTTCTTCGCTGCCTCCGGGCCGGCGCTCTTGGGCGCGGTGAAGGTCCAGCGGACGTGGACCTGTTCCTCGTCGATCGGCGTGGTCGACGAGAGGAAGGTCATGGTGTCCGTCATGCGCAGGACGCCCAGCCCGAGGCCGAAGGTCTCGCGTACGAAGAACCCGTTCATGCTCGAGGAGCGCTTGTAGCCGCCGTCGATGAATATCTCCTGTTCGGGGATGGCGGGAGTGCCGTGCACGTATTGGAAGTGCACGGCGTCGTGGTTGTTCTCGGCCATCTCCTGGCAGCTGGTGCGGATGGTGAATTCGGCGACGTAGGGATCGCTCCAGTCGGGGTCGGAAAGCTCGGGCACCTCGGGCACGTCGTAGAAGGGCGGCTTGCCCTCCAGGTGGTGCCAGGCCCAGACCATGCCGTTGCGCTCGAGGGTGGGATAGGCGCGGACGGCGGCCTTGGTCGGGATCCTCCCCGAGCCGTAGGGGATGTCGGTGCACTTGCCGCTCTCACCGTCGTAGCACCAGCCGTGGAACGGGCACTGAAGGATCTCGCCGCGCACGGTGCCCCCGACGCCCAGATGCGCACCGAGGTGGGCGCAGTAGGCGGCCGTGACGCGCGGCACCCCGCTCTCCGTCCGGAAGACGACCAGGTCGCGTCCGAAGTAGTGCAGCGGCACGACGGCCCCGGCCTCCACATCGCCGGAGGCGGCCACGATGAACCAGCCGTTCGGGATCGGGAACGGGAAGCGCGGCCCTGCCTCGGTGCGGACATGGGCGCGGACCGAGGGATCACGGATCAGTTCGAGGCGGCGGGGCATGCCGGCCCCGCGTTGTATGCCCAGGCCTTCCTCGGTGGCACGGTCCTCGGTGGCACGGTCCTCGGTGGCACGGTCCTCGGTGGCACGGTCCTCGGTGCGAACGTCGGTCATGGCGACCCCCTTTGGCGGTCCGGCGGCGGAGGGGGCCGTTGCCCTCCGCGCATTTCCGTACCTATTATCAAAACTGCTCCGGCTTTGACTGTCAAGAAGGGGGGAGCCAAATGGAAGACCTGCAGGACAAGGTGGCCGTGGTGACCGGCGGCGCCAGCGGTATCGGGTTGGCCCTGGTGCGAGCCTTGCTGGGGGAGGGCATGCGGGTCGCCGTGGCGGACGTCGACGAGCCGGCGCTCGAGGTGGTGGCGAAGGAGTTCGCCGGCGAGGACCGGGTGCTCCTGCGCCGGACGGACGTGACGAGCGCCGAGTCGGTGGCCTCGCTGGCCGACGCCGTCTACGACGGTTTCGGAGCGTGCCACGTCCTGTGCAACAACGCCGGCGTCGGCGCCCCCAGCGCGAAGGTCTGGCAGACGACCCCGAACGACTGGGCCTGGGTGTTCGGCGTCAACGTAACGGGCGTCGTCAACGGCATCCTCACCTTCGTGCCCCGCATGCTCGAGGCGGGCGAGGAGGGACACGTCGTCAACACGTCCTCGTCGGACGGCCCGATCTCACCGTTGCCGTCCGCCTCCGTGTACGCCGCCAGCAAGGCGGCGGTGAGCGTGCTGACCGAGTGCCTGGCCGCACAGCTGGCCGAGGAGGGCGCGCCCATCGGCGCCTCGGTGTTCTATCCATCGGGGGGCCTGCTGCGGACGGGCTTGTGGACCTCGGATCGCACGCGGCCGCCGGGCCTGGCCCGGGAACGGCCTCGCGAGACGGAGGCGATGACGCCGGAGAAGCTGGAGGAGATGGCGGCTTCGGCGGGACGGGCGCTGCACTGGCAGCCGCTCGACGAGCTGGCGGTGCTCGTCGTCGAGGGCATCCGCGCCGGGCGGTTCGTGATCATGAAGGACGCCGCCGCCGCCGCCGGCACGCTGCGGGGGCGCGCGGAGGCGTTCGCCACCGGGGCGCTGCCCACCCCGGCGCACTTCGGGTGAGCCCGCCGGCCGCCGTGCCCACAAATAAGAACTAGACTCCGGTTCTAACTTCTGGTACCGTGGTCCCATGGCGACACCTGCTTCGACCGTGCCCCTGACGCTCGTTTCCGCGGACTGCCACGCCGGCGGGAGCCACGAGCAGTACCGGGAGTACCTGGACCCCGCGTACCGCGGGGAGTTCGACGCCTGGCGGGGGAAGTACAAGAACCCGTGGAAGGACCTGCGCGACACCGACCTGCGCGTCCGCAATTGGGACGACGAGCGTCGCTCCGCCGACGAGCTCGCCGACGGCGTGGTGGGGGAGGTCATCTATCCGAACACCGTGCCGCCCTTCTTTCCGGGTTTCGTCCTCTTCGCCGGGCCGCCCAAGCCCGAGGACTACGAGCACCGGCTGGCCGGGATCAGAGCGCACAACCGGTGGCTCGTCGACTTCTGCGCGCGCCGGCCGGCGCAGCGAGCCGGGGTGGGGCAGATCTTCCTCAACGACATCGACGACGCGATCGCCGACGCCACGTGGATAAAGGAGCAGGGACTGCGCGGCGGCGTGCTCCTGCCGGTGGTTCCGCCGGACGTGACGTGGGTCAAGCCCTTGTACCACCCGGACTACGACCGCCTGTGGGCGGCGCTGCAGGACCTGGACATCCCGGTCAACGTGCACGCCGGCACCGGTTCACCCAACTACGGCCGCTATCAAGCGACCCCGATGCTCATGATCGCCGAGGTCGCGTTCTACGGCATGCGACCCTTGGTGCACCTGATCCTGTCGGGCGTGTTCGAGCGCTTCCCCCGCCTGAAGTTCGCCTTCACCGAAGGCGGTGCGGCGTGGCTGCCCGAGACGCTGCGCCACCTGGACTACGTGATCACGAACGTGCAGAAGGGTTCCATCGGCGAGCTCAAGTACACGAAGGACCAGGCACTCCCGCGCACCGCGACCGAGTACTTCAACCAGAACGTGTGGATGGGCGTCAGCTTCCCGAAGCCGGCCGACATGGCCGTGCGCAGCATGATCGCGCCCGACCGCTTCATGTGGGGCAGCGACTACCCGCACGACGAGGGCACCCAGCCCTACACGCGCGAGCACCTGCGGCAGGTGACCCAGGACGTCCCTGAAGACGACCTGCGCCGGATCCTGGGGCTCAACGCAGCGGCGCTCTACGACTTCGACCTCGACGCGCTGGCGCCACTGGCCGATCAGTACGGCCCGACGCTCGAAGAGGTGCGCCAGCCGCTGCTGGAGCTGCCCGAAAAGCCGAACCGCGCGCTGCTTCAGGGTCAGGCCCGCGTCCTCACCGCCGCCACGCCTGCCTGACGAGGCCGGCGACGGCCGCCCTGCCGCCTACGCCGTGGCGCGGGCCGCCAGCCGGCCGAGGTCGGCCCCCGTCCCCGTTCGCTCAAAGCGGCCCTTGTCGAAGGAACGGATGGACACGTCGTGGCCCGGTGCCTCGGCGCGCAACGCCTCGACCGTGCAGCGCTCCTGGGTCCGGTGCGCGAACGGGTCGAACGAGTACCAGCGGCACGCGTTCTCGTAGGTGATGCGGGTCAGTTCGTCGTCGGGCACGTCCGTCGCCACGCGGGCGAGCTCCTCGGGCGCTTCGGGCCACGACGAGTCGGAGTGCGGGTAGTCGCACTCCCACGCGATGTTGTCGAGGCCGATGACGTGGCGCAGCGTGATCCCGACCGGGTCGGCGATGAAACAGGTCAAGAAGTGCTGGCGGAACACGTCGCTCGGCAACCGGTCGCCGAAGTCCTGCCCCGTCCAGGCGCGGTGCATGTCGTAGGTGCGGTCGAGCCGGTCGAGGAAGTACGGGATCCAGCCCGTGCCGCCCTCGGAGAGCGCGAAGCGGATGGCGGGGAACTGCTTGAGGACCCGCGACCACAGCAGATCGGCGGCCGCCTGGCAGATGTTCATGGGCTGCAGGGTGATCATCACGTCGACCGGCGCGTCGGGCGCGGTGACCGACAGCTGGCCCGACGAGCCCAGGTGGATGGAGACGACCACGTCCTCGTCGCACACCGCCTTCCACAAGGGGTCCCAGTGCTCGGAGTGGAAGCTGGGGTAGCCGAGCGTGGCCGGGTTCTCGGTGAAGGTCACGGAGTGGCAGCCCTTGGCGGCCACGCGCCGCACCTCCGTCGCGGCCAACTCCGGGTCCCACAGCACCGGCAGCGCCATGGGGATGAAGCGGCCGGGGTAGGCGCCGCACCATTCGTCGATGTGCCAGTCGTTGTAGGCCTGCAGCACCGCGAGCGCCAAGCCCTTGTCCTCGCAGGCGGCGAAGAGCCGTCCGCTGAAGCCGGGGAAGGAGGGGAAGTTCATGGAGCCGAGCACGCCGCCCGCGTCCATGTCCTTTATGCGCTCGTGCACGTCGAAGCACCCGGGGCGCATCTCGTCGAAGGCCGTGGGCTCGACGCCGTACTCCTCCTTGGGCCGCCCGGCGACGGCGTTCAGGCCGATGTTGGGGATCACCGCGCCGTTGAACACCCAGACGTCCGAGCCGTCGGGCCGGCGCTCCACCCGCGGTGCCTCGTCTTTGTAGCGCACCGGCACGTGGCCCTCGAAGAGGTCCGGCGGCTCCACCACGTGGTCGTCGACGCTGACGAGGATCATGTCCTCCGCCCTCATGGCACCTCCTCTCCGGCCCGGGACGGGACCGATTGCAGAAATGTTATGGCTGACGGCCGGGCCGGATTCCAGCTCAACGCTTCTCGTACTCGATCCCCGCCGCCTCGGCGTCCCAGGTGCCCGGCGTGACGCCTTCCTCACGCAGCTCGCGCTTCAGGACGCGTCCGACCGGGCTGCGCGGCAACGCGGCGCGGAACTCGATGTAGCGCGGGAGGCAGAAATAGGGGAGCTGGTCGATGCACCAGCGGAAGAGCTCCTCCTCGCTGAGGTCGGCGCCCTCCTTGACCGTGGCGGTGATCTTGAGGTCGTCCTCGGTCAGGGGGCTGGGTACGGCGTGGACGGCGACGTCGGCCAGCGCGCCGTGGCCCATGAGGATCGACTCCACCTCATAGCTCGCGATGTTCTCGCCCCGGCGCCGCAGGTAGTCCGCTTTACGGTCGACGAAATAGAGGTAGCGGTCCTCGTCGATCCTGCCGATGTCGCCGGTGTGGTACCAGAGGTTGCGCATCGTCTCGACGGTGACTTCGGGCCGTCCCCAGTAGCCCTCGAACATCACGTGCGGCTGCTTCGGCCGGATCACGATCTCGCCGTCTGTTCCGGCCGCGAGCTCCTGGTCCTCGTTGTCGAAGATGCGGACGTCGAAGAACTCGTCGTTGACGACGCCGGCGGCGTTGGGCCGGTTCTCCACTCCGGGCGGTTGCCACGAGACCAAGCTGGCCTCGGTGACGCCGTACGCACCGCTGAACGTCTCTATCCCGAAGCGCGACCGGAGAATGCCGTCCACCTCGGGTGGGAGGGGGACCGCGCCCATCAGGCGCAAGGTGCGGTTGGCCTCGGGCGCGCCCGAGCCCGGCATCTCGGGTCGGTCGACGTCGTGGGCCAGCAGGTACGCCATCGTCCCGAGGGTCGAGGTGACGGTGGCCCCGACGCGGTTCATCTCGGGCCAGAACTGCGAGACCGAGAACCGGCGGAAGATGGCGCCGCGACCGCCGAAGAGGAGCGTGCCCACGACGGCGGTCACCAGCGCGTTGAAGTGGTACATGGGCAGCGGCGTCCACGCCACGTCGTCGGCCGTACGCTTCCAACAGAGGCCGATCTGCCGGGCCAGGGCCTCGTGGTAGTTGTGCGTCAGCATGCACCCCTTGGACAGCCCGGTGGTGCCGCCGGTGTAGATGAAGGTCGCCAGGTCGGACGGCCGGACGTCGACGGCCGGCGCGGGGCCGGCAGCCGCCGTGAGGTCGTCCCAATGGTGCAGGGTCACCCGGCCGAGCGAGGGTAGGGCCGTGGGGGAAGGCGCTCCCGCCCCGGCGTCCTCCTCGTCGCCGGCGTCCACGTCATCGACGACGATCACATGCTCGAGCGTCGGCACGTCCCGGGCGATGGCCGCCACGCGCTCGAGGTAGCTGGCGGCGACGACGATCACACGGGAGCCCGAGTCGGTGAGTTGGTGGCTGAGGTATGCGCCTTTGTAGGCGGTGTTGATGGGCACAGCGATGCGACCGGCGCACACGGTGCCGGCCCAGGTGAGGAGCGCCGGCGCAGAGTTCTCGAGCAGCGAGGCGACGCGGTCGTGTTGGGCCGTCCCGAGCTCGTCGAGTATCCCGCTGAACCGGTCGCCCGCGGCCATGACGTCGCCGGCCGAGAGCGTCGTTCCGGCGATGTCGAGGTACTCGCCGTCAGGGTCGGTCTGAAGCCTGCGGGCGAACAGCTGGGGGACCGTGCACTGCTCGCCCCCGGCCCAGACGCGGTCGGCCACTGGTGCTCCCTCCCATTCCTTCCTCGGGGCCCGCACCCGGGGCCCCACATCAGCAACCGGATATTGTATGTAAATCGAGAATCTCGGCAACCTCCTCATCGACCACCCCTTCGCCGATGGGCGCGATCTGCTGTGCACCATCGACGGGGTGCAGAGCGCCGGGGAGGCCCGGGCCGCGGCGCGCGTCACGGCCGAGAAGCTCAGGGCAGCGGGCGTCGAGTCCGGACACGGCGTGGCGGTGTGTCTGCCCAGCGGCCCGGACCTGGTCACGACGATGGCCGGCATCTGGCTGGCCGATGCGGTCTTCGTGCCCGTGAACGACCGCTCCCCCCAGGCCGAGGTCGACCACGTACTGGCGACGGTCCGCCCGTCGGCGCTGGTCGACGAGCGCGGGATCGCCACGCTGACGGACCCGATGCGCCACGACCCCGACGTGGCCTTCGTCTCGTGGACGTCGGGGACCACCGGAGCACCCAAAGCCATCCTGCAGACGCACAGCGGGTACCTCGAGCTCCTCGACCGCGTGCTCACGCCGCTGCGCGGGGACGGCGGCGGCAACGCCAGGCAGGCGCGGGAGCCGACGCCCAACCTGGTGCCGGTGTCGATCGCGCTGAACGCCGGCATCTACAACGTGTGCTTCGGCCTGCGTGCGGGCGCCGCGATCGTCCTCATGCCGCGGTTCACCAGCGGGGAGTTCGCAGAGCTCGTGCAGCGCTACCAGATCCGCTCGACCGTCCTGCCGCCGGCGGCCATGGTGATGCTGGCGACGGATCCCGACGTCACCGACCTGGCTCCGTTGCGCTACGTGCGCAGCATCACCGCGCCGCTCTCACCGCCGGCCGCGCGTCGCTTCATGGAGCGCTTCGGGACCGTCGTGCTCAACAGCTACGGGCAGGCCGAGGTGGGCGAGGTCGTCGGCTGGACCGCGGCCGACGCCCGGGAGCACCCCGAGAAGCTCGGCGCGGCCGGGCGGCCGCACGCCGGAGTCGACATCCGGGTCGTCGACGACAAGGGGCACGAGGTCGAGCACGGCGCCGTGGGCGAGCTCCTGGTGCGCCCGCCCCGGATGGCGGCCGGCTACGCCGGCGGCGCCTCCCTCCATGACCGTGTCGACGCCGACGGGTTCGTCCGCACCGGTGACCACGCCCGCGTCGACGCCGAGGGATTCGTCTGGATAGAGGGCCGCACGTCGGACCTCATCAACCGCGGCGGCAACAAGGTCTTCCCCGAGCAGGTGGAGGAGGTGCTGCGCCTGGTCCCCGGCGTCGACGACGTCGCGGTGCTCGGCCGCCCCGACGAGCGGCTGGGCGAGGTGCCCGTGGCCGTCGTCGTGGGGTCGGCCCGCGACGAGGACCTCGAGGCGGCGTGTCGGGCCGAGCTCGCGGCCTACAAAGTGCCGGTCGCCTTCGGGCGCGCCGAGTCGCTGCCCCGCAACGAGATCGGCAAGCTCTTGCGCGGACAACTGGCGGACGAGGTCGCCGCGCCCGCCGGCTGACCCCTCGCTAGTCCTCCGACCAGCTCTGGTCGCGGTCGCGGCGCGCCGGCTGCCGCCCGGTCCGCAAGGGGCTGAGCGGCGCGTCGACGAGCAGGATCCGGCGGAGGTCCCGCACCGCCACGCGCTGGCGGTCCCGCCACGGGTGCCCGGCGCGCAGGGCGGCTTCCGCCGCGCCCCAGCGGTCCCAGCTCGGGATCGACCACAGCAAGAAGGCCTCGTCGTCGTTGCGCAACGCCGTCTCGAAAGCCCCGATGAGCCGCCAGCCGTGCTCGGCGTAGAAGGCGGCACCGGTCTCGCGCGCCAACTCCAGGAAATCGCCCACCGAACCCGCCGCCACCGTCACCTGGTCGTGGGCGTAGGCGACGCCGCCGGCGCCCTGCGCGCAGAGCTCCACGATGGCCGGTGACCACGGCGCCGGCACGAGGATGCGGTCGAACCCGCCCGAACGGAACTCCGACGCCCGCGCCCACCAGCGCGCCAGCTTGGGGTCCTGCAGATGCGCATGGCCCAGCTCGTGGCCGAAGGACGACGCCAGGCCGGCCCAGCCGTCCTCCTCCCACATGTTCACCACGGAGGGCCACTGCCCGGTGGAGCCGACGATGCCCCACACCCCGTAGCAGAGCTGGTGGCGCTCCTCCTGCGCGATGGGGCTCCAGTTCGCCGTCATGTGGTGCATGTAGTCGGCGCGGTGGTGGCCGACGATGTCGATGAACTCGTGGATGTACACCTTGTCGTTGGCCACGGGGATCCCGTCTCGAACGGCGTCGCGGGGCCCGCACGACGAGGGGGCGCCCTGCGGACTTCATATAATATGCGACTCCGTGTCCGAGGGCACCATCACCGAAGAGGGCGTCGCCCGGCTGCGCGCCCGCATCGGCATCCCCGAGCCGCACACGGTGCCCGTGCCGCGCTACGTGCGCCCCGGCGTCGATGCCTTCCGGCACGTGGCCGAGGCCTATGGTGACGACAACCCCCTGTGGTCCGACGAGGAGTACGCCGCGAAGACGTGCTGGAAAGGGGTGATCGCACCGCCACCCCTGGTGGGCGGCGACTCGCTCATCGGGTTCGACGAGGTGACGGAGGTGCCCGCGGAGCATCGCGATCTCATGAAGGGCGACCCGCTGCGCGGGGTGCACGCCTTCTATTCGGCCAGCGCCCGTGAGTGGTGGGCCCCCCTGCAGCCGGACCGGCAGGTCAGCCGGCGCAACGCGCTCGTGGGCGTACTGGAGAAGCCGAGCGAGTTCGCCGGCCGCGCCGTCCACGAATGGATGGCCCAGGTGTTCCGCGAGGTCGACGGCCCCGCGCTCTCGGCGCAGTACCGGCTCATGATCCGCACCGAGCGCACCCAGGCCCGCGAGCGCAAGAAGAACGACGAGCTCGAGTGGCGCGCCTACCGCGACGACGAGATTGACGCGGTCGAGGCGCAGTACGCCGGCGAAGGGCCCCGCGGCGACGAGACGCGGTGGTGGGAGGACGTGGCGGTTGGCGACGCCGTCGGCCCGATGGTGAAGGGCCCGCTGACCGTCACGGACATGGTGTGCTGGCATGCCGGCGTCGGCATGGGGCTCTACGGCGTGAAGGCCTTGCGTCTCGGCTACCAGAACCGGACCAGGATCCCGCGCTTCTACCAACGCGACGAGCTCAACGTGCCCGACGTCATGCAACGGGTGCACTGGGACCCCGAGTTCGCGCGACGCGCCGGTAACCCCACCACGTTCGACTACGGCCGCATGCGCGAGACCTGGCTCATCCACCTGTGCACCGACTGGATGGGCGACGAGGGCTGGCTCTGGAAGCTCGACTGCGAGTTCCGCAAGTTCAACTTCGTCGGCGACACGCAGTGGCTGTCGGGCACGGTGACCGACACCTACCTGGCCGAGGGCAACCGGCCGGCCGTGGACATGGACCTCTCCGCCGTCAACCAGCGCGGTGAGCTCACGACGCCGGGCCACGCCACGGTGCTGCTGCCCAGCCGGGAGCATGGCCCGGTGCGCCTGCCCGAGCCCCCGGGCGGCGCCCGCGACCTGCAGGAGGTCCTGACCGCCATCAGCGAGAGGTACGCCGGCCAGTGAGCGACCGGGCCGCGCCGGACCCCTACCAGTCGGTCGAGGGGCTGCACATCCGTCACGAAGGGCCGGTGCTCGAGTTCGAGATCGACCGGCCCAAGAAGCGCAACGCGCTCACGGACCCGATCGTCGCCGCCATGATCGGGGCGCTCTCTGCGGCGGGGCCCGACGAGTCGGTGCGCGTGGTCCTGATCCGCGGGGCGGGCGACCACTTCTGCGCCGGGTTCGACATCGTGGGCCGCAACGCCGGGGACGAGCGGCCGCGGGTGGGCAGCATCCAGCGGCGCCTGCCCACCGAGGCGCACCGCCTCATTGAGCTGTTGGTGACCACGCAGACGCCGGTCGTCTGCCAGGTCCAGGGCTGGGCGGCCGGGATCGGCCTGCACGTCGCCCTCGCCGCGGACTTCGCCGTGGTCGACGAGGGGCGCGACTGTGGGAACCCTATGCGCAGCGCGGCTTCACGCCCGACACCGGCGGCACGTGGCTGCTGCCCCGCCGCATCGGCGAAGTCGCGCGCCCGCGAGATGCTGCTGCTGGGCGAGGCCGTGTCCGGCACCGACGCGGCGGCGTGGGGCATGGTCCACCGGGCGGTACCGGCCGCGACGCTTGTCGACGAGGTGCAGTCGTTGGTCGGCCGGCTGGCCGAGGCGCCTACCGTCACGATCGGGCTCACGAAGTGGCTGCTGCACGCGGGCGGCACCGCGCCGTTCCGCGAGCACCTGCAGAACGAGGGGCTCGCCATGGAGCTCTCGTCGCGCAGCGACGACTTCAAGGAGGGGCTCGCCGCCTTCGTCGGGAAGCGCCCGCCCGAGTTCAAGGGCCGATGACCGCCGGCTCCGTCGGCGAGGGCGTCGCCCGGTGAGCGGCCGCCTTCCGGTCGGCCCCGACACCGCGCTCCCCGACGCGCTCGCCGCCGTGCGGGCCTGGGTCGAAGAGTCCGTCCCCCCGCCATGGGTCGCGGCAGGGCGGCGGGGTGGCCCCGCCGAAGTGCGCACCGTGCGCACCCGGGCGGAGTACGAGGAGTGGTACCCCGTCTACGGGGCGTCGGGCCTGGTCGTCCCGACCTGGCCGGTCGAGTACGGCGGGCTCGACCTGGCGCCGGCTCTGGCGCGGCAACTCGATGAGGAGCTGCGCCCCTTCAACCTCGGGCGCCTGAACCCGCTCGGGCTCAACCTGGCCGCACCGGCGCTCTTCGCGCACGGCACCGAGGAGCAGCGGCTTCGCTACCTCCCGCCCATCGTGCGCAACGAGGAGCGGTGGTGCCAGCTCTTCAGCGAGCCGGGCTCGGGCTCGGACCTGGCGTCGTTGGCCACGCGGGCCGAGCGCGACGGCGACGAGTGGGTCGTCAGCGGCCAGAAGGTGTGGACGACGTGGGCGCACCTCTCGACCCACGCGGTGCTGCTGGCCCGGACCGACCCGGACGCGCCGAAGCGCGACGGGATCACCTACTTTCTGATCGATCTGCGCCAGGCCGGCGTCGACGTGCGGCCGCTGCGCCACATCGGGGGCGAGGTCGACTTCAACGAGGTCTTCCTCGACGGCGCCCGGGTGCCCGACGCCCAACGGGTCGGCGCGGTCGGGGAGGGCTGGAAGGTGGCGAGCGCCACGCTCTCGGGCGAGCGCCAGATGGTCTCGGGCGCCGGCTCGGGTGGCGTCGACCGGATCGGCGGCGGGGGGGCCGACGCGCTGGTGCGGCTGGCCAAGCGCCTGGCCGACGAGGGGCGGCCGGGCGGGTGGGCCGACCCGGTGCAGCGCGACCGGGTGGTCCGGCTCTGGTGCGAGGAACAGGTCCGAGGGTGGACGAACCAGCGCGTGCGCGCCCAGCTGCGGGCCGGACGGGCACCGGGACCCGAGAGCTCCATCGGCAAGGTGCACCAGGGGGAGCTCAACCAACGGATACAGCTCTTGGCGGTGGACATGCTCGGCGCAGGCGCCACCGCGTGGTGCACCGACGCACACGACGCGCCGACCGAGCCCGGTGCGTGGGCGATCACCCTCCCCTACGAGCTGCGTGGGATGCTGCGCAGCCGGGCCAACACGATTGAGGGCGGCACGACCGAGGTGAACAAGAACATCTTGGGCGAGCGTGTCCTCGGACTGCCCCGCGAGCCCGATCCCTTCAAGGGCGTCCCCTGGCGCGACGTCCCCCGGAGCTGACGCCGTGGCGTACGAGACGCTGCTCGTCGAGCGACGCGGCCCCGTGGGATGGCTCGTCTTCAACCGCCCCCAGGCGGGCAACGCCATGGACGCGCGCATGCTCGACGAATTGGAGGAGGCCTGGGGCGAGCTCGACGGCGACCCCGCGGTGCGCGTGATCGTCACCACCGGTGCGGGCCGTTCGTTCCAGACCGGCCTCGATGTGGTGCAGCTGTCCCGCCAGCCCGACGCCCTGCGCAAGCAGTCCGGCCGCACCCGGCGGGCAGAGCTGCGCATGACGGCGTGGCACTGCGGCGTGGCCAAGCCGGTCGTCACCGCGGTGAACGGCGTGTGCGCGGGCGGTGGGCTGCACTTCGTGGCCGACGCCGACGTGGTGCTGGCCGCCTCCGACGCGGCATTCCTCGACCCGCACGTCTCGGTGGGACAGGTCAGCGCGTACGAGGTCATCGGGCTGGCCCGCAAGATCCCGTTCGAGGCCGTCATGCGCATGGCCCTGGTCGGGCGCTACGAGCGCATGGACACGGCACGCGCCCTCGCGCTGGGGATGGTGAGCCAGGTCGTGGACCCACCCGATGCCCTGCGCGACGAGGCGCAGAGGCTGGCCGAGAGGATCGCCCAGAACTCGCCCGCCGCCATGGCGGCCACCAAGCGCGCGCTGTGGGGCGCGCTCGAGGCCGGCCTCACCGACGCTTGCAAGGCGGGCGCCGGCGAGCTCACCTCCATGTGGGGCCACCCCGACCAGGGGGAGGGCCCACGCGCCTTCGCCGAGAAGCGCGCGCCGCGCTGGCAGCCGCTCCGTTGATGACGACCGTGGCCGTGCCGACCCCGATCTTGACCATGGAGGTGCAGTGACCTACCCGACCCTCGACACCTTGCTGCTGGAGCGGCACGGCCCCGTGGGCTGGCTCATCAACAACCGCCCCGACCGCCTCAATGCGATGAACTCCCACATGCGCGACGAGTTCGAGACGGCCTGGCGCGCCCTCGATGAGGACCCCGAGGTCCGTGTCATCGTGCACACCGGCGAGGGGCGGGCGTTCCAGACCGGCGTCGACGTCGTGGAGATCGCCGAGGACGGCATCGGCTTCGAGCGCTACCGCGAGTCGACGGAGAAGTTCGACTACCGGTTCACCGCCTGGCAGAACCATATCTGGAAGCCGGTCATCACCGCCGTCAACGGACTCTGCGCCGGCGGCGGCTTCCATTGGGTGGCCGAGGCCGACATCGTCATCGCCGCCTCGGACGCGCAGTTCTTCGACCCGCACGTCTCGGTCGGGCAGGTCGTGGCGATGGAGGCCATCGGGCTCACCCGCAAGATCCCCTTCGAGGCGGTGATGCGCATGGCGTTGGTGGGGCGCCACGAACGCATCGACGCCGCGCGCGCCCTCGCGCTGGGAATGATCAGCCAGGTGGTGGACCCTCCGGACGCATTGCGCGAGGAGGCGCAGGCGCTGGCCGAGAAGATCGCCCAGAACTCGCCCGCCGCCATGGCGGCCACCAAGCGCGCGCTGTGGGGCGCGCTCGAGGCCGGGCTGACCGACGCCTGCAAGGCGGGCGCCCGCGAGCTCACCTCCATGTGGGGCCATCCCGACCAGGAGGAGGGCCCACGCGCCTTCGCCGAGAAGCGCGCGCCGCGCTGGCAGCCGATCGGACCGGGCGGCGACGCCCACGCATGAGGAGCACCTTCGGGTGACGGCCGGGCTCCTTCTGGCCCGGGCGCTCGCGGCGGGCGGGATCGGTGCCGCCTACGGCCGCCCGCTCGACGGCGTGCCCGTGACCGTGGTGGCGGACCCCGCGGTGGCTGTGCTGCTGGCCCAGGCCCACCGGGCCGTGCACGGCGTGGCGGCGGCGGCCCACGTCGGGGACGGGACGCTGGTGGTGCCGGGAGTGCGGCCGGGTGGCGCGGTGGAGCCAGCGGACGCCGTGCACACGGTGGTGGTCGACGACGTCGACGCGGTGCGGGCGTTGGCGCCGCTGGTGGCGGAACGGGCGGGGCAGGACGGGGTACGGCTACAGCTGCGGATCGACCTCACCTCGCTGGCGCCTGACCTTCCGGTGGCGCGGCCCTCGCCGGCGCCAGAGTGGGCGGAGCCCGATGAGGCACTGCTCCGCGAGGTGGCGCTGGCGAACCGGGTCGCGGTGCTGGCCGGGCCGGGCGTCGTGGAGCACCGGGCGGTGGGCGCGCTGCGCGCGCTGGCGGCAGCCGGGCGCCTGGGCGTCCTCAACACGTGGGGCGCCAAGGGCGTGTTCCACTGGCAAAGCCGGCACCACTGGGCGACCGTCGGGCTGCAGGCGCGCGACTTCGACCTGGGGGGGATCCCGGAGGCCGACCTGGTGCTCGCGGTGGGCGTGGACGAGCGCGAGGCGCCGCGTCGGCTGTGGGCGGGCGGCGCGGCGGTGCACGAGCTGACGCCCCACGCGCTCGGCCCGCTGGCCGAGCGGTGGCCGGTGCCGTCGGGTGACTTCCTCGACGTGCCGCCGTTGCGGGCGCGGCTGGCCGCGGTGACCCAAGCCGGGTGGGCGGCGGCCGGCACGCCGCTCATGCCGTCGCGGGCGACCCGTCACTACGCGCAGGTCCTCGGCGAAGCCGGCCTGGTGGCGGCCGATCCCGGCATCGCCGGCTACTGGGTGGCGCGCACCTTCGCCACCACCCGGCTCGGATCGGTGCTAGTACCGGCGGCGCCCGTGGAGGGGTGGGCGGCCGCCTGCGTGCTCGTGGCCCGACTGGCCGCGCCGCTGCGGCCGGCGTTGGCAGTGGTGGACGGCGCGCTGGGCGAGCGGACCTCGGCCGTGCTGGCCGAGGCGACGCGCCTGGGCGTCGGCATCGGGGTCGAGGTGTGGGACGCCGACGGCGAGCCCTCGGGCGCCGAGGAGCACCTGGCGGGCCTTGCTGCCTTGGTCTCGGGAGAACCTGGCGCGTGCACGAGCACGCTGGCCACCGACTCGCGGCAGCTGACCGAGATGGTGGACGCGGCCGGCCCCGTGCGCGCCTGGACCGGCGACGAGCGCCTGCTCCACTGAGAAAGGTCCCCGGCCGCTAGCGGGGCCCGGCGAGCGGCGCGGCCGCCCGAGCTGAGCGACCGGAAGTAGTCGCGGTCGCTCTCGTCGGGGGCGCGACCCAAGCGGGTGACCGTGTCCACGTCGGCCGCCTCGGCGCGCAGCGCCTTGACGGTGCACGCCTCCGGTGGGCGGACGGCGAAGGGGTCGAAGGAGAAGTGGCGCATGGCGTTGCGGTACGTGATGCGGTCGACCACCTCGTCGTCCAGCGCAGCGAACAGCGGCTCGTTGACTTCGGGTGCGTTCGGCCAGGTGCTGTCCGAGTGCGGGTAGTCCGACTCCCAGCAGACGTTGTCCACGTTGAATTGGTCCAGCAGGCTGACACCCACCGGGTCGTTGATGAAGCAGCACACGACCGCTCGCGGAAGACGGCGGCCGGCCCGTAGCCCTCGGGGAAGTGGTGCTGGGTCCAGCCCGAGTGCTTGTCCTGAATGTGCTCGGCCCGCTGGAGGAAGTAGGGGATCCATCCGATGTCGCCCTCGGTGAGGGAGAAGCGCAGGTCTGGATAGCGCCACCAGAAGTCGGCCCACATGAGGTCGCCCAGGGAGTAGGTGGACATGACCGAAGACAGGCTCATGCCCACGGAGGGCGGCGCGTCGGGCGACGTCGAGGCCGACTTCGAGGACGAGCCCACGTGGCAGCACAGCACGGTGCCCTCATCCGAGCAGACGGCGAAGAGGGGGTCCCAGTGGCCCGAGTGGATGGAGGGCATGTGCAGGGCGGCCGGGTTCTCCGAGAACGTGACGGCGTGGCATCCCTTGGCAGCGAGGCGGCGCACCTCCGCGGCCGCCTTGTCGACGTCGAAGAGCGGGAGGATGCCGCAGGGGACGAACCGCTCGGGGTAGGTGGCACACCACTCGTCGACGTGCCAGTCGTTGTACGCCTTGATCATGAGCTCGTTGAGGGCGAGGTCGGGCCCTTCGTTGAGGACCTGGCCCGAGAACCCTGTCCAATTGGGAAAGTTGAGCCCGGCCAGCTGCCCGCCGGCCGACATGTCGCGCACACGCTCGTGCACGTCGTAGCAACCGGGACGCATTTCCTCGTAGCGGGTCGGGTTCACGTTGAACATCTCTGGGGGCTTGCCGGCGACGGCGTTGAGGCCGAGGTTGCGCCCTGGCTTCTCTCCGTACCACCACTGTTGGAAACCACGTTCATCGGTCACGACACGCGGTGCCTGATCCTTGTACTTCGCCGGAACATGCTGGTCGAACATGTCCGCCGGCTCGGCGATGTGATCGTCCACGCTGATCAGGATCATGTCCTCAGCTCGTCGCATTGTTCGCGCTCCTCCGTGCTGTTTTCTCTTGCTGCTCGTCACGTCCCGACCAGCCGCTCGCCGATGACGTGGTTCACGCGCAGCGCGTCGCGCTCGTCAGCATCGACGCCGAGGTCTCCGAGCACCTCGTCGTTGTGCTGCCCCAGCGTCGGAGACGGGGCGTGCAGCCACCCGGCCACGTGGGTGAAGCGGAAGGGCAGGGTGGGCACCGGATGCGGGCCGGTGACCGGGTGGTCCTCGGTTTCGAAGAGGCCGCGGTCCCGTAGCTGCGGGTTGTGGAGCACGTCTCGCGCCGCGATGACCACCTCGGCGGGCACACCGGCGGTCGAGAGCGACGCAGCTGCTTCTTCGGCCGACCGCGTGCTCGTCCAATCCCTCAGGTGCTCGTCGAGCAGATCGTGGCGGGCGCGTCGGCCGTCGGCGGTGCGCAGCGCGGCGTCGGCCGCCCACGCGGGCGAGCCGAGGGCGTTGACGAGCGCGTCCCACTGGGCGTCGGTCTCGACGGCGAGGGCCAGCCAGGAGTCGTCGGCCGATCCGGGGTAGACGCCCTGCGGCGCCGCGTCCGGGCCACGATTGCCCAGACGGCCGGGCGCCGGCCCGCCGGCGCCGTAGTCGACGATGGCCTCGGCGGCGACGTTGAGCGCGGACTCGACCATCACCGACTCCACGAGCATCCCCTTGCCGGTCTGCTCGCGTGCATCGAGCGCGAGCAGCGTGGCAAAGGCGGTGTGCGCGCCCGCGACCGGGTCGCACACGCCCAGCACCAACGTGGGCAGCTCGTCCTCGAAGCCCGTGCGCCAGGCGAGGCCGCTCACCGCCTCCATGGTCTGGGCGAAACCGTTCCGGTCCCGCCACGGTCCGTCGAGCCCGAAGGCCGGCATACGCACCATGATGAGGCGCGGGTTGCGCGCCCGGAGCGAGTCGAAGTCGAGGCCGAAGTGGTCGATGACCCGCGGCGTGAAGTTCTCGATCAGCACGTCGGCCGTGTCGACCAACCGGCGCAGGAGCGCGAGCCCATCGGGCGAGCCCAGGTCGAGCGTGACGTCGCGTTTGGAGAGGTTGGCGCCGTGGAAGATGGGGCCCCACTCCCACCAGGCGTCGGCGGGCGGGTGCTTGGTGGCGGAGAGGCGCATCTGGTCCGGCCGCGCCACAGACTCGACCTTGACCACGTCGGCGCCCAGCGCGGCGAGCGCAAGGGTGGCCGAGGGCCCCGCCCACCACGCGGTGAGGTCGACCACCTTGATCCCATGGAGTGGAAGCCGCCACGCGTCGCCTGGTGCCGGGCGAGGTCCGGCCGGACCCCATCCGACCGCGCCGTCGTCGGCGCCCCGGGCGGGCGCCGGAGCAAAGGGTGTCGGCGTGAAACCGGCGATCCGGTAGGGCACGCGAGGCTGCAGGAATCGGCCGGACGGGGCGCAGACGAAGACACTCCGGTCGGCGAAGTGCTCGAAGGAGAGCACGCCGGGCGCGTCGAGCACGGGCGCAGCGGGGATCCGGAAGGCGGCGGCTTCGTTCGAGCAATTCGGCCGACGTCCTGGTACGGGTGTGCGCCCGCACGGCGTCGAGGAACTCGGCGCGGCGTGCGAAGCGCTTGCCGACCTGCGCCAGCTCGGGGTCGTCGAGGAGGTCGGAGCGCCCAATGAGCACCAGGAAGTCCTGGAACTGTTGCGCACTGTTGGCGGTGAAGACGACACAGCCGTCGTTCGAGGGCTCAATGGACGGCAGTTGGATGCTCCGGCCGGTCCCGGCCAGCGGTGGCCAGCCGAAGAAGGAGGCGAAGACCGACGGATAGGTCGTCATGGTGACGGCCATGCAGTCGAGGATCGCCAGGTCGACGTCCTCGCCGTGTCCTGAGCGCCGCGCCTCACGCAGCGCGGCCAGTGTCGCCAGCGCGGCGTAGGTGCCCGCGACCCACTCGCCGATCCGCCCTCCGGCGGCGAGCGGGGGTCGCTCCGGGAGCCCGCGGTTGCCGGTTGACCCGCAGGCCGCCTGGAGGGTGAACTCGGTCCAGGGCCGCCCGACCCACGGCCCGTGGCGGCCGAATGGCGTGATCGTGACCACGACGAGGTCAGCCCGAGCCCGACTGAGCTCGTCCGCGGCAGGCGGCTCGCTGCAGATCATCACGTGCGCGGACGCGAGGAGCCCAGCATCGTCGGTCACCGACCGCTTGGACGCGTTGAGGAATTCGAACAGCGCACCCGTCCCCTGCGCGCGCAGCGGATCTCCGGCGTCGCGTTCCACCTTGACGACGTGCGCGCCTGCGTCGGCCAGGAGCTTGGTGCAGTACGGGCCCGCGATGCCGGTGCTGCGGTCCAAGACCTGCACGCCCCGGAGCACTGACCCGCCAGTCATCCGGCGTGTCCGTCACCCAAGACGAGCGAAACGGCGTCGGAGATGGAACGCCGCAGGTCGGCGGTGGTGGCGCGTCCGGAAGACCAGGCGCGCAGCGAGCTGTCGAACACCGCGTCGAGGACCCGGACGACGCGGCGAGCCTCGTCGCGGGGCAGGTCGTCCAGCAGGTCGAGGTAGACGTCGCTGGTCGTGGCGTCGAGCCGAGTCAGCACCTCATGTGCAAAGGGCTCGTCCGACGTCTCGAAACGGGTGAGCAGGCGCGCCAGCTGCGGCCGCCGCTCGAAGGCCCGGGCGGCGCGCAGCAGTGCACCCTCGAGTCGCTGCGCGGCCGTGGCACCGTTCAGGGGACGTCGCGTGACATCGGGTCCCAGGGTTGAGGCCCATTGGACCAGCGCTTCGGCGAAAAGGTGGTCCTTTGACGGGAAGTAGTGGTACAAGGTCGCCAGCGCGACCCCGGCGGCCTCCGCGACCTCGCGCACCGAAATCCGCTCGTAGTCGCGCTCCTCCAGGAGCGCCAACGCGCTGTCCAGGAGGCGTTGCCGCCGGGCGGCCTGCCGCGTGCTCAAGCGCGTCGCGGGCGCCGCCGCGCCGTCCACGGGCGCGGGGGATGGGACGACGGTGCCGCGGGCCGTGTCCTGTGTCATCCCGTTCGCACCCCCTGGGCAGCCGCTTGTCAGAACTAGAATCCGATTCTAACATCGTGCCCTGGGCCGGCCCGGTCCGCCGCACCTGCCGTCGGTGCTCTCGGAGTCGCCAGGAGGGATCACGCAGTGAGCATGCCCACGGACATCGGGATCGTCGACACCATGATCGGCTTCCCGCACGGCGACATGAAGGAGCTCTACCGGTTCATCACCCGCCAGACGAAGGACACCGAGTCGAAGGAGAAGATGGCCTTCCCGGCGGAGTACATGTTCAAGCAGGTGCCTGAGCGCGAGCTCGAGGGATCAGACGACCCCATCGGCATCACACTGCGCGAGATGGACCGCTGGGGAATTGAGCGTGGGCTCATCGGCTGCTACGGCATCGGCCAGGAGGCCCTCGCCAAGCACCCCGATCGCTTCATCCCGTCCTCGTCGGCCGATCCCAACGACGGCATGGCAGGGATCGCCCGCCTCGTCAAGGAGTACGAGACGTTCGGGGTGCGCGCGGTGGGAGCCTTCCCGGCGGGAACCTTCCCGCAGGTGCCCATCAACGACAAGAAGATGTACCCCCTCTACGCCAAGTGCGTGGAGCTCGGCCTCCCCATCTTCGTCTGCGCGGGTGTGCCGGGGCCCCGGCTCAAAGCGGCTTGCCAGCACGTCGAGCTGATCGACGAGGTGATGTTCGATTTCCCCGATCTGGTCTTCGTGACCCGCCATGGCTGCGAGCCATGGACCGAGCTCGCCGTCAAGCTGATGCTGAAGTGGCCGGGACTGCACTACTCGACCAGCGCGTTCGCGCCCAAGTATTACCCGAAGAACATCGTCGACTACGCGAACACGCGCGGGGCCGACAAGGTCATGTATGCCGGCTACTTCCCAATGGGCCTCTCGGTGGAGAGGATCATGACCGAAATGCCCGACGTCGGGTTCAAGGACGAGGTGTGGCCCAAGTTCCTGCGCGACAACGCGCTGCGGGTGCTGGGGCTGGACTGAGCCGCTTCCGAAAGCCATGGATTTCGACGACACAGCGGAAGAGGCGTCGTTCCGCGCCGAGGCGCGGCGCTGGCTGGGGGCCCACGCGTCGCGCCGGCACGAGGGGGCGGCGGCACGCGTCGGCCAGCCGACCGACGAAGCCTCGCAGCGCCGCCACGTCGATTCGTGCCGGCGCTGGCAGCGCACCTTGAGCAATGGAGGGTGGGCCGGCATCACCTGGCCGAAGGCATTCGGGGGGCGTGGCGGTTCGCCGGCGGAGCAGATGATCTTCTCCCAGGAGGAAGCGGACTTCGAGGTCAGCGCCGGCGCCCTGTCGGTGGGCTTGGCCATGGTGGGCCCGACGCTCATGGCCTGGGGCACGCCCGCGCAGCAGGACGACCACCTGGCACCCATGCTGCGTGGCGATGCCCTGTGGTGCCAGCTCTTCAGCGAGCCCGCGGCCGGGTCGGACCTGCCCTCACTCATCACCCGGGCCGAGCGAGACGGTGACGAATACGTGGTGAACGGTCAGAAGGTCTGGACGTCCTTCGCCCAGTTCGCGGACTGGGGCATTCTGCTGGCGCGCACCGGCGGCGCCGGTTCGGGCCGCGCCGGTATCTCGTATTTCCTGGTCGACATGACGACCCCGGGAATCGACGTGCGGCCGCTGCGCCAGGCCACGGGGGTCGCCCACTTCAACGAGGTATTCCTGACCGACGTGCGGGTGCCGGCGGCGCAGATGGTGGGTGCCGAGGACGAGGGCTGGAAGGTGGCGCGCACGACCCTCGCCAGCGAGCGCATGTCTATCGGCAGTGCGAGAGGCACGACGTTCGCCGATATCCGATCCCTCGTCAATGGGCTCGGACGCGACCTCGGCGCACTCCAGCGCCAAGAGGTGGCGAGGGCGTACATCAGCTTCGAGCTGTTGCGCTACCTCGGCCTGCGGGTGCAGACCTCGGTGAGCCAAGGCAGGGCGCCCGGCGCCGAGGGCTCCATCCTGAAACTGGCGATCTCGCAACAGAGCGCGCTGCTCGGCGACCTCGGGATGGCGCTGCTCGGCTCCGCTGGAGCGGCGTCGGACGGCACGACACCCGACGCCGGCTTCTGGCGGGAGAAGTTCGTCGGCCAGTGGTCCGTGCGCCTCGGCGGCGGCACCGACCAGATGCAGCGCAACCAGATCGGCGAGCGGGTCCTCGGCCTGCCCCGGGAGCCGAAACCCATATAAAGTATTCATAATGGTCGCCACCACCGCCGGAGAGCCACTGACCTGGGATCCGCTCGATCCGTCCTTCAAGACCGACCCTCACCCGATTTGGCGACGGCTGCGGGACGAGGCGCCGCTCTACCGCAACGAGACCTACGATTTCTGGGCCCTGAGCCGGTTCGCCGACGTCATGGCGGCGTCGCTGGACCCGCGCACCTTCAGCTCGGCCCACGGGACCGTCCTGGAGCACATGACGGACCTGCCCATGGGCGGGATCCACATGATGATCTTCATGGACCAGCCCGAGCACACGGTCTTCCGTCGTCTCGTCTCGCGCGCGTTCACGGTGCGACGAGTGGCAGAGCTCGAGCCCCAGATCCGCGCGCTGTGCGCCGACCTGCTCGACGCGCAGACGGGCAAGGTCGGGTTCGACTTCGTCGCCGACTTCGGGGCGCTGGTCCCCGCCAACGTCATCGCCATGCTGCTCGGGGTGCCCCCGGAGGACCGTGACGAGGTGCGCGAAACGATCGACGGCATCTTCCACCTGGAGCCCGGCGCCGGCATGGTGAACGACGTCTCTCTCAACGCCATGATAAAGCTCCACGGCTATATCAGCGATCAGCTCGTCGAGCGGCAGAGCCATCCGCGCGACGACATGTTGACCGATCTGCTCAGCGCCGAGGTGGCGGAGGCCGCCGGCACGCGGCGCACGTTGACATTGGAGGAGAGCACGGCCTTCGGCATCCTCATCGTGTCGGCCGGGACGGAAACGGTGGCTCGGCTGTTGGGCTGGGCGGGCCACACGCTGGCGGCGTACCCGGACCAGCGGGCGGAGTTGGCCGCGGACAGGTCCCTCATTCCGCAGGCGATTGAGGAGCTGTTGCGCTACGAGGCGCCCTCCCCGGTCAACGGGCGCTGGACCACCGCACCAGTCGAGCTCCACGGGACCGAGATCCCGGCCGGTTCCAAGATCCTCATGCTGACCGGCTCGGCGGGACGGGACGAGCGCGCGTTCCCCGATCCTGACCGCTTCGACATCCACCGCCAGTTCGACCAGCACGTGACCTTCGGGTACGGCGTCCACTTCTGTCTCGGGGCCGCACTGGCCCGTCTGGAAGGCCGGATCGCGCTCGAAGAGGTCCTCGCCCGCTACCCGGAATGGGACGTCGACCACGGACGCAGTGAGTTCCTCTTCACCAGCACGGTGCGCGGCTACAGCAAGTTGCCCGTCACCGTCCCCGGCTGACCGCGGCGCAGTCTGGCCTTCATCCGACCGAGCGAAAGGACCCACCATGGCGCAGCAGCCTGAATACGCGGAACGGATGTTCCCCGAGCCGGTGGACCTCGGCATCGCGGAGCCCGACCGGGCGGTCTCGTCGGTCACCCACGGCACCCGGGCGTTTCTGGAGGGGAGCGGCGGCGACGCCAATCTCTGGTACGAGGGGACGGGCGCCGCCAAGGACCAGGCCGTCCAGAACATCACGATCTACCCGCCGACCCGCGGCGTGCAGACGCAGGGCGACGCGTGGGAACCGGTCAAGATCGGGATCCTCATCGACATGGACCTCAACCAGCTGACGGCCGATTGGATCGATCCCACGATCCTGGCCATCGAGGACGCCATGAACGAGGGGGTCTGGGCCCGCTCGCCCATCCAGCTCGTGGTGGCAGACGCCCGCGGCCTACCGCGGGAGAACTACCGGAAGCTGCTCGACGGCTACCGGTGGCTGGTCGACCAGGGATGCGTGGTGGTGCTGGGGCCCATGATCTCGGACAACTGCCTGACGATTCAGGACCTGGCCAACGAGCTGAAGGTCTCGTGCATCGGCTGGACCGGCGCCTGGAAGTTCGCCTCGGACTACTGCTTCTCCATCGCCAACGGGGACATCCCGACCGAAGGCGTCATCTGCGCCAACTGGCTCTACCAGCAGGGCATCCGCAAGGTGGGGCTGTTCTGGGAGGCCGGGTCCTCGGGTCGGGACTACGCCGACTTCTTCCGGGACGAGGCCATCCGGCTGGGCATGACGGTCACCCGCGAGGTGAAGCTCGAGCCCAACCCGCGGGACTTGCAGGAGCACCTGGCCGCCATGCGCGAAGCCGGAACCGAGGGCCTCTACTACGGCGGCTACGGGTACGCCTGCTTCCATTTCGGCGCTTCGTTGCAGGCGCTCGCATGGGACCCACCCCGCATCATGGGCACCGCGTTCATGTTCTACTCCAACAAGAACGAGTGGGCGGGCGGCATCGAAGGCTGGCACGGCATCGACCAGCTCGGTGAGGACGGCGCCAACCCGAACTACAACGCGATGGTCCAGCGCTTCTCGAAGCGCTTCGGGCGCGAGGCGCGCAACGTGGTGATCGCTTTGGCTTACGACACGGCGCGCGTCGCGATCCACGGGATCGCCAACGCCGCCATACCCGAGCCGCGCTGGGTGCACGACGGCCTGGAGCGCATCCGCTGGATGCCCGCCACGAACGGCGGGCCCTCCTGCTACATCACGTTCGGCCCCGGCGACCACAAGGGCTACAAGGGCGACTTCCTCACCATCCGCGAGCTGCGCGGCGGGGACCTGCGCTTCGGCGGCTACTTCCGTCCCGAATGGCAGTCCAACGAGTAGACGCTGAGGAGCTGATGAACTCCACACAGGAGAGGCAGCAGGGCGAGCCACTCGTCCTGGTCGAGGCCGACGGGCCGGTTCTCGTGGTCACGCTGAACCGTCCCGAGAAGCGCAACGCCACCAACGCGGAGGTGCTGTGCCGGCTCTACGACGCCTGGGTCCGCCTCGACGGCGATCCGTCGCTGCGCGTGGGCGTACTGACCGGAAGGGGCTCGACGTTCTGCGCCGGCATGGACCTGGCCGAGATCGGCCGGCTCCGCGAAGGGGCGGCCGACAACGAGTGGATCGTGCGACTGCGCGAAGAGCCGCAGGTGATCTTCGGCGCCTGGCTGAAGACCTTTCGTCCCTCCAAGCCCATCATCCTGGCGGCCGAGGGCTATGCCCGGGCCGGCGGGACCGAGATATTGCAAGGGACCGACGTCCGGGTCGCCGGCGAGAGCGCGGTCTTCGGCGTGACCGAGGTGCAGCGCGGGCTGTTCCCGATGGCCGGCTCCGCGGTACGCCTCCGGCGCCAGATCGGCTACGCCGTGGCGGCCGAGATGCTGTTGACCGGCGAGGACATCAGCGCCCAGCGGGCGCACCAGCTCGGCCTGGTCAACCACGTGGTCCCCGACGGGCAGGCCCTGGCCCACGCCCGCACCATCGCGGACCGCATCGCGGCGAACGGTCCGCTCGCTGTCTCTGCCATCCTCCGGACGCTCCGGGAGACTGATTCCCTGCCGGAGGGAGAAGCCTTCGCCATAGAGGGCCGCCTGGGCATGGAGGTGATGTCGTCCAACGACGCCGCGGAGGGCCCGCGAGCCTTCCTGGAGAAACGGCAGCCGCGCTTCACCGGGACCTGACGGACCGACGCTGAGACGAGGCGCCATGCACAGGCGTGGTGCAGCGCCGCGTCAAGCCACGGGGCGGAAGTAGGGGAGTGCCAGGTCGTCGGATGCCGGATGAAATTCGACCTGGAGGGCCAGCCCGTCACGCAGCTCGTCCGGCGCGCAGCCGACCACGGCGCTGAGGAACCACCAGCCTTCGTCGAGTGCCACGACGGCGGGAGCGTAGGGGACAACGAAGGCCGGGTGGGGCGGGCGCCAGACCACCGTCCAGCTGTAGAGCACCCCGCGGCCGGCGCTCTGCTCCCAGACGAGTGCGGTCGCGGTGCATTGCGGACACACGGCGAAGGCACGCAGAGCGCGCGCGCCACAGGCGGAGCAGAGGGGCAGCATGAGACGGCCCTCGAGGCAGCCGCTCCAGAACGGTTCGGATCGGTCAGATGGGCGCGGCATGGGGAAGCCGGGTGGCGGCGGGGTGAGCAGGCCGGCGGTAGTCACGGGCGATCCTTCCCAAGGAGCAGCACGTCGGTGAACAGCGCACCGGAGCCGCCGTTGGAACACAACGCGACCTCTGCGCCGTCGACCTGCATGCTGCGACACTCGCCGCGGAGCTGCTGCACACCGCGCGTGACGCGCTGGAATTGCTGTGCCGCAATCCCCGGATGGCTGAACGACATGGTGCCGCCGTCGGTCGTCACGGGCAGCGTGCCGCTTGGTCCCACGGCGCCCGACTCCACCATCGGGCCGCCCTCGCCCGGCTCGCAGAAGCCAAAGGCCTCGAGTTGGCGGATGATTTCAAACGAGAAGGGGTCGTAGAACTCGGCAACGTCCACGTCGCCGGGACCGAGCCCGGCCATGGCGAAGCAGGCCTGCGCCGCTCCGGCGCCCACCCACCCCGCGGCCCGGGCCCCAGGACGCGGCGTGAAGTCCCACACGGGCGCCACGGTGTAGGCGGGCCCGTAACTGTGGCTGCCGCAGCCGAGGATCCAGACCGCCCGCGGGTCGCGGCGTGCGATGTCGGCGCGGGCCAGCACGAGCGCGCACCCGCCCTCGGAGACCGTCGCGCAGTCCAGCAGGTGGAAGGGCTCGGCCACCAGGGAAGACGCCAGAATGTCCTCGGGGCCGAACGGTCCCCGTCCACGGTAGACGGCGTCGGGGTTGTCGTGGCCGTTGGTGCGTATCACGGCGGCCGCGGTGGCGAGCTGGAACTCGGTCGTGCCGTAGGTGACCATGTGGCGCCGGGCCATCAGTGCGAACTCGGCGGCTGTGAAGAGGCCGAAGCCCGCGACGAGCTCGTTGGGCGGAGTGGTCCAGGGGGCGGCGGAGCCGTGGCTGCGCAGCCCGGCGCCACCGGCCAGGACCAGGACGACCTGGCACTGGCCCGTTGCGATCAGCGCGGCGGCGTCGACGATCGTAGGGATGCCAAGACCGCTAGAGCGCCGGGTGCACGGACCGAGCCCGAGCTCGAGCACCGCGTCGGCGGCCGCCTGGCCCACCACGCCGTCGACGTCGCCGGCCTTGATCCCCGCGTCGGCCAGGGCACCGAGCGCGGCTTCGAGCGCGATGGAGGAGGAGTCGTGCCCCGGGAGGCGGCGCGCCTGGGGAGTGTTGAAGACACCGAGGACGGCCACGTCGCGGAACGGGTGCGTCATCGCCGCCAGGATGTCACGCGCCCGGCTGGCGCAGGCGGAAGCGTTGCACCTTGCCACTGGCCGTGAGCGGCAGCTCGTCAACAAAGCGCACTTCCCTCGGCACCTTGTAATTGGCCATGTGCTCGCGGCACCAGGCGATCAGCGCCGCCTCGTCGACGGCGTCGCCGGTGCGGCGCACCACATAGGCCTGCGCCACCTCGCCGAGACGGTCGTCCGGGACGCCGACGACCGCGACCTGTGCGACGCCGGGATGGGTCAGCATCATCCCCTCGATCTCGGCGGGGAAGGCGTTGAAGCCGCCGACAATGAACAGGTCCTTCTTGCGGTCCGTGATGCGGAGGTTCCCGTCCTCGCCGACGAGGCCGACGTCCCCCGTGCGCAAGTACCCCTCTTCGTCGAAGGCGCCGGCGGTGGCCCCAGGATCGTCGAAGTAGCCGCGCATGACGTTGAAGCCCTTGACGAGGATCTCGCCGGTCTGGCCCGGTGGAACGGTGCATCCCTTCTCGTCGGCCACCCGCACCGAAACCCCGGGCAGGGGCCGCCCCACCGTGGTGGCGACCACCTCGGGCGGGTCGTCGTGGCGGCACATGCTGACTGTGCCCGTCGTCTCGGTGAGCCCGTAGCCGGTCACCACAGTGGCGATGCGCAGGTCTTCGCGCATGCGTCGCACCACCTCGACGGGCACCGTGGCGGCGCCGGTCACCGAGAGACGCAGCGAACTGAGGTCGAACCGCGCCCGCTCCGGGTGTTCGAGCATTGACTGGAACACCGTGGGTGGTCCGGGCAGGACGGTGATGCGCTCGTCCGCCACCCGCTGCATCACGACCCCGGCGTCAAAGACGGCGTGCGGGAGAACGGTGGCGCCGCGGAGCACGCAGGCCAGCACCGCCGACTTCAAGCCCGCGGTGTGGAAGAACGGGTAGACGCAGAGGTAGCGGTCGCCGCGCCGGAGCCCGACGGCCTCGCTCCACGCCTCGTAGGTGCGCACGCTCGGACCGTGGCCCAGCATGGCCCCCTTGGGGGCGCCGGTGGTCCCGGAGGTGAAGATGATGTCGGCCAAGTCCTCGTCGCCGACGGTGGGGAGCGGCCGGCCACCGGCTGTCGCGCCGCGGGCGACGAAGTCGTCCCAGACGACGGCGCCGGGACGCACCGGACCTTCGACGACGACGGCCTCGCGCGCGGCGGGCAGGTCGCTCGCGCTCTCCAACAGCCCCAGGAGATCGGTCCCCACGGCGTCCGTGCTGGCCAGCAGGAGCGTGGCGCCCGAACGTCCCAGGACGTGGGCCGCCTCCATGCCCTTGAAGCGCGTGTTCACGGGAACGAGGACGGCGCCGGCTGTGTAGACGCCGAAGCTGGCGGCGATCCAGCGTGCGCTGTTGGGCGCCCACAGGGCGACGCGGTCTCCCGGTTCGACACCGCTGGCGGCGAGCGCGCGGGCGATGCGAAGAGATTCGGCGTGCAGCTCGGCGAAGGTCCACCGGTCGCTGCGGTCGACGACGGCCTCGGCATCGCCGAAGTTGCGGGCGGCTCGCTCCAGCGCGGCCGGGACGGTCTGGGGGAGCGTCACCCGTCCCGCACTACGTGACCACGCCTCCGGCCCGCAGTTCGGTCACTTCGGCTGCGGACAGATCGAGCTCCTTGGCCAGGATGTCGTCGGTGTCCTCACCCACCCAGGGGACCCGCGTGTCCGGCGTGCCCGGCGCGGTGAGGATACGCACCGGATTGCCCGGGGTGAGCACCGGTGCCCCCCCTCCTTGCGGCCTCTCGATGCCGACGAGCATGCGGTGGGCATCCACGTGGGGATCGTCCACGAGCTCCTCGTCGCGCAGGCAGGGCCCCGCCGCAATGCCTGCCGCACCCAGCTCGGTGCAGGCCTCCTCCCGCGTCTTGCCAGACGCCCATTGCTCGACGGCCGGGCGGATGATGTCGTCGAGGTGGTCGACCCATCCTTGGCGCGTCGCCAGGCGCTCGTCGGTCTTCCATTCGGGGTGGCCGACGATTTCGGCCAGGCGGTCGAAGTAGTGCTCACGGGTCACTTGGACGATGATCCAGCCGTCGCCGGCCCGGAACCCGTCGTTGATGAGCGGACCAACTTCGCCGTTCTTCAGGCCCATCGACCAGAAGTTGGACACAATGTCGGTCATGGCGAGCACGGAGTCGAACATGGCGACGTCGACATGCTGGGCCCGGCCGGTCCGGTCGCGCTCGCGCAAGGCGGCCAAGAGGCCCACGGTGGCGAACAGGGCAGCACTGATGTCTCCCAGGCCGCCCACGGGGGACGCCTCGGGTGGCTGGTCGCCCTTCTGCTTCATTGCGTAGATGCCCGACATCGCCTCGACGATGGGAGCGAAGGCCATCCGGTCACGGTAGGGGGACGTGGTCACGTTGCCGAACCCCGACACCGAGACGTAGACGCAGCGCGGGTTGACGGCGACGAAATCCTCGAAGCCGAGACCCAGCCGGGACATCGCCCCGGCCCGGAAGTTCTCGGCGATTACGTCGAAGCGGGGGGCCATGTCCAGCACCAGTTGGCGCCCGGCGGGGTTCTTCAGATCGACGCAGATGCTGCGTTTCCCAAGGTTGTTCCGCAGGAAGGTGGCGCCCATGGGGCGCCCCGCCGGATCGGGCACCGACGGCTGGGAGCTGCGGCCCAGCTCGCCCCCGGGCGGCTCCACCTTCACGACGTCGGCACCGAGCCGCGCCAGCAGCTGAGTAGCGAACGGCAACGCCTGCATCTGCTCGAGCGCCAACACCCGGATGCCCGTCAGCGGGCCCGTTGGCCGCCGGTCCGAAGGCGCAGCGGCCACGTCGACCATGTTTGTATATGGTATCTGATTTTCGGGCCCCTCCCGCCGGCCTCCGAGGTCACGCGACGGTGCATGCGGGCAAAGGGCACCGGGCGGAGCGCAAGGAAGCGAGGAGCGGCACGGTGGCCGGAACGGTACGGCTCGAGGTCGACGGTGCGATCGCCACCATCACCAACGACAACCCGGAGAAACACAACGCCTTCGACGACGCCATGGACGCCCAGCTCTTCGACGTCCTGGCCGACTTGCGCGCAAGGCCGGACGTTCGTGCCGTGATCTGGCGCGGCGAGGGCAAGTCGTTCTCGTCAGGCCGGGACGTCGGCGCACTTGGCGGCGCCGACGCAGGAATGACCCATCACGAGCTCATGCGCCGCGGGCACCGCGGCATTCGCGCCATCTTCGAGCTCGACGCGCCGATCGTCGTGGCCCTGCAGGGCTGGGCCATCGGTGCCTCGTTCCAGCGGGCCTTGCTGTGCGACATCCGCGTGGCAGCCGAGGGCGCGCGGTTCATGCTGCCCGAGGTCGGCCACGGCGTCATTCCCGACACGGGTGGCGTCGCCCGACTCTTCCAGATCTGCGGGCACGGGGTCACGGCCGACATGGTGCTCACGGGCAGGGTGATGGGTGCGGACGAGGCGCTGACCCATGGGGTCGTCTCCCGCGTGGTGCCGCCCGAGCGCCTGGACGAGGAGGTCCATGCGGTGGCCGCAAAGATCGCAGAGGCGCCGGCAGTCACGGTGCGCACGGCGCGACGGATCCTGGGCCACCTGGCCGTGCCCGAGGTGATCGCGTCGATGGACGAGGAGATGATCGCCCAGACCTTCATCGCCGGTTCCGACGACATGTCAGAGATGCGGGCCGCTCGGGTCGAGGACCGCCCGCCCGTCTACAAGGGGAGCTGACGTGCCCGGACTGCCCGAGCCCCCGTCCCCCGGGGCGACCGCCCTGCCGCCTGGGACGTTCGACGGCGTGCCCGTGCTCGTGACCGGAGCCGGCACCGGGCTCGGCAAGGCCATCGCCGTGGAGTTCGCCCGCCTCGGCGCATCGGTGGTCGTCGCCAGCCGCAGTCAGGAGCACCTCGATGCGGGCTCCGCCGCCGTCTCCGAGGCGGGTGGCCGGGCCCTGGCGGTGACGTGCGACATACGCGAGCCCGAACAGATCGCCTCCGCGTTCGACGCTGCAGAGGCTGCGTTCGGGCTGCCCGCCGTGTTGGTCAACAACGCCGCAGCGAACTTCCCGGTGCCGGCGGAGGACATGTCGCCCAACGCCTGGCGGACGGTGGTCGACATCACGCTCAACGGGACGTTCTTCTGCTCACGCGAGTTCGCGCGGCGGCACATCGTCTCTGGCACTCCTGGGTCGATCATTGACGTCGGGGCGTCCTACGCCTGGACGGGCGGCCCGGGTTTCGCGCACTCCGCCGCCGCCAAGGCCGGAGTGAAGAACATGGTCGAGACCCTCGCTGTGGAGTGGGGTCCTTATGGGATCGCAGTGAACGGGCTCGTCCCGGGGCTCTTCCCCCACGAGGACATGACGGCGGACATACAAGGCAACCTCGAGCGCACGAACGACAAGGACGTGTGCCAGCCGGCGCTGCGCGTGGGACGGCTGCGCGAGCTCGGCTGGGCGGCCACCTTCCTGGCCTCGCCATACGCTCGGTTCATTTCGGGCCATGTGCTCGTGGTGGACGGCGCCAACTGGCAACGGCGCACGCTGACGAATCCCGCCGTGGTCACGGTGCGCGATCAAATGGGCCGCCCGCCGTTCGATCCTGACGCCCGCGCCCGTTGAGCGTGGCGCCCGGAAAGTAACGAGCGTGCCCGTCCGCGTCGAGGAGTCCGACGGAATCACGACCGTCTTCCTGGACGATCCCGGGACCCGGAACGCGCTCTCATGGAAGCTGGTGCGCGCGTTGAGCGAAGTGGTCGAGCGCGCCGCGGCCAACGAGTCGCGTGCCCTCGTCCTGCACAACACGCCGCCTGTGTTCTGTGCGGGCGGGTCGATCGACGAGCTGCTCGACCCCAAGGTCGACCTCCAGGAGATCTACCGGGCCTTCCACGCTTTGGACGAGGCGCCGATGCCTACCGTGGCCGCCGTCGACGGCGCAGCGGTCGGTGCCGGCATCACGCTCCTCCTCTGCTGTGACCTGGTCGTGTGCACGCCGGCGTCGCGCTTCGACCTTCGCTTCCTCGACGTAGGGATCCACCCCGGCGGAGGTGTGCTCTGGCGGCTCGAGCGGGTGGTCGGCAGACAGGGGGCGGCCGCGCTCACGCTCTTCGGGGAGGTGCTCGACGGCGAGGAGGCCACGCGATGCGGGCTGGTCTGGCGATGCGTCGAGGCCGACGATCTCAGGGGAGAGGCCAGGCGTTTGGCACGGAAGGCGGCGTCGCGAGATCCTGAGCTGGTGTCGAGGACCAAGCAGACCATGGCGCAGGTGGCGTCGGTCGACCACCCCGCGGCCGCCATCGACCTGGAGCTCGCACCGCAGCGATGGTCGATGGCGCGACCGGCCTTTCAGGCTTCCCTCGGGGAGCTACGAGAACGCCTCGGGCGGTCCGGGAGGGCGGACTCGTGAGATCGATGGCGGATGCCTGGGCGGGCCGAGCCAGGGACGACACGCCGGGCCTGCGCTACGAGGACTCCGAGTGGTCCTGGAGCGCCGTGGTGGCGGAGGCGGCCCGGCGCGCGACCTGGTGGTCCGGTCTACGCACCGCCGGACCACCCCATGTCGGGGTCTTGTTGGACAATGTCCCCGAACACCACTTCTGGCTCGGTGCGTGTGCGCTCTCCGGTGCGGTCTACGTGGGCGCCAACCCCACCCATCCGGGTCCTGCCTTGGCCAACGAACTGAGTTTCACGCGCTGTCAGCTGCTGGTGACCGACCACGCCCATCTTGCGCTGGTCGAAGGGCAGGATCTCGGGCCGGCCATCGGCATCGCGGCGCCGGACAACCCGCGTGTGTGCCTGGTCGACGGCGATGGAGCCGAGGCGATGCCGGCGGCCGCAGACATCCCCGACGTCGACGCTGTCGGGGACCTCACGCTGGGCTACCTCATCTTCACGTCGGGGACGTCGGGCTCGCCCAAAGCGTGCCGATGCACGCAGGGCCGGATGGTCGTCATCGGCGCCTCGCTGGCGCAGCGCTACGGATTCAACTCAGACAGCTGCTGCTATCTGTCCATGCCGCTGTTCCACTCCAACTGCCTCATGTCGGGTTGGGCCCCGGCGGTGGTGGGCGGCGCCACGATCGCTCTTCCCACGGGTGGGCGATTCTCCGCCTCCGGCTTCCTCCCCGACGTGCGGCGTCACGGCGTGACCTACTGGAATTACGTGGGGCGCCCGCTGTCCTACGTCCTGGCCACGCCCGAGCGGCCCGACGACGAGGAGAGCACGCTGCGGGACGTGTTCGGGAACGAGGCCGCACCCGGCGACGTCGACCGTTTCGCCCAGCGGTTCGGCTGTGCCGTCTCGGAGAACTACGGGTCGACCGAAGGGGGGATCGCGATCTCGCGCGACCCGGACACGCCGGCCGGCGCCCTCGGGCCGGCCCCGTCGGGTGTGCTGGTCGTCCACCAGGACGGCAACGAGTGCGCAGTGGCACGTTTCGACGACGGGGGCGGACTGCTGAACACGCTCGAGGCGGTGGGCGAAATCGTGTCGGACTCGATCCCGCCCAACTTCGAGGGCTACTGGAACAACGAGAAGGCCGACCGGGCCCGGGTCCGCGACGGGTGGTACTGGTCGGGCGACCTCGCCTACAAGGATGCCCAGGGGTACCTCTACTTCGCCGGCCGGGGCGATGACTGGTTGCGTGTGGATGGCGAGAATTTCGCGGCCGCACCTGTGGTCCGCATCGTCGACCGTCACCCCGACGTGGTCGTCTCCGCCGTCTACGCCGTGCCGGACCCGAGCGTCGGCGACCAGGTGATGGCTGCCGTGCAGCTGCGGCCGGGGGCGGACTTCGACGGGGAGGCCTTCGGTGCGTTCCTCTCCGCGCAGCCGGATCTCGGACGCAAGTGGGTGCCGCGCTACGTGCGCGTGTCTCCAGCGCTGCCGACAACCGCAACCTCCAAGATCCTAGTCCGTCAGCTTCGTACGGAGGGCCTGGACTGCGACGACCCCGTGTTCGAGTCCTGCCGTGGGGAGACGTTGACCTATGTCCCTCGCGTCGGGGCCGCGACCTCGCCGTGAGCACCGGCGGCCCCACCAATGTGGCCGTGTTGGTTCACGGCGGGACGCTCACCTCCACCATGTGGGACCCGGTACGCAGCCAGTTGGCCTCCCCCTCCATCGCGGTCGACCTGCCGGGGCGGCGCTACAAACCCGCCGACCTCGCAGAGGTCACGATCGGAGACTGGGTCGCCTCGGTCGTAGACGACATTTACCAAGCCGGCCTGACCGACGTGGTGCTGGTCGGGCATTCGTCCGGCGGGTATGTCCTGCCCGGGGTCGCAGCGGCACTGGCTGCCACGTCGACCCCGGCGCTGCACGGGTTGGTCTTCGTGTCGGCCACCGTGCCGGCGCACGGGGAGCGCCCAATCGACTACCTGCGTGAGGACATTCGCACGCTGGCGAGCGACCACCGGGAGCTCACGCTGGACTCGGCACGAGGTCGCACCATCGGCGGACTGAGGCCGGGCGAGCCTCCCATCGAGACGGATCTCGAGATCGTCGAGAACGAACCGCGCATGGGTCTCGAGGCACCGCTCGTCCTGTTCGAGCCGGTGTCGTGGGCGGGGTTCCCCGCCGAGGTGCCGCGGGTCTACGTGCGCGCTCTACGGGACAAGGTGATCCCTCCCGGACTGGCGGACCGGATGGTCGTCGCCATGGGCGGGGCGAAGGTGATCGACCTCGAAGCCGGGCATCGTTCGTACGAGACCAACCCGGCGGAGCTGGCAGCCGTGATCGACGACTGCTGTGGGATCGCACAGTGACCCAGCCTCAAAGCGTCGAGGGTCAGACGCTGTGCACCCTCGTGGACGGGCGCGCGGCGGCCACCCCCGGACGTGTTCTCTTGGTGGACCAGTCCGGCCGGAGGATGACGGTCGAGGAGTTCCGGGCGTCGGCGCAACGCGTGGCGGCCCGTCTTCGTGCCGCAGGCATCGGCCGCGGGTCGTTGGTGTCCTGGATCCTCCCGACCGGGATGGAGGCGCTCGTCTTAACCTTGGCGCTGAGTCGCCTCGGCGCGGTGCAGATACCGGTCATACCCGTCTACCGCGAACGTGAGATAGGACACATTCTCGACGAGACCGCGCTCGACGCCTTCATCGTGACGCCACGGTGGCGCGGGTTCGACTATCTCGAGCTCTGTCAGGACCTCACGTCCTCGCGCGGCGGCCGGACCGTCGTCCTGACCCTCGACGACGTGGTTGACGACTCGGTGGAGCGGGTCGCCCGGCGGGTGCCACATGGCGCGGATCGGGACATGAGTGGGACGCAGTGGATCTTCTACACCTCGGGCACCGGCGGCCTGCCCAAGGGCGTCCGGCACGGGGACGCCGCGCTAGTCGCTGCCGCCCAGGGCATGGCCGAGTACCTGGCCATGACGTCGGAGGATCGGAGCGGCGTCGCTTTCCCGATCGCGCATATCGGCGGGCCGATCAACGTCATGGCGGGTCTTCTGGCGGGCTCCACGCTCATCCTCGTCGAGCACTTCGAGCCGAGTCGCACCTCCGAAGTGCTCGCCCGCGAGGGCGTGACCATGGCGGGTTCGGGCACGGCGTTCCATCTCGCCTACTTGGACGTTCAGGCACAGCGACCGGACCGGCCGCTCTTCCCGGACCTGCGGTGTTGCCCTGGTGGTGGCGCGCCGAAGCCTTTGGGTTTGCACGAGCGGGTGAAGCGCGAGCTTGGCGGCGCCGGCATTGTGTCGGGCTGGGGCCTGACGGAAGCACCGGTGCTGAGCATGGGTCGGCCCGGTGACAGGGACGAACAGCTGTCGGAGACCGAGGGTAGCCCCCTTCCTGGGGTACAGCTCAGGACAGTCTCGCCCGACGGCCGCGTATGCCGGGCCCGCGAGCAGGGCGAGATCCGCGCCCGGGCCCCGCAGATGATGCTCGGGTACGTAGACCCGGCGCTGACCGCCGACGCCTTCGACGACGAGGCGTGGCTGCGCACAGGCGACCTCGGGACCATTGACGAGGAGGGGTACGTCAGGATCACGGGCCGTCTGAAGGACGTCGTCATCCGCAGCGGAGAGAACATCGGCACGGCGGAGGTCGAGGAATTGCTCCGCGAACACCCGCACGTGGCCGACGCTGCCGTGTTCGGGCTGCCGGACCCCAGGACGGGAGAACGCGTCTGCGCGGTCGTGGAGCTGGTGCCTACGGCTTCTCACCTTGACCGCGACGGTGTCGGTGCTTTCCTGGGCAGACGAGGCCTGCGGCGCCAGGCGTGGCCCGAGCAACTGGAGACGCTCGACGCGCTGCCCCGCACGGTCGCCGGGAAGATCGACACCCGCCAGCTCCGCGAGCGGTTTGGCGCGGCGCGTGCAGGCTTCTCTTGAGCGCGACCACGCGGGATGCGATGGCAGACCGCCGCGTCGTGGTCGTCGGGGCGTCAGCGGGCATTGGTCGCGCCTTCGCGAGCCGAGCCATCGCCGGCGGTGCAACTGTTGCGGTTGCCGGTCGCCGGGCCGAGCGATTGGCGGATCTTGTCCAGGGTGCGCCTTCGGCCGTGGTCGTCAGCGGCGACGTGCGCGTACCAGCTGACTGCTCCCGCATCGTCACCGAGGCTGCGTCCGCCCTGGGCGGAATCGAACTGCTCCTGTACTGTGCCGGGTCCTCGCCGCTGCGCCCGCTGGCCGATACGACGGGCGACGACTGGGCGACCGTCTTCGAGACCCATGTGCTGGGCGTGCACCACATTGTGCAAGAGGCTCTCCGCCACATGCCGCGCCACGGGGTGGTCGCGGTGCTCTCGTCGGAGACCGTCGGTCGCCCCCGCTACGGTCTTGGCGCGTACGGCGCCAGCAAGGCTGCGCTCGACCAACTGCTCCATGCCTTGCGGGTGGAGTATCCGCTGGTCCGTTTCGCGACGGTGACCATCGGCGCGACGTTCCCGACGGAGTTCGGCGACGGCTTTGCCCCCGAGGTGCTCGGCCGGGCCCTGAGCGAGTGGGCCCGGCACGGCCTCATGACGGAGGAGATGATGGATCCTGACGAGGTCGCCGGCGTCCTGGCGGGTGTGTTCGGCGCCGCGCTCAGCAATCCCACTGTTGGGCTGGAGCACCTCGTGCTACGGCCCCCGTCGCCTGTGCTCGGCTCGTAACCGCGGATCCCGGCGGCGCGGGCTACGCCTCCGAAGTTCCGGGGTGGGTCACACGCCAGTACTCCACCATGGCTCCGCCGAGAAGCTGAAGCCCGCGATCGACCGCCGCACGATCGCGCGGGGCGAGCGGCGCGAGGATCCGGTCCAAGGCAGCCTGGCTCGCGGTGCTTGCCTGCGCAATGGCACGGCGACCTGCCTTGGTCACCCGGAGGACGCTCCGTCTTCTGTCGCTGCCGTCCACCTCGCGAGAGACGTACCCGAGATCGGCGAGGCCGCCGACGAGCCGCGTCACGGTCGGGGCCTGGACAGTGAGGCGGTATGCCAACTCGGACGGAGTCGCCGGAGCCTGGTCGAGGTAGGCGAGGACCCGGAACTTCTGAATCGTGAGACCGACTGACTCGAGGGTGACCTCGAACATGCGCGCTACGGCAGCGATGGAGATGGTGGCAGTCGGGACCTCGCTGCGCCGTGCCACCGGGGGGACACTATCTGTGGGTCTCGGCAATCGCTGACTCCTGAAGGGCTTGACGCCCGCCGCCCGGCGGGGAATGATTAGCCTATGCTAAGCATAGTGAGGCGCTGATGGCCGGCGCCTTCACGGGCATCCGCGTGCTGGAGCTCACCTGGGGAATCTCGGGTCCGATGGTCGGGATGATGCTGGCCGACCAGGGAGCAGTCGTCACCCGGATTGAGCCTCCGGAAGACGTGTTCGCTGAGGCTCCTGGTTACCGGGTGTGGAACCGGGGAAAGCGCAGCGCGGTCCTCGACCTCAAGACACCGGACGACCGCCGAGTCTTTCTCGATCTCGCGGCTCGGGCCGACGTCGTCCTCGATTCGTACCGTCCCGGCGTCTTGGAGCGACTCGGGCTCGGGCACGAGACGCTCGCCGCGCGGAATCCGCGGATCATCACCTGCTCCATCACGGCGTACGGGGAAGGGAACGAGCACAGCGAACGTCCGGGTCTCGAGGCGTTGGCTGCCGCCAGGACGGGTTCGCAGTGGGCCCAGCGAGGCGGCATCATGTCGACGGGCGACCTCGGCCTTCCGGACGTCGACATCCCGGAGGGCGCAGAACAGGCGGCCCGACCCGACGGCCCCATCTTCAGCGCCTCGCCGTGGATGAGCATCAACGGCTTCTACCACGGGACGTTGGCCATCACCGCAGCGCTCGTCGCCCGGGAACGAACCGGCGTCGGGCAGCACATCGAAGCGTCCATGCTGCCTCGAGCGGCCTTCGTCCCGACGAGTGCCCGCAGCAATGGTCCGATGTCGGCCACCTGGATGAACCTTCGCGGGGCACCGAGAGGCCTCTTCGAGTGCAAGGACGGGCGCTGGGTGCACCAGTGGCCGATCAAACCGCAATCGATCATCGATGCCGCCGAGTTCGACCGGTTGGAGGACGCGCCGGCTCCGGAATACACGCACCGGCGGGTCGACCCGGCGCGCATCGGCATGGAGCCGGAGAACATCGTCGTCCTCTTCTATTACCTCCCTCTCATGCAGGCCGCCTTCAAGAAATTCAAGGCGGAGGAATGGCGCGGTCTGGGGCGAACGCGTCAAGGAGGGGGTCCAGGTCGTACGCACGCCGGAGGAAGCATTCTCCGACGAGCTTCTGCTGGCGGAGGGCAGTGTCGTCGAGGTCTCGGACCCCGAGCATGGACGCATCCGGCATATCGGAGTCATCACCGAGCTGAGTCGGACGCCGGGCGCGGTGCAGGGCCCCGCGCCGTGCCGGGGCCAGCACACCGCGGATGTGATGAAGGAGGCGGGGGAGAGTCCGAACTCGGACGCCGAGAGCCCCACCGTCAAGGGTGCCCGGTCGGAGGGGCCTCTGGCCGGCGTCCGAGTGCTCGATATCGGGCTCGCACTCGCCGGTCCCTACGGCACCTCGCTCCTGGCCGACCTCGGGGCCGATGTCGTGAAGGTCATGGCACCATGGGACGGCCCGTGGATGGACACCGGCATCGGACAGATGGCGAACCGCGGGAAGCGGGGCGTGCTGCTCAACCTGGGGAAGCCGCGCGGGCTCGATGCGTTCTACAAGCTGGTCGAGACGGCAGACGTGGTCGCGCACAACATGCGGGACGGCGTCGCCGAGCGGCTCGGTGTCGGATACGAGACATTGCGCGCCATTACGCCCGACCTGATCTACTGCGCCAGCCGCGGGTTCGACCGCGATCGCAGCGCCCGGGGCCTGCCCGGGACGGACCAGTCAGGCTCGGCACTGGCCGGCCAGGAATGGGAGGACGGGGGGTGCTGGCACGGGGGACAGCCTTTCTTCGGCACCTCCATGGGAGACCTGGGCAACGGCTTCCTCACGGCCATCGCCGTCACCGAGGCGCTGTTCCATCGCGCCCGAGCCGGTGAAGGGCAAGCGGTCGGCACGTCGATCCTGTACGCCTGCCTGGCCGGCACGTCGGGCACCTTCGCCTATCCCGACGGCTCCGGCCCGGACCGCCCGGAGCTCGACGCTCTGCAGCTTGGATTTCGGGCGTTGTACCGCCTCTACGAGACGGCGGACGGCTGGATCTGCGTCGCCGCCATCACCCCGGAGCACTGGCAGCGTCTCTGTCGTGTCACTGGACGCGAGGACCTGCATATGGACGACCGGTTCTCGGACGCCGCCGCACGCCGCGCGAACGACGACGAGCTCGGGAAGATCCTGGAGGAGGTCTTCCTCGGGCGTAAGGCGGCCGAGTGGTTCGTCGCACTGGACGAGGCAGGCGTGCCGGTGGAGCAATCCAGGCCGGGGATGGTGGCGGCTGCGCCGGGCACACCCTTCGTGCAGTTCTCGGTCACCCCCGCGCGACCGCCCGGGGAGGCCCCCAAACTCGGCGAACACACCGACGAGGTACTTGCCGAATTGGGCCTCGACCACGCGATGGTGGCCGCCATTGAGGAAGAGACGGCCTACCGCGCCCGTGGGTGACTGACGAACTGAAAGGAGCAGCGATGGAAGAACGTTTGATTTCGGCTGACTCGCACGTGAGGATCACCGAAGACTGGGTGAAGGAGCGACTGCCGAAGTCCGCCGTGGGTTCCTATGAGAATGCCGTCCGCACTCTGAAGGAATTCGAGTTCGAGCAGCGCGGCGGAGAGCACCGCAGCCTGGAGGACTTCGGCGACCTTGCGCCCGGCGCAAAGGACCCCGGCTATTGGGAACCCCACGCTCGGCTGGCCGCAATGGACAAGGACGGGGTGTTCGCGGAGGTGCTCTACTCGGAGCTCAGTGCCTTCCGGCAGTTTCACCTGTCCGGCGACCACTGGAAGGAGGTGCGCGCGCGCGTTCAACGACTCGCTGGTCGACTTCTGTGCTGTCGATCCCGCTCGATTGGTAGCCAGCTACCAACTCCCCATCATCGACATCGACCACGCGGTGTCCGAGGTCGAACGTCTGGCCGAGCTGGGTGCGCGATCGGTCCAACTCCCGAACTATCCCGGCGAGCTGGGGTTCAAGCCCTACCACGACGAGTCGTACGACCGCTTGTGGGCGGCGCTGTCCGAGACGCAGATGACGATCAGCCAGCATCTCGGGTTGAAGAATTCGTTGTTCGATCTCTACCGAGCGGACCCGACCCCCTACAAGATGATCTTCAACCTGATGCCGGGCGTCATGATCGTCGAGAACGTGTCGCTCTGGCTCCTGACCGGAGTCCTCGAGCGCTTCCCCAAACTCCGGATCGTTTTCGTCGAGCCCTCCTTCGACATTTTCGTCGTGTGGCTACGTCAGCTGGACGGATCGTGGAACCGAGGTCGCGATCGTCTTTTCCCCGGAGTGACCAAGCCGCCGTCCGAGACCTTCCACGACCAGATCGCGCTGACCTTCATCGGAGCGGATCGCCACAGCCTGGCGCAGCGCCATGAAGTCGGGATTGAGAACGTCATGTGGTCGACGGACTTTCCCCATCCGGCGTCCACATGGCCCAACTCGCGCTCGGTGGTCGAAGAGATGATGGCGGACATCCCAGGCGACGAGCGGCACCTCATCGTCGCCGGGAACGCCGCACGGATGTACGGGCTCCAGGCGGCGTGACGGAGCCTGTTTCGGGGTACACCCGTCCGACCCCGGTCGTTGACGCTGACAATGCCTTCTATTGGCGGGCCGCGGCACGCGGGGAGCTCCGCATCCAATCGTGTGCCGAGTGCGGGGCCCTGTCCCACCCGCCGACTCCGTTGTGCCCGGTCTGCCACAGCGCCGAGCGCCAGAGTCGGCAGATGGCCGGGTTGGGCCGCGTCGCCAGCTTCATGATCGTGCATCACCCTCCCAACCCATGGTTCGAAATGCCCATTGCCGTCGTGAGCGTCGAGCTCGACGAGGGACCGCAGGTGACTTCGAACATCGTCGAGGTCGCGCTGCGGGAGGTCGATCTCGGCATGGAGGTCGAGGTCCTCTTCGCGTCGACGGACGACCCGGACGTCGGTGTACCCCTCTTCCGCCCGCGAGGTCGCTGATGCGAGGCGTCGCCGCCATCGCAGGCATCGGCCAAACAAACTTTTCCAAGTCGTCGGGACGCAGCGAACTGCAACTGGCTGCGGAGGCGAGCCTGGCGGCTCTCGCGGACGCGGGCCTGACCGTCGAGGACGTCGACGGAATGGTGACCTTCACCATCGATCCGACTGAAGACAACGAGCTCATGCGCACCCTGGGTGTTCCAAATCTCTCGTACACCGTGCGCCTACCCCACGGCGGCGGCGGATCCGCGGTGACCGTCTTTGCTGCCGCCACGGCGGTGGCAACGGGTGCCGCCCGGCACGTGCTGATCTATCGGGCGCTAAACGCCCGTTCAGGGAATCGATTCGGCCGTGCGCGCGATCCAGGCTCATCCCCGACCAGGGGGACCGGATGGGATTTCGCGAACTGGTTGGCGCCGTATGGGGCGCTGAGTCCGGCAGCGATCCTGTCGCTCCAAACGCTTCCCTTCATGCGCGCCCGTGGCCTGTCCAACAGGGACTTTGCGGACTACATCGTCGGCATCCGGGACTTCGCCGCGACCAATCCCGCGGCATGGTTCTACAAGAGGCCCATCACCGTCGAGGACCACCAGTCCTCACGCTGGATCGTCGAGCCGATTCTCCGGCTCTTCGACTGCTGCCAGGAGACGGACGGCGGCGTGGCCCTGGTCGTGACCACCACGGAGCGGGCGCGCGACCTCAAGCAGACCCCTGCGGTCGTGCTCGGGGCCGGGCAGGGTGTGGGGCGGGACCCGGGGACGGCAGAGCGTGTGTACGCCATGGCGGGAGTCGGCCCCCGCGACCTCGATGCAGCCATGATTTACGACGCGTTCTCCCCGCACGTCTACATGGGGCTCGAGTCGCTCAACCTCTGCGCCAAGGGCGACGTCAGGGACTTCGTGGCGAGTGGTGTCATCGCCCGGGGTGGCTCGCTTCCTGTCAACACCAACGGCGGCTTGATCGGAGAGGCGTATCTCCATGGCATGAACCTCATCACCGAGGCCGTGCGTCAGGTGCGGGGGACCGCCGTGAACCAGGTGGACGACGCCGAGGTCGTGTCGATGTCGTCGGGCACCAACGTCTTCATCCTGGGACGGGACCGCAGGTAGAGGTCCGGACCCCCGGCGAGCGGCTCGGGAGCCAGTCGTCATCGGGACAGACTGGCGTGAGTGGTGACCGACCAGACCCTCCGCCTCGGCATGGTGGCGCCACAAGGGAGGGAGGGCGTCCGCGCCCTGGAGGACCTCGGGGTGGACTCCCTGTGGGCGGGCGGCCATCTGGCGTCGCCGAACCCGTCGCCCGAACCGCTCGTGTGGTTGGCGCGCCTGTCCGAACAGAGCGAGCGAGCGGCGATCGGCACCGCGACTCTGGTGCTCCCCTGGTACCCGCCGCCGGTCGCGGCCAAACAGCTCGCCGACATCGACCGGGCGTCACACGGGCGCCTCGTGGTAGGGGTGGGAGGCGGTGGAGAGTACCCGGACGACTTTGCAGCCGCTGGCGTGCCGATCGGCGAGCGCGGAACGCGCCTCGACGAGTCGATCGGGCTGCTCCGGCGCTTCTGGACCGCCGAGCCTGTGGACCACGCGGGCCCGCACTTCCGCTATGCGCAGTTGCGCATCCACCCGCCCCCCGCGCGCCCGGGAGGACCGCCGATCGTGGTCACCGGCAGGCGGCGCGCCGCCATGCGCCGGGCCGCGGCTCTCGGGGACGGCTGGATGCCCTATCTGTACTCGGCCGAACGCTACGAGCGTTCGGTGGCGACGATTCGGGAACTCGGCGCGGAGGTCGGACGTTCTTTTGACGCGTTCCTCTGGATGGCGTACGTGATGGTCTCGGTCGACAGCAACCGAGACGCAGCACGAGAGCGAGCCGTCCGATTCTTGGGCACCACGTACTCGCAGGACTTTGGACAGTTCATCGACCGCGTCGTGGTCACCGGCACGCTCGAGAAGGTTGTCGACGGCCTCGCGGCTTTCGTGAGAGCCGGTGCTCGCCATCTCGTGTTGTTGCCGTGCCAGGACCCCGCGCAGGTTGGCCCGGTTGAATCAGCTCCATGGTTGCCGGAACTGCTGTCGGGCGTGCGTGCAACCGCGGCCTAGGCGGTGCGCTGCACAACCGGGTCTGGGTGCACTGACAGAATCGTCGCCCGCCTTCCGTGCACGGAAGCGGCCGGGCCGTGCTGCCGTCGATACCTTGTGTCGAAATCAACTTCGACTCAGAAGGAGCACCGTGAAAACCATCGTCCGCGATCCGCTGAAGTTCGACGTCCTTGCCACGGGCCTCGGGTTCACCGAAGGGCCGGTCGTGACGGACGACGGGACGATCTTCGCCGTCGACATCGACGGCGGACGGGTCCTGCGGATTCGGGACGGCGCGGTCGGTGTCGTGGCAACGCCCGGAGGGGGGCCGAACGGCCTTGCCCTCGAGACACCGGAGACGGCGCTCGTCGCGAACAACGGAGGCTTCCTGTGGAGCGAGGTCGGGGGCATGCGCATCCCGATCGATCTGGTCACCCACACCAACGAGCCGCCCGGATTCTCCGGCGGATGGATTGAGCGGGTCGACCTCCAGTCGGGTGACGTCACCATCCTCTACCGGGAGTGCGACGGTCGACCACCGCGAGGGCCGAACGACCTGGTGTTCGACAGGGCGGGCGGGATATGGTTCACCGATCACGGTAAGGGCCGCCACGCCGACCTTGACCGGGGCGGCCTCTACTACGTACCGGCGGACGGGTCGGCCGTGCGCGAGATCGCCTTTCCCCTCCTCGGTCCCAACGGCGTCGGCCTGTCACCTGACGGCAGCAGGGTGTACGTCGCGGAGACCCATACGGGGAGGCTCTGGGTCTGGGACCTCGCGGACCCGGGCGACGTGCGGGCCTCCACCGGTCCTCTCGCCGCCCGACACGGGGGGACCTGCCTGGCGGCGACGCCGTTTTCCTTCGACTCCCTGGCCGTCGAGGAGGACGGTCGCATCGCCATCGGTGGGATCGCCGACGGCATCGTCGTGATCACGCCCGACGGAGAGGAGGCCGAGGTCCACCCGATACCCGGTGACATCACGACCAACATCGCCTTCGGCGGCTCGGACGGGCGCCGTGCGGTGATCACGCTCTCCCTGAGCGGTGGCGTGGTGGAGGCCTCTTGGCCTCGGCCCGGCCTGGTGATCGGACCGCCCGGGGCATGACGACCGACGCCAACCGCAAACTCGGCGAGACTTGAGGCCTCGAGCCGGCGTGGTCCGCCAAAGAAGGGAGATTGCGATGCGCTTCAACCACATGGAGATGACGTTCCCGGTCGGCACCCTGACCAAGGAGTTCCGAGAGGAGGTCGACGCCTTTTACAGCTCCATTTTCGGATGGACCGCGCTTGACGCCGAGGTGGTCGGGCAGTCCTGCCACCTTCTGTTGCCCGACCCGGATCAATTCATCCTGCTGGCCGAGAGCGAGAAGCCGATGAGTTCGCCCGGCTACGACCACCTCGGGTTGCTGCAGGACTCCCGCGAGGAGGTCGACGACCTGCTGGTGGCGTGCGAGCGCTACGCCGAGAAAGACGACCGAGTCAAGATCAAGCGGTACGAAGATCTGGAGTATCCCGGACTCACCGTGCACGCCTTCTACGTCAAGTACCTGCTGCCGATCTTCTTCGACGTCCAGAGCATGGAACGCAACTCGGCCGACGTTTGAGGCCGAGCCGCCGCCGACTGCGCTCGGGATCGCCCGCGCAAGCCGCCCCCAGTCGTCAGCCCGCCCCCAGCGAGCAGTCGATCCACTCGTCGCAGGTCTTGCGCACACTCGTCATGTCGGTGATGCCCGCGTCGGTCAGCAGCAGCGCCGCGAGGCCCCGCATCATGCCCAGCACGAGGACGGCTGCGGTGCCGGGATCGACGTCCTCCCGGATGGACCCGTCGGCCTGACCCGACGCGATGACGTCGGAGAGCCCGTCGTAACTGCGCCGCTCGGCCTCCACCATCCCGTCGACCGAGGACCGGGCCGGGAAGGTCGATCCCCACATGACGAGCAGCGCCCGCTCGCTCTCCCCGGGGTCCTCGAACAGCTCCAGGTACGAGTCGACCGTGAGGTGCACGATCTCGAGCCCGGACAGTTCCTCGACTTTCCGCGATTGCTTCTCGACTTTGGCCACCATGCCGGCTGCGATGCGCTCCTGCGCCCGTTCGGCCAGTGTGGCCACGAGGGCGTCCTTGCGCCCGAAGTGGTGACCGACCAGCCCGCGGCTGAACCCGGCGAGACCGCCGATGTTGGCCAGGGAGGCTCCATCGACCCCACGCTCGGCGATCAGGTGGGCGGCCGCGTCGAGTAGGGCTGTCTCCGACCTGCTCCGTCTCTCTGCCTGGGTGAGCCTGCCGTCCTGCTCGGCCATGCTGTCAGGATATCTACTTGCTGGACGTCCAGCAAGTAACTAGCCTACGCCCACCAGCAGAGAGGAAAGGGGTTGCCATGCCCGCGTTCGACATCGTGATCAAGGGCGGGACGGTGATCGACGGCCTGCGGACTCCCCGCTACAAGGCGGACGTGGGGATCGCCGACGGATGCGTCGTGCAGATCGGGCGGGTCGACGCCGCCGACGGCGCCGATGTCGTCGACGCCTCGGGCAAGGTCGTCGCGCCCGGCTTCGTCGACCTGCACACGCACTACGACAGCCAGGTGTTCTGGGACCCCTGGTGCACCATGTCGGGCTGGCACGGCGTGACCAGCGTCGTCATCGGCAACTGCGGGTTCGGCTTCGCCCCCTGCCGGCCCGAGGACCGTGACCGCGCCATGCTGACCGTCTCGCGCAACGAGGCGGTCCCTCTCAAGACCATGCGGGTCGGCATGCCTTGGGACTGGGTCACCTACCCGGAGTTCCTCGACAGCGTGGACCGCACCCCCAAGGGCGTCAACGTGATGTCCTTCGTCCCTCTGGCGCCCCTCTACGCCTACGTGGCCGGCGTGGACAACGCCAAGGCGTACCGGGTCACCGCCGACCAGCTGAACGAGATGTGCCGCCTGCTCGTCGAGGGGATGGAGGCCGGCGGCTGCGGCTTCAGCGCGCAGGTCTCGGGCGAGGTGGGCAACGTCCAGCTCGACTTCGACGGCACGCCCATGGTCACCGACTGCATGACCGAGGAAGAGGTGACCGCGCTTCTCCCGGGCCATGGGCTCGCTCGGTCGCGGGACGGCGCAACTGACCGGCACCCTTGAGACGGCCGCCCTCATGGCACGCGAGAGCGGCCGGCCCATCATCTGGAACGCTCTGCTGGCGGACGGGGCGCTCAACCAGCACGGCGGCGCGAAGTACAGCCATCGCGACGCCCTGAAGCAGCTCGCCTACCTTCAACGAGGAGGAGGGCCTCCGGGTTTTCGCCCAGGCGCTCACGACGAACTTCGTGTCCGAGTTCACCCTCGAGGACTACAACCTCGCCGACACCGTCCCCTGCTGGAAGGAAGCGTGCCTCGGGACGGTCGACGAGAAGATCGTGAAGTTCGCCGACCCGGTGCGCCGCGTCGCCGATGAAGGAGGTCCACGAGGAGCGGGGCGGGCTGTTCGGCGCCGGATACGACCTCAGCGAGATCAAGATCAACTGGATCTCGAGCGATGTGCCGAACGCGCAGGAGATCAAGGAGACCTACGAGGGCTTCACCGTGGGTGAGGTCGCGGCGCGGGAGGGTAAGCACCAAATCGACGCCTTCCTCGACGTCGCGGTAGCGGGTCAGCTCCGGGTGGGCTTCGCGACCAAGATGCTCGAGACGCCCCCCAAGGCGATGAAGGAGATCGCCACGTCACCGGTCGCCCTCCCCGGCGTGAGCGACGGCGGTGCCCATACGAAGTTCGTGACCACCGCCCGCTATCCGACCGAGCTCCTCGGCTACTGGGTGCGCGAACACGAGATCATGCCGCTCGAGGAGGCGCACTGGCGGCTCTCGTACTATCCGGCGGTGGCCGCGGGCCTGAAGGGCCGGGGCTTCCTGGAGGAAGGGTCCCCGGCGGACGTCGTGGTCTACGACCCCGACACGATCGACGCCACGCCCCAGGAGCGGGTGTGGGACTACCCGGCGGGGGAGTGGCGCCTGATCCAGAAGGCCGTCGGCTACGACCGAATCATCGTGAACGGCGAGACCACGTTCATCGACGGCGAATGCACCGACGCCACTCCGGGCAAGCTGCTCCGCCACGGCACAGACTGAGGAGGCACACATGTCCAGCCCCGCGACCGACATCGCGGCCCGTCTTCGACGCCGACAACCACTACTGGGAGGTCAGCGACTCCTTTACCCGCCACCGCGACCCCAAGTTCGCCGACCGCGGTGTCGTTCTGAGGGTCGCCGACGGCAAGCCCCGCTACTTCTTCGGCGAGCGGCCCCACCCGATCATCCCCGGCCCGGGCGACGTCCATCCCCGCCCCCGCCCTGGGGCGCTCTACGACTACTTCGCCGGAAAGAGCAGCAAGGAGCGGGTCGGCGACGAGCTGGCCTGCGAGGACCCCGCCGCGCATCCGGAGTGGTTCGACCACGATGCCCGCCTCGCGTGTATGGACGTCCAAGGCGTCGAAGCAGCGTGGTTGTTCCCGTCCCAAGGCGTCTGCATGGAAGGCCCCATGCAGCCGGACGTCGAGGCCTCCATCGAGGTGTTGCGCGCCTTCAACCGCTGGCTCGACGAGGACTGGGGCTACGCCTACCACGAGCGGATCTTCGCCGTGCCCGTTCCTCACCCTGTCGGACCTCGGCCAGGCCCTGACCGAGCTGGAGTGGTGCCTCGAGAGAGGCGCCCGCGTCGTCACCATCCGCAACGGACCGGTCTTCACGCCCGACGGACTGCGCTCCCCGGCCGACCCGCGGTTCGACCCGTTCTGGGCGCGGGTGCAAGAAGCGGGCATCGTCATGACCACGCACGCCGGGTTCGAGGACGGCTACACGGACGTGGCGGCGGACATCGCCGCGACCTGGGGACTCGCCTCCACATTGGGCGACCACCGCCCGGACGCCGCAGCCGTCGAGTCGGCGTCGTTGGTGGCCCAATTGATGAAGCACCGGCTGATCGAGGACTTCGCCACCGTGATGGTCGCTCACAAGCTCTTCGAGCGCTTCCCCCGCTTGCGGTTCGCCTACATTGAGAACGGCGCGGACTGGGTCCCCCGCTGCCTGCACACGTTGCACATGCTCGCCGGTCAGAACCCCGGCATGTTCGGTTCGGACCCGGTCGAGCAGTTCATCGAGCACTGCTGGGTGGCGCCTTTCGTAGAGGACGACGTCGCCGAGTTGGCGCGGGTCCTCCCGGTGGACCGGATTCTCTTCGGCTCCGACTGGCCCCATGCGGAGGGCCTGTCCCAGCCGCGCGACTTCTTCGCCAACGTCGCGTCGTTCTCGCTGGACGACCAGCGCAAGATCATGGTCGAGAACGCCCGGTCGCTCACGTTCGGCTAGGGACGCACCGCCGGCGTGACCCACCTCGTCGTCCCGCATCGGGTCGCTTGACTGCTATGACGTTCTTTGAAACAGTAGAATGATGCTCTACCTCGCCGAACTGCACCAACCCTGTGACTGAGGGCGGGATCCTCGACCAGCGGCGCTCGTTTGTCGCGGGAAGCTGGGTCGAGGGCGACGAGGTTTTCGCGGTCGAGAACCCGGCGGACGAGTCGTGCGCCGTCGAGCTCTCCGCCGCCCCGCTCGTCGAGGTGCGCCGAGCGGTCAGCGAGGCCCGCCGGAGCTTCGACGAGGGTATCTGGGCTGACCTACCCCCGCGTGCCCGCGCCCGCACCTTGCATGCGTTGCTCGAGCACCTCGACACGCTCCACGAACCCCTCGTGGCATCCATGGTGGCCGAAGCCGGCCAACCCGTCCTGTTTGCCGAGATGGCCCAGTACACCGCCGGCATGATGCTCGCCCGCAACACCATCGACCTGTTCCTGTCCCTCCCGCACGAGGAGGCGAACCCGGTCCCGGCCGACGAGCTCCTGCGCGGCCGGGTGGCGCTCAGTCTGCGGCGCCACGAGCCGGTGGGGGTGGTGGTCGCGATCACTCCCTACAACGGCGCGGTCATCATGGCCTTCCAGAAGCTCTTCGCCGCGCTCATGGCCGGGAACTCGGTGATCCTGCGCCCGAGCCCGCTGACCCCCCTCTCGTCGCTCGCCTTCGGAGCGGCGGCCGAGGCGGCGGAGCTGCCGCCAGGGGTGCTCAGCGTCGTCGTCGAGCCCGGTGCCGCCGCGGCCGAGGTGCTCACCACCGACCCGGCCGTCGACATGGTGTCGTTCACCGGCTCGACGGCTGTCGGACGACAGATCCTGGCCCAGGCTGCGCCGACGGTGAAGCGGGTCGCGCTGGAGCTGGGCGGCAAGTCGGCGCAGATCTACCTCCCCGACGCGTCAGCACCGCGTCGCCGCGGGTGCGACGCAGGTGGTGGCCATGACGGCCGGCCAGGCCTGTGTGGCCGCCACGAGGATGCTCGTTCCCGAGGAGCGCAAGGACGAGGTGCTCGAAACCGTGGGCGCGGCGTACGCCGGCATCACGGTCGGGCCGCCGAGCGACCAGACCGTGATGATGGGGCCGCTCATCACCGCGGCGCAGCGGGAGCGTTGCGAGCGCTTCGTCGCGTTGGCCGAGGAGAACGGCGGGAAGGTCGTCGTCGGCGGAGGGAGGCCGTCTGGTCTCGAACGCGGGTACTACTTCGAGCCGACCGTCCTCGATCTGCCGGACAACGCCAACCCCGCGGCGCAGGAGGAGATCTTCGGCCCGGTCCTCGCGGTCATCGGCTATCGCGACATCGACGACGCCGTCCGGATCGCCAACGACAGCAAGTACGGATTGTCGGGCCAGGTGTACGGCGCCGACGTGGCAGCCGCCACGGCGGTGGGGCGCCGGATCCGTAGCGGCGCGGTCAACGTCAACGCCTCCATGTTCAGCGCCTACGCGCCCAGCGGGGGATACAAGCAGAGCGGCCTCGGCCGCGAACGGGGAGTGGAGGGCATCCGCGCCTTCCAGGAGGTAAAGCACCTGTGTGTCGGCGAACTCCCCGCCTGAACTCCGAGAGAGGAATGTGAGCATCATGAGCGCTGACCTGAATCTGGAGTGGTTGATCTCCGTCGACGACCACATCCTGGAGCCGCCGAACGTGTGGGTGGACCGGGTGGCCGCCAAGGACCGGGACCGGGCCCCGCACATGGAGAGCGTCGACGGCATGGACTACTGGGTCTACGACGGCAAGCGGTACCCCAGCTCCGGACTGAGCGCCGTGGCGGGGAAGTCGAAGGAGGAGTTCAGCCCAGAACCCCTTCCGTACTCCGAAATGCGTCCCGGGTGCTACGACGCCGCGGCCCGGATAGAGGACATGGACCGGGCCGGCATCCTGGCCTCACTGTGCTTCCCGACGATTACGCGCTTCTGTGGCCAGCTGTTCATGGATGCGAGCGACCGTGAATTCGGGTTCGAGTGCCTGCAGCACTACAACGACTTCATCGTGGATGAGTGGTGCGCCGCCGCCCCCGGTCGGTACATCCCACTCATGCTGATCCCGATGTGGGACCCACGACTGGCCGCGAAAGAGATGGAGCGCATGGCGGGCAAGGGCGTCACGGCCTTCGCCTTCTCGGAAAACCCGGCGCCGATTGGTCTCCCGACCATCCACGACGCCGATCGCTACTGGGACCCAGTCATGGCGACGGCCAACGACATCGGGATGGTGGCGTCCATGCACGTCGGTTCGTCGTCGCAGGTTCCCCAGATCGCCCCGGACTCGCCCTTCATGGCCAACCTGGCCTGGGGCGCCATCCGCACGTCGGGCGCCATGCTTTCCTGGCTGTTCAGCGGACTCTTCCAGCGCTTCCCGAACCTCAGGATCGCACTGTCCGAAGGCGAGATCGGCTGGATGCCCTACTTCCTGGAGCGGGCGGAGCAGGTCCTCGACAAGCAGCGCTACTGGGTGATGCGGGGCCAGAAGTTCATGGATCACGCGAAAGCCGACCTCGACACCGTCGACCTCGACACCCTCAACGTCCGCGAACTGTTCCGGGACCACGTGTTCGGCTGCTTCATCGAGGACCACCATGGGATCGCCAGCCTCGACGAGATCGGTGAGGACAACGTCATGTGCGAGACGGACTACCCCCACTCGGACTCGACGTGGCCCAATTGCATCACGGTTGCCAAGAAGGTGATCGGCCACCTCTCGCCGGAGACTCAGTACAAGCTCCTCCGAGGGAACGCGGAGAAGCTCTACCGCTTCACGCCGGCAGAACCGCCGGCGCCCGCGGCCGTCTGAGCACGAGGCCCTACCCGGAGCTCGGTATGCAGACCAAGAAGGAGTGTGACCGATCGTGTTGCTGAAGGACAAGGTGGCGGTGATCACGGGCGCCGGCTCGGGTGTGGGGCGGGCCTCCGCCCTGCGCTTCGCCGAAGAGGGCGCGGCGGTGGTGTGCGCCGACATCGACCTGGACCGGGCGAAAGAGACGGTGTCGCAGGTCGAGGCCGCCGGGGGGAAGGGGGTCGCCGAGCGTTGTGACGTCGCCCAGGACGCGGACGTGGCTGCCGTCATCGAGAGCGCCGTGGGTCACTTCGGCCGTCTGGACATCGTCTTCAATAACGTCGGGATTCCCACGCCGCGGCTCGGGATGAGCTTCGAAGACCATTCAGTCGAGGATTTCGAGCGCCTCACGTCAGTCAATTTCCGCGGGGTGTTCCTCGGCTGCCGACATGCCGTCATCAGGTTCAAGGAGCAAGGCGACGGCGGGGTGATCCTCAACACCGGATCGGTCGCCGGCCTGGTGGGCTGGGGAGGGACCGTGTACGGCGCCACCAAAGGTGCAGTGCACCAGCTGACCCGTGCCGTCGCGGTCGAGGCGGCGCCGTTCGGTATCCGGGTCAACGCCATCTGCCCCGCCGCCATGCCGTACACCGGCTTCATGGCGGCCGGCGGCATGGAGCTCTCGGGACCGGACCTCGAGGCGGCCGCGAGCGCCAGCGGGTCGATGCACCCGTTGGGCCGTCCGATCACGGCCGAAGACTGCGCGGAGGCCGCCGTCTACCTGTGCTCCGACCGATCCTCGAATATCACGGGGATCCTCATGCCGATCGACGGCGGGTACGTCGCCAAGTGACAGGGACGCAACAGCTCCTAGACCTGGAACGGGTCCGCCGGCTCTTCGACCTGGCCGGCAACGTTCAGGGCTGGAACGGCGGCCATTACCACGACGATCCCCACCCGATCTGGAACGACCTGCGGGAGCGGGGAGCCATCCACGAAGGCACGGTGCACGGACTCTCCGGCACTGAGGACGACCTGTTCTTCCACGGGCTTCCCTACCCGGACCTTCCGCACTTCTCCGCCTTTACCTGGGCCGCGTGTGACGCCGCCTACCGCGATCCGCAGACGTTCGCCTCCTCCGCCGAGGCTGTCGACCTCGAGGGCGAGCCGGGAGTGACGAACAGCATGTTGTCCATGGGCGGTGTGCAGCACCGCCGTTACCGGGCGCTCGTGCAGCCCTCCTTTTCCCCACCCAAGGCGCGATGGTGGGTGGCGAAATGGGTGGAGTCCACCGTCAACGCCATGATCGAAGCCTTCGAGGAGAATGGCCGCGCCGAGCTCAACGTCGAGCTGTGCGCCGCCATCCCGGTGTTGACGATCACCGGGAGCTTCGGCGTGCCGGTCGACCAAGCCCTGGATATCCGCGAATCGCTCGACCCAACCCGAACGAATAATCGAGATCCTCAGCCCGATCTTGGCCGACCGACGTGAACGTCCCGTAGACGACCTCATCGGCGTCCTGGTTCAGGCCGAGATCACGGACGAGGAGGGAACCACCCACCGCCTCACCGACGGCGAAATCCACTCGTTCGCCCTGCTTCTCCTCGCTGCGGGTTCGGGCACGACATGGAAGCAGATGGGCATCACACTCTCTGTGCTGCTCCAGAGGCAGGAGCTCCTTGAGGCCGTTCGGGCCGACCGGAGCCTGCTCCGGGCGGTGATAGAGGAGTCCCTGCGCTGGGAGCCCACCGATCCGATGTTCTCGCGTTGGATCACCCGGGATGTCGACTTCTTCGGGACGCATCTGCCGAAGGGAGCGGTCCTCCACATCTGCCTCGGCGCCGCCAACCGTGACCCCGAACGTTGGGAAGATCCCGACACGTTCGACCCCTACCGGCCCATCAAGCCCACGTCTGGCTTTCGGTGGCGGACCGCACGTGTGCCTCGGTCAGCACCTGGCCCGGGCGGAGATCACCGTCGCCATCAACGCATTGCTGGACCGTCTCCCCAACCTCCGGCTCGACCCCGACGCCGAGCCACCCCGCATCATCGGCTTCTACGAGCGGGGGGCCACGGCCATCCCGGTCCGGTTCGACTGATCCCCTGCAAAGGACCCAAGTGAGCGAAGACGCCTATCAGCAACCGGACCTCATTCTGCTGGGGGAGGAGCACGTCCGCCGCTATCAGGAGACGGACGGCGAGGTCGGCTACATGTGGAACGGGGTCCCGATACTGCTGCTCACGACGACGGGACGAAAGAGCGGTCTGCCGCGTACCACTCCGCTGATTCACGGCCGGGACGGCGACGACTATCTGGTCGTCGCCTCCATGGGCGGGGCCCCGCAGCACCCAAACTGGTTCCGGAACCTGTTGGCCGACTCGGCGGCGCACATCCAGGTTCGCGTGGAGCATATGGACGTGACGGCGCTGACCGCGGGGGAGAACGAGAAGCCACGACTCTGGAAGATCATGACGGACCAGTGGCCCAACTACGACGTGTATCAGTCCCGTACCGACCGAGTGATCCCGGTCGTCGTCCTTTCGCCGGTCACGAGCGGCTGAACGCAGATCGATATGTCGGAACAGCCTTTCGAGGGAGTGCGGGTCGTCGAGCTGGCTCAATGGGTGTTCGTCCCGGTCGCCGGGGCTCTGCTGGCCGACTGGGGTGCCGACGTCGTGCACGTCGAGCCGCTGGCAGGCGACCCCTACCGCGGCCTGGCCACGCAAGGGATCGGCGCGGAGCGCGGCGGCGTCAACATGTCGCTGGCGCTGGCCAACCGGGGCAAGCGGTCTCTCGCACTCGATATCCGGCAGGACGAGGGCCGCGCCGTACTGGACCGGCTCCTCCAGACGGCCGACGTGTTCCTCACAAATGTGCGGCCCGGCGCGTTGGCCCGCGCCGGTCTCGGCCCTGAGGAGTTGACGAACCTATATCCCCGGCTGGTGTACGCGAGAGGCAACGGCTACGGGGTGAAAGGTCCCGACGCGGACCAGGCCGGATACGACGCGACGGCTTTCTGGGCCCGGGGCGGGATGGCGCACATCTTGACGCCGCCCGAGCGCGACTATCCGATCGGGCAGCGCGGCGCGCTGGGGGATCGCAACGGAGCCTTGGCCTTGGCCTTCGGCGTGGCAGCCGCCCTGCTGAAACGATCGAGGACCGGGGAGGGCTCTGTCGTCGACGTCTCGTTGTTGGCGACCGCGATGTGGACCCTGTCGTCCGACCTCCTGGCCGCGCTTGGCGGGGACGAACCGAAACCCTCGAGCGGCCGTGGACCCCTGGTGAACCCGCTCGTCGGCGTGTATCAGACCAAGGACGGGCGACACATTCAGCTCGTGTTCCTCCAACCCGATCGTTACTGGCCCGACTTCTGCCGGGTCATCGGGCGACCCGATCTCGTGGACGATGCGCGGTTCCTCGATCACGTGGCGCGTCGGGAGCACGGGACGGAGTGTGTCGAGGAACTCGACCGTGAGTTCGCCAAGAGGACTTTCGACGAGTGGAAGAAGGTTCTCGCAACGCTGGACGCCCCGTGGGCTCCGGTGCAGTCCGTTGTCGAATTGCTCGACGACCCCCAGGTGGAGGCCAACGGGTACATCGGCGACGTGGTCATCGACGGCGACCCGGCGTACCGCCTCCCGGCCGTGCCCGTGCAATTCGACGGCGAGCCGCCGCCCCTCCGCCGGGCGCCCGAGCACGGCGAGGACACAGAGTCCCTCCTGCTCGAGCTCGGCTACGGCTGGGAGAAGATCACAGGCCTGAAAGAGGCCGGGGTCGTCCTGTGACCGAGGTTGGCCGCCCGGTCCCGGTTCCCGATGAGCTGTCGCGCGAGTTCTGGGACGCCGCGGCTGCGCACTCCCTGGTGCTGGCGCGCTGTGCGCGCTGTGCGCAGCTCAGCCACCCTCCCGACGTGGTCTGCCCGCACTGCGGCTCGACCGACCCCGCCTTCGAGTTCACGGCGGTCGACGGGACCGGATCGATTCGCTCTTGGACGATCATGCGACAGTCGTTCCTGCCCGGGTTCGACGTGCCGTTCATGGTGGTCGACGTGGAGCTGTCCGCGCAGCCGGACCTGCGTCTCATTGGTCGGCTGGTCGACGGCCCCGACGTCCCTCTGCGCCTCGGCGCCCCGGTCCGCTTGGCTTTCGAGGACATCGCTCCGGGGGTGGCGGTTCCCGCCTTTGCGCTGGAGGTCCGCTCGTGAGCGGGCGAATGGCATGTAGCAATCGCGTCGCCGTCGCCGGCTACGCCCAGAGCCAAGTGACCCGGCACGCGGACGCGCCCCTCGGTGCACTGACGGTCGACACGGCCCGGCGGGCCATCGCGGACGCCGGCCTCACGGTCACCGACGTGGACGGGTTCGTGACGGGCAGCCTCTTCCCCACGGCCGGGGCGCACGCCGCCGTCGACGGCGTCAGTGTGGTCTCCGCAAACTGGCTGGCCGAACGCCTCGGCGTGAACCCGCGGTACGCCTCGGGCTTCCAGGGGTTCGGGCAGCTGCCGGGTGCCGTCGCGCTGGCCGTCAATGCCATTGTCAGCGGTGCGGCCGAGTGCGTCGTCGTGCACCGGGCCCTCCACAACCCCCGCGGCAAGTACCACGCCAACCCGATGACGGAGGTCCGCGGCGACCAGCAGTGGACCGCACCTCAGGGGTATTTCGGTCCGTTGGCGATGATCGCGCTTCCGTACACCGAATATCTGCAGCGCTACGGCGCGACCCGTGAGGCCATGACAGCGGTGGTCGTGGAAGCTCGGAAGAACGGCGCCCGGATCCCGTGGTCGTACTGGCACGGCGCGCCGCTCGCCGCCGAGGACTACCTCTCGGAGCCGATGATCAGCGACCCGATCTGCCGTCTGGACTGCGACATCCCCGTCGACGGGGTCGCCTGTTTCGTGCTCACCTCCTCGGAGCGCGCCCGCGACCTTCCGCACCGGCCGGTCTACGTGGCCGGGTACGCGACAGGTGCACCGGTGCACCATCGTCTTCCGCTGCACTGGCCTCTCGACGACATCATGGAGGTGGGACGGGAGACGGCGAGCCGGCTGTGGGAGCGGTCCGGGATCGGCCCGGCGGAGGTCGACCTGCCACAGGTCTACGACGGGTTCTCGCCATTCGTCTACCTCTGGATGGAGTCGCTGTCCCTGTGCCCCGTCGGGGAGGCCCATCGGGTCGTGCTCGAGGGCAGGATCGACAGCGACCGCGCGAAGTCGTTGCCGGTGCTGTCCGGCGGAGGCGCCATCGGGAACGGACGCATGCACGGCATCCCCCAGATGCTGGAGTGCTACCTCCAACTCGCCGGCCGGGCGGGCGAGCGGCAGCGTCCTGACGTGTCGATCGGCGTCGCCTGCCACTCCTCACCGCACTACGGGGGCGCGGTCGCGTACAGCGCGGTGCCCTTCTGATGGCGGGGCGCGTGAGCTCGGCAAGCACGAGCAAACACACGATGCCGGATGACACGGGTGAGACCTGGGCCGACCGTGTCGCCGATCGGTCGCCCTCGGTGCGGCGGTCGAGGGACCGGAGCGTCGAACAGGCGCGGTCCATCGTTGCCGCCGCTCGTCGGCTGGCCGAGACCAAGGGTCCGAGCTTCACGACCCAGGAGCTCATCAAGGAGGCCGGCATCGCGTTGCAGACCTTCTACCGGTACTTCCCGGGCAAGGACTCCCTGCTGCTCGCTGTAATCGAGGACGTCGTTGAGGAGGCCTGCGTTGCCTACCGGGAGCAGGCGCACGCGCTGTCGGACCCGGTCGAGAGGCTGCGCTTCTACGTGTCCGCCACCATCAAGGGCCTCGATACGCCGGGGAACGGCCCGAGCTTCATCACCTCGGAGCATTTCCGGCTCCAGACTCTGTACCCGGCCGAGGTCTCACAGGCCACTCGGCACTTCACGGATCTGCTCGAGGAAGAGATCCGCGTGGCAATGTCATCGGACCGCGTGCACCCGCCCGACGCCGCGTACGCGGCATGGCTGATGACACAGCTGACGATGGCCGTCTTCCACCACTACGACTGCGCCGGGTTGGACGAACCGACCGACCAGATCGCCGACCGGCTCTGGGAGTTCTGTCTCTCGGCGCTGCACGGCCTGGTGGCGGCCCCGGCCGCGTCGGGCACGGCGCACGTGGTGAGTGGTGAAGGGACGGTGGCAAGCAACTGATGAGTGCAACCGAGTGGGTGTTGCGCGAGGTCACCGAGGCGGACCGTCGGCGTTTCGTCGCCCAGCGGTGGTGGCCGGACCAGAGTCTGGGTCAGCGGCTGGCGGACGGCCTGGCCGCCAACAGGGACGTCCCGTTCGTTGTCCATTCCCGGGTCCGCCCTTGGAGCGGGACGTTCGGTGACCTCTTGGATCTGGCGCGGCGGGCCGCCTCGGGTCTGATCGTCCGCGGGGTCGGCCCGGGAGACGTCGTCACGTTTCAAACGCCCAACTGGCTCGAAGGGGCGGTCACCTTCTACGCCGCCACGCTCGCCGGCGCGGTGGTGGCGCCGATCGTGCACATCTACGGGACCCGCGAGACGTCGTACATCCTGAACGCGTGTCGTCCGCGGGTGCACATCACGGCGTCGGGGTTCGGGCATCAGGACTTTCTCGCCAATCTCCAGGCGATGCCCGACGTTCCGGACATGGACCTGGTCGTCGTCGGCGGACCGAGTCCTGCCGGAAGTATCGGGTTTGGAGACCTGCTCGACGCGCCTCCCCTGGAATCGCCGGTCGGCGTCGACCCCGGCAGTCCCGCCCTCGTCGGATGGACGTCGGGGACCACGGCCAGTCCGAAAGGCGTCGTGCATTCACACCAGACGGTGTGCGCGGAGGTCACACAGCTCGGGTCGACCCAGCCACCGGCCGGCCGCCCGGCCCTCATCGCGAACCCGATCAGCCATGCGATCGGGATGCTCGGCGCGCTCTTGATCCCGATCGACCGCGGCAAGGCGGTCCACCTCCTCGACCAGTGGGACCCCGGAGACGTGTTGGACCTGGTCGACGCCGAGGACCTCGGTGCGGGCGGCGGCGCGCCCTACTTCCTGACCAGCCTGCTCGACCATCCGCGCTGTGGTGCCGAGCATCTGGAGCGCCTGCACTACCAGGGCATGGGCGGGGCTCCGGTCCCGCGGGCGGTCATGGAGCGGGCCACCGAGATCGGCCTGACGATCTACTCCATGTACGGCTCCACCGAACATCCCTCCATCACGGGGTGCCGGTACGACGACCCGCTGGAGAAGAGGCTGTCCACGAACGGCCGCCCCTTGCCCGGGTGCGAAATCAAACTCGTGGACGAAGACGGACGCGAGGTCCAGCCGGGCGTGCCCGGTGAGATCCTCTCGCGTGGGCCCGAATGCTTTCTCGGGTACACCGATGCGTCGCTGACGGCGAGGGTGTTCGACGAAGAAGGCTGGTACCACACGGGCGACATCGGCGTGCTCGACCCAGACGGCTACGTGTCCATCACCGATCGGATCTCCGACATCATCATCCGTGGCGGGGAGAACATCAGTGCGGCCGAAGTGGAAGAGGTCCTCATGACCTTCAAGGGAGTCGCCGAGGTGGCGGTCGTGGCAGCCCCCGATCCGCGCATGGGAGAGCACGCCGCGGCCTTCGTCCGCATGGTGGGCGGCGGTCCTGCCCCAGGCTTGCCCGAGCTCCGGGAGCATCTGGACAGCGCCGGCGTGGCCCATCAGAAGTGGCCCGAAGAGCTCACGATCGTCGACGACTTCCCTCGCACCTCCTCGGGCAAAGTGCAGAAGTACGTCCTCCGGCGACGCCTCCGTGAAGGCGGGGACTGACGGACGGTGCACTCCATCGTCGCTCACCGTCCCGGATGCACTCAAAGACGTGCTCGACCCCTCCTGGCTGACCAAGGCGCTGGGTCAGCGGTTTCCCGGAGTCACGGTCGACTCCGTGGTGCCCGGACCTGTCGTGTCGCGGGTGTCGACCAACGCTCGATTCCACGTCGAGTACGGAGGGGTCGTCCCCGCAGGGCTCCCGGCCGATCTGTGCGTGAAGGGGTACTTCGCAGACTGGTCCGACACGGCGGCCGCCAGTCGGACCGCCGGCGTGCCCGAGGCGAAGTTCTATCGCCACCTGGTCGGCACCAGCGGCGTGCGGACCCTGGAGTGCTTCTGGGCCGATGTCGATCCGGTCACCCAACACGGCGTCGTGATCACCGGTGACGTGGCCGCACATGGCGCGACCTTCCTTGACGCGTTGAGTCCGTACACAGCGGATCAGGTGGCCGAGAGCCTGGAGCAGTACGCCATCTTGCATGGCCGGACATGGGGTAGTCGGCTCGACGAGCCCTGGCTCGGGCCGCGGCTCGAGGCGACCATGAAGGCGCGGGGGTCGCCCGTGATCAGGGGCAATTTCGAAGGCCCGATTGGGGCGCGTGTGCCAGACGGGGTGCGAGATGCCGCACGCCTCGTGGACGCCATCGGCCGGCTGGCGGATCAGCTGCACACGACGGAGCCACGCTGCCTCCTGCACGGCGACGCGCACGTGGGGAACCTGTATCTCGACGGGACAGGGCGTCCCTGCCTGGTGGACTGGCAGCTCGTGCAAGGCGGTCCGTGGTACCTCGACGTGGGGTACCACCTCGGCTGCACGCTGAGCCCCGACGAGCGGCGCCGGACCGAGTCCGATCTCCTGACGCACTATCTGGATCGCCTCCGCGGCGAAGGCGTCGACCCGCCGTCCTGGGACGAGGCACGGCGCAGTATCGGGGTGGGCCTGCTCTACGGCTTCTACTTGTGGGCGATCACGCTGAAGGTGGCGCCGCCGATCACTACGGCCATGCTCGAGCGCCTGGGCAGCGCCGTCGCCGACCACGACGCTTATGCATCGGTGGCCTCATGAGCCGGCGCGGCGCCGGATTCATGACCCGCGCCCAATCGGAGCTAGGCAACCCCTTCTGTCGGCTCCGTCCAAGACCTGATGACCAGAACCAATCGACGAGCACGCACGCTCATGAATCACCTGACCGATGGTCGGGAGGAAGGCAATCAGTGAGACAACCACAACGAAGCTGGACCAGGAAGGGAGCCCTCGCCGCGGCTTGGCTTGCGCTGATGGCAGGACTACCCACCGCAGTCGTCGCGACGACGCCCACTCCGGCCGCCGCGACGGGGGCGCCCATCACCATTGCCTACATCACCTCGGTGACCGGTCCAGGAGCGTCGGAGGACGCCAGCTCGCCGGGGGCGTTCAAGGCGAGGATCGACCTTCAGAACGCCGAGGGCGGCGTGAACGGGCACAAGCTGGTCCCCCTCATCATCGACGACCAGACGAGCCCGACGGCCATCGCCACCGCGGTGCAGCAGGCCGATTCGAAGGCCTTTGGCATCGTGTCACAGAGCCCGCTCTTCTTCCTGGCGGCCAAGTACCCGCAGCAGCAGGGCGTCCCCGTGACGGGTTCGTACAGCGACGGACCGGAGTGGGGCGAGCAGCCCTATACCAACATGTTCGCCGCCGACGTCGGCAGCCTCAATCCCAAGTACCCCGTGACCACGTTGGCGGGGAACTTCCTCAAGCAGCACGGGGCGACGGTGCTCGGCACGTACGGGTACGGCATTTCGCCGTCCTCGAGTCGTGCCGCCATTCAGACGGCGGACTCGTTCAAGCACGCCGGTGGCAAGGTCGGCGTCCTGAACACGAGCGTGCCCTTCGGCGGCGTCGCCTTCACGAGCGATGCGCTGGTGGCGAAGCAGAACCACATCGACGCGCTCGTCCCGGAGATGGACAACAATTCGAACTTCGCGCTCGCGGAGGCCCTGAAGCAGGCCGGAGTCAAGCTGAAGGCCGGGCTCTTCGCCACGGGCTACCAGCCGGACGTGATCAATTCGCCGGCCTGGTCGTCGCTCCAGGGTGACTACTTCTACGCCTTGTTCCGTCCGTGGCTGCTCCCCAATGCCGGGACGATGGAGATGCAGGCCGCCATGGAGAAGTACGACGGATACTCGAAGACCGACTTCCCCTCGTTCAGCGAGTACGAGGCCTGGCTAGGCGCTGACCTCATGATCAAGGGCCTGCAGCTCGCGGGCCCGAATCCCAGCCGCGCCAGCGTCATCACCGCGCTTCGGGGCATCAAGTCCTACAACGCCAACGGTTTGCTACCGCAGAGCTGGAACTACACCACCGCCTTCGGCCACGACTCCGCCAAGAGTTGCGCCTGGATGGTGCAGGCCACCAAAACAGGATTCACGGCGGTCTCCTCGCAACCGTTCTGTGGGACGGACATCCCAGGGACGTCCACGGCGAACGCGAGCTAACCGCATGGACGCGCCGCCGCGGGATCACGGCGCAACACACGCGCCCGATAGCAGCCGGGAGTCTCTTCCGCATTGCGAGGTGTCGATGGGGCGCGGTGAGGCCCCAGTGTCGCAGCGGTCGGTGTGCTACAACCGGCAGGGAAGGGGAGCACCACCATGGCGAACGCACGGCCAAGCGAGCCGGACGGCGCACCGGACAGAGGCCGGCCCACCCACCGAGGTCGTGGATCGTGAGCGTCTGGTGACGAGCGCATGAACGCGAATGCATCCGAGCCGGCAGGACCGTTGCGCGGCGTGCGGGTGCTCGACCTGAGTTGGGGCATCGCCGGTCCGATCGGCGTCCTGCTCCTGGCCGAGCTCGGTGCTGACGTCGTCAAGGTCGAGCCGCCGGGAGGCGATCCCTTTCGCCGTCAGCCGGGCTATCACGTGTGGAACCGCAGCCGGCGATCGATCGTGCTCGATCTCAAGGCGGCGGACGGCCGCGAAGCGTTCCTTCGGCTCTGCGAGTCCGCTGATGTGTTGGTGGAGACCTTCAGCCCGGGCACGATGGATCGCCTGGGGCTCTCTTATGAGGCGCTCTCCGAGCGATTTCCCCGCCTGGTGTTCTGCTCGGTTCCGGCCTATCCGCCCGGGCACCGCTTTGCCGACCGACCCGGCTGGGACGCCACGGTGCAGGCTCGCTCGGGCATGCAGTGGGAGCAGCCAGGCTGGCGGCCCGGGCCCGTCTACCTGCACTTCCCCGCACCGAGCATGGCCGCGTGCTTCCTCTTGGCGGCGGGCGTGCTGTCGGCGCTGATCGCTCGCGAGGGGAACGGCCGCGGCCAACATGTGGAGACCTCGCTCTATCAGGGAGTGCTCGCCTACACGACACAGATCTGGCAGGAGCACGAACACGCCCCGGCCGGCTTTCACACCATCATGGCCAAGACCCATCCGCCGGGCATGCACCAGATGTCCCTTTTCGAGTGCGCCGACAGTGAGTGGATCCACGCCTCCACCATGAACGGCCTGACCCCGACGCGGACGCCGGAGGAAATCCTGGGAGTCGAGCCGGTGGACCCGCTCGCGCTGTCCGGCGATCCCGAGGCGCGGGCGCGCGCACGAGGCGCGCCTGCGCGCCGCCTACGCCCGCCAGCCCCGCCAAGAGCTGGTCGACGCGTTCCACGAGGCCCGGCTCGGGGCGGAGCCCGTCGGGCCGATGGCGGAGGTCTTCGCACACCCCCAGTTCGTGGCCAACGGGATGTCGGTCGCCGTCGACGACCCCGAGCTCGGTCCCACGACACAAGTCGGCGTGCCCGCGGTCCTCAGCCGGACACCCGGTGACGTCCGGGGCGGGCAGCCCCGGGTCGGAGAGCACAGCCGCGAGGTGCTGGCCGAGGCGGGGTACACGGCCGCCGAGATCGACCGGCTCCTCGGGTCGGGGATCGCCGAGGAGTGTGCGTGACGGGGCCGCTGAACGGCGTGGTCGTCCTCGATCTCGGCCAGTACCTGGCCGGACCGTACGCCCCGATGCTCTTGTCCGACCTCGGTGCTGAGGTGATCAAAGTGGAGCCGGTGCGCGGCGACAGCATGCGACACGTCGGCATGGCGTTCATCGGGTGCCAGCGGGGGAAGCTCGATATCGCCGTCGACATGAAGACCACCGAGGGACTCGAGGTGGTGCTGCGGCTGGCCGAGTTGGCCGATGTCGTCCACCACAACATGACCAAGGGGACCGCGACGCGCGCCTTGGCATCGACTACGAGTCGCTTGCGGCGCGCAATCCGGACCTCGTGCACTGCAACACCTACGCGTATGGAGCGGAAGGCCCGCTGTCGGACTTCGGCGGGTTGGACCCGCTCTACCAAGCTGCCTGTGGCCTGGAGTACGAGGCCGGGCCCGTGGCCGAGGGAAACGCACCCTTGTACCTCCGTTTCGGCATGGCGGACACCGCCAACGCGATGGTGTCGGTCATCGGGGTACTTGCCGCTCTGTACAACCAACTTCGTACAGGCGAGGGACAGGACCTGTGGACGTCGCTGCTCAACGGCGCGGCCGTGTTCGGTTCCGACGTGTTCCTCGTGGACGGAGAGCCCGGCCCGGCCCGTCCCGGACTCGATCGCAACCAGACGGGCATCTCACCCTGTTGCCGGCTCTACGAGACCCAGACGGGGTGGCTGCAGGTCGCGGCGCTCGGTCCGGGCCACTGGGCGCGGTTGTGTCGCGTCCTCGGGCGGCCGGAGCTCGATCGGTACGACACGGTGGACGCGCGCGTCTCGGCCCGGACCGACATCGAGCCGGAGCTCGAGCCGGTCTTTCGCACCCGGACCGCGGTGGCGTGGTATCACTCGCTCGCAGAGGCGGGGGTCCCGGCGGAGATCTCGGTCGACAGCAACGACGGCGAAGGGGTGCTTCACGACGCCGACAACGAGCGTCTCGGCCTGGTGGCGCACTATCCCCACCCCGTCCTGGGGCAAGTGCGCCAATTCGGCACCCTGATCGACTTCTCCGAGACGCCGACTCGGACCGTACCGCCCGCCGCCTCTGGTGGGGGAGCACACCCGGCGGATCATGAAACGGCTGGGCTACGACGGCGAGGAGATCGACGACCTGCTGGCGCAGGGGATCATTTACGAGCCGGGCGAGGACTACGCCTGGCAGGTCTAGCCCGGCAGCTTTACGGAGCCGTCCGACCCCGCTGTTGTCTCAGGAACTCTCGTTCGGTCTCGTTGGTGGTCAGTTCGAGCGCGCGGTCGTAGGCCGCCAAGGCCTCGTCACGTCGGCCGGCGCGCGCCAGAAGGTCCGCCCGCGTCGCGTGGTAGGGCTGATACTCGACGAGGGAGGAGGTATCCAGGGAGTCGAGGGCGGCAAGGCCTGCCAGCGGCCCGTCCATCTCGGCGAGCGCGACCGCACGGTTGAGCGCCACGACGGGGTTCGGGCGCACGGCGAGCAGCTGGTCGTACAGGTGCAGCACCTGGGCCCAGTCGGTGGCCGCGGAAGTCGGTGCGTCGGCATGCACCGCCGCGATCGCTGCCTGAATCTGGTATGCGCCCGGGCGGTTCCATTGCAGGCAGGCGCGCACGAGGCGATGGCCCTGGTCGATCTGTGACCGATCCCAGAGCGCCCTGTCCTGCTCCGCCAGGCGCACCAGCGACCCATCGGGCCGGACGCGGGCGGGCTGGCGTGCCTGCGTCAGCAGGAGCAGGGCCAAGAGGCCGACCGCCTCAGGCTCGTCGGGCATCAGCTCCACCAGCACGCGCCCGAGCCTGATCGCCTCACTCGAGAGGTCCAGGCGGCCGAGCCCCAGCCCGGACGTCGCCGTGTGCCCCTCCGTATAGATGAGGTAAATGGCGCCGAGGACGGCATCGAGCCGATCGGGCAGATCCGCCTCTGTGGGGACGCGGTACGGCGCGTGGTTGTCCCGCAGTTTCCGTTTCGCCCGCACGATCCTCTGGGCCATCGCCGCCTCCGGGACGATGAACGCCCTCGCGATCTCGTCGGTCTGGAGGCCGCCGAGCAGACGCAGCGTCAGCGCGACCTGGGCGTCGGTTGCGAGGGACGGGTGGCAACACAAGAACATGAGGCGCAGCTGGTCGTCCGGCACGACGTCGACGAGGGCGTCGAGGTCGTCGAGTTCAGGGGTGCGCTCGGGATCGGGATCCATGGAATCGGCGTGGAGTCGTGCGGCTGCGGCTTGTCGCGTCTCTCGCGAGGACTCTCGGCGAATCCGGTCGATGGCCCGGTTCCGGGCCGTCGTCACGATCCACCCGCCCGGATTGGGCGGGACGCCGTGGGTGGTCCAGCGCTCGGCCGCGATTGCGAAGGCTTCCGCGACCGCATCCTCGGCGAGGTCGATGTCGCCGAGGATGCGGATCAGGGTTGCGGTGCAGCGGCCGGCCTCGCGGCGGAAAACGCTCTCGAGGTCGTCAGCCACCTTCCACCGGGCGGACCTCGATCGGCCTCTCGCAGGCCACCGTGGCCTTCTTCGCCAGGGCCAGTGCGGCATCGAGGTCGGCCGCCTCAATCACCCAGAAGCCGCCCATCTGCTCCTTCGATTCGGCGTAGGGCCCGTCCGTCGTGGTGACGCCGCTGTCGGTGGCCCGCACGGTCGTGGCCGAGGAGGCGGAGTGAAGCCCGCATGCGAACACCCAGGCGCCCGTGCGCTGGAGCTCCTCGTTGAAGGCCCCGACCTGGGGGCCGATGCGCTGCATCTCGGGGGTGGTGAAGTCGGTGACGTAGTCGTCGTCGTGCATCACGGAAAGCAGGTACTGGCTCATGTCTCGTCCTCCTCTGTCAGGAATCTATGTTCGGAAGAACCGCCCTGGGTCGTTCCCAGCTCGGCCGTTCACCTCCTCTACGAACGCGCGTCCCCGAATCGACAGCCGTTCCGGGAAAAATCGCGGGATTCTCCGAAATGCAGTTCAGAGACGGAGGGCGACGCCACACCGGGCTCTTCGGACCGGGCCGAGGGTGGCACCCGGGGAATGCGGCAAAAGCTACGGAGCCGTAATGTCGTGGCATGAGGTCTGAAGAACTGCCAGGAAAAGTGGCGATCGTGACCGGGGGCGCCGGCGGCATCGGCCGGGCGACCGCCGAACTGCTCGTGGCCGAGGGGGCGAAGGTCGTCGTGGCGGACGTCGACGCGGAACGCGGGCAGGAGCTCGCGGACGGCCTCGGCGAGGCGGCGGCTTTCAAGCAGACGGACGTGAGCGACATGGACCAGGTGCAGGCCCTGGTCGACTTCGCCGTCGAGCGGTTCGGCGGACTGGACATCATGTTCAACAACGCCGGGATCGGCAGCCCGCTCAAGCGGTTCCTGCCGCGACGACCTCGAGGATTTCTCCCGGATCATGAACGTCAACCTCTTCGGCGTCATCGCCGGCGCCCAGCGCGCGGCGCGCTACATGAAGGACCACGGCGGCGGCTCCATCATCAACAACGCCTCCATCGCCGCCATCAACGCCGGCGCCGGCATGATCTCCTACCGGGCGTCGAAGGCCGCGATCGCCCACGCCACGAAGTGCATGGCCATCGACCTGGCGCCCTACGGCATCCGGGTCAACTGCCTGACGCCGGCCCACATCCGCACCGGCATCACGACCTACGAGATGGGGCCGGTGCTGCAAGTACATGCAGCCGCTCGAGCGGGAGGCCCAGCCCGAGGACGTCGCCAACGCCGTGGTCTTCCTGGCCAGCGACCGGGCGGCGCAGGTGACCGGCATCGTGTTCCCGATCGACGGCGGCACGACGGCGGGCCCGCCCTACGCCCAGACGAAGCTGATCATGTCGACGCTGCAGCCGCCAGGGGGAGGCGCCGACCACCGCCTGACGTGAGGGCCACCGTCGTCCGGCCTGCGATCAGATCGCCGGCGCCAGGTCGAGGTGGAGCTCTGGAGGCCGCGCAGGAAGAAGGTCGGCAGGTACTCGTAGCGCCGGGCGCCGGCCGGGCCGTGGTGCTCCTCGGAGATGGTGATGTCGCTGGTGCGGTCGAGGAACCGGTTGAGCGTGACCCGGCCCTCGGCGCGGGCGAGCGGTGCGCCCGCGCAGGTGTGGATGCCGATGCCCGAAGGCGATGTGCTGGCGGGCGTTCGCCCGATCGATGTCGAACTCGTACGGGTTGCTCGAACATCCGGGGGTCGCGGTTGCAGGCGCCGGGAACGAGCATGAGCGATGCCGCCGGCCGGGATGTCGACGCCGCCGAGCGTGGTGCGGACCCGGGCCATGCGGAACTGCGTGCGCAGAGGGCTCTCGAGCCGGAGCATCTCCTCGATGAAGTTCGGGATCCGGTCCCGGTCGTCCCGGACGAGCTTCTGCAGGTCCGGGCCGCTCGCCGAGCATCCGCAGCGCGAAGGAGAGCAGCCGCACCGTCGTCTCCTGGCCGCCGGCGAACAGGTTGGCGGCGATCAGCGCGGCGTCCTTCACCTCGGGCGTCGAGCCGTCCGGGAACGTCGCCGTGGCCAGGCCGGTCAGGACGTCGTTCCTGGGCTCCCGGCGGCGGTCCTCGATGTACTCGCGTGAAGCGCTCGTAGAGGAACTCGAGCGGCTTGTGGCCGACCTCCTCTGTGCGCCGTCGACAGCCGCTCCCGGAAGAGGGCGTGGTCGGACTCGGGGACGCCCTCGAGGTCGGCGATGACGGTGAGGGTGAACGGCTCGGCGTAGGCGCCGACCATCTCGCACGAGCCCTCGTCGACGAAGCCGTCGATGAGGCGGTCGGCGAACTCCCACATGAAGTCCTCGTTCTCCTTGAGCCGCTTCGGCGTGATGAGCCGCATCAGGAGGTGGCGATGCGCCGTGTGGTTCGGTGGGTCGAACGAGGGGAGCTGGTCGCTGAACGGCAGCTCGTCGCGGCACTTCACGATGATGTCGCTGACGTCGTCGCCCTCGAACGGCAGCGGAGAACTTCACGAAGGACCCGCACACCACGTTGCACGACGAGAACGTCCCCGACGCCGGCTCGTTCTCGCGGGAACGTCGCCGGGTCGCCGTAGACCGCCATCGCCTCGGGGTGGCCCGTGATCATGAACATGCCGTAGTTGGGCTCCCGCCAGACCGGGCCCTGGCTCGCGCACCCAGTCGAAGTAGGGGTACGGGTCGTCCTGGACCGCCCGGTCGGTGAAGAAGTTGACGCTCGAACTCGTCATGCGACCTCATCGCTCCATGGACCTCGAGATCGAGATCGACCGCGACATGTGCATGGGTCGGGAACTGCGTTCGCGGCGCCGGCGTCTTCGAGCTCGACGACGACGCGTCGCGTCGTCGACCCTGGCTCGCCGAGGACGATCACGCGGCGATGCCGACCATGCGATCCGGCGCGGAGTGTCCGTCGACGGCATCACGGTGAGCGGCTGGCCGCGTGCCGGGCGGCGACGTAGCCGAAGACCATGGTGTTGGCGATGCTGGCGCCCGGGCCGAGGTAGTGGCGGCCCATGACGGTGGCGGTGCCGTTGCCCGTGGCGTAGAGGCCCTCGATCGGCCGGTCGTCCTGTCCGAGCACACTGGGCGTCGGCGTCGGTGAGCAGGCCGCCGCAGGTGCCGATGTCGCCCGGCACGACCTGGACCCCGTAGTACGGGGGCTCGTCGATCGGGCCCGAGGCAGGGGTGCACCTTGCGGTTGGGGTCGCCCAGGGCCCGGTTGTAGGCGGACTCGCCCCGCCCGTAGTCGGGGTCGACGCCCCGCTGCGGCGTGCTCGTTGAACCGCTCGACGGTCTCGGCCAGGCCGGCGGGGTCGATGCCGCACATCGGGCGAGGTCCTTCAGCGTCCAGGCCTGCTTGAGCATCCCGCTCTCGAGCAGCTTCGCGGGAAGCGACCCGGGCTCGAGCGCTGGTGGGCGTAGCGCTTGCGGTAGCGATCGTCGAAGATCAGCCAGCACGGGACGGCCCGGCTGGTCTTGTCCCGGGCGTACATCGCCTTGCCGACCTCCATGTACGAGTTGGACTCGTTGACGAACCGCTGCCGGCGGCGTCGACGTAGATGGTGCGCGGGCGCTGGCGGGCCTGGTCGAGCGTCGACTGCCCGAAGCGCCCGGTCCGGGGCGACGGGCAGCCACCAGGCCTCGTCCATGAGGTCGGTCTTGGCGCCGAGGCCCATGGCGATCTGGATGCACCTCGCCGGTGTCGCCCGGGTTCGAGATCGACCACCGGGCCCGGTTGGGCTGGTCGCCTCCGTACTCGCTCGCGCATCTCGGGGTTGTGGGCGAAGCCGCCGGACGGCCAGCAGCACCCCTTTGCGGGCGCGGACGAGAACGGGGACGCCATCGCGGACGGTGCGGACGCCGACGACCCGGCCGTCCTCCACGATCAGCTCCTCGAGCGGCGCCTCGGTCCAGACAGGGATGCCCCGGTCGAGCGCGATGCGCAGCATCTGGGCGATGAGCGACGCGCCGTTGGTCGAGCAGCGCCTGGCGCCGGAGCCGGGCGGCGTAGGTCCTGATGCACGACCCGGGCCGAGACGGCGAACGCTCCGAGGCTGCGGTTGTAGTTGGACAGCGAGCGTGCCTCGTTCGTCATCACGGCGAGGCCGAGGCTCTGGGCCAGGCCCGGCTGCAGCTTGTCGAGCCATTCGCCGAGGACGTGGCCGTCGAAGGGCACGGGCTCGATCCCGCGCCCGATGTCGTGGCCGCCCTTGGCGTTCGAGTAGTAGTCGCTGTAGCCGGGGCAGTAGGCGAAGCGGACGCCGCGGTCCTGGAGGAACGTCGACCATCTCCGGCCCGGCGGTCAGGAAGGCGTGCCGGCGCTCGTAGGTCGAGGACCGGGCCCGACGTCGCCGACGACGGCCTCGAAGTGGGCCATGGCGTCCTCGTAGGAGTCGGTGACGCCGTCGGCCGCATGACCGGGTTGTTCGGGACCCAGACGATCCCGCCCGACATGCACGTCGAGCCGCCGATCAGCTCCTGCTTCTCGAGCACCAGGGCGCTGGCGCCGGCGTCGGCCGCGGTCGAGGGCGGCGACCATGCCGCCGCCGCCGGACCCGACGATCACGAGGTCGACGGTGGTGTCCCACGTCGTCATGTCACGCTCTCCGACCTCCCGAGGGCCTCCTGGCGTGCGAGCAAGCTAGCAGGATCCGTTGACGATTGCTACGAGTCCGAAGTAATCTGCGGCGATATCCGTCGACGAGGGAAGCGGGGGAGATGACTGGTTACACGAGGACGCTGACGTACCCGCCGAAGGGCTGGGGCGCCCCCAAGGACCGCCACCCCGGCCCGCTCGTCGACCGGGCTGCCGGCCGGGACGGAGGTCTTCTCGGCCGACGACCACATCTCGCTGGCGGAGGACATCTTCTACGAGCGCTTTCCCGACAGCATGAAGGACCAGGCGCCCCGCGTCATGAACGTCGACGGCGGGTGGGTGATCGGCATGGACGGGCAAGTCCGTCCTGGTCCGGAGTTCATCGAGGTGCTCACGCAGTACGACCCGGTACCCGGGTCGCACACCGGCGACGTCGAGGCCCGCCTGGCCGCACTCGACTCGGAGGGCGTCACCAGGGAGCTCGCGTTCCCGAATTCCATCCTCGCCCTGTTCGGCTGGCCGGACCGAGAGGTCCGTGAGCTGTGCTTCCGGATCTACAACGAGCACATGGCCGAGGTCCAGGAGCGGTCGGGCAACCGCATCTACGGCGTGGGCCTCATCAACTGGTGGGACGCGGAGGGCGCCCGCCGGACGCTGAGGGAGCTGAAGGCGCTCGGGCTCAAGACCTTCCTCATGCCGCTCTCGCCGGGCAAGGACCTGGAGAAGCGCCCGATCGACTTCGCCAGCACCGCGATGGACGGCGTGTGGGAGGCCATCGAGGAGGCGCAGATCCCGGTCGTCGCACCACATCGGCGAGAGCCCGCCGTCGACGCCGAACGAGTTCAACGCCGTCAGCATCGGGATGCTCCAGTCGGTGGCGCCGTTCCGCGAACTGTTCGGCAAGTACATCTTCGGCGGCATCCTGGACCGCCACCCCGGGCTGCAGGTCGGGTGGTTCGAGGGCGGGATCAACTGGGTGCCCTCGGCCCTCCAGGACGCCGAGCACATCGCAGCGTCGTTCCGGCACCTGGCCGACCTGAAGATCAAGCACGAGCCGACGTACTACTGGGACACCACATGTGCGCGTCGTTCATGGTCGACCCGCTCGGCCTCGCGCTGCTCGCCCGCATCGGCGTCGACAAGGTGATGTGGTCCACCGACTTCCCGCACAACGAGAGCACGTACGGGTACAGCAACCAGTCGCTGGGCGACGGTCGTGGAGTGCGGTGGGCGCCGAGGCGGCGGCGGCCATCGTCAGCGGCAACATCAAGCGCTATCTCGGACTGGACGGCTGATGCCGGCTGGGCTCATGGCGTCGGCGCCGCCGACGCAGCATCCCGGCGGTGCCGGATGTGGCCGCGGATGCAGCGAGAGCGCATGGAACGGATCTGCAGGCCGTGATGCGCGAGCAGGGGCTCGACGCCCTCGTGCTGCTCGGGCAACACCAACGTCGTCTACGCCACCGGGGCCATCTGGCCGCTGGCCGACTCGGGCCGGGCGCAATTTCGAGCAGCCCGTCGCCGTCGTGCTGGCGGACGACGAGTGGCCGCACCTGTTCTCGCCCATGCGGGCGGAGGACCGGCCGCGGCGCGGAACTTCCGCCCGACCACGTCCACGGCCCGGTCTACCTCGACTTCGACGAGGGCGTGCGAGCTGTTCGCCGCGGATCTCGCCGGACTGGTGCCGGACGCGGCGCGTGGTCGCGATGGACGAATGGACCAACGCCCTGCGCCGGGAGCCGATCGCTGTTCGGTCCGAGCGCGCCGGTCGACGGCGGGCGGGTGATCAGCGGGCCAAGGCCATCAAGACGCCCGACGAGCTGTCGCTGCATGCGCGAGGGGCTGCGCATCACCGAGCATGGCCATCGCCGACGTCCAGGCGAATGTGCGCCCGGGGTCCGTCAGACCGACCTGACCGCCACGTTCCTGCGTTCGATCTTCGAGGCGGGTGCGGACGCCAACATCCTCGACCCTATCTGGCAGGTCATGCCGCCGCGCATGGTGGACGGACCGTGGACGACGACCGGCGACTTGGCGTGCCCCCTCCTCTCGACCGAGCGCGAGCTCGACGAGGGCGATGTCCTGTGGGTCGACACCGGCATCAGCTACGCCGGGTTCCACTCGGACTTCGGCCGGACCTGGGTCGTCGGACGCGAGCCGGATGCACGCCAACGGGCGCAGTTCGAGCGGTGGCAGCGCATCATGGGACGCCGTCCTCGAGGTCACCACGTGCCGGGGCGACGGCGGCCGATCTCACGGCGGCGGCGAACGAGGCCGCCGGCGGCGATGAAGCCGTGGATGCCCCACTTCTATCTCGGTCATGGGCTCGGCATCGACAGCGCCGAGATGCCCTACGTCGGCAGCGACATCGGGGAAGCGTTCGACGCGTCCGCTCGTCCTGGCGGAGGGCATGGTCCTGGTGCTCGAGCCGCTCGTGTGGGACGACGGCGCCGCCGGCTACCGCGCCGAAGAGGTGCTCCTCATCACCGAGGACGGCTGGGAGCCCATGACCGACTACCCCTACGACCCTTTCTAGGCCCGGGTGACGGTCACCGAGATTCTCCCCGATGACGCGGCGCTGCGATTGGCCCGCCGGGCCCGGGTGCTCGCCGCGATGGAGGACAGCCGGCATCGACGTCCTCGTGGTCGGGCGGGAAGGGAACGCCCGCTACGTCTCGGGCGCGCCGCGGCTGTGGACGGCCGGTTCGCGGGCGTTCGGCCCGGGCTGCGTCTTCGTGCGCGCCACCGGGGCGGTCCACCTGCTCAGCACGTGGGACGAGGGGATCCCCGAAGAGATCCCGCACGAGAACCTGTACGGGATCTCCTTCAACGCCATGAACTTCCTGAAGGTGCTGCAGAGGATCGAGGGTGCCGCGACGGCCCGGACGGTGGCCACCGACTCCATGACGGGCTCGTCGGCGCGACCTGTTGCCCAAGGCGTTCCCCTCGGCCGAGCTGGTGGACGGCGAGCCGCTGCTGCGCCGGGTGCGCCGGGTCAAGGCGCCCGAGGAGGTCGACGCCATCCGGGCCTCGGTCCGGGTCGCCGAGGGCGCGCTGGCCGCGGCCGCTGGATGCACTGGCGCCGGGGGTCACGGAGCGCCAGCTGACCGGCGTCTTCATGGAGGCCATGGCGGCGGCGGGGGTCACGACCCCCCTGGGGCAGGACGTCGCCTGGATCACCTCGCGCGAGGACCCGTGGCCGTCGGCCCGGCCGGGACGCGCCGGTCGAGCCAGGCCGACCTGGTGGCGTTCGAGGCGGGCGTGCTCGTCGGCGGCTACGTCGGCGAGCTCGGCCGGACCCAGGTGGTCGGCGACGGCCCCGTCGACCTGGAGCTGGCCGGCCGGTGCAACGAGCTGTGGGATCGCCTCGTCGCGGCCTGCCGCCCCGGCGCGCCGCTGCGCGGTCTGCTCGACGCCTACGACGTTGCGGGCGTGCCACCGCCGCCCATGCCGGTGGCGCGCGGGCTGGGCCTCGGGTTCGACCTCCCGCTCGTGACCCACGCCTTGCCCCGCGAGGCCGCCGACCAGCGGGCGGAGGAAGGCATGGTGCTGGCGCTGACCGCCTTCGTCTGGAAGGAGGGCGTCGGCGCCGCTCTACGCCCAGGAGCCGGTCGTCGTCACCGCCACCGGGCCCGAACTGCTCTCGACCACACCCTTTCACAGACCCAAGGAGCCCCGCCCCGTGACCCTGTCCCAGCCGACATCCCGCCGCCCGAGGAGATCATCCTCTACGAGAAGGATCCGGACACCCGTATCGCGACGATCACCCTCAACCGGCCCGACCAGCTCAACATCCCGACCATCGGCGCCCGCCGGCGCTACGCCGACCTCCTGTTCAAGGCGAGCATCGACGACGACGTCAAGGTTCTCGTCGTGCGGGGCGTCGGCGATCATCTCGGGACGGGGGCCGACCTGGACGAATTGATGGCCAAGCAGGCGGAGGGCACCGCACTGCACGAGGAATTCGGGTTCGACAAAGACGACGACGTGACCATGCCCGGACCGCGCTCAGTACCGGGCCGGGGCTTCGCTCCTGCACTGGTACGGCAACACGCGGTCCGGCTGCCGGAGCCTGCAGGACTTCAAGAAGATCAGCATCCTGGAGGTCAAGGGCTACTGCTACGGCTGGCACTTCTACCAGGCGGCGCGACGCGGACCTCGTGATCTCGTCGGACGACGCGCTGTTCGGGCATCCGGCGTTCCGCTACGTCGGGCTACGCGCCGCGCATGTGGCAGTGGGCGACGATGATGGGGCTGCGCAAGTTCGAGGAGATGGTGTTCACCGGCCGGCCTTTCACGGCGCGAGGAGATGTACGAGTGCAACTTCGTGAACAGCGTGGTGCCCCGGGAGGACCTGGAGGCCGAGGTGGACAAGTACGCCCGCGCCTGTGCGCACTCGCGGCCGACCGACACTGTGTTCATGCAGAAGGTTTTCTTCGAGGTCTTCAAGCAGCACCAGGGCGAGTACATGGGCAGCCTCTTGAGTGCGTGGCTCGAGTCGATGGGAGGGCAGCTACGCAACGACGAAGGACGGACGGAAGGCCACGCTCAGCCAGAAGATGATGGACGCCGGCCTGAACACCGCGGTGAAGGACAATGACAGCGCCTACCCACCTGAGTGGCGGCTGAGCAGGTCCGGTCGTCGGCGACAGGACTGAGACCGACGATGTCCCAAGGTCAGCCGGGCGCGGGCGGTGGCGTCTCCGAGTCGCCGCTGAGCGGACTCCGCGTCGTCGACCTCTCGACGTGGATCGCCGGGGCGTACTGCACCAAGCTGCTGGCCGACGGCGGCGCAGAGGTCATCAAGGTGGAGCCGCCGGGCGGCGACCCGCTGCGCCGGTGGTCGGCCTCGGGCGCGGACATCGCGCCCGACGCGGACGGCGCCCTGTTCAATTTCCTCGGGGCGTCGAAGCGGAGCGTCGTCGTCGACCCATCTCGGGCGGGCGACCGGGACGCGCTGCAGGCGTTGCTGGCGTCGGCCGACGCCGTCGTCTGGTCGCGGGGGTCGTCGGTGGCAGAGGACGCGTCGCTCGTACCCGGCGGGATCCTCGGCTCCCACCCCCGCCTGGTCGTCACGGCCATCACGCCGTTCGGGCTCGAGGGCCCCTGGCGCGACAACGCCGCCACGGAGTTCACGTTGCAGGCGTGGTCGGGCGCGATCGTCGGCCTGGCGAGGGGACTCCCCGACCGCGCGCCGGTGTTCGTCGGCGGCCAGATAGGGGAGTGGCTCTCTGGCCTGTTCGCCGCGATCGGCACCCTGGCCGCGCTGCGACGTCGCGGCGAAGGACCGGAGGGCGAGCTCGTCGACGTGTCGATGCTCGAGGCGCTGGCGATGTGCCTCACCTATTACCCCGTGACGTTCAACGACCAGCTCGGGCGTCCGATGCGGCGAAAGCGGTTCATCCCGACCCCGGGCGTCGGCGCGGCGCGAGACGGGCTGGTCGGGCTCGGCGTCGGGACGGGACAGCAGTGGCTCGACTTCTGCGCCCTGGTGGAGCACCCCGAATGGACGCAGGACCCCAGACTGTTCCTCGATCGCACGGCGCTGGCCCCGGCCATCGACGCCTGGATCGGCGCGCACAGCGTCGACGAGGTGCTCGAGCTGACGTCGGCCTTCCGGATCCCCAATGCACCGATCGCCAACGGCGCCAATATCACGACGCTCGATCATTTCCGGGCCCGAGACAGCTTTGCGTCCAATCCCCGGGACGGTGCCGCCAATCCCCGACCGCCGTACCGGCTTGGATCGGCGCGCCTCCGAGAGCCCGCGCCGGCTCCCCGGCTGGGTGCGGACGAGATCGACGGGCTGTTGCCGAGGGAGGTCGAGGGGGACGCAGGCGCTCCCACCGCGCCGCCCGCCCTCCCGTTCCAGGGCCTGCGCGTGCTGGACATGACCGGGTACTGGGCCGGCCCGCTGGCGAGTCATGTGCTCGCGCTCCTCGGGGCGGAGGTGATCCACCTGGAGGCCGCCACCCGGCCCGACGGGGCCCGCCTCGTGGGCGGCGTGCCCCAGACAGAGGAGCGGTTCTGGGAGCGGGGGCCGATCTTCTCCGCGCTTAACACGAACAAGAAGAGCCTCACCATCGACGTGCGGAGCCCGCGGGGGGCGGACCTGCTTCGGCGGTTCGTCGCCACCTGCGACGTCCTCGTGGAGAACTACACCCCCCGCGTGCTCGACCAGCTCGGCCTCGACTACGAGAAGCTCCGGGCCGACCGGCCGGATCTCGTCATGGTCCGCATGCCGGGTTTCGGACTCGACGGGCCGTGGCGCGACAACGCGGCGTTCGCGTTCGTGATTGAGGACACGTCCGGCCTCACCTGGCTCACCGGCCATCCCGACCTCCGGCCGTGGGAGCCCTACACCGTCGGGGACCCCAACGCCGGCCTCCACGCCCTGTTCGGGCTGCTCCTGGCGCTCCGGCACCGAGAGAGACCGGGGAGGGCGGCCTGGTCGAGGCCGCGATGGTCGATGCCGCCGCCAACGTGGCGGCGGAACAGGTGATAGAGCACTCCGCGTACGGAGCGCTGCTCGCCCGCAACGGGAACCGCGGGCCGCGGCCGCGCCCCAGGGCCTCTACAGGGCCGCCGGGCCCGACGAGCACGGCCGGGACGACACGTGGGTCGCGGTCGCCGTGGCCAGCGACGAGCAGTGGGCGGCGCTCCGCGCCGCCTTGGGAGAACCGGAGTGGGCCGCCGACACGGCGCTCGCGACCGCAGCGGGCCGCGTCGGTGCGCACGACCGGATCGACGGACACCTGCAGGAGTGGTGCCGCTTGCACCCGGCGGACGAGATCGTCGATGCGTTGTGGGCCGCCGGCGTTCCCGTCGGGCGGGTCGTCCAGCCCCACGACCAGCCCGAGCTCCCGCAGCTCAAGTCCCGCCGCTTCTTCGAGGAGGTGCTCCACCCCGTGGCCGGGCGCGCCCGCTACAGCACCCTTCCGATGCGGTTCTCACGCGGTCCGGCGCAGCTGCACGAGCGCCATGCGCCTCTACTGGGTGAGCACAACGCCAAGCTCCTCGGCGAGCTCGGCCTCTCACCCGCCGAAATCGACACGCTGCAGGCCGACGGGATCATCGGTGACTCGGTCGTCGTCGGCGCCTGAGCCCAGTCGCCGGCCGCCGTATCCTGGCGGGATGGGCTTCCAGGCGCCGTTCGACGTCGTCGAAGCGTCCCGACGTGTCTGGCTCGAACGATGGGAGCCGGAGGCGGCGTCCGGGATGGCCGTGTTCACGGCGATCCTTCGCTCCTACCAGCTGCTCAACGACCAGGTGACCCACGTGATGCGGCGGCACGACCTCACGTTCGCACGCTACGAGGTGCTCACGTGGCTGGCGACGGACCCGGAGTCGGCCCTGACCCTGAGCTGGATCAGCAAGACCCTGCGGATCCCCCCGGCCACGGTGACGAACATCATCGACCGGTTGGAGGACGACGGGCTCGTCCGGCGGGTGCCCCACCCGTCGGACGCCCGCACCACCCTGGCCGAGATCACACCGCGCGGTCGCAAGCTCGCGATGGAGGCGACGCGGGACCTCAACGCCACCGTGTACGAGCGCATCGGCCTGTCCGAGCAGCAGCGGAACCGGCTCGTCGACTCCTTGGCGCGTCTGCGGGCGAGCGGAAAAGAGTTCGACGTCGAGCGGTCCAACGAGGTGATAGAAGAACTGACCTCCCGGGTGGCGGGCTCGCGGGGCCGCAACGGCCGCAAGAGCCGGTCCGAGGTGGCGTAGCTCCGCCTGTAGCCTGAGCAAGCGGGTCCCCGACAGCAAGGAGGTTGTCCGATTGCCTGCGTGCTCCCGCTGCTTGGTTGAGGTCCCGGTGGGGGCTGCCGTCTGCCCCAAGTGCGGTGCGGCCATCAGGCCACTCGTCCTGGCGCGGCCGACCCCGAAGCCAAAGCGCATGCGGAAGTCGCGCCAACGGTTGGAGGCTCTCAACCACACCGAACGGGTCGTCGGCCCCGCCACTTTGGTCCTCCTGGTCTCCTTCTGGCTGCCGTGGTACAAGTTCGGTCCCTTTTCCGCGGACGGGCTCAGCGCCCACGGCTGGCTGTTCATCGCGGTGCTTGACTCGATCATCTTGGTGCTGTACGTCCTGATCACAGCGTTCGGCGCCGGCGACCTCGCGCCCCAAGGTCGCATGTCCAAGGACCAGCTTCTCGCTCTCATGACCGGAGCCAATCTGACGCTCGTGGTGCTGGCCTTCCTCCTCAAGCCGTCCGGCTTCCACTGGGCGTGGGGCGCCTTCCTCGCGGTGGCTGCCGCGATCGTGGCATTTCTGCCCTTTGGCCTTCCCCTCATCAAGGCCCAACGCCGGCGCTGAACCCCGTCGGCTGTATCGGCTGCGAAACCTTCGATCGTTGGACGAACTGGGCCGGCCGATCGGAGGGAGTGGGCCCGAGAAAGACAAACGACGTGCGGCGACGGGGCGACGCACCCTTCTCGGCTACGGGGAAACCTCATGAAGCATCCACACGTTGGGCTCCCAGTATTGGCCGACCTGATCGGTGACCTTCAGTAGTGCCAAGCCCCCAGGAAAGAGATAGCTACCGTCACGCTCGAGGCACAGGCCAGTCCAATCCTTCCAATCCGCGACCGGTGCGGTGAACTCCATCGAATGCGGCTCTGGGCGAAGGATGCGAGCTCCAAGGCGTACGTGGAGGCGCACCCACGGATCAAAGGGAAGGCCGTCGCGACGGTTCCAAGATGCGTAGCCCTCGATGGAATGACAGGGAAAGCGGTCCTTCCACATCGGGCGAACGGGTGCGACGAGGGGAGCAAGCCCGGCCCGCCGCGCCACGTTGGCCATCGTCGCGATCACGAGTCCACTCAGACCGGTTCGCTGGTACGCGGAACGCACTTCGGCCGACAGGGCCGACAGCGCGGTGGCGGCTCGAGAGTCGGTCACCGCCTGGAGACCCAGGGCGTCGATCCCGCCCGGCAGGTTCTCCAGCCTGCGGTCCCACCAAAACGGGATGGTGCGGGCCCTTGCGGCCACCATGTCGGTTCGTCGATCGATGAAGAGCGCTTGTAGGTGGGCAAATCGGGGGACCAGAGACCCGAAGTAGTCAACCGCGTACGTGCCGTGCAGGTTGTATTCGGGCCACAGCCGATCGAAGGTGCGCTCGGTTCGTGACGACTCCCACAGGTCCGGCCGCTCCGCCGCGGTGAAAACCTCCAGCCAGTCCGGTGCGCCTTCCGGGCCCTGCATCGAGCCATGATGGCAGACGACATCCTCGGCTGTGGCAGCCCGCTGGGACTGCGCCGGTCATGCGGCGATCTCGGCGATGACGACGGAGACGTTGTCCCGACCTCCACGATCAACGGCCGCCCCGACGAGGTCGTCCGCCACCGAGGACAGGTCTCGCTCTCGGGCCACAATGCCTGCGATCTCGTTGACCGAGAGCTCGGTGAACAGCCCGTCACTGCACAGCACGAGGCGATCGCGGGCGTCAGCGTGGAACGTTGTCGCGTCGATGTCGATCTCAGGTGCCATGCCGAGCGCTCGGGTCAGGATCCCGTAGTGCGGGTGCCGAGGTGCCTCTTCGTCCGCGAGCTCCCCGCGCTCGACGAGCTCGGCCGTGACGCTGTGGTCGCGGGTCAGTTGCGTCAACGTGTCTCCACGCCACAGGTAGACACGGCTGTCGCCCACGTGCGCGACGGCGAGCCGTCCGTCCTCCAGGAGGCCGAGAGCGCACACCGTGGTGCCCATGCCCTCCAGCTCAGGGTGCGCCCAGGCACGATCCCAGATCGCCCAGTTGGCGGCCCGGATCGCCGCCGTCAGTTGCTCCGCCGAGTGCCCAGTAAAGGCGGCTCGGACGACTCCGGCAACCGCACTCGATGCCACCTCACCACTTGGGTGCCCGCCCATACCGTCCGCCACCAACCCGAGACAGTCACTTGCCACGATGGCGTCTTCGTTGTTCTCACGAACGGGGCCTTTCTCCGTCCGTCCGGCAGTGCGCAACATGGTCATCGTCGAAACCTCCTGGGGCTGTTCGTGGCGTTGCCGTGTCGGTGGAGCCTCAACCTCCTCGAGAAGACGACGGGCGAGCTCAAGAGCACGCTGGCGGAGCGTCGAGTCTGCTTCGAGGTGCCGTTCCCACTCGGTGAGCCGGTCCAGTGACGGCCGGCACAGAAACTCGCCGATGTCAGCGAGGGGCATCCCCGCGTGGCGCAGGGCATCGATGATCTGTGCGGAACGTACCTGACTAGGGGAGTAGTACCGGTATCCGGAGGAAGGATCTACTGCAGCCGGCACGAGGAGTCCCTCTCCTGCGTACGTCCTCAGCCGTTTGGTGGACAGACCGGACCGGACAGAGAATTCGCCTATCGGCATGAGACCATCCACGGGAACCAAGCTTGAACCCTCCCCGACGGTAAGTGTCAAGCGCGAGGTGCGGCGCGCCGTGTTGAGCCAGGAGGGTCTGGGACCTGATTGACTCAGGTGGTGCGCAGCTTCCCGGGCACCGTGAGACCCGCAGTGAGCGCCGATGCCGAGGCCGTCGCCACGGTGTGGCTCAGATCCCGCAAAGCTTCCGTCCCCTCCATCCCCGAGCCTGTCCACTCCGACGATGAAGTGCGATCTTGGGTTGCAGGCGTTCTCGTCCCCGCCGGGCAGACATGGGTGCTGGAAGGACAGGCGGGCGTCGTGGCAATGATGACCCTGGTCGATGGCTGGATAGAGCAGCTCTACGTCGATCCGGAGTGCTGCGGTGTGGGAGCCGGCAGCACGCTCGTCCAACATGCAAAGGGCCTGTCCTCAGGAGGATTGGACCTCTGGACCTTTCAAACCAACACCCGAGCCCGGCAATTCTACGAGCGTCATGGCTTCGAATGGCTCGGCCAGACCAGCGGCGAGAATGAAGAGGGTGCTCCCGACAGTCGGTATCACTGGGACGGGTGAGATGACGCCGATCCTTTCACGGCAAAGGGTGAAATCCAGCCTGTCAACCATCGAGTGGTCGCCCGACGGCGCCCGGGTGACGAAGCGCCACGAACCCATCGCGAACGCCGACAAGCTCGGTCCCCGAACCGTGATCCTCGGCCATCACCACGCAGGACCCGATCACTGGGGCCGCCACTTCGCGTACGAACTGAGAGTCAACCAGCTCCTGACCCGTCACCGGCCCCCCGTACCGACTGCTCGTTTGACCGGCCACGATCGAAAGTCACTCACCTTGGAGTTCAGTGCCGTCCCCGGCGATCGCCTCGGTCCCAAGTTCCCTCTTGAGCTGCGCGAGGACGATCTGGAGGGGCTCATCGGCTTCGCCACCGCCCTCCGTTCCTACCGCCCTCGGCCTCGTTGGCTCCGCCAACTGCCCGTACAGCGTCGGCTCCGCCGCGCCCATGAGACCGGCCTCCTCACCGCGAGCGAGTACAAAGACCTGCGGCAGCTCGCATTGCAGGCTCAGCCCCGATGGGTGTTCGTGCACGCCGACATCAATCCCAGCAACGTCGTGTCAGGCGACGACGGATCCTTTCTCCTCGATTGGGAGTGGGCGGGGCTGTATCCGGACGGCTATGACCTGGCTTTCCTTTGGTTCGTGCTCGTCGACCTCCCTGACGCCCGAGCGGTCGTGGAAAGTCGGATCCATTGCGACCCCACCGTCTTTTGGCTCTCCGCCCTGCTCATCGAACTGCTCCATCTCGAGTGGTTTGCGAGCGAGTTCCGGCCACGTCACGAGGCGTGCCGCGACACTCTGGTCGCCCGCCTGCTCCATCCGTCAGCCTGACAATCAGTACTCGTTCCGCCGCCCGCTTCTTGGGGTCGTCGACGGTGTACGTCAGTCGGGCTTGAGGTCGGGACGCTCTTCGCCACGACACCATACGCTTCCTTACGATGTCGCCTCTCGACCCGCCCACCTCGGCGAGCTCGCCACTGACATTGCCCCACGATGACGCCGTCGCGGGAGAGTTGATCCTGGCCATCCAGACCGGGGACTTACAGGTTTTGCAGAACCTCATGGCGACTCGACCTGAGCTGGCCTCAGCACGCATGATCGGCCGCAAAGGGCCCGAAGGCGGGTGGCAAACACCGCTTCACGCCACCGCCGGCTGGCCCGGCTACTACCCGCACGCTCCCGCCGCGGTCGACCTTCTTCTTCAAGCGGGCGCGAATCCAAACGACGATACGGGAGGCAGCCGACCGGAGACCCCACTGCACTGGGCTGCAAGTAACGATGACCTCGAGGTGGCCGCAGCGCTGATCGATGGCGGAGCCAACCTGGAGACGCCCGGTGGCTCTATCGGCACCCCAATGGACAACGCCATCGGGTACGCGTGCTGGAACGTCGCCCGACTCTTGGTCGACCGGGGTGCTCGTGTCGACAAGGCTTGGCACGCGGCAGCGCTCGGGCTGCTCAACCACTTGGAACTGCTCCTTGGCGACGACCCTGACCCCATGACGGTGGCACAAGCCTTCTGGCATGCGTGTTCTGGGGCCCAACGCCGCGCGGCTGAATACCTACTGAGCCGAGGGGCGGATGTCAACTGGGTGCCCGGTTACGCGGACGGCACACCGCTCGACGCCGCGCGCGGCGACGGAACCCGCAGGGAGAACGTCATCAGCTGGCTCCACGACGTCGGCGCACGATCGACCCACCCGAACGACTGATTGCGGGGCAACCAAAGGTCCTCAGGAGAGATGCGGGCGCGTACAGCGAGAATCCGGGTGTCTCACTCGACGTAGCGTCGGTCGTAAACCGACTCAATTTGGAGGTTATCCCGATGCCGAACTGGGCTGAACAGGTCACCGCGATCGCGACCGCCGTCAGTGCTTTTGCGCTGTTCGGAGCGATTGGCGCCGTGATCTTCGCGGCGAGACAAGCGCGAGAGACTCGGATCGGACGCGAAGCGGCGACTGCAGTTGAGTTCTTTCGACGGTGGAACGAGAGCTCCCTCGAGGAAACGCGTCAGCTCGTTGCGCAGTTTGAGACGGGCGAAGCGTTGCGCGACGGTCTCGTGCAGTTCGTCGCTGAGAACTCCGACAAAGCGTTCATCCTCTATCGTGAACTCGACTACTTCGAACAGCTCGGAACGCTAGAGAAGTTTGGAGGATTCGATTTCGACCTGATCAGGTCCTTGCTCGGCCGCCGTCTCATCGACCGATGGGAACTGTGGCGACCCTCGATAGAAGAACTCGGAGGCGTCGCCGTCTACCCCATGTTCGAACGACTTGTGAACAAGATGCGTGCGGAGGAACCCGCCTAAGAGCTCACACTTCTGCGCGCGCAACGTGCTGAAGCTCTATCCAGAGCGGGATCAAAAACCAGATGTACGCATTGGTGAGCGTGTACTCCTTGTCCTGGTACCGCGTCGTCATGGCACCGACATCGGTGACGCGCACGCGGGGATCCTTCTGCTGGTACGCCTTGACCCGGTCCAGGATCTCGTGCAGCTCCTCCTTGGACGAGACTTCCATCCCGAAATGGTCCATGTTGGGCGTGACCATGAACTCGTCCTGCGCCGGCAACAGGTAGAGGAACTGGCCCAACGAACCGGTGTAGAGGATGAGGGGGTTGCCTTGTTCCGTGCTGTTGTCGCCCTCGACCCAGCCGAAGACCTCCGAGTAGAAACGCAACAGGTCGGCGCGTCCCTCCGCGTCCATGACCGCAGCGTCAACGCTGATCGCCACGTGGTTGATCCGCGGGGAAAACGAGCTCATGGTGCCCTGAGGCCCGGTTGGACCATCACCTTGCTCGGTATCTCACCACGGGCGAGCCGCTCCATCGAGACCATCACAGCACTGAGCGGCACGTTGTCGGGCTCGATCAGTGCGTCGAACGGCAATTGACCACTGTCCAGGAGGTCAACCGCCGGTTGAAACCCTTCGTCGTTGTAGTTATAGGCCCCGATGATCTCGAGCTCGAAGATGATCATGCGGTTCTGGTTGATCCGGGGGGGCTCGAACCCTGTCCCGACGACCACGAGCGTGCCCGCGTAGTCGAGCTGCCCGAGCCCAGCCTCGAGGGCGCTGGCGTGACCCGAGCACTCGAACACCACGTCGTAGGGCTCTGCAACCGGAAGGGCCATGCGCGGTGGCTCCAGCGCGTCGGGCGTGACGACCTGGGTGGCTCCCACCGTCAATGCCTGTCGGCGCCGGACCGCGGAAGGCTCGCTGACGGTGATGTCAGAGATGCCCTGGGCACGCAGCACGGCGACGAGCAACAGGCCGACGGGGCCGGCTCCGGTGACCAGGACGCGATCGTCCGCCTGGACGGCGGCCAGCCGTACTGCGTGCAGCGTGATGGCCATCGGTTCGGCCAAGGCGGCCACGCGGGTCGGGAGGGAGTCGGGAATCCGGATCAGGCCGTCGGCCGCCACGGTCTTGTACTGGCAAAACGCGCCGCGGTACCCGACGAAGTCGGGCACCGCTCGGTTCCGGCACACCGAAGGACGGCCTCGCCGACACGGTCGGCAGCGGCCGCATCCCGGGGACGGGTTCCCGACGACCCGGTCTCCGGGGTTCCAGCCGGCGTCCCTCGGGGCGGCCGCCACAATGCCCGACCATTCGTGCCCGAGAACAGCACCCGGCTTGGCGTACCGCTCGAGCACCATGTGCAGGTCGGAACCGCAAATGCCGCACTCGGCGATCTCGACGAGCACCTCGCCGGGCCCCGGTTCAGGACACGACACCTGTTCGACGGCAATCTTTCCGTCACCCACGTAGACGGCGGCCGACATGGTTGCCGATGACACGTCGGAAACCATAGGAGAACGTCTAGCGAGGCCGCTCCCCGTTTTCCACCGCCCGGCGGACCAGCCCGATCGCCCACGTGAGTGCCCGGATCGCCTCGTCCCGGTCCATCGCCCAATCCGAGACGAGCCGCTCGTAGCTCGCCACACTCCACAGGACGTCGAGCAGTGCGCCAACGGCGTGGCGGTCCGCGTCGGGCCACCCGGTCGTCCGGTCATGGAGCGCACCCAGGAGTGCGGTCCGCTGCCGCAGATGGGCGTCGGTGAGGGTCGGGTCGAGGAGCGGCTTCACCTGCGGGGGGTACGAGGAGACGTGGGTGAGGATGCGGGCCGCGATCCCGGCGACGTCGTCGAGTTGCATCCCCTCGAGCTCTATGCCGGCCTCCTGTTCGAGCCGGTGCATCACGGCATCTCGGAGCCCGCGTTCGTTGCCGAAGTAGCGGTAGACCGTGCGCTCGTTCACGCCCGCCTTGTCCGCGACGCCACGGATCGTGAGGCCACGCCAGTCCCGGATGGAGGAGGCACCGAGGATGCTGCAGCCCGCCTCGACGATCCGCTCCTTGGTCTGGACGGCGCGCTGGCGGCGCAGGGGACTCTCGTACCGGCGCGGGCTCGTCGTCTTGGTCTTGGGGGCCATCGCCTCCATGGCGCCCCGCCTATCCGACCAGCGCCGGAAGCGTCTCCCAGCCCCGGACGGTCGACGTCGGGGACAGCCGCGCGTTGTCCAGATCGATGTCCCATTCCGGTATGCGCACAAGCAGCTCCTCCAGGGCGATACGACCCTCCATCCGGGCCAGCGCGGAGCCCATGCACAGGTGGATCCCGTTCCCGAAGGTCAGGTGCCGGCTGACTTCCCGGTGGATGTCGAAGGTGTCCCCTTTCGGGAAACGCCGGTCGTCGCGGTTGGCGGAGCCGAGGAGGAAGACCATCACGCCCCCCTCGGGCACCTTCGTGTCGCTCACAACGAGGTCCTGGCGGGCGATGCACCTCCCGACGTGGGGTGCGGGCGACTCGAAGCGGAGGATCTCCTCAATGGCGTCCCCGATCAGTGAGGGGTCCGCCACGAGCTCGGCCCGCTGTTGGGGATGATCGGCCAGCACCTTGGCCGTCCATCCGATGAGGCGCGTCGTCGTCTCGTTGCCGGCCCCGGCCACTACCTCGAGGTACGTCAGCAACTCCGTCCGGGTGAGCCTGCGCATCATTCCCGTCTCGTCGGTGAACTCGACGTTCAGCAGCTCGGTCATGATGTCGTCTGCCGGGTGCTCGGCTCGCCAATCGATGTAATCGGCGAACATGGCCCCCGTGACGATGTTCCCCTCGACCTTCATGGGCTCGCCCTCCTGGGTGCGGAGGTTCGCGTCCACGTGGTCGCGCACGGCCTCCTGGTCGCTCTCGGGGATCCCGAGGAGCATGCTGATGACGCGCATCGGCATCTGCGCACCGAAGTCGGCGATGAAGTCGAAGCCGCCGGAGCCCACCAGCGGGTCGAGGCTGTGCGCGCAGAACTCACGGATCTTTGGCTCGAGCTCGGCGACCCGTCGCGGCGTGAAGGCGCGGGAGAGCAGCCGGCGGTGGATGGTGTGCGTCGGGGGGTCTTCGAAGATGATGACGCCCGGCGGGATGTCGATGTCCGCCTTGATGATCTCGAGGATGGCGCCCTTCCCGGAGATGTAGGTCTGGGCGTCGAGGAGGCCTTTCTCGACGTCCTCGAACCGGCTCACGGCGTAGAAGTCGTGGGTGTCGTTGTAGTAGAGCGGCGCCTCTTCGCGCAGCCGCCGGTACACCGGATACGGGTCGGCGTTGATGGCGACGCTGTACATGTCGTAGTAGACGTCGCTCACCCTCAGCCTCCCCAGGTCGTCCGGCGACGAAAATTTAGTGTCAGACTATGACGTGAATGGGCGCTACGTCAATGTCGGTGTGCCGGCGCCCGCCGCCGGCGCCGGAGGCCGGTCGCGTCACGCCGAAGAGCGGAGCTCCCGCTTGAGCACCTTGCCGGACGGGTTCCGGGGCAGGGCGTCGAGGAAGGTGACGTCCTTCGGCACCTTGAAACGGGCCAGCTCCCTGCGGCAGTGCTGCACGAGCTCCTCGGCGGTTGCCGACCCACCCGGGCGGAGCACGACGAAGGCCACGGGCACCTCACCCCACCGCTCGTCGGGGCGGCCGACCACCGCCGCTTCGAGCACGGCGTGGTGCTCGTAGAGGACGCGCTCGATCTCGGACCCCGCGATGTTCTCGCCGCCGGACACAATCATGTCCTTGAGCCGGTCGACGATGAAGAGGTAGCCGTCGTCGTCGCGCACGCCGATGTCCCCCGTGTGGAACCAGCCCCCGGCGAACGCCCGTGCCGTGGCGTCCGGGTCGCGCCAATAGCCCTTGCACACCTTGGGCCCGCGCAGCACGATCTCACCCCGCTCGCCGGCGGGGACGGGCCGGCCCTCCTCGTCCCACACCTCGAGCTCCAGGTGGAGGCAGGTGCGACCCACACGAGCCGAGTTTGGCCACCATGCTCTCGCGGTCGAGGAACGTGTCGCCGGACACCGTCTCGGTGAGCCCGTAGGCATCGGCGAACCACGCCGACGGGAACGTGCGCTGTATCCGCTCGATCAGCGGGATCGGCATTTTCTCGCCGCCGTTGATGATCACCCGCACCGAGGCGAGGTCGCGCTGTTCGACGTCGGGCAGGGCCATGATGGCGTTGACCATCGCCGGGGCCAGCCAGACCGTGGTCACACGCGACGACTCCAGCTCGTCGACCACCGCGGCGGCGTCGAAGGCACGGTGGATGATGGTGGTGGCACCGGCCGCGATCAGCGACGTCGTCGTCAGATCGAGCGCGCCGACGTGGTATAGCGGACCGCAGGCGAGGCCCAGGTCGTCCGCCGTGAACCCGAACTCCACAAGGTGCGCCAGGTTCTTCCAGGCCAGGTTCGCGTGCGTGATCATCACGCCCTTGGGTCGGCCCGTCGTGCCGGATGTGTACATCAGCCGGTGCACGTCGTCGGAGTCGGTCGGCGCCCGTGCCGGGGCGGGTGCGCCCGACCGGAGCTCGGCCAGCGTGGTCCAATCGTCTCGGGCGCCGGGGGAGACGCTCGCCTTGAAGAGGCGGCCACCCATGTCCTTGGTCGCATCGTCGGCCAGGGGCACCAGCGCCTCGTCGCACACCAGGGCGCGGGCCTGGGAGTGCTCGAGGATGTAGCGCACCTCGGAGGCGGCCAGCCTCCAGTTGATCGGCATGACGACGGCACCGAGGTAGTTGGCTGCGAACATGGTCTGCAGGAACTCGGGGCAGTTGTAGGAGAGGAGTCCGACGACGTCGCCCGCGCCGAGGCCCCGGGCGTGCAGGCCCCCGGCCAAGGCGGCCGCGGCCGCGGCCATGTCGCCGTAGGTGGTCGTCTTGCCCTCGAAGATCGTGATGGCGCGCTCGGGCGAGCGCCTCGCGTGGTGCTCCAGCTCCCCGAACCAGTTGACGTCGGTCAACTAGCTTCTCTTTCATGCAGCGCGCGCAGGCGAACCGGGAGTCGCGGCGCAGCCAGAGATGGGAGTCGCGCCGCGAGGCGATCATCGACACCTCGGCCCGGCTCTTCGCCCGGCAGGGATACCACGCGACGGGGATCATGGAGCTGTGCGCTGCCAACGACCTCGGCAAAGGTGCCCTCTACCACTACATCGGCTCCAAGGAGGAGCTCCTGGCCGCCATCCACGACCGCGTCATGGACGAGGTCATGGTGGGCGCCACGCGGGCGGAAGAGGCCGGCGGGTCGCCGTCGCAGCAACTCGTCCTCCTCGGGAGCGAGCTGCTCGATGTCATCCACCGCTACCCGGACCATGTCTGGGTCTTCCTGCACGAGTTCCCCGCGCTCACCGGCGCCCGGGCCGAGCGGTTCCGCAGCCGTCGTGGAGAGTACGAGAGGTGCGTGGAGCGCGTGCTGCAGGCCGGCATAGAGTCCGGCGAATTCCGCAACGTCGATCCGTGGCTGACCGCCCGCGCCTGGTTCGGCATGCACAACTACACCTACCTGTGGCTCAAGCCCGGTGGGCGCCTCGATGCCCGCGGTGGCGCAGCCCTTCGCGGACATCTTCATGCGCGGGATCGCGACGGGCTCTGGCGGCGGGGAACAAGGCATTTAGGGGGCTGAGTACCCGCCGTCGACGACGAGGGCCGCGCCCGTCGTCCACCGGGAGTCGTCGCCGGCCAGGTAGGAGTACGCGCCGACGAGGTCGTCCGGCGACCCGAGTCCGAGCGGGTGGCGGGACGCGATGGCGTCGAGGGCGTCGTCCGGCAGCCCGGCGTGGATGGCCGAACGGAAGGTGCCGGGGCACACGCAGTTGACCCGGATGCCGTCAGGGGCGTACTCCAGCGCCGCGACCTTGGCCAGTTGGATCACGGCCGCCTTCGTCGCACAGTACGGCGCGGCGTGTGACCAGGCGGTCAGGCCGGCGACCGAGGCGGTGAGGACGATGGAACCCGACTGGCGGGGCCGCATCGCCGCCACGGCGGCGCGGATGCCGTGCACCGCGCCGAGGACGTTGACGCGGAACGCCCGCTCCCAGTCCTCGGTCGCCAAGTTGTGGATGCGACCGTTAGGCGACAGCACGCCCGCGTTGGAAATGAGCACGTCGAGGTGTCCGAACCGTTCGACGGCGGTCTGCACGACCCCGTCGACCTGGGCGGCCTCGCTCACGTCGGCCAAGACCGTCGCCGTGCGCGCGGCGGTGTCGCCGAGCGGGCTTGTCGTCGCGTCGAGCGCGTCGGCCGACACGTCGCTCAGCACCAGGTCCGTGCCGGCTTCCCCGGCCAGCCGCAGGGCGATGGCTGCGCCGAGGACACCGCCTGCCCCGGTGATGGCGACGACGCGGCGCGCCTCGGTGGTGTCGTTGCTCGCGGTCATCGTCCTCCCGCTTGTACCGATCAGTACAGTACAGGGCGGTGTCAGCCAGGAAGAACGAGACGAGGGCGGTGCCGGTCACCGATCTCTTGGAGATGCATCGCCGCATGGTGCGGATCCGGGGGTTCGAGGAGCGTGTCGCCGTGCTCTACCGCGACGGCCTGGTGCCGGGATTCGTGCACCTGTCGATCGGACAGGAAGCCGCCGCCGTGGGAGCCTGCTGGGGGCTGCGGCCCGACGACGTGATCACGTCCACGCACCGGGGGCACGGCCACTGCCTGGCCAAGGGTCTCGACCCCCTCGGGATGTTCGCGGAGCTCATGGCCCGCGAGGGGGGGACCAACCGGGGCCGGGGCGGTTCGATGCACATCGCGGACCCGAAGCTCGGGATCTTCGGCGCGAACGGCATCGTGGCGGCCGGCCTCCCGATCGCCGTCGGTGCGGCGACGGCGGCGCAGATCCGGGGCCGTGACAGCGTGGCCGTCGCGTTCTTCGGAGACGGCGCGACCGCGCAGGGCGCCTTTCACGAGGCTCTCAACCTGGCCGCAGTGTGGCACCTGCCCGTCATCTTCTTCTGCGAGAACAACGGGTACTCCGAGTTCTCGCCGGCGGCCACCCAGCACGCGACGACGCTGGAGCAGCGGGCGGCCGGCTACGCCCTGCCATACGTCTTGGTCGACGGCAACGACGTCGTCGCCACGGCGGAGGCCATGCAGGCGGTCGTCGACGCGGCGAGGGGCGGTGGCCCTGCCGTGGTGGAGGCGACCACCTACCGCTGGCACGGCCACTACGAAGGGGACCCACAGCGCTACCGCCCGGCGGAGGAGGTGCGGGAGTGGCAGGCGCGCGACCCGTTGATCGTGCAACGCCGCCGGCTGGCCGCCTCCGGTGTGGCCGAGGCCCAGGTCGAGGCGATCGAGACCGCGGTGGCGTCCGAGCTCGACGAGGCGGCGGCGCGTGCCGGCTCGCTCGCTCCTCCCACGGGGGACGGGCTCTTCGACTTCGTCCTTCGGGAGCGGCCTCGTTCGGACGAGCCGCCGGTCGTTCCGGAAGGGTCCGACGAAATCCGCACCATGGATGCCATCCGGGGTGCGCTGGAGAAGGAGCTCGCCGAGGACGACCGGGTCTTCCTGGCCGGCATCGACGTGGGGGAGGGCGGCAACGTCTTCGGCCTCACCCGCGGCCTGAGGGAACGCTTCGGCGAGCGGGTCCGTGACACCCCGATCTCGGAGACGGCCATCGTCGGCCTCGCGGTCGGGGCGGCCATGGCCGGTCTGCGCCCGGTGGTGGAGGTGATGTACCTCGACTTCGTCGGGGTCTGCCTGGACCAGCTGCTGAACCAGGCGGCAAAGCTCCCCTTCATGACGGGCGGGGCGGCCGAGATGGGGCTGACCGTGCGGACGCAGTTCGGCGCCGGCCGTTCGTCGGGCAGCCAGCACTCGCAGAGCCTGGAGGCGTTGTTGGCCCACATCCCGGGTCTCAGTGTCGTCATGCCGTCGACGCCGGCCGACACCTACGGTTTGTTGCGGGCCGCGATCCGTGACCCGAACCCGGTCGTGTTCATTGAGAACCGGCTGCTGTACGGCATGAAGGGGCCGGCCCCCCCGGCCGACCACGTGGTGCCGATCGGGCGTTCGGCCGTCGTCCGACCCGGGAGCGACGTGACGTTGGTGTCGGTATCGAGGATGGTGCACGAGGCCGTGGCGGCGGCGGAGGAGTTGGCGGGCGAGGGCTCACACATCTCGGTGGAGGTGATCGACCTGCGGACCGTCGCGCCGCTCGACATGGCGCCGATCCTCGAGTCGGTGCACAAGACGAGCCGGATCCTCATCGCGCACGAGGCGGTCGTGCCGTTCGGCATCGGCGCCGAGATCGCGGCCCGGGTGGCGCGCGAGGCGTTCTGGTCCCTCGATGCGCCGGTCGAGCGGATGGGCGCCGCGGCGACCCCGCCGCCCTACGCGCCCCGCTCGAGCGGGCGTGGCTCCCGGGGCGGCGCGAGATCGCGGAGGCGGTGCGCCGACTGGCCGCGGTGTGAGAGCAAGGGCCACGGCGTTACCGGCCGCCCGGGTCGAGTCTCAGCAGCCGAGCGCGCGGGCAATCACGAGGTGCTGGATCTCGTTGGTCCCCTCGCCGATCTCGAGGACCTTGGCGTCGCAGTAAAAGCGCGCGACCGGAGAATCGAGCATGTACCCGAGCCCTCCGTGGATCTGCACGGCCTCGGAGGCGGCCCACGTCGCCAGGCGGCTCGCCTTGAGCTTTGCCATGGCCGCCTCCTTTTGGAAGGGCTGGCCGCCGTCGCGCAACGAGGCCGCCCGGTAGGTGAGCCAGCGGGCCGCCTCGAGCTCGGTGGCGATGTCGGCCAGCTTGAACTGGACGGCTTGGAATTTCGAGATGGGCTGCCCGAACTGCACCCGTTCCCGTCCGTAGTCGGTGGCCAGGTCGAGCACCGCCTGCGTCAGGCTGAGCGACAGGGCGGCGATGGAGATGCGCCCGACCTCGAGCGTCCGCAGGAACTGGTTCAATCCCATATCGGCGTCGCCCACCAGGTGGTCGTCTGGGACAAAGACGTCGTCGAAGTACAGCTCCCGGGTGTCGAGACCGCGCCATCCGATGCCCCGCATCTTCGGGCCTCTGGTGTAGCCGGTCGTTCCGTTCTCGACGACGAAGCTCGCGTAGCGCGGGGCAGCCGCTTCGTCGCTGCCTTCGGTGCGGGCCAGCAGGGTGACACCGAACGACATGTCGGTCCCCGCGTTCGAGATGAAGGTCTTGCGGCCGTTGATGAGCCAGCCTCCGTCCTGGCGCTGGGCCCGCGTCTTGATCCCCCGGGCGTCGGAACCGGCGTCGGGCTCGGTCAGCCCGAAGGCTCCCAGTACCCGTCCTTCGGCCAGCGGCCGCAGCCAGCGGTCGCGTTGTTCGTCCGTGCCGAACAGGAGCAGGGGGAGCGAGCCGATGGTGACGTGCGCCTGCCAGGCGGCCGCGACGGATTGGTCGGCCAGCCCGATCTGCTCCATCGCCGCGACGAAACCGACTGTCGACATGCCGATGCCGCCCCACTCCTCGGGCACGAGCATCCCGAGCAGTCCGAGCTCACCCATTTCGCGAAGAAGATCGACCGGGCAGCGCGCGTCCTCCCAGGCGGCGGGCGCACGGAGCGCGATCTCCTTCTGCGCAAAATCGCGGCAGAGCCCGGCCAGGTCGCGCTCGGCATCACCCAGGGTGAAGTCCATCTCCCCATGATATGGACTGACCGGTACAACGTCCTTACACTGGGACGATGCCGTCCGATCGTGCGCCGCACGTCTTCCCCAAGTTCGAGCGCGTGGAAGAGGAGCGGCGCTACCGAAAGCAACACCTCGCCGCCGCCTTCCGGGTCTTCGGGCGCCTGGGCTTCGACGAGGGTACGGCGGGCCACATCACGGCGCGCGACCCCGAGCTGCTCGACCACTTCTGGGTGAACCCGCTCGGCATGAACTTTCGGCAGATCCGCGTCAAGGACTTGTTGCTCGTGAACGCCAAGGGTGAGGTCGTCGAGGGCGACTGGCCGCTCAACCTGGCGGCCTTCGTCATCCACTCCCAGATCCACGCGGCGCGGCCCGACGTCGTTTCGGCGGCGCACTCGCACTCCGTCTACGGCAAGGCGTGGTCGGCACTGCACCGAGCGCTCGACCCGCTGACCCAGGACGCCTGCGCCTTCTACGAGGATCACGCGGTGTTCGACGATTACTCGGGTGCGCTCCTGGACGTTGAGGAAGGCAAGCGGCTCGCGCACGCACTCGGCTCGTTCAAGGCCGCCATCCTGGTGAACCACGGTCTCCTGACCGTCGGGCGGACGGTGGACGAGGCGGCGTTCTGGTTCGTCGCCATGGAGCGTGCGTGCCAGGTGCAACTGGCCGCCGAGGCCGCGGGAACACCAGTGCGGATCGGCCACGAGGTCGCCCAGAAGACCGCCGGGCAGACGGGCGGGCATCGAACCGGCTGGAGCCAGTTCCAGTCCCTCTACGACTTCATCGTCGCCCGGGAGCCGGACTGCTTGGAGGAGTAGGGTAGGCAGACAAGCCGGGAGGCCTCGTCATTTTCGTAGGAAGGCCCACTCCCTCTGCTCGGGCGTCGAGTGGGGTTTGGTCAGGGGGATAGGGTGTACTCGAACGACGGTGCGGGTTCTGAATCAACAGGGGCCTCGGCTATTTCTCACACAGAGGCTGACGCCACGCCACAACCTCTCGTAGTCGACGGAATTTTGCCCTCAGAGCTGCTCCCCAGGCTCAAGGTCATTGCGCTGACGTGCCTTCTCGCAACCGCCACGTTGGGCTGGGTCGTGGCATACGGACACTCACCGTACGCGTTCGAGAAGCCCGCTCTCGCATGGCTGGGTGGTCCTCCTTCTGCTGCCAACAGCACATGGGCCGACCTCGCCAGATTCCTCGCCGCCCCGGTTATCGGAGCCGCCCTGGTCATAGCGTTTGTCATTGGCCTGCGCCGACGAGCCCTTCTCCGTGTCGCGGCCTATGCGGTGCTGGCCGCTTCGGCAGTTCTCATCAGTGAGAACATCGCGAAGCCCCTCGTCCAACGGACCTACGAGGCTGAACTCACGTTCCCCTCCGGGCACGTCACTGCGGCCAGCGCGGCGGCGCTGGCCCTGTGGCTGGCCCTCTACCCGGTCCTCGGCAAGTGGGCCCGCAACGTCGTGCTGGTGCTCGGCATCGCCTGGACCGTGCTGATGTCGCTGGCCGTGGTCGGCGCGCACTGGCACACCCCACTGGACGCTGTCGGTTCCATCTTGCTATCCGTCGGTGTCGTCACTGCAGGCGCTGCTGCCTTCGAGCCCTTCGGGGTTCGGAGACCCTCCATGACGGCCGGGCGCGTTCGAGGTGGGGACAGGTGAAGCTGGACCTTGGAACGTCATCGCTCACTCATGAAGGTGCCAGGGTCACCTGCGCTAGGCCAGTGATCTCAATGACATCGCCGCTTTTAACGGTAAAGGTGTAACTGGGGACTTTCCCGTCGCTGGAATTCGCCGCCGAGGGCCTCACTGACACCTTCGGCCGTGATGATGAATTTGCCGCTCTGACCAGAACCGGGGGTGGCGACGTATCGTCCGGGCCCAAGGTCTTGTCCGACGGTCCAGGTTCCTGCGTAGAGAGTTACGGCACTGTGACTCGTCACGAAGGGCGTCGAGACCGGCGTGAAGAAAACCTGCGAAAGGCCCCGAAATTTCGATCTGGTCGCCGGTCGATACCTGGACACGGATCTTGGGAACTCCCGGCGTACCCAGAGTCTCACTGTACGAGTCCGTGCCGTGGACGACGAAGTGTCCGCTCTGGTCTGGCCCCGTCGTCACGTCGTACAGACCCGGCGCCACATCAGTGCCGCCCAAAAATGTCCCCGCACCAAGGGTCACCGCCCTGCCAGTGACCTTTCTGGAAGGCACAGTCGAGGGGTCTGTGGTCGAGGGGTCTGTGGTGGTCGTGGTCGTGCTTACTGCACTGACTGGCGGTTGTGCCGTTGTCGTGGTCGTCGTCGTTGTGCCTGATGCTGGTGGATCGCCGGCCGCGGTGCTGAGTGCGACGACGCCAGGCAACGTCGGATCGCTGCCGGTCGACGGTGAGGTGGAACTTGTGGCGTTGGGAAGTGCTTCGGCGTGATTGTTGGCGCGTTCTGGTTGCCTTACTGAACTGCTCGACGATGTCGTCGGCGTTGCCGATGGTGTGATCGTCGCCGGCGACGCAGACGGCGTACCAGAGGGAGGCGCGCCGTCCCCGGTCGAAGTCAGCGGCGTTGTGGGTCCGGCCGCAATGGAGGGGTCCGGCAGAGTTGGCGACGAACCAGATTCGAAGGCCATGGCAACAAGAAGCGCCGCAATACCCAAGGCAGATGCGGCACCGATCCCGTTTTGCAGACGTCTGATGTTCATTTGAAGAATCTGAACCTTCAGGACTTCACATCTCTGACTGATCTTACGAGTGTCTTGTACCCGCGGTGCGCCAGTGCCTCACGCCGTTCGGAGGTTTCTCGAGCTTGACACCTGCGAGCCCTTGACGAAGCCATCAACCCCCATTTCACCCATAATTCCGGTCTTTCTGGGGCCAATGGGCCCAGTCAGGTTGATCGCTGAACCAACGGCGATCCTGAAACCTCAATAGAGACTTAAGGCATTTGCAGCATTCAGCCCAGCGTCACCAGGCCAGTTCGCCCTCACCCCCCTGGAAGGTGCCGGTTGGGCCGTCTTCTCCGGTGGTGGCCATGCGCACGATGACTACCGCACCCTTCTCCACCGGCTGACCGGTCCCACCGAACGGTGTGAGTTCGGTAGCCGCGAAACCGGGCTCTACCGCATTGAACTTGATCCCTGGAAATGTCTTTGCGTACTGAACGGTGAGCATCGAGACGGCCGCCTTACTCGAGCCATAGATGATGCTCGAAAAGTGAACTGGCGTCGCTCCGGATTCGTCACCGCCCAGAACGAGCCGAGGGCACTCGAGACGTTGACGACCACCGGATTCTGCGACCGCTTCAACAGCGGGAGCGCCGCCTGGGTGACACGGACAAGACCGATGACATTCGTATCGAAGACCGTAAGAGCATTCGGGCCGGTGACATCGCCCATCGGTCTTCAAACGGTGTTTCGCAGATTGACCGTAGCGGTTGCCCCCCCACACGGAGAGCGCGTCGTTCCGGTCCAGAGGCCGATGCCTCGGTAGGTCAGACGGAAAGAGGAGCTCGCGGGAAGGGAGACACCTCACCCTCCATGAACCACGCAAGACGGATCGGGCGCCGCAGAGACACCGCAGAGACGCAAGGCCGCCGGACCCGAGCGATTCTCTATATCGGAGGTCTACAGGAAGAGGTCCTATTTGATGGAGGCGACAGCGATGGAGCCGAAAGCGATGGAGCGAAAGCGATGGAGCCGAAAGCGATGGAGCCGAAAGCGATGGAGCCGAAAGCGATCCGAAAGATTTCGATTGGACGAAGACGCCGCGCTGGGTGCGGTGAGGGCAATGCACCGCCAAACGGATTCTGTCGGGGGTGACGAATCCATCGCCCCAGGCCACCATGCTTCCGACCCAGAGACCGAGCCCACTCAACAAAGCCACAATTCCAATCCAAACTGCAACAAGCGCCAATGCGAGACCGAGCAAGACAACGACGACTCCTGCGCAGATATCGATGACCTGGCAGGCCCTGAAGCGGACCACAGGCTTCCTCGACCTGAGCGTGTTGGGCGCCGAGCTCATTCCCGATAGATCGGCACGAACAACGGATCGGTTTAGCCTGTCCTAACAAGCGCTGAGGCGCGTGCCCAAGCGGACGCAACTCCGACCGGCGGATGGTCGTCGGGGACGCTCGCGACGACTGTAGGTGCGACTTCAAGAGCCGAGCGATCGAGAGGGCCAGATTTCGTGTACGGGTCCGACCTCGTGGTTGGCAACCGGGTGACGGCGCCGTCCCAACCGCCAACCCGACGAGCTTTGATCAGCCACCCAGCAGACGGCGCCCGGCAGCTCGAGCGAGCTCCATGATCGCCGGATTCCCCGCCCGCCAGGTGACCGTGAGGCGCACGCCCGTGAGCAGCCATCGGCTGTCGACGCGCACCAGGGTGTCGTCGTAGTAGCCGCCGACCGCGTACCACGATGCCGGATCATCGGGGTCGTAGACGTGGTGCGCCTGCACATACATCGTGACCGTCGCCGCGTCACCGTCCACCGCGGCGAGGGGGTTCGTCATCGAATGCTGGGTGGCGGCCAGGCCGGTGAAGAGCGGTACCAGCCCGGCCACCCAGTCGTCCGCGCTCATCACCGCGGTTTCAGGTCCGAGCCGAAGCTCGAGAAGTCGATGGTCACGATGTCGGTGAACAGAGAGCGGAACAGGGCCCAGTCGCGCCGGTCGACTCCGGTCGCGTAGTGGTACACCGTCTCCGCTACGGCCAGCTTGTCCGAGGAATCCATCGTGAATGTTTCGCCGTTCCGGGTCTGCCGCATCGCCGGATCGGCGCCATTTCAGCCGCCTTCATCATGAGCTGTCGATCAGAGCATTGATCCGTGCATTGAGGTCAGTTTGATCTACCACGTGTACGTACACTTCGTCCGGATGGCCCACCCCGGAGCCCCAGGACAAGCCGCCTTCTGCGTTGATGACCGCTGCACCACCCCGGCCCAGCTCCGAAAAGATCCCCGCCGCGCCATCGACCGCATAGAGCAGGGTGGGCCCGTCCCAGTCACCATCTCCGGGTGGACCGCAGTTGAACAACTTCGTGTAGACGATACGCATGGGGTTCTTGGGGGGCACCGCCGCACAGAGCTCGCTCCCGCGTGTCGATACCCGTGAGGCCGTCGACCCACGCGATCGCTGTTGGCCATCCTTGCGTACTCACGAGCGATTTCGTGGCAGCGACATCAAGACTCTCGTTGGTGAACGGTGGTCCCCCGGTCGGGAAGAGTCCGTCTTCGACCACAAGCTTCTTCACCTTCTTTGCGACGAGTACCAGTCCCGGCAGCGAACTGCCTTGACCGGGGCCGGAGCGCAGCAGGGCCGCAAGGTTGGTGTCGCCCCCGATCGCCACCACAATCACGGAGTGGTCTGGCTGGGTTGCCAACAGGTGACGATAGAGATGGACTGCAGGCTGAGCTTGCGAACTGCTCCGAATGGAGTGGGGAAGCTCTTCTGCCAGCACATCGCTGTAGCCGTGTGGGGCGGTGTTGGCAGCGCTGTCGGCAACTGCCCCTACCGGAATCATTGCATGGCCATAGGCCGTGTCGATGGCATCGATCGCGGCGGCAGCCACCGGGTTTCGGATATCCGACATAACGGCGAGGATCCGGATCTCGTCCCGCTGCTGAAGAACGTTGGCCATCCCGACGGCGGTAGCGTCGTCCCACCAGCGCGAGAGGTCAGTGTCGATAATGATGCGCTGCGGAGATCCTCTGACTGCGTCGGCTGACTTGGCAGCGGTCGACGCGGACGCGGATACCCCTGTGGGCACTGTGAGCGCGAAGAGCAGTCCTACCGCAACGGAGCAAAGGCTCCGGGTCGAGGCAATTCGCAATACCACGTGCCAAAGGCCCGCTACCGCCCCCATGCCCGAACACTCTGTCACGAAGACGCCCGGGCTGCCCCGTCCCGGGCCTGTGTCTCCGAGCGTCGCCGGGACTCGGGCCATTTTCGCCCCCTCGATTCCACTGGTATCGGCATTTCCAAACCTCTCGTGGGTATGAACCTCCTTAGGACATCGTCTGAGGAAAGGTCAACATCATGGCTGCGCAGCCAGACAACATCCGTTCTGCCTTCAGCAGCGCCACCGATGGGCCGGTCACGCCCGAGGTGGTTGACAGATCCACCTTCGATGGAGAACTTGACCAGCCAGGTCGGCGAGCTTTCGTATCTGCATTCGCGCGACATCACCTTCGCCGTGTTCTGCCAGGGCCGTAACACCGCCTCGGCCGGAGCTGACCCCCACGCGTCCTACGAGGAGAGCCTCCACTACCGCGACTTCATGGGCTGGGAGATGCCGTGGTATTCCGCCCAGAACGGAGTCTATGGATGACAGCTACGCGCTAATGGATCTCACCACCTATGGACGCCAGGAATCGTGGGAGGACTCGCCACCCCGCTGGCCACGACGGTGCACCAACGTCCGCACGGAGGCTGGCTCGCCAGATTGGCCGCCGGTCAGACAGTGGCCAGGCGGCCGCCCGATCGCCCAGTGGTCGCGTGGAGCGGCTGGGCGCTCCGATGACCTCGGTGGAGGCAGCGCGAGGCCGTTGTAACGACCGCACCGCAAGACCCGATAAGGACATGCCAGCTCTTTCTCGCGATCGGGTGATTCCGCGTCGGTGCGGGGGCGTACTCGGCCACTCTTTAGAGACATGAGCATCCCTCGTCACCGGGGTTGGACGTTATCGCCCACTGATTGGTGACCTCAGATGGTCACACGTTCACGTCGTAGTGGTGGTCTTGACTGTGGTCGGTGTGGTTGTCGGAATTGTCGTCGGTGTCGGAATTGTCGTCGGTATGGTTATCGGAATTGTTGTCGTCGGTATGGTTGTCGGAATTGTCGTCGGTGTGGTAGTCGGACTTGTCGTCGGTGTTGGCGGCTTTGTCGTCGGTGTTGGCGGCTTTGTCGTCGGTGTTGGCGGCTTTGTCGTCGGTGTTGGCGGCTTTGTCGTCGGTGTTGGCGGACTTGTCGTCGGTGCTGGCGGACTTGTCGTCGGTGCTGGCGAGGGTGTCGTGGTCGTGGTGCTCAGGATCGGGGTGAACGTCGGAGTCGTACTTGCTGGTGTCGTGGCGACCGGGGGCGTGGTCAGCGTGGTCAGGAGCGCGCTGAGGGGTGAGGATGAGATCGACGTCTTGGACGACGTTTTACTGGGAGGTGACGGGGCCGAGGTGGTCGTCGTCGTCTTGGGCGCGACAACGACATTCGCCGTGGTCGTGGTACTACTCGTCCTCACGGCGGGCACGTTCGTGGTCGTGGTGGTCACATGCTGGAAAGAAAGCGTGGGCGCCGATGTGGCGGTCTCAGCCAAAGCCCACACCGAGCCAGCAACCGCAAGCACCGCGACCACGAGCCCCACGCCTGGATACCAGACCCCATCTCGGGTGTGAGGACGGATTCTCACCTTTCCACCTCGCCGCGGAGAGCGCCACACCTGCATACCTCCACCGTGGCGTCACTTCGGAGGCTGGTATGGCAATCGAACGGGCCAAACGAACCCGGCGGCACATTCGGAAAGTGGAAGAGTGAGCGATTGGTAAGGCAGCGCCACGTCTCACTGATCTCGCGACTCATCGTCTTCGGGGCGTCAATATTGTGGGCCATTCCTGTGGCCATTAGGACCTCCACGGCGGGTGGGGCATTACGCCAGCGCCTCGTACTGCAACCGCTGGCGTCCCCTTGGATCGGTCACTCTCTTTGTTCCAGGCCGACGAATCTCCGACAGCTTCTTCGACGCGGCTGACGCCCGTGAGATTACTCCTGGGCGCGGCGGAGTGGTACGGGAAATCGCGTCTCCAGGTGTCACGCGCTACCTCTCTGAACAGGTAGAACGAAACACGTACGGTCCCCACCAGGGGCTAACTGACTTGCGGCGTTGGTGCCTTGCAGGACACCTCACCGCGGGCGGGCGCGCTGACCAGCAGATACGCGCCCTCGAAAGGCCCGAAGTTTCAGGCGACGTTGAACAAAAGGATAAACGAGGCGTGATCGGGACCACGTCGGGGCCGCCTCAGACTCGTTCGGCGTCCCACCCCATTGACGCCGCAGCCGCGCGACCCTCACCTCGGGGACGCGATCTTGAGCAGAGTCGTCCGCCCGGCGGCGCGTACCCTTGCGCCACGAGCAAGTTTGGGTGTGCACTCATCGAGTGACGACGTGTCTTCGGGGCCGCGTCATCGGGATCCTTGGACGAGTACGCAATCACGACTGTCTCTGTCCGGACCCACCTCGGCCCAGATGGTCCAGAAAGGTAGCCGACCAACCCCGCAGGTCGGCCGGTACCGAGTAACTCGCGTCGTCGTTGATGGCGGCCCAGTGCTCGGCGAGGTCCTCCATTGTTACCTCGGGCCCCGGATGCACGTAGCCGGTCGTTGTGGCGATGAAGATGCGGGCGAAGCGACCCGCCCCCGCGGCGTAAATCTCGCCGCTCACGGGACACTCTTGGTGAGCGAGGTACGCCACCAGAGGCGCGACGAGCTCGGGTGCCATCACGCCGGCATCCCCGTCCCGGTCGCCGCCTGCCATCCGGGTCATGGCCGCCGGCGCGACCAAGTTCACCTTTATCCCGTGGCTGGCGCCCGCCACTGCGAGGCTGCGGCCGAGCCCGATGACCGCAGCTTTGGCCGTGGCGTACGACGTGTTGTTGGGCAAACCGAAGATCCCGCTCGAGGTCGTCAGGACGATGCGTCCGTACCCGTTCTCGGTCATGTGCGGCCAGGCGGCTCGGGCCGTGTTGAACGAGCCAGCGGCGTGGACGGCGATGTGCCGCGCCAGGTTGTCCTCGTCCGCCTCGGGGAAACCGGCCCAGCGGATGATGCCTGCGTTGTTGACGAGGATGTCGATGCGCCCGAAGTGCTCCAACGCCGCGCCAACCACCGCCTGGGCCCCGGCAGACGTCGAGACATCGCTGGTGTCGGACACCGCGGTGCCCCCGCCCGAAGCGATATCCGCCGCGACCTCCTCCGCCGGCACGGCGTCGGCGCCGTCGCCCTCCATGCTCCCGCCGAGGTCGTTCACCACGACGCGCGCGCCACGTGCGCCCAGGAGCAGTGCGTAGGCCCGCCCGATGCCCCGGCCCGCGCCGGTGACTGCGGCGACGCGCCCGTCGAAGCGGTAGTCGCTCAGATTGGGACCTCCCAGGCTCTCGAGGTCTTCGATGTTCAGGCGGCGACCGGAGCCGTGAACCCGAGGAGGCCGCCCAGCGTCCCGCCGACCATGGCGTCGCGCTCGTCGGCAGGAACGCCGGCGAACTGCTCGGCCATGAGTTGACGACTGCCGCGGAAGGTTCCTTCGGCGTGCGGGTAGTCGTTGCCCCACACGAGCGTGCTGATCCCCGTGAGGTGCCGGCAGGCGACGGCGACCGGGTCGTCCTGGAACGAGACGTGGAACTGTCGCCGCACGTACTCACTTGGCATGAGCGGGAAGGGCCACTTCTCGTTGAGGCGGAACAGCTGCGCCATGTTGGTTTGCCGCTGGGGCGGTTGGTTCGCGTCCCAGTAGCCGAGCCACCAGTCGGCGTCCTGCCCGATCCCGGTGATCCAGCACTTGTCCATGGCACCCACGAGGGACGGCAGCCAGTGGGCGTTGAACTCGATCAGCGCGAAGTGGAGCTCCGGGTACCGCTCGGCGACGCCACCGCCGACGAGCTGGCAGATCAGCTGCTGGGGGACGAGCGTGCTGTAGATCGCCTGCGTGATCATGCGCTTGGATGCCGACTTCTCCGTCACCGGCTGGTTCACCTGCGCGGCGTTCTCCATGACCACCTTCAGGGTGGTCGCCTCGGGATCGTTGACTTTCACCCCGCCTGTCTGCGTATGGAAGAACGCATGGACGCCGTTGGCCTGGAGGGAGGCCCAGACCGGGTCGAGGTCGCGCGAGTAATAGGGCACCGGGGGCGTCGCGGGCAGCAGGATTGCCCGGAACCCGCCGGCCGCGGCACGCTCGATCTCCTTCACCGCATCGCCGACGTCGGTGATCGGGACGGGCGCAGTCGGAGCCAGCCGCGAGAAGTAGGGCGAAAACCGCTCCATGATGTAGTCGTTGTAGACGCGGGCATGGGCCATGGAGAGCTCGTGGTCGTCCGAGTAGAGCCCGAAGAGCGAGAGGTTCGGGTGCATCACTCCGACGTCGACACCGTCGGACTCGAGGTCCTCAATGATCATCTCGGGATCGCCTTCGGGCATCCGCCCCCCCGTCTGGCGATAGCGGGAAATGGTCCAGCCCTCGAAACCTGATGTGTGCAGCCTCCGGAAGAAGCGTGCACCGCCCTCGACAAGCGGCTCTATCTCGAAGTCGTCCTCCCACACGGCCCGGTCCCGCAGGTGCGGGGGCAGACGGGTCTTGAAAAGATCGGTGGGTTCGAGGATGTGTCCGTCGGCCGAGACGACAAAGGGCTTGTCCGGCATGTGCGTTCCCTTCGGTCCTGGACAAGTGGAAACCCGCCGGAGCGCGCGAGACTCCTCTGGTCAGACTAGACCAACCGGTCGGTACATCACAAAGACGCACGGCCAGCGAGGAGGCACGCGGTGACCGCACGGTGGAAGCAGCGTCCGCCCGGCTCGACCTGGGGCGACTGGGGCGAGGATGACGAGCTCGGGCGGGTCAACTTGATGACGTCCGACAAGGTGCTGGACGGAGTGCGCGAGGTCGAGGCCGGCGTCAGCTTCTGCCTGAGCCTGCCACTCGACTATCCCGGCGGGACATCGTTGAACCAACGGCGGCATCCGCCCGTCGTGGCACCCACCGAGGACATGCAGGGCGTGGCGGCCACCTTTTACAACGTCCGCATGAGCGAGATGCAGGGTTTCGGGGACCCCAAATACGTTGACGTGTGGGCTGACGACGTGGTGACCCTGTCGCTGCAGTACTCGACCCAGTGGGATTCGCTCGCGCACGTCGGAGCCGAGTTCGACGCGGACGGCGACGGGATCGAGGAGGCCGTGTACTACAACGGTTACCGCGCCGGCGTCGATCTCGTCGGACCGAGGCCGGACGCGCGAGGTGACGGTGGCCCACACCAGGCCTTCGCCCACCATCTCGGCCTGGAGCACATGGCCGCGCACGGGGTGCAAGGCCGGGGCGTCCTGGTCGACCTGGCCCGCCACCTCGGACACGAGTGGCAGGGAGTCGGCCGGGAGAAGCTCGAGAACATCATGCGGGCCGACGGCGTCGTGGTCGAACCGGGCGACGTTCTGTTGCTGCACACGGGCTTCGCCACGAAGGTGCTGGAGTGGGAGCGCAACCCCGACCCGGTGAAGATCCACACGATGTGCTCGTATCTCGACGCGCGCGACCCATCACTGCTGGAGTGGATCGCCGACTCGGGGATCTCGGCACTGGTGGCGGACAACTACGCCGTCGAGGGCCTGCTCGGGAAGGACCGCGACTCCAGCCGGCATTCGTTCCTGCCCATCCACCACCTGTGCCTCTTCAAGCTGGGCGTCCCGTTGGGGGAGATGTGGTACCTGCACGAGCTCGCCACCTGGCTGCGCGCGCGCGGGCGCAGCCGATTCCTTCTCACTGCGCCGCCCCTGCGGATGCCTGGCGTGGTGGGCTCGCCGGTGACGCCGATCGCCACCGTATGACCGCGACCCCGCCTCGCTGCGCCGCCCGTCAGCGCGCGGCGGACGTGGGCTCGCCGGCGTGCGTCATGGTGAACGAGTCGTAGTCGTTCGCAACCACGTCGGCGATGACCGAGAACAGCTTCGGGCGCCCCGCGGAGTTGAGCAGGTACTTGCGGGGCTTGCCCGGGATGTTGGAGCCGAAGTAGTAGCTGCTCTCTCCGAACGAGAGCGGGGAGGAGGCGCCGCGGTCCACCATACGGGTCCAACGATCCTCGGCGCTTTCCGAAACTTCGACCACGTCGTAATCGTGATCGCGGGCATAGCAGAGCACGTCGGTGATGAAGTCGACCTGGTCCCCGTTGTAGCGCGGGTTGTTCCCCGCGGCGGCGTGTGGTCCGCCCGGGAAGAAGAGGTTCGGAAAGCCGTGTGTCTGCACCCCCAAGAAGGTGCGGGGGCCGTCGCTCCAGTACTCGACGAGCGGCAGGCCGCCTCGGCCCCGGATGCCCATGCGCAAGAGCGCCCCGGTCCCGAAATCGAATCCGGTGGCCCACACGATGACGTCGAACTCCCGCAGCCCATCCGGCGTCTCTATCCCGGCCGGCGTCACCCGCACGATCGGGTTCTCGCGCAGGTCGACCAGCGACACGTTCGGCCGGTTGAACGCCTCGAAGTACCCCGCGACGAAGGGCGGCCGCTTCTCCCCGAAGCGCTGGTCCTGGGGGATCAGCCGACCCGCTGTCACCGGGTCTTCGACGATGCCACGGATCTTGTCGGCGATGAAGGTGCACCATTCGCGGTTCGCCTCCGGGTTGGAAAGGAGGTCGGCGTAGTTGCTCGTCAGCTTGGTGAACCCCGGGCTGTGCCACATCCTCTCGTAGAACAGGCGACGCTCGTCCTCGCTGTCGTCGAAGGCGGACCGGTCACACGGCAGATGGTGGAACCCGTGCACCGAGGTGTTAAGCGTCTCTCGCAACTGCTCGAAGCCGTCCCGCAACGCGGCCTGCTCCGGACCGGTGATGGGCGCGTTGTTCAGCGGTGTGCACCAGTTGGCCGTGCGTTGGAAGACGGTCAGCGACGCCACCTCGTCGACGATGGCGGGGACGACCTGGACGCCGCTCGAGGACGTCCCGACGACGGCGACCCGCTTGCCTGCGAAATCGACCGGCGTCGCCGGCCACAGCCCCGTGTGGTGGGCCTCGCCCTCGAACGACTCCCGCCCGGGGACGTCGGGGATGTAGGGCATCGACAGGACGCCGGTAGCGGCGATCACGAACCGGGTCCGTACCTCGGCCCCGTCGCCGGCGACCACCCGCCAGCGTCCCCCGCCCTCCTCGTACTCGGCGGAGGTGACCCGGGCGTCGCAGCGGATGTGCCGGCGCAGGTCGAAACGGTCCACCACGTGGTTCAGGTAGCGCTCCGTCTCCGGTTGGGCGGCGAAGTGCTCCTGCCACTCCCATTCGTCGAAGAGCTCGGGCGAGAAGAGGTAGCCGTAGGTGTAACTCTCGGAGTCGAAACGCGCTCCGGGGTAGCGGTTCCAGAACCAGGTGCCACCCACCCCGGCGCCGGCCTCGAGCAACAGGGTGGAGAAGCCGGCCTCGCGCGCCCGGTAGAGCTGGTAGATGCCGGTGATGCCCGCGCCGACGACGAGGACGTCGACTTCGGTTTCGTCTTGACTCTCGGCGTGTGCGACGTCTGCGGGAGCGGTCATGTCTGGTCGGGCCTGTCGTCGCCGATGGATCGATCCTGGCGAAGGCCCCGGGGGCACCATCACCATCGTCAGCTTTGTACCGACCGGTTAGTCTAATTCGACTCGGCGAACGGCAGGAGAAGACAGTATGGCCATCGTGGAGCAGAAATGGTCAGCCCTGCCGGTGCCGTTCGCCATCGCGACGCCGGACCGGGTGCCCAAGGAGCGGTACTACGACCCGGACTTCTACAGGCTGGAGAACGAGCTGCTCTGGCCGCGGGTCTGGCAGATGGCCTGCCGTCTCGAGGAGGTCCCCGATCCGGGCGACTTCGCGGAGTACGAGATCCTCGACCAGTCGGTGCTGGTCGTCCGCACCGAGGACATGGGTGTCCGCGCCTTCGACAACGCATGCCGCCACCGTGGCGTGCGCTTCGCCCAGGGCAGAGGGTCCAAGCCGGGCGGGTTCGTGTGCCCGTTCCACGGGTGGTGTTACGGGACCGACGGGCACAACACCCGGGTGACGCAGGCGAGCGGCTTTTCCGAGCACAACCTCGAGCCTGCCGAGATCAATCTGTCGCCGGTGCGCTGCGAGACCTGGGGCGGGTGCGCCTGGATCAATTTCGACCACGATGCCCCTCCGCTGCGCGAGTGCATCGAGCCCTTCGCCGGCGTGCTCGATGCGTGGAAGATGGAGTCACTCCGGGCCGAGTGGTGGTACTCGGCCCGGCTTCCGGTCAACTGGAAGCTGGGCATTGAGGCCTTCGTCGAGCAGTACCACGTGCTGCAATCACACCCGCAGCTGCGCATCCCGGGGCGCTACGCCGCGGGCGATCGGTTCGATCCGCGCGCCTTCCTCGAGTCCGAGCTCCAGTACCTGAAGACGATGAGCGAGGGCATGGCGGGCATGGTCCACGCTCGCGACCTCCGCATCGCGGAGGAGATGGCAGACCTGGAGCTTCCGGCCGACTACAAGGGGGCGCGGTCGACCTGGGACCGTGCCTTCAACGACGCGGTGATCAACACGCACCGCGCCCGGGGCTGCGACATGCCCGACCTGGTTGAGCTGTCGGAGCAGCACATCGACGACACCCTGTGGTACTGCTTCCCCCACTTCTTCGTGCTCCCGATGTACAGCAGCGCCACCTCCTACCGGTTCCGCCCGCTGGGGCCGGAGGAGACCCGCATGGACATGTGGTCGCTCACCCGCTATCCCGCGGGGGAGGAGCCGGAGACACCTCCGGTCCCGGAGCTCTGGGAGCATGATGACCGGCGGTGGCCGCCCATACCGACCCAGGACTTCTCCAACCTGCCCAAACAACAGCGCGGGTTGCACGCGCGCAGCTTCGAGTACATGCGCTTGTCGGAGCACAACGAAGGGCACATTTCGAACTACCAGCGGGTCGTCGACGGCTTCTTGGCCGGTCTCCCCACCGAGAAGCTGCTTGCGGCATTGCGGCAGGTCAATCTGAACCCGCTCGAACAACCCATCGTCGACTTGGCGATCTGAGGCTCTCGGAATGAGAGACGAGCACACCGCGGGCCGGTACGCGGACGTCTGCGCGGGTGTCCGCGCCGCCATCGCCGCCTACACGCTGGCCCTCGATGACGGGCGCACCGACGACGTCGTCGCCACCTTCTGCGCCGACGGCGGGTGCGACATCCCCGGTCTCGGCCAGCACGAGGGCCATGACGCCCTGCGTGAGGCCTACGGCAAGTGGAGCCCCACCCGTCCTCAGCGCCATCTGGTCCTCAACACGCTGGTCACGGATTGGGCCGAGAACGAGGCGAAGGCCACCAGCGACTTCGTGTTCCTGCTGAGGGGCGAGCCCGGCTGGGCGGTGCAGCTGGTCGGGCGGTACCACGACGTCCTCCGTCGCGAACGGGACGGCTGGCGCTTCCACCGGCGCGTCACCGAGTTCAGCGCCTAGGTTGTGCCGGCATGAGGTTCGGGCTGGACGTCGCGCAGCAGCGCATGTCCTGGGACGAGCTCGCCCGGCGCGTCCGCCTGGCCGAAGACCTCGGCTTCGACGGGGTGTGGGGCTTCGACCACTTCCAGCCCATGTACGGTGAGGGGCCCGGCGAGACGTTCGAGGGTATGACCACGCTGGCGGCACTGAGCGGAGTCACGTCCCGCATCCGCCTCGGTCTCCTCGTCACCGGGGCCACCTACCGCCACCCGTCCATCCTGGCCGCGCAGGCGGTCACCATCGACCACGCGTCGCACGGGCGCCTCGAGCTGGCGCTGGGCGCAGCATGGTTCGAGAAGGAGCACCGCGAGCTGGGGATCGCGTTCCCCCACCGGGGCGCGCTTCGACCTCTTGGAGGACACGCTCGAGATCGTGACCCGGCTGTTCAGCGGCGAGACGGTCTCCTACGACGGCCGTACAGTGTCGCTGCACGACGCCGCGCTGCGCCCAAAGCCCGTGCAGCAGCCGCACCCTCCCATCTGGATCGGTGGCACCGGGCCGCGGCGCACCCTCCCGCTGGCGGCGCGCTTCGCCGACGTGTGGCACGCCTGGGGGACGCCCAACTCGTTGCGTGAGACCTCGGCACGCTTGGACGAATTGGCAACGGCCGCCGGCCGCGAGCCCAGGTCCCTCCGGCGGGCCGGATCCCTCTCCCTCGACGACCTGGCGACGGCGCGCCGCCACGCCGCCAAGTGGCGCGACGCCGGCTGGGACTACCTGGTCTGTGGCTGGCCGGACGCCGGCGCGTCACAGGTGGAGGCGTTCGTGCGCGACGTCGCCGGCGAGTTCGCCTGACGTGAGCACCGCCTCCGCCTGATGCCCCGGGTCCCCCCGCTTTCGCCGCGCCAGTGGCCCCCGGGCATGGCCCAGGCTCTGGCGGCCGCCTACCGGCCCGAGAACCCCCGCCACCCCCTCCCGCCCCAGGACGCCACCAGCCCGAAGGGGCTCAACGCGATGGGTGTCCTCGCCTACCACCCCGAGCTCACGGGCGCCTACAACCAGCTCATCCGGCACGCGCTCTACTTCTCGACCATTACCCCGCGGCAGCGGGAGCTCCTGGTGTTACGGGTGGCCCACGTGCGCGGCTCGGCCTACGAGTGGGCGCAGCACGTCTACCAGGCCGGGGTGGCTGGCCTGAGTCCGGACGAGATCGCGCGGGTCCGCTTCGGGCCCGAGGCAGGCGGCTGGGACCCGCTCGAGCGCGCACTGCTGTCGGCGGCCGACGAGCTGATGGCGACAGCAACCGTCGCCGACGCGACGTACGCCGTGCTGTCGGAGAGCCTGAACACCCCGCAGCTGATGGACGTGGTGTTCATTGTGGGCGCGTACGAGGTCTTCGCCATGGCCATGCGCACGTTCGGCGTCGAGCTCGACGATGACCTCCTACCGTACGCGTGAGGGCGCTCCGTCAGGTGTTGCGCCCGCCGTTCACACCGATGATCTGCCCGGTGATGTAACCCGCCTCGTCGAGGCAGAGGAAAGAGACGGCGGCGGCAACATCTTCGGGTAGTCCGGCGCGCCGCACCGGAGTGCGCGCGACGGCCTCGTCGACACCACCCTCGCCGAACTCGCCCCGGGCCTCGGACGCCCGCAGCATGGGAGTGTCGATGAACCCGGGTGGGACGGCGTTGGCCGTGATCCCCTTCGAGCCGAATTCCAGGGCCAGGGACTTCGTGAGCCCGTTCAGGCCCGACTTGGACGACACGTAGGGGCCGAGCAGCGCCTGCCCGCTGTGGGTGCTCGACGAAGAGATGTTGACGATGCGGCCCCAGCCCACCTCGACCATGTCGGGCATTACGGCCTGGCAGCAGTGGAACGCGCCCGTGAGGTTCACCGCGAGGGTCCGCTCCCAGACCTCGGGGTCGATCTTGAGGAAGCGGGCGAACGTCGCGCCCGTGCCGGCGTTGTTGACCAGGATGGCCGGCGGCCCGAGCCGGCGGCGCACCTCGTCAACGGCGGCGAAGACCTGGGCGCGCTGGCCGACATCGACGGGCAGGCCGATCACGCTGGTGCCCGACGCGTCCATGTCCTTGGCGGCCGTGGCGGCGGACTCCTCGTTCAGGTCGAGCACCGCGACGCGGTGTCCGTCGGAGGCCAGCCGGCGGCTGATGGCCAGCCCGATGCCCGACCCTCCGCCGGTGACGATGGCCACGCGCCGCTCACTCATGAAGGACGACGCTACTGCCGGTGCCGGCGGCGCTCTTCACCCGGTCGAGCCGATACCGTCGTCCGGCACTGTCCACAGACGCGCATAGGTCAGCCGCATCCGCGAGATCAGCCACCGGCCGCCCTCGCGCCGGTACTCCTCGTCGTAGTGGCCGTAGCCCTCTCGGCGCGTCGCCTGCGCTTTCGACCACGGGTGTCCGGCGGGCAGCCGCAGATCGTCGTGCATCGACCAGCGCCCCCGGGCGCTCGTGTCGCTCAGGATCTCGATCACGGGCAGGAAGCCCAGGTGGGCACTCGAGACGTCGTGGAGGTGCGCACGCACAAATGCCACGAACGCGTCGCGCCCGCCTTCGTGGACCGCCTCGCCGTCGACCGCGAAGTCTTCGGTGAAGCACTCCTTCCAGGCCTCCCACTCCTTGGTGTCCATGAGATGGAAGTAGTCGGCCTTGAGCTGTTTGATCGCCTCTGTATGGAGCAGGTCCTGCAGCGAGCGCGGGGGAGTCACGCCAGGACCTCCGCCCACCTGCGCACCTGGTCCATCGCACCCTCCACCCCGGAGCGGGAGGCGGCGTTCCAGACCCGCAGCACCATCTGCTCCACGCCCGCCCGCCGGTACCGCTCGACGTCGCCCGCGACCTGGTCGGGCGAGCCGCAGAGCAGCGGGCGGCCGTCCCCGTCGGTCGGGAAGGCGGGTGCGTAGCGATACTCCGGTCTCGACTCCCCGGGAGCCGCATCCGTCGGGCCCGCACCCCGGCTTTCCAGCGCACGGTCGGTGATCACGCAGGCGGCCCCGCTGTAGGAGTAGAGGAACGACCCGGTGGACGCGTTCTTCTGCCGCATCCTCTCGATCTCTGCGCGCCCCGCCGCGTAGGCGGCCGGTGTCGGGTAGAGCGGATGCCACCCGTCCCCGAGGCGCGCCGCCCGGGCGCGGGCGTTGGTGTTGTTGCCCCCGACGAGGAGCGGGACGGGGTCGGGCGGCACGGCGACCGGCAGGATGTCGGAGAACCCGAAGTGCCGTCCCGAGAAGTGGTGCGGCCCCCTCCCGGTCCACACGGTCCGCAGCGCCTGGAGGACTTCGTCGGTCGTGGCGGCCCTTTCCCCGAGCGGGACGCCCAACGCATCGAACTCGCCGCGCAGGTACCCGATGCCGACGCCGAGCAGGAGCCGCCCTTCGCTCAAGCGTTGGAGCGACCCGGCCATGGCCGCCACCAGGAGCGGATGGCGGTAGGGGGCGACCAGCACGTCGGTGCCGGCGCGCAACCGGTCGTGGCGGGCCAGCACCCATGCCGCCAGCGCCAGCGGATCGAGCATGGGCGGGTCGAAGCGGTCGGTGGCGTAGGTGGGGACGGCGACGTGGTCGGCGAACCACACGCTCTCGTAGCCCAGCTCCTCCACCAGGCCGACGAAGTCCGAGAGCGCGCCGAGGTCGGCGAAGGGGCCCCACGTCGGCACTGCCACTCCGAATCTCATCGCGCTCGTCGCGTCGCCATGGCCCGAACTCTGCCAGCGTGGTAGTGAAACAAGTCCATGAGGACCTCCGAGAAACCTTACGACCTGAGCGGCAAGATCGCGCTGGTCACCGGCGGCAGCCGTGGCATCGGGCGAGCCATCGCCGAAGGCCTCGCCCGCGCCGGCGCGGACGTCGTGGTCGCCAGCCGGAAGCTCCAGAACTGTGAGACCGCCGCCCGGGAGATCGCCGCCACGACGGGTCAGCGCGCCGTGGCGGTCGCCTGCCATATCGGCCAATGGGACGACTGCGACCGGCTGGTCGACACCGTCTTCGGGGAGTTCGGGCGCTGTGACGTCCTCGTGAACAACGCGGGCATGTCGCCGGCGTACGCCGATCTTGCCGACGTGGGTGAGGACCTCTACGACAAGGTCCACGCCGTCAACGCACGCGGGCCCTTCCGCCTGAGCATCCTGATCGGGCATCGCATGGCCGTGGGGGATGGCGGGACGATCCTCAACATCTCGTCCGTCTCCTCGTGGCGGCCGACGACCACCGACCTGCCCTACGCCATGGCCAAAGCCGCCCTCAACGCGTTGACTCTCGGGCTGGCCGGCGCCTGGGCGCCCAAAGTACGGGCCAACGTCGTCCTGCCCAGCGCCAGCGACACGGACCTGACGAGCGCGTTCCCGCCCGAGGCGAAAGCTCGTATCGCCGGGGCCAACCCGATGAAGCGGCTCGGCCGACCCGAGGATGTCGCGCGCGTCTGTGTCTTCCTCTCCAGCGACGCCGCCGCCTACGTCAACGGCGCCCAGGTGCCGGTGGACGGCGGGCTCTACCGCACCCTCTGAGAAGAGGTTCGGAATCGGCTACGTCCCGAAGAGGTACCGATCGATCATCCGGTGCATGTGGAGCAGGTTCGCCTCCTGGCGGCGGTTGAACTGAATGCCGGAGCCGCCCTTTGACTTCATGCCGATCTGCACATGCTCCATGTTGGCGTAGTCCTGGTTCGTGATCTCGCCCCAGTCGCGTTCGGTCCAGTCCGGGAAGAACCGTCGGGTAGCACGCTTGGGCGGATCATCCTCTTGGGGCCAGGCCAGGAACCACGTGTCCTTGATGCAGCTGTCCGGATGGAGGCCGTTGGGCCGGACCCGGAAGAGGATGGCGATGCCCGGATAGATCGGCCCGACCATGTTCGGGAAGAAGAAGACGTCGTCCGCGCTCGTCAGCTGATCGTCCGCGAACTCCTCCACCGCCACGCCGCGGGACGCCAGCAGGGCGCGCCGTCCCTTCTGGTAACGGCTGAGCATCGACGCTTCGCCGAGCGGGTTGGCGCGGATCTCCTCGACCAGTTCCCGCTCCTGTCGGTAGAACAGGCCGCCGAGCCCGGCGATGAAGTTCTCGAGGATCTCGCCCTCGTCGTAGTCGTCAGGCGAGAGGCCGAGTCGGGGACTGGGCCGGAGCTCTCGCCGCGCGTTGGGCAAGCGGCCGTAATGGGAGTGGATCCCCAGCGGCTCGTACTCGAGGCTCACATCGTCGGTCCAGGGCAGGAGCTGGGGGTGTGTGCCCTGGACGTGGTAGCCCTCGTTGAACGCGTCGACGGCCACCTTCCAGTTGGCGGGGAGGATGGTCGACAGATAGGTGCGCAACCGGAGGCGGTCCAAGTGGTACGGCGCGAGCAACGAGGGGAGGGGGTCGAGGTAGTCGAGCAACGGCGGTGCCTCGGGATGGAGACAGACCCACACGAAGCCGCCCCAGCGGTCGACCCGGACTGCGGGGAGCCCGGCGTCGGGTGGGAACGGGTCGAACTCGTGGGCGTCGACCACCTCGACGAGACGCCCGTCGAGGTCGTAGCGCCAGGCGTGGTAGCGGCACCGGATGCAGGCATCGTCGAAGCGGCCCGTCCCGTCCGCCAGCCTGGTGCCGCGGTGCAGGCATGTGTTGTGAAACGCGTGGACGGTGTCGGGAGCGGAGCGCACGACGAGGATCGACTGGTCGCCAATCAGGTATTCGCTGAACTCGCCGACCTCTGCGATCTCCTCTTCGCGGCAGGCGACCTGCCAGACGCGTGACCACAGGCGCTCGAACTCGAGGTCGGCGAACTCGGCGCTGGTGTAGCGCGCGCGGGGGACGACGTCGTCCTCGCCGACCACGATGGTGTCCAGATCCATGGCTGTGTTTATACTCCCGCCCCACGGTGGAACGGAACGTCGTCGCGAATGGATTGCCCGGCCCGGCATCCGCGAGCTTGGCGCCGCCCCTGGAAGAGGCGCCCCTTCCGGCGCCGAGCGCCCCGTCGCTCCTGCGACGGAACGCACGGGACCTGGCGGATCGTCCGGCCCTCCGTTTCGGGGATGGCGTCTGGACACACGCCGAGCTGCTGGCCGAGGCGGAGCGTTTTGCCGCCATGTACCGCGCCCGCCTCGAGCCTGAGCGCCCACCACACGTCGGCCTCCTCCTCGACAACACCCCCGACTACGTCTTCGCGCTCTGCGGCGCAGCATTGTCGGGGGTGACCGTGGCCGGGCTCAACTACACGCGGCGAGGCGAGCATCTGGCGCGGGACATCGCGCACACCGACGTCCAGTTGGTGATCACAGAGCCGCGGCACGAAGCGCTGCTCGACGTCGCGCTCGGTCGCGCGGTGCCGCCCGCGGGGGTACTCGTGTCGGGCCGTTTCGCCGACGGTGACGACCCGCGGGCACGGGGTGAGTCGCTCGAGGAAGCCTTGTGCGCGGGCGACCGAGGCGCCGGCCCGTGCACGCGGTGGGCAGGCCGACGCTACCGACGGCGACGGCGTCGAAGCCCTGTGGGTGCTCCTCTTCACGTCCGGAACGTCCGCCGCCCCCAAGGCCGTGCGCTGCACGCAACGCCGCCTGCTCACCACGGGGAGCCGGATGGCGACGATGCTGGAGCTCGGGCCCGACGACGTCGGCTACGCCGCCATGCCTCTCTTCCACACCAACTCGTTGATGGCGGGCTTCGCCGCGGCGTTGGTGGCGGGCGCGTCGCTCGGCCTGGCCCGCCGCTTCAGTGCGTCGCGCTTCCTGCCGGACGTCCGGCGCTACGGAGTGACCTGGTTCAACTACACGGGCAAGGTCCTCGCGTATTTGCTCGCCACACCGGCCCGGGCCGACGATGCAGACATCCCCCTGCGGGTGGCCTTCGGCAACGAGGGGTCGCCCCACGTGGTGGAGGCGGCGGCCGAGCGCTTCGGCGTCCGGATCATCGACGTTTTCGGGTCGACCGAAGGCTCCATCGCGCTGGACCGCACGGGCAGTCGCCCGCGGGGCTCCATCGGGCGCTTGCGCCAGGGGATCATGGTCGCGGACGAGGACGGGCACGAGGCACCCCGTGCGATCTTCGACGGCGACGGCCGGCTGATCAATGCCGACCGGTGTGTCGGCGAGATCGTCAATACGTTGGGTGTCGGTCCGTTCGAGGGCTACTACCGCAACGACGAGGCGATGGCGCGGACGACGCGCCACGGCTGGTACTGGAGTGGCGACCTGGCGTACGTCGACGAGGACGGCTGGGTCTACTTCGCCGGAAGGACCTCGGACTGGCTGCGGGTCGACGGCGAGAACTTCCCGACTGGTCCGATAGAGGCGATCCTCGGGCGCCATCCGGACGTGCTCCTGGTGTCTGTCTACGGGGTGCCCGACGCCGACTCCGGCGACCTGGTCATGGCCGCGCTGGTGCTGCGAGACGGCGCGAAATTCCACGCGACCGCCTTTGCCGCGTGGCTGGATGCCCGACCCGATCTGAGCCCCAAGTGGCAGCCCCGCTTCGTCCGGCTGTGCGACGCCCTGCCGACCACCCCGACGAACAAGGTGATCACCCGCACGCTCGTCCACGAGAAATTCCGCCTGGACAGGACCGGCGACGACCCCGTGTTCGTGCGTGAGCGAGGTGCGGCCGGGTTCCGCTCCTTCGAGAAGGCGGACGATGCAGCGCTGCGGGAACGGTTCGAGGCACACGGGCGCCTCAGCGTCTGGGACCTGTGAGGCTGAAGCCGGGCGCAGACGTCCATCGGGCATGCTGGGACCGTTCTGCTCGGGCGGTTGAGGAGGAGGTAGCCAGTGCGAAGGATCACCCGGTTGCTCGTGATGAGCGCGATGCTGGTGAGCGGCGCCGTCACTGCCGTCGGGGCCGGTCCGGCCGACGGCACAGGCCGGTGCCATCGGATCAGGGCGTCACGGCAACGACGATCCGGATCGGCATCCCCTACATCGACTTGTCGGCGGTCAGGAAGTTCGGCATCACTCTGGATCAGGGCGACTACCCCGACGCCTACAACGCCATCATCGCCGACCTGAACGCGCACGGCGGGCGTCGACGGCCGCAAGCTGGTGCCCTACATATTGGCGGTGAGCCCGGTGGGCACGGCACCGGCGGCGACTGCGTGCACCCAGCTCGGCGGGAGACGACAAGGTCTTCGTCGCGATCGCGCCCTTCGAGCCCTCCTGCTTCCTGCAGCAAGGCGTGCCGACCATCTCGGGGTCGTACCAGGGGGGCCCGGCTTCCGGCATCGCGCCGAACTTCACCTTGACGCCGCCGCAGGTGGCGTACGATCCGGTGCAGCTCAAACGTGTTCGCGCACGAGGGCGTGTTCAAAGGGAAGAAGGTCGGGATCTTCGCGGGGCAGGCCACGGACCAGGCCGAGCTCCACATTGTGGAATCGGCGTTGCGCGCGCTTCACGTCCCGATCGTCGAGACCGCGGTGGACGCCGGCGCATCGGGTGACCAGGCCGCCATCAACGAGCAGGCGAACATCATTGCGCAGCAGTTCCAGGCGTCCGGAGTCAATGAGGTGGTGGCCGTCGGCGAGGGCTCCCTCGTCTGGCCCGACGCGCTCCAGGCCAACCAGAGCACCTACCACCCGCCATTCGTCGCCACGAACGAGGGCACGATAGAGACGGCGGTGCTCGCCGCATCCATCTCCCCGAACTACCTGCGCGGGGTGCTGACGTCAAGCCCCGTCCCGTCGAACTACCAGATCTGGCACACGCCGTTCGTCCAGCAGTGCGACCGAGTGGTCCACAAGGCGTACCCGGACGACAAGATCACGCCGCCGACCGAATCCGATCAGCGGTTCGGATCAGACGTTCTTTTCCGTCGAGGCGGCATGCATCAACATGGCGCTGTTCACGACCATCGCCAATGCCGCCGGCAAGGACCTGACCGTGGCCAGCTTTGAAAAGGCCGGGTACGGGCTGCGCGGCGTGAGCATCCCGGGCGCCGCGTCCTCCGTCTCGTTCGGACCGGGGCGCTCCTACCCGCTCGGGCCAGTCATCGTGGTCACCTACGACCCGGGCAAGAACGTGTTGGACTTCGCCAGCTCCCCGTCTCTGGGGTGACCCGGGCCCGGCGTGTGGTTCACCCCGAGAGCTCCTCATGGCGCTGCTCGTTGCTCGCCATCTCGAGGACGAGGGACGGCCAGGTGAACCCCGACTCCGCCCCCGCGCCCCCGGGCTCACCGGACCAGGCGTCGTAGAACTCCCGGAACCCGTGGGCGCGGACCAGCGCCTCGAGCTCCCCGCGGAGCTGTCTCGCCCGGTCCACCCGCCCCGCCCGCAGCGCGACCAGGTGGGCCCAGTAGACGGTGGCGCCCCACACGGCGTTGCCGTCCCACTGCACGTACGAGCCGACGCCGGCGCCGGCCTGGACGATGCCGGCGGCATAGCCTTTCCCCCCCCACATCGGCGCCCCCTCTCGCAAGTGGTGGTCGGCCACGTCGGCCGTCCTTCCCCGCGAGGCGAAATTCCTCGACGCGGCCGGAACGAGGCCCATTGCTCCGACGCCACGGCTGAGATCGTGAGCTCCTTGAGGTGCAGGAAGGGATCGGACGTGCCGTCGAGGAGCGGCCGCATGTGGACGCTGCCTTCGGTTCCCGTCTTAAACGGTGGAGGGCGACCGGGAGGAGGCCGCCGTCGAGGACCCGGCGCTCGCCGAGCGCCTGCAAGTGCCGGACGGCTGCATCGACCAGGTGATCGGCGGACCCCGTTGCGACCACCCGCGTGACGCGGGCCGCGGCGTAGGCCGCGGTGGGCGGGTCGATGAACGGCGTGCGGTCGCCGTCGAACATCGGTCCGAAGAGGTCTTCGATGAAGCGTCGCAGGTCGGCGGATCCAGGCACGAACCGCTGGTGCGAGAGGAGCCCGTCGGGCAAGAGGTTGGCCCGATACAGGGTGGTGAGCTCGCGCACGGCGACGCTCGGATTGAGGTGCATCATGCTCAGCGTGTGGTAGCCGCTGTCCCAGGCGAACAACGCGGGATAGCGGTTCAGGTCCGGGACGTGGAACTCGCCGCCGAATGCGGCGATCCGGTGGCGCTCGAACAGGGCGGCGCTTGCCTCCGCCAGGTCTGGCACGGGGCCGTCATTGCCCATCGGCAGTGGTGAAGTCAACCCCGCTCAATACACCTTGATCGAACGGGCTACTGCGAGGGCCTCGGAGGAACCCTCCGCCTTCACTCCGAGGTCGTCCCACTCGCCCCGCCGGGTGACCCAGCGGACGAAGCCGGGCCCGTCCGACTCGACGGTGGCGACGCGCTTGCCCTCACCGAGGGAGATCGTCCGTCCGGCGGCCCCGGTCACCACGAGGTCGATCCTTCCTGGCAGCGCCGCGAACGCGCCGGGTTCTGCTGCGGGAGCGCCACCTGAATCCAATCGAGGGTGGGCGCGAGCCGCCTTGCGTCGGACGGCGGCGGCACCGCGTCGACGCTGCCGCGCGGGGCGACGAGGTCGAAGCGGATGTGGGTGTAGTGGTCGAAGCAAAAAGCCAGCGGAACCACGGACGCCGGGTAGCTCTCGAAGTCGCTGAAGGGGACGTCCACGTCGAGCGTCGCCACGACGGCCAGCGCCTCGAGGGCGCGCGAGCTGACGGCCTCGTAGTCGGCGAGCACCTCGGCCGGGTTCAGGGCGCGCCGGGACTCGACCTGCACTGACGCGGCCTCCTCGACCTCGAGACCGGAGGTGTCGGGGTTCACCGACCCGTCGACGACGGCCCAGAACAGCGAGCCCAGGTGCGACACGAGGTCCTTGGTGTTCCAGCCGGCGCAGCCGCTCGGTGCCTGCCACTGCTCCGCTCGCACGCTCTCGGCGATCTGCAGAAGGGCGTCCCGATCGGCGCGCAAGGCCCGGATCTGGTCGTTCGTCGTTGTCATAGTGATATTTTTTAGCATAATGATACTATGCCAAAGAGACGGAGCGGAATCAAGGGCGCGGGCGAGCTACACAGAAGAGGTGGAGGATGTCGTTCCCGACGAGCGACCGACCCTGCGGTCCGAACAGGTAGCCCAGACCCGGGCCGCCCTCGTCGGGGCAGGCCGGGAGTTGTTCGGCGATCGAGGTTTCGCCGCGACGTCGGTGGAGGACCTGGCCCGCGCCGCCCGGGTGACCACGGGGGCCCTCTATCACCACTTCCCGAACAAGACGGCCCTCTTCGAAAGCGTCTTCGAGGAGCTTCACGCTGAGCTCCTGGCGGACTCGGCGGCCGCAGCCGCGACCGCCAACGTCGGCATAGAGCAGCTGGCGCGGGGCTCGGAGGCCTTTCTCGACGCGGTCCTCCGGCCGGAGGTGGCGCGCATCCTCGTGATCGACGCGCCGGCAGTGCTCGGGCTGGCGCGGTTCACCGAACTCGACGAGCGCTACGCGGTGGCGGCCACGGTCCTGGTCCTCCGGGCGGCAACCGACACCGGCGCGCTCGACGTCGAGGATCCCGAGACGCTGGCCCGACTGTGGATGGGTGTGCTGACGCGGGGCGGCATGCTGATCGCCAGCTCGCCCGATCCCAGCCGGACGCGCGACGAGGTGGCGCGGGCGGCGCGGGCCCTCCTCGCAGGGCTGGCCCCGGGCGCCTGACGGTGCAAGGGTCAGGCCTTCTCCTGCGCTCGCCAGATTTCGGCGGTGGCGCCGATCTCGAAGGACGTCCGGCCCAGGAACAGCCGGTAGAGGAGCGGTAACCGCGACCCGGGCCAGGTGTGGCCCGCGCCCTTGCTCACCCAGAGGGTCACCGCGCCGGGCCCGTCGTCCGGTCCGAACGAGACGCGCGACAGCGTCGCCGAGACCTGGTCTTCCCGAGGCTCGGCTGGAACGCCGTTGGAGCGGGCCCAGGCGGTGGCGCGTCCATCACGCTCTCCTTCCATCGGGCCGTCCCGCTTCCCCCAAAGGGATTGATGCGGTCGTTCGTCCCGTGGAAGGCCACGACGCGGCAGGGGATGCGCGACCGCTGTACATGCCGGCGGGCGCAATCCCGCCACCGCACCCAGCACCGCGACCTCGTCGCGGTGAAGCGAGGCGTACCGGCTCGCCATGCGCGCTCCGCCCGACATGCCGGTGAGGCAGAGCCGTGGGGACGAGAGCTGGAACTCCTCCCGCAACTGCTCCACCGCCGCCTCCAAGAACGCGACGTCTGCCTGGAGATCCCATTCGGATCCCGAGCCCGACGGCAGGCTCCCTTCCGGGAACGCGACGACCACACCGCGCTCGGCCCACGGTTCCATATGGCTCAAGAGCGCCTCCCGCACCGGCGTCGACCGGCTTCCGTGCAGGCTCAAGGTGAGGGACGAGGTTGGTCCGCCCGGAGCGGCGACGAGCATGCGCCGCTGGTCGCCGCCGAAGTCGACGGGTCGCGCGGAGAGGGCCATGGGCCCGCGACGCTACGGCAAGGCAGACAGCACGTCGCGTTCGAACAAGCGCAGGCTGGACCAGGCCAGGTCGACGGGCATCCCCCCGCACATCGGATGGAGCATGACGAACGCGTCTGGAGCCAGCTCCTGCTCGGTGACGAACTCGGCGGGCGTCAGCACGCGGTAGCGACCGGTCGTGCGGAGCTCGTCGGTGTCCGAGACGGTCCGGTAAGGATTGGCCAGGTCGTCCTGCGCCTGCCACAGCCCGTACGCGTTCATTTCGTGGAGGAAGAAGGGCGCCATGCGCTCCCAACCCTCCTGGGCGTCCTCGGCGAAGGCCACGACGGTGGTCTCCCCGGTGGGGCAGGGCCCAGGATCGGTCCGGCCGAGCCTCTGGACCTCGGCGCGGTAGGGCTCCCAGACCTCGGGGTCCGAGGGAATGAAGCCGTCGCCGATCCGTGCGGCGCGGCGGGCGGCCGCCGCGCTGCTCCCCCCGAGCAGGATGGCGGGACCGTTCGGGCTGAAGGGCGCCGGCGTCAGGTGCACGGTCCGATCCCGGAACTCGAAGGGCGCGCCCGTGAAGGCCGACCGCAGCGCCTGCACCGTCTCGGTGACGCGCTGGGGCCGTTCGCCCATCGGCACGCCGAACATGGCGAATTCCTCGTGGACATACCCGCCCGCCACGATCACGTCCACCCGACCGTGAGCGAGGTTGTCCAGGACGATCAGGTCCTCGGCTAGGCGCAGGGGGTCGTGAAAAGGCGCGATGAGCGCAGCGATGGTGAACCGGACCGTCGTGGTGCGGGCCGCCATGGCGGCGAGGAGCGGCACCGGGCTCGGCAGGTACCCGTCCGGCGAGCCGTGGTGCTCCGAAACGGCGATGCTCAGACACCCGAGACGATCGGCCCACTCGGCCATGTCGAGCGCCGCCTGATAGCGGTCGGCGGTCGAAGTCTGTGCCAGGTCGGGGTTGCGCAAGTCGAAGCGGAGGCCGAAGAACAACGTGACTCCTTGGGGGAGGGCGAGCTCGGGTCCCGCCGGATTGCAGGGTTCAGGGGCTGTCGGGCGTCGCGCGGCCGATGCCGCGGAGAAAGATCTCTGCGAACCCATGGGCGACGTTCTCGGCGGAGAGAGGCCCGTCCCCCTGGAGCCACAGGTAGGCCCAGTTGTACATGCCGAGCCAGGCCAGTGCCGTCAGCCGCGGCTCGGCCTCACGGAACTCGCCCGATTCGGTGCCTTCGCGGATGATCTCCTCCACGGCCTGCTCGAACTCGTGGCGTCGCCGCCTGAACTCCTGCGCACGCTCGCCGGTGAGCGCGTGGAAGTCGTGGAGGAAGACCCAGACGTGGTCGGGGTAGCGGGAGATGATGCCGAGCTGTGCCTCTCCCAGCCTGGCCAGCTTCGCCGACGGGCGTTCGGCGGACCGACGCACGCGCTCGGCCGCCTGCAGGACCTCATCCATCACCCGGTCATGGATGGCGGCGAGGAGCTCCTCCTTCGACCCGATGTAGTGGTAGAGCGCCCCCTTGCCCAGCCCGTTGGCGGCGCAGAGCTCCGCCACGCCGGTGCCGTGGTACCCACCCCGGGCGATGACGCGGGCGGAGGTGTCGACGATCACCTCCCGGCGGGCCAGCCACTTCGCGCTGGGCCGCGCCTCGTCGATTGCCTCGGCTCGTTGCATCGGCGCCTCTCCTCAGGCAAGGTTCTCGGTCCCGCGTGTTGCCGCAGGGACGCTACACGTCACCCGGTGACCCAGAGTCTGGAACGCCCGGATCGGCTCGACCCTACGATTCGACCGTCGACTCGGCGAGATGGGAGGTGACGAGCCATGACGACCGCCTTCGGTCACGGCGTGCGCACCGTCCGGGAAGGCCGCCCTGCGGTGGAGGTGGCCCGCCAACTGTACGATCAGCTCGACGACGACGAGCGGCTGTGGTTGCTCGACGGCGACACCGAGTTCTGGGAAGGGCTGGCCCGGTTCCGCACCGACGGCTACAACGTCGTGCCCATCGTGGAGGGAGCCGTCGAACGGATCGGCATCCCCGGCATCCGCTTCGTCGACGGGCCGCGCGGGTGCGTGGCCGGACACGCCACTGCCTTCCCCGTCTCCATGGCCAGGGGCGCCACATGGGACCTCTCTCTCGAAGAGGAGGTCGGCGACGTCATCGGTCGTGAGATCCGTGCGCTCGGCGGCAACTTCTTCGGCGGGGTCTGCATCAACCTGCCCCGCCATCCCGCCTGGGGCCGCGCCCAGGAGACGTTCGGCGACGATCCTTATCACCTCGGCGAGTTCGGAGCCGCTCTGACCCGCGGCACGCAGCGCTGGGTGATGGCCTGCGTCAAGCACTATGCGCTCAACTCCATGGAGAACGCCCGCTTCACCGTGGACGTCACGGTGGACGAAGCCACCCTCCATGACGTGTACCTCCCGCACTTCAAGCGAGTGATCGACGAAGGCGTGGCCGCGGTGATGGCCGCCTACAACTCGGTAAACGGCGAGTGGTGCGGGCAGAACCCCTACCTGCTGAGCACCGTCCTGCGCGAGGTGTGGTGCTGGGACGGGATGACCGGGACCGATTTCATCTGGGGTCTGCGCGACGGTGGGCAGGCGCTCAACGCCGGCATGGACCTGGAGGAACCGTTCCGCCAACAACGCGCCCAGCACCTGCGGTCGCAGTTGGACTCGGGAGAGACGTCGTGGGCCATGGTCGAGCGGGCCGGCCTCCGGCTCATCGAGAGCCAGTTGCGTTCCTACGCCGGACGCGTCGAGCCGGATCCCCCGGTGGCGTTGGTGGCCGGTGACGAAGCTCGCACCCTCGCCCGCACGGTGGCCGCGCGTTCGATCGTCCTGCTCAAGAACGACCTCGTCGGGGGCCGACCCCTCCTGCCGCTGGACCCGGCCCGGGTGCGCAGTCTCGCCGTCATCGGCCGCCTGGCCGCCGCGCCCAACCTGGGTGACCACGGCTCTTCGGACGTCCGGCCGCCTTCCTGCGTCACGCCTTTGGAGGGCATCCGCGCCGCATTCCCCGACGCCGCGCTCACCGTCGCCGCCGCCGACGACGAGGGGGCGGCAGCCGCGGCCGCGGCGGGCGCGGATGCGGCAATCGTCGTCGCGGGCTACGACGCCCGCGACGAGGGGGAGTACACAGGGCCGGACGCGGTGACATCGCCGGACCTGCTGGCCCTCTTTCCCCCGATGCCCGACCACATGCGGATCGTCATGGAGCAGGCGTTCCGCCCAGACGAGGACGCCGGGTTCGGCGGTGACCGAGTGTCGCTGTCGCTCCGCCCCGTCGACGAGGAGGTCATCCGGGCCGTGGCCGCCGCCAACCCGTCCACCGTGGTCGCGCTCGTCGCCGCCGGCGCCGTCTTGACCGAGGACTGGCGCGCCGCGGTGCCCGCCGTGCTGATGCTCTGGTACGCCGGCATGGAGGGCGGCCACGCTCTGGGAGACGTGCTGACCGGTGCGCACAACCCGAGCGGACGGCTCCCCTTCTCCATCCCGACGTCGGAGCGGCATCTCCCCCCTTTCGACCGCGACGCGAGCGCCGTGACCTATGACCGCTTCCATGGGCAGCGCCTGCTGGACCGGCTCGGGGAGCGGGCTGCCTTCCCGCACGGCTTCGGGCTCTCGTATACGACGTTCGCCATCCGCCGCGCCGAGGTCGTGACGCAGGAGGAATCCGCAGTGACCCTCTCGGTCGAGGTAGCCAACACCGGGAACCGCGACGGCGGCCACGTCGTTCAGGTGTACGGCCGGGCGGAGTGTGGCCCGTACGCCGGAGAGCTGATGCTCACCGGCTTCGCGCCCGTCTTCGTCCCGGCCCGGTCGACCGTTGCGGTCACCGTCCCGGTGTCGCTGTGGCCTCTGGCCGCCTGGGACGCCGCGACTCGGACGCGGGTCCTCGCGGGCCCGGCCGATGTCGAGCTGGAAGTGGGGGCACACGCGCACGACGAGGCCGCCCTGCGGTTGCGGCTTGCGTCTGTGTAGCGGCCACCCCGACTCCGGCTCGGTTCGCGCCTTCAGCGGAGGGAGGCGGCCGGTTGGCCTCGTCCTGGGGACGCGGGTTCCGACTGCCGATGGTGCCCTCCTACGATGGGGCGATGCGAGTGGAGTTCTACAAGGCGGAGTCGCACGGGCGTCCGCAATCCGCTTGGGAAGCGACAAGGGGTAAGCGGACACGGATACCTGGCACCGTGATGGCGGGAAGCAAGGGGATCCCCCACGATCTGGCGCAGTACGTCATTGAGGCGGCAACCGGCCACCGAAACGGGTTTTGGGAGCTGGTCTCCAAAGGGGCGACATTCAAGAGCACGGGGCGACCGAGGACCAGGCCGGGACGGGAGGTGATCGCGACACATCGTCCAGAACTTGCAGCCGCCGAGAGACTCGCCGGCTCTCACTTGGCGCGATGGAGGGCTGGTGATGCGTCGTCCGTTTCTGAGGCCCTCAGCCGGGCACTCCATCAGTGGAACGAACTATCGACGGGCGACCGGCTGGCGTTCGACTGGCCGTCGCCCACGGGCGCAGTCGTCAGGGGAGACGCGGCGGTCTAGATGGAGATGTAGAACGGCCCGACGCGGCACATCGGCCTATGTGTTCCGGCCGTCGCTCCTTGGGTTACTCAGCAGTACTTTGTGGTGACCGTATGACGCCATGCTCGGTCCCGAAACCAAACCGTCGGCTGTGAGTAGTACCCGGGCGAAGTCTCGATGAGCGACAACGAGTACTCGTGGGTGTGGAGAGCAGGCAGCTTCTGGTCCGACGCCAAATATGCCGTAATGGACGCCAGCGGACAACACGTTGCGCACGTCATCATGCCCGGATACCGCCGCTTAATTCGAGGTATGAGCCGTCGACACAAGATCGGCAGAGCGTTGATCGTGACCAGAGAAGGTCGGTTCTTTCTAGAGCATCACTCGACAACAGAACGGGACATTCGATTGATTTCGATGGCTGACGGGCGGCGCGTCGGTCAAGCTCTTCGGAAGGGGACACACCGGTGGATGCAATTTCGCGATACCGCGTACGACGTTCAGATCTGGGGCAACGGATCCTATGAGACGTCAAAGGCAGGGATGATCCTTCGCGACCCGCACGGACGAATCGCATTGACCCTGCATTGGAGTCAAGACCGGATCCACCTTCTCGACATGCCTGCCACCAATTCTCGTCGGTTCCACCACGGTAGAGCGAGCGTCGGGGACGGCGACATCGATGTTCACATCGAACTGCTGACGGCGTTCGCCTTCTGTGTGTTCATGCGTCCCTTTCTCAGCGGTGGTGGGCGCTGATCGGGCTCTGCCACGAAGCTCGGAGTAATTGGGTCCGCGGGTGGTGCCCTTGACGACTCCACGGCGGCACGGCGGCACGCCTCCACCGCCGGCTTGCCGGCACCACAAAGAGGTTTGGGGGCGGGCCGACGATTGCGCGTCGGTCGGTTCGGAGCTCGCTCTTGACCGACGACCAGGGGGCGCTGGAAGCGGGCATAACAGGTGATTCCGACGAACCTGGCTCGGAGGACCGGTCGGCAAGTGCCGATATCGGGCGGTCCTTGAACAGCGGTAGTCGGGGTGGGGACGGCCATTGAGCCCTACCGGTGCGCCGCGGATGAATTTCGGCGTGGCGGGGAAGAGTCATTGAGTCGGGGAGTGCCCGACGTTCCGCCGAGCCACGGGCGAGTGCGGCCGATAGTGGAGGGAGATTTTGGATTGTCCGACAAGCTGACAACCTGCTTGTGGTTCGACCATGGTGAGGCCCGCAACGCAGCCGAGTTCTACGCGAAGACCTTCCCAGACAGTCGCGTCGACGCAATCCGTTCGGCTGCGTCGGACTATCCCGGCGGGTCGACTGGGGACGAGCTCACGGTCGACTTCACTGTGCTCGGCCGATCATTCGTGGGTCTCAACGGTGGACCGAATTTCGTACCGAACGAGTCCGTCAGTTTCATGGTGCTGACCGATGATCAGGCTGAAACGGACCGGTATTGGAACGCGATCGTGGACAACGACGGAGAGGAGAGCGCGTGCGGCTGGTGCAAAGACCGGTGGGGCTTTGCCTGGCAAATCACGCCTCGAGCCTTGCTGGAGGCGATGAATAGTCAGGACGAGGCAGCTGCAAAGCGGGCGATGGATGCGATGATGACAATGAAGAAGATCGACATCGCAGCAATCGAGACCGCGGCGCGTGGATCAACGCAATAGGCCCCACTCTTCCGCGATACAGCGGCCACCGGCCCCGCACTTGGGGGCTGGGGCGCTCAAGCAATCTGAGGGCGTCCCCGACCGCTTGGTAGGCAACGCACCTCTCCCCGTCTGACGGCCACCGGGGCCTGCAGCGCAGAAACGGGCTCCGTCACGGCGACAGCGTCAAACGGCAGTCAGTTGACCAACTCCTTGAACGGAACCGTGTGCGTACTGGCCGCAACGTCTTCGTACACCCGGTACCTGGTGATGAACACGGTCACGGCTACGGGTGGTACTGGTGAGTTCGCCAACGCCACCGGAGCTGCCAAGCAAGTCGTGGTTCTCACTCTCTCCCCAACCACGTCCGGTTCACAGGGGCCCTTTCGCTCGTTTACCTACGGCAGCATTCGACTAGCCGATTGACCATACCGATCGCGACTGGGCCGAGGCCCAGTACCCCTCAAGGCCCGGCTGGATCTCCCGGCTCACCAGCTCGATGCGCGGGCCGTGCGGGCTGCGGTGGTACGACCAGATGGGTGCACCGTCGGGGGGCACGCCGGCGGCCTCTTCTGCGTAGCCCCGAGCCACCAGGCGAGCTGCGTCGCCAGCCAGGTCGTCGGACCAGTAGCCGACGTGATGGAGGCCGGAGTCGGCCGGCACCCAGGGCGTCCCGGGCATGCTGCGGACCACCTCGACCCGGGGCGTGGTGGCCGAGTACGCGAAGCGCAGGTCGAGCATGGTGTCGCCGCCGGGGAGCTTGACCGGGGTCTCGGCGGCCATCGGCGGGCACCAGATGTAGCCGAACAACTCGGAGAGCTCGGCCATCGCGGCATCGAGGTCGTCCACCACCATGCCGACGTGGAACTGGTGCGCGCCCTCCATCAGCCGGGCTCTATCACGACCCGGATGGCGCCGCTCGCGCGCTCGCCGGCGACCCGAAACGCCTCGCCGGCGTCCTCAATCGGGAATCGGTGCGTGATGACGGTGCGCGCGATCTCGGGATCCTCAGCCAGCATGGCCGCCGCCTCTTCGAACTCCCGGACGCCGTCGTGGGCGCAGTAGCCCAACGAGGGGATGACGCTGGCCTCGTGGAAGAACAGCGGCATCCAGTCGAGCTGAACCGGTCCGAAGTGGACGCCCAACACCGAGATGATGCCGCGCGGCCCCACGAGTTGGGCGCACTGGGCCAGGCTCTCGGGAGAGCCGGCCGCTTCTACCACGACGTCGTATGTGCCGGACGTGCCGATGTGGGCACCTAATCGCTCGCCGGCCTCCTGTTGGTGGGGGTGGCGTGCCTCGAGTGCCACGTCCTCGGCCCCCAGCCGGCGCGCACCCGCGACAGCCAGCAGGCCCAGCGCGCCCGCGCCCACGACCGCCACCCGCTTGCCGGGACCCGCGTCGGCGAGGCGCAGCGCATGCCAGGACACGGACGTCGGCTCCACGATGCAGGCGTCGCGCAAGTCGAGGCCCGAGGGAATCGGCACGAGCCGCGCCGTCGGAGCGCGGAAGTGCTGGGCCATGCCGCCGTCGGCACCGATGCCGAGCGCGCGCGTGTGATGCGTCGGGCAGAGGTTGTACGCACCGCGCTGGCATTGCGCGCACTTCATGCATCCGTAGATCGCCTCCACGACGACGGGAGTGCCGTCTGCGCGGAGGCCGGCTAGCTCGTGGCCGAGGATGTCAGTGCTGCCCATACGGATGTAGGTCAGGTCGGAACCGCAGACGCTGGTCGCCCGCATGTCGAGGACCTCTTCGCCCATGCCGGGCGGTTCGTCGACGTCGACCACGGCCACGCCGCCGTCGCAGCTGCGCACCGCCTTCATGGTGCAGCTCCCTTTTCTCCGGTCTCCGTTGGCTCGTCCAGTATCTCCCCGCGCAGGCCGAGGCTGTTCAAGACTCCGGCCAAGCAGAGATAGCCCCCGGCCACGAAGAGCAGCTCGAGGAGCTGCGGTCCGTCGAACGAGGCCGCTAGCTCGTCCCATGTCTTCTCGCTGAGGGCGAAGGCGTCGGCCATCTCGTCCACTGCCGTGAGGAGCGCACGCTCCAGGGGCGACCACACGGCGGCGGTGGGACCCTCGCGTACCGCTCGGATCTGTGCGTCCGTGAGCCCTTCCTCGGCGCCTATGCGCCGGTGCTGGTTCCACTCGTAACCCGAACCAGCGCGCCAGGCGACCCGCAGGATCAGGAGCTCGCGGATCGGGGGCGCGAGCTGCGCCTGCTCGCCGGCGAGCAAATCGGTGAAGGTGAGGAACGTCTCGCTGAGGGGGACGTGATGCGCGAAGAGCTCCAGCACGACAGGCATCGGCGGCGCGTCGGGCGCGCCGGAGAGGTAGAGCTCCGAGCGGCGCAGATGGGCCAGGAGGGTGCTCCGTGTCTCCTCGTCCCATTCGGCGAAGGGAACCGGTGCCAGCCGGGTGTCCTCTTGGGTCGTCATCGGGTTCGCATTCTGGCACTCCGGCCTCGCGGTCGCCGCCGGGCCGCGCACCAATGGGCGACGGCCGGGCCGATCCAATAGCGTCCCCAAGGCCCCTGCAGCGGGGTCGGAGGTGGAACGGCATGAGCAGTGGGAACGGTGGTCCCTATCGGGTGGTCCAGTGGGCGACCGGCAACATCGGGACGCGTTCGTTGCGAGCGGTCATAGAACATCCGGCGCTCCACCTCGTAGGTCTCTACGTCTACTCAGGAGCCAAAGCCGGGAAGGACGCCGGTGAGCTGGCCGGCCTCGCCGCCACCGGGGTCCTGGCCACCCGGGACGTGGAGGAGATCCTGGCATTGCACCCGGACTGCGTCCTCTACATGGCGGACCGGGCTGACTTCGACGTGTTGAGTCGCCTCCTGGAATCGGGAGCCAACGTCGTATCAACCCGCAGCGAATTCCACCGGCCCGCCGCGCTCGACCCCGACGTGCTTGACCGGCTCGAGGCCGCGTGCGCCCGCGGAAAGGCGACGCTGCACAGCACCGGCTCGAGCCCCGGTTTCATCACCGAGGCGCTCCCGCTCGTGCTGCTGTCGCTGCAGCGGCAGCTGGACCATCTGCGCATTGAAGAGTTCGCGGACATGTCTTCGCGGAACTCGCCCGAGATGATCTTCGACCTCATGGGCTTCGGGCGTGCGCCCGACTCCTTCGACCCCCGAGGCGTCGAGCAACACGGCGGAGCCTCCTTCGCCGGCTCGCTGGCGACCGTCGCGGACGCCGTGTCCCTCCCGCTCGACGACGTCGCCGCCCGGGGTCAGGTGGCGGTCGCCCGCCGCGACGTCGAGGTGGCGGCCGGCCGCCTCTCTGCCGGTACCATTGCAGCCCAGCGACTCGAGGTGACCGGCATGCACCGCGGCAGGCCTCTCCTCACCTTCTGCGCCAACTGGTACCTGACAGCCGAGGTGGAGCCGGCCTGGGAACTGCGGGAGACGGGCTGGCGCATTTTGGTCGAAGGGGACGCGCCGCTCGACGTCGCCATCCGCTTCCCGGTGCCGCCGGACGCATGGGCGGCGACGTCGCCGGGACTTACAGCCCATCGGCCGGTGAACGCAGTGCCCTACGTCTGTGCCGCCCGCCCGGGCATTGTGACGTCGCTCGAGTTGCCTCAGATCATCCCGACTCTCCGGTGACCGCTCCGGTGGTCGTCGTCGTTGGCAACCCGAAGCCCGCCTCGCGGACGCGCACCGTGGCCGAGGCGGTGGCCTCGGGAGCGGCGGAGGCCGCTGGTCTGATCGGCGCAGCCCGCGTCACGCTTGACCTGGTCGACCTCGGGCCCGAGCTCTTCGACTGGTCCTCGACCCGGGTGCGCGGTGCGGTGGACGCTGTCCGGGGCTGCGCGCTGGCTGTCGTGGCATCGCCGACGTACAAGGCGACCTACTCCGGCCTCCTCAAGTCGTTCCTCGACTGGTTCTCCACCACGGATCTGGCAGGCGTCACGGTTGTCCCGGTCATGGTGGGCGCCGGCCCCCAGCACACGCTCGCGGTGGAGGTACACCTGCGTCCGGTCCTGGTCGAGCTCGGCGCGAGCCTGCCCACCCGCGGCGTCTACGTGCTCGAGAGTCAGCTCGACACGCTGGAGGCGGTGATCGTGGCGTGGCTCACCGAGGCCGGGCCTCGCTTACGCGCCGCCGTGTCCGGACAGTCCGGCGTCCCCGACTAGCGTCCGGACCACTCCGGCGGCCGCTTCTCGGCGAAAGCACGCGTGCCCTCCTGTGCGTCCTGGGAGTGGAACACGGCCTCGACCAACGCGCCCTGCTCCGCCCAGAGTTCCTCTTCGGTCCGCCCGCGAGCTCCAGTGCCGTATCGAGCGTGTGTCCCGGGTCGCAGAGACGGACCACGAGCCCGTGGGAATGCGCGACCTGGGCCGACATCAGCTCACCGGTCAGAGCCAACTCGGCGACGATCGACTGCGGCAGGAGGCGGGGCAGGCGGAGCAGCGCGCCGCCGCCCGGGAACAGGCCGAACCTGACCTCGGGCGAATCGGACCGGGCGTCCCGGGCGGCCACCACGAGGTCGGCGATGAGCGCCAACTCCAGCCCTCCGCCCACCGCCAAGCCCTCGATTGCCGCGACGAGCGGCTTGCGGCAGCCGTGACGCAGGACGTCGTCGACCTTGACGGGGAGCCCGTGCACGGCGAACGCCTTCAGGTCCATGCCCGCGCAGAAGGTGCCACCCGCTCCGGTCAGCACTCCGACCCGCAGGCTGTCGTCGGCGTCCAGCGTGGCAAGCGCGGCATGGACGCCCAGGGACAGCGCGGAGTCGATCGCGTTCCGCACCTCGGGGCGGTTGAGCGTGATGACGAGGACACCGTCGACGGCCGACGTCAGTACCGCGTCCGCCACGGCGTCAGCGGGTGCGCACGGGTAGCGTCTCCCACCCCCGCACCGTCGACGTGCGCGCCTGGACGGCTTTGTCGTAGTCGACGTCCCATTCGGGGAAGCGTTGCAAGACCTCTTCGAGGGCGATGCGCGCCTCGAGGCGGGCGAGATGCGCGCCGAGGCAGAAGTGGATCCCGTACCCGAAACTCAGGTGGCGTTGCACTTTGCGATGGATGTCGAAGCGGTCCGGGTCGGGGAACTGACGCTCGTCCCGGTTGGCCGACGCGTTGAGCAGCACCATCACGGTGCCCGGGGGAACCGTCCGGCCGTGGTGCTCGACCTCCGCCGTCACGGCGCGCGCCTGGACGGGCGACGGGGGCTCGTAGCGCAGGAGCTCCTCAATGGCGTTGGGGATGAGCTCGGGGTGCTCGGCCATGTCCCGGCGCTGCTCCGGGTGCTCGGCCAGCAGCTTGCCGGCCCAGCCGATCAGTCGCGTCGTCGTCTCGTTTCCCGCGCCCGCCAAGAGACCGATGTAGCCGAGGATCTCGTCGCGGGTGAGCGTGCGCACGGTTCCCTCCCGGTCGGTGAACTCGGACGTCAGCAACTCCGTCATCAGGTCGTCGGAAGGGTTCTCGGCCCGCCAGTCGATGTAGGCGCCGTAGTCGGAGGCGGCGACGTCCGCCTGGCCGACGCTGGGTTCGGGCATGACGCCTTCCTCCAGCCGCAGGCCCTCGTCGATTTGGTCCCGGAGCGACTGCTGCTCCTCTTCGGGGATGCCCAGCAACATCCCGATGGTGCGCATGGGGATCTCGACACCCAGGTCCGCGATGAAGTCGAAGCCGTCGCCGTCGACGAGCGGGTCCAGCGTCCGTGCAGCGTACGCCCGTACCATCGGCTCGATGGCGGCGAGGCGCTTCGGCGTGAACACCCGGCTCAGGAGGCCGCGGTGGAGGTCGTGGTCCGGCGGGTCCTCGAAGATGAACATGCCCGGCGGCAGCTCTGTCCCCGCCTTGATGATCTCGAGCACCGACCCCTTGGCCGAGCTGTAGGTCTGCCATTCCACGAAGCATCGCTCCACGTCGGCGTAGCGGCTGAGCGCGTAGAAGTCGTACTTCTCGTTGTAGTAGAGCGGCGCTTCGTCGCGCAGCCGCTTCCACACCGGGTAGGGGTCGGCGTCGATGTCGAAGTCGTAGGGGTCGTAGTACGGAGCAGCGGGCGCAGTCGTGGCCATCTCGTCTCCTTGCAGCGCGGGCGGGGAGCGCCCCCGGCCCTTTGGTGGGTGCGCCCGACGAAAGTAACATTATTGCGTGGCAAGAGCCGCATTCTCAATCGTGGACGCGGCGCCCGCGGCAATGACCGTGCCCGCCGTCTCCGATGCGTCCGCCGCGCCGACTTGGCCGTCCATCCCGGCCATGCTCGCCGCCACCGAGCAGCAGCACGGAGACCTTCCCGCCGTGCGCGACGGTGAGACCACGCTCACGTACACGCAGCTGGCCGCGGCGGCGCGCCGCTTTGGCGCCGCCCTTGTCGCGTCGGGGGTGGAGCCGGGGGACCGGGTCGCGATCTGGTGCTTCAACTGCGCCGAGTGGATAGTCGCCGTGCTCGGCGTGTTCGCGGCCGGTGGGGTGCTCGTCCCCGTGAACACGCGATTCAAGGGAGCCGAGGCCGCCGACCTGCTGGAGCGCAGCCGCGCCCGAGTCCTCGTGACCGTGACGGACTTCCTCGGCGCCGACTATCTCGCCATGCTCCAGGGCGCGGGGACACCCCTGCCCGCCCTCAAGACCATCGTCGTCGCCCACGGGCCGCCACCGGCCCCGACGGGCGGCCCAGATTCGGACGGCGCCACCGCCCCGGCCGTGGACTGGGGGACCTTCCTCGCCCGGGCCACCGCCAAAGCCCTCTCCGAGGTCCGGCGTCGCAGCGCCGCCCTCGGCCCCGAGGATGCATCGGACATCCTCTTCACCTCGGGCACGACAGGGGTCCCCAAGGGCGTGGTCATGACACACGGGCGTACCGTGACGGTGGCCACGGACTGGGTCGCCATGACGGGCCTCTGCGCCGGGGACGTCTATCTGCAGGTGAACCCGTACTTCCATATGTTCGGGCTCAAGGCCGGCATCCTGGCCAGCGTCGCCGCCGGCGCCACCATGCTCCCCGAGCCCGTCTTCGACGTCTCGCGCGTGCTTGCCCGCGTCGAGGCGGAGGGCGTCACCGTCCTCCCGGGCGCGCCGACGATCTACCAATCCATCCTCGACCACCCCGAGCGCGACGCGGCACGACCTATCGAGCCTGCGCGTCGCCGTGACGGGCGCCGCCGACATCCCGGTCGATCTGATCCGGCGCGTCCACGACGAGCTCCCGTTCTCCTACATCGTCACCGGCTACGGCCTCACCGAGGGCGGCACCGCCTCCGCCACCGACCGCGACGACGACCCCGAGGCCATCGCCACGACGGTGGGTCGACCGCGTCCCGGCTTCGAGATCCGCATCGTCGGCGGGGGCGGCCGCGAACTCCCGTCCGGCGAGGCGGGCGAGGTCACCCTGCGGGGCGGGAGCGTCATGGCGGGCTACCTCGACGACCCCGACGAGACCGCCAAGGTGCTCTCCCCGGATGGGTGGCTCCGCACGGGCGACCTGGGCGTGATCGACGACGCGGGCCGCCTGCGCATCGTGGGCCGCGTGAAGGACATGTTCATCGTCGGCGGCTTCAACGCGTATCCGGCCGAGATCGAGAACGCCCTGTTGCGCCACCCCGCCGTGCAGCAGGCCGCGGTGATCGGGATCCCCGACGAGCGGCTGGGGGAGGTGGGCATGGCCTTCGTCGTCGTCTCGCGGGACGTGACCGCCGCCGACATCATCGAGTGGAGCCGCGACGAGATGGCCAACTACAAGGTGCCCCGCGTGGTGGAGATCGTCGAAGCGCTCCCGCTCAACGCCACCGGGAAGGTGATGAAGGACACGCTCCGGGAGCGGGCGGCTGCGGCACAGGCCCGGGCTCTCGACCCCGATGACAGATGGCCTCACCTCCCTGGCCGGCCTGCGCGTCGTGGAGCTGGGCGTGTGGGTCGCCGCGCCGGCGGCCGGCGCCCTGCTGGCCGACTGGGGCGCCGACGTCATCAAGGTGGAGCCGCCCGACCGGCGACCCGATGCGCAGCGCGTTCGGCTCGCTCGGCATCGGCAAGGACTTCCCGAACCCCGCCTTCGCCAGGACAACCGCGGCAAGCGCAGCGTCGTGCTCGACCTGCGCGACCGAGGCCGGGAGCGGCTGGAGAACTGCTGCGACCGCCGACGTCTTCCTGACCAACCTGCGCCCGACGCGCTCGACGGCCTCGGCTCGAACCGCGGCCACGGTCGGCCCGCCATCCCCGCTCGTCTACTGCAGCGTCAGCGGGTACGGCCTACGCGGCGAGGACCGCAACCGGCCGGCCTACGACATCGTGCCTTCTGGGCCCGCTCGGCCTCTCCGTGCAGCTGGCCAACAGCGAGGGCGTGCCGCTCAACGCGCGCGGCGGCATCGGGGACCACATCAGCGGGTTGGCCGCCCTGGCCGGGCTGCTGGCCGCCGTGCTCGAGCAGCGCCAGACCGGGCGCGGGCGGGTGGTCGAGGTGTCGCTGCTGCGGACCGGGACCTACGTGCTCGGCTGGGACCTCAGCCTGCAGGAGACCGTCGGCAAGGTGGCCAAGGCGGAGGCCCGCCACGCCAACCAGACGCCGCTGATGAACTCGTACCGGACCAAGGACGGGCGCTGGTTCTTCTTCACCGGCCTGGAGGCGGACCGCCACATCGACAAGGTGTACCGCGCCCTGGGGCGGGCGGACCTGCACGACGACCCCCGCTTCGCCAACGCGCCGGCCCTCCGCAAGAACCGGACCGAGGTCATCGCCGTCCTCGACGACATCGTGGCCGAGCGCACGCTCGCACGAGTGGGCCGAGCGCTTCGACGCGCGAGGGCGTGTGGTGGGCGCCCGCCCAGGGGCCGGCCGACGTGCTCGAGGACCCGCAGCTCGCCGCGAACGACGGGTTCCTCGAGCTGCGCAACGAGGCCGACGGGACGACGCGGCGCTCGATCAACGGGCCCGGTGAGCTTCTCGGACCTCCCGGTCGGCCCGGCCGCGCCGGCGCCGCTCGCTCGGCGAGCACACCGACGAGGTGCTGGCCGAACTGCCTTGACCTGAACGGCCCGGACGGCCGCCGGCAGGCGTTTCCCCTCGGAGGCGGCTCAGCCCTGAGCCGCGGGCGCGGGCCAGCAGCCCCCGGGCGATCACGATGCCGCTGGATCTCGTTGGTCCCCTCGCCGATGATCATGAGCGGCGCGTCGCGGTAGTAGCGCTCGACCGGGAACTCGGTGGTGTAGCCGACGCCCGCCGTGGATGCGCATGGCCTCGATGGTGAGCTCGAGCGCCGTCTCGCTGGCGAAGAGCTTCGCCATCCCGGCCTCCACGTCGCAGCGCAGACCCTGCCGACCGGCGCTCTGCCGCGTTGCGGTCAAGAGCCGCGCCGCCTCCAGCCGCGTCGCCATGTCGGCCAGCTTCAGCTGAATCGCCTGGTGCTCGCCGATGACCTTGCCCATCGTCTCGCGTTGCATCGAGTAGGCCAGCGCGGCGTCGAAGGCGGCCCGGGCCACGCCTACCGCCCGCGCCGCAATGTTGATGCGCCCCACCTCGAGCACGCCCAGGATCTGCGGCAGGCCCCGCCCGGGCTCGCCGACGAGGTTCGGCGCAGGGATGCGGTGGTCGGCGTACGCCATCTCGACCGTCTCGACGCCGCGGTAGCCGAGCTTGCCCACGTGCTTGCTGACCGAGATGCCCTCGAAGCGCGGCCCCGGCTCCTTCTCGACGATGAAGGCGGTGATGCCTTCCTCCGACCGGGCGGCCAGCGCGACGATGGCGGCGCGCTCGCCGTTGGTGACCCAGGCCTTGCTGCCGTTGAGGACGTACTCGTCCCCGTCGCGCCGCGGCCCGGCACGAGATGTTGCGCGTGTCGCTGCCGGCGTCGGGCTCGGAGAGCGACAGGCACCCGCGCCGCTCGCCCGCCGCCAGCGACGGGGAGCCAGCGCTGCTTCTGCTCCTCGGTGCCGTGCGTCATGATCAGCGTCGCCGCCATCGTGTGGGTGTTGACGATGCCGGTGAGGCTCATCCAGCCGTAGGCCAGCTCCTCAATGACGCCGATGTAGGTCAGCAGGTCGAGGCCGAGCCCGCCGTACTCCTCGGGGATGGTGACGCCGAAGAGCCCGAGCTCGCGCATCTGCGCGACGATCGCGTCGGGGAAGGTGTCGGCGCGCTCGAGCTCGGCGGCGACGGGGATGACCTCGCGCGCCACGAAGCGGCGCACGGTCTCGATGATCTCGGACCGGACGTCCTCGTCGGTCGCGTCGGGTCGCGCGCCACTCACGCCCCGAAGGCCTTCCTCACGGCGATAACCATACACTTCGTTCGTGTTGACGCTGAATCTCAATTCGGAGAAGAATGTTTCCCCATGGCGACGGGCCTCATGCATCACGGGCTCGAGTCGGCTGCGCACCGCTACCCCGATCACCCGGCGGTCCTGGCGGGAGACGAACGCTGGACCTTCGGCGAGCTCGACCGGGCAGCCAACGCCGCCGGCGCGCCACTTCGCGTTACAGGGCGTCGGGGCCGGCGACCGCGTGGCGGTCATGACGTCGAACCGTCCCGAGTTCGTCGTGGCCGTCCACGCCGCTCAGCAAGCTCGGCGCCGCCCCCGTGCTGCTGAACTCGTCCTGGAAGGCGCTCGAGGTCGGCACCGCGCTCGGTCTCACCGGCGCCGCGGCACGGCGTCGCCGACGGACCGGGCGTCGGGCTCCTGGCCGCGGCGCTCGGGCGCCGAGGCCGTGCTCGACCTCGGCGGCGAGGAGGCGGCCGCGGTGTTCGACCGCACCCAGCACTGCCGGCTCTCCCGGCGCAGGTCCTGGCCCAGACGACGACGCCGTCTTCGTCTTCAGCTCCGGCACGACGGACCGGCCCAAGGCGGTGCGCCACACCCACCGCTCCATCGACCTGGGCACGGCGCACTGGGTGCACGGCCCTCGGGCTCGGCCACGAGGACCGCTTCCAGGTGGCGACGCCGCCCTCGCACATCCTCGGCCTGCTGAACCTGCTCGCCGCCGCCGCGGCGGGGGCCACCGTCCGGCTCCACCGCCGCTTCGATCTGGACGAGGAGCTGCGCTGCATTCAGGACGACCGCATGACGCTCGAGATGGCGGTGGCCCCGATCGCGCTGGCCATGGCCAATCACCCGGACCTCGAGTCCTACGACCTCTCCTCCCTGCGCTACGTCATGTGGGGCGCCACGCCGATCACGCCGAGCGTGGCGGAGACGGTCAGCGGCGCGCACGCGGCGTGCGCTGGCTGCCCGCCTACGGGACGAGCGAGGTGCCGGTGATCGCGGCCAACCCGGTGGACGAGCCGGACCGGTGGCGCCTCGATTCCGCCGGGACTGCCCGTCGGCGGCGTCGACGCTGCGCGTCGTCGACCTCGACAGCGGCGAGGTGCTGCCCGCGGGTGAGGTCGGCGAGGTGCAGGTCCGCAGCGCGTCGGCCATGGCGGGCTACCTCCCCGACGAGGCCACGGCGGGCGCATTCGACGACGGCTGGTACCGCACGGGTGACGTCGGCTGGCTGGAGCCCGAGGGCTGGGTCCATCTCACCGATCGCTGCAAGGAGATGATCAAGGTGAGCGGGTTCCAGGTCGCGCCGGCCGAGATCGAGGCCGTGCTGCACGGCCACCCCGCCGTCGTCGACTGCGCGGTGTTCGGCGTGCCCGACGCGCGCGCGGCGAGGTGCCGGTGGCCGCGGTCCAGCTCGCAGCCCGACGCCGCCGTCGGTGCCGAGGACCTCCAACGCCTCGTGGCCGACGCGCTGGCCACCTACAAGCGCCTGCACCACGTGGTGCTCGTCGACGCCGTCCCCCGCACGCCGTCGGGCAAGGTCCTGCGCCGCACCCTGCGCGACGAATGGTCCGCCCGCCTGTCACCCGCCGCGGCCGGGATGGGCTGAGCGCCCGATGGACGTCCGCCTCTCACGGGAGCAGGTCGCCCTGCGCGACTCGGCGGCCCAGGTGGTCGACCGCCTCGGCCCGCAAGACGGTTGCCGCGCTCGACGACGCGGAGCGCGCCGCCAAGCTCGACGCTGCGGTTGCCGCGGCCGGCTGGCGTGAGCTGCGCACGGCGACCGACGACGGGCTTGCCGTGGGCCTCGGCCGTCGAGGTGGCGGTGGTGGCCGAGGAGCTCGGCCGCGGGCTGGCTGACACTGCTTTCCTCGGCGCGACGCTGGCGGCCGAGCTGCGCCGCCGGGCTGGTGCGCCGCCCGCCGGCGCGCCCGAGACGGTGGTGCTCACCGCCGACCTCTCGGCGCCGGCGCGTGTGACAGACGGCACACCGCCACCAGGGGCACTGGCCGTGGACGCGCACGGTGCCGGCGCGGCATTGGTGTTGCGTCCAGGCGCGGCGGGCGAGACCGTCGGTGTCGTGGCCTTCTCATGCGAAGGAGTCGGGGGCGCCGACCTGACGCGACCTTCCGCCGCCATCGGTGGCGCCACCCCCGCACGCCCCCTCGACAGTCAGACCCGCCCCCTTTCCCCGGTGGACGTGGCGCGGTGGCACAGCCTCGGTTTGGCCGCGGCGTGCGCCGACCTCGTCGGAGTGATGCGCGGCGCGCTCACCCTCGCCACCGACTACGCCCGCGACCGCCGGCAGTACGGCGCCCCCATCGGGTCCTTCCAGGCGGTGCAGCATCTGCTGGCCGACGCACTCATCGCCACGGAAGGGTCGCGCAGCGTCGCGCTGCACGCCGCCTGGGCGGTCGACGCGCTCGACGGCGCCGACGCGCTGGCGGCCGCGTCGGCCGCCAAGGCCTACTGCGCCCGCGCCGCCCGCTGCGGTGTGCGAGACCGCCATTCAGGTGCACGGCGGCATCGGCAACACGTGGGAGTGTCTCGCCCACGTCTTCCTGCGGCGTGCGTTGCTGTCGGGCGAGGTGCTCGGCGGCGTGGGGGCCAACCTGGGCCGGGTCCTCGCCGCCCGCGGACTTGGGGACGGTCATGGACTTCGCTGACTCACCCGAGGAGCCGCCTTCCGCCTGCGCCTGCGCGAGTGGCTCGGCCACAACAACCCGGGCCTCCCGCCGTCCTCGACGGCCGACGAGTACTGGGCGGGCCAGGCCGACTGGCACCGGACGCTCTACGACGCCGGCTTCTTCGGCCTGTCGTGGCCGACCGAGGTCGGCGGGCACGGGCTCCCGGCCGTCTACGAGGTGATCCTCGACGAGGAGCTCATCACCGCCGGCGCCCCGCCGCGGCCGAGCATCGGCTACCTGGTGCAGGGGCTGCTCGAGCACGCGTGCGCCGAGGTGCAGCAGCGCTTCCTGCCGGGGTTGGTGAGCGGGCGCGAACGCTGGTGCCAGGGGTTCAGCGAGCCCGATGCGGGTTCGGATCTGGCCTCGCTGCGCACCCGGGCTGTGCGCGAGGGCGACGAGTACGTGATCACCGGCCACAAGGTGTGGACGAGCTATTCGGACGCGGCCGACTGGTGTCTGGTGCTGGCCCGCACCGACCCGGACGTCCCCAAGCACCGCGGCCTCTCGGCTTTCGTCGTGCCGATGCGCCAGGACGGCATAGAGCAGCGCCCGCTCAAAATGATCAACGGCATCACCAAGGAATTCGGCGAGGTCCTCTTCGACGGCGCACGCGTCGACGCGGCCAGCATGATCGGCGAGCCCGGCGAGGGCTGGCGCCTGGCCATGACGGTGGTCAGCCACGAGCGCGAGCCCGGCGAGCTGGGCTACGTGGCGCGCTACGGCAAGCTGGTCAACGAGCTTGTGCACCGGGTGCAGGCCGAGCCCGACCAGTTTGGGCCCGAGCCGCGCCAAGAGCTGGCCTGGGCCCTGGTGGAGTCGGAGATGCTGCGTTGCCACGTGAGCCGCCGCCTCTCCGACCGCTACGACGGACTGACCCACGGTCCCGAGGGGTCCGTCGACAAGCTCCTGATGACCTGGGTCGAGCAGGCGGTGGGCCATGCCGCACTCTCCGTCGGCGGCGTCGAGCCCGTGGCGGGTGACGACACATGGCTCCGGGTGTACCTCTACTCCCGCGCCCAGAGCGTCATGGGCGGCACGTCGCAGATCCAGCGCAATCTCATCGCCTCTCGGATCCTGGAGTTGCCCACGTCATGAAGCCCTACGACCTTCCTGCCGAGCTGATCGTGACCGCCGACGGCCCCGTACGCGTCGTCACGCTCAACCGGCCCGAACAGCTGAACGCCACCAACCACGTCCTCCACGCCGGGCTCGCCGCCCTCTTCCCGCAACTGGACGCCGACGACGACGCCCGGGTGGCGGTGCTCACCGGTGCCGGGCGCGCCTTCTCCGCCGGCGGCGACTTCGGCTACCTCGACGAGCTGTCGCACGACGACGAGCTGCGCCACCTGACGCTCGTCCACGGACGGCAGATCGTGACCGGCATGGTCGGCTGCCGGGTGCCGATCGTCGCCGCCGTGAACGGTCCGGCGGTAGGGCTCGGCTGTTGCCTGGTCGCGTTGTCCGACATCGTGTACATGGCCCAGAGCGCGCATCTGGCCGACCCGCACGTGCTCTTGGGGCTCGTGGCCGCCGACGGCGGGCCGGTGGTGTGGCCGCTGCTGACGAGCCTGCAACTGGCCAAGGAATACGCGCTGACCGGCGACCGCATTCCGGCCGAGCGGGCGGCCGCCATCGGCCTGGTCAACCACGTCTGCCCCGACGACGAGGTGTTGAAGCAGGCCATGGCCTGTGCGCACCGTCTGGCCCGCCTGCCCAGAGGAGCGGTGGAGGACACCAAGCGCGTCCTCAACATCCAGATGGAGCGGGCGGTCCTCGCCGTGCTCGACTACGCATTGGCCGCGGAGGACCGGTCTTTCACGTCGCCCGAGCTGCGGGCCAACGTCGAGCGCACGCTCAAGCGTTCGGGCTCGGGCCCCGGGCGGGAGGGGTAGCGCCAGCGCCGCTGGTCAGCCGCCGCGCCCCCCTCGGCCTCCGTGGAGGCCATGCGCGCCAGCCAGTCGCCCAGGGCCTCGCCGGCGCTGAGGACGTGTGCCTCCATGATGCGCCTCGCTTCCTCACCGTCGCCCCGTTCCATCGCGTGCAGCAGTGCCGCGTGCTCGCGGCGGCTGCGCTGCTCTTGTTCGGGGAAGAGCTCGAAGTAGTTGCCGGGCACGACCCGCACCGCCTGGCGCACGTAGGTGAGGAGCCGGGGTGAGCGAGCCGCCAGGTTGATGGCGCGGTGGAACCGCCGGTTGGCCGCGACCACGTCATTGGCCGAATGGATGGCGGCAGCGAGACGGCGCAGCTCGCGCCATTCTTCGGGGATGATCCGCCCGGTCGCCATCTCGGCCCCTTTGCCGGCCAGGGTGGCGAGGATGGCGAAGTTGTCGACGGCGTCCTCGGGCGTGATCCCCACCACGGCCATGCCGCTGCGCGGCGTGATGGCAACCAGGCCTTCGTAGGACAGCTCGAGCAGCGCTTCGCGCACGGGCGTCCGGCTGATGCCGAACTCGGCCGTCAGCTGATCGAGGTCGAGCCGGTCGCCCGGCCGGAGGCGTCCGGTCAGGATCCGGTCGCGCATTTCGTTGGCCGCCTGGGCCCGGACCGTTGTGCTTATCAGTTTGATATCTGAAATATTACATATTAAGTTGAACGCCCGCCAGCACGGGATCCCGTAGAAAGGAGAGCGATGGCCGACCGGGCGAAACGGCAGATGGCATTGGTGGGGTTCATGCAGGCCGGGAACGCCACGGTCTACGCCGGCTCTTGGCGCCATCCCGCCACCGAGCACGGATTCCTGTCCGCGTCCTACTACGAGAAGCTGGCCCGCACCCTCGAAGAGGGCTGCTTCGACCTCATGTTCTTCGACGACCGCTTGGCCATGCCGGGAATCTACGGCGGGTCGGTGGGCGAGGCGGTGCGCACCGGTGCACGGCCGGTCAAGCTCGACCTCAGCATCGTCCTCGGCCTGTGCGCGGCGGTGACCGAGCGGATCGGCTTGGGCGCGACGTACTCGACCACCTACTACACCCCGTTCCACGTCGCGCGCACCTTCGCCACGCTGGACCACGTCACGGGCGGACGCGCCGCGTGGAACGTCGTCACCTCGGTGAACGACAGCGAGGCTCAGAACTACGGCCTGAAGGAAGCGATCCCGCACGACCTCCGCTACGACCGCGCCGACGAGTTTCTCGAGGCGACGACGGGGCTGTGGGACACGTGGGACGACGACGCGCTGGTGCTGGACCGCGACATACCGCTCTTCGCACACCCGGAGAAGGTGCACGAACTCGACTACGAAGGGGAATGGTTCAGCGTGCGGGGTCCGCTTACCGTCCCGCGCTGCCCGCAGGGCCGACCCGTCCTGCTTCAGGCCGGATCGTCGGGACGGGGCCGTGAATTCGCGGCGCGCTGGGCGGAACTGATCTTCACCGGCGACCCCGACGTCGACATCGCACGCGCGCACTACAAGGACCAGAAGGAGAAGATCGGCGAGCGCGGCCGCGATCCGGAGGCCGTCAAGATGCTGCCGATGGCCTACACGGTCGTGGGCGAGTCCAAAGCGCACGCCGAGGAGCGCGAGCACCTGTTCCTCAACGACCTGGTCGACCCGATGGCCTCGTTGACACTGCTGTCCGAGTTGATGAACTACGACTTCTCGGGGCTCGCGCTCCATTCGCCGATCACAGACGAGCTGATCGAGTCCGTGTCGGGCATCCGCGGCCTGGTGCAGAACATCAAGAAACACATCGGCGGCGATACCGTCACGCTGGGCGACCTCGCCGGCCACCGGGCCACGCTCTTGCAAGGACCGCGCTTCGTGGGCACCGGCCCGGAAATCGCCGATCAAATGGAGGCGTGGTTCGACAGCGACGCGTGCGACGGGTTCGTCGTCGCGGCGACCCACACACCTGGCGCCTACGAGGATGTCGTCCGCCTGGTGGTTCCCGAACTGCAGCGGCGTGGCGTCTTTCGGGACCATTACGCCGGCTCGACCCTGCGCGAGCATCTCGGGCTGGCGCGCCCAGCCGCCAATCTGCCACCGCATGCCTGAGAGGCCGCCGCCGCTGCGTGGCGTCCGCGTGATTGACGCGGCCACCTTGGCGGCCGGTCCCATGACGGCGACGGTGCTGGGGGAGTTCGGTGCGGAGGTGATCAAGGTGGAGCAGCCGGGAGTCGGCGACCCGCTGCGCACCTGGGGCGACCAGAAGGACGGTGTCGGGCTCTTCTGGAAGAGCATGAGCCGCAACAAGCGCTGCGTAACGCTCGACTTGCGGGTCAAAGAGGGCCAGGAGCTCTTCCACCGGCTGCTCCATGTGAGCGACGTCGTCGTCGTGAACAACCGACCCAGCCGCGTTGGCCAAGTGGGGTCTCGACTACGAGTCGGTGCACGCGGCGCACCCCCGCGTCGTCATGCTCCATGTGAGCGGCTACGGAAGCCGCGGGCCGAAGAGTGATCTCCCCGGGTTCGGCACCCTGGCCGAGGCCATGAGCGGGTTCGCGCACGTGACGGGCCAGCCGGACGGGCCACCGACGCTGCCTCCCTTCTTCCTGGCCGATGGCGTGGCCTCCCAATCGGCGGCAGCGGCGGTGATGATGGCTTTGTATCACCGCGACGTCCACGGCGGGGCCGGGCAGCTGATCGACGTGAACCTTATCGAGCCCCTGGCCCGCCTCATCGAGACGTCGACGCTGGCCTACAGCCACCTGGGGAAGATCCCGGGCGCGTCGGCAACCTGCTGCCGGCGAGCGCGCCACGCAACGCGTACCCCACCGCGGACGACCGTTGGGTGGCCCTCTCGAGTGCGTCGCCCAACATCGCGCTGCGCGTCTTCCGGGCCATCGACCGTCCCGAGCTGGCGGACGACCCCGCCTTCGCAGACCCGGTCCAGCGCCAGGCCCGTGCCGTCGAGGTGGACGCGCTGGTCGCGGGATGGATCCGGGAGCGGACCCTCTCCGAGGCTATGGCCGTCTTCGAACGGGCCGAGGTGGCCGCGGCACCGGTCTACGACGCGCAGCAACTGCTGGCCGACGAGCACCTACGCGCGCCGCGGCTCGTTCATGGCGGTGGACGATCCGGACCTCGGCACGATGACCGTGCAGGCGCCGGTGGCGCACCTCAGCGACACGCCCGGCGTCGTCGAGCACCTGGGCCGGGCCCTGGGCGCCGACAACGACGCCGTCTACGGTGGCCTCCTCGGCCTGAGCGCCGAGCACCTGGACGCCTTACGGGCGTCCGGCACCATTTGAGGGGCCCGAAGGTCGGGACGAGGAGGCAGCGTGCGCGCATCGCGAGCCAGGCGTTCGGAGTTGGCCACCCCGGCCAGCAGCGAGCGCATGTGCGAGAAGGCGCCGAGCGTCGGTGCGGACCTCGTGTTCCTCGACCTGGAGGACGCGTGCGCACCGGCGGTGAAGGAGGTGGCCCGGTCCATCGCCGTCGGGGCACTGACCGGACTCGACTGGGGCCGCACGGTGCGGGCGGTCCGCATCAACGGCATCGAGACGCCGTGGTGCCACGGCGACATCATTGAGGTCGTCACCGGTGCACGCGACTGCGTCGACGTGCTGATCGTGCCGAAGGCCCGGTCCGCCCGCGACGTCTGGTGGGTGGACGTGTTGCTGGGTCAGCTCGAGGCGAAGCTCGGGCTGGAGCGGCCCATCGGGCTCGAGGTCCTGATAGAGGACGCCGAGGGGCTGGCCAACGCCGTGGAGATCGCCCGCTCGAGTGAGCGGCTCGAGGCGCTCATCTTCGGCGCGGGCGACCTTTCCGCCTCACTGCACGCGAGGGTCGACGGCAACTTCGACCCCCTCGTCGGGTACGGCGGCGACTTCTGGCACTTCGCCCGGGCGCAAGTGCTCACGGCGGCACGAACCGGCCTGGTCGACGCCATCGATGCGCCCTATCCGGCCTACAGCGACCCGGAGGGCTACCGCCGGTCGGCGGCGGCGGCGAGCGCACTGGGCTTCGACGGCAAATGGGCGATACACCCGTCGCAGGTCCCGATCGCCCACGAGGTCTTCTCGCCCACGCCCGAGGAGGTGGCCGAGGCCGAAGCCGCCATGGCCGCCTACCGGGAGGCTGAGGCGGGTGGGGTCGGCGCGATCGGGCGGGACGGCCGACTGGTCGACGCCGCGCACATGCGTCTGGCCGCCAACACGCTCCACAAGGCGGCGCTGGCGGAGGGGTCCGGCTCCCCCTGAAAAGCATCAACGAACTTGCGCATCGTTTTCGAAGCGAGAGCGCCTCGAGGTGAGTGGAGGTGCCTTCCCGGCCGTCGTGGCCCGCGCGTACCAAAAGCGATAACGCCCCTCTCATCATCTGAGAGCCGTGCTACCATCCCGGGCGACGGCGACACCTGCGCACCGAGAGGACACGCAATGGCACGTTGGCCCAAGCCAGCCGAGGGCAGCTGGACCGAGCACTACCAGCTCGGCACCGAGCCCATCTCCTATGAGGACTCCATCTCCCCCGCGTTCTTCGAGCTCGAGCGAGAGGCCATCTACAAGCGTGCGTGGCTCAACGTGGGCCGGGTGGAGCAGCTCCCGCGCAAGGGCAGCTACTTCACCAAGGAGCTTTCCGTAGCCCGCACCTCGGTGGTCATCGTGCGGGGCACCGACGACGAGGTCCGCGCCTTCCACAACGTGTGCCGTCACCGTGGGAACAAGCTCGTCTGGAACGACTTCCCCCGGGAGGAGACGAGCGGCGTCTGCCGGCAGTTCGTCTGCAAGTACCACGGCTGGCGCTACGACCTCGACGGGTCATGCTCCTTCGTACAACAGGAGGAGGAGTTCTTCGACTTGGACAAGGCCGACTACGGGCTCGTCCCGGTGCACTGCGAGGTGTGGGCGGGGTTCATCTTCGTGAATCTCGCGAAGGAGCCCGAGCAAAGCTTGTGGGATTTCCTGGGCCCGATGGTCACCAAGCTCGAGAACTACCCATTCCACCTGCAGAGCGAACGCTGGTTGTACCGTGCCACGGTCAATGCCAACTGGAAGCTCTACATGGACGCGTTCCAGGAGTTCTATCACGCACCCGTCCTGCACGCGAAGCAGACGCCTCCCGATTGGTCGATGGCTGCGCAGCAGGCTGGCTTCGAAGCGCCGGCGTATTCCATCGACGGCCCACATCGCTTGGTGAGCACGGCCGGCATCCAGCCATGGAATCTCCCGGACAACATGCTGAAGCCGATGGAGCGCCTCGTCCGCAGCGGGCTCTTCGGGCCCTGGGACAAGCCCGAGTTGGACTTCGACCAAAAGGCAGCCGGCATCAATCCGGCGGGGTGCGACCCCTGGGGCCTCGACTCGTTCCAGATCTTCCCCAACTTCACGATCCTGTGCTGGGGCCAGAACTGGTATCTCACGTACCACTACTGGCCGACGACCCACAACTCGCACGTGTTCGAGGGCACGCTCTACTTCGTGCCCGCGCGGACGCCACGAGAACGTCTGCAGCACGAGTTGGCCGCCGTCTCCTTCAAGGAGTACGGCCTCCAAGATGCGAACACGCTCGAAGCAACGCAGACCATGCTGGAGTCCCGCGTGCTCACCACGTTTCCTCTCAACGACCAGGAGGTCCTGTGCCGTCACCTGCACAAGGTCGCCGCCGAGTGGGTGGACGACTACAAGAAGCGCGTCGGCGCGGAGGTGTGACCTGATGGCCGAGACGATGTTGCCCGCCGAGTTCGCCGACCTCGAGCCGTTCGCCGCCACCTGGTGTCTGCCCACCGAGCGCGAGCGGTTCGCACGGCGATTGGCCGTCTCGATGGGCGAGATGCAGACGTTCTACGACGCAATTACCTCACGCTACGAGGACGCGATGTCGTACTGCGACAGGTTCGCGCTTGACGAATTGCCCGCCGACGCCAAGAACTTGATGCACATGCTGTACTCCATGATCATGGTGTCGTTCCCGGTTGAGTGCTGGGGACAGGGGCGTGTGCCGGACACTGGCTCGGCCTACCTGGATCTGCTGGTCGAACCGGGCCCCTGAGCCGGCTCGGCGCCGGCCGACCCCCACCGACAGCCCTCATCCGGCGGCCTGAAGCGGGTCGTTGAGCATGAACGCAGGATTGGTTCGAGTACTTCGCTCGGCTCCTCGTCCATCAACACGTGGCCAGAACGGAAGAAGTAGACGTCACCCGCGGCCCCGGTCCTTGACGTTTCGATCAGTGTAAATCCGAAGAGAGCGTTCGCCCTCTGGGGCTGCGAAACTGGCTGCGTGGAGGACGCAGAGCTGCTGGCTGAACAGGTGGCTTACTACCGGGCACGCGCTCCCCGCTATGACGAGTGGTGGCAGCGCTGCGGTGCCTACGACCGAGGTCCCGAGATGGCGGCCGAATGGGATCGGCAGCTGGCCCTGGTCGAGGACGCCCTTACGGCCTTCTCGGTGAGTGGCCGTGTCTTGGAGATCGCGGGTGGCACCGGATGGTGGACCGAACGTCTTGCCCATTGCGCCGAGAGCCTGACCGTTGTCGACTCTTCTCCTGAGGCAGTCGAAATCAACCGGGCCCGAACCGGACGAGCGGACATCGACTACCAGGTAGCCGATGTGTTTTCCTGGTTCCCGGACGGGACCTACGACGTGGTGTTCTTCTCGTTCTGGCTTTCTCACGTCCCTCGCCAACGGTGTGCTGCCTTCTGGTCGATGGTGCGGTCGTGTCTCTCGCCCGGGGGCAGGGTGTTTTTGATCGATAACCACGACGACCCGGTTCTCTTGACGGGCAGCAAAGACCCCTACGTCTTGGAGTACCAGCCTGACCGGCACGTCCGGCGACTCCACGACGGTGGTGAGTACAACGTTGTCAAGGTCATGTACGAGCCGGATGAACTCGAGGCCCAACTGGAGGACCTTGGCTGGAGGGCCCAGATCGAGGCGACCCGTTGGTTCCTCTTTGGGTCCGCTCGACCAGATTGAGCGAACGACTCTGACCGCTGGGTCCGCGTCAGTCGAAGCGGACCCAGGGCAACTCCATGGGGGAGGGGCCGAGTGCTCCGCCCACGATCAACCGCACGAGATCACTCAGACGGGCGGGCAAGATCGCCTCGTCCGTCGCATCGAGCTCGTCGATTGTCCACCATCGCCACGCCGCCTGGAGCTCGTGTTCCAAAGGCTCCCATCCGGCAGTCGATGGCTCGAACCGCTCCGTGCGCCACGTGAAGAATGAGTCCACCGAGAACAAAGGCTGGCCGCGGAAGACCCACTCGCCCCGACAGACCGCGACGGGCTCGCCCAACTCCGCGGGATCGACGTTTATGCCGGTCTCTTCGGCGAGTTCGCGCGCTGCGGCTTCGCCGAGCGCTTCCCCCGGCCGAACCCCTCCGCCGGGGGTGATCCAGAGCGGGGGTTTGGGGTCATGAGGGTCTTCGATCCGGAACAACAACACGCTGCCGGTCTCCTCGATGAGGATCACGCGCGCCGAGGGCCGGTCGAGAGGCCGGGTGGTCATCTCCTCATCGTGGCCCGCGGCCTACGAGACCACCTGCAACACGGCCGCCGCCGAGGTGACGGCCCGGTCGCCGTTGCCCTCGTCGTGCAGGAGCATGCGCACGCCGACCAGCCCGTCGAAACCTCCGTGCGCGGTTCCCTCCACGCGGAACGGGCCGACCTTGCCGCGGGCCATGAACATCACGTGCCAGCTGCGGACCTGGAGCATTCGGCTGCCCACGGCTTCCGCCGCCAGGTCCACCGCCGCGGCCTCCAGCACGACGTGCTGCGGGCCGATGTGTAACGCCGCGTCGGGGGAGGCGAACTCGGCCTGGAGCTCGGGAAGGGCCCAGTGCCCGTCGTCCCGCTTGGCCGCGCCGAAGACCTGCCAGAGCGGCGGGAGATCGGGTGAGTCCTCTATGACCAGTTGCGAATCCTCGACGCCCATCCGTTCGAGCCCCTCTGGAGGGATCCCGATGGACGCGCCCTGCCCCTCTATGAAAGCGACGACCCTGTCGTGGTCGGCGGCGTCGACAATGAGGCATCGCCCGTAACCCATGGTGCGACCCTGGTGGACCACCCCCGAGCCGACGACCTCAATCGTGTCCACCTCGTAGGCGGGGTCGAGGATCTGCACCGAGGCGATCACCGGGTTGGGCACGGCGACAAGGTCCGTCTGTGAGCCCTCGGGTGACGCGATGGCCAGAGGCGCCACCATGACGCCACCCGCCTCGTTGCGCATGTCGCGGCGGAGGCGGACGGTGTTGTCCTCGGGTCCGAGGTTCATGGACGAGTGGTTGCGGCCGATGTAGCGGTAGCTCAACAAGCCCGACCAGCGCCGCTGCAGCTCGGCCCGGTACGCCGCGGGGTCGTCGGTCAGCTCTCGGATGTCGCGCAGGTTGTCGGCCATGTCCTCCCTCGCCTCCCTCACATCGCCTCGTACTCGACCGAAACCGTCGGCCCCCGGGGCACACTCTGGCAGGTCAGGACCCAGCCTTCTTCCACTTCCTCGGTCGTCAGCGCGTTGTTCGCCCGCATGGTCACGGACCCCTCCTTCAGGAAGGCCATGCACGTGGCACAGTTGCCGGCCTCGCAGGAGAAGGGCGGGCGGAGCCCGCCCCGCCGGGCGGTCTCGAGCAGGGTGTCACCGGGCTGGTACGCCACCTCCACCGTCTTGCCACCGAGGGTGACGGTGACGGTGTCGGGCGCGCCGCCGCTCGCATCCATGCCGCCGTCCGCGCCCGCCGCGCCGCCCCCTCCGGCCGCCTGCCGGTCCTTCTCCTGTTGATCGACCAGGAAGCGCTCGATGAAGATGCGGTCCCGCTCCGCGCCCAACCCCAGGAGCGTCGACTCCACCAGGTCCATGAAGGGGCCGGGGCCGCAGATGTAGAAGTCGGCGCCGAGCTCACCGTCCACGAACTCGGTGATGTCCCCTTCGCTCACGAACCCCCCGTCCACGTCGAGGTGATGGCGCACCGAGAGCCGCTCGGGATAGCGGATCTCCAGGTCGGCCAGCGTCTCGTCGAAGATCACCGAGTCTCGGTCCCGGTTGGCGTAGAGCAGCCGGACCGACCGCCGGCCGTCACACGACAGGACGTGTTTGGTGATCGACATCACCGGCGTGACACCGCTGCCGCCGCAGAGACCCAACACCGACCGCGGGCCGGGCTGCGGGCAGAAGACCCCCGCCGGCTTGGTCAACTCCAAAACGGCGCCGTCACGAACATGGTCGAGGAGCCAGTTGGACACGACACCGCCGGCGACCCGCTTCACGGTCACCGTCAGGTCGTCGTCGGTCTCGGGCGCGCTCGACATGGAGTACGAACGCAGGTGCTGCACGCCCGCCGCAGCGACCCGGAAGGTGCAGAACTGCCCTGGCCGGTAGCGGAAGGTCTCGCGTAGGCCGTGCGGAACGTCCAGGACAAAGGAGCTGGCGTCGGCCGTCTCAGGGACGACCTTCTTCACGCGCAACGTGTGGTAGCCGTGCTCCCGCAGGACGGGGTCGTGGTCACCCACGGCAACGACAGCGCAGCACGGCCGCCCTTCCGCCGCCCGGCCCTACTGGGGCGTCGGCCAGGCCACCGACTTGATCTCGAGGTACTGGTCGAACCCGGCCAGCCCGTTCTGCCGGCCGATACCGCTGTGCTTGTAACCGCCGAAGGGCATGTCGGCCTGGCCGATCGGCATGCCGCCGTTCACGGACATGGAGCCGGTGCGGATCCGCTCGGCCACTCCCTGCGCACGCTCGAGCGACCCGGAGAACACTCCGCCCGACAGGCCGTAGACGCTGTCGTTGGCGATCCGCACGGCGTCGTCGTCGTCCTCGTACGGGATGGCGACGAGGACCGGCCCGAAGATCTCCTCCTGCGCGATGGTCATCGAATTGTCGACGTCGGTGAACAGCGTCGGCTCCACGAACCAGCCCTTCGGATGGTCCGCCGGACGGCCGCCGCCGAGAGCCAACGTCGCACCCTCGGCCACCCCCTTCTCGATATACCCCAGCACCCGTTCGCGCTGCTTGGCCGAGATGACGGGTCCCATCAGGACGTCCGGCCGCTGCGGGTCGCCGTAAGGCACCGAGCCGAGGATCCCCTTCAGCATCTCCACGCCCTCCTCGTAGCGGGAGCGGGGAGGAGCATCCGCGTCTGAATGGCGCAGCCCTGACCGGCATGGAAGCAGACGCCCATGCCGGCGGGCAGTGAGCTGGCGAAGTCGGCGTCGTCGAGCACGATGGTGGCCGACTTGCCGCCCAGCTCCAGGAAGACTCGTTTCAACGTGGCGGCGCCCTTCTCCATGATGCGTTTGCCCACCACGGTCGACCCGGTGAACGAGATCAGGTCGACCTTGGGCGACAGCGTGAGTTCCTCCCCCACGAAGTGGTCCGACGACGTCACCACGTTCAGCACGCCCGCCGGGAAGTCCGTCTGCTCCGCCACCAAGCGTCCCAGCCTCGTCGCGTTCCACGGCGTGTCGGGCGCCGGCTTCAGGATCACGGTGTTGCCGGTGGCCAGCGCCTGGCCGAGCTTGTTGAGGGTGACCTCGACCGGGAAGTTCCACGGCACGATGGCGCCGACGACGCCTACCGGCTCCTTCCAGACCTGGCGCGTGTGTTGGGTGCCCCGCCGGTCGACGCCCTCGCCCATGTTGGTGCGCCACCCGAATTCGTCGATGAGCTTGATCGGGTAGCGCAACGCATCCTGTAGCGGGATGTCGAGCTGGTTGGCCTGCGTTGTCATGCGTGGGCAGCCCACCTCGAGGATGAGCTCCTCGCGTAGCTCCTCCCGCTCCTTCTCCAGTGCCTCCTGTAGCTGCGACAAGCAGGCCGCGCGGCGCGCCTTGTTCGTCGACCAGTCGGTCTCGTCGAAGGCACGACGGGCGCCGTCGATGGCCCGGTGCATCTCGGCGGCGGAGGCGTCGGCTACCGGCCCGAGTACCTCCTCGGTGGCAGGGTTCACGTTGTCGAAGGTCTTGCCCGAATCGGCCTCCATCAGCTCGCCGTCGACGAGCATCCGCACTTCGTGCCCGGCTGTTGCGCCCATGGCGTGCTCCTCCCTTCCGGCCTCTCTCACCAGCCGGAAACCGCGTTATCAAAATCTGTGAGAAGCATAATCGGAGGAGGACGCCGCCCGCTCCGGCCGGAACCGGCGCGGCGGTCCTCGTCGACCCCCCACCGCACCCGCCCCGTCCGGCGCAGAGCGAATTAGAGGGGGAACTCCTGCGGCAGGTCACCGTTTCGCAGGACCCTGGCCCCGAGCCGGCGAGTGAGCAACGAGCCCGCCCCCAGCAACTGGTCGAGGACCAGGACCCGCCGGACGTAACGGTGGAAAGGGTGCTCGGCGGTGAACCCGATGCCGGCGAGCACCTGCTGGGCCTGCTTCGCCACCAACCGCGCCTCGCGCCCGGCGAAGGCTTTGCCCATGGCGCCGTACGCCGTCGGGTCGTGCCAGGCTTCGTCGAGCAACGCGGCGGCGGCCTCCACGGCAACGAACGCGTCGGCCAATCGGTGCCGCACGGCCTGGAAGGCGCTGATGGGGCGTCCGAACTGCACGCGGTCGAGGGCGTGCCGGCGCGCAAGCTCGAGCATCGCCCGTCCCGCGCCCACGAGCTCGTGCGCCAGGGCCAGCTGGCCCAGCGCGACGGCCTCGTCCCACGCAGCATCGCCCAGCTGCTCAGCCACGGCCAGGTCGATGTCACCGTGCACCTCCAGCAGGGCCAGCGCGGGGTCGATCCCCTCGACCGAACGGAGCTCGAGGGCATCGGATGGCACGGACAGCGCCCAGGTACCCTCCGTCGGACGCCGCGACCACCACCACTCGGCTACGCCGGGCCATTCCCTGACAGGCGACGCCGCGGACGGTGCAGCGGCCGCCGGTCAGCAGTGCGCACGCGCCGGCCTCGCGCAGGGGCGGCAGGCACAAGGCGAGGGTCGGGTCCTCAACGTGGCCGAGGGCTCCGAGGAGGACACGGTCGAGAGCCGAGGACGTTGCGTGAGCTGTGCCCTGGCACTCGAACAGCACCGAGACCGCGGTTCGCCGGTCCTCCTCCAATGCGTCCAACCAACCCAGGTCGGCCAGCGCGGCATCGAGACCGTCGCCACTCTGCGACTCCGTGGCCTTCTGCACGCCCGCCGTGAAGAGCTCGAGGTCCGGACCCTCTAACGCGCGCGCGTTCAACGGTCTTCTCCGAGGTCGAGCAGCCGGCGGGCCACGATGTTGCGCTGTATCTCGGCGCTGCCTCCGTAGATCGTCGCTGCCCACGCGCGTACAGGAACTTGGCCCGCCAGTGTCCGCTCTCCGGGTCGTCTCCGAGCATGATCTGCGGCCCCAGCGCTTCACCCGCCAGCTCGAACACAGCCTGTTCGGCCGTGCCGATGAGGATCTTGTCCACCGACGTCTCGGGGCCGAGCTGCTGGCCGGCCGCCAGCCGGTGCTGGGTGGCGCGCGAGCGGGCGCGCAGCGCCCACAACAGCTCCGTGACCTCACCGACCGCGTCGGAACTCATCGTGCCCTCGGGTGCGGTGCGCACGAGCCGCTCGAGGCGGCGCTGGAGGTAGGCGGCGCGCTGCCACAGCGCCGTGCTCCGCTCGAAGGGGAGCAGGTCCATTGCAATGGACCACCCGCGGTCGACCTCGCCCAGCAGTCGGTCCTCTGGCACGAATGCGCCGTCGAAGAACACCTCACAGAACTCCTCGACACCGTGCATCGCCCGGATCGGGCGCACCGTGATGGCCGGGCTGTCCATGTCGACGAAGAAGGCGGTGATACCGCGGTGCGCCGACTCGGGCGACCCGGTCCGCGTGAGCAGGACGCAGCGCGACGCGTATTGGGCCAGGCTCGTCCAGACCTTCTGCCCGCTCACGAGCCAACCGCCGTCGGTCCGGGTGGCACGGCAGGTCAGTGAGCCCAGGTTGCTCCCCGTGCTGGGCTCGGAGAAGCCCTGGCACCACACCTCGTCGCCGCGCAAGACGAGGGGCACCATGGCGGCGGCCAGCTCGGGTGAGGCGTAGTCGATGATGGTGGGGACCATGAACTCGGGCAGGGTGTAGAGGCCCGCCTCTATGAGGTCGCGAGCGGTGAGTGCCTCGGCCAGGTACGCGCGCAACAGGTTGGAGCCTCCGAGCCCGCCGACCCGTTCGGGCCAGCCCCAGCGCGCCCAGCTGGCGTCGAACGTGAGCCGTCGGACCTTGTTGAGCTGTGCAACCTGTTCGTCGAGCGTCCCCGAGCCCCTGAAGGCCGGCGACAGCGCGTCCGCATGCTCCATCAGCCAGGCGTCGACGGCGAGCTTGAAGGCGCCGAGCTCCATCGATGCCGCTGCGTCGCCGCGGTCAGCCGGCCGTGTCGGCTGTCGGTGTGGGACGCGTCGGGTCGTGCGCCTTGCCCGAGTCCCGCGCCCCGCTGCGCCGGAGGAACGTCATCTTCCGTGTGTGCAGCCGCCATCCCATGTCCGTACGGCGATAGGTGTCGGTATACCAGCCGATCCGCATGTCGTGGGTGGTCTGGTCGACGAAGCACAGGGTCTGGTGGCCGTTGCCGGTTCCGGCGGCTCGGTCGAGCTCGAGAACCGGAGTTCCGGTCAGGAACAGCCCCTTGGGTGCAGCCGCCACCAACGCCGGGAAGTCCTTGAGGCTGTAGGTCTCGCCGAAGGCGCTGTAGGAACCGTCGGGCGTGAACACGTCCGTCACGGCCTCGACGTCGTCTTGCGTCATGCCGACGGCGTAACGGGCCAGCACCTGCTCGAGCTGCATGACCTCCGCCAGGTGCGCGAGGTCCGGGTCCGTCGTGTCCACGAGCTCACGATAACAGCATTCTCAAAACTGGAACTGCGCGTGCGAGCGGGCGAGTCGCAGGTGCGTACTGCGCCGACGTTCTTTCGTGGCGATGTTGACAGCGGCGTCTTGATCACGCTTCCACGACCGTGCCGTCGCTGGCGAGGACGACCGTCCCGGTGAACTGCGTACTGGCGAGCGCGCGCCACTCCTCCTCTTGGCCGGGGAAGATGCCGGGCACGAAGTGCGTGCACACCAGTGTCCCGACGCCGCCCTTCGCCGCGGTCGAGGCAGCCTGCTCGACCGTCGAGTGGTAGTCGAGAATGTCGTTGAGCCGTTGGTTCGGGATCTGCTTCACCAGGTCGGCCCGGATCACGGTCTGGACGTAGGTGTTGGCCCCCGCACACAGCTCGTCGAGTCCGGGGCACGGGAGCGTGTCCCCGGCCAGCACCGCCGACCGCTCCCCGTGGGAGATTCGGTAGGCGATCGACGGCTCCACCGGACGATGGTCGGTCGGTCGGACCTTGATCGCCGCGTCGCCGATAATCAGCTCCTCCGTGCCGTCGAGTGTGCGGACCTCGACGGGCGGCTCCCAGGTGAGGTCCCCGTGATGAGCGAGACGATAGGAAATGTCGGGCGCCAGCATGGCCAAGATGCCATCGACCACACGCTGGGTGTCACGGGGTCCATAGACGCGGAGCGGCGATCGCGAAGGGCTCATGACCCACCGTGTCGTGATCACATCGTTGAGATCGGTGATGTGGTCACTGTGGAGATGGGTGAGCAACACGGCGTCCAGACCGGTTGGCAGCACGCCTGCACCGGCCAACCGCATCAGCACCCCACGGCCGGCGTCGACCAGCAGGCGCGCGTTCCCGGCCTGGACGAGGGTTGCAGCGCCGGCCCGGTTGGGGTCGGGGATCGGGCTCCCGCTGCCCAGCACCGTAATTGTGACGCCCACGCAGCGAACTTAGTCGGGGACCGCCAGGAGCGGGCAGTCTGGGACATGCTCCTTTTCAGCGATCGCGAGCGGGGCCGCGGGGCGAGCGCAGGAGCGGGGACGAGGGCGGACTTCTCGCGGGGCGGAGAGGTGGCGACGAGAGGGCCGACGTTTGGACTGTCATCGGGCAGCAAACGAGCCGACGAGTCCACGGGACCGGGCCCGGGCGCAACGTGCCGAGGTTTCTTGGGTCCACCTCTCGGGGCGCTCCCCCGGCTGATGTGCCCGGCGAGTTACACGCTGCTGTTCGGAGGCAGGGTGGCCGCCCGGTTCGAACAGCAGAAACATGCAAAAAGGGCATCGCCATCGAAACGAGCTGAGATCTCCGGTATCGAGAACGACGTTTCTGGGTACGCATAAGGCATGAGGAAACATCTGTTCGATGAAACGAGAGAGGTCGCCGTTTCACGAGCCCGGGTCTTCCTGAGCGAGATCGACGCTTATTTCAAGAGCAACCTGAAGCCCGGCGACGTGGAGTTCGGCGTTACCAACGCGATCGATGGCCTCCACAAACTCGGCTGGACAGACGAGGCCATAGCGAGAGAACTTGGCGTCGCATTCTCTGACTTTCAGAGGAACCTGGCTTTCTCAAAGGCGTAACCCCGCGAGGAAGGACGTGCAAATGGGACAACCCGTGGTGCACTTTGAGGTCGTAGGAAGAGACCCAGCACGACTTCGTGATTTCTTCTCCCAACTCTTCGGATGGAGTTTCGAGGTGCCCTCACCCGTGGCTGAGGAAGTGTCGGCACCCGACGAATACGGGTTTTTGGACCTCATCACCACCGACGATGGGACTGGCATCCGCGGTGGGGTCGGAGGTGGTCCGGGCTATGAGAGCCACGCCGTGTTGTACATCGGTGTTCCGGATGTCGGAGCTGCCTTGCAGCGTGCTGAAGACCTCGGCGGAAGTCGGGTCATGGGCCCTGTCACGTCACCCAGTGGACTCGTTGTCGGCCATTTCAAGGACCCTGAAGGCACTCTGATCGGAGTCGCCGGAAGCTGTTAACGATGCCCACCTATCTGGGTCAGGGGGAAGAGCGCAGAAGGGGACGCCAAGGCGTCGTCGCGACCGGTGCGTGACGGGGAGGGTAGAACATCGGGCGTGGTCACGTCCTCGGCTCGGTTCGACTCGATCGCTGATTGGTACGTCGAGTTCACTCGGAGCTGGGAGGGGCGGCCGATCGCGCTGCTACCCGAAGATGTTATTGGTCGACGGATCCTTGACCAGGGCTGCGGGTACGGGGTCGCCTCCCGATACCTGGCTCATCTCGGAGCCTCGGTCGTGGGCGTCGACCTTTCCGCGGAGATGCTCGCCCACGCCCAACGGACTGAAGATGACAGCCCGCTCGGCATCACCTACATCTGTGGCGATGCCGGCGCCACCGAGTGGTGGGACGGCCAGGCCTTCGACGGGGTGTTGTCCAACATGGCGCTCATGGATATCGACGACCTGGACGGAGCACTCTCCGTCGCAGCCGCAGTCCTGCGCACTGGCGGTTGGCTCAGTCTTTCCGTCTTCCACCCGTGTTATCCCGGCGGACCGGAGGGCTCGTCCAGTGGTCTTCCCAGTTGGTCTCCCGATCTTGGCTATTCGCATGAGGGTTGGTGGAGCACGCAAGGAGATGGGGTTCGTGGACGAGTCGGCGCCAATCACCGCATGTTGTCGACCTATCTCACCACCATCATCCGGTCGGGCTTCAGCCTCGAGGAGTTTGCGGAACTCGGATATTCCGTCCCGGTAACTCTGGTCGTTCGGGCACTGCGACAGTCTAAAGCGGCACCGATCTGATGTGTGTTCGGGGACGCGCCGTTGAGACAAAGGACCTCGGGCGAATCTCCTCAGCTGGGTGGCTCAGTCCTTGCCCTCATCAAGCACCATAGATATCCGCAGCCAGCTCCTAGACGACCACCGCGGACTCAGAAACCAAAACGTTCGAAGAACAAGTCCACCAGCAACGCGACGAAGTTCGCTGGTTCGGACACATGCGCACTCGAGTCCACACTGGTGGTGGATCCGCCGAGATCGGCAATGTGCACGACGATGGGGTAGTTCCCGTCCTCTTGGTACGTGTGGCTACCACTGATCGTAAATGCACGTCCTGACGCTCCCACCACACCGGACGAGGAAGTGCCGTCTCCCCAGTCGATGGTGGCGGAATAGTCAGACACCGCGCCTCCCGGGTCTGCGTCAGTGAAGCTGGCGACAACTCCCGACACTGGAACAGCATGGGCAAAATACGGAACTCCTTCGCGCCCTTGGAGCGGGGCCGATGGTGACTGGCCTGAAAGCGAAGCATCGATCACCGTGATGGTCTGAGTAGCGTGAGAGGGAAGGAAGTTCGAGTCCCCGGTGTAGACCGCTGAGACCAGGTGGCTTCCCTCCTCTGCGAAGACTGTGTTGAGCGAGGCGGCACCGCCACTCAGGGCGACGTTCCCCAGGAGTGAGCGTGCAGTCCAATCGATGAATAGCACCGATCCTGTCGGTGTTCCACCACCCGAGACAGGTGCGACCGTGGCAGTGAGCGTGGTGGTCTGACCCTCGACAGCCGCGGTTGAGGTCAGGACAGTGGAGGTGGGTGTCGCGGAGATGGCGCCATGTTCGGCCAGGGTCTGGTTAGCGTCGCTACTGCTGGCGAAGCCGACGGCCCAGCAGTTCGCCGGCACTGGTGCAGGCGACTGCATTGAGAATGTTCTGTGACGGACTCGGGTTTGGCGTGCTCACGATCGACCAGTCGCTGCCATTCCATTCCTCGATCAGAGTCTGCTCGGTTTCTCCGCTTCCGGTGGACGTGTCACCGACTGCCCAACAGTCTGAGGTGCCGGCACAGGTCACTCCTTGAAGAAGGTTTTGTACGACGGGAGGCCGAGAGGCGGCGTTAGGAGTGGTCACGATGGACCAGTTATTGCCGTTCCACTGCTCAGCCAAGGTCGAGGTGTAGCTGCCAGATTCGCCGACAGCCCAGCAGTCCGAAGCGCTGACGCACACCACTCCATCGAGAGTTGTGAAGCCGCTTGAACTCGGGTTGGGTGTAGTGACGGTCGACCAAGCACTGCCATTCCAGTGTTCAGCCAGGGTGTTGACCAAGAGACCTGCGCCCGCGAAGCCGACAGCCCAACAGTCTGAGGTACCGGTGCACGCCACCGCAGAAAGGTTGTTCACTGAGGTACTCGGGTTGGGTGTCGTGACGATCGACCAGGCGCTGCCATTCCAGTGTTCGGCCAGCGTTAGGTTCGGACCGTCGTCGACGCCGACTGCCCAGCAATCGGAGGCGCTCACGCACGCCACTCCAAAGAGCTGGTTTGCAGTGTCAGGACTCGGGTTGGGTGTGGTGACGATCGACCAGGCGCTGCCGTTCCAGTGTTCGGCCAGCGTATCGGCAACGAAGCCACTCACCTCGGAAGAGCCGACTGCCCAGCAATCGGAGGCGCTCACGCACGCCACCCCATTGAGAGAGTTCTCTTGAGAATTGCTCGCATTGGGGGTGGGGACGATGGACCAGGCGCTGCCGTTCCAGTGTTCTGCCAGGGTCTGAGAGAGAGCATTACCACTGCTGGCGGAACCGACGGCCCAGCAGTCGGAGGTACTCGTGCACGCCACTCCAGGAAGGTTGTCGTTCGGTGAGGAGGCCGGGTTGGGAGTAGGGACTACGGACCAGGATAAATCGCTGGCCCAGGCAGGAGGGCTCGCCACGATTGCGCCGAGTCCTACGACAGTCACGAGGAGTGCCCCAGCACTACCCAATCGGGTGAACCGGCGGATACTAAGCATGGCATCCCCCTTCCGAGTGCTTGAGGTGCCGTCATTCACACTCGCAGGATTCTGGACGGCAGCCTAGGCCCGGTTTACCTCGGCGTCGAGAGGTCGGACTCCGTAATCCGTTTCATGGTCTGGCGGTCTTTCGACGGGCGTCCAAGCACCACTTCTTCTGCGTAGGCCGACCATGGGACGACGGCGGCATTGGTGCGGTTGCTAGAACACATGACTTATTCATTTCGGCCATCGAGCCGCGACAGGCAGATGATCGACAGTCCGAACGACCCAGCTGTCGCTACACGGTCATGGTCCCTGGTGCTTCACGGCGATTTCCAATGTGTCGATTCGATCGGCGAGATCCTTGAGCCCACCTTCGGTGTGGATGTCAAGCCGATCGAGGATCTGAACGGTGTCATCGTAGGTGTGCTGTGATCGGACATCGCTTGCAACACTCTGCACATTCTGGCCGACCATGATCACCGACAGCAGCACCAATTGAAGGAACGTTTGTGCGATCCACGCGATTATCCCCTCACCGCCCGGCTTCAATGCTGGCGGTAATCCGATCAAAGCGATGACCGCAAACACATAAGCGCACCACATCGATCCAACGATGTTGGTGAGGAAGACGGCAATCTTGGCGTTAATTCCGTCGGCTCTGTCTACCTCGGCTCGCAACCCGCGAACACTGATGGCTTGGCCAATGTGGTGGTGTGTTTTGACCGGCCTCGGTATCTGAATATCGCTCATCCAGCTCTCCTTTTTCAGTCGCCCGACCTTCTCACGAAAAAGGGATGGATACTCGGAGGGAGCAGACCCTCGTCTGAACGCATGGTCAATCCCGATCTCGCCGTAGGCAAGGCTCTCCGTCCGCGCCCTGTCGGAGTTTCAGCCGGTGCTGGGTGAACCACCCATGCTCAGGGTGGCCACGTACGCCACCAGCCGGGCAATATGCGACAGTTCGTTTACCCAGCGGTGGGGGGATCATCCGATCCTCGGTCGTGACCAGCCCCGGGCGGGGGATCGGCAATCAGCTGTCGATCCAAGCCCCGTCCAAACACCACCTCCCGGTGCAAACGGCGAGCGCGTCTTCGACGACGGATTCGGAGACGGCCTCGTGTACTCGAACTATCAGACAAAGGCTTCGTATCAGGCCTTTCGGTTGATCACTACGGCGAGTAAGCCGTTCAGCGTGTCGTAAGGAGCGATCAACGACACGACAGTGACTTCGATCGCGAACGGATCGTAAATGTGTCTGATAAGGCCCGCTCGATGTTCGAGGGATGCCTGGTTTGCGTTTCAAGTTTTTCACGTTCGATGAAGCCCGGCAGAGCGCTAGGAATTTCTACGTCTGGGAGTCGAGGGAGGCTGCGGAGCGATTCTTTAGCGACGAAGTGCGTAAGAGAGTGACCGGCCTCTACGGCGTGGCGCCTCAGATCGACTTCGTTGAGATCGCTCAGATCGTGGATAACTCCGGCTCCTAAAGCGCCTCCCGGCCCGATGGACGGGGCCCGCCTCATCCCGTGCGCTCTACCCTCCAATGGCGAGCGGTTCTCTGTCGCACTTGGGAGTGGTCGACCTACATGGTGATGTCTCATCGAGCGGTGCTGAGAATCGCCCGAACCCGATCGTCCGGTGGCCGCTTGTTTCCTCCTTTGGCGTTGGTCGACAGCGTGGGACTCTCCTTGAGCCTCACGGGCTGCGGGTCATCGAGTCCTTTGAAGCCGTATCAGCAGGGCTGGGACAGGGCGGGCATACCTCACCGGGGTACGACTGCAACACCGTCCCTCGGGGCATCGCGTCAGCCCCCGATTGGACAAAGGGCTGCATGACGGCGCAGGGCTATCTGAATGCTCATGAGACGACGGGGCATGACCCGAGTCCAACCCCGACCACATACCCCGGCGATCCGTAACCTTTAAAGCCCATCGAGCGAGAAACGGCGTCAGGCCCGCGCTTCCGCCCGCTCCACGACTCTCCACATACCCGAGACCTCGGCCTGGCTCATGTGCGGATCCTGCACCTTCCATTCCACGAGGGAACGAAGCCGGGCGGTCACCTCAGTGCGATCGAACTGTGACACAAAGCCGTTCACCAGTAGTGCCCTGCCCCAGCCGAGAAGGGCGGCCATCAGTCTTCTTTCGGGAATCTGGCCCGCTGCCATCAGCACCCAGGCCAAGCCGACATCGACCAGGGGGTCGCCCGCCGAAGCGCCCGTCCAGTCGATGACGACCGCTCGCGTGGCACCGATCATGACATTGAGGGGGTGTAGATCCATGTGGACGATCCGATCCCCCGTACCAACTGGAGCGTCAGGCAGGAAGACGGGCGCCGCGATTTCGTGGAGCTGGCCGTGCAGATCTGCCAGAGTCCTCGCGTGGCGTCGGATGCTCCAGGGGGCGGCTGCAATGGCGTCAACCATTGACTTGCCCTCAATCCGCTCCATGACGAGTTCCGAGCCGTCGTCGCTCAAGTCTTCGATCGCTGGAACCGGGTAGCCTTGCTGATGCAGGTAGGCCATCGTGCGGGCTTCCTGCGCCATGGAGCGTCCTTCTCTGGAGCGTCGGAGGACCAGGCCAGGCCCGTACTCAAAGATGTCCGCGTCCCTTCCCGCGGCGAGGAGCGGCCCAGGCTGTTTCATGAGGCGAAGCTATCCGCTCCCCTAAACACACACGAGCCGAGTGTCCCAGAGACCCGGTGTCGGAGGCAGCCGGTGCGAGAAGCAAAGGCACCCAAGGGGGCTCGATGAGGCGGCTGGATCCGATCACGACCGTGTTCCTCGTTCTCGCTGGCGCCTGGGCGGTCGCCCAGTTCGGTTTGGGCTTTTTCGTGCACGTCGCGCGAGTGCCGAGGTGGACAAGGACCGGCTCGGTTGTGCCACCTACCAAGACGTATGGGCAAGCGTTCGCCGGGTCCGAGGTGACGCTGACGATCGTGGTCCTGAGTGCAGTTGTCATCGTGGCTGTTCTGCTCCAGCGGCGCATACGTGGCGACGAGTTCGGCGCCGGTCGGCTGGCCTGGGGTGTGTCCGTCGCTACTCTGATTTTCGGCGTCGTGGGGTTTCGTTACTTGTTCGGAGTCGGCCTGCTTCTCTGCGTGGCGTGTGCTTCCGTTCGTCGGCATCTTCCGGTCGATAGGAGAGGAACCTCCCCCATGAGGAGAGCAGCTCTGGGCTGAAGCCCAAAGATCAGAAACGCAACGATCTGCCGGCTACCGGCGATCCGGAGGCAGCCTTTATCGACAAACGAAGGCGCCCACTCAAGTACTGAGTCTGAGCTCACCATCCGTCGACATTGCCGCTGCGGCCCAGCTCACCGACCACCGTTCACGGCCTGCGACCAAGGAACGTCCACCCGAGCTTCATTGAGGTCGGCCACGCTGGCCACGTCGTCGGTGCTGAAGAGAGCAGCGCTCCGCCTTCCATATCGAAGTGCGGGGCTGATGATTGGATCGTGCCGGACAGCTGCTTCCACGAGGTCTCGGAGTTCCTGGAGGTTCGAGACGCTGTTCGTGACCCCGACGAAGGCCCTCGCGATGGAGTACCCGCCGGATCTCGCGGGCCTCGGTGTCGTCGCTTGACGAACGCACGTCCATATATGCCATTGCCGCAGCCGACGTGGAGGACACGCTGAGCCCCTCCCTCGGCGACTCAGCAGAGGTCGAGAACCCAGGAGACGAAATCGAAGTTCGGCACTCGACGGCTGGTGGACCACAGCCGCTGGCGCGAAGCGAGATTTCCTTCAGTCGCCTACTGGCAAGTGGGGTCTCTGGTCACCTCTACCCGGCCCCACCCGGTCATCGTCGGCTCACTCTGAAACATCGGTCAGGGCAGCGTTGACGTGCCCCGTCCAAGCATCCTTGAGCGCAGTGGTGACCTCATGAGTCCGGTAGCCCTCAGCCGAGACCAGCTCGCCACAGGAGCAAAGGCCGATCAGTCCCACGCTGCCCTCGAAGCTGACAACGTGGGAAGTGATGTTGACAAGCCTGTGCTCGACCCGCACTGCAACCACCTTTTCTCCCGTCCACACTGGCCTCCCCGATCGGGGCTCGACCGCCGCTGAACAACGGAGGTCGGCGCAGTTCCCTACGCCACCCAGGATGTCTCATCGGAGGGCGTCCGGCAGCGCAGCCCCAAGCATCGCACCTTGGCCGGACCCTGAGCTGCGGCCGCCGGTTCCGCGGGCCTGGAAGCCATATGGCGAAAAATCTTCTTTACTCGTCCGGCCCCAGGGAGAGTCACGCTCTCAAATCGGGGAACCGCTCTATACTCCGGCAATGGCCTCGGACAACCGCAACGCGGCGGAGTCCGGCGTCGACGCGCCGGTGCGGCGACGGGACCTGGCGGTCGCACGTTCCCTCGACTCGGCCCGGGTGCGCAGCGAAGGGCGGGTCCAGCGTTTCCTCGACGCCGGTTTCGAGCTTCTTGCCAGCGCCGAGTCGGGCAAGGAGTTCACCGTCCAGGAAGTCGTGGACCGGTCGGGGCAGTCCCTGCGCAGCTTCTACCAGTACTTCGCCGGCAAGCACGAGCTGCTCCTCGCCCTCTTCGACGAGGCGATCCGCTCAACGGCCGACCGTCTCGAGGAACAGGTTTCGCGTGAGACGACCGCGCTCGAGCGACTGCATCGCTTCGTGGTCGAGTACTTCCGCCTGTGCCTGCCCGCCACCAAGGGCCGGGCGTCGAAGAACAACCCGACGCCGGTCATGGCCGAATTCAGCCACGAGCTTCTCACCGGTCACCAGGACGAGGCCGAGCGGGCCTTCATCCCGCTGGTGGCGCTGCTGGAGAAGGTGTTGGCCGAGGCGGTCGAGGCGGGCGTCGTCCGCCCCGGACTCGAGACGGAGGGCGCGGCCGGCCTGATCCTGTCGACGATCATGTTCAACGCGGCCTACGCGCCCACCATCAGCGGCACCGAGCGCCCCGACGGGGCGCGGGCGGCGGAGCAAATCTGGGAGTTCGTCTCCGGCGGGATCCTCGCCCGCTAGACACTCAGGACGTCACGCTCCCTCTGAGCGCTGCTTCTTCGAGGTCAACGTCACCGGCACGTACTCGGGGTCGCTCTCGTCGCGCATACTGAATCGCCACTTACAGCACACGTCGCCCTCGTCGCGGCGCGGCGGGATGGCGAGGATGTCGACCTTCATGTTGGGGTTGTACATCTTCGTCGTCACGATCATCGACTTGGGACAGGTCGAGTGGCAGTTCTTCTCGAGGATGTCGGGCCGGCCCATCTGCTCCCACTGGTCGGCGGCGACACAGCGGTTGAAGGTCATGATGCCGACGTCGGGCTCCGGCATCTCAAAGGACAGGTCGAACGCCTTGCCCGGCATGGACGTGGCGTCCATCTGGAGGTCCTTCATCCAGTCCGCCACCGTGTTGCCGCTTATGCCGAGGTACTGCTCCTTGAGCTTCTTCACGCCCGGCAGGACCACGTCGCCCCACAACGCGAACTGGATGTCGAACATCTCGTCGAGTCCGTCGCGCACGACGATTTGCGTGCCCCAAGCCTCGATGGTCTGCAGGAGGAACTCGTGGGAGCCGAGGATCCAGGTGACCAACTGCTCCTTAGAGAGATCTTGCATACCCGGGCGCGGTGAGAACAGGCCCAAGTAGACGACCCGCGTCGTGGCCCGCGCGTCGGCGGGGACGGTTGAGTTGGGGTCGCGGTACTCGGTGCCTTCCGGCAGGAACTCACCCTTCATGCGCTCGAGTTCGGGGGCGGTCTGGTCGATCCAGGCGGTCCACTCGATTTCGGCAGCCGTGTCGGTCCCGAAGCGCTTGGAGATCTCGCCGAACCAGCCGTCGACGCACAGCTGCATGTAGGCCTCGCTCCACGGGACCACCTTGTCGGCGAGGAACTCGTTGGAGAAGTCGGTGTAACGCAGGTCGGCCTTGTAGGGGCCGCTGTAATCGGGCAGGTCGGCGCCCGAGTCCTGGCCCAACTCGTAGCGGACGTCGAGGTCGGCCTTCTTGTAGGTGACGTTGTCGTCCATCCTCGGGAACTTCGGGAAGTTGTTGAGGTCGACCCGGAGCATGGAGACGAATTCGTCGGCGACGGCTTCCCCGTCGAGGTGGTGGCCCGGCTTTCGGATCGCGAGGAACTCGTCGAACTCCTGGTCCTGGTCCTGGTCGGTGGTCGGCTCGGGATCGGGCACCGTGGTTCTCCTCTTCATTGCGTGAGTGCGACTTGCCGTCAGCGTGGGGCCACTGCGCGCGGCCGTGAGTAGCCGACCGGCTATTCCCCAGAGTAGCCAGCCGGCTAGCCCGGGACAAACCCCGGCTACCCTCCTGGCAGATGACATCCACGGCCGACACGATCGTCGACGCCGGCCAGCACCCCTGGGGGTCGACGCCCTACAGCGCCGCGCAACGGCGCGTCGCCGTCGCGGCCATCGATCTCTTCGCCGAGCACGGCGTGGACGCCACAACGCTGCAGATGATCGCCGACCGCATCGGTGTGACAAAGGCCGCCGTTTATCACCAGTTCAAGACGAAGGAGGGGATCGTCATCGCGGCCGTCGAGGTCGAGCTGGCGAAGCTCGAGGAGGCGTTGGCCGAGGCGAAGGATGCACCGGGCCCGGAGGCGCGCGACGCGTTACTCCGCCAGGTCATTGAGCTCTCGGTGGCGCGCCGGCGCATTGTGAGCACGCTCCAGCACGACCCCACCATCATCCGCATCCTCGCCACCTACGCGCCCTACCGGGTGTTCATGACGAGGCTGTTCGGCGTCCTTCTACGCGGACAGAACGACGCAGCGACGCGCCTGCGCGTCGCGATGGTGGCATCGGCCATCGGAAGCACCGTGACACACCCGCTCGTGGCGGACTTCGACGACGGCGCACTGCGGGAGGGGATCTTCGAGCTGTCCCGGGAGTTCCTTCGCCCAGAGGGTCAAATTCGTCTGAAGCCGAGGATCAGCCGGTCTGCCGCAGCGCCGGGGCAACCGTAGCGAGGAACTCCCGGGTGCGCTCGGCCGACGCCTTGATCTGGTCCCGGTTCTCGCCCAGCGCCACGATCCGGCAGTTCAGGTCGGTCACGCCGGCCTCGGCGAACCCCCGCATCCGCTTCTCCATGGCCGCCTCGTTGCCGCAGATCAGCACGTCGCCGATGGACTTGGCGTCGCCGTGCTCCATCAGGTGGACGTAGTTGGGCGAGGCCACGACCTCGCTCAGCGTGCGGTTGGTGCGCTCGATCGCGGCGTCCACCTCGTCCTCACGACAGAGGCAGACGGGGACCCCCGCCATGATCCGCGGGGCGGGCCGCCCGGCTGTCGCGGCTGCTTTCGTGATGGTCGGCACGACGTGCGACGCGATGGTGCGCTCGTCGGCCAGCCAGAGCACCGTGCCGGACGAACGCTCGCCGGCCAGCCGCAGCATGACCGAGCCGAGGGCCGCGATCATCAGCGGCGTCGGCGTGATGTCGGTGATGTCGAAGGGTTGGCGGACGGTGAAGAGCTCGTTCTGCACGTCGACGAGGCCGGGACCGGCCAGGGCAGGCGCCAGGACATCGAGGTAGCAGCCCATCGTCTTGGCCGGGCGCTCGTACGGCAGGCCCATCATGTCTTTGATGATCCAGTGGTGGGACACCCCGATGCCGAGCGTGAAGCGACCCCCGCAGACGGCCTGGGCCGAGAGCGCCTGTTGCGCGAGCACGACCGGGTGCCGGGGCTGGATCGGGACGACCGAGGTCCCGACCTCTACGCGCGACGTGGCCGCGCCCAGGAGCACCGCCGCGGCCATGACGTCGAACTCGTCGGGGATCTGCGGCGTCCAGATCGTGTCCAGCCCGGCCTGGTCCGCCCAGCGCGCGTCGGCCTGGAGCTTCTCCACCTTGGTGGCGTAGCGCCCCCGGTCGGCGCTCACCTGCAGCCCGATCCGCATCGCGGCTCCTTTCTTGGTCCGTTGGTCGATGCGCGCAGATTCCGGCTCGCCGGTAAAGGTCCGCCCGGCGGACGGCGGCCGGAAATATCATTCTCAATAAAGGTACTTCCGGCTATCGCTGAGTGCTAGGGGCTGTTGACAGGATTTTGCACTCTCCGTAACATCGGCCCACTCTACCGGCACGATTTCGCGCCGACAGGGCCGACGAGAGCGAGCGCGCGCCCGGCCTGGGCCGGCGCTCCGATGGGAGGCTGCGCCATGGGAGCCGGGCAAGCGAGCGGGCCGGGTGTGAGTCGGCTCGCGGTGGTCACCGGCGGCGGGTCCGGCATGGGACGCGCCATCTGCCACCACCTCGCCCGGCTGGGCCACCGGGTCGCCGTGTTCGACATCGACGGCGACGCCTCCGGGCAGGTGGCCAAAGAGGTGGAGGCCGACGGTGGCCGGGCCGTCTCGGCCCCCGTCGACGTCAGCGACCGCGCCGCCGTCGAGGCCGCGCTGGACCGGGCCCGAAGCGATCTCGTTGGACCGGTGGGAATCATGGTCACGAGCGCCGGCATAGAGGACTTCGTCGACTTCCTCGAGATCGACGCCGTGGCCTGGGAGCGCATGCTGGCGGTCAACCTCACCGGCACGTTCCACTGCGTGCAGGCGGCCGTCCCCGACATGATGGAGTCGAAGTGGGGGCGCGTCGTGACCATCTCGTCGTCCTCCGCGCAATCGGGCACCCGGCGGATGGCGCACTACGTCGCATCGAAGGGCGGGGTCATCGCATTGACCAAGGCGCTCGCACTCGATCTCGCCCCGTTCGGCATCACGGTGAACACGATCCCTCCGGGTGCCATCGACACGCCCATGATGCGCCGACCGATGGAGGCGGGGCTCATGGGGAGCGAGGAGCAGCTCGTCGCCCGGGCGCCGCTCGGCCGACTCGGCACGCCCGACGACATCGCCGCGACGTGCGCGTTCCTGTGCTCGGAGGAGGCGAGCTACATCACGGGGCAACAGATCAACGTGAACGGCCTGTGGTACGTGTGAACACCGTGAGCCGCGCATGAGCCCCACCGCCTCCCTCGTCGTCGAGAAGCTCGGGGCCACCGTGGGGGCCGAGGTCCTCGGCGTGGAGCGAAAGCGGCTGCTGGGCGACGACACGCTGCCGGCGGCGGTCAAGGAAGCACTCGACGAGCACGGCGTCCTCGTCTTCCGCTCCCTGCACATCGACGACGGGACCCAGGTCGCGTTCTCGAAGAGGCTCGACGACGTCGGCAAGGCTGAGCCGGCCGAGCCGCCGACGATCTACCGGGTCAGCCTCGACCCGACGAAGACCGCCACGGCGGACCTGTTGCTGGGAACGTTCCACTGGCACATCGACGGCGCGCAGGACGACGTGCCGACCAAGGCGACGCTGCTGAGCGGCCACGTGATCGCGCCCGAGGGCGGGGAGACGGAGTTCGCCAGCACCTACGCCGCCTACGACGACCTGAGCTCCGACGAGAAGGAGCACTTCGAGGGCCTGCGCGTGGTGCACACGCTCGAGTCAAGTCAGCGCCGGGTCCACCCGGACCCGACCCCGGAGCTGCTGGCGCGCTGGCACGAGAAGCCCGATAAAGAGCACCCGCTCGTGTGGCAGCACCGCTCGGGCCGGCGCTCCTTGGTGATCGGGGCGACGGCCGACCACGTGGTCGACATGGACCTGGACGAGGGGCGGCGCTTGCTGGCCGCGCTCTTGGACCGGGCGACGACGCCCGACCGCGTCTACCGCCACGAGTGGTCCGTGGGCGACCTGATCATCTGGGACAACACGGGCGTCATGCACCGGGTCCAGCCGTACGACGCTTCGTCCGCCCGCGAGATGCACCGGACGACGATGAGCGGCGACGAGCCCATCCAGTCGATCCGCTGAGGAGAGGAGTCAGACGGTGAGCGAGGTGACCATCCTGCGCGCCGACCGGTGGTGTGACGTCGAGACAGGTGCGGTGCGCTCACCCGCCGTCATTGTGGTCGACGGCGACCAGATCGTGGCCGTGAACCCGAAGGCGTCGGAGCTCCCCAGCCCAGCGGCAGAGCTCGACCTGGGCGACGTCACGCTCCTGCCGGGCCTCATGGACATGGAGCTCAACATGCTGATCGGGGGACCCGGCGGCCCGGACGGCCTGCCCGACCCGATGCACGGCGTGAAGGACTCGCCCGTCTACCGGACCCTCCGCGGCGCGGTGAACTGCGCCACGACGCTCATGGCCGGCTTCACCACCGTGCGCAACCTCGGCCTGATGGTCTACACGGCGGGGTTCGTGCTCGATGTCGACCTGATGAAGGCCGTCGACAACGGCTGGTTCCCGGGCCCGCGCATCTTCCCGGCGGGCCACGCCATCACCCCGACCGGGGGCCACCTCGACCCGACGATGTTCCAGGGGCTGGCGCCCGGGATCATGCCCCAGAGCGTGGAGCAGGGGATCGCCAACGGAGTGGCCGAGGTGCGCAAGGCGGTGCGATACCAGATCAAGTACGGGGTCAAGCTCATCAAGGTCTCGGCGTCTGGTGGCGTCATGTCCTTTTCCAGCGCGGCCGGCTGCCAGCAGTATTCCGACGAGGAGCTGGCGGCGATCGCGGACGAGGCGCACCGCAACGGCCTGCGCGTGGCGGCGCACGCGCACGGCGACGCCGGTATCCGGGCCTGCATCCGGGCGGGGGTGGACTGCATAGAGCACGGGTCGCTCGCCACCGACGACACCGTCAAGCTGATGGCCGATACGGGGACCTTCCTCGTCGGCACCACGGCGCTGGCCGACCACATGGCGGTCGACCGCATCCACCCCATCCTGCAGAAGAAGGCGGCCGAGATCTTCCCCCAGGCGCGCCGCATGTTCGGCAAGGCGCTCGAGGCGGGCGTCAAGATCGCCTGCGGCTCCGACGCTCCGGCCATCCCGCACGGCACGCAGGCCGACGAGCTCATCGCCATGGTCGACCGCGGCATGACGCCCATGCAGGCGCTGCAGGCGGCGACAATGACGAGCGCCGACCTGATAGAGCGGGCGCACGACCTCGGCCGGCTGGCACCGGGCTACCTGGCCGACGTCATCGCCGTGCCGAGCGACCCGTCGGAGGACATCAAGGTGACCAAGGACGTGTCGTTCGTTATGAAGGACGGCCACGTCTACAAGGGGGCCTGAGGGCACCGCGCCCGCGCCCGACAACTTCGATGCGGCCCTGGCGTTGCGCCGGGCCCTGATGGGCGAGGCCTACGTCGACGCGCAGGCAGCCGATCCGAACTCGGCGATGCGGGAGTTCTCCGACTACCTGACGTCGATGGCGTGGGGCGTGTGGGCGCGCGACGGCGCGCTGAGCACGCGCGACCGCATCCTCCTCGTGCTCGCCATGACGGCGGCGCTGGGGCGGATGGAGGAATTCAAGATGCACGCGGGTGCCCACGAGCGGACAGGCGTGACCGACGACGAGCTCGACGAGCTGCTGTTCCAGATCGCGGCCTACTGCGGCGGCCCGGCCGGGCTCTCGGCCAAGCGGGCGCTGCTAGAGGTGCGCGCCGAGCCCACGGAGGGCTGAGGACAGCGGTGGCGGCCGTCGGCTTCGTGGGCCTCGGCAACATGGCCCGCGTCGGCACCGCGTGGGCGACACCCCCGGTCTGGCGCAAGCCCCCAAGCTGGCCAACAACTTCGTGTCGGCCACCGCGCTCGCCGCCACCAGCGAGGCCGTCGCCTTCGGAGTGGCCGCCGGCCTCGACATGGAGACCATGCTCAGCGTGTTGAACGCGTCGAGCGGGCAGAGCGCGGCCACGAGTGACAAGTTCGTCAACCACGTGCTGACGGGGCGCTACGCCTCGGGCTTCGCCAACTCCGTGATGGCGAAGGACCGCCATTGCCGACACGCAAGGATTGAACGAAGCCACCGCTACCATACGCACGAATGCCGTCCCAAGGAGCCCGAAGAGAAGAGATTCTTCAGACAGCAGCGAAGCTCTTCGCGTCCTCTGGGTACCGCACGTCGCTCTCCGAGATCGCAGACGCCTGTGGCATTTTGCCGGGCAGCCTCTACCACCATTTCGATTCAAAGGACGCGATCGTCGTCGAGCTCGTCAACCGCTACCACGACGACCTCGATCGCGTCGCCAAGGAGGCCCTGGACACCCTGCACGAGCCGGTGCCTCGCCCGGCCGGGGAGCGGATCGTCGAGTTCGGCCGCGCGATCGCAGCCTGCGGCGTTGAGCACCGGGCGGCCCTCCTTCTCACGCTGTACGAGCCCTCGGTGGTGTCGGGCGAGGAGCTGGCGCAGGGGATGCAGGCACCGTCCGGGATCCACGCGGCCATGCTCGAGCTCCTGAGCTCCAGCCGGCAGTCGGACTCCATTCGGCCCGGCATCGACCTGGACCTGCTTGCCGACCGGTTGTGCCAGAGCATGCTGCACGTCGGGGTGGGCGTCTCCCACGTCACGCCCGGGGGTGAGCACGTGCCTGATTTGAGAATCGGTATCCTCCTGCACGGGGTGGCCCACGGTAATCCGTCCAACACCATGCTCGACCGGTCCGACGCTTTTCGAGTCGCCTGCAGGGCCATCGCCAAGTGGGACGGGCACAACCACGAGGATGACTCGCGGCTCAACCATCTCCTTTCGGTGGCGCGGGCCGAGTTCGGCCGGCGCGGCTACGAGGCGACGACCATGCGGGACATCGCCGCCGCAGCCGACATGAGCACCGGCACCGTGTACCGGCTGCTCGGCTCGAAGGACCAGCTTCTCGTCACCCTGATGTCCTCGTACTCGGACAAGGTCGGGTCCGCGTGGGACGCGGTCGTGCGTGCGAGCTCCTCGCCACTCTCGAAGCTCGACGCACTGATGTGGGTCGCGATCAACGTCCTGTACCGCTTCAGGGACGAGGTGCGGATCACGCTGGCCTGGATGCGACAGTCACCGCCGAGCACCCCGACCTCGCTCACCCTCGGCGTGTCCCACCCCACGCAGCTCCGTCACGTCAAAGAAGTCCTCTCGTCCGGTACGCGGGCCGGCGAGATCCACCTCGACGGCGGCACAGCCGACATCCGCGCCCGTTGCGTTTTGGAAGCGATCTGGGGTGCGGGCGCGCCCGTGCGCACGGCCGGTGCGCGTGCCGCGCAAGCCCTGGCACGCGACACCGTATTGCGCGGCGCGGCGGTTCGGCGTTGACGGATGGACGCCCGCGAGGAAACCGAGAGCCTCGGCCGGTTCGCATTCTCACCACCGTGATCGTGGGACGAGCGGTCGACGTCAAGAGGGTGGGTCCGGACGCGGGCCGCTTCGCCCGCGTCTTCGTCGGTCTGGGCCCCGGCTGGACCGCAGACCGCGGGGGCGTGCCCACCGCCGACGACCTCGGCTCCCACATCGACGACGCCTCGGCGACGGAGCCGTTCATCGTCCCGGCTTCCATCTTCGACGAGGTGGCGTGACACCTGCCGTCGGCTCGGCATCCCCCTCTGACCGCCGCCGACGCTTGGCTGCATTGACGCCCGCTCGTCCCGGGTGCTAAGCACTCGCACAGCATCCTGCTGAGCAGGTGCCCAGCAGCCGGCGAGCCACGGAACGGAGCTGCCATGGCGGACTACGACTCGGTCGATTTCTTCTCCGACGAGACCCTCTTGGAGGACCCCTACCCGTACTACGAGCACCTGCGGTCGCAGTGCCCGGTCCTGCCCACGGCCCACCACGGCGTGGTCGCGGTCTCCGGGTACGAGGAGGCCTCCGAGATCTACCTGAACCCCGAGGGCTTCTCCTCGTGCAACTCGGTCATTGGCCCGTTCGCGACGTTCCCGGTGCCGCTCCAGGGAAACGACGTCGGAGCAATCATCGAGCACTACCGGGACCAGCTCCCGATGTTCGAGCACATGGTGACGATGGACGCGCCCGCGCACACGCGTGAGCGATCGCTGATCATGCGCCTTCTCACGCCGAAGCGTCTGAGGGAGAACGAGGCGTTCATGTGGGGCCTGGCCGACCGGCAGATCGACGAGTTCATCGCCGACGGCCGCTGCGAGTTCATCCGTGCCTACACCCAACCCTTCGCCATGCTCGTCGTGGCCGACGTCCTCGGGGTGCCCGAAGCGGATCATGCGCGGTTCCGGGACGGATTCGGCCTCGCCGGGTCGCCCGGCAAGATCGGCGCCGAGGGGAAGGGCATGGCGTCCAATGCCCTCGACTGGCTGGACGACTGGTTCTCGCAGTACATCGAGGACCGTCGGCGCGAGCCGCGCAACGACGTGCTCACCGACCTGGCGCTCGCCACCTATCCCGACGGGTCGACGCCCGACGTCACCAACGTCGTGCGCACGGCGACGTTCCTCTTCGCCGCGGGGCAAGAGACGACCGCACGGCTGCTCGCCGTCGGGCTGAAATACCTGTGCGAGTACCCCGAGCTCCAGGACGAGCTGCGGGCGCACAGCGACCGCATCCCAGGGTTCATTGAAGAGGCCTTGCGGATAGAGAGCCCGGTGAAGGCGGACTTCCGCCTGGCCCGCCGCCCGGCGACCGTCGCCGGTGTGGACATCGCCGCCGGCACCCCCGTCATGCTCCTCAACGGTGCGGCCAACCGCGACCCCCGCTTGTTCGAGTCCCCCGACGAGTTCCGGATCGACCGACCCAACGCCAAGGTCCACATCGCGTTCGGGCGGGGCCCGCACGCCTGTCCCGGCGGACCGCTGGCCCGGGTGGAGGGGCGGGTGAGCATAGAGCGCATCCTGCAGCGCATGCGCGACATCCGGTTGTCGGAGGAACGCCACGGACCGCCCGGAGCCCGCCGTTTCGACTACGAACCGACGTGGGTGCTGCGGGGTCTGAGCGAGCTGCACCTCGAATTCACCCGTGCGGAGGCTGCGGCATGAGCGAACGGGTCGCCGTCGTCACGGGTGCTGCTTCGGGCATCGGCCTGGGCATCGCCCGGCACCTGGCTGCCGACGGACACGCCGTGGCGCTCCTCGACGCGGACGGCGACGGCGCGCGTGCGGCGGCCGACGACCTGTCGTCCCAAGGCCACCGCTGCGTCTCCCACCTGGTCGATGTCGCCGACCGGAGCGCGGTCGAGCGGGCGTACGCCTCCATTCGGGAGCAGTTAGGGCCGCTGACCATCGTCGTCACGAGCGCCGGGGTGGAGGCCTTCGACCCGGTGACCGAGATCTCGCCGGGGCGGTGGGACCGCGTGATCGCCGTGAACCTGACCGGGACGTTCACCTGCGTGCAGCTGGCCGTGCCCGACATGGTCGCAGCCGGATGGGGTCGCATCGTGACCATCTCCTCGTCGAGTGCCCAATCGGGTGCGCCGAACATGACGCACTACGTCGCGTCGAAGGGCGGGGTGATCGGCCTCACAAGGGCCTTCGCCCGTGAGCTGGCGGGGCACGGCATCACCGCCAACACGATCCCCCCGACCATCGTCGACACTCCGATGGCCCGCAAGGGAGAGGAGAGCGGCCACGTCCCGAGCGTGGACGTCATGGCGCGGATGGTCCCGCTCGGACGAGCGGGAACGCCCGACGACATTGCGGCCGCCTGCGCGTTCTTGTGCTCCGAACAGGCGGCCTACATCACCGGACAGGTGATCGGTGTGAACGGGGGCATGTACATCTGAGCGTGACCACGCCCCGCCGGATCGGCGCCGAGACGTCGAAGACCCGCGCCGTCCTGCTCGACGCGGCGGAGAAGCTGATGCTCGAAGAGGGGTACGCCGCCGTCACGTCACGCCGTGTCGCCGCCGCCGCCGGTCTGAAGCCGCAGCTCGTCCACTACTACTTCCGCACCATGGACGACCTCTTCCTCGCCTTGTTCCGGCGCCGGGCGGAGCAGGGGCTGGAGCGGCAAGCCCGTGCCTTCGAATCCGAGCAGCCGCTGTGGGCGGTGTGGGAATTGAGCCGGGACCCCCGAGGCAACGCCCTGACCATGGAGTTCACGGCCCTGGCCAATCACCGCAAGGACATCCGCGCCGAGCTGGCGGCATCGGCCGAACGGTATCGTTCCGAACTGCGCCGGGGGCTGGAAGCCGTGTTCGAGCGCTACGGAGTGCGTGCGGACGAACTCCCGCCCCTCGTGTGCAGTGTGCTGCTCACGAGCCTGTCGAGGGTCCTGGTCATAGAGCACGAGACGCTGGGCATGACGACCGGTCACGCGGAAACGCTCGCCTTCGTGGAGGGACTGCTGTGCCGGCTGGAGGGAGACCGGCCCCGGCGAACGCCCTAACATCGGCCTGTCTCCGTTCGCTGCGAGAAAGGTGCGTTTCCCATGCGTGTCGTCGTCGACTACGACCTGTGTGAGAGCAATGCCCTGTGCATGGGCATCCTGCCGCAGGTGTTCGAGGTCCGCGACGACGACAACCTCTACGTGCTGGACGAGCACCCTCCCGAGGAGCTGCGCGAGAAGGTGATGGAGGCCGTGCGGACCTGCCCCAAGAACGCCATCTCCCTACAGGAGGACTGACGGGGCCAGGAGGACTGACGGGCCTCTCGCGCCTTGCGGCGGTGCCTCAGCCGCCGACCGTCGTCGTGCCGGGGATGTCCGTGCCGCAGAAGGTCTGGCTGGACACCGGGGCGAAACCGCTCTTTTCGGCGATCATGTACCAGCCGCAGGTCTTCGGGAGGTCCTTCCCGAAGTCGGTGGCGTAGTCGAGGTTCTCCGGCAGCAGCCCGTTGGCGTTGTAGGACGTGATGTTGCGCAGCGCGTGGATGAGCGAAGCATGCGTCGGGTTCGAGCCTGCCCCCTCGAGCCCCTTGATCATCAGGTCGACTCCCAACCAGCCCTCGTACTGGTTGAAGGTCGGAAACTGGCTGGAGCTGAAGTGCTCGTACTTCTCCAGCGCGGCTTGCATCTGCCGGGTGCCGGCGTTCGGCAGCTGGAAGGGACGGAACTCGGTTTCGAAGTACCCACCCTGCAGCGCGTTCCACGCAGGGCCGCCGACGACGCTGGGCTCGAAGCCGGTGGGGAACACGACCGCTTTGGGCTTGACACCGTCTTGCTTGAGAGCGGTGGCGAGGGCGAAATTCGAATTGTCGTCGAGGCCCGCGTAGTACGCGTTACAGCCCTTCTGCTTGGCCACCAGTGCCGGCGTCGTCATGTTGACGGTGCCGAAGGGGAGAGAGGTGTCCAGCACGCCCACCTTGCCCCCGGCGTGCTGGAAGGAGTCCGCCGTACCGATGGCGGACCGGGTCGACGACGGCGAGATGCCGTAGCCGTACGAGCAGAGGACGGTCCCGCCGTGTGTCTTCATGAACGAGCCGATGGCCGTGTTGACGGGGTACTTGGGGTCGAGGCTGCCGACGTCGGCCGCGAACATGTTGGACTGGTACGGCGGCGTGCCCCACTCCGGTCCATCGAAGAAGCCACCGGTGACCGGGATGCCGGCCTGGTTCGGGTACTTGGCGGCGAGGAAGAACAGCGGGCTGATGGAGACGATGCCGACGGGGTTCTTGGACATGGCGTCCTGCACCGCCGTCTGGATCTGGGCAGGGCTCGTCTGGTCGTCGAGGATGGTGACCTGCAGCCTGTGCCCGTTCACCCCACCCTCGGCGTTCTGCAATGCGACGCGGGCGTTGACGCCGGGAGGGGTGTTGGCGAACTCAGAGGAACCCGGCCCGGTGAGGGAGGTGATCACGACGATGGTGAGCGGTGCGCCCGACGTGGCCGCTCCCGCGGCGCTCCCGTCGACCAGTCCGACCACCGTGGCCGTGCCCGCCGTCGCGAGCAGGGAGAGGCCGAGCCGGCCCATACGCCCGTGCGACCGGTCGTGCTGCATGCCCTTCTCCCGGAACCTCACAGCATGTCCACCCCCTGGGCGTCAGCCCGATCGCTCGCTGCGGTGCCTGCCGCAGCCCCCAATACATACACGACCGACGGCGTCGAGAGGTATCAGGCTGCCGAGACCTGGTGCAACGCGTCAGCCGTCTTCTGCGGCTCGGTCAGCATCAGGTCGTGCCCGGTGTCGATGTCCCAGAGCCGGCCTTCGGCGCGGGCCCGGTCCATCAGTCCGCGGTCCCGAGTCGCCAGGGTCGAGGTGCAGACGATGTGGTACTGCGGGATCGCCCACAACGCGTCCTCGTTGGTGAGCTCCAGCCGTTGCGCGAAGCACGCCCAAGGGTGGGGGGTAAGTCGATCGGCCATGAAGGCCAGGTCGTCCGGGTCCGTCACCCCATAGAGGAGCCCCGCCTCGGGACCGGGCAGCAAGACGAGCTCCATTCCGTCGACGACGGTGCCCATGGGACGGACGGCCTCGATGATGGGACCAGAGACGTCGACCAGCGACTGGCCGTTGACCGGATTGGCGGCGTCGAGGAAGACGAGCTTGCCGATGCGGTCGGTCGCCCGGTCGGCGACCCCGGTGATGACCATGCCCCCGTAGCTGTGGCCGACGAGGATCACGTCGCGCAGGTCCTGGTAGTGCAACACGGCCACGACGTCCTCGATGTGCCGGTTGAGGTCCACCCGGTCGTCGAGGAGATGGGCCCGCTCCCCGAGACCGGTCAGCGTCGGAGTGAAGACCTCGTGACCCTCCGATTGGAGGAGCCGCGCCACGCGCCGGTAACACCATCCGCCGTGTCCGCCGCCGTGGACCAGCACGTAGGTCGCCACGTCGGACCTCCTCTCGCTGTGCCCGTCCTCCGCGTGCAGTCGGCGTCACGCGGAACCGCGCCACCGCGGCCGCGTAGGCGGCGCGCACGGTCAACTCGTCGTGCGTCGGATCGGGCTCGACGATGGTTCCGTCACAGAGGCCCCAGGCTTCGGTCACCGCAGCGAAGTCGCACCGGAGATGAAGTGCGGCGGCTTGAACCGCGGCACCCGCGGCCACGAGTTCAGGTGCCGAAGGCACCTGGACGGGTCGGCCGGTCAGGTCGGCGACCACCTGCCGATAGGCGGCGCTGCGCGCCGCACCTCCGACCAGGAAGACGCGCCCGTCGGTCGGTCCGAGCGACTCGGCTCCGGCCAACAGATTGCACACCACCCCTTCGACCGCGGCGCGGGCGAGCTGCTCCGGTCCGACGTCGCTGCGCAATCCAGCCAGCATCCCGCGGCGTATGGCCGGTTGGGCGTCCTCTCTCCGTCGAGGAACGGCACCAGCACGAGCCCGCCCGATCCGGCGGGCGCGGCCAGGGCGAGCGCGTCGAATCGGTCGTGGTCCACGCCGAGCAGCCGCGCCGCGGCATCGGTGACCTTGGAGGCGTTCATGGTGCAGACCAACGGCAGGAAGCGTCCGGTCGCGTCGGCGAAGCCCGCCACGGTGCCTGTGGGATCGGCGGCCGGCTCCTCTCGCACCGTGAAGGCCGTGCCGCTGGTGCCGAAGCTGAGGACGAGGTCACCGGGGCGCAACGCCAGCGCAAGCGCCGTGGCCATGTTGTCGCCGGTCCCGGCGCCGACAGCGATCCCCGTGTCGGCCCACTCGCCAGCCGGTTCGTCGGGCGCCCGCACCTCCGGGAGCGCGGTGCTCCAGTCGACCTCGTCGCCGACGAGGGCGAGGAGGTCGTCGCGGTACACGCCGTCGCCGGGGGACCAGTACCCCGTGCCCGACGCGTCGCCCCGGTCGGTGGTCCGGCGTGCGGTCAGGCGGAAGGTCAGCCAGTCGTGTGGCAGCAACACGGCGGACGTACGGCGCCACGCGTCGGGCTCGCAGCGCCGGAGCCAGCGGAGTTTCGAGATCGTGAAGGCGGCGGTGGGGACGCTGCCGCAGGCCACGGCCCACGCGGGTGCGCCGCCGGGGAGAGTGGCGACGAGCGCGTCGGCGTCGGGCGCCGACTCGGTGTCGTTCCAGAGCTTGGCGGGCCGTAGCACCCGGCCGCCGGCGTCGAGCACCACCATGCCGTGTTGCTGCGCCGCGACGGAGAGCGCCGCGGGCCTGTGTGTCGCTAGGACATCCGCTTCGGCACAGGCGGTGTCGAACGCGGCCGCCCAGTCGCGTGGGTCCTGTTCGCTGCGCGGCGGAGTGGAGGCGGGGTGGGGCGCGCGGCCCGAAGCGACGACGGCACCGGTCTCGACGTCACGTACCTCGACCTTGCACGCGGTGGTGGACGAGTCCACCCCGGCCACGAGCGGCACTAGCGGATCCCGAGCAGGAGCTCCGTGACGAGCTGATCCAGCCGCTCATGGCCGTAGCCCTGGGAGGCCAGGGCCTCTTCGTCTACTTCGGTGGCCAGGACTTCGTGGAGGCCGTTCGGCGCGGTGGGCACGGCGCAGCCGATCCACCTGCGCCAGTCGCAGGGCCTCCTGTATGTCAGGGTCCTCACGGAAGCGGACCGCCTTTTCGGCCAGGATCAGGTAGGTCCGCATGCAGCCGCGGGCGAAGTCCCATACGCCGTCGCCGTCCTCGGTGCGATAGGGGTGGGCGTCGAAATGACGCATGCCGTCCCATCCGGAATCTTCCAGGAGCTGCACCACGTAGAAGGCGTCGCGGACGCCCTCCGAGCCGAACCGGAAATCCTGGTCGAACTTGCTGATCCGCTGCGCGTTGAGATCGATGTGGAACAGCTTGCCCTGCCACAACGTCTGCGCCACGGCGTGCGAGAAGGACAGGCCGCTCATGGTCTCGTGGGCGAACTCGGGGTTCAGCCCGACCATTTCGGGCCACTCGAGCTCGCCGATGAAGGCGAGCGCGTGCCCCACGGTCGGGAGCAAGATGTCCCCACGCGGCTCGTTGGGCTTGGGCTCGAGCGCGATGCGCAGGCCCAGCCCCTCGGCGCGAATGTGTTCACAACAGAGGTCCATCGCTTCCTTGTAGCGGTCGAGGGCGGCGCGGACGTCCTTGGCTGCGTCCGCTTCGACCCCCTCGCGCCCGCCCCACATGACGTGGACCTCGGCGCCGAGCTCCGCTCCCAGCTCCATCGCCTCGCACGTCTTGCGCACCGCGAACCGACGGATGTCGGGGTCGTTGGCGGTGAACGCCCCCTCTTTGAAGATCGGCCGCCAGAAGAGATTCGTCGTGGCCATCGGGACCTTCATGCCGGTCTCCTCCAGCGCGTGCCGGAACCGCTTGAGCACAGTCTGGCGCTCTTCGGGCGAGGAGCCGTAGGGGACCAGGTCGTTGTCGTGGAAGGCCACGCCGTATGCGCCGAGCTCGGCCAGCCGATGCACCGTCTCGACCGGATCGAGCGCGGCGCGGACAACGTCGCCGAACGGGTCGCGGCCGGGATTGCCCACCGTCCACAAGCCGAATGTGAAGTGATGCTCGGGACGCGGTTCGTAGGGATCGGTCACGTCGACTCCTCTCGAGACCCGGGGCGGCCCACGATATCGACGCCCGAGGGCAGGCACTCGGAGGCGAGAATGTGAATGACGGTTCGTAAGAATGGGCGTAACATCCGCGCCCGATGGAGGGACGGGCCCGGGGGCGGGCGATGTGACGCCTCGGCTGGAGGGGTGGTGAGCGAAGCGGGGTCCGCGTCCGCGGGGACGCCCGCCCCCGCCGTCACCGAGAGTCCCGCCGCGCTCGGCGCGCCTGCTCTCCGACACCGCCCAGGAGCGTCACGCCGCCGCCAAGTCGCGCGGGGACGTATTGCTCCCCGAGGACCTCCTGCCCGGTACCCGCGAGGAGCGCACCTCCCTGCGCGACGGGCTTCGCAAGTTCGGGGTGTCGACCTTCACGGTCCTGGCCGTCATCGTTGCGCTCGACAACCTCCAGAGCTCCGGCTTGAGCGTCCTCGCACCGAACATCCGCTCGTCGTTCCACGCGAGCTCCGGCGTCGTCGTCTTCGTCGCCGGCATCTCGGGTGCGTTCCTCGTGCTGGGTGTCCTGCCCATGGGTTGGCTGGCCGACCATTTCAAGCGCGGCCCCATCGTCGGGTTGGCGACCCTGTTCTTCGGCGTCATGGTGTTCCTGTCCGGAATGGCGACGACCATCTTCCTCTTCTTCCTCGCCCGATTCGGCGCTGGCGTATCGCAAGCCTCCACGCAGTCGGTGCACGGGTCGCTCCTCGCGGACACCTACCCGATCAGCCTGCGCGGGCGCATCTACGCGGCGATGGGGATCGCGACAGGCATCGCTACCGCGCTGAGCCCGATACTGGTCGGGACCATCGCCACCGTGGTGGGAGGTCCCAACGGGTGGCGCTGGAGCTTCTACATCCTGGCGGTACCAATCGTGGCCGTAGCTGCCATCGCCTTTCGCCTGCGTGAGCCACCGCGGGGCCAGCACGAGAAGCTCGACGTCCTGGGCGAGGTGATCGGCGACACTCAACCCGTCCCTCCCTCGCTCGAGTCGGCGTTCGCCCGCGTCCTGAAGATCCGCACCATAAAGATGTGCCTCATCGCTTTCTCGGCCATGGGTTTCGGCCTCTTCACCGCGCCGGTCTTGGGCAATCTGTTCCTGCAGCAGGAGTACGGGCTCGACGCGTTCCGGCGCGGGCTGATCGGCACCATCGGCTCCTTGGGCGTCGTGGTGGTGCTGCCCTTCGTGGGTCGCTACTACGACCGCCTCTACCGCCGCGACCCGGCCCAGGCGCTCGCCCTCATCGGCAAGATCATCCTGCCCGTCGCCATCCTGGTCCCGATTCAGTACTTCATGCCCGACGCGGTGCTCTGGGCGGTCTTCAGTGTGGCCGTCACGGCCTTGTACCTCAGCGCGTTCTCCATGGTCGGACCCGTGCTCACGTCGGTGGCCCCGTACCACCTGCGCGGCTTGACGACCGCAGTGGGAGGCATCTACCTGTTCTTCATCGGTGCCACGGGCGGCGCCGTTCTTTCGGCCGCCCTCGACCAGGCCTTCGGCCCACGCGCCGCCGTCCTCATCGTGATCATCCCCACCACCATCATCGGCGGGCTCATGATCATGCGAGGCAGCCACTTCATCCGCAACGACCTCTCCCTCGTGGTGGTGGAACTGCAGGAGGAGCTCGAGGAACACCGGCGGCAGGCAACCAATCCTCATGCCATCCCGGTGCTCCAGCTGAACAACGTCGACTTCAGCTATGGCCCCGTCCAGGTGCTCTTCGGAGTCGCCTTCGAGGTTCGCCGGGGCGAGGTGCTGGCATTGCTCGGCACCAACGGCGCGGGGAAGTCCACCGCGCTGCGAGTAGCCGCTGGCCTGGTTACCTCCGACCGCGGCGTGGTCCGCCTGAACGGCCGCACCATCACCTTCGCCACGCCCGAGCAGCGCTCCCGCCTCGGCATCCACCTGCTTCCGGGCGGCCAAGGGGTGTTCCGCGAAATGACGATCACGGAGAACTTGGAGATGGGCGGCTTCGCCTACCGGCGGGACCGGGCGGACCTCCGTCGTCGCATGGAGCGCGTCTTCGAGCTGTTCCCCGCGCTCAAGGGGGCAAAGGGCCGGCGCGTGCCGACGCTGTCGGGAGGGCAGCAGCAGATGCTGGCCCTGGCCATCGCCCTCTTGCACGAGCCTGAGGTCCTGATGATCGACGAGCTGTCGCTCGGTCTCGCGCCGATCGTCGTCCAGGAGCTCATCGACGTCGTCGCCCGCCTGAAGACGGAAGGCGTGACCATGATCATCGTGGAGCAGTCCCTCAACGTGGCCGCGGCGATCGCGGACCGGGCCGTCTTCCTTGAGAAAGGTCAGGTGCGCTTCGAGGGTCCGATGGCGGACCTGATGGAGCGGGACGACCTTGCTCGCGCCGTCTTCCTGGGTGGCGAGGTGAGTGTGTGATGCTTGCGGTCAGCTGGGTCAACTGGCAGATCGTGTATGACGGTGTGATCCAAGGACTCGCCATCGCGGTCATCGCGGTCGGAGTCGTCCTCGTCTACCGGGCAACGAGGATCATCAATTTCGCTGTCGGGAACATGGGCGTCGTGGGGGCGGTGACCCTGTCGCTGCTCGTCCTCCAGTACAACGTCCCCTTCTGGCTCGCCCTGGTGATCGCCCTGGCGATCGGCCTGGCGTTCGGGGCCGCCGTGGAGATGACGGTCATCCGCCGTCTGAAGAACGCACCCCGGGTCGTCGTGTTGGTGTCCACCATCGGCATCGCGGGCGTTGCCCAGGCGATCGCCATCGAGATTCCTTCGCCCGCGAACTCGAGCGCCCACTTCCCGACTGCGTTCAACGGCACGTGGACGATCGCCGGTGTGAGCGTGCGGGGCGCGGATCTCGCCGTCCTGATCCTGGTGCCCCTCACGGTGGCCGCCCTCATGTGGTTCCTGGACCGCACCATGGTCGGGAAGACGGTCAAGGCGTGTGCGACCAACCCGTCGCTCGCCCGGTTGTCCGCCATTTCGCCCAAGTTGGTCTCGACCATGGTGTGGGCCCTGGCGGCCGGTCTGTCCACGCTCTCCGTGGTGCTCATCGCCGGAGAGACCTCTACCGCGGCCGGCTTGGCCACCTTGGGGCCACAGACGCTCTCCGAGGCACTTGCGGCGGCCGTCATCGGAGGCATGCGGTCGTTCCGGCTCACCGTCATCGCTGCGATCGTCATCGGGGTCGTCCAGAGCGTGTTGACGTACAACTTCATCGCCGTTCCTGGCGTCACCGACCTTCTGCTGTTCATCGCCGTCTTCGTCGCCGTGATCTTCGCGAAGCGTGAGGGCGAGGACTCGCAGGTGTTCGCGTTCAGCCCGCGTGCGCAACCCATCCCCGAGCGTCTGCGCGCCATCTGGTGGGCCCGCAACATCGACAAGGGCGGCATCCTCTTGCTCGGCCTCCTCGCCGTCGTCTTGCCCGTCGTCGTGACAGAGCCCTCGCGCCAGCAGCTGTACACCGCGGTCCTGGCCTTCGCCATCTGCGCCTCCTCGCTGACCGTGCTGACGGGGTGGCTCGGCCAGCTCTCGCTGGGTCAGATGGCCTTCGCCGGACTGGCCGCCCTCTTCGCGGCTCGCCTCGTCAACAGCGGCGTCCCGTTCTGGGTGGCGATCGCGGCGACAACCGTGGCGTCTGCCCTTCTCGCACTGGCGATCGGCATTGGCTCGCTGCGGGTCCGCGGCCTCTATCTCGCCGTTGTCACGTACGTGTTCGCGCTGACGGCCCAGCAGTACTTCTATTTCCTCCCGTTCTTCACGGGCGACTCGCCGGACGGCGCGAACGTCGCGTTCCCCCCGGGGAAACTGGGGTTCCTGTCCTTCCCGGGTCAGCGCGCGTACTACTACGTCGTCCTGGTCGCGTTGGCTCTGGTGCTCCTCGTTCTCAGCCGCTTCCGCGACAGCGGGGTGGGGCGCACCATCAAGGCGGTCCGGGACAACGAGACGGCGGCGGCGGCGTACACGGTGCCCACGGTGCGGGTGAAGCTCCAAGCCTTCTCGTTGGCCGGTGCCCTGGCCGGCCTCGGAGGGTCGCTTCTCGCGGGGGCGTTCGCCAACATCGCGTTCACTGAGAGCTTCTTCTTGGTCAATGACTCGCTGAACCTCGTCGCAATGGTGGTTATCGGTGGAATGGGGTCGGTGAGCGGCGCGCTCATCGGCGCGATCTTCGTCATCGGGATACCGGCCATCGCGCCCAACAACCAACTGCTCGGATTGCTCAGTTCGAGCCTCGGGCTCCTCGTCGTCCTGCTCTACTTCCCCCGCGGGCTCAACCAGGTCACCTACGCGACCCGAGACGCCATCTTGGCCTGGGCGGATCGACGGGTCGGCGAGCGCGCGGCACCGGAACGTCGCGCCTACCCCGCCGCCGTGCGGCAGGCGCCGGCAGCGCCGCAGATCCGCGGTAATCACGTTCTCGCCGTGTCGGACCTCCGCGTGCACTTCGGCGGGATCGCGGCCGTCGACGGCGCGACACTGCACGTCGGGAGCGGCGAGATCGTGGGCCTGATCGGCGCCAACGGGGCCGGCAAATCGACCATGATGAACGCCATCGGCGGGTTCGTGAGCGCGACTGGCTCGGTGTCGCTGCTCGGGGAGGAGGTGGCGGGACGGACACCGGGCTATCGCGCTTCGCTCGGACTCGGGCGTACGTTCCAGGCCGCAACCTTGTTCCCGGAGCTGACGGTCAACGAGACCCTGCTGGTAGCGCTCGAGGCGAAGGGACGTGCCGGCATGTTGTCCACCGCCCTCGGTTTGCCCCGCTCGCGCCGCCACGTCCGCGCCGCGCTCACCGAGGTCTCCGAACTCGTCGCATTCCTCGGACTCGAGGGTTACCGCGACCACTACGTGAGCGACCTCTCGACAGGCACGCGCCGGGTGGTGGAGCTTGCAGGCCTCCTCGCGCTCAACGCCAAGGATCCTGTGTCTCGACGAACCGACGGCGGGGCTGGCCCAGCGCGAGACCGAGGCCTTCGGCCCACTGGTCAAGACGGTGCAGAAGGAGTTGGCGGCGTCGGTGCTCCTGATCGAACACGACATGCCGCTGATCATGGGGGTCTCGGACCGCGTGTACTGCCTGGAGGCCGGCTGCGTCATCGCGGAGGGCGCCCCGGCGCAGGTCCGCAACGACCCCAAGGTCATCGCCAGCTATCTGGGCGCGGACGAGCGGGCGATCGTGCGAAGCGGCCCGGTGCGGCAACCGTCGGCTGGTGCCGCGGCGCCGCCGGCCCCCCAACCGGACCCCGTCCCGGGCGTCGGGTAGCGAATTCCCCGCTCACGGCGTCAATTGCGGGGCGGCGTCACCTGCTCTTCGGGGCCCGCAGGACGGCTGGCCTTCCCGAGCGTGATCCGATAATATTGACGTCGAAGTTGAAAACTGACCCTAGGTCCTCGGAGGTGGTCATGCCCAGCACCGTTGTCGACTTTCCGGTGTTCGACGCCGACAACCACATGTACGAAACGACGGACGCGTTCACCAAATTCCTGCCGAAGGAGTACGAAGGGCTCGTCAAGTACGTCCAGGTGAACGGGCGCACCAAGATCGCGGTGCGCAACGTGATCTCGGACTACATCCCGAACCCGACCTTCGAGGTGGTGGGCCGGCCCGGCGCACAAGAGGCTTACTTCAAGGAGGGCAATCCCGAGGGCAAGTCCCGTCGCGAGATGATCGGTGAGGCCATTCGTTCGCCCGAGGGGTTCTTCGCCCCAGAGCCACGGCTGAAGATCATGGACGAGCTCGGTCTCGACCGCGCGCTCATGTGGCCGACGCTAGCCAGCCTGCTGGAGGAGCGGCTCGCCGATGATCCAAAGGCGACGCATGCCGTCGTGCACGCGCTCAACGAGTGGATGCACGAGCACTGGACGTTCAACTACGAGGGCAGGATCTTCCCGGCGCCGATCATCACGCTGCCCATCGTGAGCGAGGCCATCAAGGAGCTCGAGTGGGTGGTGGAACGCGGAGCCAAGATCATCCTCATCCGACCCGCTCCGGTTCCTGGCTACGAAGGGCGCCGGTCCTTCGCGCTGCCGGAGTTCGATCCATTCTGGGAGCGTGTCGCGGAGTTCGACGTCGCGGTCGGCATGCATGCCTCTGACGACGGGCTTATGCGTTACTACAACGACTGGAACGGAACTCATGGTGGCGAGCTCCTTCCCTTCGCGGGCGGCAAGTCGGCCTTCTCCGACTTGGCCCACACGCAGAGCCGGGGCATCTTCGACACCGTCGCCTCGCTCATCGGACACGGGTTGCTCAACCGCTTCCCGACGCTGCGGATCCTGCCCGTGGAGAACGGCTCCGCCTGGGTGCGCCCGATCGTCGAGGCTCTCACCCACTCCTACGAGCGCGAGCCCTCGCTCTACCCTGAGGACCCACTGATGGTGCTCAAGCGAAACATCTGGGTGCACCCGTTCCACGAGGACGACCCCATCGGACTCATCGACCTGATCGGTGCCGACCGGGTCGTGTTCGGGTCGGACTACCCGCACATTGAGGGGATGTCCGAGCCGCTGACCTACGTGAAGGAGCTCGACGGTCTCCCGCACGAGGACGTGGCCAAGGTCATGGGCGGCAACCTCGCCACAGTCATGAAGGTGCCCTTCGCCGCCTGAGGGGGCGCTTCTCGGGATCGACCGCCGCCCGCGAGTTCGAGTTGGTGGTGCGCTCGCTGGTCGACGGACTGCTGCCATCGCTCGGCGAGGACAGTCCTGACCGGAACAGACGGGCCACCGGCACACCGCCGCGCCGGGCCCCACGGACGGCGGCTCGGAGCCGTAGGTTTTTCCCTCTCTCTGGGTGGTTGTTCATCGATACACCGAGGCCCGAATCATTTCCCGATTTTGCGGAAGTCCCAACTCACCAGCTTGTGCGGCGTGATGCGGAGCCAGGCGTGCCGGCCGTCGTGGCGCAGGCGTCCGTCCGCGTACTTGGTGGCGAAGATCCGCTCGGGCTCCTCGAGCTCGGCCACGGCTACGCCGGTCCGCGGCACTTCACCGACGACCGCGGCCGTCCCCCGGATCTCGACGCCCCGCAGCTCCATGAAGTCGTGGCCCGCGTCGACGACGACGCTCACCCGCGCGTCCCGGCGCAGATCGGCGAAGCGCTGGCTCTGCACCACGGACGTGAGCCAGAGATGCGTCCCGGTCCAGGCGAACCACAGCGGCGTGACGTGGGGGCCCTCGGGGCCGGTGCTGGCGACCCGGCACATGCGTTCCGCCGAAAGGAAGGCGTCCCGTTCCTCGGCGGTCATCGCGATCCGGCGCCCGCGGCGCTGTGCGGCCAGGGGAGCGTCCGCCGTCACGGCGTCCTCACGCGCCGAAGAAGCGGCTCGTGGCCACCCCGCACAGGCGGTCGTCGTTGCCCTCGTCGCGCACCTCCACTCGGCCGAGGCCCTCGCGGACCTCGGCCCGGGCGACGACGGGGCCGACCCGTGCCGGTTGGAGGTAGCGCATGTCGAGCGAGGAGACGCTGGCCCCGGGGACCAGCGACAGCAAGGCCTCCTCGACCGTCAGCGCGATGAGGCCGCCGTTCACCGTGTTGGACGCGTTCAGCTTCTCGTCGGAGTGTGTGAGGGAGGCGACACCGGGGGTCACCCGTTCGCACCCCGCGCGATCGGCGAAGGGGACGCTGAGCTGCGGGCCGGCCGGCGCCTGCTGATCCCAGTTCCTCGGCATCTGAATGGTGAGCCGTGCGTCCGGGGCCGGCACGAACGTGGCGGCGGCGAATCCCACCGGCTCGCCCTCATCCGTCTCGAAGTCGACGGAGGCGACGACGACGGGCCGCCCCGCCTTTACGATCTGGCCGGACCCGAGGACCTGGCCGTCCCCCGGGGCGGGACGGTAGAGATGGACGTCGAGCTCGAGTGTCACAGGGACGCGCGGGCTGATGGTGTCGACGGCGAGATGCCCCGCGAGGACGTCCGCCCAGACGGCGAGGATGGAGGTCCGCAGGTGGCCCGTTCCCGGCACATGCATCTCGGCGGTGACGGACGCGGATCCCCGCAGCCCGTCGTCCGCGCGGACGACCTGCCACCCGAGGTCTTGGAGGACGTGGCGGCGTGCGGCCACGACGTCGGCGTGGCCCTCCGCCGACGCGGTCATCCGTTCAGCCTGCGCCATCTCATCCACTGTAACCTGGAGTTGACGTCGACGTCACAATCAAGAGACCGGCGCGAAGCCCGGTGGGGCGGTCACACCGGCAGGGGCTCGTCCAGCAGCGAGACGCCCCGCTGCAGCGCGGCCAGCGAGAACCCGGCCGTGCGCCGGTAGTCCTCGGTGACACGCGCGATCTCTTAAGCCGTGGCGCCGCCGTGGTGAAGCGCACATGGGTGCGGAAGTAATACTCCTTCGGGTCGACGTCGTCCCCTCGGGCGAGCCGCTCGGCGACCTCGGGCTCGGCCTTACGCAGCCCGGTCGAGCGCACCTCTACCAGTTCGCCGGTCTCGGTCGAGAGCGTGTAATGCGCGTCGATCTCGAGCACGCCGTCCGACCGGACCGTCTGCCAGTCGACGCCGCCCTCGCGGACGGTGCCGCGGAGTCCGTCGCGGCCCTCGAAGCTCCCCCCGTCGAAGGGGACGTAACGGCGCCCGCCGCCGAGGTCGTCGACCGGTCGCACGAGGACCCGTATCGACAAGAGCTCGCGCAATGCCACTGGTCGCATGCTGGGGCTGCTTCTCCCGGGCCCGGCGCCACCGCTACCGCGTGGCGCCCACGCCTACATGCGTCCGAGTAGGAACCCAGCCGCCGGCGCCGCCGGCGGATAGGACTCGGTGATCCCCGAACTGATGTAGCCGACGTCGCTGATCAGCGTGATGCCGGAGATGGCCGCCCCGGCGTCGCTGCAGAGGAACACCAGGGCGTAGGCCTGCTCGAGCGGGGTGGAGGCCTCTATCCCCGCCTCCGCGCGGTAGTCGGCGCCGAAGCCGAGCCACATCTCTTCGTTGGCGCGGGCCAGCGGGGTGTCGGTGGGCCCCGGGCAGATGGCGTTGATGCGGATCCCGTGGTCCTTGAGGAACGGGTAGGCCTGGCGGGCCACGTACCCGCAGACGGCCTGCTTGGAGTGGAAGTAGTCGGCCCAGCCGTGCTCGTTGGCCCAAGCTGACGCGGAGTCGAAGTCGGGGGTGTCCAGGTACTCCTTGACCTGGGCCCAGCTGGCCTCCCACCCGAGCCCGGCTGCCGAGGAGATGAAGCCGATCGCCGAGCCCCGCGGCAGCATGGCGCCGGCCAGCATCCGCTCAATCAGGTGCCTGTGCCCGGCGAAGTTGATCTTCTCTATCCCAGGGGTGCCGTCGGCCACTCCGGCGCAGTTCATCAGCGCGTGCACCGGCCCGCCGCACTCGTCGACCGCGGCGTCGATGGACGCCTGGTCGGCCAGGTTGACGTGGATGGCCTTGACGCCGGTGAGCTTCACCTCGGCGAAGTCCATCACCACGACCTCGCCGCCCGCGTCTCGGGCCAGTTCGGCCGCGGCCGCGCCCATACCGGTCGCGCCGCCGACGACCAGCACGCGCTTTCGGTCGTAGCGGAATGCATCGAACAGTGACATGGTGCCTCCTGAATGGCCTTGACTAACCGACGATGGAGCGGACCTTGAGGTCGACGATGGTATCCCAGTCGATCCCCAGTTCTTCGAGGATCGCGTCGCCGTGCTCGTTGAATTCGGGCGACCGTCCCGCCGGCGCGGGCTCGCCGCCGAACTGGATTGGCGCCGCGACGAGCTTGAACGGCGCGCCGCCCGCGGTCGCACAGTCCTGGATGTAGCCGTTGGCCGCGACCTGTGGGTCGACCGTCGCGGCCTCGAGGGTGTCCTGGACCACGCACCACTGCCCCGTGAAGTCAGCCAGCCGTTCGCGCCACTCGCCGATGGTTCGCTCGGCGAACGCCGCCTGCAGCAGGGCCTGCGCGTCCAGCGTGTTCTCCATCAGGTTGTCGTGGCCGTCGAAGCGGGGGTCGGTGCCGGCCTCGGGACGCCCGACGAGCGTGCACAGCTCGGCCCAGTACCGGCTGGCTTGCAGACAGCAGACGGAGAGCTGGCGCTCGTCCTTGGTGGTGAAGTTACGCACCAGCGGGTTCTGACGCGGCATGTGAGAAGGAGGGCCGTGCCACGGCTGGTTCAGGAGCAGCGAGACGGCGTAGGCCTGGCCCATGGCCCAGATGCCGGAGCTGAGAAGCGACACGTCGACCGTGGTCGCCTCGCCGGTGCGCTCGCGGTGGAACAGCGCGCCCATGATGCCGCCCGCAATCGTCATGGCGCCGATGGAGTCGCCGAACCCCGGGCCGGGCGGTGTCGGCATGTAGTCGTCCATGTCGGCCGGCTTCACGCCCAGCGCAACGCCGGCCCGGTACCAGAAGGAGAGCGAGTCGTACGAGCCCTTGTCGGCATCGGGACCGCGCTCGCCCTGGCCCGTGCCGGCGACGTAGATGATGGTGGGGTTCGCGGCGCGCAGGTCCTCTGGCTCTATCTTGAGCTTCTTGCGCACTCGCGGCAGCTTGTTGGTGAGGAAGACGTCACAGGTCGCGGCCAGCCTGTAGAGGATGTCGACCCCTTCGGGGGTGCCGAGGTCCAGTGCCAGGCTGCGCTTGCCGCGGTTGGAGTGCTCCATGAGGGGATGGATGTCGCCGGTCATGGGCATCACGCCCGTCGAGGCGAGGCCCCGCATGGCGTCGCCCCGCTCGGCCGGCTCGATCTTGATGATCTCGGCCCCCCAGTCGGCGAGCAGCGCCGTGGCCGCCGGCACGAAGGTCTGCTCTGCCACCTCTAGGACGCGCACGCCCTGCATCACCGGGGTCGCCGTCACGGCATCCCTCCCTGTTCCAAATCTGACATCGACGTCGAGATTAGCTCGGCGCCACCTCCACCACGACCTTCCCGAGCGCCTTGCCTTGCGCCACGCAGTGGAGGGCGTCCCCCGCCTCGGCCAGGGAGTAGGTGGCCCCGATCAGCGGGGCGGCGCGACCTGAGGCCAGCAGGTCCAGCAGCTCGCGGTCGTTGCGCGCCAGCTCCTCTGCCCGTCGCACGGCCCAGTCGCCGAACTGAAAGCCCAGGATCTGGCAGCCCTTCAGCAGCACCAAATTGAGCGGTATCCGCGGGATGGTCCCCGAGGCGTAGCCCACCGTGACGAAACGCCCCCCGAAGTGAAGGGCGCGCAGCGCCGGCTCGGCCAGATCGCCGCCCACCGGGTCGATCACGACGTCGGCGCCGCCGGGCAGCACCTCCCGCAGCGCCTGACGCAGGTCCCCGGCCCCGTGCTGCAGGAGCCGCTGCGCCCCCAGGGCCCGGGCCGCCTCGAGCTTCTCGGGCGTCGAGGCCACCGCGGTGACGGTGGCGCCCAGCCCGGCTCCCAGCTGGACGGCAGCCGAGCCCACGCCGCCACCGGCGCCGAGCACGATCAGCTCCTCGCCCTCCCGCAGCACCGCCACCGAGCGCAGCACGTGGTACGCCGTGCGGTAGGCGACGCCGAAGGCGGCCGCCGTGCGGTCGTCCACTCCGTCTGGGATACGCATGAGGCTGTTCGGCGCGACGACGATCTCCTCGGCGAACGCGCCCACGATGGCCGAGCCGAAGACCCGGTCACCCACGGCGAGACCCTCGGCTGCCTCGCCCACCTCCACCACGGTGCCGGCGTACTCGCTTCCCAGAATGAAGGGCGTCGGCACCGAGATTTGGTACGTGTTCGCCACCACCAGCACGTCGGGGAAGTTGACCGCCCCCACCTTTATGGCCACCCGCACCCGACCGGGCTCGAGCGGCGGCGAAGGCACGTCGGCCAGCTCCACCACGTCGGGCCCGCCGTAGTGCGGGATCAGCGCCGCGCATCAGACGAAGATCCGTAAGAGCCGGAGGCCGGGGTTCAGCGGTTGTCGGGCGTCGCCGCCACCGCGTACTCGGTCGACGCCGCCAGCTCCGCCGCCCCCTGCATCAGGTCGAGCACGACGTCGCCGAACGCCTGCAGCTTCTCGTCGTTGCCCGCGCCGCTGGTAGCCCTGCTCCAAGACGACGGCGAGCTTCCACTTGGCCAGGACGCAGTAGTAGTCGATGTCGTCGACCTGACGGCCGGAGACCTTCGCGTAGTGCCCCAGGACGTCTTCACGCGACGGCATCCCCGTCATGTCGACGTAGCCCCCCGCCCGGTCCGAATCCTTCGAGGTGTCGTCAGGCCAGGAGTGCACGACCCAGCCGAGGTCGAGCTTGGGGTCGCCCACCGTGCCCATCTCCCAGTCCACGATGGCGGCCAGGCGGGCCGGCGCGCCGTTCCTGAACATCACGTTCGCGAACTGGTAGTCACCGTGCATGAGCCCGGGGATGTAGTCGAGCGGCCGGTGCGCCCGCAGCCAGGCGGCCGCCTCGTCGAACCCTGGCAGCTCGCGCCCCTTGATCCGCTCCAGGAACGTGGTCCACCGGTCCACCTGGCGCTCGTGGAAGCCCTCGGGCCGGCCCAGGTCTTGGAGTCCCTTGGCCTGCCAGTCCACCTTGGACAACAGAGCGATCCCCTCCACTAATTGGAAAGACAGCCCCTGGCGGGCGCCGAGGTCACGTGTCGAAGGGCGCGGGCCACTGGCGGCGCGTCGACATGGGCGACCAGCCGTCGACGAAGCCCATGAGGTAGAAGGTTCGGCCCAGCACGGACTGGTCGGTGCAGACGGCGATGGCCTCGGTGTGCGGCACGTCCGAGCCGTTCAGTGCCTCGATGATCCGCCACTCGCGCACGATGCCCTCGTCCCGGGGCGCGGGGGCGCTCGGCGGCGGGATGCGCATGGCGCAGTGCAGGTCGCCCCGCCGTAGCTCGTAGATCTCGTTCTGGCTCCCGCCCGAGATGTAGCGGTGCTCCAACGGCGCGCCCACGCCGAGCCCCTGGGTGTCGAGCCAGGCGCACAAGTTCTCCTCGTCGGCGATGATCGGCACGTCGCCGACCGGCCATTCGCCGGCCGCCTCGTCCGTCGTGCTCACAGGTTTTCCACCTCCGCCTCCATGTACTCGGCGAACTTGGCCCGGGCGACCTCCTGCCGCTTGGGCAGCCACTGCGTCGGCCACATGTCGTCGCTGGCCTGGTAGTCGCGCAGCACCTGGCGCGCCACGGTGACCTTGTGCACCTCGGTCGGCCCGTCGGCCAGGCCCATGACACCCGCGCCGTGGATCATGCCGAAGAACGGCATCTCGTTCGTCGTGCCCAGTGCCCCGTGCACCTGCATCGCCCGCCACGCGATGTCGTGCAGGATGGTCGGCATGACCACCTTGGCCGTGGCGATGTCCTTGCGCACGCGCTTGTAGTCGTTGTACTTGTCGATCTCCCATGCCGTGTAGAGCACGAACAGCCGGAACTGGACGAGCTGCGCATAGGAGTCGGCGATGTAGCCCTGCACGAACTGCTTGTCGGCCAAAAGGCTCCCGGCTGTCTCTCGGCTCAGCGCGCGCTCGCACATCATGTCGATCGCCTTCTGGGCCATGCCGATGGTCCGCATTGCGTGGTGGATGCGCCCGCCGCCGAGGCGGGTCTGCGCAATGACGAAGGCCTGCCCTTCCCCGCCGAGCAGCGCCTCCTCGGGCACGCGCACGTCCTCGTAGTGGATCAATGCGTGTGAGCCCTCGTTCACCCGCTCGCCGTACAGGCCCATGTTGCGCTCTATGTGCACGCCCGGCGTGTCCGTCGGCACCAGGAACATCGACATCCCCTTGTAGGGGCTCACGTCGGGGTTGGTCACCGCCATCACGATGAGAAAGGACGCCGTCTTGGCGTTGGAGGAGAAGAACTTCCAGCCGTTGATGACCCACTCGTCGCCGTCCTTCTCCGCCCGCGTCTTGAAGAGCGTGGGGTCGGCGCCGGCGTGCGGCTCGGTCATGGAGTAGCTCGAGAAGCACTCGCCGTCGAGCAGCGGCTGCAGGTACTGCTTCTTCTGCTCGTCGGTGCCGTAGTGGGCGATGATCTCCGCGTTGCCGGTGTCGGGCGCCTGGCAGCCGAACACCACGGAGGCCCACTGCGAGCGCCCCAAGATCTCGTTCAACAGCGCGAGCTTCAGCTGGCCGTAGCCCTGGCCGCCCAGCTCCGGCCCGAGATGCGTCGCCCACAGGCCCTGGCGCCGCACCTCCTCCTTCAGCGGGTCGATCGCCTCGCGCCGCTTGCCCTCGAGCGGCGTGAACTGCAGGTGCGGGAACGCGAGGTCGAGCGGTTCGACCTCCTCCCGCACGAATCCGTCGGCCCAGTCGAGCTTCTTCTGGTACTCGGGGTCGGTCTCGAAGTCCCACGCCATGGTGCGCCCTCCCTCGTTCCGGTTCCGCCGCACGCGATCGTGCCAGAATATGATTCTGAATATCAAGAATGCAATTTCATCATTGGGAGGGCAGCCGCCCGGTACCGCCGGGACAGCGACCGGCGGGCTCGAGGGCGGCGCCCCGGACCCCGGCGCCGCGGAGACCGACGTCCCGTCCTCCGATGTCGCAGGCCGCATCGTGCGCCGCTCCCTGGCCAAGCGGGAGGAGGAGTACGCCGGCGAGGTGCGCCGCCTCCTCGATGCCGCCCTCGAGGTCATGCAGAAGTGCGGCACCTCCGCGCGGCCGCGGGTGGCCGACATGGTGGCGGCCGCGGGGCTCTCGAACGAGGCCTTCTACCGACACTTCCGCTCCAAGGACGCGCTCGTCAACGCCCTCCTGGAGGACGGCGCCGAGCGGCTCCGCAGCTACCTCACCCACCAGCTGGCCAAGGAGCGAACTCCCGACGGCAAGGTGCGGCGCTGGGTCGCCGGTGTGCTGAGTCAAGCTGACGGTGAGGTCGCCACCACGACGTTGGCGGTTCTCTGGAACGGGGGCAGCGCCGCCGGCGGGCTGGCGGCGGGGCGCCACTTCGCCAGCTCGCCCCTCGCCTCACTGCTGGAAGAGCCGTTCGCCGCGTTGGGCAGCGAGACGCCCGAGCTCGACGCCGCCCTCGCCGCGCACGCCACGCTCGGCACGCTCTCTGATCTCCTGTGGCGCCGCGCCGAGCCGACGCGCGCCGACATCGACCGCGTCACGAGTTTCTGCGTGCGCGCCGTCACTCCGACCCCACGCCGTGGTGCACGGTGAAGAGGTTGTCGGGGTCGTAGCGCCGTGCCGCCGGCCCTCTTCGGCTAGCCCTTCCAGAACTGCTCGGGCACCCAGCGTGGCGCCCGCTTCTCCATGAATGCGGCCATGCCCTCCGCGGCTCGGACGCCTCGTCGAGGGCCCAGAACATCGTCTGGTAGTCGATGAGGCCATAGCGCTCGTTGAGCATGCGCTTCGTGTGGGTGCGGGCGTCGGGAGGGGTCTGGAGGATTTCGCCGACCGCCTCGAGCGCGGCCTCGCGGAGCCGGTCGTGAGCAACGACGCGCGCGATGAGGCCGATCCGCTGCGCTTCAGCGGCGTCGAAGCGCCGGCCCGTCAGCAGGAGGTCGCGCGCCATCGCCATACCGACGTGAGCCGGGAGCACCGCGGCGTAGGTGGCGTCGGGGATACCCCGCAGCAGCTCAGGCACCCGGAAGGTGGCGCGGTCGCTCGCCACGCAGAGGTCCGACAGCGCGGCGATGAGCAGGCCGCCCGCCTGACAGATGCCGTTCACCGCCGCCACGACCGGGGCCCGGCTGTCGCGGATGGTCACGAACGGCAGGATGTCGGGCCCGATGTCGGGGGTCGGCTCGTCGCCCTCCTGCCGACGCCCCCCGAGGTCCCCACCGGGGGCGAAGACGTCGCCGGTCCCCGTGATGATCAGCGCGGCCAGGTCCGGGTCGCGGTTCACCAGGTGCACCGCCCGCTTTATCCCGAAATACATGGCCGGGGTCAGGGCGTTGCGCGCCTCGGGCCGGTCGATCACGCACCAGGCCACGGCGCCCTCGCGCTCGAGCCGCAAGCCGGCTGCGCCGAGATCGTCCGCCAACGTTTTCCTCCCTCGTCCGCGGGTCGGGACGGACACTACTGTCCTGCGCCGGGCCTCCCGCCGTGACGACGGGGGCGGATCGGAGGAGCACATGACGGTCGGCATCGTGACGGGGGCGGCGCGGGGAATGGGCGCCGCCTGCGCCGCCCGGGTCGCCCAGCTCGTCGACGTCCTCCTCGTCGTCGACCGCGACGAGGGCAGTCTGACCGCCGCGGCGATGCACCTCGCCGCCGGGCCGGTGAAGGCGTCCGTCGAGCCCTTTGTCCTGGACGTGACGGACCGCGACGGCATCGGCCGCCTCGTGACACGCGTCCGCGAGCTCGGGTCGCTGCGCGCGGTGGCGCACGCTGCCGGCGTCTCGCCCACCATGGCGGACTGGAAGACGATCCTCGGGGTCGACCTCGTCGGCACCGCGCTGCTCGTGGACGCCTGCCGCGCGCTGGCCGACGAGGGCACGGCGGTCGTGTGCTTCGCCTCGATCTCGGCGTCCATGGCCATTCCCGATCCGGACGTGCCGGCCGACGCGGCACTCGACCAGCCGCTAGACCCACAGTTCCTCGACCGTCTGCGCGAGGCGGTGGGTCCCAGCCTCGAGGATCCCGGGATGGCGTATACGTGGGCGAAGCGGGGCGTCCACCGCCTGGTCCGCCGGGAGGCGGTGTCCTTCGGGCGGGCCGGCGCCCGCATCTGTTCGGTCACGCCCGGGATCATCGACACGGAGATGGGCAGGCAGGAGGCGCAGGCACACGAGGTCATGGCCACGATCGTCAAGGGATCAGCGTTCGGCCGCGAGGGGCGTCCCGAAGAGGTGGCCGCGGGTGTCGCGTTCCTGCTCTCCGGCGAGGCGAGCTACGTGACCGGGGTGGACCTCATGGTGGACGGCGGCGCGGTGTCCGCCGTCAGGACCGGGGGAGTGTCATTCGGATGAGCGCCGCCCCATCGCCCGCACCGGACGCACGCACCGACACCGCCGCTGACGGCGTCGTCGACGTCACGGAGCTCATCGATCCGGCCCTGCGCCCGATCTTCGAGTCGTTTGAGCTCCCCATCATTGACAAAGATGTCATCGCGACGCTCCGGAACATCACCTTTCCGGCGCCGGAGCCCGCCGCGGGCGTCGTACATACCGAGCACCTCGTCCCGGGTGCCACGCCGGACGACCCGCCCGTCCCGGTTCGCGTGTACCGCCCGGCGGACGCCGAGGGCATTCTGCCCGCCGTCGTGACGATCCACGGCGGCGGCTACGTCATCGGGACCTACGACATGGACGGCCCGACCCTCGACCGCTGGTGCCTGGAGCTCGGTGTCGTCGGCCTGTCCGTCCAGTACCGCCTGGCACCCGAGACGCCGTACCCGGGGCCGATCGACGACTGCTTCGCGGCACTGCACTGGGCGCACGAGCACGCGGCCGAGCTCGGCGTCGACCGGGACGGCATCGGGGTCTACGGCTTGAGCGCGGGCGGCGGGTTGGCGGCGGCGCTGGCGCTGTTCGCGCACGACCGGGGCGACGTCCCACTCGCCTTCCAGCTCCTCGACTGCCCGATGTTGGACGACCGACAGCAGACGCCGTCCATCCGCGCCCACGGCCTCCGGATGTGGAAGGCGGACTCCAACGAATTCGGCTGGAAGGCCTACTTGGGGGGGCGCTACGGCACTGACGACGTCCCGCCCTACGCGGCCGCGTCGAGGGCGACCGACCTCAGTGGCTTGCCACCGTCGTGCGTCGTGGTCGGTGCGATCGACGGCTTCCGGGACGAGGACGTCGAATACGCCTCGCGGCTGAACCGGGCGGGTGTCCCGTGCGAGCTACACGTCATCGCCGGCCTGCCGCACGCCTATCTGCTGGCTCCAGAGGCGGCGGCGGTGCAGCTGGCGGAGCGCTGCAAGGACGACTGGCTGGCGCGCCGACTCGCCGGGCTCCGCGCCTAGCGGAGGAGATCACGGACGCTGGCGTTGTCGTGGACGTGCAGGATCCGCGCCTCGCGGTCACCGACCACCCGTCGATAGGTGATCCCTTTAGAGCTTGCCCGCGCTGCCCGAGCGGGCGCGGATCATGGCGTCCTGAACAAAGGACGCGGCCAGCTGCCCGTCGGCGCGGAAGATGTCGCCCCGCCCGTAGCTGCGCCCGTGCCCCGCGTAGGAGCTCCACTGCTGGAGCAGGTGCCACTCCGCGGCGGGGCAGCGCTCGTGGTAGGTCAGTGTGTGGCTGAGCACCCCGGTCGACAGGGTCACGTGCGCCTGCGCCTGCCCGACGCCCGCGTGCGGACGCATGGCGGTGCCGATCAGGAAGCCGTCCGTCGAATAGGCGACGAGCGCCTGGTCGGTGACCGGGTCGTCGGGCGCACCCACGAAGCGAACCCACACGTCGAGCTCGGGCGGCCCCACCAGCTCGGGGTCGCTGATGTCGATGTCGCCCACGATGCCGAGCTCCCACACGCCCGCGCCCCGCACGTTGCCTCTCACGTCGTCGGGGCTGGAGGTGCGGAGGGGCTCGTCGGCGTGCCGGATCACGTCGGGCTCCTCGGCGGTCAGCAGCACCAACGAGCGCGTGACGATCTGGTCGCCCTGGCTGATCGTCACCGTGCTGCTGGCGACGGAGCGGCCACCGTGCATGCGCTCGACCGTGATATCGAGCAGCGCGTCCGGGCTGGCGCCGCGCGGGAAGACGGTGTGGATCGTCTTGACCGCCTTGCCCTCCTGGCCGGCCGAGCCCGCGACGATGGACTGGGCCAGCAGCTGGCCGCCGAAGACGACGCCATGCTCGGCGGGCAGGTTGGCGGCGCGGTAGCGGTCCTCGCCGGCGGGCTCGAGGGTCAACGCCTGTAGGAACGCGTCCATCGTGAACATCGGGCCTCCTCCTCGGTGCGTTGTCCGGCCCGGCGCGCGGAACCCTGTCCTCCGCGTCCCGGCCGGGGCCGCGACGCGAGGCCGCTACCTTTGGAACCGGCGGCGATGATATCGCCAATTTTGACGGCGACGTCAAAGTCAGATACCCTCCGAAAACGGCGTGCCAAGCACGGGGCCAGGTCTTTTCGGCCCACGGTGGAGCATGTCGGCCCTCGTGGGGTGGGTCGATCCGGACGACGAGAGGAAGAGGACCATGGCCGAGGCAGCGAAGGTCAATCCCGAGCAGCGCATGCTCATTGACGGAAAGCTGGTCGACGCCGACTCGGGCAAGACCTTCGACAACGTCAATCCCGCCAACGAGGAGGTCATCGGGCAGGTCGCCGACGGCGCCGCGGCCGAAATGCAGCGTGCGATCGACGCCGCTCGGCGCGCCTTCGACGAGTCCGACTGGTCGACCAGCCACGCCTTCCGCAAGGCCTGCCTCGAGCAGCTGCACCAGGCGCTCCAGGAGGAATCCGAAGAGCTGCGCGAGCAGCTGATCCAAGAGGTCGGCTGCCCGACCATGACGACGCACGGCCCGCAGCTCGACGCGCCGCTCTCCGAGGCGTTGGCCTGGCCCGCCAAGCAGATCGACGAGTTCGAGTGGGAGACCGTGCTGCCCGACGCCATGAGCATCACGGGCAGTGTCGACGCACGGCGCATCTGGCGCGAGCCGGTCGGCGTGGTGGGCGCCATCATCCCGTGGAACTTCCCCGTCGAAGTGACGCTGCACAAAGTGGGGCAGGCGTTGGCCACCGGAAACACGATGATCGTAAAGCCCGCGCCGGACACGCCGTGGAACGCGACGTTCCTGGGGCGCTTGGTGGCGGAGCGGACGGACATCCCTGCCGGCGTCTTCAACGTGGTGACGTCGTCGGACCACCTGGTCGGCGAGGAGCTCACGCTTTCGCCCAAAGTCGACATGATTTCGTTCACGGGGTCCACGGCGGTGGGCCGGCGCATCATGGAGAAGGGCGCAGCCACCATGAAGCGCGTCTTCTTGGAGTTGGGCGGCAAGTCGGCGACCATCGTCCTGGAGGACGCCGACCTGAGCATCGCCACGCTCATGGGCATGGGCGCCTGCTTCCACGCCGGCCAGGGCTGTGCCATTCAGACCCGCATGCTGCTGCCACGCTCGCGCTACGACGAGGGGGTGGAGATGCTCAAGGCCAATTTCTCTGTTGTTCCCTACGGGGAGCCGCACCGCGAGGACGTCATCATGGGCCCGCTCATCTCGGCCAAACAGCGCGAGCGAGTGCTCGGCTACATAGAAAAGGGGCAGGCCGAGGGAGCGACGCTGGCGGTGGGCGGCGGGCGTCCCGCGGGCGACGAGTTCGCCAAGGGCTGGTGGGTGGAGCCGACGCTGTTCACCGACGTCGACAACAACATGACGATCGCACGGGAGGAGATCTTCGGTCCGGTGCTCGTCGTCATTCCCTACGAGGACGAGGACGACGCGGTTCGGATCGCCAACGACAGCATCTACGGGCTGTCCGGCGGCGTGTTCTCGGGCTCCGTGGAGCACTCGTTGGCCGTGGCACGGCGCATCCGCACGGGCGGGCTGTCGATCAACGGCGGCGCGCCGTACGGGCCCGACCTCCCCTTCGGCGGGTTCAAGCACAGCGGCATCGGCCGCCAGAACGGTGTCCCCGGCTTCGAGCAGTACCTCGAGGTCAAGTCCGTCTCCTGGCCGGCCGAGGCCCAGTAGGCCGGGCCGCGAGCAGGTAGAGGAGGGCTCGGAGCATGGCTGCGATCAGTCCCGCGGACGCGGGCGTCTACTACGACCCGTACGACTTCGACATCGACGCGGACCCGTATCCAGTCTGGAAGCGCCTGCGTGACGAGGCGCCGCTGTACTGGAACGAGAAGTACGAGTTCTTCGCGCTGAGCCGCTGGGAGGACGTCGACGCGGCCATGCTCGACTGGCAGACCTACATCTCGGGACGGGGCTCGGTGCTCGAGATCATTAAGGCCGGGGTGGAGATCCCGCCAGGGTCGATCCTCTTCGAGGATCCGCCCACCCACGACGTGCACCGGTCCTTGTTGTCGCGGGTTTTCACGCCAAAGAAGATGCAGGCGCTCGAGCCCCAGGTGCGTGCGTACTGCGCTCAGGTGCTCGACCCCCTTGTGCGCACAGGGCGATTCGACTTCGTCGAGGACCTGGGCCGGTTCATGCCCATGCGGGTCATCGGGATGCTGCTCGGCATTCCCGAGCAGGACCAGGCGGCGATCCGCGACCAGCTCGACGAGGGCCTGCGCCTCGAGGAGGGTGTCCCGTCGGAGAGGCAGTACGACGGTCACGCCCAGGACTCGGTGTTCTCCGAATACGTGCACTGGCGGGCCGAGCATCCCTCCGACGACCTCATGACCGAGCTGCTCAACGCCGAGTTCGAGGACCACACCGGTTGCAGGCGCACGCTCACCCACGAAGAGGTCATCGGCTACGTCGGGTTGTTGGCGGGCGCCGGGAACGAGACCACGACCCGCTTGATCGGCTTCGCCGGCGAGGTGCTGGGCCGGCACCCCGACCAGCGCGCCGAGCTGGTGGCGGACCGGTCGTTGGTGCCGAACGCCATTGAGGAGCTGTTGCGCTACGAGTCGCCGTCACCGGTGCAGTCGCGCTACGTCGCTCGTGACGTCGAGGTGCTCGACCGTACGGTGCCCGAGGGCAGCGTGATGGTGCTGCTCAATGGCTCGGCCAACCGGGACGAGCGGCATTTTGCCGACGGCGACTCCTTTGACATTCACCGGCAGGTCGGGCGCCACCAAGCTTTCGGCTACGGCATCCATCTCTGCCTCGGGGCCGCACTGGCCCGGTTGGAGGGGCGGGTGGCACTCGACGAGGTGCTGAAGCGGTTCCCCGAGTGGGAGGTCGACTACGGGGCGGCACGGCGGGCCCGGACCTCGACCGTGCGCGGCTGGGAGACGCTGCCGGTGCGGACGGCGTGAGGTCTCGACGGGTGCTGGCGGGAGAGAGGAGGTCGACGTGAACCTCGAGGACATGATCCTGGTCAGCATCGACGACCACATGATTGAGCCGCCCTCCATGTACGAGAACCACGTGCCCAAGAAGTGGGAGGACGAGGCGCCCAAGGTCGTGCACGAGGACGGCATCGACCAGTGGGTGTTCCAGGGCGAGAAAACCAGCACCTCCTTCGGGATGTCGGCGACGGTGGGCTGGCCCTCGGAGGAGTGGGGCTTCAACCCCGGCACCTACACCGAGCTGCGGCCCGGGTGCTTCGACGTGCACGAGCGAGTGCGCGACATGAACGCCAACGGCGTGCTCGGCTCCATGTGCTTCCCGACTATGGCTGGGTGGAACGCCCGGACCTTCGCCGAGGCGCGCGACAAAGAGATCGCGCTGGTGATGCTCCGGGCCTACAACGACTGGGCCATCGACGAGTGGTGCGGCGCATATCCGGGGCGGTTCATCCCGCTCGGTATCGTGCCCATGTGGGACGTCGATGCGGCGGCGGCGGAGGTGCGGCGGCTGGCGAAGAAGGGCTGTCGCTCCATCAGCTTTCTGGAGACGCCGCACGTGCAGGGATTCCCGAGTTTCCTCTCCGGCTATTGGGACCCCATGCTCGCTGCACTGAGCGAAGAGAACATGGTGCTGTCCCTGCACATCGGCGCCGGCTTCCAGGTCATCCGGCGACCGGACGAAGCACCGATCGACCATCTGATGGTCCTGGCCTGCCAGATCAGTGCCATCACGGCGCAAGACCTGCTCTTCGGGCCGACGCTGCGGCGTTTCCCGGATTTGAAGGTCGCGCTCTCAGAGGGCGGGATCGGGTGGATCCCCTTTTACTTCGACCGCATCGACCGCCACTACCGGAACCAGGAATGGCTGCACAGCGACTTCGGAGGCAAGCTGCCCTCGGAGGTGTTCCGCGACCACATCCTGGCCTGTTACATCACCGACCCATCGGGCCTGTTGCTACGGGACCGGATCGGTATAGACAACATCGCGTGGGAGTGCGACTACCCCCACACCGACACGACCTGGCCCAGATCGCCCGAGTTCGCGTGGCGCGAGTTTCAGGATGCGGGCGTGACGGACGAGACGGAGGTCAACAAGATCACGTTCGAGAACGCGTGCCGCTTCTACGGCTGGGACCCCTTTACGCGCGCGCCCAAGGAGCAGTGCACGGTGGGTGCGCTGCGCGCGTCGGCATCTGATGTGGACGTCACACGTATGTCCAAGGACGAGTGGCGCAAGCGCAACGAGGCTGCCGGGATCGGCGTCCTCGGTGCGGTCTGAGGTCCGAGGCGCGGATCCGGGACGAGAGCGAACGAGAGCGAGAAGGAAGAGGATCGAGAAGTGACGAGGCGCTCATGCTTCTGGGCCTGACAGACGACCAAGAGTTCTTCCGGGAGACCACCGCGCGCTTCCTGGACGAGCAGGCGACGACGGACGCCCTACGGGCGGCCCGCAACGACCCGGCGGGTTTCGACCGCGTGTACTGGCGCCGGGGCGCGGAGCTCGGCTGGACCTCGCTCCTGGTCGACGAGGAGCACGGCGGGGGGACGATCAGTGGCGCGGGATTGTCCGATGTCTGCCTCGTCGCCTACGAGTTCGGGCGCCACGCCGCTCCCGGGCCTCTGATGACCTCGAACCTCGTCGTGTCCGCACTGAGCGAGGCCGGCGCCTCAGGAGTGCAGGCCGATGTGCTCTCGGGACTCCTCGCAGGCGAGACGGTCGCGTCTTGGTGCGCTCCGTCGGTCGGGGCGGACGGCTGGCGTGCCACGGTGGAGGCCCGGGCCGACGGATCGAACATGATGCTGCGGGGGGAGGCGAGCCATGTCGAAGCGGCGGGACAGGCCGACCATCTGCTCGTCACCTGCACCGGCACCGAGGGCGGGGGGACGACCCAGGTGCTCGTGCCGGCGTCGACCACCGGAGTGTCGGTCACGCCCATGCAGACCATCGACCTCACACGGCGCTTCGCCGTCGTCAGGTTCGACGACGTCGTCGTCCCGGTCGGGGCCGTGGTGGGCCAGGCCGGCCAGGCGACGACCGACGTCGACCGCCAGCTCCAGGTGTGGGTGACGTTGCTGAACGCCGAGTCCGTGGGTGCCATGCAGACGGGTTTCGACATGACCGTCGAGTGGGCGTTCGACCGCTACACCTTCGGGCGTCCACTGGCGTCGTATCAGGCGCTCAAGCACCGGTTCGCCGACATGTTCTCGTGGCTCGAGGGGAGCTACGCGATCGCTGACGCGGCGCGGGGTTCGGTCGAGGCGCAGTCGCGCGACGCGTGTGACATGACGAGCATTGCCAAGGCCTACATCGGTGAGTACGGCTCGGAGCTGCTGCAGGACTGCGTCCAGTTGCACGGCGGCATCGGCGTGACCTTCGAGCATGACCTGCACCTCTTTCTCCGGCGCCACAGCGTGGACCGCGCCCAAGCCGGCACACCGAGCGAGCACCGGCAGCGCATCGGGCTCCTGCTCGAAGAGCGCGTCGGGAGTGTCGGGAGGGCGGCATGAGCGCACTCAAGACGGAGGCCACAGAGGGCACCGAAGAGATGGAAGACCTCGAGTCCTTCCGGGCGCGGGCGCGGGAGTTCATCCGGTCCAACCTCAAGCCTTTTCCGGTGGAGCAGCTCCGCTGGGAGCGGTTCGGCGGGAGCGAGGAGGAAGAGCTGGCCGGGATCGCCCGCGAGCGCGAGGTCCAGCGCATGCTGTTCGACGCGGGGCTGGCTGGCATCTGCTTCCCGCGGTCATACGGCGGCCAGGGCCTGACGCGCGCGCACCAGGAGGCGCTGAACGAGGAGCTGGTGGGCTACGAGTTCCCGCTCCGGTCACAGGTCCCGACGTACACCCCGTGCGCGGCGATCATCCTCGAGTTCGGGACGGAGGAGCAGAAGCTCCAGCACATTCCCGCCATCCTGAAGGGCGAGGAGCTCTGGATGCAGTTCCTGTCCGAGCCGAGCGGCGGGTCCGACGTCGCCGGCGCCCTGACCACGGCCGTCCGGGACGGTGACCAGTGGGTGCTGAACGGCTCCAAGGTGTGGACCACGGGCGCCTGGTGGTCGGACTGGGGCCTGTGTCTGGCGCGCACCAACTGGGACGTGCCCAAGCATCGGGGTCTCACGGTGTTCATGCTGCCTATCCACCAGCCGGGCATCGAGATGCACCGAATAGAGATGCTCAACGGGTCGCGCGAGTTCTGCCAGGAGTTCATCACCGACGTGGTTGTTCCCGACTCCGACCGGGTGGGTGAGGTGGACGACGGCTGGACCGTGGGTGTCCGCTGGATGACCCACGAGCGTCTCCTACACAACTCGGAGTTCGTGACCCACCCGCCCGGCATCCGGCAGGGCAACAGCGGCGCGACCGTGGTGTACGACATCGCCCGTGCCGCCGGCCGGATGGGCGATCCCGTCGTGCAGGACATGGTCGGCGAGGCGCACATGCTCGAGGTCGTGGGGGACGAGCTTCTGAAGCGGGTCAGCGACATCATCGTTTCCGGACGGCGATCCGACCAGGTGGCCGCCGTGGGTCGTCTGTTCAAGGGGGCCTCGGTGAACCGGATCGCCACGCTGGCCTTCGAAGTGGCCGGGGCGGACGGAGCCGCGTGGCCCCAGGATGTGACGGGGCCGATGGCCGCGGTCAACTTCCTCATGCGCCAGGGCGGCAGCATCGGCGGCGGGACCACCGAGATGGCCCGCAACGTGATCGCCGAGCGCGTGCTTGGAATGCCCCGGGAGCGCACGCTGGACCGCGACGTCCCCTTCCGCGACGTGCCACGCAGCCGCCCGTCCGGCTCCTGAGCGGCGCTGGGTCAGGGTCGCGGAGACCGACGGAGGACAGGCGTGGCGTTCGCGGAGGTCAATGGTCTCGCGCTGGCTTACGAGGTCATCGGCGACGGGCCCGGCCGCCCCTGGGTGATCACCCCGGGTGGGCGCTTCAGCAAGGACGAACCGGGCGTGCGCGAGCTGGCACAAGCGTTGGCGGCCGACGGCGGAGGCCACCGGGTGCTGATCTGGGACAGGCCCAACTGCGGCGAGTCGGACGTGTGCTTCGTGGGTGCAAACGAGTCCGCCATGCAGGCCGACGCGCTGGCGGGGCTGCTGGAGCATGTCGGCCTGGCGCCGGCGGTGATCGCTGGCGGGTCGGGGGGCGCCCGCGTCTCGCTGCTCACCGCTTCCCGGCATCCGGGGGTCGCCGCGGGGCTGGCGACGTGGTGGATCAGCGGCGGGGTATTCGGCCTGCTGGTGCTCGCCACGCATTACTGCGGGGGCTCGCTCGCCGCGGCCTGGACCGACGGTATGGAGGCCGTTGCCGACCTGCCTGAGTGGGAGGAGTCCCTCGAGCGCAACCCTTCGAACCGCCGCCGCATTCTGGAGGAGGACCGGGACGTGTTTATCGCCACTATGGAGCGCTGGATGGAGGCCTACTGCCCCCGCGACGGCCAGCACATCCCCGGCCTGCCCGACGAGGACGTGCGGGCACTCGACCTCCCGGCCCTCGTGTTCCGCAGCGGCGAGAGCGACGCCTACCACACGCGCGCCACCTCTGAGGCGCTGGCGTCATTGTTGCCGCGGGCGAGCCTCGTGGAGCCGCCCTGGGGCGACCGGGAGTGGATCGAGCGCGGGGAGGCCCGCGAGGATCACGGGGAGGGCATCTTCTCGCACTGGCCGCTTCTCGCGCCCCAGCTGTTGGCCTGGCAGGCCGAGGCGCTGGGCTAGCTCGTCGGACTAGCTGCGCCGGGCGGCCGGCACCTTGGACGATGCGGCTGCGTCGGACCGTTCCGCGGCACCGTCCTCGAGACCGAGGGCCCGGACGAAGACGCAGGTGAACTGCTCGACGCCGGTGTCGAAGTCGCACTCGAAGAGGCCCTGGACGAACCACATCTCCGGGAACCGGTACGTCATGGAGCCGAGCGCGGCCGCGGTGACATCCGGATCGAGATCCGGATCGACCAGGCCGTGGCGCTGCAGGCTCCGGATGGAGTCGGTCATCGCCCGGTGGTAATGGAAATGGCGCTCGGTGCGTAGGGCGCGGACGTCCGGGTCGAAGCGGGACACCTGCTCGATGACCCCCATGATGCGTGCTTCCTCGCGGTAGCTCCGGAGGTGGATCCGCATCGCCTCGCGGATGCGCTCGGCGGGCGTCAGCGTCGAGGTCGGGTCGAGGATGACCGTGTCCATTGGCGCGCTCGAGGCGATCCTCGACCTCGTTCGCAACCTCGCGGAAGACCTCTTCCTTGGACTCAAAGTAGTGGTAGAAGGATCCGTGCGAGAGCCCGGCGCGCTCTGCGATGTCGGAGATCCGCGCATCGAGGAAGCCGTCGCGCTCGAAGATCTCCTTGGCCGCGGCGACCAGGCGCGGCCCGCGTCTCGACGCCCTTACGGGACCGTGGCCCACTCGGCTTGTCGTTCGCGCTGTCCTCCGCGCTCGAGCGGTTGGGCTGTTGACACGCCCTTCTCCTTCCGTCCGGGAAACGGTTCCTTGGCCGACGGTCCCATCAATGTACCGTCGCGCCGGCCGTGCTCAGGGGGACACGCGGTGGCGCAACTCGCGCGCTCATGCGTCCCCCCGCTGCAGGAGGAGCACCCCCGAGGGCGTGCCGCCACCGGACGTCACCACGGCGGTCTTGGCGTCGCGCGACCTGGCGTTCGCCGGCGTCGTGCCTGAGTTGCACCACCGCCTCGTACAGGAAGCCGAAGCCGTGCGTCCTGCCTTCGGAGAGCTGTCCGCCGTGCGGATTCACCGGGAGCTCGCCGTCCAGGGCGATGCGGCGTCCGCCATCGAGCCAGTCGTAGGCCTCACCGAAGCCGCAGAACCCGAGGCCCTCGAGCCACGAGATCGCGTTGAAGGTGAACCCGTCATAGACGAGCGCGAGGTCGACGTCGGCCGGGGTCAAGCTTGTCCTCGTCCAGAGGTGCGCGGCCTGCCCGATCACCTGCGGCTCGTGGGTCAGCGTGCCCTGGTCCCACGAGACCCGCTCCAGGATCTGGGTCCCGACCGCCTTCATGCGCACCGCCGGGTGGGGGAGGTCCCCCGCTGCGGCCGCGTCGGAGACGATCACCGCGATGGACGCGTCACAGGGGATGTCGCAGTCGTAGAGACCGAACGGCGAGGTGATAGGGCGCGCCGACAGGTAGTCGTCCATCGTCATCGGGTCGCGGTAGATGGCGACCGGATTGCGCGCGGCGTGAGCGCGGGCGTTGAGGGCGATCATCCCGAGCAGCTCGCGGGGGGCGCCGTAGCGGTGCAAGTACTGGTTCGCGTTCATGGCGATCCAGTTGGCGGCAGACATGGCACCGAACGGGGCGCGCCACTCGCGGAAGGGCCCGGAGACTCGCTCGGCGGGGCGGGGGGCGTCCGGATCGATGTCCGCGTCGGTTCTCCGGGCGCCGTGTGCGCCGCGCGCGGCGAGGGTCGCGAACGTCGACTCCCAGACCGTCCGGAAACACAGCACGTGGCGGCAGAGGCCGGCCGCGACCGCCAGTGCGGCGGCGATCACCGAGCCGCCGGGGCCGGGCAGGTCGCCGCCGCCGTTGATCCAGGTCGGTTGGATGCGCAAGGCCTCTTCGATCGCCGTGACGCCCCCTTCGCTCATTCCCATGCCGCCTGCACCGGGGTAGGTCGAGAGGCCGTCGATGTCCTCGATGGTCAGGCCGGCATCGGCGATCGCCTGGAGCGACGCATCGACCGCGAGGGAGAGGGGGTCGACCATCAGGCGCCGGCCGAGGCGCGAGCGGCCGATGCCGCTCAGGATGGCGCGATGCTCGAAGCGCTCGGGGCTCTGGGGGCGACGGGGCGCCGGCCGCGCCGGCGCGGAGACCCGGTCGACCGGGTCGAGGCCGCCTGTGGGCTCGAACAGGGGCAGCCACACGTCCTCGCGCTGCTCGAAACGGACCGAGACCGCCTGGCCGATTCCGACCTCGGACGGCTCGCATCCGACGATGTTCGTCGTGAGGTGGACGCTGGGGTCCTCGGCCAGCGCCACGTTGGCGATGACGTAGGGCGGGTCGAAGTCGGGCAGCCAGCGGTGCTCGTTCACCGTGAAGCCGACGACCGTTCCCCGCCCCGACACCACGGTGGGCTTGGCCGACCGGCTGCGGCAGTAGGGGCAGATCGGGACGGGCGGATGCACCAGCCGGCCGCAGTCGGTGCAGCCCTGGATCCGGAGCAGGCCGTCGGAACCCGAGGTCCAGAACCACTCGTTGGCCGGGGTCAGCTCGGGAAGGGGTGGCACAGCTCCGGGATCATACCTAATATCGACGTCGATGTTGAAGGATATGCTCGTCGTCGACGCCGACTCGCACTGGTGCGAGCCGCCCGACCTGTTCACGAAGCGCGCCCCGGCGGCGTTCAAGGAGCGGGTGCCGCACGTGGAAGAGATCGACGGTCAGAAGATGTGGGTGTTCGACGGCCACCCGGTCGGCACTTTCAGCGCCGGCGGGGTGATCGGACGGGACGGCTCCAAGGAGAGCTCCTTCCGTGCCTTGAGGGAGTGGGACCACGACATGGTCCACCTCGGCGCGCACGACCCGGTGGTCCGGCTCGGAGTGTTGGACGAGTGCGGGATAGACGCGCAGATCATCTTCCCGAGCACGATCGGCCTCGGCGGGCAGGACCTGGGCATGGTGGATGACCCCGCGCTGTGCCGGCTCGCGATCGAGATCTACAACGACGGCATGGCCGAGATACAGGCCGACTCGGGCAACCGGTTGCTGCCGCTGCCGCTGATGCCGGCCTGGGACGTCGACGCCTGCGTGGCCGAGGCGGCGCGGTGCACGGCCTCGGGGCGCGGGGCGTGAACATGACCTCCGACCCGCAGGACCTGGGCGCGCCGGACCTGGCCAGCCGGTCCTGGGACCCGTTCTGGGAGGCGTGCGCGGGGCTCGGGCTGCCGGTGCACTTCCACATCGGCGCCAGCCAGACGGCCATGACGTTCTTCGGGCAGTACCCGTGGGAATCACACGCCGAGAACACCAAGCTCGCCATCGGCGGCACGTTGTTGTTCATCGGGAACGCGCGGGTCGTGGTCAACACCATCCTCTCGGGAATGTTCGACCGTCACCCGACGCTCAAGGTCGTGTCGGTGGAGAGCGGCGTGGGGTGGATCCCCTTCATTCTGGAGGCACTCGACTACGAGATGGCGGAGAACGCGCCGCCGGAGCTCGCCGCGATGGGCAAGATGCCCTCCGAGTACTTCCGGAGCAACCTGTTCGCCACGTTCTGGTTCGAGAACAACCGCAACAAGCTTCCCGAGCTGATCGATGCGGTGGGGGAGGATTGCATTCTCTTCGAGACGGACTTCCCCCACCCGACGTGCCTCTACCCGAGCCCGCTGCAGAGCGTAGAGGCGAAGATGGAGACGCTGGCCCCGGAGACGCGGCGCAAGATCTTCGGCGAGAACGCGCGGAAGCTGTACCGGCTGTGAGCCCGGTGATGAAGCTTCGCCCAGGCTGATGCGCATCGGGCACTGGGTCGGGGGGCGGGCGGTCCCCGGTGCGTCCGGCCGGACGGGGCCGGTCTACGACCCCGCGCTCGGGGTCCAGACGTCCGAGGTCGCGTTGGCATCGGCGGCCGAGGTCGACGCCGCTGTGCGCGTCGGCCACCGATGCTGGTGTCGAGTGGGCTGCGTCGTCGCTGACGCAGGCGGGCCGGCCTCATGTTTCGGCTGCGGGAGCTCCTCGACGGCGCCCGCGACGAGCTGGCGGCGGCGGTGACACGGGAGCACGGCAAGGTGCTTGGACGACGCGCGCGGCGAGGTGGCGCGGGGCATCGAGAACGTCGAGTTCGCCTGCGGCATCCCGAATCTCCTCAAGGGATGGTCGAACTCGGAGGTCTCGACGGGCATCGACATCCGGACGGTCTTGGAGCCGCTGGGCGTGGTAGCGGGCATCACCCCGTTCAACTTCCCGGTCATGGTGCCTCTGTGGATGATGGCGAACGCGGTGGCGTGCGGGAACTGCTTCGTGCTCAAGCCCTCTGAGAAGGACCCGTCGGCGTCCCTGCTGCTGGCCGAGCTCGTGCAACGGGCCGGCTTCCCCGATGGCGTGCTCAACGTCGTGCAGGGCGACCGCGAGGCGGTCGAGGCGCTGCTCGGCCACCCCGACGTGTCTGCCGTGTCCTTCGTGGGCAGCACGCCCGTGGCCCGGTCATGTCTACGAGACCGGGACGTCGCATGGAAAGCGGGTCCAGGCGCTCGGGCGGCGCCAAGAACCACATGGTCGTCTTGGCGGATGCCGAGGTGGACGCGGCGGCGGACGCGGCGGTTTCGGCGGCCTACGGGTCGGCCGGCGAGCGATGCATGGCGATCTCGGTGGTCGTCGCCGTGGGAGGGGTGGCGGATCGGCTGGTCGACGCCATTGCGGAACGGATCCCCGGCGTCGTGGTCGGTGCCGGGGACGAGCCCGGGTCCATGATGGGGCCCCTGATCACGTCCGAGCATCGGGAGCGGGTGCAGGCCTACGTGGAGCGGAGCGGCGGACGAGGGTGCCAAGGTCGTGGTGGACGGATCTCGGCATGTCGCGGGCCCCGGGCTTCTTCGTCGGGTGCACGCTCCTCGACGACGTCAAACCCGGCATGCGCGTCTACGACGACGAGATCTTCGGGCCCGTGCTGAGCGTCGTCCGGGTGGCGACTCTCGACGAGGCGCTGGCACTCGTGAACGTCGAATCCGTACGGCAACGGCACGGCGGTCTTCACCCGCGACGGCGGCGCGGCGCGCCGCTTCGAACGCGAGGTGCAGGTGGGGATGGTCGGAGTCAACGTCCCGATCCCAGTGCCGGTCGCGTCGCACTCCTTCGGGGGCTGGAAGGACTCCATCTTCGGCGACTCGTCCATGTACGGGCCCGACGGCGTGCGCTTCTACACCCGGCCCAAGGTGGTCACGTCGCGCTGGCCCGATCCCGGGCCGGGCGCGGGCGACGTCGAGTTGCACTTCCCGACGAACCGCTGAGCCGACCCGCCCGTCTCGGGCGACGTGCCGCGGGAATCAGTCTCCTGGTGGGAGATGCCGTCGGGTTTGGTCTCCCGGCGGGTGATGTCACGCCGACGGTATCTCGCCGGGAAGAAATCTGATATTGACGTCGCAGTCAAAATAGGTACGGTCAAAGGCATGCCGAGAACCTTCGACTTTCCCGTCTTCGATGCAGACAACCACTTCTACGAGACGCAGGAGTCCTTCACGCGGCACCTGCCGGACCGCTACAAGGGCGCCATCGACTATGTCGACCTGCACGGCCGCACGAAGATCATGATTCAGGGCACCGTCAGCGAGTACATCCCGAATCCGACCTTCGATGTCGTGGCTCGTCCCGGAGCGCAGGAGGACTACTTCCGGAACGGAAACCCCGAGGGCAAGTCGTATCGAGAGATCGTCGGCGAGCCGATGCGCAGCATCCCCGCCTTCCGCGAGCCCGCGCCCCGCGTCGAGCTGATGGACGAGCTCGGCGTCGATCGTTCCCTGATGTTCCCGACCCTCGCCAGCCTCCTCGAGGAGCGGATGCGCGATGACCTCGAACTGACGCATGCAACCATTCACGCGCTGAACGAGTGGATGTACGAGGAGTGGACGTTCAACTATCAGGACCGGATCTTCGCGACGCCGGTGATCACGCTGCCAATTGTCGAAAAGGCGATCGAAGAGCTGGAGTGGGTGCTCGAGCGCGGCGCCAAGACGGTCCTGATCCGGCCAGCGCCGGTCCCCGGGTACAGGGGCTCGCGCTCGTTCGGGTATTCCGAGTTCGATCCGTTCTGGAAGGCGGTCGAGGACGCCGACATCCTCGTCTCCATGCACTCCTCCGACAGCGGGTACACCCGATACCAGAACGACTGGATCGGTCAGCCCAACGAGATGCTGCCGTTCCGGCTCGACCCGTTCCGGGCCATCAGCGTCGGCAAGCGGCCCATGGAGGACACCATGACGGCATACCTGTGCCACGGAGTGTTCTCACGGTTCCCCAAGCTCCGGGTCGCGTCAATCGAGAGCGGCGGCGACTGGGTGGCCGGGTTCCTCGACCATGTCGCAGACACCTACAAGAAGATGCCCCATGCTTTCGCACGAGGACCCGGTCGAACAGTTCAAGGCCCACGTGTGGATCAGCCCGTTCCACGAGGACAACCTCGGTCTTCTCATCGAGACGATCGGCGCGGATCACGTCCTTTTCGGCTCTGATTTCCCGCACCCGGAGGGCCTGGCGGACCCGACCACCTATGTGGACCACCTCCCGCCCGGCCTGCCGGACGAGGACGTCCGCAAGATCATGGGTGGGAACCTGGCCCAGATCATGAAGGTCGACGCGCCGGTGGCGGTGAGCCGGTAGCGGACCGTGTGGTGATCTGGTGAGCGGCCCATGCGGGTGTGTCGCGTTGTCACGTAGTGTCACCGAACCGACGAGAAACACCAACGCACGGGGAGCCCGCCATGCCTGACTACAAATACTTGCTCTACGAGACGCTCGACTCCGGAAGAGTCGCGCGGATCATGTTGAACCGGCCGGACGCACGCAACGCTCAGAACCGAGGGCTGCTCGTCGAGCTCAACGACGCGTTCCTCCACGCCGAGGCGGACGACGAGGTCCGGGTGGTCATCCTCGGCGGCACGGGACCGATGTTCTCCTCCGGCCACGACCTGGGCTCCAGGGCAGCGAGGGAGGAGTGGACGCCCGGGCCGGCCCAGCACCCCACGCACACGATCAATGGCGCAACGCGGCAGAGGTGCCGAATCCCTCATGCTGCAGGAGTGGCACTACTTCTACGACAACACGCGCCGCTGGCGGAACCTCCGGAAGATCACCATCGGCCAGGCCCACGGGGACGTCTATGCCGCCGGCCTCATGCTTCTCTGGGCGTGCGATCTCATCGTCTGCGCGGAGGGGACGCGCTTCGCCGATGTCGTCGGCACCCGGCTCGGGATGTGTGGGGTCGAGTACTTCGCCCACCCATGGGAGTTCGGGCCGCGCCGGGCCAAGGAGCTCCTCCTCACCGGGGACTCGGTGGACGCCGACGAGGCCTTCCGGCTCGGCATGGTCTCCAAGGTGTTCCCCGCCGATGCAGTGGCTGATCGCACGCTCGAGTTCGCGCGAGCGCATCGCGGCGCTGCCCACCATGACAGCCCTCCTCATCAAGGAGTCGGTGAACCAGAGCGTCGACAACATGGGCTTCTACAACGCGCTCAACGCGTGCTTCACGCTGCACGAGCTGAACCACTCCCACTGGGCCTGGGTGAACGAGGACCGCTTCCCGGTGGCCAAGGAAGACGCGGGGATCCCCAATTGGAAGGAAGCCCCACCCATCGTGCCGGCCGAGAAGGACACGGTGCGGGCGGAGGCCTAAAGGAACTGACGGGGCGTCAGAAGGCCCCGGACAAGGGCCGGATCGGACGCTGGCCAAGGGCAGGGACCCCTCACTAGTATCAGAATCGACGTCGATGTCAGAAATGCTGGACTGAACGTCCGGCGAGGAGGGGTGGGACCCGCTCGATGCTGCAATTCGTGATCGCCGGACTGGTGCTCGGCGGCATCTACGCGATCGCCTCCGCCGGCCTGGTCATCACCTATACGTCGTCGGGCATCCTGAACTTCGCCTTCGGCGCGATCGCCTTCTTCATCGCGCGCTTCTACTACTACCTGCACACCCAGCACAGCTGGTCGCATCTTGCCGGCCGCCGTCGTCTCCATCGGTGTGGCCGCGCCGGCGCTCGGCGTCTTCCTCTATGTCGCCCTCTTCCGCCACCTCCGGCTGTCCTCACCGCTGATCAAGGTGGTGGCGACGATCGGGCTGCTGGTCGCGTTCCCCTCCCTTGCCGTGGTGATCTTCGGCAACCAGGCCATCCAGACGGCGCCGGGGCTGGCACCCGAGCCGGTCGCGGTCTACCAGTTTCTCGGCGTGCCCGTCACCCTGGACCAGATCATCGTCTACGTCTGCGTCGTCGTCACCGTGGTGGCCGGCGCCCTGATCCTCCGCTACACCGAAGTCGGGCTCAAGGTGCGGGCCATGGTCGACTCGCCCGCGATGACCGACCTGTCGGGCACCAACCCGAACGCCATTTCGGTCGGCGTGTGGGCGGTGAGCACCTTCTTCGCCGGGCTGGCCGGCGTGCTGGCCGCCCCGATCATCGGGCTCGACCCCGACAACTTCACCCTCCTCATCGCGGCGTCCTTCGCCGCCGTGATCGCGGCGCAGATGCGGAGCCTGCCCATCGCCGTGGGTCGTCGGGCTCCTCATGGGCGTGGCCACCTCGCTCATCCAGCGCTACCTGCCGCCGGCCAGCCAGTGGACGACCGAGATCATCGACGCCGTGCCGTTCATGGTCATCGCGCGTGTTCCTCATCTACAGCCTGATCCGCCGGGGCCGGGTCGGCGAGGCCGACGGCGTGGGGCGGTGCGCTGGACCGGGCCATCACGCCGCAGGGCGAGAGCCAGCTGGCGGGCTCGACGAGCAACGTGGTCGAGACCGGCCTCGCTCGGCTTCGTCGGCCGGTACGCGGGACCGCTGCTGCTCATCGCGATCGTCGGGGCGCTCCCCCTCATCGTGTAGGGGTACTGGGTGGGCCTGATGCGCCGTGGGCTTCGCCTACGCCGTCATCTTCTTGTCGTGGACGATCGTCACCGGTGAAGGCGGGATGCTCTGGCTCTGCCAGATCACCTTCGCCGGCGTCGGCGCCATCACCGCGGCCCAGCTGGCGAACAACCACGGGTGGCCCGTGCTCGCCGCGGCCGTGGTCGGGCGGTCTCGTCGCCCTGAGCCATGGGGGTGATCGTCGGGTTCCTGAGCATCCGACTGGGCGACCTCTACGTCGCCCTGGTCACGCTGACCTTCGGGCTGCTGATGGAGAACCTGGTCTTCACCCTGCCGAGCTTCGTGAACCAGGGTCTCGGCCTCACCCTGAACCGACCCGGCTTCGCCACAACGGACCGGGCGTTCACGTACCTGTGCCTGGTGGTGTTCGTCATCGTGTCGCTGTTCATCGTCAACTTCCGGCGGTCGACGACCGGTCTCGCGCTCAACGCAGCGCGCTGGAGCGAGGCCGGGGCCACGCACTTCGGGCATCAGCGTGGTGCCAGATGAAGGTCATCGCCGGTTCACTGGCCGCGCTCATCGCCGGGATCGGCGGCGGGCTGCTCGCGATGGCGCAGACCCCGTTCCAGCCCAGCAACTTCGCGACGTTCGCGGGCGTGGTCTGGCTGGCCGTCCTCGTCACCATCGGCGTGCGTTCGACGGCGGCCGCGCTGATTGCGGGCGCTCAGCTTCGTCATGCTGCCCGCGCTCGATCCAGGACTACGTGCCGCGAGCTAGGACGGTGGCAACGTGCTCCCGGTGCTCTTCGGCCTCGGTGCCATCTCGGCGGCCAAGTACCCCGACGGGGTCCTGGCCGAGAACAGCCGGCGCCTGCGGCGCCTGGTGCTGCATCTGCGACCGGCGCCGCCGGCCGTCCGCGGCGAGAGGCGAGCTGGGCCTGTCGACCGACCTCGGCCCGGTCGACACCGACACCGCGCGGTGGCGGAGCGCGGTCTCGTGACCGACGGCTCCGGCCGCCCGGCCTGTCCGCCGACAGCCCGGCGGATGCGGCGCGCGCCCGCGCTGGCGGCCGGCGTCACCGTCCGCTTCGGCGGGCTCCTGGCCCTCTCGGACGTGTAGCATCGAGGTGCGCCGGGGCAGCATCGCCGGCCTGGTCGGCCCCAACGGTGCCGGGAAAGTCGACCCTGCTCGCCGTGCTGTCGGGTCTGCTGCGCCCCAACGGCGGCCAGGGTCTCGCTCGCGCGGTGAGGACGTGACCACATGCGCTCCGCAGGTCGCGGGCCGAGCGAGGGCTTGGCCCGGACGTTCCAGCAGCCCGAGCTGTTCATGGGCTTGACCGTGCGCGAGCACCTGGTGCTGGCCCACCGGGCCCGCGTGTCGCGCCGCGACGGCTGTGGCGCGACATGTTCGACCCGCGAGCCGCTCCTCCCGGCTTCGGCCGCCGAGAACGAGCGGGTCGACGGACTGCTCGAGCTGCTCCGGCTGACCCGGGTGGCGAAGGCCCGGTGGCCGCGCTGCCGCTCGGCATCGTCCGCCTCGTCGAGGTGGGGCGGGCCCTGGCCACCGATCCACACGTCCTCCTGTTGGACGAGCCGCTTGTCCGGGCTCGACATGAAGGCGTCGGAGAACCTGGCTGACGGTCTTCCGCGAGATCGTCGACGAAAGCGACCATGGGCTCTCGCTCATCATGGTCGAGCACGACGTGGCCGCCGTCCTGTCCCTGTCCGACATCGTCTTCGTGCTCGACTTCGGCGAGCGCATCGCCGCAGGGACGCCCGGAGCAGATCCGCAACGACCCCGCGGTGCGGGCCGCCTACCTGGGCGACAGGCCGCCGGTCGAGCGCTCTCCGATCCCGTCACGCCGGGGCCGCACCGGACATGACCGAGCCGCTCCTCGAGGTGCAGGACCTCGACGTCCGCTACGGAGCGTCGCAGGCCCTGTTCGGCGTCTCCGTCGACGGTCGCCACCGGGACGGTGCTGGCCGTGCTTGGGGGCCAACGGCGCGGGCAAGAGCACCCTGGCCCGCGCGGTCTCGGGCCTGGTGCCGCCGACGCGCCGGGCGGGTGCGCTTCGACGGGCGGGACGATCACCGGGCTCCCGGCCCACCGCATCCGCAAGCTCGGCCTGACCTACATCCCCGAGGGCCGCGGCATCTTCCCGGGCCTCTCCGTGATCGACAACCTGCGCATGGCGGTCGGCCAGGAGAAGCGGCACGACCGGCCGGGCGCCATCGACCGCGGCCATCGAGCGCTTCCCCGTGCTCGGGCGACCGCCGGAGGCAGCGGGCCGGGAGCCTCTCGGGCGGCGAGCAGCAGATGCTGGCGCTGGCCCGGGCGCTGGCCGTGTCGCCCAAGCTGATCATCGCCGACGAGATGTCGCTCGGGCTGGCGCCGCTCGTGGCCGAATCGGTGTTCCAGGGCCTGGAGGAGGCCCGGCGGTCCGGGATCACGATCGTGCTGACCGAGCAGTTCGTGCACCGGGCCCTGTCGCATGGCGGACAGCTGCGTGATCCTGACCCGGGGGCGGGTGGGCTGGTCCGGTCCGGCCTCGCGAGGCCGGGCAAGAGGTCATCGACCGCTACCTGGGCGAGGCCGAGGCCCGCGACCCCTGTCGGTGTTAGCGAACGGGTTACAGTAACGACGCTGGCTCGGTTCGTACCGACCAGTCGTTACAGGCGGGTCGCATATCCGTTGAGGGGTCCCGGTCCGGGGCCCGGGGAGGCAACACCCAAGTGCAAGGACGAACTATCGAGCCGTGGCGCTGCTCGCACCGGAGCATCGCGCGCAGTCCTCACGGCGGCGGTGGCCGGCCTGCCGCTGGCCGCTCATCGGCGACGACGGCGCCACCGGCGGCGGCCTCCGGGTCGCCGATCACCATCGCCTACATCACCGACCTCACCGGTGAGGGCGGGTCCGAGAACGCCACGTCGCCGGCCGGCTTCGAGGCCCGCCTCGACCTGCAGAACGCCCAGGGCGGCGTGCAACGGGCACAAGCTCGTGCCCCTGGTCATCGACGACCAGACCAACCCGTCGCAGATCGCCACCGCGGTGCAGAGGCCGTCTCCAAGGCCTTCGGCATCGTCTCGCAGAGCCCGCTGATGTTCCTGGCCGCCAAGTACCCGCACCAGGCGGGCGTGCCGGTGACCGGCACCTACGACGACGGGCCGGAGTGGGGCACGCAGCCCTACACCAACATGTTCGCCTCCGACAAGGGCAGCGTGGACCCGAAGTACCCGGTCAACACCCAGATCGGCGACTTCCTCAAGGAGCACGGGGGGACCGTGCTCGGCTCCTACGGCTACGGCGATCTCGCCGTCGTCGAGCCGGGCGGCCATCGGCACGGGCGACTCCTTCAAGCACGCCGGGGGCAAGGTCGGCGTGCTCGACACGACCGTCCCCTTCGGCGAGCGTGGACTTCACCAGCATGGCCCTCGTCGGCCAAGCAGGACGGCATCAACGCCATGGTGCCGGCCATGGACGCCAACTCCAACTACGCGTTGGCGCACGGCGCTGCAGCAGGCCGGCGTCAAGCTCAAGGCGGCGATCTACGCCACCGGCTACCAGCCCGACGTGATCAACTCCCCGGCCTGGAAGGCGCTGCAGGGCGGCTACTTCTTCTCGCTGTTCCGGCCCTGGTCCCTGCCCAACGCCGGGACCCAGCAGATGCAGGCGGCCATGGAGAAGTACGCGCACTTCACCAAGAGCCAGTTCCCGACGTTCGGCCAGTACGAGTCCTGGGCCGGTGCCGACCTCATGATCAAGGGCCTGCAGATGGCCGGGGCCAACCCGACGCGGGCGGCGGTCATCAAGGACCTGCGCGGCCTCAAGTCCTACAACGCCAACGGCCTGCTGCCCGCAGACCTCGACTACGCCACCAACTTCGGGCACAACCTGCCCGAAGACGTGCGCCTGGGTCATGCAGGCACAGCAAGAACGGGGTTCACGCCGATCTCGTCGAGCCGTCTGCGGGACGGACCTGCCGGGCACGTCGACGGCGTCCGCGGCATAGCAGGCAGACGAGCACCGATGATCGAGAGCGGGCCCGTCGGCGCACTGTGCGCCGGCGGGCCGTCGTCGCGGCGGACTCCGCCGTCAGCGCGCCAGTTCAGCGCAGGCGCCACTCGATCCGCTCCCCGCGGAAGGCCTCCTGGCCCTTCGGCGATGTCTTCGAAGTGGGTGCCCAGCGCGACGAGCGTCGACACCTGGGCCAGCGCCTCACGCCGAGCGAGCTCGTGGGCCATCCAGACGGCGCGGAGCGGTGCCCTGAACGGCGTGCACCGGGGCCGAGGCGATGGCCCGGGCCACCCACATGGCCCGCTCCATCAGCGCTTCGGGCGGCACGACTTCCGAGACCAGCCCCATCTGGTGGGCCCGCGCCGCCGACATGCGCTCGTGTGCGCCGAGGAGCGGCGACGCGGAGGGCCTCGCCCAGCGGGAGCTTCTGCAGCAGGTGGATCGACTCGAACCCGGCCACCATCCCGTACGTCACGTGCGGGTCGAAGAAGGTTGCGTGCTCCGCCGCGATGATGATGTCGCACTCCCCCAAGAGGTAGAGCGCACCCCCGCAGGCCATGCCGTTGACGGCGGCCACGACGGGCTTCCACATGTCGTTCTGCTTCGGGTTGATGATCGCGCCCGGGTCGTTGTACATGAAGCGCGGTCGTGAGCTCCCCGGGCTGGTCGGGGTCCAGGGGCGGCTGATGCCCGAGATATCCCTCTTCGATGGTCTCGTTCCGGTCGATGCCGGTGCAGAAGGCCTTCTCGCCGGCGCCGGTCAGGACGACCACGCGGACGTCGTCATTCCACCGCAGCGCCGTCCAGAGCCGCTTCAGTTCTCGCTCCATCCGTAGGTCGAAGGAGTTGTGCACCTCGGGGCGGTTGAGGGTGACGGTGGCGACGCCGTCGTCCTCTTCGTAGAGGAGCGTCTCGAACGATGTGTCCACTGGCCCCCTTTGCGGCTCGCCAAGCCCGGACTCCGACCGGGCACGGCGGTCACCTTAGCGTCCGCCCAATTCGGCCTCCCGTGCAGTCAGCTGGCGGCGGGAAGGTCGTGGACGACCGTGACGCGCGTCGTCGTCGAAGCTCAGGTGCGGGCCAGCGCGGCGGACTCGGACAAAGGATCCTCGTAGCTCCACGCGACGTCCTCCAAGAGTTGATCACCGACGCGCGCCGTCCAGTAGGTCGCCGTGCCCTTGTACGGGCAGTACGTCGCGTGGTGCTCTCCTCCAACAGGCCGGTGCGGACCTGGCGGGGGTGGACGTAGAGGCGCGGCTCGAGCGCGGTCTCGTACACCGCCAAGGTCTCGGCCGTGTCGACCAGCACCGTGCCGGCGGCCTCGACCTGCAATCGGCGCGCCGAGCGGAGGCAGTCGACCCGGTGGTACGGGTTACGCGGGTGGCCGAACACCTCCTCGTCCTCCTCGAACCAGGCGTCGGCGGCGTCCCACGGCACGGTGACGTAGCCCGGCGTGTCCGGCTCCGCCTCCGAGGACAGCCCCTCGACGTCGTCCGCCGGGAAGGCGTACGTCGGCGGGCGGCCCGGGCGGTGCACCAGGAGGACGCGCTCGCTGTCGACTGCGGTGCGACCGCCCACCAGGGCGCGGACGCGCCGTCGGAAGGGCTCCAGGTAGGCGACGGCTGCCGGCATGGGTGCGGTGAAGCGGCCGGCGGGGCGGCCGCTCAGCGGGCCCTTGCCGCTCGTGAGGCTCACAACGCCGTTCGTTCGTCCCGGGACCCGGCACCGAGGTGCTCGGCGAAGGGTCGGACCATCGCGTCCACGGTGAACGATCCAAGCAAGACGCCCGCCTCCGTGAACACCCGGCACTCTGCGTGCGTCATGCCGTCTCCGGCGAAGGTCGAGTGGTGGTGATACAGCATCCACTCGTCGGCGCGCACTGCGTGGTGGAGCGAGAGGTTGATGGCGTTGATCCCCATCGACAGCGTCCGGTGCGCGTCGGCCTGGCCGATGCCCTGGTGCGGGCGGAGGGCGGCCGCGATGGGCATGTGCCCGGTGAACTGCGCCAGCAACCCGGCGTGCAGGACGGGGTCGTCCGGCAGGTGCCGGAAGCGGACCCAGCAGTCCAGGAGGGGTGGGCCGGGCGCCGCCGCGGGATCGCTGGTGTACGCGCCGTCGACGATCCTCAGCTCGCGCCCGGTCACGCCCATGTCACAAGGAGGGCACTCGCCGGGACCCGGCACGTCCGGTGGCTCCACCGCGTGCGTGACGACCGTCGGCGCGGTGGCATCGAGGAGGAGCGTCGCGGCTGCGCAGCACCTTTGTTCTTGGAGGACCTGGACGGCGAGGCCGGCAAAGGTCCGCCCCACGCTCAGCGCCGTCAATTCGAAGGCCAGGGGGCGGCGTGCGTCCGCACCCTTCAGGAACATCATGGAGGCCGACACGACACGGCGATCGGGGTGCTGGCGACCGACGGCGATGATCGCCTGGCCCAGCATCTGGCTCCCTTCGACCACGGGTCTCCGCCCGTCGCTGCGGGCTGTGCCGATGTACCCGGCGGCCCCGTGCGGGCGAACGTCCATGACCTCCACCAGGTCGGACGTGTCCCCCCAGGTGGGGAAGCGCAGGCGCGCGCCGCCCCGCTCGTCTCCGGGGTCCCGGTCGAACACCTCCACGCAGACCCGGTCGGTGTCGAACGCAGCGTGGCCCAGCAACGACGCCAGCGCTCCGGACGGATCGGGGCAGGTGGAGAGCACGCCCTCGCCGGCTTCGCCGAGGGACCCACGGTCGATGTCCGACTCGGGGAACCAGAGCGTCGCGGGCGCTCCGTCCTCCTGGAGCAAGAGACACGCGTCGGACTCGGCGACCACCGCCTCCCCCCAAGAGGCGTGTGCCCGATAGGCGTACCGCTGCGGAACCTCGTCGGTCACGGTCGATTCACGGTCGCGGGCTCAAGGTCTTCGGGGTCAGAGCTCGAGCGTGGGGGGCGGCGCGGCCCCGGGCACGGTGCGCGGCGCGACGGTGACCGAATGCAGGCTCAGGCTCTCACCGTGCCGGACGAGCGAATCGATGACGGTGACGAGCTCCTCCACCTCAATGAGACTGTCGGCCAGGTACTTGCGCTCCGCCCACTTGGTCCCGAACGCAATGGCGCGGTCGGGATCCCAGTCGTTGGCGAACCCGGTCATGGAGTCGCCCTCGCCGCCCGCGCAGTCCCCGACGATGACCCGGGTGAACCCGACGGTCGGATGTTCCGCCCGCCACGCCTCCACGAGCTTGTCCAGAGCGGCCTTGCTGACCGCGTAGGCGCCGAGTCCCGGCCAGGGCGGCGTGAGCGAGGCGCTGACCGAGGAGAGGTAGATCGCCACACCATTGGTCGCGGTCAGATGGGGGAGGGCTGCCGCCGTCACCAGCGCGGCGCCGATGACGTTCGTGTCGAACACCCGGCGCCAGGTCTCGGCGTCGGTGTCCTCCAGGCTGGCCAGTGGCCCGATCGCGGGCGTGTAGACGAGCGCGTCGATACCGTCGAGTCGCGCCGCCGCCTCACCGATGGCCGACCGGCAGGACTCCGTGCTCGTGACGTCGCAGGCCAGCGCCAGCGTGCCCGGTCCGGCCTCCTTGGCGGCCGCCTCGAGCCGCTCCAGCCGGCGGGCCAGCAAGGCCGTCTGCGCCCCCCGCCTGGTCAGCCCCACCCCGATGCAGCGTCCGAGCCCGCTCGACGCACCTACGACCACCGTCCGCAATTCCTCGGCCTCCCCTTGAACCCTCGGCAACGATGGTAGTCAGAATCCGGAATTGCTGTTCTCGGGACCTGACTCCCCGTCTGGAGGCCGAGGGCTGCATCCGGAATGCCTGGGGCCCCTCTTGAGCGACTCCTGTGGATTGAGTATTCTCATCAGTGAAGAACGTAATTCTCACCTTGGGGGCGCGCGGAGCCGCCGCCGAGAACGGCACGCGAGGAGAACCCATGGGGGAGTTCGACGGCATCGACTTCTTCCGGGGCGGCGACCTGGTCGCCGACCCCTATCCCTACTTCGCCCATCTGCGCGGCCAGTGCCCGGTGCAACGCGAGCCCTACCACGACGTCGTCATGGTCACCGGGTACGACGAGGCCGTCTCCGTCTACACCAACAACACCACGTTCTCGTCCTGCAACTCGGTGACCGGGCCCTTCCCGGGCTTCCCAGTAAAGCTCGAGGGCGACGACGTCAGCGACCTCATAGAGCAGTACCGCGACGGGCTGCCCTTCAGCGACCAGATCACGGTCATGGACCCCCCCAAGCACAAGGCGCACCGCGGACTGTTGATGCGGCTCATCACGCCGAAGAGGCTTCGCGAGAACGAGGACTTCATGTGGCGGCACGCCGACCGTCAGATCGACGAGTTCATCGGACGGGGCGAATGCGAGTTCGTCCGGGACTTCGCGGGTCCGTTCACGCTCTACGTGATCGCCGACCTCCTGGGCGTGCCCGAGGAGGACCACGAGTGGTTCCGAGAGGAGCTCCAGGGCGGAGGACACAACCGCGACCAGGGACTCGGGAGCGTCGGGAACCAGACGATGAGCCACTCGCCCCTCGAGTTCCTCTACGACCGACTGACGACATACGTCGAGGAGCGTCGCAAGGAGCCGCGTCAGGACGTGCTCACCGGCCTGGCCACCGCCACCTTCCCCGACGGGACCCTCCCCGAGGTCATCGACGTCGTCCGCCTGGCGGCCAACCTCTTCTCGGCCGGCCAGGAGACGACCGTGCGGCTGCTGGGGACCGCCCTGCAGACACTCGCCGAGCACGCGGACATCCAGCGGCGCCTACGCGAGGACTACACGCGCATCCCGGACTTCGTCGAGGAGTGCCTCCGCTTCGAGAGCCCGGTGAAAGGCGACTTCCGGCTGGCCCGTACGGCCGCCACCGTCGGCGGCATGGAGATCCCCGCCGGGACGACCGTGATGGTCCTGAATGGCGCGGCGGGGCGCGACCCGCGCCGCTTCGACGACCCCGAGGAGTTCCGGATGGACCGGGCGAACGCCAAGGAGCACCTCGCGTTCGGCCGTGGCCCTCATGCCTGTCCGGGTGGGCCGCTCGCCCGCGCCGAGACCCGCATCAGCATCGAGCGCCTGCTCGAGCGCATGGGCGACATCCGGATTTCGGAGACGGCGCACGGCCCTGCCGGTGCCAGGCGCTACGACTACGTGCCCACCTATATCCTGCGGGGCCTCACGCGGCTCCACTTGGAGTTCACGCCGACCGGCTGACGCCTCTCCTACCTTGCGCCGAGCGCGCCGATCACCGTCTCGCCGAAGGCGGCCAGCGTCTCCTCGGGCGCGAAGTCGGTGAACCACGCGTACACCCGCTCGACGCCACGCTCGGTGAGCCCGCCGAAGTAGTCGACCAGTTCAACGGACGTCCCAAGGACATGGGCGCCCCAAAAGCGACGGCGGGCCAGGTCGTCAACCTCCTGGCGCGACGCACCCGCACCGACGAACGCGACCTGCGCCTGCAGGGAACAATGCGCGTCTCCGGCCAGGGGGCGCATCTCGTCGAACCGGTCGAGGATGCTGACGTGGACGTTCCACCAGTCGGCGTAGGAGGCGACGAGCTCCATGGTACGACGGCCGGCTCCGCCGATGGTGATCGGGATGGGGCCGAGCGGCGCCGGCTCCAGCCGCGCCCCCCGGAGCGTGAAATGCTCGCCCGCGTAGTCGAGCGTCTCGCCCCGCCAGAGCGCCGTCATGATGTCGAGGGACTCCCCGAGTCGCCGCAGGCGGTCCTTCGGTGGCGGTGAGCCGAACCCGTACGAGTCGAATTCCCTTTCCACCGACCCCCACCCGATACCGAGTTCGAACCGCCCGCCGGACGCGTGGTCGAGGGTCACCGCCTCGCGGGCCAGCACCGCGGGATGACGGAACGCGTCACAGAGCACCAGGGACCCGACGCGCAGCGAGACCGTGTGGGCGGCCAACCACGCGTTCGTGACCATGGCCTCGAACATCGGTGACCCTTCGGCCCCGGGGGGCGCCAGGTGGTCCATGCCGGCGATGCCGCGGAACCCGGCTGCCTCGGCCACCCGCCGCGAGCGACGAGCTGATCCATCGTCATCCGCATCTGTGGCAGGTAGAGCCAGAACTCCAAGGACGTGGTCACGTGGGGAGACTACCGACGGTCTCCGCCAGCGTGCGGAAGGCGGAGCCTCCCTCACGCGAAGCGCCTCGCCACGTCCTTCGCCTGGTCCCGGTACCCGCCTCCGAACAGTACGGCGTGGACGAGGAGCGGGGGGAGTTGGAAGAGCGCGACGCGTTCCTCCCAACCGGGCTGGAGGGGGAGTGCTTCCCTGTACGCACCGAGGAGCCGAGCAGGGACGGATCCGAACAGGGCCAGCATGGCCAGGTCCTCTTCGGGATGACCGCCGTGGACGGAGGGATCGATGAGCCAGGACACGCCGTCGTGGCCGAAGAGCACGTTGCCCCACCACAGGTCTCCGTGAAGCAGCGCGGGACCTCCGGGCGGCAGAAGTTCGTGGAACCGCTCGGCCACGGACGCGACGCCGTGCACGAGCCCGCACCGTTGTGCCAGTTCCATGATGCGTGCGCGGTAAAAGGCGGCCCCGTCAGTCCGCACGACGGGATCGACCGGGCAGTCGCCGACGAAAGACGAACCGCCTCCCCAATGCGGGAACGGCGCGCGGTGCAGCCGGGCGAGGGACCGCCCCAGTTCCTCTTCGTGGCGCGCGGTGCGCGGGACTTGGTCCACCGCTGTGGTCACGAGCAGGTCGCCCTCCGCCAGGACGATCTCGGGCACCGGCGGCCCGTCCGAGACGTCGCGCAGGAGGCGCAGCCCCGCAGCCTCGTCGCGGGCGCCGGGGCCGAGCTTGACGACGAAGCGCGCGCCGCCCGCCTCGACCAGCGAGGCGCCTCCGCTCAGCGAACGGACCGCGCCGACCGGTCCGGCGATGCGGGTCAGGCGGCTGCGCCAGTCCGTTGGTGATGCCACTGCACCGCGACCGTAGCGAGGTCACCGGTCGCTCGACCAAGATGGTCTCGTGCCCCCGAACGGAACGGCCGGCCTCGTGCTGACCCCCGGCGCAAGTGCCGGGCGCGACCATTCGGGCCTCCTCGCCATAGACGACGCGGTGTCCGCCTCGGGGGTCACGGTGGAACGCGTGGAGTTCCCGGGCCAGGCGGCTGGGAAGCGGCGCACCGACCCACCGGACGTCTGCATGCAGACCGTCCGCACCGCCGCCGCGGCACTGGCCGCGCGCCTTTCCGTCCCGCAGCACCGCATCGCGGTCGGCGGACGCTCCTTCGGTGGGCGGATGTGCTCCATGACGGTGGCGCAGGGGCTGGAGGCCTCGGCGCTCGTCCTGGTGAGCTATCCGCTGCACCCGCCGGGGAGGCCCGATCGCCTGCGGACGGAGCACTTCGGGGCCCTCACGGTGCCGTGCTTGTTCGTCTCCGGGCGCCGCGACGCGTTCGCCAGCCCCGAGGAGCTCGAGCGGGAGACCGCCGCCATCGCCGGCCCCGTCACGTTGGCGTTCGTGGACGGGGATCATTCGTTGCGCCGGAGCGAAGCCGCCGCGGCGGAGGCCGTCGTCTCGTGGCTGGCCGGTGCGCAGCGCCGGACATGACCAGCACCTCTCGAGTGCGGGTGGGGCGCGCGACGCCGCCGGCGCCTCCCGGCGGCGGAGGTCGCCCTCCGCCGCCGGTCGCCGCGGCAGAGCCGATGTGTCCCTCCTACGAGAGGTTCTTCGGCGGGGTCGAGGTCGGCCCCGTGTACTTGTGGATCGGCCCTGCACCCGGGCTGGTGGTGTAGACGGGGCTCACGGCCATTCCGCCGATCCAGCTCCCGGTCGGGGTCACGGCGGGCGGCGCCGAGCTCTCCAGCTTGATGACCTCGTCGCCCTCGAAGCCGAAGTGGTTCGAGCTCGAGTACGAGAGCGGCACGAAGCCGGGCGTGTTGAAGCTCTTGCCGTCGTTGTTGATGGCGTTCATCAGGCTCGGCCGGGTCAGGTTCTTCCCTGCCTTCTCAAGCGCCTGCACGAACGTGTAAGCCAGCGCCACGCCGTACTGGGTGTTCCCGTCCAGGCCGGACTTGGCGTAGAGCGAGGGCGCGTACTTTTGGAGGATCCCCTTCTCCCATTGCACCCACGCGTTGGACGTGTCCGCCTCCGGGGCGAAGTAGGCGTTCGTGATGACGCCGTTCAGCAGACCGCCGGCCGCCGCCACCTGGGAGGCGCTGGCGCCGCCCTTCTGGGCGAACGACGTGAGGAGTGGCCCCACCGTCGGCGAGTCGGCGCCGACACCGTCGACGACGTACTGCGGGAAGTAACTGAGCTGCGCCGCCGGCAGCATGGCCAGCGCCGTCGCGGCCGGGATGGTCGCGAGGACCACGACCTGGGCGCCGGCCGCCTTGAGCGCCGCGATCTGGTTGGCGAGCGGCCCGGCCAGAGTGGCGGCGTCGTAGGTCTGCCGCGACACGACGTCCGACGCGGGGACCTCCATGTCGAGTCCCTTGACGACGTCTTGCCCGAACTCGTCCGCCTGGGAGAGGTAGCCGATCTTCTTGCCCGCGAAGTTGGCTTTGATGTAGGCACCCAGGATCTTGCCGTCAATGGTGTATGGCGGCTGCCAGCCCAGGCTCAGCGGGTACTTCGGGTCGTTCCAGCAGTTGCAACCCGACTCGATAAACAGCTGCGGAACCTTTTGCGAGTTCAGGAAGCTCTGGACCGCCGACTGTGTCGGCGTCCCCAGGGAGCCGACGTCGGCGAAGACGTTGTCCTGCAGGACCAGCTTGCGCGTCAAGGTGGCCGTGTTGGCCGGGTTGTACCCGTCGTCCAGGTACGTGTAGTTGATCTTGCGCCCGTTCACACCACCGTGGGCGTCGACGGCCGCGAACACGGCGTCCATGGCCGGTGCGATCTCGTCGTACCCCGGCGCGGCGGGCCCGGTGAGCGGCACGGTCGCGCCGATGGTGATGGAATTCGAGGTGACCCCCGGCGTGGACTGCGCGCCCGCCGTGCCCGGCAGCATGGTCACGCCCAATGTGGCCCCCACGGCGGCCGCCACGAGGACGCGGGTCCGGGTGACCCACCCCGTCTGCGTTGGTCGTAATTGCATGACTTTCTCCTTTTCTGTGTGCATTGTCAATCGCCTGCTGAGACCGGAATCGGAGTGGGCGCGCCGCGCGGCCCACGCCGCGGGCGAGTGATGCGGCCCCACGCCCAACGGAGGCCGCCCTGTATGCCGTTGGGCGCCGCGATCATCGCCACGATCAGCACCATCCCGAAGATGATGGTGGCGAGGTAGGCGTTCGCACCGGCGCCGAGGTTGAAGTCGGACGAGATGGACGTCGACCACTGCGGCATGTACACGAGCAGGATGCCCCCCCACACCATGCCGACGAGGGTCCCGGTGCCGCCGAGCACCATCGCAGCGAGCAACTGAATGGAGAGTGGGTACGGGAACTCGCCCGTGCTGACCACCCCCGTCGACAGCACGAGCAGGGCGCCGCCCAGACCGGCGCAGCCAGCGCTGATGGCGAAGGCCATGACCTTCGTGCGGGCGACATGGATCCCGGCGAGCGAGGCCGCGATCTCGTCGTCGCGCACCGCCCGGAAGGCACGCCCGAAGCGGCTCCTCAACACGTTGCCCACGAGCACCATCACGACAAGGGCCGCCAACAGCTGTATCCAGGCGAGCCATTCCTCGGAACCGAGCGATCCCGGTGCCGTGGGCACGGTGGTGGTGAGCCCCTGGTCGCCGCCGAAGGTGGCAGGCCACTTGTCCGCGATGGAGGGCACCGCGAGCGCGAAGAGGAGCGTCACGCCCGCCAGGTACGGGCCCTTCAGCCGCGTCGCCGGCAGGCCGAGCACGACGCCGGCGGCCGCGGCCGCCCCCGTCGCCGCCAGCAGCTCCAGGACGAAGTTCCCGGCCGTGTGGTTCTGGAGCAGCGCCAGCGTGTACGCGCCCACCGCCATGAAGGCGCCGTTGCCCAGGGAGAATTGGCCGTTGACGCCGGTGAGCAGGCTGAGGCCGACGAGCGCGATGACGTAGGACGCGATCTCGCCCACCTGATAGTTGTCGTACGCACTGAGCTGGGTGGTGACATACCACAGCACGGCGCCGGCCGGCACGGCGAAGAGCAGGTGACGGAGCAGCGGCTGTCGCGGCAGGCGGACGGAGCGCAGCGGAGCCGGCAGCACGTCAGACCCTCCGCGCCGGGGGCCGGGCAAAGATGCCCTCCGGCCGCACCATCAGGGCGACAATGAGCAGGGCGAGCGCCCCCAGGGGCTCGAGGCCCGACCCGAGGTATCCCCCGACGTACGAGATCGCCAACCCGGCGATCAGCCCGCCCACCAGTGCGCCGACCGGACTCTCCAAGCCCCCGATGACTGCCGCCGTGAACCCGTACACCAAAACCAGGTCCATGTAGTAGGGGCTGAAAGAGCTCGTCGGCGCGACGAGAAGGCCGGCCAGCGAGCCGGCGATGCCGGCCAGACCCCACCCGAGCGTGAGCAGGATGCCGACGCGGACGCCCAGCAGCCGGGAGATCTCCCGCGAAAAGGCGGAGGCACGCATGCGGAGGCCGAGGGTCGTGAAGCGGAACAGCACGAGGATGGCCGCCATAAGGGTGAGGACGGCGATGAGGATGAACACGTCGAAGTGCGAGAAGTCGATCGTCGTGTGGCCGATCCGGAGACCGCTCTGCGAGAACGCGGCCGGGAACCCGCGGCTGGCGTTGCCGTAGATGGCACCGACCAGGCCCTCGAACACCACGAGGAGGCCGATCGTCACGATGACCGGGTGCAGCTCCGACCGGCCGACCAACGGCCGGATCAGGATGCGCTGCGTCGCCGCGCCGATGGCGAAGCCGATCAGCAGCGCGACGACGAACGCCCACCAATAGCCCCAGCCGCGGGAGAGCAGGCTGAACGCGATGAAGGTCGTGAGCATGCCGGCCGCGCCCTGCGCGAAATTGATGATCCGCGTGGCCCGGTAGATGAGGACCAGTGCCAGCGCTAGCGCGGCGTAGATCATGCCGTTGGCGACCCCGTTGAGCGTGTAGTCGAGGAAGAGGCTCATCGTTCAGAACCCCAGATAGTGGTGACGCAGTTGTTCGTCCGCCGCCACGGAGGCCGCGTCGTCGGACACGACGACCTGGCCGAGGTTGAGGATCACGGCGTGGTGGGACACCGACAGGGCGCTCCGCGCGTTCTGCTCGACGAGCACGACCGTCATGTCCGAGCCCTCGGTCTGGTCACGCAGCAGTCCCATCAGCTGCGTGGTCACCAGGGGAGCGAGCCCGAGGCTGGGCTCGTCGAGGAGCAGAAGGCGGGGACGGGAGATCAACGCCCGCCCGAGGACGAGCATCTGTCGCTCGCCCCCCGAGAGCATCGAGGCCTGGCGCCGGCGGAAACGCTTCAGCCGGGGGAACAGGTCGAGGATCTCGGCCACCGCCCGCGCCCGCGCCCCTCGGGGGATGCACCAGAGGGTGGCCAGCCGCAGGTTCTCCTCGACGGTCAGCTCCTCAATGACGCCCCGCCCCTCGGGCACGTGCGAGACGCCCATGCGGACGATGCCCTCGACGCTGCGGCCGAGCAGGGTCTCGCCGTCGAAGCGCACCGCGCCGTCCTTGGGTTTGACCAGGCCTGAGATCGCCCGCAACAGCGTGGTCTTGCCGGCGCCGTTGGCGCCCAGCACCGCCGTGATCGCACCGGGCTCAGCGTCGATCGACACGGACCGCAACGCGTGCACGGCCCCGTAGGACACGCTGAGGTCGCGGATCTCAAGCATTGAGTTCGTGCACCTCGTCGCCGAGATACGCAGTGGCCACCTCGGGGTTGGCCCGGATGGCCGCGGGGGTGCCCTCCGCGATGACCAGGCCGAAGTTCAGGACGACCAGGCGGTCGCAGACGGACATGACCAGGTCCATGTGGTGTTCGACCAGGAGCACCGCCATCCGGTCGCTCAGCCCGCGGATGAGCGACCCCAGCTCTCCGATGTCGTGTTCGGACAAGCCGCTGGCGGGCTCGTCGAGCAGGAGCACCTGCGGGTCCATCATCAGCGCCCGCGCCAGGGCGGTCCGCTTCTGTACCCCGTACGGCAGGGACGCGGGGAAGCGTCCCGCCTGGTCGGCGACACCGAGCCGGTCCAGGACCTCCAACGCGCGCCCGGCGGTGCGGCGCTCCTCGCGGCTCGACCGCCACAGCCCGAGGAAGGCCGACCCGAGATCGCTGCGCAGCGCGGGCTGCGCGCCGAGCATCACGTTCTCTTGCACGGTCAGTCCGGCGCAGAGGCCGACCCCTTGCAGCGTCCGCGCGATGCCGAGCTTGGCCAGATCGTGCGGGTGGTGCCTCCGCAACACCGTGCCCCGGAAAGAGATCGAACCCGAATCGGGGTGGACGAACCCGCACACCACGTTGAAGAGCGTCGTCTTGCCGGCGCCGTTGGGGCCGATGACCCCGACGATCTCTCCCGGCCCCACCGACAAGGAGACCTGATCGAGCGCAAGCAGCCCGCCGAACCCCACGGTGACCTCGTGGACCACCAGCAGGCCGTCACGGGAGGGGGGAGCGTCGTCGGCCTCCGTAGGTGCGACCTCGAGGGTCGGGCCCACCCGGGGTCCCTAGGGCCGGGACACGCGGGCGGCGCACCCCCGCGTCCTGCGCCGCCCGACGGGCGGCTTTGTCCCGCGACCCCCCAACATGACAGGGACGTTACAACTTCCCCTAAACGCGTCAAGAAGCGGCGTGCAATCGGGGCGTCACCACGCCGACGTCCGTCGGGCCGGCACCGTCGGTAGCCGGGGCGCCGTGCGGCGCGGCGCCCCGGGAGAGGCCCGAGCCCTGGGACGGGCCTCCCGGCCCCGGGGAGATGACGGTGTCTGCGGTTACTGCGGTTCTGGGGTCGGGTCGCCTGCGTCGGGTCGCTCGTGGCCGCGTCGCTCATCACCGCCGTCACCGCCGGACCGTCCCCGGCATCGGCCGGCCTAGCCCTGGGCGTCACCTGGATGCGCGGGTACGCCGCCCCCGGGACCCCCCGCGTGCGTTGTGCTCAGAGGTAGTCGCGGCGTCGCATGAACACGAGGGTGACCCACCCGTAGATCGGCGGGAGGTAGGCCGTGCAGATGCGCTGGATGAACACGGCCGCGACCGCCTGGCTCTGTGGGATGCCCGCGGCCGTCAGCCCCGCGATCATCCCGGCCTCGACCACGCCCAGGCCGTTGGGGACGGGCACGGCGCCGCCGATCATGGCCGCGACCGTCAGCACCACGATGATGGTGGCGAAGCTTGCCTGCTCTCCGACGGAATGCAGGGACACGCCCAGGGAGAGCGCGATGAACACCTGGCTCCCCAGACAGCCGGCCAGAATCGCGAAGGCCTTGCGCGGCTCGGTGGTGATCTCCTTGACGTCGTGCCACATCGTGACGAGGTGTGGCCGCGCTTTCTCGGCCAGCAACCGCCGGACGCGCGGCACGAGTGCGATCACCGCGGCGAGCACAGCGACGGCGATGATCACGAGGAGGATGATCCACACCAGCCCTTGGTTGCCGCCGCTGGTCTCGGGCTTGTGGAAGTCGCCGAGGGCGAACGGCAGGCACACAATGAACAGGCCGCCCTTGACGACCCAGCTCGCCGTTCCCGCGAGCGCACCTGAGCTGATGGCGGTGGTGGGATTGAGGCCCTGCCGCTGGAAGAAGCGCACCCGGACGCCGAAGACGGCGGCGGTCCCCCCGACGAACCCGGTGAAAGCGTTGGAAGCTTCGAGCGCCATACAGCGGCCGAACGGGACCGGTGCCAGCACGGCGCCGGTCACCACCCACACGTTGGTGATCACGGGCATTTGGCCGAGCCCGAACGCGAGGGCGACCCAACCCCAGTCGGCGCCCCGGATGGTGCTCAGCGACGACGACACGTCGGAGAGCACGCCGATGATGAGCCACAGGCCGACGAGACTCCCCACCAACATCAGCAGGTTGGGCCAGCTGATGCGCTTGGGCTCCACCAGCTCCGGCACCTCCACGCCGAAGGCGGCAGCCAGCTGTTCGCGCAGCGACGTCAGCACCCCCTTCTCCGCCCGCGCCAGGCGAGCCGTCACCGGGCTCAGCGTCGACCGCTGCAGGTGAGGAAGCAGGGCAACCACCGCCTCCTCGTCCAGCACACGCCACGCGGCGGACACCGTCCGCTCCACCCCGACGACGACTGCGGCGGCCGCTACCGCGGCGGCCAGATCGCGCTCCGTGCGCTCGAGTGGCGCCGACGATGACGCCCGCCGGAAGTCGCGCAGAAGCGCGCCGTCGCCGCACGCCACGACCGTGTCCGGGCTGAGGTAGCCGTGGGCGATGCCCGCCCGGCCCAGCGCGCACACCGACCGCAGGAACAACTCCAGGGTGTGGTCGCTGACCTGCGCCGCGTCGAGCTCGCTCAGCCGCTGTCCGGCGGGGAGCCGCGTGACCAGCGCCGCGTCGTGGCTCGGCCCGCACCGTCCGGCCGCGACGACTTCGGGCACCAGCACGCCGGCATGGGCGGAGAGGAACGTGACGTAGGCCTCGTGCTCCACCTGTTGTTGCCGGTTGAGCGTGAGTGTGGGGCCTGAGTCACGGAAAAAGCAGAAGCGCCAGACCTTGCGGAGCCACTGCGCGTCGGCGGCGTCCCGGCCGTACACCGAGAGCTCCAGGCGCCGCCCCTGCGGGTCCCGCCCCACGAACTCCTCGACCCCCCACAATTGGCGCTCGGCGGGCGAGAGGTCGTTCACCTCGACGCGTAAGTCGCACACGGCGTCCGCCACTTCGGCCGCGGACGGGAGACCGTCCGGCGAGCCGGTGACGAGGTGACAGGCGGCCGCCATGCCCCAGCCGAGGGCCAACGCGGCGACGACGTTGACGGGAAGGCCGTAGCCGTCGACGATGGCCGAGACCGACGCCAGCGCGAGCAGCAGCTCCACCATGCGATGAAGCGGCCGGCTCAGGTAGGGGAGCACGGTGAGGGCCACCGCGATGGCGACGGCGAGCTGTGTCACGGGGAAGCGCGGGTCGAACCCGGAGAGCTCCGGCACGGGCGGGCGGCCCGCGGCAGGGCCGAGCGCGGCCTGGAGGAGGAGGCAGGCGCCGAGCGTGGCTACGCCGGCGATCGCCATGTGCCTGACCGCGGCCAGTCGGGGGACGAACAAGCCGAGGAGGGCCAGCCCGCAGACCACGCCGAAGGACCCGAGGAACCACAGTGCGGTGAAGAGCCAGTGCACGCCCGTGGGTGCCGGCGCGACCAGCGTGGTGAGGTGCACCTCGAGCGAGGTGTTGGCTCGGGCGAGCGGGACGCAAAGCGCCACCACGACGGCGGCCGTCCCGAGACGCACTGCGTCCGATGCCCGGCGCCTCGTCGTGCCCCCGCCGTGCGGGCCGAGGACCGTGGCGCGGGCCCGCTGCACGTAGCGACGCCGGACGGGTTCCCACGGCGCAGCCGGCGCTTCCGCGGCCTCCGCCTCCTCGCTGAGGGAGGTGTCCACGTCCCGTTTCAGCGAGTCCATCGGGGTCATCTTGACCGATCCCCCTGGTGGTGCCGGGGATCGGGGCCCGCTCGGGAACCGGGCGGCAGAGGTCCCTCCGGCCGGGCCGAGGAGTTAAATCCTGTCAACCGGCGGTGCCCGGTTCAGCGCTGGGGCGAGCCACGCGTGAAGCGTGTGGCGCCCTGCCCGGTGAGCCGGCCTCGGGGCACGCGGCGACCGCAGAGCACAAGCGCCAGCACCTGGGCCGGTCCGATGACGGGCTGGCCGGCGCCGTAGGACCAGTCGAGGTCGTCCGCCCGTAGCTCCACGCCGGCGAGATCGGTGCCGAACACCTGCGCCAGGTCGACGTCGCCGGCGCCGGCCAGGACGCGGGCGATGCGGTTTTCGGGAACGTGGCGGCCCAGGCCGGCGCCCTCTGTGATGTCGAGCTCATGGATCACGCAGTGGGTGAGCGCGCCTTGGGCCCCGCCGCCTGGCGGCTCCCAGGCGTGCAGCGCCGGGGAGCGCAGGTTCTCGAGCAGCGTCGCAGCAGGGAGCGCGCCGTCCTCGGCGGCGACCGCGTCGGACAAGGCGGTGAAGTCGCCGCCGGCTGCGGCGAGGCGCTCCATGAACTGGGCTCCGTCGTATCGAGCCGGCATCGTCATGTGCGCCACGACCTCACGGGTACGCCAGCCCTGGCACAACGAGGGGGCGTCCCAGGCCTCGGGCGGCGCGGCCTCCAGAAGGTCGGCCAGGGCGACGAACTCGCCCGCGATCTCGGCGGCCAGGTCCAGGTTGGTGTCCGGGCGGGTGTCTGCTGGGGTCATCGTCTGTTTCCTTTCCCTTCGGGGCGCCGCGTCAGGTCGTCCCGGCCAAGCCGGCGACGTAAGCGGCGAAGCGATCGAGCGCAGTCAGGAACCCGGCCTGCGCCTCGGGCGCGCGCGATCGGCTGCGGTACCCGGGTCTGGTGGATCCGGACTTCGGTGCGGTCCGACGGCGAGTTCCACGAACTCGATGCGCGCCCGCAGGCCCGAGTGCGTCTCGGTCCAGGCCAGGAGCTCGGGCGGCCGGACCTCGTCGAAGACGGCACGGGTGGGGTAGGCGTTGCCGTCGGCGTCGTTGACCATCAGCGTCTCGAAGACGCCGCCGGGTCGGGCGTCGACGCGGATGTCCGCGCGGGGGGCGCTCGTCCCGCGGGGCCCCAGAAGTGGGTGAGGTGGTCGGGGTCGGTCATGCACTCGAATACGAGCACCCGCGGTGCGTCGAACGTGCGGGTGAAGCGCAGCTCGTCGGGCGCTCCGTCACGGGGTGTGGTCGGTTCAGCCATCGGATCGCCGTTTGCGGCTGGAGCGGCTCGTCCGCTGAACCTCCCGGAGGTGCGCGTCGAGCTTGTCGAAGCGTTCGTCCCACAGGCGTCGATGGGTCGAGATCCAGTCCAGAGCGCCATCGAGCATGTCGACCTCCAGGTGGCAGGGGCGGAACTGCGCCTCGCGTCCTCTCGAGATCAGCCCGCCGCGCTCCAGCACCTTGAGGTGCTTGGAGATCCCCGGCAGGGACATGTCGAACGGGCCGGCCAGTTCGGTGACCGTGGCGTCGCCGCGGGAGAGCCGGCTCACGATGGCGCGGCGAGTGGGATCGGCCAGGGCAGCGAAGGCCGCATCGAGCCGCTCGTCGGTCAGGGGGGCCGTCGCGGTCATGGATATATTTAGCCATAAGGTTAGTTAACTGTCAAGTTAAGCAAGGGTCTCGGCTCTGCTACCCTCCGCGGCGTGGAGCGTGCTGCCAGCCCCGAACGGACGGCGCTCGTGATGATCGAGTGCCAACGCGGGGTGGTGGGGGACCTCTCCGTGCTGCCCGACCTGGCGGCCATGGCCCGCCCCGTGCTCGTGCAGGTCGGCGCGCTGGCGGCGGCGGGTCGCGCCGCGGGGGTGACCATCGTGCACCTGACCTACGCGCCGATGCCCGGAGGCCGCTCCACCAACCTGCGCTCCCCCGTCACCCAGGGCACGTCGTCGTCGGCGGACTGGGGCCCCGAGCGGCCCGGTACCGAGATCGTGCCGGAGATCGGGCTGGTCGACGGCGATCTCGTGTTCGAGCGTCACCAGGGCATCTCGCCGGTGCACCGGACGGAGGTGCTCACAGTTCTGCGCAACATGGGGATAGAGGAGGTCGTCGTCGCGGGCGTCTCGACCAACCTCGCCGTGATCCTGACCGCCGCCGGGGCGGCCGACGAGGACTTCGGGGTGACGATCGTGCGCGACGCCACCGCGGGCGTGCCGGCGTCGTACCACGAGTCCGTGCTCCGGTACAGCCTGGCCTTCGTCGGGAGGCTGGTCACGGTGGACGAGCTCGTCGACGAATGGCGCGGTGGGGGCTGAGGGGGGCGAGCAGCAAGAACACGATCTTCACTCGTGGCGGCGCGCCGGCCGTTCCTCCGACCATCGAGCATCCCCACCCGCAGCCGTCGCTGTTGGCGATGACGCGGTCGTCCGTGCTCAGTGCGTACAGTGCACCACGTTGGCTGTACTCTGGAAATGAGGGTTGCGAAACCAAGTGACCATCCCAATATTCGTCATGGGGAGACGTCCGGGTTTCTCTGCCCCGGGAGAAGAGGACGACGGGATGCGAAGCGAAGGCGTGGAGCTTGCGGAGGGGGCGGGATCCTCTGGTCCGGCCGGTCGGGGCGGCGCAACGCGGGCTTGTTCCACCGGGCGCCAGATGCCGGGGCGCGTGTCGACCACGGGCTGGTCGAACACCCCGTCCACCAGCTCGGGCAGCGACCCGGTTGGGTGGACGCCGACAGCGACGTCCGGGACCCTGGCCTGTACGGGAGTCGACATCACCGCGATGTCGAGGTCGGTGCAGCGACGGCCCCCGGTGGGTGGGCGATGCCCAAGTGGGCCAGCCGAACGCCCAAGGTGGCCGGGGCGCCCGTCAGGGGTACGCAGGCCAAGTGGAACGGGGCGGGGAGCCCGGGCGACAGCGCCGCCTGAGCCGTGGGTTCGGCGGACCGCCACTGGGCTCACCACACCCCCAGCCTGAACGGACTCTCCTACCGCTTCGCGGTGCGCAGCGACGACGCGCGGCTCGGGTCGTACGCAGAGGTGTTGTTGGCCGGGTTGCGTGGTGCGGGGCCGGTCGAGCACTGGTACTCGTTGACGCGGTCCGGGGGGTCCTCGGGGTCTGCTGGGTCCGGCGGGTTCACCGTTGACGTCTTCATCGACGGGGAGCCGGGCGTGCAGGGGCGCCGTGCGGCCGACGCACTGGCGTGGGTGGTGTGGCACGCCAACCAGGCGGCCGCCGACGCCGGACGCGACCATCTCTTGTTCCACGCCGGGGGCGTCTCCGCGAGCAACGGGTCCGGGGAAGGGCTCGGCGTGCTGATGCCCGCGGGCTCGGGCTCGGGCAAGTCGACGCTCACGGCGGGTCTGGTACGCGCCGGCCTCCCTTACCTGTCCGACGAGCTGATCGCGCTGGGGTTGGAGCCGGAGCCCACGGCCACCGGCGGCCGACTGCTCCCGTACGCGAAGCCGATCACCCTGAAGCGGGGGAGCTTCGACGTGCTGCGCGACGTGGAGCCGAGGGGCGTGGGCATGGGCGTGGACGACGGGACGAGTGACGACGCATGGTGGGACGGCGAAGAATGGCTGCTGCCGGTGGGAGAAGAGGTGGGCCGGCCCGTCGCCGCGCCCTCGCTGCCGGGCGTCGTCGTGGTGCCGCGGTACCAAGCTGGCGCCACGACCGTACTGACGCCTCTCTCAGAGACCGAGGCGTTCGTCGCTCTCGCCGTCAACGCAGTCAATTTCCAGCAGCACGGAGCGAACGGGGCCCGCGCACTGGGGGACCTCGTCTCGCGGTGCGTGTGCGTGGCCCTCACAATGTCCGACCTCGACGAGGCATGCGCGCTCGTTCTCGACGTGGTGGCCGGTGCCTCGGCAGCCCGTGTGCAGCTGGGGGCGGCCCGTGCGCGCTGAATGGCCCGAGGCGCTGTCGCGGCCGTCTCGGCGTGACGGCGTGTCGGGGGTGCCGCTCGACGACAACCTGGCCCTCTACGACGAGGTCGGGCAGCTGCTGATCCTGCTGAACGTCGGGGCGGCGGCCGTGTGGGAGCGGTGCGACGGGACGGCCACCTTCGGCGACATCACGGCGGGCCTGGCCCGGGCCCACACCGGCGACGCTGCCGCCATCGCGGAGGATGCCTGGCTGACGGTGCGCAAGCTGGCCGAACTCGGACTGGTGACGGACGCCGCGGAGGTCGGGAGCGGCGAGGGCGGCGTTGCGTAGCTCGGTCACTGCATCGCCGCTTTTCTGTCCTCTTCGTGGGTTTCGCCGCGCCGTGACAGTCGTCGCAAGTGCACGGTTCGCCGGCGGGCCTGAAAGGATGGGCCGGTGCCGGTCGCCCATCTCTCCCGCGCTGCGAGCCCCGAGGAGGTAGCCGCCCTCGTCGGCCGTGACGGCGCGGTGGTGGTGGACGACGTGGCGGAGACAGCGCTGCTCGACCAGATAGAGGGAGAGCTGCGGCCCTACCTCGACGCCACCCCGAGCGGACCCGACGACTTCAGCGGCCATCGGACCCGGCGCACGGGCTCCCTCGTCGCTCGCTCACCATCGTGTCGGGAGCTCATTCAGCATCCGCTCGCCCTCGGTGCGGCGCGCGCATTGCTGGAACACGCCACCAACATCCAGCTGCACCTGACTCAGGCCATCGCCATCGGACCGGGTGAAACGGCCCAACCCATCCACCGAGACCAGTGGGCGTTCGACTTCTTCCCGTTCCCGCCGGGTTACGAGGTCCAGTGCAACACCATCTGGGCCATGACCGACTTCACCCAGGAGAACGGGGCGACCCGTGTGGTGGTGGGGAGCAATCACGCCGCCGACAAGCTGTCCTTCGGAGACGACGACACCGAGCCGGCACAGATGCGGCGCGGGTCCGTGCTGCTCTACTCGGGCAGCGTCTACCACGGCGGCGGCGCGAATCGCTCCGGAGAGACCCGGCTCGGCCTCAACATCACTTACAACGTTGCCTGGTTGCGCCAGGAGGAGAACCAGTACCTGTCTTGCCCGCGCGAGGTCGCGGAGACGCTCCCGACCGACCTCCTGCGGCTGATGGGATACGACCGGGGTGCGTACGCACTGGGCTACATCGACGACTTGCGCGACCCGATTGAGGCCGTGCGCTCCGGCGTCGGTTCCGTCGGGTTCGGGTTGTCGGCCGCACCCGAGTCGGGTAACTCGGGCACCCCGGCCTGAGCGCCGGCGGCAGGGTAAGGGCTCTCGCCGAGTGGTCATGCTCCTCCGCGTGCGTTCATTCGGGGAGACGAGGGGCGCCGCTACCGTGGGGACGTGCCGGTAGACATCCGCCTGGCGTCAGTGGACGACTACGACGAGTTGTTCAACGCGTTCAGCCGCGTGGTCGCAGCCGGCGAGGGGTTCCCGCAGGCGCCCCCGCTCACCCGCGAGGACTTCGACAGCTACTGGATACGGCCCTCGTCGGCGGTCGCGGTGGCGAAGTTCGGTGGCTACCTGGTGGGCGGCTACTACATCAAGCCGAACTTCGTGGGACGGGCGGCCCACATCGCCAACGCCGGATACTTGGTCCTGGCTCCGTACCGGGGCACCGGGGTCGGGACGCTCCTGGTGGAGCACTCGCTGCGCGAGGCGCGCCGCCTGGGCTTCGACGCCATGCAATTCAACCTTGTCTTCGAGTCCAACCCGGCCCGCGGCTTATACCAGCGACTGGGCTTCGAGGAGGTAGGGCGCATCCCCAGGGCCGTCGAAGGTGAGGACGCGCTGATCTACTGGCGGAGCCTGGAGGACACGGAACCGTGAGTGAAGAGGGAGGCCAGGCAGCGGACGATCGGGCCGATGTCACGATGGAGCGCCAGGACGACCACGTCGCCGTCGTGTGTATGCACCGGCCGCCGAATAACTTCTTCGACACCGCGTTGGTGATGGCGGTGGCGTCCGCCTATGAGGAGCTGGCCGGCACGGACTGGTGCCGTGCCCTCGTCCTGGCCTCCGAGGGCAAGCACTTCTGCGCCGGCCTGGACTTCGCCGGCAACGCGGGACAGGAGATCGGAGCGCTCTACGACGCGGCCATGCGCCTCTTCGCGGCGCCGCTCCCCGTCGTGGCGGCCGTCCAGGGTGCTGCGATCGGCGGCGGCTGCGGGCTCGCCCTGTCGGCCGACTTCCGCGTGGCCTCACCCCGAAGCCGCTTCAGCGCGAACTTCTCCCAGCTCGGGTTCCACCACGGCTTCGCGCTGACCGTGACGCTGCCGACGGCCATCGGGGCGCAGGCGGCAGCCGACCTGCTCCTGACGGGCCGGCGGGTAGGCGGCGAGGACGCCCTGTCCCTCGGTCTGTGCGACCGCCTGGTGGAGGAGGGACAGGAGTTGGCGGGCGCGGTCGCGTTCGCGTCGGAACTCGCGGCGGCGGGCCCGCTCGCGGTGCGAGCCATCCGGGCCACGTTGCGTCACGGGCTGGTCGACGCGGTGCGTCAGACGATGGCGCACGAGCAGGCCGAACAGGTCCGGCTCCGGGACACGAACGACTTCGCCGAGGGCGTGCGGGCCATGGCCGAGCGCCGTGCCCCCCGCTTCACCGCGACGTAGGGTGCGGTGATGAGCGTGACGGCGCCAGAGGCGGACGAGTTGAACGGGTCGTTCGAATGGCGTGATCACCGGGGGCCGTTCCGGGCCCTGACGGAGGAGCAGGCATGCTCGTACGACGAGAAGGGCTACTTCGTCTTGGAGGACGCGCTGACCACCTCAGAGGTGGACGCGCTGACCGCGGCTATCGACCCGTTCGAGGAGGAGGCGGAGGAGGTGCTGCGCGGCATGGAAGGCGGGCGCTTCTTCATCGCCCGGGCCGACGAAATCACGTTCACCACCCATCTGGTGCTGCGCTCCGCCGTGCTCCGACGCTTCACGGCGGGCGCACTCTTCGCCGACCTGTGTGCGGACCTGATCGGACCGGATGTGCGGCTCTACTGGGACCAGGCCGTCTACAAGAAGCCGGGCACCGAGTCGCCCTTCCCGTGGCACCAGGACAACGGGTATGCCTTCGTCGAACCGCAGCAGTACCTCACCTGCTGGGTGGCCTTGACCGACGCCACGTTGGACAACGGGTGCCCGTGGGTCGTGCCCGGACTGCACCGGCGAGGAACATTGGCCCACGAGCACTCCGACATAGGTTTCGTCTGCCTCCATGACCCCGAGGGGGCGGTGGCGGCGCCGGCGGCCCGGGGGAGCATCGTCGTGTTCTCGTCGCTGACCCCGCACTCGACGGGCCCGAACCGCACCGAGGACGTGCGGAAGGCCTACATCGTCCAGTTCGCGCCCACCGATGCGGCGGTACTCCGGCGCGGGCCGGAGGGCCCGCTGCAGCGGGTGCCGGCGTCCGACCCGGCGCGCCAGTACGAGGTGCTGCGTGGGGGGGAGCGGGTGGACCTCTCTCAATGACCCAGATGTTGCCGGTGCCGGGCGATGGCACGCGCCACCGCCAGGCGGGGCACGGGCGCGAGGGGCCGCGGCGTGGCGCGGGAGCCGCCCAGCGCCAGCGAGAGCCGCGTGGGGGTTCAGGCAACCCCCTCACGGTGGAGAACATCGACGCGGTCATGGTCATGGGTGAAGGATGCGTCCGCGACGTGTGGACACTCTGCGCGCTCGCTGTGCGCCGACTACGAAGCAGACCCGGCGCTGCGGAAGGGGTGCAGCCCTCCGGCTAGGGTGGTTTCCGTCGCCCAGAGGGGTTCGACCAAGGGGGTTCCATGACACACACCGCGCCGGTGAAGGACTGGGCCACGGACTTCGACGTCATGGACCCCGGGTACCTCAAGGATCCGTTCACCATCTGGGAGCAGTTGCGCCGGACCTGTCCGATCCCCCACACCGAGCGCCGCAAAAGCAGCTGGATGCCCCTGCGTTACGAGGACGTCACCGCCATCGCGCACGACGTCGAGCACTTCAGCTCCCTCAAGGTGGGGGTGATCCCGGGCGACGAAGACGAGGACCCGAACGAGAACTTCGACGGACCGAACCTCGAGTACGGTTTGCCGCCGATCTCGGCGGATCCTCCGCTGCATACCTGGACGCGCAGGCTGCTGCTGCCGTGGTTCTCGCACAAGCGGGTCGACACCTATGTCCCGCTCACACGCGAGCTGTGTCGCAGCCTGCTCGATGGGTTTGCCGACACGGGCCACGCCGACGCGGCGGCCGGCTACGCGCAGCAGATCCCCGTGCGCGTGATCGCGCGCATCCTCGGCGTCTCGACCGATCTGTCGGACACGTTCACCGGCTGGGTGCGCGACGTCCTCGAGTTCGCCGATGACGCCGAGCGGCGTCAACGTGGGGCCGAGGGCCTGCTCAACTACTTCCTGGGCGAACTCGAGGAGCGACGTGCTCACCCGGGGGACGACCTGCTGAGTGAGCTGCTCACCACCGAGGTCGAGGGGAAGCCGGTCGACGACGGCATCGTGCTCGGCATGGCGGCGCTGGTGCTGATCGCAGGCGTCGACACGACCTGGAGCGCCATCGGCTCGTCGCTCTGGCATCTGGCATCGCACCCGGAGGACCGCCGGCGACTGGTGTCGGAGCCCGAGCTGATGCCGACGGCCGTGGAGGAGCTGCTCCGGGCCTATGCACCCGTGACTATGGCCCGTGAGGTCACCCAGGACATGGAGTACGCCGGCTGTCCGATGAAGTCAGGCGACAAGGTCCTCATGAACTTCCCCGCGGCCAACCGGGACCCCGAGGCGTTCGTGGACCCCGAGGTCGTGCAACTCGACCGGGCCCACAACCGCCACGTGGCGTTCGGTTCGGGCATCCACCGCTGCGCCGGGTCCAACCTGGCGCGTATGGAGCTGCAGGTGGCGCTGGAGGAGTGGCTCGCCCGCATCCCAGAGTTCTCCCTCGAGGGAGGCAGAGAGATCACGTGGGCGGGCGGTCAGGTGCGCGGCCCGCCGCGTCCTCCCGGTGGTGTTCCCGTGAGGCTGCGTGTCGATCCCGACAAGTGCCAGGGGCACGCCCGCTGCTACGCCTTGGCGCCCGAGATCTTCGACGTCGACGACTACGGGCAGTCCACTGTGATCGTCGACGTGGTGCCCCCCGAGCTCGAGGAGAAGGCGCGGCTGGCCGTGGCCAACTGCCCCGAGTACGCCATCGAGATCCTGTCCGAGTAGCGGGCGGTCCCCCGGAAGTGACGGCGGGACCGGACATGCTGCCGCATGCCCCGGGTGGTTCGCCCGGGTGGTTCGCCCGGGCGGTCGCGACGCCGCACATCGAGGCCAGCGTGATGGTCGACGGGTGCGCGGTGCACTACCTGGCTTGGGGCGAGCCGGACCGGCGGGGGCTGGTGTTCGTGCACGGCGGCGGCGCCCACGCGCACTGGTGGACGCCGGTGGCGGCGACCTTCGCCGGCCAATTCCGCGTGGTGGCGATCGATCTCTCCGGCCATGGCGACAGCGGGCACCGCGCCCGCTACGACCCGGAGCAGTGGGCGGACGAGGTGATGGCGGCGGCCGACCACGCCTCGCTGAAAGGCCGGCCGGTCGTGGTGGGCCACTCCATGGGGGGCTTCATCACCATGGTGACGGCGGCCCGCCACCCCGACGCGCTGGAAGGCGTCATCGTGTGCGACTCGCCGGTGACCGAGGCCGATCCCGAGATCAGCGCCCGCGAGGCGTTCGGGCGGTCCCGCACGTACCACACGCCCGATGAGGCCGTCGCGCGGTTTCGCACCGTGCCCCCCCAGGAGCACTACCTCGACTACGTCATCGACTACGTCGCGCGTCGCTCGTTGCGGCCGGCGGCCGGCGGCGCGGGCTGGGAGTGGAAGTTCGATCGCCGCATCTTACTATACGGAACAAAGGTTCCGTTTGTCAACCCGGAGGGAGAGTAATCCGTGGGCCCGAAGGCAGGGGTCGCAGAGAGCGCCGAGATCCAGGGCGAGGCCGCGTCGCGCCCCCTTCGGGCTGACGCCCAACGCAACCGGGCCAGCATCCTCCAGGCCGCCGAGGCGGCGTTCGCCACCGACGGCATAGAGGTGCCTGTCGACGTGATCGCCGAGAAGGCGTCGGTCGGCGTGGGGACGCTCTACCGGCACTTCCCGACGAAGGAGAAGCTGTGCGAGGCGATCCTGCTCGAGCGCCTCGCGGAGCTCGTTGCGCACGCCCGGAGGCTGGCCGACGCCGACGATCCGGCCGAGGCCTTTTTCGGATTCCACGAATACTTCGTCTCCGAGGGGCTGCGCCAAACGGGACCTGCTCGTCGCGGTCAGCGGCGCCGGATTGGAGTTCGAAGCCGCGGTAGTGCCGATCAAGGACGAGCTGCGGGACGCGATCGGCGCCCTGCTGGGTCGCGCGCAGGCCGTCGGCGCAGTGCGGCCCGACGTCACGGCGGCTGTGGTCACGACGCTGGCCGGTGCCACCTGTCAGGCGTCGGCACACCAGGGCAACGCGCCCCCGGCAGAGGTACTCACCGTGGTCTTCGACGGGCTCCGCGCGCGGCCGGGCTGATCTCGTCGGACGGCCGCGTCACCTCCCTAGCCCCCTGCCTTCGGGGTTGATCGGGCTGTGCAGCGACAACCCGCCGTCGCACTCGAGCACCTGCCCGGTGACCCAGGCCATGTCGTGCAGGCCCAGGATGACCTGCGCCACGTCCTCAGCTTCGCCGAGCCTCCCCAGCGCGGTGCGACTGGCGACGGCTGCGAGCCACGGCGAACGCCCGCGCGACGACGAGTCGACCGGGCCGAGCATGGGCGTGCGGGTCGCGCCGGGTGCGACCGCGTTGACACGCAGATGGAGCGGCCCCCATTCCTGGGCGGCCACCTTCACGAACATGGAGAGGGCGGCTTTCGACATGCAGTAGACGCCCATGGAGCGGTCCGCGAGGCGGGCGCTGATGCTCGAGACTGTCACGAACGATCCGGTCCGGCCTTCGGCTTCCATGACCCGGGCCCAGGCGCGCAGGCAGAGCCAGGGCCCGCGGGCGTTGACGGCCATGACGCGGTCGAACTCGTCGACGGGCACGTCGGTCAGGAGCCCCGCGTGGCCGACGCCGGCGGTGACGGTGACGCGGTCCGGGACGCCCCAATCGGACCGGGTCTTGGTCACGGCCTCCCCCACGGCCTCGGGATCGGCGACGTCACAGGTCATGTCGCGCTCGCCCGCGATGTCCCACACCACGGTGCGAGTCGCTTGCGCGCGGTGCGCCGCCACCAGAGCGGCGCCGATGCCCGACCCGCCTCCGACGACCAGTGCCAGCGGTTCGGCCTCGCCGCCCATGTGTGCCACCCCTTCAGTTCCGCGTGGACCGGTTTGCCCGTTCCTGTCGTTGCGGACCAGACCGTACCCGGTGCCGGGTGACAGACTCGGGGGCCTGATGCACGGTCGGTCCAACGGGTCGGTGCCGCACTGGTGGGTGGCGATCATGGGTGCAGGAGCAGGCGGCCTCCGCCGGGTGCCACACCCGTCGCGGTGGTACGCGCAAGTGACGAGGAGGTTCTGCATGGAGGAGTACGAGCGCAAATGAAGGCCGCGGTGTACTACGAAACCGGGTCGCCCGACGTTTTCCGCTACCAGGATGTCCCCGACCCCGAGCCGGGGTCAGGCGACATTCTGGTCGCGGTCGAGGCGGTGAGCATCGAAGGCGGCGACACGCTGAACCGGCTGGGTGGCGATCTGGGTCGGGTGCCCCACATTGTGGGCTACCAGTGCGCCGGTACCGTGATCGCCGCCGGGGCGGATGTGACACGGTTCGCACCGGGTGACCGCGCGGTGACAGTCGGGCTCGACGGCTCTCACGCCGAACGCCGGGCAGTACCCGAGCCATTCGCCTGGAAGATCCCCGACGGAGTGCCGACCGACGAGGCGGCTTGCGTCCCCGTTCCGTTCGGGACGGCCGACGACTGCCTCTTCGAGTTCGGCCGGCTGCGGGCGGGCGAGACGGCGCTGATCCACGCGGGGGCGGGCGGGGTGGGCATCGCCGCGATTCAACTGGCCAAACGGGCTGGAGCCCGCGTGTTCGCGACCGCCTCGAGCGACGAAAAGCTGACGCGGCTGAAGGAGCTCGGGCTGGACGAGGGGATCAATTACGCAACCCACGACTTCGTGGCCGAGGTGCGCCGGCTGACGGACGGCCGAGGCGTCGACGTGGCCGTCGACTCCGTGGGAGGGGCGACACTCCAGGGCAGCCTGGCCGCGTTGGCCTACCGGGGACGCTGCGTGACGGTGGGCGACGCCAGCCGTGTGCGGGTGGAGACCGTCGACGTCTCGGGTCTGCGACCGAGCAACCAGACCCTCGCGGGCTACTTCATGGGCGCCGAACTGCTGGTGGCACCGCGGGTGCACGCGCTGATCGCCGGACACCTCGACGCCATCGCCCGGGGTGAGCTACGGGTCGTCATCGACCGCTCCTACCCGCTGGCGGACGCGGCCGACGCCCACGCGTATATCGAGAGCCGGCAGTCGTTCGGGCGAGTTCTGCTCGTCCCCTGAGACACCCCCACTGGCGCGAATCGAGACCACAGCTATGAGGGGCGGTCGGACGTTCAGAGACCCGTTGGTCGCATGTTGGATCGTCCAGCAGTATCTTTCGAAAATGAGCGACAAAGGCATCGTCTATAACTACGGACCCGACATCTACACGGAGGCCCGCGGCCAAGACGACACGCTCGTCAACCTCGGCCCGCTCCGTCCCCTTGCCGGTGTCTGGACCAGTGTCAAAGGGGCCGATGTTCACCCTATAGGTCCGGGGTCAGATATCAGTGGCGTCGTTATCGACGGCGACGAGCACCAGCGTTTCGTCGAACACTACGAGCTACAACCGATCGACCGCCAGACTAACGGGCCACAGCTGCTCTACGGCCTGCGTTACCACACACATATCGTCAAGCCGGATGAGGTCGAGACGTTCCATGACCAGGTCGGTTACTGGCTGTGGGAACCAGCGGCTCGCACTGTTCTCCACACGCTTGCGATTCCGCGAGGGCAGGTGCTCCTCGCAGCGGGCCATGCCGAACCTGACGCCAAGGAGTTCGAGGTCACCGCCACGCTCGGTTCGGAGGTGTACGGCATTGCCTCAAACCCGTTCCTTGACCGAGCCTTCCGAACGGTCAGATTCCGCCTCCGCATCACGATCAACGACAGCGGAACGTGGTCATATGAGGAGCACACCTCAATCCGCATTCCCGATCGCGAGGGCTTAGTCGACCACATAGACCGTAATACGCTCCGGCGGATCCGCGGGCCGAGACCGAACCCGCTTGCAGCAGCGGCGAACCCTCCTCTCAAGACCTGATTCACGAAGCGGATTTGGGTGACAAAGTCACATACCCGACGCTCGGGGACGGTGTAAGGCTTCCTGTCGGCACCGGGCATACACTCCGCTCGTGCCGGGCAGACGTGGCGAAATCTTGTTGAACATGATGCTGTTCATCGAGCGGTTCACACTGAACCGAGCCTGGTCTGACCTCGGCGAAGAGGAGTTCTTCTTGGAGCCCGCTCCGAACTGCTGAAGCGTCCGGCGCCGTGATGAGAGCTGCACCCCCAATGCCTTCGGCACCGGTGACTGGGTGGCCGACTTTGATGGCTCCGTGATTCGAGCCGCCATGGAGGGCAAGGGGGTGGAACCACTGACGACTATCGCCTGGTTGTTCTGGCACGTTGGATCCATGGCCGGACGTGCGGCGGATCTGGACTTCCTCGGGGGTACCAGGTCAGCCGAGAGTGGTTGGACAGCGCCCTACATGTCCGAGCATCCGGTGTTCTTTGCACCGGCTGAAGCGGTGCACGTTATGCGAGCGGGATGGCGAGCACTGGATCAGGCCATCCGAGCGTCGACTGACGAAGGACTTGATGAGGCCACACGGATCTGGAGCTACTCGGACGCTCCCGGACCGTTAGTCCTGGGCTATCAGATCCTTGTCAGCATCCTCAATGGGGTCAGCCACCACGGCACCCAGGTCTGCACGTTGCGCGATCTCTACCGGGCGGTGGACGGCAGGAGTTTCCAGTAGCCGTCCCCTCTTCCGACCTCATGATTCGGGCCAGAACAAGTCGCGTCCACGTGTCCCACCGATCCGACGCGCCTATGGTCGATGTCAAGGGGATCGAAGCCGCGGACAGACCAATGACGGGCCAATCGTGTCGAGGCCACGCAAGCGCTCGCGCACGTAGGGCACGAACGCCTCGAAGGGGTCGGGTTCGCCTCTCCGGCGCTCTCCGGCCACTCGTGCCCCGTTCAAGTGGTTCCGAACGGTCTAGCGGTCCCGGCCCAGATGGCGGGCGATGGCCGAGATCGACCAGCCCTGTTCGCGTAATGCAGTTGCTTCCATGTCCTCATTCCCTGTGAACATGAGAGAGGTCCTCCTTCCGAGGCTCTGGTTGGATGCCAAAAGCTTCGGAAGGGGGCCACCCTCGTTGGTGGATGATCAGTTCACCGAGGGCTCAGGGGCGGGGAATTTCAATGAGCAGGTCTGGGGAGTTCTACGTGAGCGTGGTCACTTTCGACCTCGGTACCCCACAGAACTCTTCGAATGCATCCTGGCCGATTTCCGGGAGCTTCATTTTCCGTTTGAGCGCAGGCTCGACGGACCGTCTTATGTTGCCCTCACGCAGACCTATGGCGGTCAGCGGACGCCGGCGCAATACGAGGCACTGGAAAGGCTCATCACGACCGAGTTCGGCGGCGTCGTCACGAAGCGAGAAGATGTTGTCCTGTACCTGTCGAATCGGTTGTGAATCTTGCTGTTTTCTCACTCGTCGACCGACTCTGAGTGCGTCTTTGAGCGAGAATGCGGACGTGCCGTTCATCCGATTCTGCATGAGCTGCGGAACGCCGATGGACCTGATCGCTCCGTGCCGGTGCGAAAGGTGTGGTCAGGAGTACTGGAGCAACCCCAAACCCTGTGGCGGAGCCTGCGTCGTTGACAGTGGGATGTTGCTCCTGGTCCGCCGGGCAAAAGACCCAGGAGCCGGTCTCTGGGACCTTCCCGGCGGATTCTGCGAACCCACTGAGCATCCACTCGATACAGCACGACGGGAAACAGAAGAAGAAACGGGACTGACACTCCATTCGATGAGGTTTCTCGGGATGTGGATCGACACGTACGGAAATCAAGACCCTCCTGAGATCACGCTGAACATCTACTACGTAGGCCGACCGCACCACCCCGAACGGACCCACCTCAGCGAGGAGACGGTAGAGGTTCGGTGGTTTAGTCCAGACGACATCCCGGTGGACACACTGGCGTTCGCTCACGCCGAAGAGGCCATTCGCTGCTTGGCAGAAGGTCTAGACGGGGACTGACAGCTCGCCGTGCGACTCTGGCTGGCCACCACGACGCTACAGCTAGCCGAACGAGAGCCTGTCCTCGGCAGAACGGAATCCAGTCACGGCGACCACTGTGAAGGCAACGGTGAAGCACAGCAACACTACGACCGGTAGTAGGACCGATCGAAGCCCTTGACCGTCAAGAATGACCCCATCGAAGCCTCGCATCGCCCAATACTGCGGCGTTGCCGGGGCGATGCGGTGCACCCATACCGGGAGGGTCACGAGGGGCACCAGCGCTCCACCCAAAGCGCCAAGGCCAACCGGCGCAATGTTGGCGATCGCATTGAGCTGTTGAATTGTGCGGACCAGAGCCGTGATGGCCAGCCCCAGCGTGATAACTGTGACGACCAAGGCTGACGCAATGAGCGCAACGCCCCACACGGAGCCCTTGATCTGCAATCCGTACGCCGCGGCCCCGATTCCGAAGACGACCAGCATCTGGGCCAGGCCGAGCGCCAATATGGGAAGAGTCTTCCCGAGCAGGATCTGTGTCCAGGACGTGCCGCTTGCCCGGAGGCGGACGAAAGTTGCCCAGCCGTGCTCTCGGAGGAACGAGAGCCCGATCAGACCTGGGAGGTAGAAGACGAAGGTCACCGCCTGCGCGGGAACGGTGAAGTCAGCACCCGAGGCGCCCGGATGGCCGGTAAGTACCAGGATGAACCGGATAGCGCCGCGCATCAACCCCACCAAGATCAACGGGATCAAGAAAAGCAGGACGAGCCAGGCTGGATCACGACGAAGAATGCGAAGCTCGTTCTTGAGAACCGTCCAGCTACGCCGCATTGTGACGGTCTTCCGCATCGTGGAAACGGCGTCCGGTCATGTTCAGAAACACGCTTTCCAAGCTCGGACGCACCGTGTTTACGGCATCCAACCTCATGACATGGCCAGCATCGAGCTTGCTCAGAAATTTGTGCGGCAACGGGCGCAGGTGCCGCGGTGGTCACGCAAAGGCGATCGCCTTTCCTCTGAATGACTAGACCGTCCACGTTCACCGACGGCGCCGGACCCCTGAAGCGGAGCTCCAGTTCTCCGGATCCGTGTTGGCTAATAAGCTGATTGACCGATCCACGGGCAATCAGTGCGCCTTCGTTCATGAGAACCACGGCCGCGTCGAGTACTTCGACCTCGGGGAGGTAGTGAGTCGTGTAGACGATGGCGGTGCCGCGTGCCGCAAGGTCCTGCACCAATGAAATGAGGGCAATGCGGGTCTCGATGTCGGCGCCCACGGTTGGTTCATCGAGTAAGAGGAGTGGAGGTTCCGCGATCAAGGCGACAGCCGTATGCACACGGCGCTTCTCACCGCCCGACAAGTGCTGGCACTGTCGCGACAGCAGATCCGCAAGGAGCAGCGCGTCACAGACCTCGACGACCCTGCGATCCAGCTGGCGGCGACGCAGGCCAGCCAGTTCTCCGAAGAACCGCAGGTTCTCTTCTATGGTGAGTGGCTCGTAGAGACCGGTGGTCTGCGGTGCAAATCCCAGATTGCGTTGCGTGCGCAGCGGGTTTCGCGCCACATCAGTTCCGTTAACTCGGACCGTGCCCGCATCGGCTGGAAAGAGCCCGGCCACTATGGAGAGCAGGGTTGTCTTTCCAGCTCCGTTGGGTCCGAGCAGGCCCACGACCTGCCCCGGAGCCACCGTGAGGTCGACGTCCCGGAGGACGCGGTGGCTGCCGTAGGACTTGCAAACTCCGGCCACCTCAAGCATCGGAACCCTCGGCCGAAGCCCCAAAGGCCCGCAGTCCCCGAGCCATCTCCTCGTCGTCGTGTCTCCCCGGTCTTCCGGGCACCGCCAGCCTCATCCGACCTCGTATTTATAATACATAGATGTATGTACGATACAATAACGAATCCAAATGGTCAACCCGGTGAGGTTCAATGACGGCTGAGAAGTTGACGGTCGAGCGACGGCGACAGCTCACCCGCGACGCCCTGATCGCATCGGCCCGTGAGGTTTTCGTAAAACGGGGTTTCCATGGTGCCTCGCTGGAGGAGATAGCTGAAGCGGCGGGGTTCACCCGGGGCGCCGTCTACTCGAACTTCGAGAACAAAGAAGAGTTGTTCTTCGCCGTTTTGGACCGACACGTGGAGATCCAGGTCGGCGCTTTTGAAGCGTTCTTCGAGGACTCTGGTGGTCCTGTCGCCGCGGCTGACGAGGACATCGCGCGCGTGTGGCGACAGTTGTCCTCAGGTAGTGACCCCGAATGGATCGCACTCAGCCTGGAGTTTCGCCTGTATGCGCTTCGTAACCCTGAAGTCCGGGGCCGGTTCCTCACGCGCTACCACACGTACAGAGACCAGATCGTCTCGTTTATGTCCAGCATTTTGGAGGGACTCGATCGCGAACTCCTGATTCCAGTCGCCGATCTCGCGGCAATAGTCGATTGGGGAGCCGGCGGACTCATGGAGCTTGCTCTGATCGACCCCGACCAAGCCCACGTACTGCGCACTTTTCTGGATGTCATCAATCATGGAGCCTTCAGCGGAGATGCGGAAGGTGGTGATGGGGGAGATGACCCACCCCGACCCATGTCGGCCGGTTGAGATTCGACAGGTTGACGGGGTATACCCGCCTGGATCCGGTAGCGAGCATCTGGGGCAATCGACGTTACGATGGGTTCGTCGTCACCTTGGCGGGATCGATATTGACTCCGATGACCGTCCACGCGCCAGCCCTTTGTTCGAGGATGCTGTAGTGCCCCGTGTCCTGCCGAAGCGAATCGGAGACAAGGCTGGTCTTGAACGTCGGGAGCAATAGCTGGATAACGGCGTCATGGGTGACGATGGCGATGGCGCCACCAGCGGCCGTTTCATCGGCGAGTTCGCTAAACGCTTCGATTGTCCTTGCACGGACTTGGGAAATGGACTCAACCTCGGGTGCGGCGTCGAGCGATCCCCACTGCACCAGCAGGTCCTCTAGCGGTCTCCCAGCCCAGCGACCGTAATCGCGGTCGATTAGGCGCTGGTCGCGCTCAACCTCAACTCCGGCTTGTGCTGCGATCGGCGTCGCAGTGTCGAGGGCCCTTCGCAGGGGGCTCGAAACAACGCGAGTGATCGTTTGGTTGGCTAACGCGTTGCCAACCCCCCACGCCTCACGCTGCCCAGCCATATCGAGTGGCGGGTCGAGACGGCCTCGGAGCACCCCTGCAGCGTTCAGAGAGGTCCGTCCGTGTCGGACCAGAAACAACCGTCGCGAGTTCTGCCGGCTATCGCCCGTGTCCCCAGCCCTGCCCATCCGATCCTCCTGCGGTCCTTCCAAGGAAGGCACATGCGCGCGGCGCAGTCCGCCGGCTGCCTCACGCTGGGAGGAGTTTACGAAAGCCTCATTTGACAAGTAGCGCTGCCCAGCGCCTCCTACAAGTGAGGGCCAGGCCGCGCGGGTAGCAAGCTCCTATGCTTCAGTCCACCGGATGAAGCTCCGGTGGGCGAGGCTGCCCGAACCGCCTTCGAGGCTGATGGCTTCTACCAGGAACCCAGAGGTCTGGTAGGCCCGGCAGCCGATGTCGCTCCTCCAGCCCGAGGCTCAGGAGGAAGCGATGAATGTCTACTACGAGGCGGCGATCTGGATCGGAATGGCACTGTTCGCGGCGCTGGTGAGCATCCGCATCGCGGTGCCGGTGGCACTTGTGGAAATCGTCGTCGGAGCGATCTTCGCCAACGTGCCAGGCGTCAAGGAGCACATTACGCAGGCCACCTTCGTGACGTTTCTCGCAGGAGTCGGATCGATCCTGCTTACATTCTTAGCCGGGGCCGAAATCGACCCTGTCTCGCTCAGGCGTCACTGGAAAGCCAGCATCAGCATAGGTGTCGTGTCCTTTGCCCTGCCGTTCCTCGCCGCCTTCGCCTTTTGCTACTGGGCGCTCGGCTGGCACCTCCATGCCGCCGAAATCGGCGGTATTGCACTGTCAACGACCTCGGTGGCTGTCGTGTACGCGGTCATGGTGGAGACTGGTTTGAATCGCCAGGATATCGGCAAGCTTATCTTGGCTGCGTGCTTTATCACCGACCTCGGCACTGTGCTCGCGCTGGGTGGATTCTTCGCAACCTACGGCTGGCTTCTGTTGCTCTTCGCAGTCGTGACGCTGGTCACGCTCTTCATCGTGCCGCCGCTATTGCAGGCCGCCGTGAGACACCTCGGCCACCGGGTGAGTGAACCCGAGGTCAAACTCATCTTGGCCGTTTTGTTCGTTCTCGGAGGTCTGGCCACACAGGCTGGGAGCGAGGCCGTGCTACCCGCCTATCTCATCGGCCTCGTCACGGCCGGAGTGTTCCTCCACGGACCGCGTCCTCATGGACCGGCTGCGCTCGATCGCCTTCGCTCTGTTGACCCCTTTTTTCTTTCTACACGCTGGCACATTGATCTCGGCGTCCGCACTGGTGTCGGGAGCGGGCGTCATCATGGCCCTCTTGCTTGTCAAACTCGGGGCCAAGACACTCGGTGTGTGGCCGACGGCGACCAGGTTCGGATTGCCGAAACGAGAACGCGCGTACACGACACTGCTGATGGCGACAGGACTGACCTTCGGGTCCATCTCGGCCCTCTATGGCTACACCCATCACTTCATCGACCGAACGCAGTACACCGAGCTGGTCACGGTAGTGATCTTGTCCGCCTTCGTGCCCACCATCATCGCCCAGCAGTTCTTCCAACCCCGAGTGGATCTCGATGTCGAGGAAGAGGAGGCGCTAGGAGCCGAGGACATATCGGTGATGCATTACAAATCGAGAACCGACATAGCACCCGATGCGATCGGTCCGCCATCATGATGTAACAAGTTGGTCGGATGGCAAGCTGGTCCTGAAGGTACTGGGCGTCACGGGCGAAGTTGGCACCGATTACATGTAGTGATTGGGCGCCCAATCTCGCAGCGACTTGCTAGCGCCGAGCCGGTGAACGAGGACGGTACTTAGGACTTGCCATTCTTAGGCCGAAGCTCCATCCAGCCTTGTGGCTCCGACACCTCGACGAAGCCAACGCTTCGGTAGAGCTCGTGCGCATCTCTGGTGCCGAGCAGAAGGAGACGGATGTCACGAACTTCAGGATGATCGATGGCTGTCTCGACGATGAATGTTCCAAGTCCTTGCCCTCGGAACGCTTCATCGACAAATACGTCGCATAGCCATCCGAAAGTGGTTCCGTCAGTGACCCATCTGGCGAAGCCAACCTGCGCATCTAATGGTGAAAAGCATCCCAAAGAGACCGAGCGCTCGATCGACTTGGCTACGACTTCAAAGGTGCGCCCCTGGGCCCAGTAGCTCTCTTCGCTAAGCCAACGATGGATCAGGTGTAGGTCGAGGCTGCCTCGATCGTCCGTGACCATGTAACCGTCATCCCGAACCCAAGTCACATCTCAACTGTAGATCTGGGAAATGCGCGGTTGAAGATGCGTCCACTCCAGGTTGCCCACGATTTTTGAATCTCCCCACCCTCGATCACTGAAATTCCCCACCCTGTCCCGGTGAGCTGAACCATCCACCCGCGGGGTTGGGCCCCCTTCGATGCTGACGAGCGACCAAGCCAACCAGCTCGAAGGGAGACCCGCTCCGCATGCTCACACATGGCGAAGACGTGGAAGCACATGCATTGAGGAGCAGGGGCTGGACGATCTCGGCGATCGCCCGCCATCTGGGTCGGGACCGCAAGACCGTCCGGGCCTCCATCAACGGAGAGAGGGTCCCCGGCGTCCGGGCCCGCACGGCCTCCGATCCGCTCGAGCCGTTCAAGGCGTACTTGGCGGCGCGCTTCGTCGAGGGTCGGGGCGTCGCGCACGGCATAGAGGTGGGCCATGACCTCGGCCGCGCCGTCGTCGGGGAGCTTGAAGCGGACATTGGCCAGGCGGTGGAACCAGCAGCGGATGCGGATGCTCTTCGAGAACACGGCCTCGACGGCCTTGATCATCCCCGGTGCCCCGTCGGTGGTGACACTCGTCGGCAGTCGCAGCCCGCGTGTGACCATGTCTCGGAAGAAGCCGGTCCACGCCACCTCGGACTCCTTGTTGCCCACCGCCAGGTGGAGCAGGTGTTTGCGGCCCTCCGAGTCGATGCACCAGGCCACGAGGAGGGCCTCTTTGGCCCCTGGCGCCGCAGCGATTCGAAGATGGCGTCGCAAAAGAAGTACTCGACGCTGACCTCGGAGAGGTCCCGGGCACAGAAGGCCTGGTAGTCCTCCCAGAGTTGGTCGGTGCTGTCGGAGACCGCGGACTTCGAGATGAGCAGCTCGCCCGTCGCGTCACGAAAGGCGTCCTCCACGTCGCGCGTCGAGCCCCACGCGCGTCCATCTCGGTCACCAGGCGTTCGAGCACGTCGGAGTTGCCCTCGAGGAACGTCATCAGGTTGGAGCGGTAGGTCTCGCCGGCGTCGCGCACCTGGGGGACGCTGACGTCGATGGCGCCCTCGGCACTGCGGATGCGCCCGGGCTCATAACCATTGCGCGACCCGCGCTGGTCGCCACCCCGGCGCTCGTCGCGGCCCCGGCCGCCGAGGTAGTCGGCCTGCTCGGCCTCGAGCAGCTCTTGGACGACCAGCCGGGTGACAGTGTCGACCAGCGTCGAGATGATGTTGGTCCCCTCGTCGACGCCTCCGGCGAGCAGGCGGTTCAGGTCCTCGCGAACAACCACGGACGGCGGTAGTCTCCTCATTGGCCTGGGCCTCCTTGTTCGGTGTTGAGCGCAAACCCACCGCACATGGAAGCTCAGGCCGGTTCGATTTACAGGGACCCTAGGACGTCACCAGGGATCGGAAACCCACCCTTGCTCCCCCTGAAACTCGCCACTGATCTGGTGTGCGTGTGGGCTACAGCAACTCCTTAGGGTCACCCTAATATCTCCCCAAGTTCGTCCAAGGAGGTTGACATCGATGCCGAGGAAGTGGACCTCCGCGGCCGGATGGCTGTCCCGAGCAGGAACATTTGCCGTCTTTGGAGCACTGCTCGCCGGGTGCGGCTCAAACGGCGCGACCTCATCGGCCTCAGGTCCGCTTGCGACCTACCAGGCGAACAATGCTCGCACCGGATACTCGACTGAGTCCGGTATCACTACCGCGAACGCTGCAAGCCTGAAGCAACTCTGGAGCAAGCGGGAAACCGCTGCTATCTCGACGCAGGCGATCGTGCACGATGGAGTCGTCTATTGGGGTGACTGGAACGGTATCGAGCACACGACGAGCACAAACGGCAAGGCCCTATGGGCGACCTATATCGGAGTTGCCCCGAGGCCCTCGGCCTGCCCTTTCAAGAAACTTGGAGCTATCGGTGTCGTGAGCTCAGCCACGCTCGGAACGATAAACGGAAAGACCGCGTTGTGGGTCGGTGGCGGAAACGGCAGCATGTACGCCCTTGACGCGTCGACTGGCGCCGTGATCTGGCAAATCCAACTCGGTCAACCACCACTGCACGTCCTCTGGTCGTCACCCGCTTTCTACAACGGCAGCATCTACGAAGGAGTGGCGTCATGGAACGACTGCCCCGATGTCGATGGCCATCTGTTTCGCCTGAATGCGGCGACGGGGACCATTCAAGCTACCTTCACACCGTCGGTCCCGAAAAACTGTGTGGGCGTCGGTATCTGGTCCTCGGTCGCAATTGACCCAAGTACCAACGCGATCTACGTCGGCACTGGGCCGACCTACCACAACCCTGATCAAGGAAAGCCCTGTCAGTCGCCCGACGAGCAGGGCGTCGTGAAACTCAATCCCATCACACTCGCATTGGAGTCGCGCTGGCAGCTTCCACCGAAACAGGCGGGCTACGACCTCGATTTTGGAGCGACACCGATGCTTTTTAATGCCACGATCGGGAGCACGACTCGCGAGCTGGTGGGAGCGGAGAACAAGAACGGCTTCTACTACGTCTTCGACCGCACCAACTTGGCCGCGGGCCCTGTGTGGTCCTACCAGGCCGAGGATGATGCCGCGCTCAACGGTTCCGCGTGTCAGAATCGCAATACCATCTCAACGTCGGCCTGGGCGGGGGCCGGAAGCCCGGTCATTGTGGCAGGCATTGCCGTCAACGGCTCGTTGTGCATTGGGACCGTCGCGGCACTCGATCCTGCGAACGGGAACGTTATTTGGAAAGTGCCAGTGGGGGGTGTCGTGCAAGGCGCGGTGACCGAAGTGCCGGGTCTGATTGCCGTCGGCGCAGGGAGGTACCTGCAAATCCTGTCGACCAGCACGGGGGCGCAGCTCTTTTCGTTCACCGAGCCCTCGGGCCCGGACACCGCGAATGGCCAGAGCCAGTACCACTTCTTCTGGCCGCCACCGGCAATAGTGGGCAATGACGTCTTCATTGGGAATGAGGACGGAAATTTCCGTGCTTTTGGTCCCTAGCTCGATGAGCGCCTCCGAGCCGGTGATCAAATGGAACGGCTTGGTCAACTCCTGCATTGACTTGCATTCGCCAGGCTTTGGACGCGAAGCACCAGAGGTGCGCCGCTCGAGTTGCCAAAGTGCAGTCGGAGGGGCCCCCGGCGTCAATACGGAGCGCCCGCAGTCCCATTGGGCGAGACGCACCGTCGCCACGTCGGACCCTACGCTTTTTTCAGATGCCAATACCGTGACGCGAAGCAGCCGCAGACTTGCGTTTGCGGCCGCTTCGTCCCGTCCCCCGGGGGCGCGCCAACCTTTGACGCCGGCGCGCCACGCTCCGGTCCACCTATCGGTCAGCTTGCCAGAAGGCGCTTATCTCAGCATCTTTCGTTCAGCCATGACTGAAACGACACGACGACGGCCCTGGCTCAAAGCCCTCTGGCAGCTCGGGAGCGCCCCCGACTCGGCCGTCGGGCGGCCTGTTAGAGCACACCGGCAGCGATCAATACGCCGACCGCGACCAGAACCACTCCGCCCACCAACTCGCCACTCAGCCCCAACCGTGCTCCTATTCGGGTGCCGACCTCCAAGCCTGCGAGAGTGAGCGCGACGCTAAGTACTGCGATGACGAGCGCTGCCATTACGACGTTGACGTGATAGCTTCCGAGGGCGAACCCGATGGCTAGATTGTCGATGCTTAGGGTGGCACCAAGGACGATCAGTCGAGTCATCCCGGGGGTCGCGGCCAGCTCGGTCTCGGAGCGTCCCACCAGCTCGCGTACAACGGCGTAGAGCCCGACCACGCAGAGGACAGACCCGGCAACGACCTTCGTGTCGCTCCCGAGACTGCTGGCCGCAGAGCGACCAAGCAAAAGTCCGAGAAGAGGCATCACTGCCTCAAAAACACCGAAGACGAGGGCGGTGCGGAGCCGCAGTCTCCGATCCACACCCGATACTCCGATGGCTGTCGCCGCCCCAAAGTTGTCAAGCCCGATCGAAATGGCGACCAAGAAAAGGGCGAGCACCCTTGAACGCTAACGAGCTTCGATGCTTGCCCAAGACCATTCCGGAGCGGCCGAAGAAGTTCATCTAACCGGTGATAGCAGGCACGGTACAACCGGCCTCAGAAAGCCACAGTGAGCAGTGGTAGAGGCGAATCCAAGGGATACAACGTTCCGTACATGTGCCGAAGGGTAACGAACAAGAAGCCGCCGATCTGCTGCGGGGCTACCCCGAACGGATCCTCAGGGCTGGATTTCGAGCCCGATTCGTGAGAGTGCCCCGTAAACGTCTCTGATGGAGCCCACCAAGACACTCTGCATGCCAACCGTTCTGGCTCCCTCGACGTTTTCCGGCCCGTCATCGAAGAACAAGACTTCCCCGGGCTCGAAACCCATACGGCTGGCAACGAGGTGGAAGGCTTCAGGGTCAGGCTTGCGGGTCCCAAGATCAGATGAGACAAAGATCCTCTTGAAAGGCCGCAATTCGTTCGCGTAGAGATGCTCCCAAACGCTCTTGTGGGTCGGATTCGAGTTTGTAAAGGCAAAGAGTGGCAAGTGCCGTTGAGCAACGGACAACACTTGGGACATGCCGGGAACTGGACCGACATACACGTCGTTCCAACCCTCGGTGAAATCCTCGTCGGAGAGGTCGATGCCCAAGGACTGGCGGAGAGTGGCGAAGTAGCTGGATGCCGGAATCTCACCTCGCTCGTGTTGCTCGTAGGGGCCGTCGATGGAGAACCGCTCTGCGATCGAACTCGGATGACAAACCGCCCGGGATGCCCACAGTCGAAAAGCACCATTGAAGTCGAGGTTGATGACTACACCGCCGAGATCGAATAGGAGAGCCCGCACGGGCCGGTGGTCGTATGAGAACCCTTCGTGCATCCGATCAGACTCGCGGACAAGTGAATACAACGACGCGGTCGCAGGACGTACTACCCCCGGCGTATCGTCGCTCCATTCCGGCAAATGGGGCACGCGGCTTGACCCTCGTCGCTCGAGAAGTCATCATGAGAAAACCGAACTTATCCAGAGGATCCGAGGGACCTGGCCCGTCGACGATCCGGCAACCTGCCGAGGCAAGGTGCCAATGCCAGGATCGATGAGGTGGTTCCTGTGGGCGTTGTGATCGATCTTCCGGTGCTAGAGGGCGCCCGGGTCCGGCTGGCCCCCCTCGGGCCAGAACACGTATCGGATCTGGCTGTCGCTGTCGAGGAGAACCGATCTAGTTATGGTTTCACGACCGTACCTCGAGCCCATGAAGTCGACGGATACATTCGGACGCAGCTGGATCGCCGTGACGACGGCTTGTTCCCCTTTGCTCAGATTCGCAGGGCAGACATGCATGCAGTCGGATGCACCGCCTATTGGGATCCCCGTAACTGGCCCAATCGTGATGACCTCTGTGCCATCGAGATCGGCTGGACGTGGCTCAGCGCATCGGCGCAAGAGACGGGTATCAATATGGAGTCGAAGCTCCTACTGTTCGAGCACGCGTTCGAGTCGCTGGGTGTCACCAGAGTCGACCTGAAGACTGATGCGCGAAACGAACGGTCGAGACGAGCGATCGCTCGGCTGGGGGCTACGTTCGAGGGCGTCTTGCGCCAGTGGTCACCGTCTCGCGCTCCCGGAGAGGACGGTCAACTCCGGGACTCGGCGATGTTCTCGGTGATCGCCTCAGAGTGGCCAACCGTTCAGGCAACCCTGCGTCGTCGGCTGAGCCGGGGCGGCTTCAAATAATGCCCCGATCCCCAGTGTTGCGTTGACCGCCTGAACCCACTGAACATGCCTGGTCCCATAAATCCTCGGTCCTACCACTGATCCGCGTCGCCTCCGACGAGCCTCTGGGAACAGCGCCCCGGCCTCGCGCGCTGGGCCGCATGCTTCGGGGTCCCTGCGTGACCGTCACGGCAACTCCTCGATCAGGCGCCGCCACCTGCGACCCAGGGCGCCTTGAATCGCAATTTCCTTTCGATTTACGCTCCCCAGGCCAGCGACTAGGAGGCTCAAACGATGCCAAGAACCAACCCGGCTCGTCTGTTGCTGTTTGTCGTCGCCGCATGCGTTTCGTTCGTTCTGTTTTCCGGGAGGGTGTCGGCGGGTGCGACGGTCGCAGCGCAAAGCGCGGACGTGGCTCCAGGTTCGGATTACGTGGCGATTGGTAGCTCGTACGCCGCGGGATACCTCATTAAGCCGCAGGAACCCGGTGCCGGGGCCTGCGGGCGTTCGCTGCTCGATTACCCACACCTGGTTGCTGCCAAGCTCCGCCTCTCGCTCAATGACGTGAGCTGTGGCGGAGCTGTCACGGCCAATGCGCTCAACACTGCGCAGGGCTCGGCTCCCCCACAGATTGACGCGGTGACCTCGAACACCCGCCTCGTGACGATGACCATCGGCGGAAACGATGTGAACTACGTCGGCACCGCCATCGAGTGCGGACTATCCAGCTCAACGTGTACCGCGACGACGAAACCGGTACAAACTGCGGCTGCATTTCAGGCGCTCCCGAACTCACTCACCAAGCTGATTCAGGCCGTTCGGGCCAAGGCGCCGTCAGCGATCATCGTGCTTGTCACCTACCCCCGGCTCGTTCCCCCCACCCCGTGCCCGGCCTTGCACTACACCCCCGCCGCTGCACGTCTGGTTGGGTCCATGGGGACCGAGCTGGAGCAGGTCTTCGTGACGGTGGCCAAAGCTGATCATGTTCGCGTTGCCGATCCCTACGTCCTCGGGGCAACACATGGGCCGTGTGCCCAGGGAACGAACAAGTGGGTGGCTGGCCTCGTCGCATCCAATGGCTTCCAGTACCACCCGACTAGTGCCGGGCATCAAGAGATGGCCCATTTGGTCGAACAAGCACTCGGCGTGTCATAAGGGCTCTTCTGGACAGTGAGAGTGAGCGGCCTTGCCATCCGCACGAGACGGCTGAACATGCGGCGTCGATCGCCCCCGCGGACGTGCTGGTCAGCAGGTCGGGCGGGACTTCAGGCTCGGAGAGTGCCTGCAGCATCTCGACCTGGACCGCACCGAGGCTGCCCCACCCGAGAGCACAGAGGCGGTGGTCACGAGCCGCGCCCTTAGTTTCCACCGGCGAGGCTGGCGAGGTCGGTGCCCGGGTCGGCCAGCGCAGCGGGATCGACGGCCTCCTGGATCCGCAGCAGCGCCTCAATGGCGTCGCCCTGATCCCACACGTTCGCGTTCATGGCAGCCGCAACCACGCCGTCACGCAACCAGAAGGCCAGGAACTCCCCGCCGGCGGGATCACCGCGGAAGACGACGCGGTTGTAGCTGGGCGCCCACCCCCGGTACTCCATGCCGAGGTCGTACTGGTCCGAGTAGAAGTAGGGCGTCTTCTCGTAGGGCGTGGCGATCCCGAGCATGTTCTGTGCGGCGACCGGGCCCTGGTTCAAAGCGGCCGACCAGTGCTCGAGCCGGATCGGCACGCCGTATCTCGGATGCCAGGCGCTGGCGACATCGCCGGCGGCGTAGATGCCCGGCGTGCTGGTCGCCAGATGGGCATCCGTGAGCACGCCGTTGTCGATGTGGAGCCCGGCCGCGGCGGCGAGTTCGGTGCGGGGCAACACCCCGATCCCGGCCACGACGGCGCCGGCGGGGATCACGGAGCCGTCGGTGAGACGCACCTCTTCTATCCGGCCCGCGCCCCTCATGGCGTCGATGCCCACACCGAGGCGCAACCTCACGCCGTGGGACGCGTGGAGATCGCGGTACACCGCCCCGACCTCGGGGCCGAGCACGCGCTCCAGAGGCACGGACGCGAGGTCGAGCATCGTCACGTCCGCACCGAGCTCACGGGCGGAGGCCGCCACCTCGGAGCCGATCCACCCGGCACCGATGACCACGATCGGCGATCCCGCGGTCGCGGCCGCGCGGATGGCGTCGGAGTCGGCCACGGTACGGAGCAGGTGAAACCCCTCGAGCTCGACGCCCGGGACGTTCGGGCGCCGGGGTGCGGCACCGGTCGCCAGCAGGAGGCGGTCGTAGGCGAGGCGAGCGCCGGCGGCCAGCTGCACATGTGATTCCGCAGGATCCACCGATGCCACCACGGTCGACGTGTGCAGCTCTATCTCGTGTGCTTTGTAGAAGTCCTCGTCGTGCACGGCGGCCTCGTCGAAGCTCGACTCTCCCCGCAGGTACGTCTTGGACATCGGCGGCCGTTCGTAAGGACGCACCGGTTCTTCACCGAATAGCAACAGTCGTCCGTCGTAGCCCTCTGCCCGCAGCGTCTCCGCCGCCTTGGCACCGGCAAGACCGGCTCCGACGATGATGAAGGTCAGATTTCTCTCAGGCGACATGACGCACCTCCTCCGGCGACGGGCCGGTGCTCGCTCAGTCCCTGGCTCCGGCCAGGGCGAGAAATTCCGATCGCGTCCGTGGATCGTCGCGCACGAGGCCCTTGAGTGCCGACGTCACGGTACGCGCGCCGTTGGCCCTGACCCCACGCAATGACATGCAGAGGTGCTCGGCGTCCAGGACCACGCCCACGCCCTTGGGCTGCACCGTCTCTGCGATGAAGTTGGCCACCTGCGCCGTGAGCCGCTCCTGGACCTGCAGGCGACGGGAGAAATGGTCTACCACCCGGGCCAGTTTCGACAGCCCGAGAAGCCGCTCGTCGGGCAGATAGCCGACATAGGCGAATCCGGAGAACGGCAGCAAGTGGTGCTCACAGAGCGACGCGAAGGGGATGGCCCGCGCAACCACGAGCTCGTCGTAGCCTTCGTCGTTGGGGAACGTCGTGACGCGGAAGGGCTCGGGCGACAGCATCTCCGCGTAGGCACGGGCGACGCGGGCCGGCGTCGCCGCCAGTCCGTCGTCGGTCCGGTCGACGCCGAGCGCGTCGAGCAGGTCGGCCACGGCACGGGTGGCCTTGTCGAGGTCGACCTCCCGCTCCGGCAACGGGTGCAGATGGAGGGCCCGGTCCGGACGGGCCGCACCTTCCAGCATCACGGTGACCGTGCTTGCACTCCCGAGCTCCTCGAACTCGTCGAGTGCGTCGAGTACGTCGTCTTGCGGGGCGAGACGCATCAGTGGGACCGGGACCCGAACGGGGCCATCGGTGCGAAGAGGGCGGCCAGCCGGGCCAGCGCGATGGCTGCGATCATCAGCCCGAAGTCGCGGAGCACGATGTCCCAGAACACCTGGGTGCGGCCGCCGACGGCGATGCTCTTGACCACCAGGTCGGTCACGATGCCGGCCAGCCATGCGGCGACGACCCACGACCCGACCCCGGGCCAGGCCACCACGAGCAGCCCGGCGGCGATCTCGACGACCCCGACGGCATACATGAAGTGCTGTGGGCTCACGCTGATGACGTTGGGAATACCGATCCAGAGGTACTTGGGCCAATAGGTCATCCAATTGAAGAACTTGTCGAGGCCGAAGAGGATCGGCGCCACGACGAAGGCGGTGCGCAGGATCAGGTACGCCTGGTAGGCGGGCTCCCTCAGGGAGTGGGCGGCCCGTCCGGCCACAACGGGGGCGGTAGCCGGGGCAGGAGCCACCGGGCTCGCTGCTCGGGGGTCGAGGGTAGGTGTGGTGCTGGACATGAGACCCGTCCCTCCGCTCTATTACTTATAAGTCTGTACTTTAGAACGCCAGGTGTATTTCGTCAAGATCTCTATGTTTTAGAATGGAGTGCATGACCTTGGAGGACGACCGAGGGGACCGTCGGCAGCGGCTGACTGCCCTGGCCGCCTTGGCTGAGCCACTGCGGCGCAGCTTGTACCTGCACGTCGTGTCGTCGCCCCAGCCGGTGAGCCGCGACGCGGCCGCCGAGGCGCTCGGGCTCTCGCGCTCGGTCGCCGCCTTCCACCTCGACAAGCTGGCCGAAGTCGGTGCGTTGGACGTCGAGTACCGGCGCCCGTCCGGTCGGACCGGACCGGGCGCAGGCCGGCCGGCGAAGTTCTATCGGCGCGCCGGCACGCGACCTCGACTTCAGCGTGCCCGAACGGCGCTACGACCTGGCGGCTGCGATCCTCGCTCAGGCAATGAGCGATGCCACGACTCAGGGCATCCCCGTCGAGGAGGCGCTCAGGGAGGCGGCGCGCGACTTCGGGCGGGTGGTCGGGGCGGGGTTCGGTAGCCCCGCGGCCGGGAATGACGTCGACGCCGTGGCCCGCCCGGGCAACGATGGCGACGACGAGTTCGCACGCGTTCTCGCCGTCCTGACCGCCCATGGCTACGAGCCCCACCGAGACGGCCAGACGATCACGTTGGAGAATTGCCCGTTCCACACGCTCGCCGAGGACCACCGCGAGCTCGTGTGCGGTATGAACCTCCAGGTGATCGCCGGGGTGCTCGAGGGAGCCGCCGCGACCGACTTGACGGCGCGCCTCCATCCCGTACCGGGCCGCTGTTGTGTGACGGTTCAGGCGGGCACGGGCACCGGCTGACCCCACCGCGCCCGGGTCGCCTCCGCCTACCTCGCCTCGCCGGCAGCCACGGCGTCTCCCGGCACGGTGCCGTCGCCCCGGAAGAACCACTGGACGCCGTATTTGTCGACGAGATGTCCGTAGACGCCGAAGGGCATGTCGCGCAGGTCGTCGAGGAGGTCGGGATCCGCACCGACGGCAAGCTTGTCGAACACCTTCCGCAGCTCCGGGTAGGTCCCGTCGGTCAGGTAGATGCCCACCATGTTCCCCCGCTTCGCCACCCGCTTCGGATGGATCCAGTCGGTCGCCGTGAGCACGATGTCGTCGCTCCGCAAGACGGCGTGCACCACTTTGTCGTAGAGGACGTCGGGCAGGCCGTCCTTCATGGGCGTATCCCGGAGTCTTGTGATCTGGAGTTCCCCACCGAGGCAAGACCGGTAGAACTCCATGGCTTGGGCGCAGTCGCCCTCGAAGAGAAGGAACGGAGTGACGTGGGTCATGGAGCCGGTCTACGTCGATCCCGTCCCGCGCCAGCGCCGTTCGAAGGGCAGACGCCACGACCGCGGCGCGATCAGCTCCTGAATAGAGGGCGGGCCCCAGGTCCCGATCTCGTAGGGCTGCACGGGTGGGGCGTCCTCCAGAAGGGGGGTCGCCACCTCCCACAGCCGCTCTATCCCCTCGGCGGTGTTGAACAGCGTGTGGTCACCGGCCATGGCGTCGTAGAGGAGGCGCTCGTAAGCCTCGAGGACCTCGGCGTCCTCCCCCGTCTCGTGGAGCGCGAACTGCAGGCTCAGCTTCTCCAGGTTGAAGCCGGGCCCCGGCTTCTTGCCGTAGAACGACAGCGACAACTTGGACGAATCGGCCAGGTCGAAGGTGAGGTGGTCGGGGCCCTTGGCGCCGACGCCGGAGCCCTCGGGGAACATCGACCTGGGGGGCGCCCGGAACGCAATGGAGATGATGCGCTCCCCGCCGCCCATCTTCTTCCCCGTGCGCAGAAAGAAAGGCACGCCGGCCCAGCGCCAGTTGTCGACTTCGCAGCGCAACGCGATGAACGTCTCGGTGTCGGAGTCCGGCGCCACGCCGGGGATGTCCCGATACCCCTCGTATTGCCCGCGCACGAGCTTGGTCACGTCCACCGGCTGGAGCGAACGGAACACCTTGTTCTTCTCTTCGTTGATGGCGTCCGGCGCCAGGGCCGTCGGTGGCTCCATGGCCATGAAGCCCAGGATCTGGAAGAGGTGCGTGACCACCATGTCCCGGAACGCGCCCGTTTGCTCGTAGAACTTCACGCGCTCGTCCACGCCGAGTGTCTCGGGCACGTCGATCTGCACGCTGTCGATGTGGTCGCGGTTCCAGATCGGCTCGAAGAGGCCGTTGCCGAAGCGGAAGGCCAGGATGTTCTGGACCGGCTCCTTGCCCAGGAAGTGGTCGATCCGAAAGATCTGATCCTCGTTGAAGATCGAGTGCAGCAGGGCATTGAGCGCCTTCGCACTGGCCAGGTCCGTGCCGAACGGCTTCTCCATTATCACGCGGGACCGCTCGACCAGCTCCGCATCGCCGAGAAGATGGATGACCGATTCATCCGCTGCGGGCGGGATGCTCAGGTAGTACAGCCTCCGGACATCGTCACCGCCGAGCTCGGACTCCGCCTTGTGCACGGCGGTGGCCATTTCCTCCGGCCCAGCCGAGGTGGGGACGAAGCTCAACCGCTGCTCGAAGCGCGCCCACTGCAACAGCGAGATCTTGTCGGTCGAGAACGTGTCGCAGGCGTTCCCGCGATCTGGCGGAACTCCTCGTCGGACAGGTCGCTCGTGGAGCTGCCGATGATGCGGTACTCGGGCATCATCCCGAACATGGAGAGGTGGAGCAGTCCCGGCAGGAGCTTGCGCGCCGCCAGGTCGCCGGTTGCGCCGAAGAGCACGATCACATGCGGGTCCAGCGGCGGGGGGCCGCTCGACGCGGCCTCTGCCGGCATCGGCGCCCCTCCCTCGCTGATGGCTGTCACGGTTGTCGTCGGGCTTGCGTCGCCTGCGCTCATCACACCGGCCTCCGCTCGTTCAGCTCGGACACGTTGCCTCCCATGATCTTGGCCACGGACTCGGTCGGGAGCTTCTGCAGTTCGGTGGACCAGTCGGTCGGCTCGGGCAGGCCCTCCACATGGGGCCAGTCCGAGCCGAAGATCACCCGGTCGTCCCCCATCAACCCGACGATCTCGTCCACGTCGTCCTCCCAGAAGGGGTTGATCCAGACGTGGCGGCGGAAGGTCACGACCGGGTCTTCGGAGAAGTAGCCGGGCATGCGGCGCGCCGACGTACGCAACTTGCGGAACAACGGAGCCAGGAACTCCGAACCGTTTTCGACCGATGCGATCCGCACGTTGGGGAAACGGTCGAACAACTTCTCGAGGATGAGCGTCGCCAACCAGTCGTGCGCCGCCCGCTCGATCGCGAACAGCTTGATGCTCGGTCGCATCCCCCCGCCGGCCCGGAACGACGCCGAGAACCCGTCGGCCGCGTACCCGTTGGAGGACAGCCCGGCGTCTCCCGCGTGGACCACCACGGTGATGCCTGCTTCGTCGACCCGCGCCCAGAAGGGGTCGAACCAGTCGGCGGCCGGTGACCGCGGCCCCGTTTCGGTCCAGGCGGCCGCGGCGCGCAGCACGACGGTGCGGGCGTCCTGGTCGAGCGCCCACTCCAGCTCTCGCACCGCCTCGTCCACGTCCACCAGGGTGATGTACGGGGCGGCGAAGATCCGGTCGCGATACGCCATGCCCCAGTCCTCGGCCAGCCAGCGATTGAAGGCACGGAACAACAACACCACCGCGCCCGGGTCGTCCTTCAAGAGCTCCTCGTAGAGCATGCCGAGGGTGGGGAAGAGCCACACCTTGGAAAGCCCCTGCGCGTCCATGGTGGCCAGGCGGGCGTCGCGGTCACGGTACTCGGGCCGGATCGGCTCGGGTTTTCCCATCAGCTCGTGCATGGTCACGCCGTTGGGGTTGCCGCGGAAGTAGTCGGCCAGCGCGCCGGCCGGCGCGATCGGGTTGAAGGTCGGGTTGGTCACGGCCCGGCTGATCCGCCCGCCCAACATGTGGTAACGCCGGCCCTCTATATCGGCCCACTGGAGCACCCGCGGCCCGAGCGCCGGGTCGAGGTGCCGCGTGAACGCGTCGAGTGCCTCGTAGTAGTGGTTGTCTGCGTCGAAGACGGGCGAGTCGAGGGTGGTCATGGTTTGTCTTCCCAAGACGACGGGACGTGGCGCAACGCCCAGACTGTATTAGGTCTGTCTCACCGGCTGTTCGGGGGGCCCGCAGCGGTGAAGGCCACGCCTTCGGGGTCCACCACCCAGGAGGGTGGCTGCTCCCACTGCTCCCCGAAGACTAGTTCCGGGAGGGGACGTCGACGCACAGGACCATGACGCCCCTGCGGGCGTCCGAGGGTGATCGTCGCCATGAGCTCAACATTGTCGGGGATGCCGAGCAACGTGCGCAGCTGGGGAGCTGCTGCGGCCTGCCAGCCGGTCATGACCCCGCCATATCCCAAGGCGCGGGCGGCCAGCAACAAGTTCTGACAGGCGGGGTACATCGACGCGGCGTCGGTGGCGGCCCGGTGCTGCCGGTAGGGCACGTAGCAGGCCAGGATCAGCACCGGCACCGCCTCGTAATTGTCGACGTAGTGCTGCATGGTGCGGGCCATCCGTGCCTTGGGTGACGAGGTGTCGGTGCCCGACCCCTTGTCGTACCCGTCGGCCTCGCGCTTGGTGGCCCAGAAGCGGCGCGCTCCCTCGCCGATCAGGCGTTTGGCCTCGACCGCCGCCGGACCGTCTGTGAGGACGATGAAGCGGAAGGGCTGGCGGTTCGAGCCGCTCGGGGCCCGGGTGGCGGCGAAGAGGATGTCCCGCAAGGCCTCGTCCGGCACCCGCTCGTCGGTGTACCGCCGGATCGCCCGCGTGGAGACCAGCCCTTCGTAGAGGGAGACCTGGTCCAGTTGTGCGCGGGCGGCCATGCCGGCGACCCTAGCAACGGTCCCCCTGAGCTGAACTATCCGGTCGTGGACACCAGCTCCCCATAGAGCGCGGGACGGCGCCCGTCCTCCAACCACGCGCCGGCTCCCTCGCGCCGGTGGGCGAGATGCAGGTCGATCCGGTGGACCACGAGCTCGGCCGAGCTGGCGCACCCGGGTATCGCCACGCCCGCCTGCGCCACCACCGTGCCCGTCGGGGCGATGATGCGGCTCGCGCCCAGCAACGTCGAGGTCCGGTGCGAGCCGGCCTGGTTGGCTTGCACCCACCACTGGCTGTTCGTGAGGGCGAGCGCCGGGTGCAGCAGGTCCCAGACCGGCGCGCCCTCGACCTCGGTCGCGGCCGGCGCCAGGAGCAGCCGGGCGCCGCGTAGTGCCAACGTGCGCGCCACCTCGGGAAAGTCGCCCTCGAAGCCGACCACCAGCCCGACCAACCCGAGCGTCGGGTCGGCGAACGTCGTGAGGTGGTCGCCCGCCGTGAAGACCGAGGGCTCGAGCGTCGCGGCGTACAGGTGGGTCTTGCGGTGTCGGGCCACCAACTCGCCTCGGGGGTTGAAGACGAGCGCGGTGTCGTACAGGTGGCCGTCCGCGCCCAGCTCGGGAACGCTGCCCGCGGCCAGAAAGAGCTCGTGGCGCCTGGCCGCATCGGCGAGGCATGCCGCCCGAGGCCCCTCGGTCGCCTCGGCGTCCCGACGAGCGTCGCGCCCGAGCGTCTCCGGGTCGTACCCGCACGACCACAGTTCGGGCAAAACCAGGAGCTCGACGCCGCGGGCTGCGGCGTTCTCGATCATTCCGAGTGCCACGGAAAGGTTGTCTCGGGGATTGCCTGGCGCGGCGAGCCACTGGGCCGCTCCGACCAGCAGGTCCCGCTTCACGTGCCCACCCGGTTCACCGACTCCCGTCCGCAGCGCCGTTTCGTCGCGTGGACCGCGTCCGTCGTGTGCATCGCTTGGGCGCGGCCCTGTCCCTTACGGTATGGCGGCAACGTTCGGGGCCGGTTTCCGCGCTGTGAATGGACTGTTACAAGAGAGGCATCAGCCCTTCTGCAGCGCCATCAGCGTCACCAGCTCGTAGAGCACGTGGGACGCCGCGATGGCGGTGATCTCGGCGTGGTCGTAGGCCGGCGAGACCTCCACGACGTCGGCCCCGACGACCGACACATCGCCGAGCGCACGCACCAGCCCGAGCAGTTCGCGGCTCGTGAGGCCGCCGGCTTCGGGGGTGCCTGTCCCTGGCGCGTGCGCGGGGTCGAGCACGTCGATGTCGACCGACACGTAGACGGGGGCGTCGCCCACCCGGACAAGCAGCTGGTCTGCCACCGCCGCCACTCCAAGGCGGGCCACGTCGTCCGTCGTGATCTGCGCGAACCCCATGCCGGCGTCGTCCTCCAGGTCCGCCCCCGAGTAGAGCGGGCCGCGCAGGCCGACGTGCACGGTCTGGTCCCGCCGCAAGAGCCCCTCCTCCCAGGCGCGCCGGAACGGCGTCCCGTGCGTGTAGCGCTGCCCGAAGTAGGTGTCCCACGTGTCCAGATGGGCGTCGAAGTGGACCAGGGCCAACGGACCGTGGCGCGCCGCGGTGGCGCGCAGCAGGGGTAGCGTGACGGTGTGGTCGCCGCCTACCGCGACCAGCCGCCCGCCTCCATGTAGTAGGGCATCGGCCCCTGCCTGTATCTGCGAAACCGCCGCCGCCACGTCGAAGGGGGAGCAGGCGATGTCGCCGGCGTCGACCACCTGGATGAGCGCGAAGGGCAACGCGTCCTGGGCCGGGTTGTACGGCCGCAGCAGCCGGGAGCCTTGGCGCACCGCCGCCGGGCCAAAACGGGCGCCGGGGCGGTAGCTCGTCCCGGCGTCGAATGGGACGCCCACTACCGCGATGTCCCAGTGAGGCACGCGCTCGGTCGTGGGCAGCCGGGCGAAGGTGGCCAGGCCCGCGAAGCGGGGCTCCGCGCTCGCATCGGCAGGGCCGACGGGGTGGTCCCCCTCGGCCATCAGTCGTCGATGGCCTGGTTGACCAGCGCGCGCAGTTGGGCCCGGAACGGGTACGCGACGGAGGGGAACAGCTGCGTCATGAAGACGACGAACAGGTCCTCGACCGGGTCCACCCAGAACGCCGTGCTGGCGGCGCCGCCCCAGTAGAAGTCGCCCGGGGAGCCGGCGAACGTGGTGGCGGCGGGGCCCTGACCCACGGCGAAACCGAGGCCGAAGCCCACACCCTCGAAGCCGGCCTCCCCGAACCCCCCCATGGCCATGTCCTGCAGCGTGGCCCCGCGCGGCAGGTGGTTCACCGTCATGAGCTCCAGCGTCTTGCGCCCGAGGACCCGGCGCCCGTCGAGCTGGCCCCAGTTGGCGAGCATCTGGCAGAACGCGACGTAGTCGTGGGTCGTCGACACTAAGCCGCCCGCACCAGAAAGGTAGGTGCGGGGCTCGAGGTAGCCCATCGCGAAGGGACCCTTGTCCATAAGGCGGGGCGTGTTGGCGGGACGGTACTCGTAGCAGGCGGCGAAGCGGTCGACCTGGTCCCCGATCACCCAGAACGCGGTGTCGTGCATACCCAGCGGCTCGAACAGCTCGCTCGCCAGGTACTCGTCGAAACGCTGCCCCGAGAGGATCTCGACCAGCCGGCCCACGATGTCCGTCGATAGTCCATAGTTCCAGTGCGTCCCGGGGTGGAACTTAAGCGGGTGCTCGGCCAGCAGTGAGGTCACGTTCTCGAGCGTCTGCTCTCTCCCCAACGCGGCCCGGGCCTCCGCAAAGGCGGCGTCGATCGGGTTGTCCGGGAACAGGCCCCCGGCCAGCCCGGTGGTGTGCATGAGGACATCGCGGACGTTCATGGGCCGTGCTGGTTTCACCAGGGTGACGCTGCCGTCGTCTTGCACCTCGCCCACCTTGAGCTCGCGCCACTCGGGGATGTAGCGCGCCACCGGGTCGAGGAGCTGGAACAGACCGCGTTCGTACAGCTGCATGAGCGCCACCGACGCGATCGGCTTGGTCATGGAGTAGATGCGGAAGATGGTGTCGTCCACCATGGGTTTGTTCCGCTCTCGGTCCATAAGCCCGAGGGAGCGGTAGTAGGCGACGTGCCCGCCGCGCACGACCGTGATCTGGCAGCCGACCATCTTGCCGGAGTCGAGATACCGATCGGTGAAGTGCTCGGTGATCCGTTCCAGGCGGGCCTCGTCCATGCCGGCTGCGTCCGGCTCGACCTTCATGTCTGCTGCGCCTTTTTCGACCGCTTCCGCTCGCGCAGGTAGTCGGCGGTGCCCTCCAAGAACGCGCCGACGTCCTTCTCCTTGTTGGCGACCACGCCGTGGAACCATTCGGGGACGAACACCTGGGCAGCACCGGCCTCGAGCCCGGCCAGGATGGCATCGACGGCGACCGACACGGGCTCGGCCACGACGGGCAGGTCGGGGACGTCGTTGTCGGGGAGGCTGAACAGCTCGGTGTCGATGACCCCTGGGTAGACGACCATCACCTTTATGCCGCTGTCACAAAGGTCGACGGCCATGGCCTCGGAGTACGCCGTCAGCGCCGCTTTCGACGCGTCGTAGGCCGCCTCGCCCGGCGCGCTGAGCTTGGCGGCGATGGAGGAGATGTTCACGATGGTGCCAGACCCCCGGGCCAGCATCTGAGGGAGGAGCGCCATGGTGAGGCGCATGGGGGAGAGAAAGTTGACGTGCATCACGGCCGTGATGGTGTCGATGTCGAGAGCCGTGACCTGTCGGCGCTTGGGGATGCCGGCGTTATTGACGAGCAGGTCGACGCCGCCGAACGCGTCCGACACGTCCATCGCGAGCTGGTCGACCGCGTTGATGTCGGCCAAGTTGACGACCCACATCCGGCTGTCGGGCGAGTACTTCATGCAGCGCCCGACGACCTCCGAGAGCCGGTCGGCCCGGCGGGCGCAGATCCCCACAATCGCACCCCGTTCGGCCAGCGCTTCCGCCAAGCCGGCGCCGATCCCCGACGAGGCTCCCGTGACCAGCGTGCGGCATCCCTCCAGGTCCAAAGCCATCTTCCACCCCACTTTCGCTGCGAGACCGGCATCACCTTAGGCACGCGTGCCGCTCCCCGGCCATCGACACCGATTGTCGGCGTTGACGATTTGTTGACGTTCCCGCCCCCCGCGTTCACGCTGCTTTGACACCGCCGCCACGACCATGGGGGCCATGGTTGATGTGCTCGCGGTCCTGAGCTTTGTCGCTTTCCTAGCGGTGTTCTTGGGTTATGTGTGGTGCCTGGAGCGGTTGTGACCGCCGTCCAGGGTCTCCTTCTCGGCATTTCCGTCCTGGTGTTCGTCTACCTGGGCGTCGCCATGTTCAAGCCCGAGTGGTTCTGACTTGAATGGGCTTCTTCTGGACGATCGTCACGCTGGTCGTCGCGCTCGCGCTGGCCTGGCGCTACCTCGGTGCCTACATGGTGGGCGTCTTCGAGGGCCGCATCACCTTCCTCGGCTTCCTGGAGCGGCCGATCTACCAGCTGCTCGGCACCAGTCCGGACCGTGAGCAGAGCTGGAAACGCTACGCGGGGTCGGTCGTCGTCTTCTCGGGACTCTCCTTCGCCATCACCTACGCCATCCTCCGGCTCCAGGGCTCGCTGCCCCTGAACCCGGAGCACTTCGGGGCGGTGGGCGGCGCACTGTCCTGGAACACCGCTGCGTCGTTCCTGACCAACACCAACTGGCAGAACTACGGGGGTGAGACGACGCTGTCGTACCTCTCGCAGATGTGCGCCCTGACGGTGCAGCAGTTCGTGACTCCTGCTGTCGGCATCGGCGCGGCCCTCGTCATCATCCGCGGCTTCTCGAAGAAGGGGTCACCCACGGTCGGCAACTTCTGGGTCGACATCACGCGGGCGCTGCTCTACGTCCTCCTCCCCATCTCCATCGTCGCCGGCATCATCTTCGTGGGGCAGGGCGCGATCGACACGCTGTCGGGCCCCGCCAACATCCACAACACTCTGAACGGCGTGTCCCAGACCATCGCCCTGGGCCCGGTCGGCTTCATGGAGGTGATCAAGCAACTGGGGACGAACGGCGGCGGGTTCTTCAACATCAACTCGGCCCACCCATTCGAGAACCCGACCGCCCTCACCAACTGGCTCTCCGTCTTCCTCCTGCTCTGCATCCCCTTCTCGCTGACCTACGTCTTCGGCAAAATGGTGGGTTCGCTGCGCCAGGGCGTGGCGGTGGTCACCGCCATGGTGATCCTCTTCGGCGCTTGGGCCGGTGTCGCGGCGGCTGCCGAACACCATGCCAACCCCGCCGTACAGCAGGCGGGCCTGGTGTCCCAGCCGACCGGTAATACCGTCGGCAAGGAGGTGCGCTTCGGCGTGCCCTCCTCCGCGCTCTTCGGTGTGGCGTCGACCCAGACCTCGACGGGCTCGGCCGACGGCGCCTACGACTCGTTCACCCCCGTCGGCGGCGCCGCGCTGCTCACCGGCATGATGATCGGGGAGGTGACGCCGGGCGGTGTGGGCAGCGGCATGTACACCATCCTGATCTACGCCATTATCGCCGTCTTCATCGGCGGCCTCATGGTGGGCCGAACACCCGAGTACCTGGGGAAGAAGATTCAGGCCACGGAGGTCAAACTCGCGGGGCTGGGGACCCTGGTCATGCCGATGATCGTCCTGATCTTCACGGGAATCGCCGCGGCGATCCCGGCCGGCCAGGCGGGGCCGCTCAACAAGGGGCCGCACGGATTCACCGAGATCCTCTATGCGCTCACGTCGCAGGGGAACAACAATGGCTCCGCCTTCGCGGGCCTCACCGGCAATACCACCTTCTACAACATCGTCGGTGGCGTCGACATGCTCCTCGGCCGATTCGGGATCCTGTTGCCGGCCATCGCCCTGGGCGGCGTGCTCGCGAAGAAGAACGTGGTGCCCGCCGGCGCGGGCACCTTCCGGACCGACAACCCGATGTTCATCGGGCTCCTCATCGGCGTCATCATCATCGTCGGTGGACTCACCTTCTTCCCGGCCGTGTCACTCGGACCGATCGTCGAGCAACTCAGTCACGGGAAGTTCTTCTGATGACAGTCACGGCACCGACCCACCCCGCAGACCAGCCGCAGCAACCGGCCCCGCACGGTGTGGCCGAGTCTCGGAGCCTGTTCGACCGCGAGATCCTGAGGGAGTCGATCGTCGGCTCCATCACCAAGCTCGACCCGCGTGTCCAGGTGAAGAACCCGGTGATGTTCGTCGTCCTCATCGGTTCGGTCATCACCTTCATCGAGTCACTGTCGCACTCGGATGTCTTCAATTGGTCGATTACAGTCTGGCTGTTCCTGACCGTCCTGTTCGCCAACTTCGCCGAGGCCATGGCCGAGGGACGGGGCAAGGCACAGGCCGTCGCTCTCCGCCGTATGCGCTCGGAGACGATGGCGCGCCGCCTCCTGGCGGACGAGTCCGAAGAGGTGGTGAACGCCTCCGAGCTGCGTAAGGGCGACCGCGTCGTGTGTGAGGCCGGGGATGTCATCCCCTCCGACGGCGACATCATCGAGGGCGTGGCCTCGGTCGACGAGTCCGCCATCACGGGCGAATCCGCCCCGGTGATCCGGGAGTCCGGCGGCGACCGCTCCGCGGTTACCGGCGGTACGACCGTGCTCTCCGACCGCATCGTCGTGGAGATCACCGCAGAGCCCGGTCATACGTTCCTTGACCGGATGATCTCGCTCGTCGAGGGCGCCAACCGGCAGAAGACCCCGAACGAGATCGCGCTGACGATTCTGCTGGCCGTGCTGACGATCATCTTCCTGCCCGTCGTCGTCGTGCTCCAGCCCTTCGGCCAGTACGCCGGCGCCACGGTCTCGGTCGTCATATCGGTCTCACTGCTCGTCTGCCTCATCCCGACCACCATTGGCGCCCTACTCTCCGCCATCGGCATCGCCGGCATGGACCGCTTGGTGCAGCGCAACGTCCTGGCCATGAGCGGCCGCGCCGTCGAAGCCGCGGGCGACGTGCAGACGCTGTTGTTGGACAAGACGGGGACGATCACCCTCGGCAACCGCATGGCCTCGGACTTCTACCCGGCCGGCGGGCACACCGAAGAGGAGTTGGCGGACGCCGCCCAGCTGGCCTCCCTGGCCGACGAGACGCCGGAAGGCCGTTCCATCGTGGTGCTGGCCAAGGAGCGCTTCGGCATCCGCGAGCGGGAGCTCTCGGGCCCCCACCAATTCGTGCCGTTCTCGGCCACGACCCGGATGTCGGGCCTCGACGTCGACGGCCGGCAGATCCGCAAGGGCGCGGCCGAGGCCGTGCGCAATTGGGTGGTCGAGCAAGGAGGCAACCCGCCCGAGGGGCTCCAGGACACTGTTGACCGCATCGCCCGGGCCGGGTCCACGCCGCTGGTGGTGGCGGACGGCCCGACCGTGCTCGGCGTGATCGAGCTCAAGGACGTCGTGAAGACGGGCATCAAGGAGCGTTTCGCCGAGCTGCGCGCCGCCGGCATTCGGACCGTCATGATCACAGGCGACAACCCGCTCACCGCCGCTGCCATCGCGCAGGAGGCGGGCGTCGACGACTTCCTGGCCGAGGCGACGCCCGAGAACAAGATGGAGCTGATCAAGACGGAGCAGGAGGGCGGCAAGCTCGTCGCCATGACGGGGGACGGGACGAACGACGCCCCTGCCCTCGCCCAGGCCGACGTGGGGGTGGCGATGAACACGGGAACCACGGCGGCAAAGGAGGCCGGCAACATGGTCGACCTCGACTCCAACCCGACCAAGCTGATTGACGTCGTCGAGATCGGCAAGCAGCTGCTCATCACTCGCGGCTCGCTCACCACCTTCTCCATTGCCAATGACGTGGCCAAGTACTTCGCCATCATTCCGGTGATGTTCGCCGGTGCGTGGGGTGGCAATGCCCTCAGCGCACTCAACATCATGAAACTGCACAACCAGAGCTCGGCCGTGCTCTCCGCCGTCATCTTCAACGCGCTGGTCATAGTCGCCCTTATCCCGCTTGCGCTGCGCGGGGTCAAGTGGCGGCCCTCGGGCGCCGCGGCAATCCTCCGGCGCAATGTCTGGATCTACGGCGTCGGCGGCATCATCACCCCATTTATCTTCATCAAGTTGATCGACCTCGTGCTCACCGCGTTGCACTGGTACTAAGGGAACAAAGCCATGCTCACCCAACTCCGCCGCTCCGCCGTCATGGTGATCATCTGCCTCGTGCTGTTCGGCCTGGCCTACCCGTTGCTGGGTGTCGGCCTGTCCCAGCTGTTCTTCAAGCACCAGGCCGGCGGCTCCATCACGGCGAACGGGTCCACGCTCATCGGGCAGGACTGGTCCCAGACCAGGTGCCCCGGCCACCTGCCCGGCAGCTGCGTGTTCCAGGGCCGCCCCGACGACCTTGGTCCCTACTCCGACGTCGGCAAGTACAAGGGCGACAGCCCGGTCGGCCACGGCGGCGACAACCCGCTGGCTGCCAACACCGTCCTGAACGGTTCCGCGACCGTGGCGGGCGGGTCTGGTGCGACCAATCTCGGCCCACGCTCGCAGTCCCTCGTGACCTACACGCAAGAACTCATCAAGTACTGGCGCCAGCGCGGCGTCAACCCGACGTCGGACCTGGTGACTACTTCGGGTAGCGGCATCGATCCCGACATCACCCCTCAGGATGCTCTGGCGGAGATTCCTATGGTGGCGCGCGCCACCGGCATCTCGGCGAGCCGGCTCAAGCAGCTCATCAACCAGCAGACCCAGGGGATGCAGCTCGGATTCTTGGGCTCTCCGTACGTCAACGTGCTCCAGCTCAACGAGGCTCTCGGCAAACTCGAGTCGTGAGCATCACCGCCATCGGCGTGTTGGTGCCCCGGCTGCGGTGCACGGTCGATGGCAGAATCATTAGGGCGACGTCGTACCAGCGTCCCTGGGTCAGGACCGACGTCGAGTTGAGTGACGGCAGCGGCGACGTCGTGCTCCGCTTCATTGGCCGCGCCGGCGTTCACGGGTTTCGATCGGGCCGGCGCGTCGTTGCGAGTGGCACGCCGGGGCTGCATCACGGAGATCTCGTGATCTTGAACCCGATTTACACGTTCGTTGCCGACGGGTGAGGATCGGCCACGAGCTGGTACCCGATCCCGGGGACCGTTCTGAGGATCCTGCCCTCTTCGTCGCCGAGCTTCTTGCGCAGCCGATGCGTGTAGACGCGTACATAGTTCGATTCGGCTCCGTAGCCCGGTCCCCAAACGTCTTTGAGGATCATGTGGTGCGTACAGACTTTGCCGGCATGGCGGGACAGATAGGCGAGCAGCTCGAATTCCTTCGATGTCAGGTGGAGGTCGTCCCCGCGCAACGTGGCCATGTGATGAACGAGGTCGATGCCGAGCTCCCCGACCTTGAGGGTCTGGGGCTGGTCCTCCCCCCAGCCCTCGCCGAGCCGTGACGCAGCGCCACGCGCAAACGGGCCTCCAGCTCGGCCATTCCGAACGGTTTGGTGACGAAGTCGTCGGCCCCGCTGTCGAGGGCCTCGACCTTGCGGCGCTCGTCTCCGTAGGCGGAGAGCACCACGATGGGCACTCCGGAGAACTCACGGATGCGTCGGCAGACTTCTATGCCGTCCGTGTCGGGAAGGCCAAGGTCCAGGATCACGAGATCGGGACGAGCCAGGGCCACCTGGGTGAGCGCCTCCGAGCCGCTGTGCGCCGTCACGACCTTGTCACCCCTTGCGGCCAAACCGATCCGCATCGCCTTGAGGAGCGAAAGGTCGTCGTCCACTACGAGTACCTTGGCCACGGGGAATCCTCAAGCGGGCGTCGCCACGAGCGTCTCGCACGGCACCGTGAAGATGACACGCGTCCCGCTCGAGACTTCGGGGTCGATCCAGATCCGGCCGCCGTGTGCCTCGACGAAGGCCTTGGAGATGGTCAGCCCCAGTCCGGCTCTCCCGCCTCCTCCGTTCTGGCTGAACATCTCGAAGACACGCTCGCGATCGCGTGGGAAATTCCAGGGCCCTCGTCGTGCACGGAGATCTCGACGTGGTCCCAGCCACTCCTCGCAGTGACGCGCGCGCCGACCCGGATGGTGCTCCATTGCGGAGAGAGGCGTTCCGCATTCTCCAGGATGTTTGCAAGCACCTGGCTGATCAGCACATGGTCGATGTGCAGCAACGGAAGCTCGGGAGCCGTGACGACCACGACCCGACCCGGTCGGGCCAGGCCGCCCAGCGCGCCGAGCGCCTCCTCCACGAGCTCTTCGAACGGCATCGTCGCAGGACGCGGTTCGAGCGCGCCGGACTCTATGCGGGTCATGTCCAAGAGATTCGTGACCAATCGGGCCAGCCGGTCGGACTGGAGCTCAATCAGCTCCAGGAGCTCCGCCCGGTCTTGCGCGCCCAGTGCCGCGCCAGGCTGACGCAGGTTCGACACGGCGGTCTTGATCGACGCCAGCGGCGTGCGCAGATCGTGGGACACTGCGCCCAGCAAGGCGCTCCGCCACCGGTCGACTTCTTCGAGCAGACGCGCTCGGAGAGCCTGCTCCCGCAGACGCGCCCGGTCAACGGCGAGCGCAGCTTGGTTGGCGAATGTCCCGAGCAGGCTGCGGTCCGGCTCCATCAGTCTCACGTCCTGCAGCACGAGCATGCCGACGGGACGGTTGCTCACGACAAGCGCGACCGAGACTCGTCGTGGTTCGCCCCGACTCTCCAGTCCGAGCGAACGCGTCTGGCCTCGGGCGGCAGTGAGGAAGGCCTCCTCCTCCTCGGCCAGCTGCAGCCCGGCTGTCGCCGCCACCCGCAGCGCGCCGCCCGGCATTTCGGCGTCGGCAACGGTCTCGGGCAGGACCAACGCCGTCCAGCGTGGCTCGAATGCGGCCTGCACGGTCTCGACGATGTGCGTGAGCAGCTGCGACAGGGTGAGGTCACCGATCAATGTCTGGGACAAGTTGTACAGGCGGCCGGCCTCCTCGGTGCGCCGGACTGCCTCTCGACGCGCTCGTTGCAGCTGGACGACCACCTGCGCCACGATGAGCACGACGACCACGTAGACCACAAGCGCGATCCAATTCTGCGCCGCCCGCACGGTCAGCGTCCCGTAGGGAGGGAGGAAGTAGTAGTCGTATGCGAGGAAGCCCGCGAAGGCGCCGACCACGCCGGGCCAGAAGCCGCCGATGACCACGCCGACAACGGCCGGCAGCACGAATGCCAAAGCCGGGATCGCGATGCTCAGGTGGGGACGGAAGGGGACGAGCACCACGAGCAGGAGGCCCAGGGACACGAGCATCGCGACGATGCCGGCCACCATGCGCTGGTACGTTCCCAGACTGACGAGCGTTGCTCGGATCAATTGTGTGTCACGGCTTTCGATCGTGCGGCGAAGAGGCCAGCTCCCGAGTGTACTGACGCTCCGAGAGCGACCGGCCGGACGACCCCGATGAGGTTGGGATGAGCGCAACCGGAGAAGACGAGGGAGTGCGGCCGGCCGGACGGTTCCGCGTCTACCTGGGCGCTGCCGCCGGTGTCGGCAAGACCTGCGCCATGCTCGACGAGGGATGGCGGCGCTTCCAGCGCGGCGCCGACGTCATGATCGGCTTCGTGGAGACGCACAAGCGCACGTACACCCTCCAGCAGATCCGGGACCTGCCCGTCGTGCCGCGCAAGCAGATCGACTATCGCGACGCCGTCTGGGAGGAGATGGACCTCGACGCCGTCCTGGCACGGCATCCCGAGGTGGTCCTGGTTGACGAGCTGGCCCACACGAACGTCCCCGGGTCCGGGCGGCACGAGAAGCGTTGGGCGGACGTTCTCGAGATCCTCGATGCCGGCATTGCCGTCATCACGACGGTAAACATCCAGCATTTCGAGTCCCTCGCGGACGCGGTCGAGCGCATCACCGGCGTCGCGGTCCGCGAGCGGGTGCCCGACTGGGTGGTGCGGCGAGCCGACCAGATCGAACTCATTGACTCCTCGGCCGACCAGCTGCGGCGCCGGATGCTCCATGGCAACATCTATCCGAAGGAGAAGGTGCCGGCCGCGTTGTCGGGGTTCTTCCAAGCCCAGAACCTGGTCGCCCTGCGCGAGCTCTCACTGCGCTTCGTCGCCGATGAGACTGAAGAGGAGCTGCTCGAGTACCTCCGCTCTCGCGGCGCGGCGGGTGAGGTCTGGGACACGACCGAGCGGATCCTCGTCGCGGTGACGGGCGCTCCGGGCAACGCGGCGGTGATCCGTCGTGCGGCTCGCATCGCGGCACGGACGAAGGCGGACCTCATTGCGCTCCATGTCGTGTCGGGTGACGCCGAAGCCCGGAACGCGAGCACGGCCGAGCTCGAAGAGCTGGTCGAGGCCGTCGGCGGCCGGTGGGAGACCCTCGAGAACGACAATGTGGCCAATGCAATCTTTGCGTTCGCCACCGACCAGCAGATCACCCAGATCGTGCTGGGGACTTCCCGCCTCACGCGCTGGCAGTCGATGACACGCGGATCGGTGATCCAGCAGGTCCTCCGCATGGCGTCCGACAACGACATCGACGTGCACGTGATCGCACGACGGGACGACACGAACGGACGCCCCGACGCGCCGGAGGACGGCTGACGCGAGCTACGAAGAAGCGAGGTCGGCAAAGGCGGCATCCGCCGCCAGGGTCGCGGCCAGCTGCATGCACCGGTTGAGGTGCGCCAACGCCTTGGCCCGCCGGGGGTCGCGGGCCAGGTACTTGGCCAGCGCGACCGCGTCGGCGGAGCCATCCGGCTTGCTGAGGCTGAAGACCGCCTGGTCGACGATGTGCTCGTCGGGGCGGTCACTGATGCCCCGGTAGACGGACCAGGGCACGCCCGCCTCCTCGCACACCTCGCCCACGCCTGCGGCCTCCATGTCGACGGCGCCGAAGCCCCGTTCGAGGATGGGGCGCCAGATGGAGTCGTCGTCGAACAGGCCGTCGGTGGTCATCAGCCCACCGGAGGCCTGGCGGGAGGGGAGCGGGCGTGTCGTGTACTCAGGTCCGTCGGGATAGAGCTGGATGCGGCTCGGGACGAACAGCGAGCCGACCGGGAGGTCGGGATCGAGGCCGCCGGCGATCCCGACGACCATCACGTGGTCGAAGGATCCAGTGGCCAGCGTCCGGCGGGTGGCCTCGCGGGCCAGCGCCGGGCCCATACCGGTCACCAGCGAGACGACGGACCAGTCACCGGTGGCCCCCACGTGGGAGAAGACGGGATCTCCCGAAGTCGGTTGCAGCCGGCCGGACGCCACGATCGCCTTGAGCTCCGGCTTCATGGGCGCGAGCACCGCCACCCGCTTGGAAGGAGCAGTCACCTTCTCATAATGGCGGCAGATGGGTACCGTGTGCTCGCCGGCTGCTGAGCCGGCGAACCAAGAACCCAGCACCCGTGTGCCGAGAGGAGAGCCATGCCCAGCGCCGAACAGGTCGTCCGTGACTTCTGCGCCGCCGCCAGCACGCGGGACCCCGCCCTGCTCCGGTCCTTCCTCGCCGACGATGTCGTCTACCACAACATCCCGATGGACCCGGCGGAGGGCCTCGATGCGGCCATGGCCGTGATCGACATGTTCCTCGGCATGTGCGAGACCCTCGAGTTCGAGATCCACCACTTGGCCAGTGACGGCTCGACCGTCCTCACCGAACGGACCGACACCTTCACCATCAAGGGGAAGACCGCCCCCCTGCCCGTCATGGGTGCCTTCCACGTCAGCGACGGCAAGATCACCGCATGGCGGGACTACTTCGACATGGCGCAGGTGACTGCCATGTTCGATGTGGGGTAACTCGAGCTCCCACGCTCAGTAGCCGTGGCACTGCCCGGGTGCGTCGGGCGGCCCTTGGCCGTGCGCCGACTCCCAGGCCAGCTGTACCGACAAGGGCGCGCTGCCGGCGGTGGGATAACCGTCGAAATGGTTCCACTCCAGGATGCCGAAGAAGCCGGCGTAGGGGTCGTCGCGACCACTCTCCTCGCAGAGGGCCGTTGGGACCCAGGCGGCGGGCATCGTGGCCAGTGACCCGGCCTGCTGCTGGGCGACCTGCTGCTGGGCGGCCTGCTGCTGGGCGACCGCCTCAATGAAGGACATCACTTTTACGGAGATCAGGTCCTTGAAGAACGTGGCCTCCTTGGTCGTTTGGGCGGCATCGGCGTAGGTCGCCAACGGCGCGGCCTTGCCTGCCTCGCGTGCCTCGGTGTAGGAGGTCAGCTTGTCGTCGATCCGCACGGCCTTGTGCGCACTGGCTCCCAGGTGCACGTCGACCATCTCGTGACGGCTCGCTTGTGTGCTTGCGGTCGAGGTACTGCTGCACAACGTGAAAATAAAGGTGGGTAAGGCAATGAAGACGGCCACCGCCGTCGTGAGTGCAATGCGGATCCGCACGGCACCTCCCTTCGTCGCGGGCGCGAAGGCGCCAGGCTCTGCTCGGTAGGTGGGCTCCGGCCATCGCATTCGCGCCCCGAACGGAGAGGGGGCAGGCATCGTCCGTTCTGGCTCGTCGCCACAGGGTGTGCGGCCGGTTGTGTACAGCCCTTCAGGTGGTACGGAGTCGGTGTCCTCTCTTGGGGCGTCTCAGCCCCTGCTCGCGGACGGGCGCGGCGGGACTGACGTTGTTCTCGGCGCCCGGATCTGCTTCCCCTCCTTCGGATATGCCGACGAGGTTCCCGCCACGGCTTGTATCCGAAAAGTCGATCGGGCTTTTGTTGAACGCACCTTATCGTCCGGTTTTGCGAAACCCAGGTTCGTCCCGAATTAGGGCCTCTGACCTGGGGCCTTGTCCCGGCCGCTTGTGATATCGATCACAAACCTCCAGGTCAGAAGGCGTCAATTGAATGAATGGTCAACCTAAAATTCCTCTTAATTCCCAAAAGACAGGGCTGACCAGTGGCGACGCCACGCCGACCAAGGAGCCGCGTCGGGCGTGGAGCCTGCAGGAACCGTTCGGCACTGCGTAGGGTCCCGTTTCGAAACGTTCGGCCCCCAGAGGAGGACATCGTGACGCCGAGGGTCCGCGCCAAGGACCGCTACACCGTGGCCGGACTCATGCGGCATCTGGCCCGGGTACAGCCCGACCACGAAATGTTCGTTGCCGGTGACGAGCGTCGCACCTGGGGAGAGGAGTACGCAGCTGGCTGCCGGGTGGCCCAGGCCCTCGTGCGGGACGGGCTCGGCGTCGGTGACCGGGTGGCGTTCTTGGACCGCAACGGGATCGCGTACTTCGACATCCTCTTCGGGGGCTCCTTCATCGGCGCAGTCAACGTGGCGGTGAACTGGCGTCTGGCACCGTCTGAAATGGCGGCGATCATCAATGACGCCGAGGCGTCCCTCCTCGTCCTCCACCCTGATTACCTCCCCGCGTTAGCCGACATGAACAACGTGCTCCCATCGGTGCGCCGCATCGTGATCCTCCACGTGTCCGACACGGCTGGCTGCGCGGACGACCGGGCGGTGGCGTTCGACGAGTGGGTCACTGGTTGCCGGGCCGAAGACCCCGGGCACGTCGGCGTTCCCGACGAGGTGAGCATGCAGCTCTACACGTCGGGGACCACCGGGCTGCCCAAGGGCGTGATGCTGAGCAACGCCAACATGTCCACCGCGATCGAGGAAGCGGGGGTGACCTTCCATATCGGCGACGACGTGGTGAGCCTGGTCGCCATGCCGCTGTTCCACATCGGGGGCTCCGGATGGGCACTGTGCGCCATGTCGCGGGGCGGGCGCTCGATCATCCTGCGCGACGTCGACCCGGCCCTGCTGCTGCAGCTCATAGAGACGGAGAGCATCACCGAGATGTTCCTCGTCCCGGCCGTGCTCATGGTGCTCCTCGCGACCCCGGGACTGGCCGATACCGACCTCTCGAGCCTGCGGCGCGTCTTTTACGGGGCCGCACCCATCTCCGAAGACCTGCTCGTCAACTGCATGGCTGCGTTCGGCTGCGACTTCTGCCAGGTCTACGGCATGACCGAGACGACGGGAGCCATCACGTCCCTGCCTTTCGAGGACCACGACCCCGACGGGCCGCGGCGCGGCCTCCTGCGTTCGGCCGGCAAGCCACACGAGTCAGTCGAGCTGCGCGTGGTCGACCCCGACACCGGCAAGGACGCGGACTTGGGCGAGGTCGGCGAGGTGTGGACCCGGTCGGCGTACAACATGGCGGGGTACTGGGCCAAGCCCGAGGAGACGGCCGCCACGATCGACGCTGACGGTTGGCTCCGCACGGGCGACGCAGGATACTTCGATGCGGAGGGATACCTGTACCTCCACGACCGGATCAAGGACATGATCGTCAGTGGGGGCGAGAACATCTACCCGGCCGAGGTGGAGAACGTCCTCCTCGCGCATCCCGATGTCGTCGACGCCGCCGTCATCGGGGTCCCTGAGGACAAGTGGGGCGAGACGGTGAAGGCCATAGTCGTCCTGGCGCCTGCAGCGGTGCTGGACCAGGCGGGGATCATCGGGCACTGCCGCCAGAACCTGGCCCACTACAAGTGCCCGACCTCCGTCGACGTCGCCGACGCGCTGCCCCGCAACCCGTCCGGCAAGATCCTCAAGCGCGAGCTGCGCGCACCGTACTGGGCGGGGCAGGAGAGGGCGATCCACTGACGCCGCGGCGCCGGGTTCGGTCGGCGCCGCGGAACCATGCGTCAACCGAAGGTGAAGTCGTACGCCTCGACGCCCGGGGAGACCGTGAGCGTCAGCAGGCCGGATTGGAAGCCGCCGCCCGAGAGCAGGGTGTAGAGCTTCGGGACGCCACCGACGGAGAGCGTCGTCAGATGGCGCCCGTTGAACGCCACGCCCACCGTGCCCTGTCCGCTCATGACCAGGTACACGTCGTCCGCGCTGAATTGCAGGCCCAGTGTGGCGTCCCGGGCCGCCGTCGCCTCCTCGCTGTGCACGGTCCAGGTGCCGCTGAAGGCGAGGCTGTTCGACGGAATGGTCGAGGGCGCGTGGTAGGTGATCGTCCGGTCCTGGGCCACCGGCGTGCCGACCTCGTTGTCCAGGCGCCCGTAGCCGAGGTAGCTCTCGGGCGTGAGGCTCTGGTTGGTCGGCGTCTTGTCCGGGACGTCGGTGCGGGACGGCAGGTCGGTCACCCCGTTGGCCGAGAGCAGCATCCGGATGTTGCTCTCCATGGTCCCGTAGCCACCCTCGCCGAAGGTGTAGGCCCGGACGATTCCCGTCGGGTCGATGAGATAGTCGGCCGGCCAGTACTGGTTGCTCCAGGCGTCCCACGTGTCCAGGTCGTCGTCGACCGCGACGGGGTAGTCGATGCCGAAGCTGCCCGCTGCGCTCTCCACGTTCGACACGACGTGCTCGAAGGCGAACTCGGGTGACGAGACGCCGACCACCACGAGGCCGTCTTTCTTGTAGTCGTTGTACCAACCCTCCACGTGGGGCAGGGCGCGTTGGCAGTTGATGCATGAGTACGTCCAGAAGTCGATCAGCACGACCTTTCCGCGCAGCGCACTCAGCGTCAGGGGCTTGTCGCCCGGTGTGTTGAACCAGGCCGTGATCCCGGTGAAGTCGGGCGCGTGTCCCAGGTTCGGTAGGTCCGTTTTGTTGGCCATGAACGCGGCCGGCTTCTGGGGCACGGTCGACCTCGGTGTCGATGCTGTTGTGGACCTGGTCGTGGTCGGCGTGGTCGTAGAGGTCGCAGTGGTGGTCGTCCCCGCCGCGAGGTGGGTGCTCTGCGAGTTGCCCGTGTCGGTGTCGGCGCAGGTCGCCTTCTTGCCCTCGAGCCGGGCGTTGGCCGCGGCGAACTGGTTCTGCTTCTCGCCGCTCAATTGACGGAGCTGTGTACAGGCCGAACCGGACGACTCAATGTGGTCCTCCAGCGTGGTGGTGTACCCCGGCACGTCGCGCTGGAGGGCGCCGAGCCAGTTGAAGGCGATGGCCAGGGTGGCGACGCCGAGCACGGCACCGGCGACGCGGCGGACAGTGGGCAGGTGGCGGCGGAGCGACGTCCAGCTCGTCGCAGCCCGTTGCGCCACGATGGCCAAGACCAAGAGCGGCACCGTCACACCGAGGGCGTAGAACACGGTGACGAGCAGGGAGGTGAAGCCGACCCGGTGGTGCGCCGCCGCCACGGAGATCGCGGTCAGCACGGGCCCGGCGCAGGGAACGAAGACGAGGCCGAGGCTCAACCCCAGGACGAATCCTCCGCCTTCGTTGGCGTAGCGGGAGGACCCCAGCCGGGCGAAGGGGCGCTCTATCACCTCGCCGATGGAGGGGATCAAGAGCCCCACCGACAGTGCGCCGAGCAAGCCCACGCCGAGCCAGAACAAGAGGTCCTGGGGCAGGTGGAGGAAACTGAGCAGGGAGCTGGCGAACAGCACCGAGACGCTGAAGCTGACGACGAGCCCGGCGATGATGACGTAGGGGCGGCACGCGGCGCGTGTCGGTGGATCCACCGGCCATCACGACCGGGATGACCGGGACGATGCAGGGCGAAATGCCGGTGATCAGGCCGCCGAGGAAGGCGACGAGGAGCAGCTCACCCATGGGTGTCGCTCTCTGGCGTGCAGCGGCTCGGCACCGGCGCTCCTTCCGCCACGTTCCTCCTTCGGCGAAGCTACTGGCCCGGGGAGTGCCGGAGGCGTCGCCCCGGGTGCGGACGGGCAGACTGGATAACGGTGATCAGCGTCAACTGGATCTACGTGGGGACGGCTATCGGGGCGGTGGGCACGGCGGTCTACCTCCGTGACACCCTACGGGGGACGACCAAGCCGAACCGGGTGACCTGGCTCCTGTGGGCCGTCGCCCCCCTGTTGGCGGCCGCGGTCGAGCTCCAGCAAGGTATTGGGCTACGCGCCCTGCCTACGTTCATGGTGGGGTTCCTACCGCTCCTGGTGTTCGCCGCCTCGTTCCACAACCCAGCCTCGGGGTGGAGGATCCGCCGGATCGACTACGCGTGCGGCCTGATGTCCGTGGTCGGCACCGCGGTCTGGCTGGCGACGCGCAACGGCGTGCTCGCAATCTCCGCCGCGGTCCTCGCCGACTTCTTGGCAGGCGTCCCCACGCTGATGAAGAGCTGGACCCACCCGGAGACCGAGACGGTGTACTCGTACATCGGGGCGGTTGTCAGCATGGCCATCGTGCTGCTGACCATCGACCACTGGACCTTCGACGTCGCCGCCTTCCCCGCCTTCATCGTGTGCATGGGGTCGGTGGAGGTGTTCCTCGTCGGCTTCGAACCGGGCCCGCGCCTGCGCCGGGCGCGCCAGCAACACGCATCCGTGACGGGCACGGCGGTGAGCGACGCGTCGGTGACGAGCTGACGTGCGGGCGGCGGAGCGATCGCCCGCCTGGTAGGAAAGACGGGACGCCGCAGGAGTTCGAAGGGAGCCCGCATGCCCACCGCCCACGTCAACGGGGTCGACCTCGAGTACGTCACCCAGGGGGACCCGTCACATCCCGCGTTGCTCCTCGTGATGGGGCTGGGCGGCCAGCTCATCGCATGGCCCCAGGGCTTCGTCGACGGCCTGCAGGCGCGCGGGTTCTTCCTCGTCCGCTACGACAACCGCGACTGCGGCCTGTCCACCAAGTTCGAGGGCATGCCGGACATCACCGCGCTCTTCGGCGGCGACGGGTCCTCCGCGCCCTACCGGATTGAGGACATGGCCGACGACGCCGCCGCGCTGCTTGGACATCTCGGACTCGCCCGCGCCCACGTGGTCGGTGTGTCCATGGGCGGCATGATCACCCAGGCTCTGGCGATCCACCATGCCGACCGGTTCCTCACCGCGTCCTCCATCATGTCGACCACCGGCGACCGCTCGGTGGGCGCGCCGACGGGAGAGGCCATGGGCGCGCTCCTCCGTCCGGTCGCGACGAGCAAGGAGGAGGCCATTCAGGCCAGTCTGGAGGGGAGCCGCGTCATCGGGTCGCCCAAGTACCCGACCGAAGAGAAGGTCTTGCGCGAGCGAGCGGCCGCCGCCTACGACCGCTGCTACTGCCCCGAGGGCACCGCCCGGCAACTCGGCGCCATCCTCGCCTCGCCCGACCGGACCGAGGGCCTGCGCGGCGTGCGCATGCCCTTCCTCGTGATCCACGGTGAGGCCGATCCACTGGTCACGCTGAGCGGCGGCGAGGCGACGGCGGCGGCCGTACCCGGCGCCAAGCTCATCACCATTCCGGGCATGGGGCATGACCTGCCGCAGGCGCTCTGGTCCGAGATCACCGACGCCATCGTCGCCAACACGGAGCTCGCCGCGGTCTGAGCGCCGGTCAGGCGGGCAAGGCGTTGTCCGCCGCGACCGATGCGAGCCACGCCGCGCTCGGCTTGGCCCTGCGGGCGAACGTGTCGCGGTCGACGCTCACGATCCCGAACTTGGGCCGGTAGCCGAGGGCCCATTCGAAATTGTCGAGCAGGGACCAGTAGGTGTAGCCACGCACGTGCACGCCGTCGTCGAGGGCATCGAGGACGCCGCGCAGCGCCTGGCGCACGTAGTCGATGCGTTGCGCGTCGTCGGTGGTGCCGATGCCGTTCTCGGTGACGAGCAGCGGCACGGCGCCCGCGGTGTAGTCCCAGGCGCGCCGGAGGCAGTTGCCGAGGGAGGCCGGGTAGAACTCGTAGCCCATATCGAGGACGGGGACGCCCTCTTCGGAGCCTGCCCATCCGTGGGGACCGATCAGCATGCGCGTGTAGACCTGGACGCCGAGGAAGTCGTCGCCTTTGGTGGCATCGAGGAAGACGTCTTCGGAGTGGTGGCGGATGCTCTCGAGCCGCTCCTCGCCGCCCGGCGCCAGCTGGTAGTCGGTCATGGAGAGGGCCAGACCGACCGGGACATCCGGGGCCGCGGCGCGGATGGCGTCGACCGCCCGACGGTGTGCGTCGGCCAAACGCGCCGTCACCTCGCGTGACAGCGCGACGTCGGTCTTGCCGGGCGGGAACATCCCGGCATGCCAGCCCATGGTGGACACCACGTTCGGCTCGTTGAGGGTGCAGGCGCGCGCCATGACACCGCCCAGTGCCTCGGCGACCACGGTGCAAAAGCGGCCGAAGCGCTCGACGGCGAGGTCGGTCTCCCAGCCGCCCTGCTGGGCCAGCCAGCGCGGGTTGGTGAAGTGATGGAAGGTGACGACGGGGTCGACGCCGCGGGCGCGCAATCCCTCGCACTGTCGGCGGTAGTGGGCGAGCGCGGCGCGGGAGAATTCGCCCTCCGCCGGCTCTATGCGGCTCCACTCCACCGAGAAGCGGTAGTTGTCCAGGCCGAGCCCGGCCACCAGGTCGGCGTCCTCCTCCCAGCGCAGCCACGAGTCGCAACAGTCGCCCGACGGCTCGGCGCAGCCGGAGCCGGGCGTGTGCTCGAATGCCCACCAGTCGTTGTTTGTGTTGCCGCCCTCTATCTGGTGCGCCGCCGTCGCGGTGCCCCAGGAGAACCCGTCGGGAAAGGCCCGACCCTGTCCGTCCGCAGCCGCAGCCATCGGTTGTACGCCCTCCCGCTTGCCCTTCGCCCGAGAGACGCACGGTATCGTTAGCTGACGATGGCGTCATATTCCTCGCCGGTCTCGCACGCCCCCGATTCGGCGTGGGAGCGCGTCGATGCGCCGCGCCCGGACGCCGGGCCCGACGCGGACGGCTGGGTCGGGGGCCCGATGGTCGAGGCGCACGGCCTGGTCAAGCGCTTCGGCAGCTTCGTCGCGGTGGACCACGTCGACTTCACCATTCAAAAAGGCGAGTCCTTCGGCTTCCTCGGGCCCAACGGTGCAGGCAAGACGTCGACCATGCGGATGATCTCGTGCATCAGCCCGCTGAGCGGCGGCACGCTGCGCGTCCTCGGCCTCGACCCAGCGCACGACGGCCCGCGCATCCGCTCACGCATGGGCCTCGTGCCGCAGGAAGACTCGCTGGACCTGGAGCTGACCGTCCTCGACAACCTGATGATCTACGGGCGCTACTTCGACCTGCCGCGGAAGGTCATCCGGCGGCGGGCCGAGCAGCTGCTCGATTTCGCCCAGCTGGCCGAGCGGGCGGACGACCGGGTGGACCCGCTGTCGGGCGGGATGAAGCGCCGGTTGACGATCGCCCGCGCCCTGATCTCGGACCCGGACCTGCTCATTTTGGACGAGCCCACCACGGGGCTCGACCCCCAGGCCCGCCACCTGCTGTGGGACCGCCTGTACCGGCTGAAGCAGGAGGGCGTGACCCTCGTGATCACGACCCACTACATGGACGAGGCCGAGCAGCTGTGCGACCGCCTGGTGGTGATGGACAAGGGCCGCTTCGCCGCCGAGGGGACGCCTCGGCAGCTCATCGAGGCGTTCTCGACACGAGAGGTGGTCGAGCTGCGCTTCGCGCCCGGCCAACACGAGGAGGTGGCGCCGTCGCTGGCCGATCTAGCGGAACGCCAGGAGGTCCTGCCCGATCGCATCCTGCTCTACACCGACGACGGGGATGCCGCCCTGGCCGAGGTGGCCCGCATGGGCCACGTCGCGCGGAGCACCTTGGTGCGGCGGTCCACGCTCGAGGACGTCTTCCTCCGGCTCACCGGTCGGACCCTGGTCGACTGATCCGGTGACGGTCACCCTGTTCCGCCACGGCGAGGCGGTGTCGGCACCGCGGTTCGCGACGCCCATGTGGTTCCGGGCCGCCCGGTACTGGGGCTATCAGTACAAGCGGACCTGGCGCAGTTCCGTCGTCACCAGCTTCCTGATCCCGATCCTCTACCTGGCCGCGATGGGGATCGCGCTGGGGTCGCTGATCGACAAGCACTCGCACGGCGTCGACGGCGTCACTTACGTCGCCTACCTGGCGCCGGGATTGCTGGCGGGCACCTGTATGCAGATCGGCACCAACGACGCCACCTATCCCGTCATGGGCGGTTTCAAGTGGATGCGTACCTACCACGCGCAGCTCGCGGGACCGCTCAGCGTGTACGACGTGCTGCTCGGCCACCTCGCCTGGATCGCGGCGCGTCTCACCATTGTGGTCACCATCTACCTCGCGGTGATGGCCGCCTTCGGCGTCGTCTACTCACCGTGGGCGCTGCTCGCCCTCCCGGCGGCCGTTCTCACGGGCATCGCGTTCTCCGCACCGGTCAGCGCGTTCGCGGCGACCCAGGACAAGGACTCCGCGTTCTCGACGCTGTACCGCTTCGCGATCATCCCGATGTTCCTCTTCTCGGGGACGTTCTTCCCGATATCGCAGCTGCCGGCGTGGCTGCAGGTGGTCGCGTACGTGACGCCGCTGTACCACGGAGTGGCGCTCTGCCGCGACCTCACGCTCGGGTTCGTGAGCTGGGCCGACCTCGGCCACGCCGCCTACCTGGCCGCGCTGGTGGCGGTGGGTTACGCGGCGGGGCGGCGCACCTTCGCCCGGCGGCTCGTCGTGTGACCACCACGGCGCCCCACGCGCTCGACCGGCGGCCGCCCGGGGTGGCGGCGCGCATCACGCCGCTCGCGCTCATCGGCGGGCGCCACGCCTCCCGGGTGCTCGAGCGCAACGTCCTGGTCTACCGGCGCTCGTGGATCTTCATCGTCTCTGGGTTCTTCGAGCCGCTCTTCTACCTGCTCTCCATCGGGGTCGGGCTGTCGCACCTGGTCGGGCCGATCAACGTGGACGGCACGCAGGTGCCCTACACCGCCTTCGTGGCGCCCGGGCTCCTGGCGTCGTCCGCCATGAACGGCGCCATGCTCGATTCGACCTTCCTCGTCTTCTTCAAGCTCAAGATCGCCAAGACCTACGACGCCATGCTGGCCACGCCGCTCGGGGTGGACGACGTGGCGCTCGGGGAGCTGAGCTGGTGCGTCCTCCGCTGTGCCCTCTACTCGGCGGCCTTCCTCACCATCATGGCCATCCTCGGCTACGTGGTCACGCCCTGGGCCGTGCTGTGCTGGCCGGCGGCGATCCTCACCGGGCTGGCCTTCGCCTCGGCGGGGATGGCGGGGACGACCTACATGCGGACCTGGCAGGACTTCGACATGATCTCGCTGGCCTTCATCCCGCTCTTCCTGTTCTCGGCCACCTTCTACCCGCTCACCGTCTACCCGGGCTGGCTGCAAGCCGTCGTCCGGTGCACGCCCCTGTACCAAGGGGTGGTGCTCGTCCGCGCCGCCGACCTGGGCCTCTGGAACTGGGTCCTCCTGGCCCACATCGCGTATCTCGCGGCCATGGCTGTCGGCGGCGTCCTGATCACGCGGCGGCGGCTCGGGAAGCTGCTCCTCCCGTAGTCGCCTGCGCCCCACGTCGGCACTGTCGTGGCTTCGCCGTCGCTCCCGCAATCGGCCGGTCCGGCGACCGGTACCGTAGGGCCGCGGGTGCAGACCGTGACCTTTGAACCGTGGAGACGACGAGGGACCCGACCGACATGAACATCGTGGTGAGCAACGTCAAGGGCGGCGTCGGCAAGACGACGACGGCCGTCTACCTGGCGGCAGCGGCGGCCCGTCGCGGGCGGAGCCCGGTGATGCTGGTCGACGCCGACCCGCAGGGGGCCTCGGCTGAGTGGTACGACGCCGACCCGATACCGGGGGTCGAGCTCATGGAGGGACCTTCGGTCCGCACCGTGACCAAGGCCATGAACCAGGACGACGGCATCGTCGTGGTCGACACGCCCCCGGCGAGGGGACGGTGGTGCAGGCCGCGCTCTCGCGGGCGGACTCGGTCGTCATCCCCACCCGGGCGGGCGGAGTGGAGCCCAACCGCGTCGTGGCCACCCTGGCCATGACGCCCCGCAACATCCCGGCTGGCGTCGTGGTGTGCTCGGCCCGGCTCGGCACGAACGACCTCGATGCGACCATCGACTGGTGGACGGAACTCAAGGTCCCGGTGTGGGGAATCGTGCCCGAGCGGGTCTCCATCGCCAGCGGGCCCGCGGCGCGCCTGTCGACCGAGGGCATGGAGCACTACGAGAAGGTGCTGAAGAAGGCGTCGGCCACAGCGCTGACCACCACCGGGCAGGCTCAGCCCGTTTGGGCGCCCGTCTGCAGCTCGGTGTGGAAATGGCTGTCCGACCAGGAGACCGGGGCTTTGCCGTGCAGCTGTCCGATGATCTCCGAGAGGAACCAGCGCCGCACGGCCACGCTGGTGGGGGAGGCGGGCATGGTGAGCAGGTGCGCCGAGAGCCCGAACTCGTCGGCCTCGTCGAGCATGGCGTTGTAGAACTCGCACGCCACCACCGCGGTCTGGGGAAGGGTCAGCTCCCAGTCGAACAGCTCTATGTCGGCTGTCGACCGCGTCCTGCCAGATCTCGTCCATGCCGGGCCCGAGGCGGTTGAACCGGGTCCCGATCTCGAACACCAGGACCGAGAGGCGATCGGGCAGCGCCACGCTGGCCCCGCCGGGCCGTTCCTTCATGAGTCGCAGCTCGCGGAAGAGGGCCTCGTACTCCTCGCTCGACTTCTGCAGCAACGCCACCGGGATCCCCAGGAGGCGGATCTTGGTCTGGCGGGAGGGCGCGGTGACGTCATCGTGGAGGTCGGCCTGCGTGATTCCCGCCAGGTCGAAGCGGAAGCTCCCGTCTGAGACGCTGTCGGGCTTCACCGGGAAGTCGACGGGGAGCTCGAACCAGACGATCTTCCCGCCCTCGACCGGCTGCACGCCCCAGCTCGACGCCAGCGTGTCGAAGAGCGTCAGCCCGCGGCCGGTGGCCGCCTCGCGGCCGTAGTCCTTGAGCGACGGGAGCACGGTGCTGCCATCGGCGACGTCGACACGGATGCGGTCGGGGAGGATGTGCAAGGTCACGCAGAGCGGAGTGTTCGCGTGCAGCACGGCGTTGGTGACGAGCTCGGAGGTCAGCAGCCCTGCACACTCGACCACGTCGGGGCTCACGCCGCGCAGGTGGGCCGCGATCCAGTGCCGTGCGACCGGGGTGCTTTCGACCACGGGCTCGAGGTGCAGCGTCGACATACCATCAAGTGACGTACCCAGGGACGGCGTAGCCATGCGCGCGCTCGGGGCACCGGCGTAGCTGAGGCACAGGACGACGACGTCGTCGGTGCGTTCCTCGTCCCCCAACATTGAGGCGAGAGCGGCCGCGGGGCGTTCGGGCCACCCATCTTGGGCCATCACCGTGGCGGTGGTGGCCAGTCGTTCCATACCCCCGTTGATGGACTCGCCCCGTCGCTCGATCAGGCCGTCCGAGTACATGACGAGCGAGTCACCAGGCTCGAGCACCAGCTCGTCCCGCGGTCGGGGCGCCCCGCTGAGCCCGGCGGCGATGAGCAGCGCGCGTTGCGTCGGGCAGTAGACGGCCTGCCCGTCGGCGCGCAGCACCAGCGGTGGCGGGTGGCCCGCGTTGCTCAGGGTCACGCTCCCGGTTTGGGGGTCGATGGTGCCCACGACCGCGGTGACGACGCGGTCCTCCACGAGCGAGTCGAAGAGGGTGTCGAGGGAGGAGAGCACCTCCGTCGGCGTCTGCCCGGCGACGGCGTAGGCGCGGATGGCGCTGCGCACCTGGCCCATGAGGGCGGCCGCCGGGGCGCCCTTGCCCATGACGTCGCCGACGCTGAAGAAGACGCGGCCCGGACCGAGCTGGAACACGTCGTACCAGTCGCCGCCGACGTAGGCGCCGGCGACGCCGGCCCGGTACTCCGCATCGAGGTGGAGGCCGTCAACCTCGGGCAGCGAGTCGGGCAGGACGGCTCGCTGCAGGACCTCGGCCACCACGTGCTCGCGCTGGAACCGCGTCGCGTTGGAGAGCGCGACGCCCGTCCGGCTCGCCACCTCGGTCGCCAGTGATACGTCGTCCGTCTCGAAGAGGCGTCCGGGCCCGTCAATGAACGTCATCACGCCGATGACTTCGCCGTTGGCGGTCAGTGGGACGGAGAGCACGGTGGAGAAGCCGCCGGGGCCGTCGTCCTCCGCCGGTTCGGCGGTGACTGTGGCAGCAACCGGCGCCAGCTGGGTCCGCCCCGTGCGGTACGCCACGGCGGCGGGGGCGTCCGAGTCGAGAGGCACCGGCTCGTCGTGGTCGCCTGTCGGCCGTTGTGTCGGTCGCAGCCCCGCCCGCAGGTCCAGGCGGACGAGCCCGGCGTCGCTCGGCACGTGGACCAGGCAGACGTCGGCCAGCCGCCCCTCCACCAGGCTCATGGTGCGACGGATGACGATGGTCGGCTCGAGGCTCGAGCTCAGCAGCCGCGTCACTTCGGAGAGCAGCGAGAGGCGGTCGCGGCTCGACTCGGCGTCGCGTCGCGCCTGGCGTTCGTGCTCGAACAGCTGTGCCCGTTCCAGCGCCTGCGCGGTGAGGCCGGCCAGTGTCGACAGGAAGCGGCGTTCCGGCTCGCCCGGCTCGGGGCGGGCCACGAAGGCCAGGGTGAGCACCCCGAGCGGTCCGCCGATGCCGACCAGGGGTTCGCTGACCACCGTGACGGGGTCGGCGATGTCGGCGAGGACGTGTGTCATGAGCTCGGAGAGTGCGGGTTCGTCGTCCTCGCCGACACTCGATACGACGGTGTGCCCGCGGGTGAACGAGGCGCCCGACGTGCTGCCCTCGATCGGCACGATCACGTGGGAGAGCAACGCGGGCGACCCGCTGCTGGCGAGGCAGGCCAGTGCGTGCTCCCCGGCGCGGGCACGCGCACGACGGCCGACTGCGCGCCGAGCGCACGGCGGCAGCCGGCGATGGCGGCGTCGGCAACGTCACGCGGCGTGGTGGCCGCGGCCAGCGCCGAGCTCAGTTGGTGGAGGTGCTGGCTCCGCTCCAGGTTGACGAATTCGGTGAGCGTGAGACGGGCACGCTCGACGGCCTGCGCCGAAGTGCCTGCGATCGTGTAGAGGAAGTTGCGGTCGGGCTTCGATAAGGCGCGCTCCTCCACCCAGTGCACCACCAGCACGCCGATGGTGCGGTCGGAGACCACCAGCGGCACAATGGCGAGGGACCTGAACCGGCCGTGCGACAGGGCCACCACAGCGTCGGGCGGTTGGCGGCGGAGCTCCTCGAGGGACTCGACGAAGATCGCCTCTGTGCGGACCGGGATCGGCCCGACCGGCTCCAGCGCGGAGAGCACTTGGTCCAGCGGCTCATCCGTCTCGTACCCGAACCGGCGCAGCGTCCGCAGCGCGCCGCGTTCGTTGTGGATGGCGAAGGTGGCGGCATCGACGCGGATTTCATCGCGCAACGCGGCGAACACAGCGTCCGCCACCTGCGACGGGTCGGCCGCCGTCGTCAGGGCCCGCGCCATGGTCTGCATGCGCTGTGCCGTCTCGGCGGCCACCCGCCGCCGCCGCTCCGCCCGCGTCTCTGAGCGTGCCGTCCACAGCTGAATGTCGCGCTGGGTCCGCACGTGGGAGATCCACATGGCGACAGCGGTCGCCGCCAGCTGCGTGAGGACGCGCAAGGTGTGGTTGAGCACTCCGTAGCTGTGGGGCGGCGTGGAGATGACGAGCGCGAAGAAGGCCGCGAGCAGGCCCACCAGCAGGACGCGCCAGGGCCGGGCGAAGCCAGCCGCGATGAACGGGCCGATCGCGAGGAACCCGACGAGGCTCACGTCCCCGCCGTAAACGGCGAAGACGATCGCGGAGGTGGACACCCAGAGGAGCGCGACGAGGGTCGCGACCGCCTCGGTGCGGTCGGCCCGCTCGTTGCTCTGGTCGAGCTGCTGCTCCTCGTCTCCCACTTCGGGCAGGGTCGCCTCCCCCGTGCGTTCTCGCCTGGGCTGTGTGAGAACGCTACGTCCTCGCACGGCTCCCCGGGTCCGCCTGGACTCGGACGCGGCGATCCGCTTGCCTGAAACGGCGGCGAGGGTTACTACCCGGGTGTCCGAGCCGGGCAAACCAGAAGGTTTACATTCGTGTGGCGACGGCTATAGAACGCACTGGCCAATCGGTATTGCACCAGTCTGGCGGGGGGCCCGACGTGGGGCGAGAACGCTGGAGGGTGTGGATGGATCAGGAATTTCTCATAGAGCAGCGGTCGGACGGTGACGTCCCGGTGATCGCCGTGACCGGCGAAATCGATGTCGCCTCCGCGCCGCAGCTGCGCGAGGGCCTGCAGCGCGTGATCGCCTCGGGAAAAACGACGATTGTCCTCGACCTTCTCGGGGTGACCTTCCTCGATTCGACGGCGCTGGGCGTGCTGGTCGGCGCCCTCAAGCGTTGCCGCGAGTCTGGCGGCGACCTGCAGGTCGTCGTGGCCGAGCCTCGCATCCTCAAGATCTTCGAGATCACCGGGCTCACGAGCGTCTTCACGATTGTCGACTCCGTCTCGGCCGCGGGCTCGTCGTGAAGGAACCTTCGGAGCTCGGCGCCGGTGATCGCGTCGAGCTGACGTTCCCCGCGCGCGGCGACCTCATCGTCCTGGCGCGGCTCGTGACGTCGGCTGTGTCCGCCCGCGCCGGCTTCGACATCGAGGAGCTCGAGGACCTCCGCCTGGCGGTCGGAGAGCTCTGTTTGCTCACACTGGAGGGCAGCGACGAGGGACAGGGCGACCTGTGCCTGGAACTGACCGTGCTCGCCGAGGCCATCGGCGTCGAGTGCACATTGGCGGGCGCGACCGGGGCCGCCTCCGCCGTCGGCGGAAACGGGAACGAGACGGCCCAGCTCAGCGTGCAGATCCTCGACGCGCTCGTCGATGAGCACGGTCGGGAGCAACAGGACGGCTCCGTGCGCGCCTGGCTGCGGAAGCGCCGGGGGGGGCATGCAGCGTGACGTCGAGCCGGGAGCAGGCTCCCGGGTCCGCGCCTGACGCGGACGAGCCCGAACGCGGCTCGGGCCCCGGGTCGCTGGACCCCGAGGCGCGGGAGGAGCTGATCACCTCCCATCTGGGACTGGCGCAACAGTTGGCGCGCCGCTTTCTCCACCGGGGCGAGCCCCTCGAAGACCTTGTGCAGGTGGCGTCGGTGGCGCTCGTAAAATCGGTCGACCGCTTCGATCCCGGCCGTGGCGTCGACTTCCCTGCGTTCGCGACGAGGACGATCATCGGTGAGCTGAAGCGGCACTTCCGCGACAAGGGCTGGGCTGTGCGCGCCAGCCGGCGGGTCCAAGAGCTCTACCTCGAGCTCGGCCACGCCACCTCGACGCTCGTGCAGCAACTCGGGCGCAACCCGACGGTGGCCGAGCTGGCGGAGGCGACAGGGGCGAGCGAGGAAGCGGTCCTCGAAGCGATCGAAGCCGGCCAGGGTTACCGCGCGGCGTCCATCGACGCGACCGAGAGCGAGGACGATCCGCTGGCGGCCCGCCTCGGCTCGAACGACTCCAACTACGACTCGGTGGAGGACCGGGTGCTGCTGGGACCGGCGCTCGCGACACTTCCCGCCCGCGAGCAGTCCATCCTGCGCATGCGATTCGTCGAGGGCCTCACCCAGTCGGAGATCGCCGTTGCCGTCGGCGTGAGCCAAATGCACGTGTCTCGGCTCCTGAGCGCCAGCCTGGAAAAGCTTCGGGAGGGCATCGGGCGGAGCGAGGCCGAGTCAAGCGGCGCAGAGGACGGCTGAGCAGCCGCCCCGGCGACGAATTCAGTCACGGAGGCGGCTGACGTCCTCGGAAATCTGACCCAATACCCCGCTTAGACTCGCAATTCGTTGGGAATTCGGGAGTCTACAAGGCGATTCCCACCACCTTCGCCAGGGTGCACCGGCGCTTCCTGACCCCGACGGTTTCGACCCTCGCCATGGGGCTGGTCTCCATCGGCCTCTACGTCGGCATGAACGAGTTGGCATCCGGCAACGGCGTGATCTTGGACTCCGTCACCGCGCTGAGCGTGTTCATCGCTTTCTACTACGGGCTCACGGGGTTCAGCTGTGCGTGGTATTGGCGCGACTCACTGCGTGAGAGCACCCGGAACCTCTGGCTGCGCGGCATCCTGCCCTTGCTGGGCGGGCTCATCCTCTGGGCGTGCATTCCTGGCTCCTCGTTCACTACTGGAAGCCGGTGAACAGTTACACCTCGTGGACGATGCCGCTGACCCACTGGGACATTGGCGGGATCTTCTTGATCATGTTCTTCAGCGCCCTTCTCGGCGTCGTCCTGATGTACGTGTACCGGGCGGTCAGCCCGGCCTACTTCCGCGGCGAGGTGCTCAACCGCGACACCCCGACCCGAGAGCCCGACGAGATCGGCGACGGGCCGGACGGAGACGGCGAGAGGGCGAGGGGGAAGCCCGACGCCGAGGCCGCCCAGCGGACGTAGGGGCGGCCCCTGCGCCCCTGCGCCCCAGCGCCCCGGCGTCCAAGGGCGCCAAACTGAAGCCCTGTCCGCTAGACCGTGATGGCGACCGGCGTCCGGCCGGACCCAAAGCGATGAGCGAGACGATGGTGGAGGCTCCATGACGCAGAGACTGGAAGGCACGGTCGCCCTCGTGACCGGAGCGAGCAGCGGCATCGGGGAGGCGACAGCGGCCGTTCTGGCCGAGGAGGGGGCGACGGTGGCCGTCGTGGCGCGCCGGCGCGACCGGCTCGAGGCGCTGTCCGGGCGTCTGAACGGGAAACCGCTGGTCATAGAGGCGGATGTCACGGACCAGTTGGAAGCAGAACGGGCCGTGGCCACCACGGTGGAGGAGCGGGGTCGGCTCGACATCCTGGTCAACAACGCCGGGGTGATGCTGCTGGGTCCCATCGTCGGCGCGCCTGTCGAGGAGTGGCAGCGCATGGTCGAGCTCAACGTCCTGGGGCTGCTCTATTGCACCCACGCCGCGCTGCCGCATCTGCTGTCCGCCGCCGAGTCCGACCCGCGGTCCGTGGCCGATGTCGTCAACATCAGCTCGGTCGCCGGCAGGGTGGCCCGGCTCAACAGCGGCGTCTACAACGCGACCAAGCACGGCGTCGGCGCGTTCAGCGAGTCCTTGCGCCAGGAGGTCACGACTCGGCACGTCCGGGTCACCCTGATTGAGCCCGGCGCCACGGCGACGGAGCTGGCGTTGCACAACCGCCCCGAGATCCTGGAGGGCATGGCCCAGACGTTCGGTGGTATCGAGATCATGCAGGCAGAGGACATCGCCGAGGCCATCCGGTTCGCCGTGACCCGCCCCCGACGGGTGGCGATCAACGAGATCCTCGTCCGGCCGACCGAGCAGGAGCGCTGACCGATCGAGCGTGTCGCGGTGGTGGGATGCTCTGGTTCGGGAAAGACGACGTTGGCGCGCACCTTGGCGGAGGCGCTGGGGTCTCGGCACGTCGAGCTCGACTCCATCTACCACCAACCGGGCTGGACGCCGCTCAGCGACGAGGAGTTCAGGCGGCGCGTCACCGCGGCGGTCGAGCCTGACGCCTGGGTCGTCGACGGCACGTACTCGGTGGTCCAGGACATCGTCTGGGGCCGCGCCGACACAGTCGTCTGGTTCGATCTGCCTTACGCGACGGTAATGGCGCGGATGGTTCGGCGCACCGTGCGCCGTACCCTCACCCGCGAGGAGCTCTGGAACGGCAATCGCGAGCCGTTGTCGAACCTGTGGTCGCTCAAGCCCGAGAAGTCGATCATCGCTTGGGCAGCCAGCCGTCACAAGGTCTACCGTCGCCGTTACAGCGAGGCCGAACACGACCCTCGCTGGGTCGCGCTCCGCTTCGTGCGGCTCAGGTCGCAGTCCGAAGCCGACGCCTTCGTCGCGGGCGTGCGGGCGACGTCCCCCGGGGAGGAACGAGGATGAATCTGGAGTTGGCCGGCAAGACCGTGCTGATCACGGGCGGCACCGACGGACTCGGTCTGGCTTTGGCGCGGCAGCTGGGTGCCGAGGGCGCGTCGGTTGCCATCTGCGGCCGGGACGAGGAACGACTGCGCGGGGCGGAAGCGTCCCTGCAGGATGCCGGTGCCGATGTGCTGGCACAGCGGGCGGACGTCTCGTCGCCGGCCGACCTCGAGGCGTTCGTCGACGCGGCGGTGGGCCGCTGGGGGCGCATCGACGGCGTGGTCCACAACGCCGGGCGCTCGGCCGCCGGGACGATCGAGGCGGTCGATGACGGGGCTTGGGAGGCAGACCTCCAGCTGAAGCTCATGGGCGCCGTGCGTCTGACCCGCCTAGCCCTCCCGTTGCTGCGCGCGAGCCGAGGGGTCGTGCTCTTCACGCTGGCCTTGGCGGCCAAGGCCCCGGGCGCTGGCAGCGAGCCCAGCTCGGTGTCGCGGGCGGCGGGCATGGCCCTGATGAAGGCGCTCTCCAAGGAGCTCGCGCCCGACGGCATCCGCGTGAACGCCGTGCTCATCGGGCTGATCGAGAGCGGGCAGTGGGTGCGTGCCGCGGCGGGCTCAGGCCAGGCGCTGCCTCATTTCTACGAGCGCTTCGCCCGGGACGCGGCCATCCCGCTGGGCCGGTTCGGCCGCGCCGAGGAATTCGCCGATCTCGGGTGCTTCCTCCTGTCGGAGCGGGCGTCGTACCTGACCGGCACGGCCATCAACCTCGACGGCGGCCTGTCGCCCGCCGTCTGAGAGTCGACTGGTTCCTGGTCGCTAGGAGTTGTACCCCTCGGTCTCGGTGACGTCGCCGTCTCCGTCGCCTTCGCGCTCGAGGCCGATGGCGTAGCCGTCGATCCGGTCCAGGCGTGTCAGCGCGTCGACGTGTGCTGAGCCGTCGCCGCCCCACTTCGCTCGCGCGGCGCGGCGGGCGGACGGCATGTCCTCGGCCACGACGAACACCACCTCGTGGTCCTCGCCCATCCGGCCGAGTCCGAGCTCGCCCCCGAGGTACGCCACGAAGAGGTGCACGCGGGCATCGTAGCGAGTACACAAGGGCTTCATGCGTGCTGACCAAGCCGACACCCTGACCGACCGCACCATCGTCGTGACCGGAGTCACCGGCCAGGTGGCGCGCCCGCTGGCCCTCGCCTTGGCCAAGGACAATCAGGTGGTCGGCGCGGCGCGCTTCAACGATACCGCCGCGCGCGTGGAGCTCGAGGCGGCCGGCGTGGAATGTGTGCGCGTCGACCTGGCGACGGGGGATGTGGACGGGCTCCCCGAGGACGCGGACCACGTCCTGCACTTCGCAGTGGCCAAGTCCAACGATTGGGAGGCCGACCTGGCCGCCAATAGCGGCGGCCTGGCCTACCTGATGGAACACCATCGCCGTGCACGCAGCTTCTTGCACTGCTCGAGTACCGCCGTCTACAAGCCGGACGGGCACCGCGTCTTCGCAGAAGACGCCCCACTCGGTGACAACCACGGCGTCTGGCCCTTCTTGCGCACGTACAGCATCTGCAAGATCGCAGCGGAGGGAACCGCGCGCTGGGCGGCGGCGCGCTTCTCGCTGCCCACGACCATCGCCCGCCTGTCAGTCCCTTACGGCGACACCGGGGGCTGGCCCGCCATCCACCTGCACATGATGCTGAACGGTCACGCCGTCCCCGTCCACGTCAACGCTGCCCAGCGTGTACTGCCCGCTGCACGCGAACGACATCGCCGCCATGGTGCCGCGCCTCCTGGCGGTCGCCTCTGTCCCGGCGGTGACGGTGAACTGGGGAGGCAGCGAGGCGGTCAGTATCGAGGAGTGGTGCACATACCTCGCCGAGCTCACCGGCTCGGAGGCCCGCTTCGAGCCGACCGAGCACACGATCGACAGCGTGCAGATCGACCCGACCCGCATGCACGAGCTGATCGGGAAGACCACCGTTCCTTGGCGCGACGGCATGCGCCGGATGGCGAAGGCGCTGCACCCCGACCGCGCGCCGTGAGTGGCAGCGGCCCGCGCTTCGAGCGTTGGGACCCGGAGGAACCGCCCGCTGCCGAGCTGCTCGCAGAGATGCGGGTCGAGCTCAACGACGTGTACGACACGTTCAGCCGACTGGACAACCCGCCGCTGTCGCCAAACGAGATGCGGCCACCCGGCGGCGCCTACCTCGTCGGCTTCGAGGGCGACGACCCTGTTGCGGGCGGCGGCCTGCGGCGACTGAGCGAGGCGGTGGCGGAGATCAAGCGGATGTACGTGCGCCCGGCCGCCCGTTCGCGGTGGCGTCGCGCGGGCGTTGCTGGTCGCGCTCGAGGACGAGGCCGTGTCGCTGGGGTACGCGTCCGCCCGGCTCGACACCGGGCCGAAGCAGCTGCACGGACTGGCGCTCTATCGCTCGGCCGGGTATGTCGACGTCGCGCCGTACAACGACAATCCCTTCGCGTGTTTCTGGGGGGAGAAGCGCCTGACGTGAGGCCGACGTGAGCGGCGAGGCCGACTGGGCCGCGCAGTCGGGATTCGGGGTACGGCTGTGCTGGGGGACAGCCGGCATCACGGTGCTGGCCGACGAGGTGGCGGTCCTGGTCCTGGTCGACGTTTTGCGCTTCACGACCGCACTGGACGTGGCGACGGCGGCCGGGGCGCTGGTCCGTCCGGCGCCCTGGCCGCTCGACCGGGCGCAGCTGCCGGCAGGTGTCGCCGAGGTGGCCGACGGCTCCGGGCCACGCGCGTTGTCCCTGTCGCCAGCGTCGTTGGCGGTGCTGTCGGCGGGCGACGTCATCGTCCTGCCGTCGCCGAACGGGTCGCACTGCTCCACCCTCGCCGCGACGGTGTGCGCCACGGTCGTCGGGGGCTGCCTGCGCAACGCGGGGGCGGTGGCCCGGTGGGTCGACGACGCTGCAGAGGGCGGCGCCGTCGGGGTCGTTCCCTGCGGCGAGACGTGGCCCGGAGGCGGCCTGCGTCCGGCGGTGGAGGACCTCCTCGGGGCCGGGGCGATCGTGTCCGAGTTGGCCGGTGAGCGCTCTTGCTCGCCCGAGGCGGCGGCCGCTCTGACGGCATTCCGCTCCGCCCGACCGGAGATCGCCAGCGCCCTGGCGGAGTCGGCGTCGGGGCGCCAGCTCCGGGACCGGGGTCTGGAGGACGATGTGGCTTGGGCCGGCGGGGTGGACGTGAGCGAGTGCGTCCCGGTCTTGGGCGCCGATGGCGGCTACCGGGGCGCCCGGCCGACGTGACGGTAGGGGCGTGAACCAAGAAGCGACCCTGCCTTCGGGCGTGCTGCGGAGACCGTTCCCCTCAGAGAGTATCGGTCTTGCCCTACTGGGAATCGGACTTTTTCAGAGGAGGACCTACTGACTTCTACGAAGTAGTAGGAGCAACTACTCGTTCTCGTCGTTCTGAATAGGGGAGTGCCAAGGCGCAAAGAAGGAAGGCCATGCCGCTGAACCGATCTGGGGTCCGCAACCGACTCGAACGCCGTCTCGCCGGGCTCGAACGTCACGTGGGGCCGCGCCCACCGCTCGGGTGGATCAGAACGATCCGAGAGGCCTTGGGCATGACGACCTTCGAGATGGCCGCGCGCATGGGGGTCACGCAATCGCGCACCAGCCAGCTCGAACGCGCCGAAGTGGACGGGTCGATTCTGCTCTCTACTCTGGAGAGGGCCGCAGCCGCGCTGCACTGCAAGGTCTGCTACGCGCTGGTGCCCGTAGAGCCACTGGAGGCGATCGTGTTCCGCCAGGCGTGGCAGAGGGCAGCGGCAGAGATCGCCGGATCGGCCCCTCACATGGGCGCGTTGGTGGACGAGGCCCTGCGTTCGGAGGATCGGACGTCGGCGGCGGAGGCTGTCTCAGAAGCCATAGAAGATCTTGCCTTCCAGCTCATCGACCGACGCGGGCTCTGGCGGACGGAGCGGCCCCGGCCCGGCTCGGGCGCGGTACCGGCGCCCTGGTAGTTCGCGCGTCGCCACGCGGCGTGGCCGGGCGGTCCAGCAGATGGAGACCGCCGCGACGAGTCGGTCGTTGCCGGGGCGGCATTCCCCCATTTCCATCCTGCACAGCTCCGGCGATCCGTGACGCCGCGGACGGTACCGTCGAGGGCTCGGGGAGCAGGTCCGCGTCGCCATAGACTGCCGCGCGTGGCCAGGCACCGGGAGGGATTCGTGCAGAGGGAGGGGCTCGGGTGACGCAGGTGACGATCGTCGGTGGCGGCAGCTATCAGTGGGCGCCGGAGCTCATGGCAGACCTGTTCGGCACGCCCGCGCTCTGCCGGAATGCACCTTGTGCTCGAGGACATCGACCCGGCGCCGCTGCCGAAGATGGAGGCGCTGGCGCACAAGCTGAACGAGGCGATGGACGCCAAGGCAACGGTGGCGACGGCGACCGACCTGAGCGAGGCGCTGGACGGTGCGGACTTCGTGATCGTGTGCATCTCGACGGGGGGGTTCCGCTCCATGGCGGTCGACCTCGACGTGCCGGCCCGCCACGGCATCACGCAGACCGTGGGCGACACGGTCGGTCCGGGCGGCATCAACCGGGCGCTGCGCAACGTTCCTGTCCTGGTGGGCATCGGGAACGACGATGGAGGAGCACTGCCCCGACGCCTGGATGTTCAACATCACCAACCCGATGACCTGTCTGACCCGGTCGGTGTGTCGCGAGACCAGTATCAAGACGGTGGGCCTGTGCCACGAGGTCGGGAACTTCTGCATGGACTTCGCCATCGCCCTGGGGCGCCCGTTCGAGGCGGTGTCCTGCTCGGTCACCGGCATCAACCACTTCCCAGTGCTCACGTCGCTCGAGCTGGACGGGGCCGACGGCTTCGACGTGCTGCGCAAGCTCGTCGACGAGGTCGGCGGCCTGGAAGCCCTGGCGCCGAACGAGGGTCGGCCCGAGGCGGAGCCGTTCACCAAGCTGGACTTCGCCCAGCGACACGTGTTCAAACTCACGCTGCTCGACCGCTGGGGCACGTTTCCCGCGGCCGGCGACCGCCACATCGCAGAGTTCGTCTCCTTCGCGCTCACGCCCGAGTCACGTTGGGGGGCGGCGTACAACATCGGGCTGAGCCCGATCTCCCGCCGCGAAGAGCACCAGGCCCAGTACGTCGCCGACGTCGACGCGTGGCTGGGCGGCACCAAGGACCTCCAGACGTGGCAGTCGGGCGAGCTGCCCTCGCCCATGATCCAGGCGATGCTCACCGGCGAGCCGTTCGAGGCCCCGGTGAACATCCCCAACACGGGGCAGGGCGTCGGGTTGCCGGCGGACGCGGTGCTCGAGTCGATCTGTGTGATCGACGGCACGGAGCGGGAGGGCATCCGCGGCCGCGACCGCGGCGTGCTCCCGCACCCGTACGACGAGATCGTGCGGCGCCACGTCGCCACGCAGGAGCTGACGGTCGAGGCCGCGCTGCGGGGCGACCGCCGACTGGCCGAAGCGGCGTTCGCCCTCGACCCGCTGGCCGGGCCGGGGTGACCTGCACGAGACGGAGGCCATGGTCGACGAGCTGCTCGCCGGCACCGCCGAGTGGCTGCCCCAGTTCGCGTAGCGGCGCGTCGAGCGGCGAGACGGGGAGGGACAGCGCATGCGCATCGGATTCATCGGGCTCGGCGCCATGGGCCTGCCCATGGCCGGGCACCTCGTGGACGGCGGGCCACACGGTGACGGTCGCGTCGCGCGGCCGCGGCCCGATCGACGCCGCGGTCGCCCGGGGCGCGGTCGACGGCGGCTCGCCGCGGGGGGTGGCCGAGGCGTCGGAGGTCGTGGTGCTGTGCGTCCCCAACTCGCCCGAGGTGGTCGAGGTCGTCGACGCCATGCTGCCGGTGCTGGGCTCCGGGAAGACGCGTGGTCGACTGCTCGACCATCGACCCCGAGGTCGAGCGGGCGCAGCACGCGCGGGTGGCGGAGACCGGGGCGCGGTATCTGGACGCCCCGCTGTCGGGCGGCACCGCCGGCGCGCAGAAGGGGACGCTGACGTTGATGGTCGGCGGCGACGCGGACATGTTGGCCGACGTCGACGCCCGGCGCTCGAGCCCTTCGCCGGGCTCGTGGTGCACGTGGGCGGGCCCGGCATGGGCCAGGTCGTCAAGCTTTGCAACAACCTCATCTACGCCGCGCAGATGACGGCGACGGCCGAGGCAACCGCCATGGCCGTCAAGTCGGGCGTCGACATGGCCAAGCTCTACGAGGTGCTCACCCACGCCACGGGCGACTGCGTGGCCGTGCGCACCCGGCTGCCCGTGCCGGGCGTCGTTGCGGACAGCCCCGCGTCGAACGGTTGGCAGCCCGGCTTCATGACCGACCTCATGGCCAAAGACGTCGACCTCGCCCTGGCCTACGCGGCCCGGAGCGGGGTGCCGGTGGCCCGACCGCGGCCGCCGGCGCGGCAGCTGGCTCACCGCGGCGAGCACGGCCGGCTACGGCCGGGAGGACTTCTCCGCGCGTGGCCAAGGTGGTGCTCGGCGCTGGCCGGAGCGGGATGACGGCTCCGGCGCCGCTGCCCATACCCGCCCTCGATCCTGGCGGCCGACCACCGCGCCCGCGGCGTGCTACCGTGGAGCGGTGGGACGACTACGCTCGGGGCGCTGGCCAAGGCCCTGCCCGCACTGCGACGGCGATCCTGGCGTCAGCCGCAGCCGCTGCGCGGGCTGGCCGCCGCCGGGCACGTCACCGCGCTCCATCGCACCTACCTCTCGCTGAACCGGACCGGGCTGGCCGGGTCGGTCTTCGAACTGGACGACCGCCTGGTGGCCAGCGTGGCCCGGGCGGCGGCGGACGGCTGGACGGGGATCAAGCACATGACCCGCATCGACCTGGCCGACCCGCTCACGGCGTCGGCGCTGGAGCTGCTGGGCAGGTGCTCGACGGGCCCGCGCGGCCGGTCTGGAGGCGCTGGTGGAGCCGCTGGTGTGGCGCGACGGGACGGGTCGGCCGCGACCCCGACGACATCGTGCTGGCGGCCGTCATCGCGCACGACATGGGCGCGCCCGTGGTGAAGGTGCCCGTCCCCGCGGTGCAGCCGGGGCGCGAGCGCGGGTCGGGCGGTGGCGCGGGTCGTGGCCAGCGTCGGCGTGCCGGTACTCTTCCTGGGCGGCCCGCTGGGCGAGGGCGGACGCGAGCCGGTGCTCGAGCGAGGTGCGCGACGTGATGGCGGGTGGCGGCGCCGGCATGGCCATGGGCCGGACCATCTACCAGGATCCCGACCCGGCCGAGATGGCCGGGCTCGGTGGCCGGGCTCGTGCACGCGGCGGTGATCCTCACCGTCGACTTCGGGACCTCCGTCACCAAGGTGGCGCTGTGGGGCGACGGGGGGCTGGTGGCGCTCGCCCGTTCGGAGCTGGTGACCACGTACACCCAACGTGGGCTGGACGGAGCAGGACCCGTTGCGCTGGTGGACGACGGTGGTCATCGCCTGCGCCGAAGCACGGGCCATGGCGCCGGCCGCCTTCGGCGAGGTCGACGTCGTCGTCTGCTCCGGCGCCCGCCAGACCTTCGTGCCGGTGACGGCAGAGGGGAACCCGCTCGGCAAGGGAATCCTGTGGTCCGACCGCCGGGGGGCCGCGCAGGCCGCGCCTTGGCCGAGCGGATGGGAGGCGACGACATCAACCGTGCCCGCACCGGCATCCCCCTCGATGCCGGCGTCGGTCGCGGCAAAGCTGGCCTGGCTGGCCGAGCACGAGCCCGAGCGTCTGGAGTCGGCCCACGTGGCTGCTGTCGCCCCGCGACTTCATCGTTCACCGCATGACCGACCAGTGGTGACCGACGTCACCTTCGCGTCGCGCACGCGGGCTGTACGACTTCGACGGCAACGCGGTGCGCGAGCTGGCCGGTCCCGCGCTGGGGAAGCTCCCGAGCGTGGTGCCGTCGGACACGCGTCGTGGGCCAGCTCAAGTCCGTGCCCGGGGCCGAGCTGGGGCTGCAGCCCGGGATCCCCGTCGTGATCGGCGCCGGCGACCGCCAGTGCGAGGTGCTGGGCTCCGGCGCGTCGGAGGACCGGCCCATGGTGAGCTGGGGCACGACCGCCAATGTCTCGGTGCCGGTGCACGAGCGCCCCGTCCCTTCACCGGCCGGCGCCGTCGTCACGCGGGCCGCCGGCGGCGGGTGGCTGCTGGAGGGCGGGCTGTCGGCGGCCGGGTCGTTCCTGGCCTGGCTGGGCCGCCTCCTCGCCCGCACGCCCAACGAGCTGGCGACGCTCGCCGCGCACAGCCCGCCGGGCGCACGCGGCGTCGTCGCCGTGCCCTGGCTCGACGGCGCCCGGGCCCCCTGGTGGCGCGACGACGCCCGCGCCGGGTTCATGGGCCTCGGGCGCGGCGCACGGGGCTGACGACCTGGCGCGGGCGGTGATCGAGTCGGTGGCGTGGGACGTGCTGCGCGTGATGGAGGTGGTCACGGTCGGGCGGCTCGGCGGCAGCTCCGCCGAGGGCGTGACACTCGGTGGGGCCGGGACCAGCCTGCCGCTGTGGGTCGAGGTGCTCACGTCCGTCCTCGGCGTGCCGGCGACCCGGCGCCGCTCGGGGGAGGCCGCCTGCGCCGGGCGCCGCGTTGCTGGCGGGCCGCGCCCTCGGCATGAACCTCACGCTGGACGAGATCGACCCGGTGGCCGCCGTGATAGAGCCGGACCCCGAGGCGGTGGAGCTGTACCGCCGCCTCCGCTCGCAGGTCGACCACGTGGCGGTGTCGGTGCTGGTGGCGACGGAGTCGCTCCCCGAGCCGCAGCCCGGCGTACTAGGGCGGGTCGGGGGAGGCCGAGGCCGGCGTGCAGGTCGAGCTCGCCTACGGCCGCCATGGCGCAGTGGTGGAGCTACCGGACGCCGCCGAGGTGGTCCTGCCGGTCGACGCAGCGGCGCTGGCGGACGAGGCGGGCGCGGTGGGCGCGGCGTTGCGGACGCCGTCGTCGGGGCCACCGCTCCACGAGGTGCTGCGCACGGTGGGACGCGGCGCGATGGGGCGGGTGGCGGTGGTGTTCCCGGACCTGACGCGTCCGATGCCCAACCGCACGGTGCTGCCGCCGTTGCTGGCCGAGCTCGAACGGTGTGGCGTGCCCGACGGCCGCATCTCTCTGTTGTGCGCCACCGGCACGCACCGCCGGGCCACGCCCGAGGAGATGGCAGACCTGGTCGGCCCCGAGCTCGTGACGCGCTACGCCGTCGTCGATCACGACGCCCGGCGCGGCGACGATCACGTCCTCGTGGGCGAGGTCGACGGGACACCCATCCTGCTCCAGCGCGAGTACGTCGAGGCCGACGTGCGGATCGTCACCGGGTTCGTGGAGCCCCACTTCTTCGCCGGCTTCAGCGGCGGGCCCAAGGCGGTCTGTCCCGGCCTGGCCGCGACCGAGACCATCCTGGAGGCGCACCACCCGCGGCGCATCGCGGACCCGCGGGCGACGTTCGTCACTGCGTGAGGGCAACCCCGTGCACGACTTCGTTCGGGCCGCCACCGCGCTCGCGCCACCGCACTTCTCGGTCGACGTCGCGATCAACCGCGGCCCGCCGGGTCACGGCCGTCTTCGCCGGCTCGCTGGCGCCGACGCACGATGCCGCCGTGCGCGCACGTGGAGGCAGCGGCAGTGCGCGCGGTCGACGCGCCGTTCGACCTCGTGGTGTCGACCAACGGCGGGCACCCGCTCGACCGCAATCTGTACCAGGCGGTGAAGGGGATGGCGGCCGCCGACCGGATCGTGCGCGAGCGCGGCGTCGTCGTGATGGCCGCCGCCTGTGAGGACGGTATCCCCGCCGACGGCGCGTTCGCGCGGCTGCTCTCCGAGGCCCAGACACCGGGCGACCTCATCGGCGCCACGGGAGGCCCCGAGCTCGACCGCTGGCAGGCCCAGGTGTTGGGCCGGGTCGTCGACCGGGCCGAGGTGCACCTCTACAGCGAGGGACTGAGCGAGGACGCCATCCGGGACGCGCAGCTCCAGCCGGTCGGCGACCTCGGGCGGACGATGCCGTGCCGCCGTGGACCGGCTCGGGCCTTCGGCGCGCGTGGCGGTGCTGCCGGAAGGGCCCCTGACGGTGGCGACGGTGCGCGGGTGACGCGCTGGCGCCAGCGCCCGGGACCGACCTGCGCGTTCTGCCCTTCCCTGACGCCCGTGTCAGGTTAGAGTCCTGCTGCAGTGCCCGCCGAGCCGCTGTTCGACTTCGCCGTCCCGGACGACCTGTTGCACGAGGCGGTCGACGCAGGTCAAGGACGCCGACGTCGTCGCCGACGTGGCCGTCATGCCGGGGACGGGTGAGGGCAAGCCCCCGCCGCTGCTCGGCGATTCTCCGGTCGTCGGGATATGCGCCGCTCACGCTTTTGACGGCCGCCGCCCTCGTCCCGGGCACGTTCGGCAACGGCATCACACTCATCGGCCACAACCTGCAGACGTCCTTTCACATGTCCAACGCATCGCTCGGCGCGGTGGCCTTCATCGCCCAGGTGTCCCAGCTCCTGTGGGCCGTCCCGCTCGCGGTGTGGGCGGACCGGGGCAGCCGCAAGGTGGTGGCGGCAGTGGCGCTGCTGATCTTCGCCGGGTTCGGCGCCTTCATGGCGATTTCGCCCAACGTGTGGGCCTTCGCCTTCCTCTACCTGGCGGCCTCGGTGGGTACCGGGGTCAACAACACCGTGCACAACTCGTACCTGTCCGATGCGTACCCGACGGAGGGACGGGGGCGGATCTTCAGCTGGCACAACCTGTCCGACCCGCTGTCGCAGACGGTCGGGATCCTCGATGTTCGGCTACGTCGTCACCATCGCCCACAACTGGCGCTACGGGCTGCTTGTCGCGCTGGCGGGCATCCCGCTGGGCTTCGCGCTGTTCACGCTGCGCGAACCCGAGAAGGGCGCCAACGAGAGCAGCCACATCCTCAAGGCGTCGGGCATGGATCTGCACACCCAGCAGGAGAAGGCGCCCCGTGTGTTGCTCGGGTCGGCGGTGACGCGCCTGCTGCGCGTCCGCTCGCTGTACTACGAGCTGGTCGCCGTGGCCATCCTCGGGTTCGCGGGGACCGGCGCCCCGCTCTTCGGAAACCTCTTCTTCATCGACAAATTCCACCTCGACACCGCGCAGCGGAGCGAGGTGTACGCCATCATCGGGTTGGCCGCCTTCTTGGGCCTGCCGTTGGCCTACGTGTTCGGCGACCGTTACTTCCGTCGTGCCCCGCAGCGCCCTCTCGTCATCGCCGGCGCATGCATCACGGCCTACGGAGGGCTGTACGTCCTGTCGCTGTACGTGCCCCAGCTCTGGTTGTGCGTGACGCTGCAGTTCCTGGCCAACGCCTCGGTCTCGCCGCTGGCCATCTGCATCTTCCTGACGCTTGCCGCCACTGCTCCCCCCGAGATGCGGACGATCTGCTTCGCCATGTTCGGCGTCTACTCCCTCGTCTTCGGGGGTTTCACCGGCTCGGTCGTGCTCGGGGCGGTCTCGGACGCCCTCGGAGGCCTGCACGGGATCGTCGTTTCGCTCACCCTTATCGCTCCCGTCTGCGCAGTGGGCGGCCTTCTGCTGGTGATCGGGTCGCGCAGCGTGCGCCGCGACATCACGCTGGTAATTGAGGACGTCCTCGAGCGCTACGCCGAAGGCAAGCGCCGCCAGGCCGGGGGCGCGATCCCGGCCCTCCAGGTCCACAATCTCGACTTCTTCTACGGCACCAACCAGGTCCTCTTCGACGTCAACCTCGAGGTCGCAGAGGGAGAGATGGTGGCGCTGCTCGGGACGAACGGGGCGGGTAAGTCGACCTTGTTGCGCGCCGTATCCGGGCTCGAGCACCCCCACCGGGGCGTCATCCGGCTCTTCGGGGCGAATACCACCTACCTCGAGCCCGAGCAGATCATCGACCTCGGGGTCGCCCTGCTCGTCGGCGGCAAGATGACGTTCCCGGGCCTGAGCGTGCGCGACAACCTGCGCATCGGCGGACACACGCTGCGCCGCGACCGCACCCGGGCGGCCGCGGCCCTCCGGGAGGCGCTGGACACGTTCCCCGAGCTGGCCGCCCGCCTCGATCAGCCGGCGGGCACGCTCTCGGGAGGCGAGCAGCAGATGCTCGCCCTGTCGCGGGTGATGATGACCGCCCCGACGCTCCTGATGGTCGACGAGCTGTCGCTCGGGCTCGCGCCCATGACGGTCGAACGCCTTATGGGCATGGTGCGCCGCATCAACGAGGCGGGGACGACCGTGATCCTCGTCGAGCAGAGCCTCAACCGGGCGCTCAGCCTGGCCGACCGCTGTTTCTTCATGGAGCGGGGCGAGATCCGCTTCGACGGGCCGACGACCGAGCTGATGACCCGCGACGACCTGCTGCGCCCGGTGTTCCTCGGGGCGGCTTCGACGGGTCTCGGCCGGGGGGCAGGCCCGAGCGGGAACGGAAGCGCCGGCGGATCCGGAGGCGGGGGCGCGGACGGCCCCACGAACACGGACCCGGGACAGGCCTAGGCGGTGCTGCGGGTGCTCGCCCTCTCGGCGCCGAACTTCGTGCTCGTGCAGGGCGTGTTCTACGGCCTCGGCTACGGGCTCCTCGCGCTCGGCCTGGTGCTCGTGTACCGCACCAACCGGGTCCTCAATTTCGCCCAGGGACAGATCGGCGTCATCGCCGCGGTGTTCCTCGTCAAGCTCACGGCCGACTTCAAGTTCAACTATTGGTTCGCGCTCGTGCTCTCCGTCGGCCTGGCGGCCTTCGTCGGCGCTCTGTCGGAGTTGGTGCTCCGCCGCCTTTTCACCCGTCCCCGCGTGCTGGTCATGGTGGCGACCATCGGACTCAGCTACGTGCTGCTCGCTTTGACAGCGCTGCCCTTCATCGCGCCGCACAATCTGTACAAGCCGGTCCCCGTGCCGTTCGACCTGTCGTTCTCGCTGGGACCCTTCATCATCACGCCGACCGAGGTGCTCACCCTGATCGTCGCTCCGATCGTCACGGTGGCCCTCGTCCTGGCGGTCCGCATGACCTCGTGGGGGCTGGCCATGCGAGCCATGTCGGAGAACGCCGACTCGGCGCGCCTCTCGGGCGTGTGGATCCGGCGCACCTCGACCATCACGTGGACCGTGGCGGGCGCGCTGTCGGCCTTCACGGCCATCCTCAACGCGCCGAACCAGACGAGCGCCCTCACCCAGGCGCTGTCGCCCGATCTGTTGCTCTACGCATTGACGGCGGCGCTGGTCGGGGCCATGGTCAACCTGACGGTGGCCTTCGTCGCCGGAGTCGGCATGGGCGTCTTCCTCGAACTGCTCCAATGGAACGTCGCCTCGCCGGCCAAGCAGCAGCTCATCGTGTTCCTCGTCGTCATGGCCGTGCTCCTGATCCGGGTCGGCGCGCTGCGCCGGGGCGCCCGGGTGGGCGACCGCAGCAGTTGGGAGCACGGCGCCGCCACGACCGTCCGCGTCAGCTCGGACTCCCTGCGCCGCCGGGTCTCTACCGCGGGTCTGTGGCTCTGCATCGTGGTACCGGCGCTCCTGCCCCTGGTGCTCTCCGTCGGGAACGACTACCTGATGAGCCAGATCTGCATCTACGCCGTGGTGGCACTGTCGCTGACCATGCTCACCGGGTGGGCCGGCCAGGTGTCGCTGGGGCAGTTCGGCCTGGTGGCGGTCGGTGCGCTGGTCGCGATCCACTTGGGCACGTCGCTGCCGCTCCCGATCGTCATGCTCTACGGCGGCGCGGTCACGGCGGTGGTGGCGATCCTGGTGGGTCTGCCGGCGCTCCGCATGCCGGGGCTCTTCCTGGCGGTCACCACCCTCGCGTTCGCCGTCTTCATGCAAACCGCCGTGCTCGCGACGCCGTGCATCACCGTGCCGGGCATCAACAGGACACTGTGCACCGGCCTGCCGAATCCCGCGTACACCGTGGTGAACCGGCCCTCGCTGTTCGGCATCAGCCTGTCGTCGCAGCGGTCCTTCACGTGGTTCGCCTTCGGCGTACTCGTGCTGTCCGTCTTCATCCTCAAGGTCTGGCGCGACAAGGGCATCGCGAGACGCCTGGTCGCGGTGCGCGACAACGAGCTCGGCGCCGCCGCCATGGGAATCCCGGTCCTGCGCACCAAGCTCCTGGCCTTCGCTCTCTCCGGCTTTGTCGCCGGCTATGCCGGCGTCTGCTTCGCGTTCGCAACGCAGCAGCTGAACAACACCGACATCACCTTCGACCCCACCACGTCGTTCGTGATCATTTCCATGGTGGTCATCGGGGGACTGGGGTCGATCTCGGGTGCCATTTTGGGCGCGCTCTACCTCGAGGGCCTGCCCGCCCTGTTCGGCTCGAACCAGACGATCCAGTTCATCACCAGCGGCCTCGGTCTGATTGCGTTCATCCTCTACCTGCCCGGTGGCCTGGCCGAAGTGCTCCACCGCTTCGGGGACCTCGTGACGGTCGGCCTGCGCTCGGTCCTTCACCGCGATGCGACCGACGCCGCCGGGCCGCCGGTGCCGCCGCCGACCGCCGTGCCGCAGGCCGCGCTGGCGACGGAAGGGGCGGAGCAGTGAGCACAGCGCTGAGCGGCGCCGTGGGCGAGCGTCACCCGGCCCATCTGCGCGTGGACGGGCTGAGCGTCCGCTACGGCGGAGTCCAGGCGCTCGATGGCGTCACCTTCGACGCCCAGCCGGGGGAGATCGTCGGACTGATCGGCGCCAACGGGTCGGGCAAGACGACCACGCTCGATGTGATCTCGGGCCTGGTGCGCCCCCGGGCGGGCACCGTGCGCCTCGACGGCATGGACCTCGGCGAATACCTGCCCGAGGAGCGCCTGCGTGTCGGCATGGTGCGGTCGTTCCAAGACTGCCGCCTCTATCCCGAACTCACGGTCCTCGACGTGTTGCTGCTCAGCGAGGACGCCCGCCACGAGGTCGCGGTCATTCCCACCACGTTGCGCCTGCCCTGGGCGCGCCGGGCCGAGCGGCGCAAGCTCGAGGCGGCCGAACAGGTCATTGCCGCCTTCGGGCTCGAGCGCTTCCGCCAGCACCGCACCGCCGAGCTCTCGACCGGGACGCGGCGGGTCGTGGACCTGGCCTCCATCGTCTTGGCCCGGCCCCGGCTGCTCCTCCTCGACGAGCCCACGGCCGGGATCGCTCAGCGGGAGGCCGAGGCGTTCATCCCTCTGCTTCGGCGCCTGCACCAGGTGGCGGACACGACGATCGTCCTCGTCGAGCACGACGTCCCCCTGGTGTTCGAGCTGTGCTCGACGGTGATCGTGATGGAGCTGGGCCGGGTGGTCGCGGCGGGGCCGCCCGATCAGGTGCGCGCTGATCCGAAGGCGCTCGCCGCGTACCTTGGTGCGAGCGACGAGGCCCTCATGGCGTCGGGTCCGGTCGCCGAGGGCGGGAAACGATCGGGCGGAAGCGGCGGTACGGGCGGTAGCGAAGGAGAATGACGATGGGGGCGAGCGTGGAAATGTCGGGGTCGGGACACCGGATTTCGTGGAACCCGCTGGCGCCGGTCGGCCGCTCGTGGCGTCGCCTCCGGCGTCGGCCCCGCATCATGCAGCTGCGCACGGCGCTGATCATCGTCGCCATCGTCGTGGGTCTGGTGGCCTGGCTGGCCTTCGCCCCGTCGGGCACGCCGGGAAGCGCCGCCGCCGGTGCGGCGGAGCCCCGCCTCGCCGCCTCGTCCAGCGCGACGCCGGTCAGTCAGGCCAGCACGAGCGACCGCGGCGTCTCCAAGACCGAGATCAACGTCGTCTTCCCCGTCGTCGCCATCAACAGCCTCTCCGGTAAGGAGGGCTTCGCCCAGGACCGGGAGTTCAACGAGCAGATCCCCGCCATCAACCTCTACGTGAACCAGATCAACAACAGCGGGGGGATCAACGGCCGAAAGATCAACCCGATCATCACCCAGTTCGACCCGCTCAACGACGCCAGCATGCAGGCGTTGTGCCGGCAGTGGACCCAGGGCAGCCCCGCCGTGTTCGCGGTCCTGGACGGCATCGGGACGTGGGAGGAGTCCAACCAGCTCTGCGTGACCCAGCAGGGCCAGACGCCGCTCATCAGCGCCTGGTCCACGACCACCAATTGGACGAACCTGGGCTCGCCCTACCTGTGGTGGACGGGGGCGGACATGGCGCCCGTGCTCTCCGCCACGGTGCAGTGGGGGATGAGTTCGGGGCGACTCGGTCACGGGAAGCAGGTCGGCGTCGTGGTCTCGGACCAGGCCGCCGACCAGGCGGCGTTGAACTCCTACCTGTTGCCGGACCTCAAGAAGGTGGGCGTCACACCCATGGTCGAGACCGTGGCCGGCGCCACCGACGAGACCGCGGCGACGAACTCCGAGGCGCAGTTGGCCGTCGAAAAATTCAAGGCGGCCGGGGTGCAATCAGTCTTCCCGCTGATCCCGGAGAACGCCTTCTTCCCCTACATCGGGGCGGAGAACTCCCAGCAGTACTACCCCCAGCTGCTGCTGAGCGACTACCAGTCGACCGTCGAGGTGGCGCTCGGCCTCATCCCGGTGCCCTACGAGAAGGCGCTCGATGGGCAGGAGGGTGTGAGCACCGAAACGCTGGGTGGGTTCGACGACAACCGGCCGGAGAGTCAGGGCGGCTACGACCCCGGCGTGCGTTCCTGCTACAACACGTGGCACGCGTTTCACCCCAAGCCGATCACGGGGGCCGAGAGCTTCTACATTGAGGAGCAGGGTCCGATCCAGGCGTGGTGCGGCGCCGTAAAGCTGTTCGCCACCGCCGCCACGGCCGCCGGCCCCGACCTCAACCGCAAGACTTTCGTCGAGGCGATGTCGAAGATCACGAACTTTCCGGGCACGCTGTCGCCGGTGTGGAGCTTCGGGCCGAACAAGTTCTACGGCCCCACCGAGTACCAGGTCGTGAAGGTGCACAACAACGTGCCGCCGTCGTCGCAGTGCAAGCTCAAGACCAACCACAAGCCCCAGGGCACCTGCTGGGTCACCATTCAGCCGTTCAAGCCGCTGCCCGCCCGCTGACTCAGGCGATGATGGTCGCCGACGGCGGTCGCCGGCCCAGAATGTCGTCGAACCGTGTACGCACCGCCTCGTCCAGCTCCGGGTGGGTGAGGATGTAGAAGGTGTCGTTCCGCACCGCGTCCAGGACGGCGTCGCCCACCGATGCGGTCGGTATCCCGCTGTCAACCATCGCCTGGATGACGGCGCGCACGTCGGGCCCGCCCTCCGCCTGGCGGTCGGGTGCCCAGGGCGGCCGGTTGCGGTCGGACTCTGCAATCCGTGTCTGGACGAACCCGGGGCAGAGTACGGACACTCCCACCCCTGAGACGCCCGCCGCCTGCAGGTCCTTGTACAGCGTCTCGGAGATGGCGACGACGGCCTGCTTGGTCGCGTTGTAGGGACCGAGGAACGGCGCAGACGTCAGTCCGGCGATGGAGGCCGTGTTGACGACGTGACCCTCGCCCTGCTCCACGAGCAGCGGCACGAAGGCCGCGAGCCCGTGCACCACCCCCCACAGGTTCACCCCGAGGATCCAGCGCCAGTCCGATTCGGGGACCTCCCAGATCGGGCCGCCCAGCCCGACGCCCGCGTTGTTGTGCACCAGGTGCACTGCCCCGAACCGATCCAACGCCCGGTCCCGGAGCGCACGCACCGACTCGCCCTCGGCGACGTCGCACCGCACGGCGAGGACATCGGCCCCGCCGCCGGCCAGCTCCCGCTCGGCGTCCTTGAGCGCCCCCTCCTCGATGTCCGCGATCACCACCCTCATGCCCTCGGCCGCCGCCTTGGCCGCCACCGCCTTGCCGATGCCGCTGGCACCGCCCGTGACGACGGCCACCTTGCCCTGCAGGTCCCTCATGCGGCCCTCCCTGTCCTGGTTTCACAGGCATTCTCAGCCGCCGAGCGCCGTCACAGCAACGAGAACGTCCTCGCCTGCACCATCACGAGCAGGCCGATGCCGCAGAGCAGGACGGGCACGGCGGCCTCGCCGAGTCGGGTCATGACGGAGCGGGCCCGCGGACGGCGCCCCCCGGCCAGGATCAACGCGGTGACGACAACCTCGCCCACGACGAACACGGCCACGATCACCACCACGCGCGCCAGGCCGCCCACCCGGAAGAGCGGGATGTACGCGGCCAGGTTGTCCCCGCCCGCACCGAGGGTGACGAGCGCGGCGCTGATCACGGACTGCCCGACCGCCCGGCGCTCCGCCTTCGACACGCCGGCGTCGGAGCCGGAGCTTTCTCGGCGCGACCGGCGCCACCCCACCATGCCGTGGACCCCGATGGCCAGGGGCACAAGCCCCAGGAGACCTACCACGGCGGGGGAGAACTCGAACAGCGCCGCCGCGGCCGCCCCCGCCAGCGCCACGATGAACCAGAAGCTGATCACTTGGCCGGTCGCAATGCGATGGGCCCGCTCCACGGGCGCGCCCGCCACCATGGCCATGGGGATGAGGGTGTTGTCGACGTTGGTGCCGACGAAGGTCAGCGCGGCGACTCCGGCGTCGGCCGCGAGGCCGGCAGCGACAGCCATGCGTCTGTTGGGCCGAGCTCAGCTCGTGCCGGCGGGCAGCGGCATCGCCGGCCCGTAGGGCTTGTCGCCCCTCAGCGTCACCCGGTGCGCAAACCGCGCCGCATCGCCGTAGTCGTCGAGCGCGTAGTGCAGCGTGGCCCGGTTGTCCCAGAACGCGACCGACCCGGCGCGCCAGCGGAAGCGGCACGTGTACTCGGGCTTGACGCAGTGGTTGTACAGCATTTCGAGGACGGCGTTGCTCTCGTTGTCCGACAGGCCGAAGACCTGCCGGGTGAACTGGCGGTTGACGAACAGCCCGTTACGCCCGTTCTCGGGGTGCGTGCGCACCACGGGGTGGAGCGCCGGCAGCAGCTTCTCGCGCCACTCGTCGTCCCACAGGTAGCCGCCCCGCTCCGCCACGTCGGCCGCGAACCACGGGTCGTGGTGGATGGCGATCAGGGTGTCGCACATGGCGCGCACCGGATCGGCCAGTCCGTCGTAGGCGTCCTGCAGGCTGGCCCACATGGTGTCGCCGCCCACCTCGGGCGCCTCGAGCATGTACAGGATCGATCCCATGGCCGGCGTCTGCAGGAAGGTCACGTCGGTGTGCCACCAGTTGGCCCGGTCGACTTTGCCGTCGATGGCCAGGACCTCGCTGCTCTCCTCAATGGAGGGCAGCACGGGGTGCGCCTCGGTGACCGTGCCGAACTGCCGGGCGAAGTCCGCCTGCTGCTCGGCCGTGAGCGACTGGTCCCGGAAGAAGACGACGTGATGCGTGGTCCAGGCCTCCCGGACGGCGGCCACCACCTCGGGGGCGAGCGGCTGCGAGAGGTCGACGCCGGAAATCTCCGCACCGATGGCGGGGGAGAGGGGATGGACGGAGACGCCGGTGGCGAGGGTCACCGTCCAATTGTGCCCCGAGGTGGTCCACCCCGTCGAAGCGCTGCCGCACGGCGAGCACCCGGAGCACCACGGTCAGCCCTGCCCTCGCCGACGCCCCGCCCTACATTTGGCGCCCAGCGCCTCCCGGGCGCGACGCAGCACCCGCCTGAAAGGGGTCGCTCATGAGCGATGTCACCGGAGGCCTCGTCCTCAGCCGCCCGGCCCGCAACTTCTCGCCCTGGTACCAGTGGATGGAGCGACTGGGCTCGACGGTGCACGAGGACCCGCTGCCCGAGGCAGATCCATCAGCCATCCCGGCCTGGCTCGAGCGCCGCCGCCGCACGCTCGAGGACCTGCTCGGCCCGGTGCCGGGTCCTGTCCCACTCAACATGGAGACCACCGAGTCGGTGCAATGCGACGGATACCGGCGGGACCGGATCGTGTTCGATACCGAGGAGACGATGTCGGTCCCGGCCTACCTCCTCATTCCCGACGAGCGCGAGCGCACGAGCACGGCCGGCGCCGCGGTCCTGGCCTGCCACGGACACGGCCCGGGCAAGTCGCAGGTGGTGGGTCTGACGCACACGGACATGCCCAACGCCGACTACGCGCACCAACTGGCGCGGCGGGGCTATGTGGTGCTGGCACCGGACCTGCGCTGCTTCGGCGAGCGCCAGGACTGGAACCCCGAGGACCACTACGCGTGCGACACGAACCTCGTGCACGCGGTAATGGCAGGATGGAACCCTCTGGGACAGAACATCTGGGATTTGCGGCGCTGCCTCGACCTCCTGGCCGGTTACCCGCTCGTCGACCCGGCGCGGATCGGCATGGTGGGGATCTCCTACGGCGGCACGGTCACGCTCTTCACCGCCGCCCTGGACGACCGCGTCACCGCGGCGGTCGTGAGCGGCTATTTCTCGTCGTGGGCCGAGAGCCACAAGATGCCGTGGAACATGTGCGGGTCCCAGGTGATGTTCGGCATGCTGGGCCGGCTCGAGCACGAGGACGTGGCCGCACTGGTGGCGCCACGCCGCGCTTCTCGTCGAGACGGGGACCGACGACGTGCTCTTCCCCGTGGCCGCGGCCATCGAGTCCGTTCGGCGGACGCGCCTCGTCTACGACCAGCAGGGCGCGGGCGACCGCCTCGTGCACGACGTGTTCGAAGGCGGACACCAGTGGCACGGGACGGAGGCCCTGCCCTTCCTCGATCGCTGGCTGGGCGGCGACCCGGGCGCCGCCACAGCGTCACCCTGACGGCGGCTCCTCCCCGGACGGCAGGCGCCGGTCCGCCGCCTGACGGAGAAGCTGGTCCAAGGAGGCCTGGGCTGCGGTGCGCTCGTCGATCGGCGGTGCGCTGCGTGGCGACCCTCCAGAATGGGCTGTCCCGGCCGGCTCGGTCACTCGGCCGCCCACCGTGCCCGCGTCGGCGGTGTCATCGGAGCGCTGTATTCCCCTCACCCGTTTCCACCATGCTCGGATCCCGCCCATCGATCCGTCGGCTCCTACAGGAAACCCCGCAGGACGGAGCCGAACGCGGATGCCAGCACCACGGTGCCCGAGCCGTCCCGGCTCGGTGGGCACCGAGACCGGGTGGGCGGTCGGCACGTTCATCAGGGTCAGGACGGCCGAGACCGGGGTCCCGGGCCCGAGCCACACGTGGGATGCCACCTGCTGGAGCAGCGAACTGGCGCCCGTCGGGTCCGTGAGCAGGGACGAGACCGACATCTTGCCCGTGGCCAGCCGGCCCAGGTTCGACGCCGGGTCGACCGTGTGCAGGTCGACCGCGGCGTAGCGGCTCACCGGGATCCCGAGCCGGGTCAGGCCGGCGACGATGGCCGTCGGGGAGTGCACGCTGAGCTTCGAGATCGGCACCGTGGCGCCCGAGGCGACCGGGAGGCCCAACGTGTCGGGGATCTTGAGGACGTTGGTGTGCCCGCCGGCGTCGTGGAAGACGAAGATCTGCTCGCTGTGGTCGGGGCCCTTGACGATCGCCAGGAGGTCGTCCTTGCCCTTCGCCAGCAGCGAGGCCGGTACCGGGACGTGATGGACGGCGTGGTCGATCTTGTAGAGGCTGTAGCCGACGTACGCCGCCACCAGGGCGATCAGCGCGGCCAAGCTGCAGGCGGTGGCGACGAGCGTCCGCTTGAGCACCCTCCGGTCCCGGCGCGCCGGGTGCGGCGGCGCGAGCGGTGGGTCGAGTTCGAGTCGCCGCGTGGCGAGTGCAATCGTCATGCCCCCTCTTTCGGGCGGTCCTGCCTCGTCCCGACAGCCGCCCTGGATCCCGTTGGCCCAGAAACTTAGGGACCGGCCATTGCCTGGCCGTTGCCCCACGGGTTCGAAGTGGTTGCCGTGGCCTGCGCCGATGGCCTGCCCCGGCAACGTTCACGTTTCCGCAATGCTGAGAGTGTGGATGGCCCCCCACTGGTCCACTACGTCTCACCCGACGACGACAGCGCCCGCTGGGGAGGTTTTGCCTTCCGCGAGGGCGACGTCGTCATCAGTACCCGCTCGCGCTCGGGGACGACCTGGACGCAGATGATCTGCCTGCTGTTGGTGTTCCAGACACCCGAACTCCCGGACCAGCTGGGCGTCCTGTCGCCGTGGATGGACCACCTCGTGCTCCCGGTCGAGGTGGTCCACGCCCGCCTGGCCGCGCAGACGCATCGGCGGGTCATCAAGACCCACACCCCGCTCGACGGGGTGCCCCTCGACAACCGGGCGACCTATGTCGTCGTGGGCCGCCACCCGCTCGACGCGGCCGTCTCCTTGTACTTCCACCGCGCCAACATCGACCGGGTCCGCCAGGCCGAGCTCACCGGCACCGCGCGGCCGCCCGAGCCGAACCCGCCGCAGCCGCCGCTACACGAGTGGCTGTGCGGCTGGGTCGACTGGGAGCCGAACCCCACCGAATACCTCGACTCGCTCCCGGGCACCATGCACCACTTGTCCGACGCCTGGGCCCGCCGGCACGAGCCGAACGTTGTCCTCCTGCACTATGACGACCTCCTGGCCGACCTCGACGGCAACATGCGACGGCTGTCCGCCCAGTTCGGCATCGCGGTGGACGAGGGCGCGTTGGCCCGGGCTCGTCCGGGCCGCGACCTTTGACGAGATGCGCGCCGGATCGGCGATCTTCGCCCCCGAGCACGAAGGGTTGTTCAAGGACACGGACGCCTTCTTCCGCCACGGCGTCTCCGGCGACGGCCGCAGCCTGTTGTCCGTCGAGGAGCTCCATCGCTATCGAGCCCGCGCCGCCGCCCTGGCGCCCGCCGACCTGCTGTCCTGGCTGCACCGCGACGCGGCGCCCTGACGTGCGCACACGGAGCGTCTAATCCCGGTGAGGGGACGACGCACCGTCCCCTACTCCGGCAGCAGGCGCGCGGACTCGGGCTCGAGGTGGATGGTGGCATGGTCGATCGTCCGCAGTGCCGATGCCGGACACTGCGTGCCGAGAGGCCCGGTGAGCGCGGTGCGTACGGGCTCGGCCTTGCGCGCCTCCGGCACGACGGCCAGCACGCGGCCGGCACGCAACAAGGCGGGAATGGTGACCGTGATGGCCTGCGTCGGGACCGCCTCGAAGTCGGGGAAGTGGCCTTCGTTGACCTGTTGGCGGCGGCTGGCGGCGTCGAGCTCGACGACCTTGACGTCGAGCGGGTCGTCGAAGTCGGCCACCGGCGGATCGTTGAACGCCAGGTGTCCGTTCTCACCGATCCCCAGGCAGCACAGATCGAGGGGATGTTCCCGCAGCAGGCCGGCGTAGCGGTCGCATTCCGTGCTCGCGTCCCCCGCTCCCTCGACGTAGCAGGCCGCCTTGGGCTGCGCCGGCGCCACGATGCGCTCCCGGATCCATCGTTGGAATCCGGCCGGGTGGTCAGGGCCGACGCCGACGTACTCGTCCATGTGGAACACGACGGTGTCCGACCATGGCACGCCTTCGGTCTCCTCGACCAGTGCGCGCACGAACGCCAGCTGCGAATTTCCGGTCGCGAACATCGCGTGGACCACGCCACGCTCCTCGGCGGCCGCCCGCATGACGTCGCGCGCCTCGTCCGCCGCGGCGCGGGCCATCGCCTCCACGCCGCGGTGCACCACGACAGTTGCGCCGCCGACGGTCCAGCTGCGGGCACGATCCACGGCGGTCAGCATTGCAGGTCGCTCTCGGACAGACTGGGCTGCATGCGCCAGGTCGAGACCCCCGGCCCGGACCACCTGGAGGCGGCCTGGAAGGCCGTGCGCGAGTTCCTACCCGTGACGCCGGTCGTGGCTGCTCCGCAGTTGGGGGAGGGGGCGGTGGCCAAGGTCGAATCGGTCCAGCCCACCGGCTCCTTCAAGGTGCGGGGCGGGCTGGCGGCCGTGTCGGCCACCCTCGCCCATGATCCCGACCGCGCCGTCGTCGCGTCGTCCGCCGGCAACCACGGACTCGGCGTGGCCTACGCCGCGTCGAAGCTCGGCGCTCGCGTCACAGTGGTGGTGCCCACCGGCGCCTCCGCTGCCAAGGTCTCGGCGTTGCGACAGTTCGACGTGCGCCTGGTGCTCCACGGCGAGGGCTACCGGGAGGCCGAGACGCACGCGCTCGACCTGGCCGCGGAGGGGAGCCGCTATGTCTCGCCCTACAACGACCCCGATGTGATCGCCGGGCAGGCGACCCTGGCACGCGAGCTCGCCGAGCAGGCATCCGGTCTTGGCACCGTCGTCGTGCCCTGCGGAGGCGGGGGCCTGCTGGCGGGCGTGGTCCTCGGTCTGGCCGGGACCGACGTCCGCATCGTCGGGGTCGAGTCCGAGGCTTCGCCCTCCATGAGCGCGGCGGTGGCGGCCGGCGGCATCGTGCCGATCAACGTCGAGCCGACCGTCGCCGACGGTCTTGCGGGCAACCTCGAACCCGGCGCAGTGACCGTGCGCATCGCTCTCGAAAACCACGTCGAGATCCTCACCGTCAGCGAATCCGACATCCGCTCTGCCATGGCGTTCTCGGCCCACAAGATGGGGCTCGTCTTGGAGGGTGCCGGCGCCGTCGGCGTGGCTGCCCTGCGAGCGGGGATGGTCACGCCCGATTCCGACGGGCGGACGACCGCGGTCGTCCTGACGGGGCGCAACGTCGCGCCGAAGTTGCTCTCCGAGGTGCTCCACTCCTGACCTGAACAAGGGACCTTGTCCGAGGGAGACGGAGACCCGGGCTGCTAGGCGAGGGCGGCTTCGATGTCCGCCTGCGACAACTCGGCCGTCACCTGCCCCCCGCATTCGGGACAGTCGCGGGTGTGGCGCCAGGACCGGATCATCCGGGTGCCCTCCGCATTGAGCAGCACCGTGAACGCCTCGGATTCCTCGCTGAGAAAGAGCCCGTAGTACGTGCGCCATTCGGTGGACACTCGATGGTCATCCACCTCTATGCCCTTGAGGATGCGGCGGAAGCGTCTGCCCTCGGTGTCGAATACCCAGGAACTGTGGCAGGACTCGAAGACCAGTGGACCAAGAGGGGGATCCATGCGGCCATTTTGAGACGAACACCTGAGCGTCAGCTCGGAATCACATTGACGTTTTGTGACGATTGGATCAGCCCTCGGAAGCAGCGTCAGCGTCCTCGGCGTCTGCGCCCTCTCCCTCTCAGGGGTGGGTGCCTCTGCGTAAATGGGCGGCTTCATGGCGCACCTCCCGCGCACCCATGGCGCAAACATTTCTCGGGCTGAACAACGGGTACGTCGCAGTGCGCCCAACCCGAGCGGGAGGTCGGCCTTGTGCCCAACCCGCTCGGGGGCTGGCTGAGCCTTTTTCAGCCATCGATGGCGAGCAGCTGGCTCTGGTTTCGGATGGCGCGACTCCGCTTTCGCTGCGCCACGGCCCCCCATCTCTCGGAGAACTCTTCGATCAAGGTCCGGCAAAAGGCGGGCAAGTCGTCTGGCTTTCGGCTTGTGATGAGCGTATTCGGCGTCTGTGCACTCCTGGGCCAGGACGTGAGAGTCCGATCGCGAACGACATCCGCTTCGACCAACGTCCATGGCCCATGGCAGATCGCGGCCAACGGCTTGCCGGCGTCCACCATGGCGCGGACGAAGGCCACCGATGCCTCGTCCATCCGCAGCTGGTCGGGGTTGGCCACGCCACCCGGCAGCACCGCGCCGTCAGAGTCGGCCACGTCGAGTTGGTCGGAGGTTCGGTCAACGTCAAAGGTGTCTGCCGGCTCCAAATGGTTCATCGCCTGGGCCTTGCCGCCTCGAGGGGCGATCAGCTCGGGCTGTCCACCGGCCGCCGTCACCGCCTGCCAGGGCAGTCTCTCTGTGGCCTACCCGGGGCATTGGTGTCGAAACATCGGCTCTGGCTGTAGTGGGCCACCTAGGCTCGGTTCGATGCCGGACTTCGCCGTCGACGACGGGGTGACGTTGAGCTACGACGTGGCAGGCGGCGGTCGCCCGCTCGTCCTCATCGCCGGGTGTGGCCAGCCGGCGGCGGCCTGGCACTTGTCGGTAGTGCCTGCGCTGACCGCCGCCGGCTACTGCGTCGCCACGTTCGACAACCGCGGTGTCGCGCTCGTCCTCCTCTCCGCCGGCGCCTTACCGAGTGGAGGACATGGCCGCGGACACGGTGGCGCTCCTCGACCACCTGGGATGGCGGGATCCGGTCCTGGTGGCCGGTCACTCCATGGGGGGCTGGATCGCGGAGACGCTCGTACTGGACCACCCCGGGCGCGTCCGCGCCGCCGCCCTCATGGGGAGCGCGAACAAGCCGACGGCCTGGGAAGTGGCGATCACGACCGTCGAACGCGACGTGGCCGTCGGACTACGACCTGCCGCCGCTCTTCTACGCGACCGAGACCATGCGGTACCTGCCCACGATCGACATCCAGGACTCGGAGGTCGTGGCTACATGGCTGTCATTCATCGGCGACCTCCCCGTGTGGCCGAATCCCGGCCGCTTGGGGCAGTACGAGGCGGCACTGGCATGGTCGACCGATCCGTCGCGCACCACCCGATGGCCCGATATCTCCGTGCCATGCCTCGTGCTCGCATTCGAGCACGACATCGACTCGCCGCCCCGCTATGCGCGCGAGGCGGCGGAGGCCATTCCCGGATGCGAGTACCGCGAGGTGCCCGGCGCGGGGCACATCGGCATCGTGACCCACCCGGAGGAGACCGTCGGGCATCTCGTCGAGTTCTTCGGCCGGCACTAGGTTCGGCCACGCACGCACGCACAGGGCACGAGAGTCGAACACCGCCGGATGGACAGGTTCGAGATCCGGGCGGCGGCACCCATACGAATTTGCGACCTCGGCGGCTGGACCGATACGTGGTTCGCCGGCCACGGTGCGGTCTTCAACCTCGCGGTATACCCGGCGGTCGAGGCACGGGTCGAGGCGTATGCCGCCGCTGCGCTGCCGGATCGGGTCACGCTCCACGTCGAGAGTTTCGGGGAACGGTACGCGTTCGAGCCCGGCGGCGGGCCCGGACGCCATCCGCTGGTCGAAGCGGTCATCGAAGAGATCGGCGTGCCTGACGACACGTCCGTCGCCATCCGGATCGCCTCGCAGGTGCCGCCGGGCTGCGCCACCGGGACGTCGGCGTCGACGGTGGTCGCGCTCATCGGCGCGCTCGATGTGCTCGCAGACCGGCGCCGGACCCCGCGTGAGATCGCGGCGTGCGCCCACCGAATAGAGGCCGAGCGTCTCGGGCTGCAGTCGGGCGTGCAGGACCAGATGTGCGCGGCCTTCGGCGGTATCAGTTACATCGAGATGGAGTCGTACCCTGATGTGGTGTCGAGGACGCCGGTACCCCTGCCCGCAGGGACATGGAGCGTGCTCGAAGGACGCCTGCTGCTGTTGTATGTGGGGAGCGCCCACTCGTCATCGCACGTGCACGAAAGGGTGGTTGCCCGCCTGGTGGAGGAGGGGACCGAGTCGCCTCGCCTGGAGCGGCTCCGTCAGTGCGCCCGAGCGGCGAGGGACGCGGTCGTGGCGGGGGACCTCGGGCGGCTGGGGCAACTGATGGTCGAGAACACCGAGGCACAAGAGCAACTGCACGAGGATGTCGTGAGCACAGCGGCGCACAAGGCGATGGACGTCGCCGCGGGTCTGGGGGCGGCGGGGTGGAAGGTGAACGGGGCCGGCGGCGAGGGCGGCAGCCTCACCATCCTCTGTGGCGACGACGACAGAGAGCGCCGGCGTGAGCTGGAGGGCGCTCTGCTCAACGCTGATCCACGTTTTCAGCTGATCCCGATCAGGCTCTCCGCCGACGGGTTGCGGGTCCAGCGGACGATCGGGGAGTTCGTCATTGATGGGTAGTCAGGACGAGAGACCCAGGTGCGGACCGGGTTCGATAGCCGGTATGGAGACCCGGCGTTCCTATGACCGCATGGCTCCGGCCTACAGGGAGCACTTTGCGCGTGAGCTCGAACACAAGCCCCTCGACCGCACCTTTCTCGACCGCGTCGTGGCACTGATCGATCGCGCGGAGTGGCTGATCGACCTGGGATCGGGCCCCGGTCAGATCGGCGCCTACCTGGCCGCTCGAGGAGCAAGGGTTCTGAGCGTCGACCTGTCGCTGGCCATGCTTCGCGAAGCCGCTGCTCTCGTTCCCGGCGGGAACCGTGTCCAAGCCGACATGCGCGCTCTTCCGTTCACCGCGTCCTCGGTCGGTGGAATCGTGGCCTTCTACTCGCTCATTCACATCCCACCCGACGAGTTGGCCGCGACTCTCTTCGAGCTCCACAGGGTGCTGCGGCTCGGCGGACATGTCGCACTCACGACCCACGTGACATCGCCGCCTGACCGCGATGCTGCCCTGCGGGACGAGGGCTCCCTCGCGCTTCACGTCGAGGAGATGCTGTCAACGCCCGTCGATCTCGACTTCTACTTCTACGGCGTCGCCGAGCTCGTGCCCACTTTGGAGGAGACCGGGTTCTCTCTTGTCGAGTCGTCGGAGCGGGGGCCCTACGCCCAGAAATAGAGTCGCAATCGAGGCGTGCGTATGTGCTGGCGGAGAAGCGGTCTCAGACAGCCTGGCGGCCGTCCTCGTCCGATTGAGCGAGGACTGTTGCCGCCAGTGCCATCCGATGGTCCTTGGACCATGGTGGACCGAGCCTCGTCCGCGGCTCCGTGAGCAGCTGTCCCGCCCGGTCACCCAAGATGTGAACAGCTTGACCTTCGACGTCTTTCGCCTCGTAGAGGTGGATCGCCCACCCGCGGGCGCGCCCGAGCTCGGCCAGCACCTGTCGGTACATCACGGAGTCGGCGCGGCTCTCGTAGGGCACTCGACGCTGGACTGCAACGTCCTCGGGGAAGGCGGGCGGCCAGGCGCGCAGCGACATGGAGACGATCGGTTCGTCCAGCGCATCCGAGAGTTCGGTGAGTGCGGCGGTCGCGGCCCGGAGCGCCGATGCCCGCACCTCCGACACGAGCGCGGCGAGCGCGTCGTCGTCGAGTGGCTTCGATCGACCGTGCACGGGGTATGCGCCACCCTCGTGATGGATCGGTGCCACCGGCAGACCGGGTTCGATCAGATCGATCCTGCGGCGGTCCACGACCTCGTGGTCGGGAGCAGCCGTGACAGCGACGGCCCAGCCCAGGTGGTGGGCAATGCCGAGACGTACGCCATTCATGTCTGCACAGGGTGGCTCTCCGGAGTGGCGAGCTGATGCGTCCTAGTGGCGCTTGCGCCTGTCGTGCCGCGATTGAACTCGCTTCGCGTTGCGGGTATGGCGCCTGGCGTCGCTGTGGTGGGAGTGGCCAGTGTTCATGTTCGCCTCATCGGCCTCCAGCGTCCTTCGGCGGCGTGTCGTGCCGGTAATGCCGCCTACGACCAGAACAACCGCGAGGATGCTGAAGATCAAGACGTAGAACATGGTCCATTACACCATGTTCCGTTGGAAGGGCCCCGTGCAGACTGCTCAGTCACGCAGCGGGCGGCTGCGTTCTGAAGTCGATCAACACCCCGCCGGCCTCGTCGGAGTGCTCTTTCAGCCAGCGCCGCGCGAACGGGCACCACGGTACGATCGTCAACTGCTCGCGGCGCGCCCGGGCGAGGGCGGAGCGGACGAGCCGCCCACCGAGGCCCCGCCCTTCGAGCTGTTCCGGCACCTCGGTGTGGAGGAGGAGGAACCGGTCGCCCCGAAGCTCGTAGTCGAGCTCGGCCAGCGCGTCCCCCTCGCGGTGGACGAACCGGCTCTCGGAGGGGACGTCGACGATGTCGATCTCGGCAGCGGTCATCGCAGCAAGGTATAGGAATGGGTGGGGACTGAGGCAGAAGCGGTCGGCCGTGTGCCCTACCACTCCCCCCAACCGATGGGGCTCACCATCCCGGTGACGGTGCGCGGGTCGACCGGCGCGTGGAGCTGGGCGGCCTGGTAGACGGCGAAGCAGAGCTGGAGCACCTCGGTGGCTTCTTCGGCGGACATCGCGGCCGGAGTCCCGTGGAGCAACGCGTCCACGAAGTGCTGCGAGGAGCGCATGAAGCCGGCCCCCCAGTCTGCTTCGACGTCGGTGAACTCGGTCGTCCTGCAGCCGTCCTTGGTGCCGGTGAAGAGCATGACCGGGGCGAGGTCGAGCATTTCGCCGGTGGCCCGCGTGACCCAGATCTGCCCCTCGTCGCCCGTGATCTCGAAGAACTCGTCGGCGCCGTAGTAACTCGAGCGCATGTACAAGTTCGGCGCGTACTGCACCTCCATCATGCCGAGCACGTCGGGGTTCTCGTACTCGAAGATGACGGCGCACGGCTCGAAGAAGAGGTCGCGCCGGCGCACCACCGCTTGCACGGAGGTGATGTCGAGATCGAGCAGCCACAACGCCATCGCGTACTTGTGCACCATGTCGTCGAAGAGATGTCCGCCCGGGCTGCGCTTGTCCATGCGCCAGCCGTAGCCCTCGGGGCGCAGGTTGGCCTGGAAGTCCGAATCGGTCTGGCCGACAAGGGTGCGGATGCGGAGGGACGTGGGCTTGCCGATGGCACCGTCGGCCACCAGCTTCTTCGCCAACTCGAGCGGCGGGTAGTGCACGAAGCACTCGCTGATGCGCAGGGCGCGCCCGGCCGGCTCCGCCGCCGCCTGCATGGCGCGAGCGTCGTCGACCGAGTTGGCCACCGGCTTCTGGACGGAGACGTGCTTGCCCGCTTCGAGGGCGGCGATGACGTGGTCGTGGTGCAGGTGCGTGGGGGTCAGGATCTCGACGGCATCGACGGAGTCGTCGGCCAGCATGTCGGAGAGGGCGGCGTAGTAGGTGGCGCCGCCCCAGTCGGCTGCCGCCTGCCTTCCGACCCGCTCGTCGGTGTCGCACACGGCGACGACATCGCAGCGCGGGTCCTCGAGGTACCCGCGCACGTTCATGGCGGCGATGTTCCCTGCGCCCAGCACCGCCAGCCGGACCCTCTCCATGGTTTCCTCCCCGTGTATCCCGTCCGGCCGTCGGGGCCGGTCGGGTCGTGACCAGTCGTCGCCCGCGCTGTCTGCCTCACTCCCCCTCGGTGCCGAACGCCCCTCCGGCCCGCGCCGCCGCGATCCGATTGTCGTCGTATCCGAGCACTTCGCGCAAAACCTCCTCGGTGTGCTCGCCGATGGTTGGCGCCTTGGCCGGCGTCGGCAGCTCCTCGCCGACGAAGTGCAGGGGCGTGAACAGTTGGTCCGCGCCGACCTCAGAGGCAGGGAGAAGGGAGAAGCGGTCGGCGAACTGGGGGTCGCCGAGGACCGACTGCGGGGTGTTCACCGGCGCGATGGGCGTGTTGACCCGCCCGCCGAACTCCAGCCACTCGGCTGCCGTCTTGGTCTTGAAGATGTCGCGCAGCTCGCCCTGGAGCTCGCGGTTCCCCCGGGCGTGGTCGGCGTACTTGGACCCGGGCCAGCGCTCGAAGAGGTCCATGCGGTCGAGGGCCTCGCAGAAGTTCTTCCAGAACGCCTGCTCGGAGGCCATGAAGAGGACCTGGGTGTGGTCGGCCGTCTCGTAGACCTGATAGCGGACGCCCTCGACCATGCCCGCGGTGCCGGGCGCCCGGCGCTCGTAGCCGTCGGCCTTGTTCCCCGTCACCTCAGACTGGGGGCGCTCGTAGGCGCGCCAGGTCTCCGAGCGGTACCAGTCGAAGGCGGCGGCGGCGTCGGACTGGGCCAGATCGATGAAGGCGCCGTCGCCGGTCTGGCGGGCCCGGATCACGGCCGCCAGGATGCCGAGCGCGCCGTAGAGCGGTGCCGCGTTGATGCCGATGGAGACGTGCTCGGGGATGTAGGTGAACCCCTCGTCGTCCGTTGCCACCTTCACGATGCCGGCCCAGGTGTCGTACGCGATTCCGTGGCTCGGGTAGTCGCGGTAGGGCCCGGTCATGCCGTAGCCCGAGATGGTGCAGAAGACGATCTTCGGGTTGAGCTGACGCAGGTCGTCGTAGCCCACGCCCCGGCGGGCCAGGGCGCCCGGGCGCATGGCCTCGACCACGACGTCCGCCGTGGCGGCCAGTTCCTTGAAGACGGCGATGCCGACCTCGGTCCGCAGGTCGAGGACGAGGGAGCGCTTGCCGCGGTTGAGGTGGAGGTGCATGAGGGAGACGCCTTCGACGATGGGCCACGTCATCTCGCGGATGTAGTCACCGGCGGGAGGCTCGATCTTGATCACCTCGGCTCCCAGGTCCACCAGCGCGGTGGTGACGGCCGCCGGGCCGAGCGCCGAGCACTCGACGATGCGCAAGCCCTGCAGGGGTGGCGTCGACGCCATCTGACCTCCTTGGCCTCGGCCTCCTATGTCGGCCTCGCCTTATGTCGAAGGCCGGATCGTAGTGGGCCAGGTCCCGCGCCCACCCCGGCACCGACCTCGGTGGCTCGGCATAATTCGGGCCAATGGGTGAGATCGGTACCGACACGCTCGACGACGCCCTGACCGTCTTCGCGGCGACGGCCCCCGAGTACGGGTCCGTGGGGTTCGCCAATCACGGGCCCATGGCCTCTGAAGCACTGGCGCAGCTGGGCCGGGCCGAGGCCATCCCGGCCTGGGTGGAGTACTACCGCGGGCGCCTGCAGCGAGGCGCCCGCGGCGGCGCGGCCGCTGTCGGAGGAGGAGTGGCCCGAGGCGCTGGGCCGGGAGTCGACCTTCCCCGCGTGGCTCGCGCTCTTCGAACGCGAGCTGGCCGACCGCCCGCCGGAGGCGGTGGTGGGTGAGTGGGCGCCGCGTCTGTTGCCCGGGAGCGTGGGCGCTGCGACCCATGGCCTCATCCGTACGGCACACGGCCTGCGCGCCCTGGACGCGGTCGACACGCCACCGCGCCGGCTCGAGGTGGCCAACGGCCTTGCGTTCTGGGCCTCGCAGTACAGGGAGCTACCCGGTCCGCCGCTGCTCATCGGGAAAGAGGGTGTGGCGCAGGCGCTCGCGGACCTGCCGTATCTCCCGGAGGACGCGCCGGCCGAGTTCCTCATCAGCGCGCGGGTGGCGCACGTCGCCGACATCAGCGACGAGTTCGAACAGGCGGTCTCCTCGCTCGGGGCGGGCGGTGACCAAGTCGAGCTGCTGGACCAGCTGGCGGGCGGAGGAGCGCAGGGGTACCTGCGCAATGCCGACGGCGGCGGCGCCATCGGCCTGCTGCATGCCGTCACGTCGCCGCTGGCCGGCGAGCTTCTGCTGCCCTGGCTGGCCCCCGAGGACCGCGACGCTGCGCTCGGCTACGTGTGGCAGGCGGTGGCCGCGCTCCATGTGGCCTACGACATAGAGCGCCGCAGCCCGCTCCCGGCGCGGCGCGCACCGTCGCGCGAGGCGCTGATCGACCGTGCCGTAGATTCGCGAGACGAGCATGCGATCAAGCTGACTGAGGCCGCCCTGCGCAGCTTCTCGCGTTCGCAGGACCCGACGCTGCTGCGTGCGGCGGCCGATGCGTGCGCCCGACTCGGGGGATGAAGGAGGCGCGGGGGTGAGGAGCATCGAGGCGGGCCCGTGGCTACAGTCGCCGGGATGGAGTACCGCACACTTGGCCGGACCGGCATAAAGGTCAGCCCCCTGTGCCTGGGGGCGATGATGTTCGGGGCCTGGGGGACGCAGGACCACGACGAGTGCATCCGCATCATCCACGCCGCGATGGACGCAGGCATCAACTTCGTGGACACCGCCGACATCTATTCCTTTGGCGAGTCCGAGGAGATCGTGGGCAAGGCCCTCGCCCAGAAGAAACGGCATCAGGTGGTCCTGGCCACCAAGGTGCACGGCCAGATGGGCCGCGACCCCAACGCGCAGGGGAACTCCCGCCGCTGGATCATGGCGGAGTGCGACAACAGCCTGCGCCGGCTCGGCACCGACTACATCGACCTGTACCAGATCCACCGGCCGTCACCCGAGACGGACATAGACGAGACGCTCGGCGCGCTGACCGACCTGGTGCGGGCGGGCAAGATCCGCTACTTCGGCAGCTCCACCTTCCCGGCGCACGAGGTCGTCGAGGCGCAATGGGTGGCCGAGCGCCGGGCCCGGGAGCGCTTCGTCACCGAGCAGCCGCCCTACTCCATCCTCGTACGGGGCATTGAGAAGGACGTGTTGCCCATCTGCCAGAAGTACGGAATGGGCGTGCTCTCGTGGAGCCCGCTGGCCGGAGGCTGGCTGTCGGGTGCCTTCGGGCCGGGCAAGGAGAACACGAGCCGGCGGGCAACCATGATCCCGCAGCACTACGACATGAGCCTCCCGGGCAATCAGGAGAAGCTCGAGGCCGTGGCCAAGCTCACCGGGTTGGCCGACGGCGCGGGAGTGAGCCTCGTCTCGCTGGCCCTCGGCTTCGTGCTGGCCCACCCGGGCGTGACCTCACCCATCATCGGGCCCCGGACCATGGAACACCTCGAGTCCCAGCTGCCCGCGCTCGATGTGCGGCTGAGCGACGACGTGCTCGATCAGATTGACGCGGTGGTCCCGCCCGGGATCGACCTCAACCGGACCGACGTGGGCTGGGAGCCGGCGGCGATCGCGGACAAGTCGCTGCGGAGGCGGCGCTGGACCTGACGTCGCCGGAGCTTGTGGCACGGCGTCGATGCGTGACGTCGGTCCGACGGGTCATCACGACACGCAACCCCTCTCGCTTTGGTCTTCGAAACGACAACATGTAGAGAAGCCACGGCAGCAGCGCCACAACATGTCGCGAACGAGCGCACACGTGCGGCGTGGTGCAAACGAGGCGCGGTAGCGTTTCGGCCCTATGACCGGGGTCGGACGGTCTGCACCGGATGGGGAATGGACGTGGCCGCGGAGGATGGCGGTCGTCCTGTTGCTCACGAGCGTGCTCCTCGTGCCGCTGACGCGTGTTCCGGCCGCGGCCGCAGCCAAGGCAACGACCATCTCCTACTACGAGCAGGGCGCGTCCTCGTCGGACTTGTACCGCCAGGGTGAAGCGGCCGGCCAAGCGGGCTCGAGTGGGCTGGTTGTCCTGGACTTCGGCCGGCCCGCGTCCGACGGGAGCAGCGACGGCACTGATGCGTACGGGAGCCGATTTCTCTCGTTCGCCGCAATCAGCAATGCCGTCGAGGATTACATCACCGGCTACTACGCCTATGCGCCCGCCGCTACGACGCTCGACGTGGCCGTCGGGACGAACAACAGCTGCGGCTTGGATCAGCCGTGCGGAGCAATCGTGTGCGGATGCCCCGACGAACCGGCGAGCTACATCGCCTGGGGGCAAGAGCTCGCCAGAACGGTCGAAAAGGTCGGAGCCTGGTCTCGGCAGTACGCATCCACCAACGGCTTCAGCGATACCGTTCGGGTCGTGGCCGCTGACGACGTGGAGCCGGCCTTCGATCCCGGATACAGCAACACGTACGACGTGATGCAGGGCTACGCACAGGCGGTGGGCGGGAGTTCTCCGCCGATGGTGGACTACGGCTCGGCCGATCCCGGGTTCTGGTCGGAGGATCAACTCCTCCAGGTGGCCAACAGGTTCCGCCCGAACGTCGCGATGCCCGAGATCTACGACGCCAACCAGATCGGAGAATGGGCAAACCTTGTCTCCTACGCCAAGGCCCACTATGGCGAGGCCGTCACCGTGTTCGGGGTGATGACTGCGGCGTCGGGCACCGTCTCCGCCCGAGACGCCGTGACCCAGACGCTCGATGCAATCGCGCCCATCACCGGCCAGGACACCGTGTCCTGGGTGTCCGCGATCACCCCCTGAGGGCCGCCCCGTCTTAAGGAGTCACGAGGTCCATCTCGATATGGTGGAGTGGTGCCCGAGGAGCTGACGCACCGTCGCCTCGTCCTCCAGAACGCCACCGCCTTGGACGCGGACGGCGCCCGGCCCCACTCGACGGTGGTGGTGGAGGACGGGCGCATCACGACCGTCCGGACCGGTGGCGACTCGGCCACGGTGAAGACGGGTCCCGAGGACCGCGTCGTCGACCTGGGCGGCCGTACCGTCATGCCGGCGATGGTGAGCAGCCACTTCCACGCCACCTATCACGAGCTCGGCTCGAAGACGGCGCCGTTCGGGCTCGAGGAACCGCCCGCGCTCCAGGCCGTCCGGGCCGCCCACCATCTCGAGTTGTTGCTGCGCAGCGGCTTCACGGGTGCGGTGAGCGCCGGCGCGCCCTTCGCCGTCGACGCCTCCATGAAGGCGGCCATCGCGGAGGGACTCTTCCCGGGGCCGCGACTCATGGCCGGAAGCCGGGACGTGAGTACGACCGGCCACGCGGGGGACAAGAGCTTCCCGTGGTACTGGGACGTCGGCGCCCGCGGCGCCATTAACCGCTCCGATGGGCCGAACGACTTCCGGCGTGCCGTGCGCGAGGAGATCAAGCAAGGGGCCGAGATCATAAAGTTCTTCGTCACCGGTGGGCACGGGACCGTGGCGCCGAGCGAGCAGACTGAGATGACCAAAGAGGAGCTTGGTGCGGGCATCGAGGCTGCGCACCAGCGGGGGGTCCTGGTGCGCGGTCACATCGCCAACCGCGACGCCCTGCACATGGCGCTCGATGCCGGTATCGACGTCGTCGACCACGGCGACGGGCTCGACGAAGCGGCGATCGAGCGAATGGTCGCCCAGGGCACGTATCTGGTGCCGAGCCAGCTCTTTCCGGCCCGCTTTGCGGAGATGATGGGCGGCGCCGGCCGCGGCCTCGGGTTCACGGCGTCAATGGCGGCTGACATGGAGCGCTCGCTCGCCATCCTGCCCGTTGCCAACGCGGCAGGTGTGAAGTTGCTCGTCGGCGACGACTACGGGGCCATGGGACTGCGCCACGGTTGCTACGCCGACGAGCTGGTGTTCTACGTGAAGGAGGCGGGCATTCCGCCCCTCGATATGATCCGGTGGGCCACCCGCAACGGGTTCGAGCTCATGGGTCGCGCTGACGAGCTCGGGTCGGTGCGGGAGGGCTACCTGGCGGACCTGCTCGTCGTCGACGGAGACCCGCTCTCCGACCCGGCCGTGCTACAGGACGGGGAGCGTCTGCTCGCCGTGATGAAGGGCGGGTCGCTGGTCACGGACGAGCTCGACGAGCTGCGGCGCCCGGCGGGCGGCGGCTGAACGACGCCGCGGCCCGACCGGCCACCAGCGGCATCTCGAGATAGGTACGCAGCCCCGGCCCGGCCTCGCACACGTAGGGGACGGCGTTGACGCAGTGCATCGCCGTGGCCACGATGCCGCGGTTGCGTACCAGGCCGCCCTCGACGGAGTCCGGGTGCAGTTTGCGGAACGTGACCAGGCAGCACGGGTCGCCCGTGATCTCGACCTCGAAGTGCTCGCCGTCGGGGCCGAAGCGCCAGGGCGGGTCGAGGTGGTCCTCGCCCATCAGCCAGTTCACGGCCACGCTGACGACGGGCTCACCCTCGACCAGGCCATCCCAGCGGAAGCGCTGGGCCGCCACCAGGCCCGGTGCGATCGGCCCGATGGGCGAGTCGATCGGCTTGGTCGCCACCGCCATCTCGTGCGTCGTGCGCAGCTCCTGGTCGAGGGCAAAGCCCAGCTCGTCGGCGACCATGTGCACGGACTGGCCGAAGCCGGCGCCCAGCGCCTCGGCCATGAGGCTCTGACGTGACTCCTCGGGGGTCTTGCCGAAGAGCATCCAGTCGCGGATGACGTCGGGGGCGCCGTAGGTGCGGATGTCGGAGAACTCCTCGGCGCGCACGCGGGTGATGGAGCCCGACAGCGCCGAGACCATGAGCGGGAAGCGCTCGGTGATGCCGCCGGGGTGGATGCCGGTGCCGTGCAGCGTCACGCCGGCGCGGCGGCAGACCACGTCGAGCCGGGCGCGCTCGTCGGTGGGCGGATAGAACCAGCCGAGCGGCGTGACCACGTTCTTGCCCGACTCGAGGATCCGTGTCACGACCCCCTCGTCGGCGAAGATCGGGCTGTAGACGACGCAATCGGCGTCGACCGCCAGGAGAGCGTCGACGTCGCGGGAGGCCTTGACGCCGACGGGATCGCGGCCGATCAGCTCACCGACGTCGCGTCCTTCCTTGGCCTCCGAATGCACCCAACAGCCCGCCAGCTCGAGGTCGGGGTGCTCGAGCACTCCCTCCATGGCGGCCCTGCCGACGTTGCCGCTCGCCCACTGCATCACTCGGTACCCCATGGCTCTACCTTTCCACCCCGGCTGGTGCGGTTACCGGAGCGACCAGAGCCGAGCGACCGGCCCGCCACGCCGCGGCCAGCCGGACCAGGCCGCTTCCGGCCAACGCCACCGCCAGGTTCACGACGACCGCCAGGACCCCGATGTAGATGAGCGCGTGGTGCCCGAAGAGCGAGACCGAGTAACTGGTCGTCTTGAAGTGCACGAGTCCCAGCAGCCACGTCCCGAGCGCGGTGCCGGCGACCCAGCCGGCCAAAACCGCATGGCCGTCCAGCCAGGCCAAGAAGAGGGCCAGCATCACCACCGGCAGCACCTGGAGCATCCACACCCCGCCGGCGAGCCATGCGGGCCAGTACAACACGGGCCTGCACGGGGGGCAAGGATCCGCTTGATCTGGTCACTTCCCGCAGTAGGGTCCGCGACGTGGCGATCGCCGACGACACCCGCGCCGCGATCGAGGGCTTCTGGGAAGACCTCTATCGACCGGACATTGAGGCGGCCGCCGCGCGCTTCGCGCCCGATGGCGAGTACACGGACGTCACCACGCCGGACGACGACGTGGCGCGCGGCCCCGAGCAGATCGTGCGGCGCCTGACGCTGGCGTGGGGCCCGTTGTCGCGCATCTGGGACGAGCGACGGCACCTCGTCGCCGGCGACGGCGCCGTCATGACCGAGCACGTCGAACACTGGGAGTGGCCGACGGGAGAGACATTGGCGCTGCCCGTACTGTCGGTGCACGAGGTGCGCGACGGCCGTATCACGCGCTGGACCGACTATTGGGACATGGCCGCGCTCGTGGCTGCGGCGCCGCAGTGGTGGTTCGAGCGCGTGATGCAGGGCTGGCAGTAGCCCCTGCCGCCGAGGAATTGTCGCCGATTCATCCTCTTATCTCCCGCGCACCTCTTGGGTCGGCATGGACTGGTCTACCGGCACGGGGTAGGGCGGCTGGTTCGTCGCCGCACCCACAACGTCGCCGGCGCTACACCCCAGTGCCATGACGCCGGCCTGCGTGTCACCGGACGTGCTCGGCAACGACGGCATCGACACGTCGCGCCGGCTCAGGTGCAGCGCCGAGGTCAAGTCGCCCGTCACCGACCGCCTCCACGGCGAGATATTGGGCGCCCGCACCCCGAAGCGGGCCTCCAGGAAGCGCAGTTGCGAGGTGTGGTCGAACACACCCGACGCGATGTGGCCGCCCCGGCTGAACGGTGAGAGCACCAGCATGGGGACGCGGTAGCCCAGCCCGACCGGCCCCGTCACCCCGGCCCCGCCCGGCGCGGACACCGCTGCGCCCGCCGACACGTACTCGCCCGGCGTGCCCGAAGGCGGCGCCGGCGGCGGCACGTGGTCGAACCACCCGTCGTTCTCGTCGTACATGTGGAACAACACCGTCTTCGCCCATACCTCAGGATTGGACGTCAGCGCCCCCAGCACCTGCGCGGTGAGCCACTCCCCCAGCGCGGACGGCGAGGGCGGGTGCTCGTCGTAACCGATGGGGGGGAGCAACCAGCTCACCGCCGGCAGCGTCCCCTGCTTTATGTCCGACACGAAATCGTCCGGGTACAGCGGCAGGAACGCCTTTTGGTACAGCGCCGACGACGGATCCCGGTACTGCGAGAAGAAGGGGAGGATGGCGTCCGTCGCGACCAGGCCGTTTTGTTCGAAGAACGAAGGCGAGTAAAGGGTCCCCGTCGGCGTGTACACCTTCCAGCTCACGCCGGCGTCCTCCAGGACCTCGGGCATGGTGGCCCAGCTGACGCTGTAGACGGCGTCGGGCGACGGGCTCGTGATGAGCACCGGCCCGCCGGCGCGCCCGGTCGGGTCGAGCGTGCCCGACAGCGACATCAGTCGGTTGGGATGCGTCGGCCCGAACACCGAGCAGTGGTAGTTGTCGCAGAGCGTGAAGGCGTCGGCGAGTGCGTAGTAGAAGGGCAAGTCGCGGCGCCGGTAGTAGCCCATGGTCAACGTGCCCTGCTCGGGGCCTTCGTACCCGGTCTGCGTATGCGTCGCGACGAACGCGGCGTTGTCGTGCTTCGGCCCCCGGCAGAGATGCTGCCCCTTCCAACTGTGGTCGAGGTCGTACGTGCACTCGCCGATCCCCGACGCCGTATCGAGATGGAACGGGAGGAGGTGCGGGTCCCGCCCGCCCGGCCACGCCTGCGCGAAAGCGCCGAAACGGCCGGCGGGGTGGTCGTCGAAGCCACGGGCGCCGAGGTACGTCCCGTAGTAGTGGTCGAACGAGCGGTTCTCCTGCATGAGAAAGACGACGTGCTCGATCGCGCCCAGATCGGAGCCCGCCGCCGGGGTCGAGGTCGCCTTGCGGATGACGGCCGCCCCGGCTTCGGCTCGGCCGCTGGCGGCGGCCATCATCCCCGCGCCGCCCACGACGAGCGCCGCCCGCAGAAGCGTCCGCCGGTCGAGCCGCACCGGCGGGCTCGTCACACCGCCTCTATCAGCGCGGCGTCGTTGTTCGCCACGTTTCCGACACGTGGGTCGACCCTGTGGTGCACGACGGTGCCCGCCGGCGGTGGGCGTAACAGCGCGCGCAGCTCCTCTACGTCCTCGTTGGCCGGGTCGAGCCACAGGTCGAAGGTGGCCGGGTCCAAAATGACGGGCATGCGGTCGTGGATGCCGTGCATGTCGGCGCCGCCGCGAGCCGTGATGATGCTGCAGCTGCGGATCAGCGGCGTGTCGGGCTTGCTCTTGTCCCGCCAGCGCTCGGCAAGGCCGGCGAACGCCATGGGCGCGCCGTCGGCCCGGGCGAAGAAGTGGGGCTGCTTCTTCCCGCCGGCGCGGTGCCATTCGTAGAAGCCGTCGGCGGGCACGATGATGCGGCGCTCCTTGAATGCCTCGCGGAAGGAGGCCTTGGTCGCGACGGTCTCGTTACGCGCGTTGATCAGTCGACTGGCTCCTTTGGTGTCCTTGGACCACCACGGGATCAGGCCCCAGCGGAACGACATGAGCAGGCGGGTTGGATCGCCGCCGTCGGGGTCGGGGCGGTCCCGGACGCCGAGCACCTGGTCCGTCGGGGCGACGTTCCAGCTTGGGGTGTAGGCGTCCTCGGTCCCCTCGGCGAGCGTGGCCCCGAAGTAGCGGGCCACGCGGGCGGGCGGGGTGTAGAGGGCGAAGCGTCCGCACATGACGGGCTGCATTGTGCCGCATCGACTTCGGCGACTGAGGAACAGCGGTCCCCCTACCGCCGCTCGCGTGATCGAGGCGCCTGACGAGGGGCTTTGTCTCCTTGAGCAGACCGCACACAACGTCGGTAAGGTACGAACATATGTTCGCTTTTTCTACCGGGGCAGCACCGCCTCCTCGTTCCCGGCAGCTCCCGACGCGGGCGCTGCCGGCCGGGCTGGCCGACCGGGTGCGGCCCCATACGCCGGTGGCGGGGCGGACCTTGCCGGTGCCCGCGGCCCTGGTCCCGCTCTTTCCCGGCGGCGTCCTGCGCCGCGGGACCACGACCACCGTGACGGGCCCCCCCGGGCACGGGGCCACCACGCTGGCGCTCGCACTGCTGGCGGCGGCCTCCCAATCCGGGAGCTGGTGTGCGGCCGTCGGGCTGTCCGATCCCGGGGTGGTGGCGGTGGCCGGGCTCGGCCTCGACCTGCGCCGTGTCGTCTTCGTCCCCTATCCGGGGAAGGGGTGGGCCGAGGCGGCGGGCGACCTCCTCGCCGGCGTCGACGCCGTCCTCGTGCGCCCGCCCGGCCGGGCCGCGGCTGACCGCGGCGCGTCATCTCATGGCCAAGGCCCGCGAACGCCAGGCCGCGCTGGTCGTGCTCGAGGGGGCCGGCGCCTGGCCGATCGGCGGGGACCTGGCGCTCTCGGTCGGGGCGGTCGCGTGGGAAGGGGTCGGCCGCGGCCACGGGCACCTGCAGGCCCGCCGGGCCGAGGTGCGCGTCAGCGGGCGCCGCGCCGCGGGCCGGGCCACCGAGTGCTCACTGTGGCTCCCCGCCGGCTCGGGCGCGGTGGCGGCGGAAGACAGCGAGGCGGAAGGGGCCGCAGCGGATGACGGGGCGGAAGACGACGGGCCGGAGGCGGCCTGAGGTGAGCCTGAAGGTGAGGCAGTGGAGATGTCGGAGCGGTTGGTCGTCCTTTGGTGTCACGAGCTGCTCGCGGAGGGCGCGCGGGGAGAAGAGGCGAGGCGCTTCACCCACGTGGTCGACCGGGCGGCCGAGCTATGCCCGTGGGCCCACCCGGTCCGCCTCGGGGTGTGTGCCCTGCCCGCCCGCGGGCCCGCCCGTTTCTTCGGAGGCGAGGAGGCGTTCGTGGCGCGTCTGCTCCAGACCGTGCGCGAGTCGGGCGAGGAGGCGACCGCCGGCATCGCCGACGGGCTCTTCGCCGCCGAGCTGGCCGCGCGCGGCGCCCGAGGCTCGCGTCGCTGATCGTCCCGGCCGGGGGGACGGCCGACTTTCTCGCGCCCTGGTCGGTGGCCACGCTGGCGCGGCCCGACCTGGCCGTCACCCTGCAGCGGCTGGGGATCACCACCCTCGGGCAGTTCGCCGCCCTGCCCGCGGCGAGCGTCTCGGACCGCTTCGGCGCGGACGCGGCAGCGTGCCACGCGGTGACCCGGGGCGAGAGCGGGGAGCTGCCGGGGTGGCGCGACCGGGCCATCGTCCGGCGCCTGCGGGTGGCCCGGGGCGAGGACCCGGACCGCCCGAACGACGCACCACCCCCGCCGGCCCAGCCCGGCTTCTTCGGCGGCGCGTCGGAGGCCGACGCCCGGGCGGCGCGCTCGTTCGTGCGGGTGCAGGAGCGCCTGGGGATAGAGGCCGTGCTCATGGGGCGGGTGCGGGGTGGGCGCGACCCGGCCGGCCAGTCGGTGCTCGTGCCCTGGGGCAGCCCCGAGTTCACGACGACGGCCACTGCGGTCGCCGGCGCGCCGTGGCCGGGCCGCCTGCCGCCGCCCGCGCCCACCGACGTCTTGCACGCGCCGCCGTCGGCCGAGCTGGTCGACATGGAGGGGCGCGCCGTGACGGTGAGCGGGCGCGGGCTGCTCACCGCCGAGCTCGACCGCCTCTCGGTCGCCGGCGGGCCCTGGCAGGTGGTGCTGGCCTGGGGCGGGCCCTGGCCGGTGACCGAGCGCTGGTGGTCCGTGCGCCGTCGCCGCGCCCGCCTGCAGCTGGTCACCGCCGACGGGGTGGCGCGCCTGCTGTGCACGGAGCGGGGGCAGTGGTGGGTCGAGGCGCTCTATGACTGACTACGCCGAGCTGCACGCGCACTCGGGCTTCAGCTTCCTCGACGGGAGCAGCGACCCTGAGGAACTGGTGGCCGAGGCGGACCGGCTGGGCCTGACCGCGCTGGCGCTGACCGACCACCACGGCTTCTACGGCGTCGTGCGCTTCGCCGAGGCGGCGCGTGCGTGCGGGCTGCCGACCGTCTTCGGCTCCGAGGTGACGCTCGCCCCGGCCGGACTGCGCACCGGCGAGCCCGACCCGATCGGCGCACACCTCGTCATCCTCGCTCGCGACCCCGACGGCTACGCGCGGTTGTCGACGGTGCTGGCGGACGCGCATCTCGCAGGCGGGGAGAAGGGGAAGCCCGTCTTCCACCTCCATGCGCTGGCCCGCGCCGCGGGCGGGCACTGGCTGGTGCTCAGTGGGTGTCGGAAGGGGGCGGTGCCCGCCGCGTTGATGGATGCGGGACCGCGGGCGGCCTCACGGGAAGTGGGGCGGTTGGTGGAGGCGTTCGGGCGCGGCAACGTGGCGTTGGAGCTGTGGGACCACGGGGACCCGCTCGACACGGTGCGCAACGACGCGCTGGCGCGCCTGGCCGTGGAGTGGGGGGTCGACGCCGTCGCCACCAACAACGTGCACTACGCCACGCCGGCCGGGTTCCCCCTCGCCACCACACTGGCCGCCGTGCGGGCGCGCCGGCCGCTGGCCGAGCTCGAGGGTTGGCTGCCCCCGGCGCCGGCGGCCTGCCTGCGCTCCGCCGCCGAGCAGTTGCGACGGTTCGCCCGCTGGCCCGGCGTCGTCGAGCGCGCCGCCGAGCTCGGGCGCGCCTCCGCGTTCGACCTGCGCCTGGTGGCGCCGCGGCTGCCCGACTTCCCCGTGCCGGCGGGCATGGACGAACAGGGCTACCTGTGCCAGCTCGTGCACGAGGGGGCGCTCGCCCGCTACGGGCCGCCCGAGTGCGAGCGGGTGCCGGGGGCCTGGAAGCAGATTCAGCACGAGCTCGACGTGATCGGGCAACTCGGCTTCGCCGGCTACTTCCTCATCGTGTGGGACATCGCACAGGTGTGCAAGCGGTTGGACATCTATTGCCAGGGGCGGGGGTCCGCGGCCAATTCGGCGGTGTGCTACGCGCTCGGCGTCACCAACGTGGACGCGGTGGACCTCGGGCTGTTGTTCGAGCGGTTCCTGTCGCCGGCGCGGGACGGGCCGCCGGACATCGACGTGGATATCGAGTCGGAGCGCCGCGAAGAGGTGATCCAGTACGTGTACGAGCGCCACGGTCGCCGTCATGCCGCGCAGGTGGCCAACGTCATCACGTACCGGCCGCGGTCGGCGGTGCGCGACGTGGGCAAGGCGTTCGGATTCTCGCAGGACGAGGTGACGGGGTGGACGGCAGGCATCGATGCGGGGCACGGGCGCGGGGTGTCGTCGGCGGCGGCGGTACAGGAGGCGGAGAGCGGCGGGGTGCCGCCGCTGGTGGCCGAGCTGGCGGCCGAGGTGCTGGACCGGCCGCGTCACCTCGGCATCCACTCCTGCGGGATGGTGCTGTGCGACCGGCCGGTCGTCGAGGTCTGCCCCGTGGAGTGGGGCCGCATGCCCGGGCGCACCGTGCTCCAGTGGGACAAGGACGACTGTGCCGCCATCGGGCTGGTGAAGTTCGACCTGTTGGGGCTGGGCATGCTCGAGGCGCTGCACCGCATGGTCGACCTGGTGCGCGACTTCCACGGGGTGACGGTGGACCTCGGGCAGCTGCCGCAGGAGGACGCGGTCTACGACCTGTTGTGCGTGGCCGACACGGTCGGGGTCTTCCAGGTCGAGAGCCGGGCCCAGATGGGGACGCTGCCCCGGGTGCGGCCGCGCACCTTCTACGACATCGCGATAGAGGTCGCGCTGATCCGGCCCGGCCCGATTCAGGGACACGCGGTCAACCCCTACATCCGGCGCCGGCGCGGCGAGGAGACGGTCACGTACCTGCACCCGCTGCTCGAGCCCATCCTGGAGCGCACCCTGGGTGTGCCGCTGTTCCAGGAGCAGCTGATGGAGATGGCCGTCGCCATCGCCGGATTCAGCGCGGGCGACGCCGACGAGCTGCGCCAGGCCATGGCGGCCAAGCGCTCGGCGGCGCGCATGGAGAAGATGCGGCAGCGTTTGTACGAGGGGATGGCGGCACGGGGGGTGACGGGTGCGGTGGCGGACCAGGTCTTCGAGGCGCTGGCCGCGTTCGCCAACTTCGGCTTCCCCGAGTCGCACTCGGTGTCGTTCGCGCACCTGGTGTACTCGTCCGCCTGGCTGAAGCTGCACTACCCGGCGGCGTTCACCGCTGGGTTGTTGAACTCGCAGCCGATGGGGTTCTGGTCACCCCAGTCGCTGGTGGCCGACACGCGGCGCCACGGGGTCGGTGTGCGGCGGCCGCACGTGAACCGCTCGGCGGTGGGGGCGTCGTTGGAGGGCTCTCGGGCGGCGCCGGTGCTGCGGTTGGGGCTGGCGTCGGTGCGCGGGATGGGGGAGGCGACGGCGGAGCGGATCGTGGCCGGGCGGGCGGAGCGTCCGTGGTCGGGTGGCGAGGACCTGGTGCGGCGGGCCGGGGTGACCCAGGCGCAGCTGGAGACGCTGGCGGCGGCGGGGGCGTTGGACCCGGTGGGCGAGGAGTTGGAGGGGTCGGGGTCGGTCGCATCTCTGCGCCGACGCCTGCTGTGGGCGGCTGGCGCGGCGGCACAGGCCACGCCGGACCGCCTGCCCGGGGTGGTGGTGGGAGCCGAGGCCCCGCCGCTGCCCGAGCCGAGCCTCTACGACTCGGTCGGCGACGACCTGTGGGCGTTGGGACTGGCGCCCGAGCGCACGGCCATGCACCTGGCCCGGGAGCGGCTCGAGGCGATGGGGGTGCTGACCGCTCTGGATTTGGAGGTGTGCGAGGACGGGGAGCGGGTGAGCGTGGCCGGGGTGGTGACCCATCGCCAGCACCCCGAGACGGCACGCGGCGCGGTCTTCGTGAACCTGGAGGACGAGACCGGCCACGTCAACGTCGTCTTCTCCCGCGGTGCCTGGGCGCGCTGGAAGCACGTGGCCCGCCACACGCCCGTCCTGTTGATCCGGGGACGGGTCCGCAAGGGTCACGGGGCGGTGAGCTTCGACGCCGAGCGGGTGGAGGCGCTCGGGGTGGGGACGTCGGTGCCGGCGAGCCGGGACTTCCGCTGACTGGCCTGGAGGCCGCTGGCTGAGCCGCTGCGCTCTGCAAGGGCGGTCGGCACCTCCGTATCCTGGCGGCGCCGGCGAAGTGACTGACCGCCGGCCTCACCGGTCGGAGCGTCTTCGCAACACGGGACCAGGAGGTTCGATACATGGCAAGTACTGCCGCCATACCGGACATGCGATTGGAGCTCGTACCGCTCCCAGTGTCCGACGTCGACCGGGCGAAGGCCTTCTACGAGCAGGTGGGCTTCGGCAATGTTCACGACACCCAGGTCACGGAAACGATGCGGGTCGTGCAGCTCACTCCGCCGGGGTCGAGCTGCGCCGTCGTCTTCGGCACCGGTATGGGCCCGATTACAGACATGGTCCCAGGCTCTGTCAAAGGCCTCCATCTCGTCGTCGCCGACATGGCCGTCACCCGTGCCGCCCTGACCGAGCGCGGCATCGAACTGAGCGATGTCGACGACATGGGCGGCGTCCTCTACTCCTATTTCAGTGACCCGGACGGCAACATGTGGGCGCTTCAGCAATGGCCTGAGGGATACCAGGCTTAGTCAAGGAGTAGTGGGCGTCGACGCAGAGGTTGTTACGCGCATCCCGTGCCCCGACGCCATAGCGGCGACTCTCCGCCACGGGCAGACCGCGGCTCCGCTTCAGCGCCGAGATCGACCGAGAGGTGAACGGGCCCAATGTGGCCGCAGTGCACCTTTCGCGTTCCAGTCGAGCGATGCCATGCAGTCAGCGATGGCGAGTGAGATGACGGCGGAAGTGTTGGCCGACGTCGCCAACGACACGTCGATCACGCCAGTGCTGCAAACGAGCGAGATCGTCTCACTAGGGCTGATCAGCTGACTGAGTTCGCCAACGTCGCCGTGACCGACCCGTCCGGGGTGCGAATGCGTCAGCACGCGCCGACGGATCCCTCCTTCTCCGATCGGACGCCTCAGACGACGAGCCCCCTACCGGTGATGAGTGGCAGGTCGAGCGCCGTCACGAGTCCCGCTGGCGCAGCGATAACCGCTGGCGTCGCGTTGACTAGCCGCATCGCTGTGGCCTTCAGGCCGGCCGTGTTGTGGTCGCCGTCGGTGCCCATCAGCTGGAGGTCAAGTGTGTAGTTGGGCTCGCCGGTGATCTCGACGCGGTAGCACCCCTGGCCCGTCGGCTGGGGCCAGCCCGCACCGAGATCGTCCCGCAACCGCGTCACGTGCTCCAGCACCACGACGGCCTTGTCGCCCACCATCCCGCGCACCTCGAAGTGCAGCGCGGCCGCCGTCCCCTCCTTAATCGTCCCCGCGTGTACCTCAAAATCCTCGGGCGCCGCCTCGCGCTCGTACCACTCCGTCACCGTCGGTGAGCGCCACGCCGAGGCCGGCTGCGATCTGGCGAACGACGCTGCCCCACGCCATCGTCAGCACGCCCGGCGCGAGCAGCATCGGCACGCCGTGCAGGTCACGGCCGAAACCCATGATTTCGAAGAGCACCATGGGCTGGTTGTACGTGTTGTAGTTGAGCACCTCCGAGCACCGCACCTCTTCGATCCGCTCGCACACGCCGGTCAACACCAGCGGCAGGACGTCGTTGGCGAATCCTGGGTCGACGCCGTTGACAAAGAGCGAGACGCTCGCTTTCTTGGCCGCCGCGATCAACGGGGCCGCCATGGGGTCGTCCTTGTCGGGATATTGGAGGAAGACCGGGCCGGAGGACACCACGTTGACCCCGGCGGCCAGGAAGCGTTCCAAGTCGGCCAGGGCTTCGCCCAGCCGGTCGTCGGCCATGGCGGTGTGCACGATGCAGTCGGGCTTCAGCGAGAGCAACGCCTCCGTGTCACTCGTCCCCGTCACACCGAGCTCGCGGCCCAGGCCCGCCAGCTCGCCGGCGTCCCGGCCCACCTTGTCCGGGTTTGACACGAAGAGACCGACCAGCTCGAGCGCCGGATGGGCGTTTATCCCCGCGAGCGCGTGGCGGCCCACGTTGCCCGTGCTCCACTGCACGACGCGGTACGGCATGGTGGTCTCCTTCGGCTCGGTTGCGCTAGAGGTCAGGCAGGGGGAACTCGAGGTTGGGCGACTGCAGGCCGCCGTCGACCTCGATGATCTTGCCGGTGACGTAGGAGCCGGCGGGCGACACCAGGTAGAGGATGGCGGCGGCGATGTCGTCGACCTGGCCCAGTCGCTTGAGTGGCGTGGCCTCTTCCATGGCGGTGCGGAGCTCGTCGCTGGACATGACGATGTCGAGGGCGGACGTGGCGGTCGAGCCGACGCCGATGGCGTTGACCCGGATGCGCGGCGCCAAGTCCCGGGACACCAGCCGGGTGTACTGCTCGAGGGCGCCCTTGACCGTGCCGTAGCCCACGTAGCCCCGGCCTCCCACGTGCCCCATCACCGACGATATGCTGACGACGGCCCCGCCGGGGTGGTCGCCCTCGAGCATGCGGGGCACCGCGGCCCGCAGCAGGGCGTGGCCGGCCGAGACGTTGAAACGGAAGGCCTCCTCCAAGAAGCGAGGCGAGGTGTCGAGGAAGGGGCGGGGCATGGCGCCGCCCATGTTGTTGACGACGATGTCGAGCCGGCCGAACTCCTTGAACGCCGTGTCCGCCAACGACGCCATAAGATCGAAGTCGGTCAGGTCGCAGGGGACGACGACGGCGCGCCGGCCGGCCGCCTCGACCTGCTTCGCGGTCTCGCGGAGTTGCTCCTCCGTGCGGGCCGCGAGGACGACGTCGGCCCCGGCTTGGGCCAAGGCGACGGCGGTCGCGGCGCCGATACCGCGCCCGCTCGCAGTGACGACGGCGGCCTGGTCGGTGACGAGGAATCGGTCGAGGATCATCCGGCGAATGTAATGGCCCACACGCGGCGGGGGCGGTTCACGTCGGGCTGGCGCCTCCCTCTGCGCTGCCTCCCCCGTCTGCCGCTGGCCGGCGTTCCGCGGCCGCGATCCGGTCGGTGAGGTCCTCCCACGACACCGTGTCCTCCAACACCGGGAACGCCTTCGGCATGACCTTGGCCTTCACCTCGTCCGGGAGGCTCAAGTCGCCGCCGGTGTGCCCGACGCTGAAGACCCGCTCGGGCCGGGCCCGCCCGAGCATGGAACGCATCCAACGCCACAGCGTGGTGAACCGCGTGCCGAAGCCGTTGAGGAACGCGAGGTGGACGAACATCCACACGACCCACCCGGGGAACCCGCTCAGGCGTAGCCCGCGCACGCTCACGATGGCCTTGAAGCGCCCGATCGCCGCCGCGCTGCCGAGGTCGCGATACTTGAACGGGACAGACTCCTTTCCCTTCAGGCGCCGCTTGATGGTGTTGGCGGCGTGCAGCCCCCCCTGCATGGCGACCTCGCAGACGCCAGGGAGATCGTTGATGGACACCATGTCGCCGACGGCGAAGACCTCTGGGTGTCCGGGCAGGCTGAGGTCGGGCAGCACGGAGATGCGGCCGGCCCGATCGGTGTCCGCCCCGGTGGCCTCGGCCAGCAGGGCGGCCAGCGGCGAGGCCTGGACGCCGGCGGCCCAGATGGTCGTGCCGCATTCGAAGCGACCCTTGTCGCCGTCAGCCGCCTGCGTGTCGACGCCGAGCGGGTCGACGCCGACCACTCGCAGTCCCATGTGGAGTTCGACCCCCATCTTCGTGAGCTCTTTGATGGCGCGAGCGGAAAGGTTGTCGCCGAAGTTGGCCAGCGGCTCTTTGCCGCCGTCGACGAGGATGACCCGAACCGCGTTGGGATCGATACACCGGAAGTCGTGGGCGAGGCTGCGGTACGCCAGCTCGCGGATCTGTCCGGCCAACTCGACCCCGGTCGGCCCCGCCCCCACGATGACGAAGGTCATGAAGAACCGCTGCAGGGCGGGAACCGACATGGTCTCGGCGATCTCGAGGGCGCCGTAGACGCGGCGCCGCAACTCCAGCGCGTCGTCGATCGTCTTCATGCCCGGGGCGATCAAGGCGTACTCGTCGTGCCCGAAGTAGGACTGCCCGGCTCCCGCCGCCACGATGAGGCTGTCGTAGGGGTACTCGTCCGATTCGCCGGGCACCGACGCCGTGCGGACCACGCGCCGTTCGAGGTCAAACCCGGTCACGCTGGCCAGGACGACGCGCACGTTCTGGAGCCGCCGGAGTTTGTGCCGCAATACGGGCGAAATCGAGCCGGGAGAGAGGATGCCGGTCGCGACCTGGTACAGCAGCGGCTGGAAGAGGTGGTGGTTGCGCCGGTCGATGAGGGTGATGTCCATGTCCGCGGCGCGGCCGAGCAGGCGCGTGGCGGGGAGACCTCCGAACCCGCCGCCCACCACGACCACGCGGTGGCGGGCCGTGGCCGTGCTCGTGACGCTCACTATGTCGGCGACTCGGCGCGCTCCGCTTCAATCAGGCGGCCGACTGCGTCGATGAGGGCGAGATGGGTGAAGGCCTGGGGAAAGTTGCCCAGGTGCTCGCCGGTGGAGGCGTCGATCTCCTCGGCGTAGAGCTGGAGCGGACCGGCGAAGTTGAGCAACTTCTGGCACAGCGCCCGCGCCCGGTCCTCCTCTCCGATCATGCAGAGCGCGGTGACGAGCCAGAACGAGCAGATGGTGAAGGTGCCCTCCTTGCCCTCGAACCCAGTGTCCGTCGTGTCGACCTTGTAGCGCAGGACCAGTCCGTCCTCGGTGAGCTCGTCGGCGATGGCCAGCACCGTCGCCCGCACCCGCTCGTCGTCGGGCGGCAGGAAGCCGAGGATCGGGATGAGGAGCAGCGACGCGTCGAGCTCTTCGTTGGCGTAGTGCTGACGGAACCGGCCCTTGACGCTCACGCCCTTGTCGAGGATCTCGGTGCGGAGGTCGTCTGCGGCCTTGCGCCAGTGCTCGGCGCGCTCGTGATCGGCGCGGGTGCGCGCCATTTGGGCGCCCCGGTCCATGGCCACCCAGCACAGGACCTTCGACGCAGTGAAATGCTGGGGGTCGCCTCGGATCTCCCAGATGCCTTGGTCGGGTTCGCCTGAATGTGCGATGGCCGAATCGACGAGGGTGCTGAGGCCCTCCCAGGTCGATCGCACGATCTGCGACGCCCCCTGCCGCAGATGGATCTCGACGGCGTCGAGGATCATGCCCCAGACGTCGTTCTGGTGCTGGTCCCAGGCGCCGTTTCCCACGCGGACCGGCCGCGAGTTCCGCCAGCCGGACAGATGGTCGAGGGTGTGCTCGGTCAGGTCCTTGCGGCCGTCGATGCCGTACATGATCTGGAGCTCGAAGTCGCCGCTACTTCCCCCGAGGGCCTCGATGACGAAGGCGAAGTACTCGAGCGCTTCCCAGTCGAACCCGAGCCGGTAGAGCGAGCGCAGCATGAACGACGAGTCGCGGATCCAGGTGTAGCGGTAGTCCCAGTTGCGCGCCCCTCCCGGTGTCTCGGGCAGGGAGGTGGTCGCGGCCGCCATGATGGCGCCGGTAGGCGCGTAGCTCAGGCCCTTGAGCGTGAGCGCGCTGCGCTCCATGTAGCTGCGCCAGGGGTGGTCGGGGAAGGTGCCGTTGGAAAGCCAGTCCCGCCAGTAGGTAACCGTCTCATCGAGTTGAGCCCGGGCCTCGTCGAGGTCCGCCGGCGGGAGCCCCGCCCACGACGAGCGAGACGAACGCGGCGTCGCCCTTGTCCAGAGTCGTGCGGCCGTAGGCCCGCGGGCCGACCGAGGCCGAGGCGGAGGCTCGAGCGTCATGGTGACGACGGGGTCCCCGTCGGGCGGGCATACCGTCATGTCCTCGTAGCCGTCCCCGTCGTAGTCCCACGTCCCGAGTTTGAGGCCGTACTCGAAGACCGGCACGGCGTTGATCACCACGTCGACGTGACCCTCGATGCAGGTGGCGATCCGGAGGAGGGTGCCCGTGGGCGCGGCATCGCCGGGGCGCGCTGGTAATCGGCGCGGCGCGTCCCGTCGCTGACCCGCTGCACCACGAGGAGGTCCTGCACGAGCAGCCAACCGGTCGGCGTGTGCCAGGTCGTCTCCAGCACCATGGTCCCGGGGATGTAGCGACGGTGGTGCGGGACGTGGGTATTCATCGGCCCGAACCGGAAGTTGCCGGCCGTGCGGTCGAGCAGCGCACCGAAAATGCTCGGCGAGTCCGGCCGGGGCAGGCAGAGCCATTCGACGGAGCCGTCGGGTGCCACCAGGCAGTTGATCTCACAGTCCGACAGGAATCCGTAGTCGGCGATCGGGGGGAAGTTCTGCGACTGCCCCCTGGCGGCAGTGTCCTCCGGCATCGTCGCCGATGCTATGGATCCCTGCGCCGGCTCACAAGGGGATCCTTCGGTCACTTCACATGGGACAGGTCAAATGTGACGGCACGGGAATTCCGATGCCACAAGAATCCGAGGCCGGCGCCGGATGCCGGGAGTCCCGTCGCGTCGAGCGGCCGGGCCGGTAGCGTACGGGCATCGCTCGACGCCGCCCGTTCGGGCGTGGATCGGAGGTCTGCTATGGCTGAAGAGCTGGAGGGCAAGGTCGCCATCGTCACCGGGGGCAACACGGGGATCGGCAAGGCCGTGGTGCTGGCGTTGGCGGAGAAGGGTGCGAGCGTCGTCATCGACTACGTAGCTAACGAGCAGGCCACCGAAGACCTCGAACGCAAGATCGCCGGCCTCGGCGAGAAGTCGGTCGGAGTCGAGGCGGACGTCTCCAAGGTCGACGACCTCCAGCGGATGATCGACACCGCAGTCTCGACCTTCGGCCGGCTCGACGTCATGGTGAACAACGCGGGCATCGAGACCCGGACGTCAATCCTCGACACGACCGAGGCCCAATACGAGAAGGTCCTCGCCATCAACCTGAAGAGCGCGTTCTTCGGGACCCAACTTGCCGCCAAGCAGATGATCGCTCAGGGCGGGGGCGGCCGCATCATCAACATGACTTCCGTCCACGAGGACTGGCCCATGCCGGGCAACACGCCCTACTGCCTGTCCAAGGGCGGCATGCGGATGCTGACGAGGACGGCGGGCGTCGAGCTGGCGCCGCACAACATCTCGTGGTCGGTGTCGGGCCTGGCGCCGTGGACACGCCGATCAACGCCCAGACCGTGGCCGACCCTGCAGCGCTGGCCAAGCTCAACCGCGCCATCCCGCTCGGCCGCCTGGCCGAGCCCGAGGAGATCGCGTCGGTGGTGGCGTTCTTGGCGTCCGATGGGGCGAGCTACATCGCGGCGACGACGATCTTCGCCGACGGCGGGATCATGCAGAGCAGCCCCGGTCTCTGACGCTTCGATACTTCGCGACCTCCCTCAGGACGAGGGCGCGGGAGCGCCCGGTGCCGCGCTCGCAGGTGAGACCGGCGCTCCCGCGCCTTCGTCGTCTCCGACCTTGGGTGCCGACAGCCGCGCCCGGAAGATGTGGTAGCTCCAGGCCTGGTACACGACGACCGCCGGCAGCGAGATCACCACGACGACCGTCATCACCTTCAGCGTGTAGGACGGGCTGGCGGTGTTGCCCACCGTCAGGTTGTAGGCCGCGTTGGTCGTGGAGATCATCACCCGGGGGAAGAGCTCGGTGAAGAGGGACCCCACCGTTCCCCCGATGCCGACGGCGGCCGCCATGAAGGCCCACCCGTCGGCCCTTTCGTGGGCCAGCCAGGCGGCGGCGATGATCGCCATCAGCGCGAAGGCCTCCATCGGCTCGGGGACGAAGCCGGTGCTCAGGCCGACGTGGATCCAGGTCATGAACCCGAACGACACGAGCACGGCCACGCCTCCGATGCTGGCGGCGGCACGTCGTGCCCGCTCGTGCAGCTCACCGGTGGTCTTCAGCGTGAGGTAGGTCGCTCCCATCAGCACCGACAGCACCGTGAGCGTCAGGCCCGTCCACAGACCGAAGGGCGTCAGCAGGTTCCAGAAACTGCCCGTGAAATCGTGCTGAGTGTTGATCGGCAGGCCATGCAGCAGGTCGCCCAGCGCCACGCCGATCAGGAACGGGATGAGTGCGCTCCCGATCGTCATGCCCCAGCGCCAGAACGACCGCCAGCGGGGGTCGTCGAACTTGCGCTGGTACTCGAAGGTGAGGCCGCGCACCATGAGCGCGACCAGTAGGAGCACGACCGCCAGGTACAGCGCAGAGAACATGGTGGCGTACCAGCCGGGGAAGGCGGCGAAGAGCACGGCCCCGGCCACGATCAGCCACACCTCGTTGCCGTCCCAGACCGGCCCGATGGTGTTGACCAGCACCCGCCGCTCGGTGTCGGTCCGTCCGAGGAACGAGTGGAGCATGCCGACTCCGAAGTCGAACCCCTCCAGGATGAAGAAGCCGACCCAGAAGAGCGCGGCGACGATGAACCAGAAGTCTCCGAGTGTCATGCTGTCTCCTAGTAGACGAGGGCCGACTCGTCCTCGTCGGCCGACTCCGCGTCGTAGTCGGACGGCAGACCGCCGGTGCCCTCGGGTGACGTGACCTTGGCCAGCGGGTCCTGGCCGAGGGGGCGGCGGCCGTAGCGGATCATCAGCCAGGTGTCCGCCACGCCGAGCGCCACGAAGATCACGAGGAAGACCACGATGGAGATCCAGATGTCCGTCGCAGACACCGAGGGCGACACGCCGTTGGCGGTCTTCATCAGGCCTTGGACGATCCAGGGTTGACGGCCGTTCTCGGTGAGCATCCAGCCGGCGGTGTTGATGAGGAAGGGCACGATCACCACCCAGGGGGCTATTCGGAGGAACCACTTGGCCTGGTCGAGTTTCCTGCGGTAGAGCAGCCATCCGCCCCACACCGCGAACAGTGCAGATCAACGTCGCCAAGTAGGCCATGACCCGCATCGACCAGTACTGGATGAAGACGTTCGGCACGTAGTTCCCCGGCCCGAATTCCTTCTGGTACTGCGCGTTGAGCTGGTTCATCCCCTGGACCTCGCCGTTAGGCGAGTTGGTGGCCAGGATGGACAGCAGGCTGGGGATGTTGATGATCTGCGTCGGGGTCTTGTCGTTGTTACCGCCGCCGATCTGGAAGGCAGAGAAGGAGCAGTGCGACGGGCAGGTGTTCCAGAGCGCCTCCGCGGCGGCGATCTTCATCGGCTGGTACTTCTCCTCCACCACGCCGAGCTCACTGCCCACGAAGATGGCCAGGATGATGGACGGGAGGAGCACCGCCAGCGAGATCACGGCAGCCCGCCGGAACGTGCCGAGGGCCTCCTCCCGCCGCATGTGCCAGGCGGACACGCCGAGCATGATGGCGCTGCCCGTCACCAGTGACGCCAGCAGGACGTGTGGATAGCCCCAGACGAAGGCCGGGTTCGTGAAGAGGGCCCAGATGTTCGTGAGCTGCGGCTCTCCGGTATGCGGGTTGGTGGTGTAGCCGACGGGATGCTGCATCCAGGAGTTGGCCGCCATGATGAAGGCGGCCGACAGAATCGTCCCGAGGGCGACCAGCCAGATGGTGACGAGGTGCGCCTTCTTCGACAGGCGGTTCCAGCCGAAGATCCAGAGGCCGAGGAAGGTGGACTCGAGGAAGAAGGCCACCAGGCCCTCCATAGCGAGCGGCCCGCCGAACACGTTGCCCACCAAGCGCGAGTAGGCCGACCAGTTCATGCCGAACTCGAACTCCTGAATCAGTCCGGTGACCACGCCGATGGCAACGTTGATCAGCAACAGGGCCCCGAAGAATCGGGCCAGGCGGCGGTAGGTCTCGTCGCCGTTGCGGTACCACGCGGTCTCGAGCAGCGCGACGAGGAACGCCAGGCCGATCGTCACCGGCACGAAGAGGAAGTGGTAGATGCTCGTCATCGCGAACTGCCAGCGGGCGAGGTCGAGGTTCATGGAGTCTCACTCCCTTCGTTGGAGGCGGCCGTGAGCCCGGGGGCGGAAGGGACCGCGCGGCGACGGGTCGATCGTTCAGTCGCTCCTCCCACCAGGCGCCGGCGTAACGGCCCCCGAGCTCCAGGAGCGCGTCGTGGGTGCCCCGTTCGACGACGCGAGCGTCGGCCAGGAAGATGATCTCGTCGACCTGTTCGAGACCGCGCAGGCGGTGCGTGATGAGCAGCGTGCTGCGGCCTTCGGTCAGTGCAAGCAGATCCGCGGTGAGCGCGTCCGCCGCGGGCGGGTCCAAGTGCTCGGCCGGCTCGTCGAGCACGAGCAGCGGGAAGTCGGCCAGCAGCGCTCGGGCGACCGCGACCCGCTGGCGTTGTCCGCCCGAGAGCCGGGACCCGGCTGGACCGACCCGCGTGGAGAGCCCGTCGGGCAGCTCGGCGAACCACCCGCCCAGGCCGACCCGGCCGAGGACGCCTTCGAGTTCGGCGTCGGTGGCCGAACGCCGCCCGACGCGGAGGTTCTCGGCCAGCGTCGTGTCGAACAGATGGGCGCGTCTGCTCGACCAGCCCGACGACCTGCCGCACGTCGTCCGCGGCCAGCCGATCGGTGGGCACGCCGTCGAGCAGCACGGTGCCGGCGTCGGCCGGCAGGAAGCGCACGAGCACGTCCGCCAGGGTGGACTTGCCGGCGCCGCTCGGTCCGACGAGGGCGAGACGCCGTCCCGGTTCCAGGTCCAGGTCGACGCCGCAGACGCGAAGCGACCGGCAGCGCCGCCAGCGCCGGGGTACGACGCCGACAGTCCGCGGGCCCGGAGCCGATGCGGGCCCGGCGGGAGCGCGGCCGGCGTCGTCGGGTCGACGACGAGGGGCGGTTGCTCCATGGCCGCGAAGACCCGGCCGGCGGCGACACGGGAGCGCTGGAGCGCCTGGGTCGCGGCAGGCAGCGGGGAGACGAGCTCGAACGCCGCGAGCGGGACCAGGGCCAGGACGGCGAGCAGCGCGCCGTTGAGCGAGCCGGCGTGGGCGGCTCCGACACCGAGGGTCAGGGCACCCCAGCTGGCCAGCCCGGCCAGCGCCGTCGTCAACGCCGAGGCCGATGCCCGCGGTGCCCGCACTCCGCCTGGCCACCGTGCGCAACCGCCGCGTCTGCGTCCACGACGAAGTCGAGCTGCTGCGACGCGGCGCCCATGACGATGAGCTCCGGTGCGCCCTCCACGAGGTCGACCACGGCGGCGCTGAGCTCGCCGCGCGCCGTCGCCTGTCGTGACTCCGCACGGGCGGCGAGGCGCCCGGTGAACCACGGCACTGCCGTGGCGGCGAGAAGGAGCGCCGACCAGCGGCACGACGCCGGCGCTCGGGAGGATCGCCCACAGGACGGCCACCGTGGCGGCTCCGACGAGCGCGGCCACCGCGAAGGGTTGGATGACCCGGAGCACGACGTCCTGCAGCGAGTCGACGTCGTCGACGGCCCGCGCCACCAGGTCGCCCCGTCGGAAGAGCGGCACGCCGTCGGGCGCGACGGACTCGAGGCCTTCGTAAACGCGGACGCGGAGGTCGGCGAGGACGCGCAGCGCGGCGTCGTGTCCGACCAGGCGTTCGCCGTAGCGGAAGAAACCGCGCGACAGGCCGAAGAACTGCACGCCGACGATGGCCAGCGTGAGCGACGCCTCGGTCGGGTGCTGCGCCGCCCGGGAGATCAGCCAGGCCGAGGTGCCCATCAGGGCGATGGAAGCGCCGATGGCGCCGGCGCCGAGCGAGCGACGCCTCGGCCAGCCGCACTCGGGCGGGGCGAGCGATGCCGAGGGTCCGGGCGACCGACGCGCCGATCGGTCATGCCGTCGCCACCAATGCGCCCGGCAGTTCGACGACCCGGTCGGCGAGGGCGGCCAGCGCAGGCCGGTGGGCCACGATGAGCGCCGTGCGGCCCGGGAGCAGCCGGCGCACCGTGGCCAGCAGCTCGGCCTCCGTCTCGCCGTCGAGTCCGGCGGTCGGCTCGTCCAGGAGGAGTAGTGGCGCGTCGCGCACGAAGGCTCGGGCCAATGCGACGCGCTGGCGTTCCCCCGCCGACAGGCCGGAGCCGCCGTCCCCGAGGAGGGTGTCGGCGCCGTGCGGCAGGCGACGGACGACGGCGTCCAGCCCGGCAGCCTCGAGGGCGGCCCAGACCTGGTCGTCGGTCGCGTCCGGCCGTCCCAGCCGGACGTTGTCGGCGACGGAGCGGGCGAAGAGGTGGGGCCGCTGGGGGACCCAGGCCAGACGGGCGCGCCAGTCGTCGAGGTCGAGATCGTACAGGTCCACCCCGCCGAGAAGGATCTGCCCCGACGACGGGCGGCAGAGCCCAAGAACGACGGCGAGCAGAGTCGACTTGCCGCACCCGCTCGGGCCCGTCGAACGCGACCGTCTCCCCCGGTTCCACGACCAGGTCGGCCTGGTGGAGGGCGGGGACGGACCGGCCGGGATAGGTGATCTCGAGGCCCGAGATGCGGATGGAGGTGTCGAGGGCCCGGCGCGTGCGGCCGGCGCGGGGCCGGGGTTGCGGGTGCGTCGTCGAGCAGCCCGAAGACCTCTTCGGCGGCGCGGATCACCGTCGGCGCTGGCGTGGTAGTTGGCGCCGAGCGCCCGCAGGGGCAGGTAGGCCTCGGGTGCAAGGACGAGGACGAACGAGCGCGTCGCGGAAGTCGAGGGACCCGCCGAGGAGCCGGAGACCGACGGCCACCGCGACCAGCGCGACCGAGACGGTCGCCAAGAGCTCCAGCACAAGCGAGGACAGGAAGGTCAAGCGGAGCGTGGCCATGCGTGGCGGTGCGGTAGCGGTCGGTGACCTCGGCGACGGCACGGGCCTGTGCCTTGGCGCGCCCGAAGACCTTGAGTGTGGGCAGCCCGGCGACCACGTCGAGGAAGTGGCCGGCCAGCCGTTGTAGGGAGCGCATGCCGGGCCTGCGTGCGGTCTCGTGTGGTGGCGCCCGACGAGTGCCATGAAGAGTGGGATGAGCGGCAGGCTCACCGCGATGATCACGGCGCTGACCCAGTCCGCGCCCGCCACGACTGCGATGATGGTGACCGGGACGATGACGGCCAGGAACAGCTGGGGGAGGTACCGGGAGAAGTAGCCGTCGAGGGCATCGATGCCGCCGGTGAGCAGCACGGTGAGCTGGCCGGGGTCGCGGCGCTGCAGTGCTTCGGGCCCGAGGTCGGCGACTCGTTCGGCCGCGGCGCGGCGCAGGTCGGACTTGGCCGAGGCGGAGCGCCCTCTGGGCGGCGCGCTCGGTCGCCCAGGCCAGGATGGCCCGGCCGGCGACGACGGCGAGCAAGAGAGCGAGGTCGCCGCGGAGCGCCGCGGGGACCGATGGTGGAGGAAGGCGCCGGCGACCACCTGGGCGATCAGCCAGGCCTGGGCGACCACCAAGCAGTGCGGTAACGGCCGCCGACGGCGACGGCGAGGGCGAGGAAGCGGCGGGTGCCGTGCGCGTAGCGGAGCAGGCGGGGATCGAGGCACCGCGCCGTCGAGCCGGTTCGGCGAGTTGCCTTCGGCACGTCGTCCAACGGGGCCCCTTTCCGGTGCCGCGGTTCTACAGGGCGGCGTCGGAGCGCGCCACCGGCGCCAGGCCGGCAGTGGGAGTGGTGCGGACACCTATGCTCGCGGGCGCGTCATGACCACCACCGCCGACGGCACCTACACGACCACGGTGGGGAGCCAGACCGTCCAGCTCCCACTCGTCCAGCTGAACGACGACCTGACCATCGCGCTGCTCATCTGTGTCGACATGGGCGTCTCGTTCGCGGAGACGGCGGGCCGCGAGCTGGCCGACCTGATGCGCCCGGCTCGGCCCGAGATCGTGGTGTCGGTGGCCACCATGGGGATCCCGCTGGCGATCGAGGCGAGCCGGGCGCTGGGGCTGGACGACTACGTGATACTGCACAAGACGCCCAAGATCCATCTGGGTGAGACGCTGGGCCGAACCGGTGTACTCCATCACGACGGACGCGCCCCAGAAGCTCCGCATGGACCCGGCACGGGTCGAGGCGGTGCGCGGGCGGCGCGTCGCGGTGGTCGACGACGTGATCTCGACGGGCGCGTCCCTGTCCTCGGCGCTCCGGCTGGTGCGCCGGATGGACGCCGAGCCGGTCGTGATCGGGACACTGATGACAGAGGGGGGCGGCTGGAAGCAGGCGCTGGGCGAGGACGCGGCCCTCGTGCGGACGCTGGGCGCCATGCCCCTGTTCCACCCCGACGGACAGGGGGGACTGGTCGAGGACTGGGGCTGAGGCGGTCAGGCCCGTTCAAGGCGTCAGCGGTCCTTCCTCTTGCAGCAACAGCACCTGGGTGTCGGCCTCGTTGCGCACGCCGCGGCGGGCAAGGATCAGGTAGACGAGCCCGCCGACGGCCATGCCGAGGAAGATGCTGAAGTCGGCACCGAAGCCGAAGGCGTCACGGGTGTGGTACGTGACCAGGTTGAGGTTCACCGGAAGGTGGAACGTGGCCGATAGTGCCGAGATGGCCGCGAACATGCCGATCAGCTGGGCCACCCAGGCCGGCCAGTGGACGCCTCCCTTGCGCCAGTACAAGGAGTCGCGCCCGGTCTTCTGCAGCTCGCTCGGCACGTATCGGTACCGGCGCAGGACCCAGTCGACCAGGAAGATGGCGCTCCAGGGCGCGATCCAGATGATGACGATGTCGACGAAGTCCGACAGGTACTGGGTGAAGGACGCGCTCGAAGATGGCGTACATGGTGACGCCCAAGGCGATGACGCAGTCGACGAGCACGGCCTGGTAGCGCTTCACCGGTACGCCGATGGCCTGGAGGGTCACGCCCGACGAGTACATGTCGAGGCTGTTGATCCCGAAGATCTGCACGACGGCGAACAGCAGGAACACCACGACGAACCAGGCCGGGATGGCGCTCGTGTGGGCGAAGGGGAGGAGGCCTCCGGAGCCCGTTCCGATTTTGAGCACGAAGGTACCGACGTAGGCGCCCAGCGTCATGATCAGGATCTCGGGCACGGCGGTGCCGAGGAAGACCCAGCCGACGATTCCCTTCTTGGACGTGTCGGTCGGGCAGTAGCGCGTGTAGTCGTTGCCGTTCTCGGTCCAGCCGAGCCCGCTCAGCGCGATGGTGAAGGCCAGCGCCTCCATGAAGGCCTGCCAGTCGCCGCTGAGCTTGACGACGTGGACGTTGGCGTGCGGGACGGCGAAGCCGAGGAGGATGGCGAAGAGGATCACGAAGGGCAGCACGAGCCAGCGCAGCGTCTTGAGGATGGCGGCGTGGCCGAAGAAGGGCAGGATCCCCTGGATCAGCACGGCGACGATGACGAGGACGACCTTGGCCGGGTCGCCCGGCAGGTAGCCCGCCTTGATCATGAGGACGAGACCGGCGCCCACGATGAGGATGAGGCCCTCGACCTCGAAACCGATCTGGGTGACCCAGTTGAAGAACGAGATGGGACGCGAGCCGTTCGGTCCGAAGGGCGCCCGGTTGATGGCGAAGACGGTCGTGCCGGCGTTCGGCCCCTGCAGCGAGCACAGCCCGAGCAAGAAGATAGGACAGGTTGCCCAGGACGATGATGATGACCACCTGGGCGAACGTCAGCCCGAAGGTCATGAGGATGGCGCCGTAGATGAAGTACTCGATCTGGACGCTGGCTCCCGCCCACATGCCGCCCACGTCCCTCGGGCTGGCCCAGCGTTCGCTCTCGGGGATGAAGTCGATCCCGTGCTGCTCGACGTGGAACGGCTCTTTGAACCCCGGGTCGTGGATGACCGCGAGGTCTTCGGCGTAGCCCTCGGTGACCGTCACCGCGTTGCCTCCCTTGTCGTCGCCTCGGCGGAGACGGCGGGGAGGCGCCTGTTGCCGGCGGGCTAGGCCAGGGGTCGGGCGCTGCCCCCCCGGCAACTCCCCGGTCGGTCGTCCCCGTGTTCCGCGCTGTCAGCTCGGCGCGCGTCCCTGGCGAGCGACCGATCGTTGTCGGCTCTTACCTTTGGTGCTGGCGAGCGCCAGGTCAAGCGCGACGGCGCGGCTGGGCTCCGCGTGAACGCCCGCCACGCACGGGGCGCAGATGGTGTCCCGAGCCCGAGGACGGCCTCGAGAAGCTACGTGACGATGAGCCACAGACCGACCAAAGAGCGACAGCCAGAGGATGAGCTGGTCGGTGTGTGCGTCGATCCAGGTGCGCAGTCGAGCGAGGAACTCCTGTGTCTGCTCGGGCCGGGTCGTCGCATACATCTCCAGCACGAGATAGGGCGCCGACGCGAGCAGACAGAAGTAGACCAACAGGAGGTAGTCCGCCCACGAGGAGAGTTTCGCCTCGACCACGGTCGCGGCGCCCGCCGCGACGAGGGCCCAAGTCTGTGCGAACGGCGCCAGCGCCAGCGCATACCACGGAGACATGTTGTCCACGCCGGCCTGCCACTTCGGTCTTCTTCGGCTTCTTGGGACGTCTCAACCGGCGGTACTGACGGATGGCGACCCTATGCGGTGGGTACCGGCACCTGCCCTCAGCGCCGCCTCGGCAGGAGCGCACCGACGAACCAGAAGAGCGGGATGAAGAATCCGACGAGAAACATCACCCAGTGTCCCTTCCGGATGGACAGGATGCCCAGGGTCACCAGCAGGACCACGTAGACGACCGTCCACAAGGCGAGGAAACCGCCACTCGTCGCATCGGCTAGTTGCATATCGGCTCCTCCGGCCAAGGCAACGTCCCGGGTCGCTGCCGCCTCGCTCCGTCGGACGAAGCTACTGCAGCCCCTGTCAACCCGCTCGACGCCGCGGGGCGGTGCGGCCCCGGACTCAGCCCCCGAGCTCGGACCGCATGAAGGCGACCGACTTCTCCTGCATCTCGCGGGCGGTGTGCTCAATGAAGCGCTCCACGATGGGGCCGGCCCCGAAGATCTTCACCCGGGCCTCCAGGGTGAAGGTCTCGATGGTGATGCCGCCCTCGACGGCCAGCTCGATAGAGCCCTCAATGTGGGTCTTGTCGGCCATGGTGCCCGGCGTCATCACGAAGGTCGTCGTCGAGGTCCGAGGGTCGAAGGTGCTGACCTCGGTGGTCACGACCTCCTCGCCGAAGATCTTGCGCACCGGGCCGGGCATCGGTGGGCGCTGCCCGTAGCTGAGGGTCCGCACCAGCCCGCTCGAGAGGTCGCCTTCCTGCGACACGATCTCGGCCGAGGTCGACCCCAGGCTCTCCAGGTGGAGCCGGACGGTGTAGTCCGGGTCGTAGTACAGCGCCCAGAACTCGTCGGGCGTGCTGTCCCAGCCGTAGGTGAGCGTGAGCTTCATGGCTTATGGCGCGAGGTCGAAGAGCATGTGGTGGCTCAGGTCTCCAACGAGGTCGATCGTGACATGCATGGTGACAACGTGCCAACCGTCGTCATCCCACGCGTAGCCGTGGCGGTAGCGTCCGGCGATGACCGGCTGGAGGGCGAGCGCGCCCGGCACGGCCTGGAGCACGGTGAAGTACGAGCGGCTGGTGGCCGAGTCGCCCGTATCGTCCACGTCAACCAGCACGTTGGTCATTACATGCTTGGTGTAAGGAGTTCCGTCCTCGTAACGGCGCGTGCTCCGCTCGTACAGGCGCGCGATGGCCTCTCGTCCGGCGACCGCCTCGCCGTAGCCCTCGAAGGTGAGCGTGGCGCGCTCGAACACGTCGGCGACGCCGTCGAAGTCCCCGGCGTCTATCCGCTCGGCGTAGGTGTAGACGAGCTTCGTGATGGCCTCGATGGGCGTCTCGTGCACGGCGGTGATTGTGGCACCGCGCGATCCCTCATTGCCCGAGGAGTCGTCCCAGGGCGTGCGCGGACGCGGCTCGGCCGCCCCCGCTTCACCTCGCTGCGGTCGGCCAGCCTCATCGTCCACAGCCCGGCGTTCACGCCGAGCCAGCGCAGGGGCTCGGGCTCCCAGCGGGGCGAGCGGTGGCCGACCCAGGGCAGGCTCGTCAGGTCGGTGTCGGCTCCGGTGATGAGGTCGGCCAGCGTGCGGCCGGCGAGGTTGGTCGTCGCGACGCCGTCGCCCACGTAGCCGCCGGCCCAAGCCAAGCCGCTGGGGCGGTCGAAGCCCACCGACGAGTGCCAGTCGCGCGGGATGCCGAGCGGGCCGCCCCAGGCGTGGGTGAAGCGGATGCCGGCCAGGGCCGGGAACAGTTCCACCACGGTCCGGCGTAGCAGCGCGTGCACCTCGGGCTCCCGGTCGAAGGACGGCCGTACGCCCGACCCGTAGTGATAGGGCGCGCCGCGGCCACCGAACGCAATGCGCCCGTCGACGGTGCGCTGCCCGTAGATGATCATGTGACGGTGGTCGGCGAAGGTGGCGCGTCCGGCCAGGCCCGCATCCGACCAGAAGTCGTCGGACAGGGGCTCGGTCGCCACCATCAGCGAGTAGACGGGCACGAGCTCGCGCCGGAGACCGGGGAGCGTGGGCGTCCAGGCCTCGGTCGCCCGCACGACGACCTCCGCCCGGACGGTGCCACCGGCGGTGGTGACCGTGGGGCCACCCGGTCCGGGGCCGCTGGTGATGGCGGTGACCTCGGTGTGCTCGTGAATGCGCACGCCGCGCCGCTCGACCGCCTCGGCGAGGCCACGGGCGAGGAGCGCCGGCTGCAACGCGGCGCAGTGGGGCGTGAAGGTGGCACCGATGACCCCGTCGGCATTGCACCGCGCCGCGTCTCGTCCGGGCCAAGCCAGCGGAGGTCCTCCTCGCCGAACCCGCGGGCGCGCGCCTCGTCCACCTCGGCCCGCGCCCGGGCCTGCTGAGCCTCGCTTCGTACCAGGTCGATCGACCCGCCCTTCGCGAAGTGGCAGTCGATCCCTTCCGCCACCGCCGCCGTGCCCACAGCGTCGACCGTCGCCTGCATGGCCCGGCGCATGGCGACCATGGCGTCGTGTCCGTGGCGCCGCTCCAGCGCGGCGTCGGACGTCGCGAACAGTGCGGAGCACCAGCCGCCGTTCCGGCCCGACGCACCGAACCCGGCCACTTCGCGTTCGAGCACGACGATCCGCAGTGCCGGGTCCGCCTGGGCCAGCGCATGGGCCGTCCAGAGGCCGGTGAAGCCCGCGCCCACGATGCAGACGTCGACTCCGAGGTCCTCGGTCAGGGTCGGGCGGGCCGGGAGCGGGGCGGGCACGGCCTCCCACCACAGGGAGAGGCGCTGGTACCCCGAGGGGGCCGCGTCGCCTGCGCCGCCGCCTCGGCCTCGACCCGCGCCCGGCGTCGCTACATCCGGCGCCACGCCTCGCCGAGCACGGCGCGCAGCGTCTGTTCCATGAACTCGATCTCCTCCTGGCCGCAGATGAGCGGCGGCGAGAGCTGGACCACGGGGTCGCCGCGGTCGTCCGCCCGGCAGATGAGGCCGGCCTCGAAGAGTGCGCCGGAGAGGTAGCCCCGCAGCAGGCGCTCCGACTCCTCGTCGTCGAAGGATTGGCGCGTCTCCTTGTCCTTCACCAGCTCGATCCCCCAGAAGAAGCCGGCGCCGCGGACGTTGCCCACGATCGGCAGGTCGTAGAGGTTCTCGAGGGCGCCGCGGAACGAGTCCTCCGTCGCCTGGACGTGCTGGAGGATCTGCTCGCCCTCGAAGACGTCGAGGTTGGCCATCGCCACCGCGCAGCTCACCGGGTGGCCGGCGAAGGTGAACCCGTGCAGGAAGGACGAGCCCGGCTGCAGGAAGGGCTCCATCAGGCGGTCGGACGCGATCATCGCCCCCAGCGGCGCGTAGCCCGAAGTGAGGCCCTTGGCCACCGTGATGATGTCGGGCTGGTACGCGTAGCGGAGCGCGCCGAACCACTGGCCCAGGCGGCCGAAGGCGCAGATGACCTCGTCGGAGACCAGCAGCACCCCGTGGCGGTCGCAGATCTCGCGGACCCGCTCGAAGTACCCCGGTGGGGGCGGGAAGCAGCCGCCGGCGTTCTGCACCGGCTCCAGGTAGACGGCGGCGACCGTGTCGGCACCCTCCCGCACGATCGCCCGATCGATCTCGTCCGCCGCCCACCGCCCGAACGCCACCTCGTCGTCGGCGAAGACCTCGGCCCGGTAGAAGTTCGTATTGGGCACCTTCACCGTGCCCGGCACCAGCGGCTCGAACGGGGTGCGCAGGTCGGGAATGCCGGTGATGGAGAGCGCGCCCATGGAGGTCCCGTGGTACGCGATGTAGCGGCTGATCACCTTGGTGCGCTGGGGTTGGCCGGTCAGCCGGAAGTACTGGCGCGCCAGCTTCCAGGCCGACTCGACCGCTTCGGAGCCGCCGGTGGTGAAGAAGACGCGGTTGAGGTCGCCCGGTGCGTAGCCGGCGACCCGCTCGGCGAGCTCGATCGCCCTCGGGTGGGCGTAGGTCCACAGCGGGAAGTAGGCGAGCGTCTCCGCCTGCTTGGCGCCGGCTTCGGCCAGCTCGGTTCGGCCGTGCCCGATCTGGGAGGTGAACAGGCCGGCCAGCCCGTCCAGGTACTTCTTCCCGTGCTGATCCCAGACCCATGCGCCCTCGCCCCGCACGATGACCGGCACCTCGTGGTCCTCGTAGGTCGCCATCCGGCTGAAGTGCATCCAGAGATGCCGGCGCGCCTGTTCGTTCAGGTTCGAATTCTCCGGGTTGGAGCTGCTCATCGGTCCTCCACTCGGGCAGCGCGTCGAGCGCGTCCCCCACGTATACGTCTGCTTGGCGAGCTTGAGGTAGAGGAACGTCTCGGTGGCTCGCACCCCTGGGATGGTGCGCACGGAGTCGTTCAGCACGTGGAGGAGCCGCTCGTCGTCCTCGCACACGACCTCGGCCAGGAGGTCGAACGAGCCGGCGCACATCACCACGTAGTCGACCTCGTTGACGGCGGACAGCTTCTCGGCCACCTGGCGCACGTCGCCCTCGACCGAGATCCCGACCATGGCCTGGCGGGTGAAGCCGAGCTGGAGCGGGTCGGTCACCGCCACGATCTGCATGATTCCCGCCTCGCGCAGCCGCTGGACGCGCCGCCGCACCGCCGCTTCCGAGAGGCCGACCTCCTCGGCGATGGCGCCGTAGGGCTGGCGCCCGTCGCGCTGGAGCGCCTCGATGATGGCGCGGTTGGGCGCATCGAGCAGGGTGCCGGACGAAGAGGCGGCCTCGCCCGAGGCCCCCGCCTCCGCCGGCCCGTTCGTCTCGGGCATCGCCCACCTCGCTCGTGACTGATCAACCCGGGCGGGAACCCGAGGTTGTGCAGAATTGTGTCATGAAACAGTCCTCAGTCAAGCAGAATTAGTCACGCCGGGGCCCGATTCTTGCGAAAACGCTTGTGAGGCCTGCTCCCGTAAGTAGCCTGGGCCAAAGAGGTCCGACGAGCAGAGGGGAGCCGCATGCGCCGGTTGCAGAACTTCATCGGAGGGACCTCCCGCGACGCCGATGACGGCCCTCGTCGCCCCGCTGGTCGACCCGAGCACCGGCGAGACCTTCGCCGAGGCGCCGGTCTCCGGTCGGGCCGACGTGGACCTCGCCTTGCGCACCGCTGCGGACAGCGTTCGCCGGGTGGCGTCGCACCACGCCGTCGGAGCGCAGCCTGGCGCTCATCCGTCATCGCGGACGCGCTCGAGGCGAGGGCCGAGGATCTCGTGCGGGCGGAGTGCGAGAACACCGGCAAGCCGTACCAGCTGACGATGGACGAAGAGATCCCGCCGATGATCGACCAGATCCGTTTTTTTGCGATCGGCCGCCCGTCACCTGCAGGGCCTGGCCGCGGCGGAATACATGAGCGGACACACCTCGTTCATCCGCCGTGAGCCCGTCGGCGTGTGCGGCGCCGTCACGCCGTGGAACTACCCGATGATGATGGCCGCGTGGAAGTTCGCCCCCGCGCTGGCCGCGGGGAACACCATGGTGCTCAAGCCGTCCGACACCACTCCCGCGACGGCGTTGCTGATGGCCGAGATCATGGCCGAGCACCTTCCCCCGGGCGTGTTCAACGTCGTCTGCGGCGACCGCGAAACCGGCCGCGCCCTCGTCGAACACGAGACCCCGGCCATGGTGTCGGTCACGGGCTCGGTGCGGGCGGGCATGGAGGTCGCGGCCGCGGCGGCGTCGACGCTGAACGCGTGCACCTGGAGCTGGGGGGCAAGGCACCGGTCATCGTGTTCGACGACGCCGATCCCGCAGCGGCGGCCGAGGGCATCGCTGGCGCCGGCTACTTCAACGCCGGGCAGGACTGCACCGCGGCGACGCGTGTCCTCGCCGGGCCGTCGGTGCACCAGGATCTGCTGGACGCGCTGGTGGAGCAGGCCCGGGGCACGACCGTCGGCGGCACGGACAACGAGGCGGCGGACTACGGACCGTTGAACAATGCCATGCAGTTGGACCGGGTCCGCGGTTTCCTCGAGCGCACGCCGGCGCACGCGTCGGTCGTCACCGGCGGCAGCCCGGTGGGGGACCGCGGCTTCTGCTTCGCGCCCACGGTGGTGGCCGGGCTGCGCCAGGACGACGAGATGATCCAGTCGGAGGTCTTCGGTCCCGTCATCACGGTCCAGGAGTTCAGCGACGAGGCCGAGGCGCTCGCGTGGGCCAACGGCGTCCAGTACGGGCTCGCCTCCTCGGTCTGGACCCGTGATCACGGCCGCGCCATGCGATTGGCCCGTGACCTCGACTTCGGGTGCGTGTGGATCAACACCCACATCCCGCTGGTGGCCGAGATGCCCCACGGAGGCTTCAAGCGATCGGGCTACGGCAAGGACCTCTCCATGTACGGCTTCGAGGACTACACGCGGGTGAAGCACGTGATGAGCAACATCGAGGAGTAGCGATGATTGTCGGAGTGCCGACAGAGGTGAAGGAGGACGAGCACCGGGTGGCGGTCACCCCGGCGGGAGTACGGGAACTCACCTCGGCGGGCCACTCCGTGCTGGTCCAGAAAGGTGCCGGGGACGGATCGGCCCTGTCGGACAGCGACTTCGTCCGGACCGGCGCCGCCATCGTGGAGGACGTCGACGAACTCTGGGGCGGGGCGGACCTCGTCTGCAAGGTGAAGGAGCCGCTGCCCGAGGAGTACCACCGCCTGGGGGCACGCCCGGGCCAGACCCTGTTCACCTACCTCCACCTGGCGGCCTCGCGCGAGTGCACCCAGGCCCTCCTCGATGCGGGCAACGTCGCCATCGCCTACGAGACGGTCCGAATCGCGGACAACACGCTGCCGCTGCTGGCGCCGATGAGCGAGGTGGCCGGCCGCATGGCGCCCCTCATGGGTGCGCACCACCTGATGCGCCCCGGCGGAGGCCGCGGGGTGCTCGTCTGCGGCGTCCCGGGGGTGCGCTGCGCCGCGCATCGTGATCCTCGGCGCGGGCGTGGCGGGCTTCGCGGCGGCGACGATGGCAGTGGGGATGCACTCGGAAGTCTTCGTCCTCGACCGCAATCTGGACAAACTGCGGGAGGTCGACCACCACTTCAGGGGTGCGTTGGAGACGATCGCCTCGTCGGAGCACGCCATCGAAGAGGTATGCATCGAGGCCGACATCGTCATCGGCGCCGTGTTGGTGGTCGGAGCGCGGGCGCCCCGTCTGGTCTCCGACGCGCTGGTGGAGCGGATGCGCCCAGGGTCGGTGCTCGTCGACATCTCGGTCGACCAGGGCGGATGCTTCGAGTCGACCCATCCGACCACGCACTCGCACCCGACCTTCGAAGTGCACGGGTCGATCTTCTACTGCGTCTCGAACATGCCCGGCGCGGTCCCGCACACGTCGACGTTCGCGCTGGCCAACGCAACGCTGCCCTACACGTTGAATATCGCCAACCAGGGCTGGAAACGAGCCGCCCGCAGCGACCACCCGCTGGCGGAGGGCCTCAACATCGTGGAGGGGCGGGTCGTCTACAAGCCGGTGGCCGATGCACATGGCTTGGCGTACACACCGGCGGAGAGACTGCTGGACTGATCGGTCGCGACAGTCGCCCGGGCGGCCAGCACTCGACGTGGAGGTGCGGGCCGAGCAGACGTGCCCATTGGCCGCTCCAGGGCTGCCCTGATGATGTCGATCCAGCACGGCGTCCCGGAAGGGAGCAAACTGCATCCCATGGCGGATGTCTCCCGTCCCGACCCCGAAACCCCGCCGGCGCAGTCACGATCGGCACAATCGGCACAGGGGGGTTCGCCCACCCTCCGCGTCTCCGACGCCGATCGGGACCGCACCGTGACCCTCTTGCGCGAGCACGTGGTCGAGGGGCGGTTGACGCTGGACGAGTTCTCGGAGCGGGTCGGCCGCGTCCTGCAGGCCACCACAGAATCGGACCTCCACGCGGTGATGGCCGACCTGCCCGCTGGCACCACGAACCTCCCGGAACAGAGAGTCGGCGCGGCGCCGCGCAAGAGCCGACGCTGGCACGTCGCCGTCATGAGCGGCCATCAGACCAGAGGTCGCTGGCGTATCGGCGGGAAGACGACCGCCGTCGCGGTCATGGGCGGGTGCGATCTGGACCTGCGTCGCGCCGGAGATTGAAGGACCCGAGGTCGAGATCACCGCCGTGGCCTTCTGGGGCGGAGTGCAAATCGTTGTGCCCGAAGGGGTTCGACGTGGAGTTGCGGGGCTTTTCCTTCATGGGTGGACGCAGCCTCCGCCTCCGCGACGTCCCCATCGTTCCGGGCTCGCCCCGAATCGTCGTCCGCGGGTTCGCCGTCATGGGAGGCGTGGAGGTCAAGAGCAGGTCGAGCCGTTCTGGCCGTGAAGCAGCGAAGGCCATCGCGGAGGGCGCGCTGGGCGTCGTCGACGCCTTCGCGGCTCGCCCGGGGTCGGTGCCCGGCTTGCCCCCGGTCTCGAGGGTCTCGACCTCCACCAAGTCGCTCGGGAGATCCGCCGCCAACTGAAGGTCGATCGTCGACAGCGGCCCGCGACCGCCGACTGCACCTGTGCCGCCGGCGCCGCCCTACGCCGCAGCACAACGGGAGGCGGCGGAGCCCGCGGTGACCGATGGCACCGTGACCATCCTGTTTTGCGACATGGTCGATTACGCGGGCATGACCGAGAGACTCGGCGACCATGCCTCCAGGGAGTTGTTGCAAGACCATCACCGCATCGTGCGCGACGCGCTGTCGGCGAACGGCGGCCGCGAGATAAACGTGCAAGGCGATGGGTTCATGCTCGCCTTTCCGGGTGTGGCGCGGGCGCTGCGCTGCGCGATCGAGATCCAAAAGCGGTGCCGTGACTACGTCCCCTCCCCTGGAGGCGAGCCGATCGACGTCCACATGGGCGTGAACACCGGCGACGCAGTCGCAGAAGGCGACGACTACTTGGGGCTGACGGTCATCGTGGCCAGTCGTTTAGCCGATGCCGCCGGACCCGGGGAGATCCTGGTGTCGTCTCTGTCCGAACAACTCGTGGCGGGCTCGGGCGAGTTCACGTTTTCCGGCCACCGCGAGACCCGACTCAAGGGCATGGCACGAGCCCAGCTGTCGGCAACGCTGTCCTGGGCGTAGCGATCGGGTGGACGTTGGCGACTGGAAGGAGGCGGGGCTCTACGACCCCGAAGAGCCCAATGCAGCCGAACGCCTCGCGCTTTTGGAGTACCTGACCGAGCGGGGCGCCACGCTGGAGCAGATGGTCGAAGCACACGAGGCACGCTCACTGCCCGGTGTCGCAGGTGATCTGGTCATTCCGAGGCCAGACCCGGACGTCCCGCTCTCGGAGATCTCCACACTGAGCGGGGTCTCTGTTCCGCGGGTCTTGCGGGCCATGCTCGCCGCGGGAATCCCGGTTACTCCCGACAGCCGGGTGCCCACCAATCTGGTCACCCTGATGGAGGCCTTCGAAGCCGGATCTGCGCTCATGGGTGACGACGCGATCCTCGCGTTCACTCGGGTACTCGGTGCCTCCGCCATCAACATCGCCGAAGCAGCCGTCGCGCTGTTCTGGGCTGAATTCGGTCCCGGTTCCGTGATGGAGGGCCCCGACGAGCTGGCGCGGGCCCGCGTGTCAGAGGCCGCGACGAGGGCGTTCCTGGCGGTGCCCGACGTGATGGCTCAAGCGGTGCTGGACCAGTTCGAACGGGCCCAAAAGCGAGCTCAGGCAGTTCGGGGCTGGTCCGATCCCTCGGCAGATGGAGGACTCGGCGGACCGACCGAGGTGGTCGCTCTGGGCTTCGTGGACCTCGTCGGTTCGACTACCTGGGCCCAGACCCTCGGGTTCCGGGAGCAGAGCTTGGCACTCACCCGGTTCGAGTCGGCCGCATGGTCGAGCGCGCTCCTGGCCGGTGGACGGGTCGTCAAGACGATCGGCGACGCTGTCTTCTTCGTCGCCGGCGATGCAGATTCCGCCTGCCGGATCGGGACTGAGGTGTGCCGGGCCGCGGGAGAGGACGACGTTCTGCCGCCGGCACGCGGCGCGGTCGGGATAGGGCCGGTCACGCCGCGGGAAGGCGACTACTACGGCCCGTTGGTCAACCTCCTCTCGCGACTGGTCAAGGTCGGTGCGCCGGGCGAGCTCGTGGCAACCAAGGACGTCGCAACCGCCCTGCACACGGACCGTTGGTCGTTCGCCGAGCTCGAATCGAGGGCTCTCGCGGCGTCGAGGGCTTGGTGACCGCGTTCGTCGTCGCGCCACGAGCGGGCTAAGTGTTCTGCCACGGCCCCTGGTGCCTGACGTAGGGCCGTACCGCCTGGGCTAATCTGACGGGTCGTCAGATATGCGGCGCCCACGGTCTGGAGGCAGGGAATGGACTTCGAGTTCTCCGAGGAGCAGCTCGCGTTCGTCAAGGAGGTCGAGGCCTTTCTCGACGCCCACGACGACCCCGAGGTGTTCGATCTGACCAGGGAGAACATGGCTCAGATCGTCGACACGCCCGAGCGCCGCCAGTTCATGGCCTCCCTGGGCGCTCGGGGCTGGCTGGGCATGACCTGGCCCAAGGACTACGGCGGCTCAGAGGGCGAAGGGGTGTACGAGTATCTGCTCAACGAGCGACTGGCCGGCCGAGGAGGCCCGCAAATCGGCAAGGGCGTAGGGATCATCGGCAAGACGCTGATCCGCCACGGCAACGAAACGCTCAAGGAGGAATTCCTCCCCAAGATCCTCCGCAACGAGGTCGAATTCGCCGTGGGGTACTCGGAGCCCAACGCCGGCTCCGACGCCGCCTCCATGCAACTCAAGGCCACCAAGACCGAGGGCGGTTGGGTCCTCAACGGGCAGAAGACGTGGACGACCTCCGCCCACTTCGCCGAGTGGTACTGGGTGGGCGCACGCACCGATCCCGAGGCGGCCAAGCACGCCGGCATCACCTTGTTCCTCGTCCCCCTCGACCAACCCGGCATCACCGTCAACGCCATCTGGACGATGGGCGACGAACGCACCAACGAGGTCTTCCTGAACGACGTCTTCGTGCCGGACGAGTTCGTCGTGGGAGAGGTGAACCACGGGTTCCAATACATCTCGGAGGCGCTCGATCTCGAGCGCTTCACCATGTTCACCTTCTCGCCCATCAACCAACGGTTCGAGCTCCTCGTCGAATACGTGAGCGACACGGTGCGGGATGGCAAGCCATTGAAGGACGACCCCGTCATCCGGCAGCGGTTGGCGCAGTTGGCGACCGAGCTCGAGGTTGCTCGCGTGCTCGGCCTGCGTTTCGTCTACGAGTCGTCCAAGGGCGGTGCGGCACCGACGACCTGGGCGTCGGAATACAAGCTGTTCGCCACCGAGCTGTCCAAGCGCCTTGCCAACGCGTCCATGGACATCGCCGGGCCGGGGAGCCAACTCCGGGTGAAGACCCCTGAGGCTCCGATGGAGGGTCGGGCGGAGTCGACGTACCGCTACACCGTGATCGACACCATCGGCGGGGGGGCCTCCGAAATACAGAAGAACATCATCGCTCGGCGCAAGCTCGGCCTCCCGAAGAACTTCTGAGGTGGAGTCTGGCCCTCTTTCCGGTATCACCGTGCTTGACCTTTCGACGGTCGGACCCGCGGCCCGTTGCACCCATTTGTTGGCGGGCTACGGGGCCCGGGTGGTGAAGGTGAGTTCGGTGCCGTCGGCGGACGCCGTGCCGATCGTGCCGCCGTTCTTTGCCTACAGCGGGCATCGCGGCATGCGTCGCGTGCTGTTGGACCTGAAGGACCGCGAGGGAAAAAAGGCGTTTCTCGCGCTGGCGAGCGCGGGCGACGTGGTGGTCGAGAGCTTCCGGCCCGGGGTCGTCGACCGCCTCGGCATCGGGTACGGGGCCGTGTCGGCGCGCAACCCCGGCATTGTCTACTGCTCGACGAGCGGCTACGGCCAGGACGGCCCGGCGTCACAGTGGGCCGGCCACGACGTCGACTACCTCGCTCTCGGCGGGTATCTCGCCATGAGCACCCCAGGCGACGAGGGTGCGCCGCCGTTGCCGGGCGCGACAGTGGCCGACGCTGCCGCTGGCGGCATGCAGGCCGCATTGGCGATCATGGCCGCGCTGGTCGAGCGCGGTCGTTCGGGGCAGGGGGCGTACCTCGACGTGTCCGTGGCTGCGGGCGTGCTTTGGTTGATGTCGTTGGCCATCGACGAGCAGTTGGCGGTCGGGGGCGCGATGGATCCGGGGCACGACGTCCTGTCGGGGCGGTACGCCTGCTACGGCATTTACAAGACGGCGGACGACAAGTGGTTGGCCGTGGGGGCGATAGAGGCCAAGTTCTTCGGCAACCTCTGCGCGGCGCTCGGATATGACGAGCTGACGGGGTTGCAGTACGACGACGAGGCGCAGCCGCGGATACGGGCGGCGCTGGCCGAGGCGTTTGCGACGAGGACCCGCGACGAGTGGGTCGGGGCGCTGGCCGGCGCAGATACCTGCGTCGCCCCGGTGCTCGAAGTGGCGGAGGTAGTCGCTCACCCCCAGCACTCGGCCCGGCGAGTGGTCGGGGTTGCCCACCATCCGATCCAAGGCGAGATGCGCCAACTTGCTCCGTTGCTCGCCGGGATGGAACGAGCGGAGGGGCCGGTGGCGCTCCCGGATCCGGGTCAGACCGACACGGAGCACCTGTTGAAGGAGTCCGGCGTGGACGGTGACACGGTCGCCCGCTGGGTGGCGCAGGGGGTCGTGGCGTGACGCCCGGCGATGTCACGGACATCGTTGGCACGGAGCAGTACCACGAGGTGGGGGAGTTCCCCGTCGAGCGGGGATACATCTGGACGTCGTGCGCCTCAGTGGAGAACGGGAACCCGCTCTACTGGGACGACGAGGTTGCCGACGAGCTGACGGGCGGTCCGATCGCACCGCCGAGCATGGTCTCGGTCTGGTTCCGCCCACACCACTGGGCGCCCGGGCGGTCGGAGCAGGCGCTGCCGCTACAGGTGCACTTCGACCTAAAGAACCACTTCGGGCTGCCCGAGGCGGTGATGACCGACAACACGATGGAGTTTCACGCGCCGGTGCGCGTGGGGGATGTGCTCCGGACGCACCAGGTGCTGCGATCGGTGAGTGAGGAGAAGACGACCCGGTTGGGGACGGGTCGGTTCTGGGTGATCGACGTCGTCTACACGAACCAGGACGGGGAGCTGGTGGCGGTGGAGTCGTATACGGGATTCGGGTACCGACGGACGTGACGGACTCCGTGTCTCCCCAACGGTTGTTCGAAGACGTGTCGGTGGGGGACGTTCTGCCAGCTCTCAATTATAAGGTCACCGCGACGACGGTGGTCCTGGGCGCCCTGGCTACACGGGACTGGCGGCCCATGCACCACGACAAGGACTTCGCAGTCGAGCGCAACGGCACGAAGGACATCTTCTTGAACACGCCGAACCAGGCCGCCTGGTTCGAGCGCTACCTGACGGACTGGACGGGTCCGCACGGCCGATTGGGCCGCGTGACCTTCCGCATGAAGGGCTCTATCTTCCCCGGCGACACGATGGCCTTCGGCGGTGTGGTGACGACGGCCGAGGTCGACGAGGTCGGGTGCGGGTTCGTCACCGTGGACGTCACGTTGTCGGTGGACGGCGACGTCAAGACGACGTGTACGGCCCGGATCGCGTTGCCGGTCTCGGGAGGAGACAATCCGTGGGCGCGACGGGGGGACCAGTGGCGACCTTCTCTGACGCTGTCATGACGAGGATGAAAGAGGGTATGCGTGCTCGATCTTGAATTCGACCAGGAGCAGGAGCTCCTGCGCCAGACGGTGCGTGATGTCCTGGCCCGGCATTGCCCGCTCGACGTCGTGCGCCAGATGGAGGACGACCCCGTCGGTTACCCGAAGGGGCTGTGGGAACAGCTGGGCGCACTCGACCTCATCGGGTTGCTGTTGCCGGAACGGAGTGGGGGCTCGGGCATGTCCCTGATTGAGGGAGTGGCGCTCTACGAGGAGCTCGGCCGTGCCCTGGCCCCGACCCCCCACTTCGTCAGCGCGGTCATGAGCGGCGGTGCGCTGGCGGCTGCGGGCTCCGAGGAGCAGTGGGAACGATGGCTGCGCCCGGTCGCGTCGGGCGAGGCGGTGCTGACGCCGGCCTGGCTCGAGCCCGAGAACGGGTTCTCTCCACGGGGCGTGCAGACCACCGCGGTGGGCGACGGGACAGGATTCCGACTCAACGGCACGAAGCGGCACGTCCAGTTCGCCGCCGCGGCGGACCGGCTGGTGGTGCTGGCCCGCACGGGCGACGAGCCGGAGGCCGTCGACTTGTTCCTGGTCGACCCCGGCGGGCCGGGGATCACGCGGCGCCAGCAGTTTTCCCTGGCGTCGGACACGCAGTACGAGGTGACCCTCGTTGAGGCCGCCGTCTCGGAGCAGGACCGCATCGGCCCGGCCGGGAGCGGCTGGGCGACGTGGCAGGAGGTGCTGCAGGGCGGGCTCGTCCTGTTGGGTGCTCAGGCCGTGGGGGGAGCGCGCTACGCGCTGGAGATCACGGTCCAGTACGCCAAGGACCGGCACCAGTTCGACAAGCCGCTCGGGGCCTTCCAGGCGCTGGCGCATTATCTGGCCGATGCGGTAACGCGTTTGGACGGGGCGGAACAATTGGTGCACGAAGCTGCGTGGGCGGGGGCGACCGGACGCCCGCTGACCTCGTTGGCGCCTATGGCGAAGCTGTTCGCGTGCGCCACCTTCCGGGACATCACGGCGATGGCGCAGCAGATCTTCGGCGGCATCGGCTTCACGCTCGACTTCGACATCCAGCTCTACTTCCGACGGGCCAAGCAGCAGCAGCTGATGTGGGCCAACGACCGTTCGCTCGAGGACGCGGTCGCGGACGCGATTCTGGACTGACTCTGCGGTGGTCGGCCGCTGGCACCTCCCCTTGCTACGTTGCGGCGCGGATGGGATCCGCGCCCGAATCGCTCAACACTGAGGAAGCGAGACGGCTCGCGCTTACGGCGCAGGGGCTGCGCGGGCCGCGTCCTCGCGGGGGAGTGCGGGCGATGCTGCGCCGTCTGGGGGCGGTGCAACTCGACACGATCTCGGTGTTGGCACGGTCCCACGAGCTCGTGGCGTACGCCCGCTTGAGCGACATCGGGCGGGACAAGGTCGAGAAGGCGTATTGGGGTGCGGGGAGCGACACCTTCGAGTACTGGTCGCACGCCGCCTGCGTTGTACCCCTCGAGGACTGGCCCGCGTACGCCTTCAAGCGACGAGCCTGGGTCGCCAAGGGGAAGCGGTGGCATTCCCGGGACCCTGGTGGTGAGGAGGTCGGCGCCCAGGTGCGGGCGCGCTTGGCGGCGGACGGGCCGCTCACGGCCAAGGAGCTCGGTGGGGCGAAGCGCGGCGGTCCGTGGTGGGACTGGTCGGACGTCAAGATCGAGGTGGAGTGGCTGCTCGATATCGGTGAGGTGGTCTGCCGGCAACGCCGCGGGTTTCAGCGCGTCTACGACCTCGTGGAGCGCGCCGTTCCCGATGATCTCAGGGACCAGCACTGGAGCGACGACGAGTGCGCCCGCTACCTGGTGCGTAACGCCGGCCGCGCGCTGGGGGTGGCGTCGGAGGCGGACCTGGCCACCTACCACGGGTTGCCCCGCCCACTGGTCCGCCGGATCTTGCCGGAGACCGGGCTGACCAAGGTGACGGTCGAAGGATGGGGAGAGCCGGGCTGGGCGGACGGCGCGGCGCTGGCAGCGCTCGGGTCGAGGGCGCGTGGACGGAGCATCCTGCTGTCGCCGTTCGACTCGCTCATTTGGGACCGGGGGCGCGTGGAGCGGCTCTTCGGGCTGCGCCACCGCCTCGAGGCGTACACGCCGAAGGCGAAGCGGATGTACGGCTACTTCGCCATGCCTGTCCTCGGTGGAACCAAGCTCGTGGGACTCGTCGATCCGGGACGACTCAACGGCGTCTTCGTCGCCAAGCAGGTGACGATGTTCGACGCACGGAGTACGGAACACGTGGCGCGCGCGATCGTGGAGGCGGCGACGTGGGTCGGCTCCACGGAAATCTCCGTGGAGCGGGTGGAGCCCGCGTCGACGCGGACGGAACTCCAAATGAGGTGTCTGAAATTGCTGGCTGAGCTGGGATTCTGAGCGTGGAGCCCGCCGCGCCGGGTCAGACGGCGTAGCGGGCGGCGATCTCCTCGAAGGCCTTCAGGGAGCCGCCGAATGGTCCTGTCTGGGCGGGGTGGTGGAGCACGAGCTGGTCGAATCCGAGTTCTGCGTAGGGATGGGCCAGCTCGTCGAACTGGTCGGGGGAGGTGACGTGCGGTTCGTAGGCCATGTAGAGGAGGACCCGGCCGATGGTGGACGGGTTGCGGCCGGCGTTCGTGCAGGCGACGCGGAGGAGGGGGAGTTGGCGGTGGACGGCATCGAGGATGGTCTCGGGGGTGTGGGGCTCGCCGGACGTGGGGCCGACCGTGACCCAGTTGCGGCCGTAGTGGGCGGCGAGGCGCATGCCCTTGACGTTGCCCGCGGCGATCGTGAGGGGGATCGGTTGCTGGACGCCGCCTGGTGTGCTCGGCGCATCGTGCGACGTGTAGTGGTCCGTGGTCACGGTTGTGCGGGTGTCGGGAGTGCCATGCAGGACCGGGGTGAGGACTTGGAGGAAGCTCTCGAAGCGGGCGAGACGTTCCGCGGGGGCCCACGGGTCCTGGCCGAGTGCGGTCGCGTCGTGACCCTGGCTGCCCGGGCCGAGGCCGAGATCGAGACGACCTTCGCTGATGTCGTCGAGGGCCAGGGCGTCACGGGCGAGGGTCACGGGGTGGCGGAAGTTGGGCGTGGCGACGAGTGTGCCGAGACGGATGCGTCGTGTGACGGTGGCGGCGGCAGTGAGGACGGGAATGGCGGCGTGCCAGGGGCCGTCGGGCATCCCGCCCCAACGGATGTGGTCGTACGTCCACGCGGTCGCGAACCCGACGTCATCTGCCCACTCCCACTGGCGACGGGCTTCGGGCCAACGGTCGGTGGGGAGGATGACGAGCCCGACCCGCACGATTGGCGACGCTATTACGGTTGCGGGGCGATATGGCGAACGAGGCCGAAACCAAGCGGTGGAACGACGTTGGGTGGGTGGAGTCGTGGACTGACCGGGAGAAGTTGACTTCGGCGGTGTCGCCGACGTTGCTGGCGGTGGTCGGGGCTCGGCCGGCGCAGACGGTGTGCGACGTGGGGTGTGGCGGTGGTGGCTTGACCCTGGCCCTGGGTGCGGCGGTGGGGGACGAGGGGACGGTTGTGGGTCTGGACGTCTCGGCGCCGCTGTTGGACCAGGCCCGGGAGCGGGCGTCAGCAGCGGGGTGTTCGAACGTGCGCTTCGTCGAGATGGACGTGCAGACCGGGTCCGGCGAGGAAGGGCCGTTCGACTTGGTGGTGAGCCAGTTCGGCGTGATGTTCTTCGACGAGCCGACGGTGGCGTTCCGGGCGATAAGGCGGCGGTTGAGGTCGGGGTCGGGGTCGGGGCCCGAGGGGCGGTTCGTGTTCGCCTGCTGGCAGGACATCGAGCGCAACCCGTGGCACACGCGGAGCCTGTTGCGCCCGTTGCTCCCGGCTCCGGTGACGCCTCCGGTCGGGAAGAGCCCTGTGGGGCCGTTCGTGCTCGGCGACGACGAGTACGTGCGGGACTTGCTGGGCGCAGCGGGATTCGGGGCCGTCGATTGTGTCGAGCACGAGATGACGGTGCGTGGCCAGGCCAACGCCGTTGCAGATACCTCCCAGTTGGGCTTCATGGGGGTCCCGCCCGAACGAGAGCAGGAAGCGCTCGAACTGGTGGAACGGCACCTCGAGCGTTTTGCGGTGGGTGAAGACGTCTACGAGTACCCCCTTGCCTTCCGGGTCTACGACGCCCGCCCCGCGTGACGGCCGTGTCGGGGACGGGGTACAGCGGGACGCCCTTGCTCAAGAAGCTCGGGGTCAGGGATGGATCGACGTTGACCCTGGTCGGAGCGCCGGTCGGGCTGATCGAGGACCCGCCGGCGAGCGTGACGGTCCGGCGCCAGGCCCGGGGTTCGTCTGACGTGGTCGTCGCCTTCTTCACCCGCCGGCAGGACCTGGAGCGCCGGATGGAGGCGCTGTCCCGTGTGATCTACCCGGGCGGCAGCCTGTGGATCGCTTGGCCGAAGAGGTCGTCGGGAGTCGAGACCACAGTCGACGAGGACGTTGTGCGCGCGGTGGTCTTACCACTCGGGCTGGTCGACAACAAGGTGTGCGCCATCGACGAGACGTGGTCGGGGCTTCGGATTGTCTGGCGGCGGGAGCGGCGGCCTTGAACGGAGTCAGGCCGCGTCAGAAGAAGGCGAGCCGCGACAACGGCCAGACCCGGAAGTCCACTTTCCCGACAATGGTGGACTCGGCAACGGGGCCCCAGTAGCGGCTGTCGCACGATTCCATCCGGTTGTCACCCATGACGTAGACGTGACCGCTCGGGATCCGGTAGGGATGATTGAGCGCGTAGGGAGCGACCGAAGGTCCCGGTCGGGTGGTGTTCTGTTCGCTCGGCGGCAGCCACGGCTCGGGCAGGTACTTGCCGTCGATGTAGACGCGTCCGTCCGCCAACGAGATCGTTTCGTCGGGAAGCCCGATCACCCGTTTCACCAGATCGGACACGGGGGGACCGGCGCAGTCCTCCTTGGGCGGCGTCGAGAAGACGATGATGTTGCCGCGATCGACGCCGTGGAGGTGGTAGCTCAGCTTGTCCACCACGATTCGGTCTCCGACCTGGAGCGTGGGCTCCATTGAGCCGGAGGGGATGGAGTAGGTCGCGACGACGAAGGTCCGCAACAGGATCGCGATGACGACAGCGACGATGACGACGATGCCCAGCTCGACCGCCCAACGGCCCGATCCAGCCGACTCGGCCGCCGCGTGACGCCCTCTACCGTCCGACGGCTCCGGCTGCGTCACAGACTCAGACGTCCCGTCCGTGGTCTCCGTGTCGGTGGCCTGGTCCTCGACCTCCATCAATGAAGTATTACCCGGCCCCACGTGACTACTGGTTCACCCGCGGAATCCACGTGTGTCACCGCCTCGGGACAGTATGGAGAGCATGGCCCGCGCCGTCGTCTTCGACTTCTACGGGACGCTGGCCCATTGGGCCGAGGGCGCCGGGGTGAACTACGCCGCAGTCTGCGCTGCCCACGGTTACCCCTTGCCGGACTCGGTGCTCGACGAGTACTTCACCCTCTACGACGGGGTCGATCACTCGGAGCACTCGGTCAGCGAGGAGGCCTACGAGCACTGGGTCCGGGGGCGCCTCCGTCAACTGGCCGAGACCGGCGGCGTCGAACCTCGGCACATGGGCGCGATCGTCGACTCGTTACGGGCTGCGGACCAAGGGCCGATGGTCGCTTACGCCGAGGCGGCTGTGACGCTGCCGCGCTCTCCGTGCAGCCGGCCTTACGGTCGGCGTGTGTTCGAACTGGGGTTGGGAACTGGATTTCTTTCTCGACGAGATCGGCCTGCTCGAGCTGGTCGACTGCGCCATCACGTCGGCACGGGCGGGCATGCGCAAACCCCATCCGGAGATCTACATGCAGACGGCGCGTCACCTGGCCGTCGACCCGCAGCGACATCGTCTTCGTGGGGGATTCATGGGAACCAGATGTGCGCGGCCCCCGCCGGATGGGCATGACCGCGGTCCACGTCTGGCGCGCCGACGAGCACCCGGGTCGGGCCGCTCCCACGTTGGAGGACGGCGACCATCGGGTCGCGGACTTCCGCGGCGTACTCGACGTCCTGGCGGTGGGCTCCGACGTCGTCTCCGAACTGGCCGAAGACGTCAGCTGAGGGATCGCAACGGCGGCCGTCCGTTCTCGGCCAGCCCGGCGGCCAGCGCGGCCCGGTCTCCATCGGTGAGAGGGACGAACGAGGTGCCTGCCGTCCCGAGCGGTCGCCACCACACGGGCTCGTCGCACTCCCACGCCTCTTGTCGCAGACCCACCTTGGTGACTTTGCCGGTCGCCGTCTGCGGGAGCGACTCCGAGACGCGCACGTACCGTGGGATCCACTTCGGGCCGAGGTCGGGCTGCACCTCGAGCCATTCGCGAACACGTCGGGATCGAACGGTCGTCCCGGAACGGTCTCGACCGCAGCCATGACCTGGTCGCCGGCACCCGACTCGGTGTCCGGGACCGGGTAGACCGCGACGACCGTTAGATCGGGGTCACGCGAAAGGATCCCCTCGACCGGGCCGGCGGCGAAGTTTTCCGAGTCGACGCGGAGCCAGTCACCCGACCGGCCCACGAAGTAGAAGAACCCTTCCGTGTCCACGTAACCGAGGTCCCCGGTCCAGTAGAAGCCGCCCCGCAGACGATCCTGTTCAGCGTCCTCTCTCTTGTAATAGCCCTCGAAGCTGCCGCGCCCGCTGCGGTTGACGATCTCGCCGATGGCTTGGCCGGCGTTGAGGAGCTTCCCGTCCGCGTCGAACTCCGCCCGGGCGCACTCCTTACCGGTCTCTGAGTCCATGACGGTCAGGTCCACGTTGTTGACCGGCTTGCCCACCGCTCCGGCCGGCATTCCCAAAACCGGGTTGATGCTGGCGCCGCCCTCGCTCTGGCCGTAGCCTTCTATCAGGTAGCAGTCGAAGCGCTTGTAGAACCGCTTCCGGTCTCGCAGCGACGCCTCCGTGCCGAATGCGCTCTTCAAGGTGTTGTCGGCGTCGTCCGGGTGCTCGGGCGTGGCCAAGATGTAGGCGATCGCCTTTCCCACGTAGCTGAACTTCGTCGCACCGAAGCGACGCACGTCGTCCATGAAGGCGGAGGCACTGAACCGGGGCCTCGTGGCGATGGTCGCACCCACCATGACGGACGGACCCCACAACGCCATGAGGGCGTTGCCGTGGAACAGCGGCATCGGGCAGTAACAGACGTCCTCGGCCGTATAGCCGTATCCCGGTGCCGCCACCTCGGCGATCCCAGCCAGCCGGCCCTGCGTGCACCTCACCGCTTTCGGCAGGCCCGTTGTCCCGGAGGTGAAGATGAGCAGGTACAACGACTCCTCCCGCACCTCTCCGGCGTTGTCTACGAGGTCCCGGGCCGCGGCGCCCCCGCGGTGCTCAGACAGCAAGGCTTCGTAACGAGGTGTCCCGACCACGAGGATCTTGTCACCGCTCTGTCCGAGCCCCGGACCCAGGTCCAGCCCCTCCGACAGCGCCGCCCCCTCTTCGTCCGTCACGATCAGCGCGCAGTCTGTCGCCCGGACATCGGCCGCCAGCGCCTCACCCCGCCGGGTCGGGTTGATGCCCACGATCGCCGCACCGGCCAGCGCCGCCCCGTTGAGCCAGAACAGGTACTCCGGACCGTTCGGCAGCAGCACGCCGATGTGCGGAGGCACCCCGGTCCCCATCAGCGACCGGGCCAGCGCGCCGCGGGCCGCACCCTCAGTCACCGCCTCGCGCCAGGTCCACGTCCCGCTCGCGTCCAACACACCGCGACGCTCGTCGTTGGCCCGGGCAGCGACCATTCCCGCAACCGTCGTCATACGAGTTCCGGCCCAGGCCCTGTCCACCCCGGCGTCCGTCGCACCAGCCCCCGGTCGACCTCGTCTACGGACCCAGCCCCGCACAACGCCATCGCCCGCCGCAGCTCCAGCTCGAACCACCGCAACAGTGCCTCCACCCCCTTCGCGCCCCCCGCCGCCACCGCCCACAGCGACGGCCGGCCCACCCATGCCGACTGCGCCCCCATCGCCATCGCCTTCACCACGTCCGGCGACCGCCGCACACCCCCGTCCACGTACACCTCCACCCGGCCGGCCACCGCGTCGACGATCTCCGCCAGCACGTCTGCCGTCGCCGGCGCGTCCGCGAGCTGGCGCGCTCCATGGTTCGACACGACCACGGCCGCCGCCCCCGCGTCGACACAACGCACCGCGTCGTCGGCCCGTTGCACGCCCTTCACCACGACCGGCAGCCCACCCCCCAAACCCGCCAGCCAGCCGACGTCGCTCGGCGTCAGGGCGGGCTCGAACTCACGCGTCACGATCGCCATGAACCCACCCTCGCGGGCGCTCGAGGTCGAATCACCCGCCAGGTTCGGCAACACCAAATCGTCCGGGAGTCGCACCCCCGTTCGCCACTCCCGCAGGCGTAGCCCGGACACCGGTGCGTCCACCGTCAACACAAGGGCCCCGTACCCGGCAGACACCGCCCGCGACACCAGCTCCACAGTCCGCGCCCGCTCCCGCAGTATGTAGACCTGCATCCACCGCGCCGCTCCCGGCGCCGCCGCTGCCACGTCCTCCAACGGACACGTCGCCAGCGACGACAGGACCATCAGACACCCCGCCGCCGCCGCCCCCCGTGCCGTCGCCACCTCGCCCTCCGGATGCGCCAGACCCTGAATCGCGGTCGGCGCCACCACCACCGGTGACGCCACCTCCGTCCCCAAGAGCGCGGTCGCCGTTGACACCCGATCCACCCCCGCCAGCACTCGAGGGTGGAGTTGCCAGCGCCCCCACGCCTCCACGTTGCCGGCCAGCAGCCGCTCGTCGTCTGCCCCACCGGCGTAATACGCGTACGCCATCTCGCCGATGATCCGCCGGGCCTCGTGCTCGAGCTCTTCCAACGACAGGTCCGTCACCAACGGCCCAGCCCCCAGCTCCGGCGGTGTCTCCGTCTCCGGCGCCAGCTCCGGGTTGTGCCCTACATCGTCGGTGCTGGCAGGATGAGCGGGCACGAGCCGCATGGTAGGCGGCTCCGGCCCACGTCCACATCCCCCAACCACCGCCGTCAGGAGCGTCCAGTCGTGCGTTTCTCGTATGCGGAGTCGATGACCGACCCCTCGTACTACGTCCCCCTGGCCCGCGCCGCCGAGGAGGCTGGCTACGACTCCATGGTCGTCCCCGAGAGCATCTGCTATCCCGAGCACTCCGACAGCACGTACCCCTACAACCCAGACGGGACGCGGGAGTTCCTCGAGGACAAACCCTTCCTCGAGCCGTTCTCGCTCATCCCCGCCCTTGGTTCCGTCACTGACCGCCTCCGTTTCGTCACCTTCGTGATCAAGCTCCCCGTCCACCAGCCCGTCCTCTTTGCCAAACAGGTCAGCTCCACAGCTGTCCTCACCGGCGACCGCCTCCTTCTCGGTGTGGGTACCAGCCCGTGGCCCGAGGACTATGCCGTCTGCGGTGTCCCTTGGGAGCGCAGGGGCCGGCGCATGGATGAGGAGATCGCCATCATCCGCGGCCTCCTCGCCGGCGGCTACTTCGAATACCACGGCGAGGTCTTCGAAATCCCGTCCATAAAGATATGTCCGACACCGCGCGCTCAAGTACCTATCCTCGTCGGCGGGCATCACGACGCTGCCCTCAAGAGGGCCGCCATCATTGGCGACGGCTGGTTGCATGGCGGCGGCGACCCCGCCGACCTGCCGGACCTCCTCGCCCGCCTGGCCGAGCTGCGCAAAGAACACGGCACCGACTCAAAGCCGTTCGAGATCCACGTCATCTCCATGGATGCCTACAACCCCGACGGCATCCGGCGCCTTGAGGACCTCGGCGTCACCGACGTCATCGTCGGCTTCCGCTGGCCCTATGGGCGCGAGCAGGACACGGAATCGCTCCAGACCAAGATCGACAACCTGTGCCGTTTCGCCGACGACGTGATTACCAAGGCCCGCTGACGAAAGGCCAACGCAATGACCGACACCACAACTCTCAACGCAAGGGAGCTTGGTATCCGCTCCCGTGCTGCCGTGCACGCTCGCGATCGTGACGGCTGGCTGGATCTGTTCGCCGAGGCCGCAGTCGTCCAGGACCCCATCGGGCCCTCGCCGTTCGATCCCGAAGGCAACGGACACCGCGGACGAGCCGAAATCGCCAAGTTCTACGACGAGGTCATCGCCCCCAGCCAAGCCGTCGACTTCGAGATCAACGAGTCCTATCTCAGCGGCGATGGAAGCGAGGTCGCCGACGTCGGGATCATCCGCACCACAATTGCTGGTGGCACACATCAGGCCGTCGTCCACGTCGTAATGACCTACCGGACCGACGGCGCCGGCAAGATCGCCTCCCTCCGCGCCTATTGGGAGTTCGACATGCTCGAACTTGTCGAGCTCTCATGACCACCCTGGTGCGAGAGGGCCTGTTCCGCGACGGCGACCCTCCCGCCCTCCTCGCCAGCCGCTGCACAGCCTGCGGCAACCATCTCTTCCCTCGCGCCGACACCTGCGCCTACTGCGCTACCCCCGACCCCGAGCCCATCGAGCTCTCCGGCCCCACGACCCTCTGGGCCTGGACGGCGGTCACTGCCCCTCCGCCCGGCTACCTGGGCGACGTCCCCTATGGCATCGGCGTCGTCGAGTTCCCCGAAGGCGTCCGTGTCATCGGCCGGCTGACCGAGAGCGACCCCGCCGCACTCGACGCGGGACAGGCGATGACCCTCCGCGTCGTCCCCCTCAATCACGATGGCAACGGCAACGATGTCATGACATACGCCTTCGCACCCGCCGCCTCATGACCCACGTCGCGATCACCGGAGTCGGTCTCCACCCTTTCGGGCGCTTCGACGGCGCCTCCACGACCGATCTCGGCGTCGTCGCCGTCCGTCGCGCTCTCGCCGAGGCAGATGTCGGCCGGGGCGAGTTCCAAGCGGCCTTTTGCGGCACGGCCTACGGCGGCGTCGCCACCGGCCACAAGATCCTGAGCCGCCTCGGTTTGACCGGCCAGGGCATCCCCATCCTCGATGTCGAAGCCGGCTGTGCGTCCGGCAGCGCCGCCCTCATGTTGGCCGCCGCGTCCATCCGCAACGGCCAGTACGACACCGTCCTCGTCTTCGGCGTCGACAAGATGCCCAAGGGCATCATCCGCTCGTCCTTCTTCGAGCCGTGGCAGGAGGAAGCCGGTCTCGCCGCAACCCCGTCCTTCTTTGCCCTCCGCGCCCAACGTCTTGCGCTGACCTCGGGCGTCACCAAGGACCACCTGGCCCGGGTGGTGGTCAAGAACCGTCGTCAAGGTGTGCACAACGAGGACGCCATGTTCCGCAAGGAGACCTCCGTAGACGAGGTCCTCGGCTCGCGGGTCGTCTGCGAGCCGCTCCACCTCTACATGCTCTGTTCCCCCAACGAGGGCGCCGCCGCATTGGTCCTCCGGCGCGAGGAGGTCGCCACCACCGACTCCTCAGCTCCGGCACCCGTCCGTCTCGCCGCCGCCCTTCTCCGTTCGCATGTCCCCGCATCGGTCCTCAGCGAGTCGACCCCCCTTTCCGGTCTCGCCAACGACGATGTGCCCGCTCCGACGACCCTGGCCGCCAACGCGGCCTACGAGGAATCCGGCTTGGGGCCAAGCGACCTCCACGTCGTCGAGTGTCAGGACACCGACGCGGCCAGGGAGTTACAGTCCTGCGAGGAGCTCGGTCTCTGCCCTGCAGGTGGTTCTGCGGACTTCCTCGACTCCGGCGCCAACGAGCTCGGCGGCCGGTTGCCCGTCAACGCCAGCGGCGGGCTTCTGTCCAAAGGCGAGCCCCTCGGCGCCTCCGCCCTTGGTCAGGTGGTCGACCTGGTCCATCAGCTCCGCAACGAATGCGGTCCCCGCCAGGTCGACGGCGCACGCACCGCCCTCGCGCACACGGTCGGACGCGGCGCCAACGCGGGCGTGGTCATCCTCACTTGCTAGACCCCAGCTGATCCAACACGCGAGGCAACGCGTCCAACGAGGTCATCGTGGCATCCGGGGCGTCGGCCTCCGTCCAGGACCCGACACCGTCGCCCTCACGATCGATCCAGATCGCGGACCATCCCGCCCGCTTCGCCCCGCTGACGTCGTTGACAAGATGATCTCCCACCAACACGCACGACGACGGCGATACCGACAGGTGCCGCTCGACGACCTCGAAGATGCCCTTGTCCGGCTTGGCGACGAGGTGGTCCTGCGCGAACACGACCGCCTCGAAGTACTCCGCCAGCCCGCCCGTCTCGGGCAGCCGGCTCCCGTTCGACAACAGCCCCAACCGGTAGCGCCCCTCGTCCCGTAGCGCCTGCAGGCAGGGAAGGGTGTCGTCGAACAGCGCCGGGTCGCTGTCCCGGTACACGAAGTACGACGTCGTCAGCTCGGCCGCCAGCTCCTCATCCGGCTGGTCCCTAGCCGACCGACCGTTGCTGCCACCCGTCCCCTCCGCATCACGCATCCGCGCCAAGGTCCGTGCGAATCCGAGCACCCGCAGACGGGCCAGGTTGTACTCCCTTCCCGCCCACTCGTCGCCCACCACGGCCCGGTCCGCCTCGAGGTCCTCCCATCGCAGCGCGTCCGTGAACCCACACGGCCTTGCCCGCCGTAGGTCATCCGCCACAGCCGTCAACGCGTCGCGCATCACCCGCTCGAAGTCCCACAGCGTCTGATCCCCGTCAAAGAGGACCGCCTCGATCACGTCACGCCGTCAAGACGATCTTGCCGAACTTCGCCCCCGCCCTGAACCGCTCGTACGCAGCCTCCGCCTCGGGCAGCGGGAACGTGTCGCACACCGGCACCCGCACCCGTCCCTCCACCAACAGCGGCAGTACGTGCGCGGCGACGCCCGCCGCCATGTTCGCCTTCTCCCGGCGGCTTCGAGCGCGCATCGTCGATGCTCCGATCCGCGCCCGCCGCTGCATGAGCTGCAGAAGATCGAGCTCCATCCGTCCGCCCCCGCCGACCCCGATGACCACCACACGGGCCCCCGTCGCCAAGGACGGAAGCACGTTCGTCAGGCTGGCCGCACCCACCAGCTCGAGGACCACGTCGTACGGGCCGTGATCCGCCTCCTGCCCGGGCTCTATCACCGACGCTCCCAGCGTGCCCACTTCGGCCCGTCGAGCCTCGTCGCGCACCGTCGCCACTACCGACGCACCGGCACACACAGCCAGCTGGACCCCCGCCGTCCCCACTCCGCCCGCCGCGCCCGACACGAGCACCCGCTCGCCCGCGGACAATCCGGCCTGCGTGAAGAGCGCGTCGTATGCGGTCCAGAAGATCTCGGGGAAACCGCCCGCCTCCGGCCAGGACAGCGCTTCAGGAACGGCTGTCGCGTGCATCTCGTCCACGATCGCCAGCGTGGCCTGTGCCCCGCCCCCGACCACGGCCATCACCCGGTCCCCGGCCTTCCAACTCGTCACCTGGCGCCCGACGCCAACCACCTCGCCGGCGAATTCCATACCCGGGATGTCCTGCGGCCACCCGGGAGGCGCCGGGTACAAGCCGGCTCGTTGGACGAGATCGGCGTTGTTGATCCCCGCCGCCCGCACCGAAACGAGGAGCTCCGTGTCCCCGGGCACCGGGTCGTCCCGTTCCTCCCATCGCAGCCGGCCTTCCACGATCACCACCGCGTGCATCCCGGCCACCCTAGGTCGCTGACTTTATCGGCCGAGCGGCCGGCGCCCGAGGGCCGGTAGGGTCCCACGCATGAGCCTGTACGACATCCCCATCCACACCCTCCAGGGTGCCGACGCCAAACTCGGCGACTACGCCGGCAAGACGCTGCTGCTCGTCAACGTCGCCTCCAAGTGCGGCCTCACCCCGCAGTACGAGGGTCTCGAGCGCCTCCAGAAGACGTACCGCGACCGGGGCTTCAGCGTCATCGGCTTCCCCTGCAACCAGTTCCTCGGCCAAGAGCCTGGCACAGCCGTAGAGATCGAGCAGTTCTGCTCGACCACATACGGCGTGACCTTCCCGCTCATGGAGAAGATCGAGGTGAATGGCGACGGCCGCCACCCCATCTACAGCGAGCTCACCGAGAAACAGGACGCCGAGGGGAACGCGGGCGACATCACGTGGAACTTCGAGAAGTTCCTCCTCTCCCCGAAGGGCGAGATCGTCGCCCGTTACCGTCCCCAGGTCGAGCCGGAAGACCCGACGGTCATTGGCGACATAGAGGCTCAGCTGGCCGCTTGATTCCGCCGCACCCCGTGCAGGCGGGGTTCCACGCGTCCATCTTCGACATGGACGGGCTGCTGATCGACTCCGAGATCCTCTGGCACGAGGCCGAATTCGAGATCCTCGGCGGTCTCGGCGTCCCCCTCGCTCAGGAATCCGTGCGGTCGACCAAGGGGATGTTCGTCGAAGAAGTCACCGAACACTGGTACGCGGCTCTTCCCATGGACCGGACCTACCACCCAGGACGTCGCTGTCACGATCGTCGACCGGGTCATAGACCTCATCGTCCAAAGAGGTGAGCTGAAGCCGGGCGCAACGCATGCCATCGACCTGTGCGCACGACGTGGCCTGCCACTAGCCGTCGCTTCGTCGTCCGAGTACCGGTTGATCGAGGCTGCGCTGGCGCATTTCCATCTCCGTCACCGTTTCGCGTTCGTCCATTCTGCCCAAGATGAGGAATACGGCAAACCCCACCCCGCCGTCTTCCTATCGACGGCCGCCAGGCTCGGAGCGGCGCCGAAGCGGTGTCTTGTCTGGGAGGACGCAGCCGCCGGCGTGCTTGCCGCGAAGGCCGCCTCCATGGCCTGCATCGCCGTGCCGGAGCCCGCCGACGCCCAACATCCTGCCTTCGCTCTCGCGGATCTCGTCGTCGGTTCCCTGTGCGACGTCGACGACGCCCGGCTCGACGAACTCGCTCGGGTCACGGCCCCTGCTTCGTAGACGCCCCGACGTAGAGTCCCCACCGTGGGGAGGATCGGATGGGTGAGTCTGTCGTTGATCGCCGTCCTGCCCGTCCTTCCCGCCGCCTCCGGCTCGGCCTCCGCGACACCTCCGCCTCCGGCCCAGTGGGGTGCCACGGCGCAGACAGCGTGCGACCCGCTCGACACCACTCTGTGCATGCTTCCCTTCCCCAACGACTACTACACCGTCTCCGACAGCGGCAGGACGACGGGTCGCGCGGTGTACTTCCCACCGAAGGCGTTTCCCACCAACACCAAAGCCTCGGGGTCCGTGAACCCGGAGGCCTGGGAGGGAAACGACGGCTTCAGCCCGGGTTCGAACATCCTCGTTCACGTGCCAGGCATCGACCTTGCGGCTAGTCACGTCGCGACGAACTCGGACATGGGGGAATCCCTGTCTGCCGGCAGTCCCATTGTCCTTGTCGACGCCACCACCGGTCAGCGATGGCCGACCTGGGCCGAGCTCGACGCCTCCGACCAGGACCCATCAACTCAGTTGCTCATCATCCATCCGGCGCGCAACCTCGCTGAAGGGCATCGCTACCTTGTCGCACTTCGTGACCTGAAGCGGGCCGATGGGTCGTCTATCACGCCGAACTCGTTCTTCGCATCCGTGTTGAGTTCCTCATCGTTGCGTTCCGACGGGATCCACGCGGCCTATGCGTCATATCTGCGAACGGTGGTCTCTGCGCTGCATCGCTATGGCGTGACCGCCGCTGGCCTGTTTATGGCGTGGGACTTCACCGTTGCCAGCACTCGCAACCTCACCCAGCCGGCCCTCACGATGCGCGATCAGACGTTTGCCTCCCTTCGCCAGGGTGTCGGGCCGTTCCAGGTGACCAAGGTTGTCAACGAACCCTCGGACGAACCCGACCTGGCCCGGGTCATCACCGGTACCTTCGACGTCCCGAGCTACCTCACCGGGCCGCCGGGATCGACGGGGTCCGTGCTGACGGAGGGACCGAACGGCCCCGTCCACCACACAGGCAACGTCGATCACGCCAACTTCGAGTGCGAGATCCCAAGGGCCGCATCGGCCACGAACCCCGCCTCCCCCGGTGTGTACGGCCATGGCCTCTTCGGCTCCGCTGCGGAGGTGACGGCGTCCGCGGTGCCGGAATTCTCGAACGCCTACGACTACTCGTTCTGCGCCACTGACTGGCTCGGTCTGTCGTCCAGCACGATTTCTCTGGCGCTGGGTGTGACCTCCGACTACGCCCAATTCCCGACGCTGGCCGACAACCTGCTCCAGTCGCTCCTCAACGCTCAGGTCCTCGGCAACCTGCTCGTGAACTCCAAAGGCTTCGCCGCCAGCCCCGCCTTCGAGGACGCGTCGCATCGTCCACTCGTCCGACCCCGATCGGGCCTGGTGTATTACGGGAACTCCGAGGGCGGGATCATGGGCGGCGCCTTCACGGCGGTCTCCACGGAGGCCCGCCGGTCGGTCCTCGGCGTTCCGGGCATGGACTACGCAGTCCTCCTCACCCGCAGCTCGGACTACACGACCTTCCAGACCCTGGTCGACCAGTCGTATCCCGACAAAGCGGAGCAACAACTCGGTTACGACCTGATCCAGATGCTCTGGGACCGAGCTGAGGCTGACGGCTACGCGGAGCAGATGACCGGTGGTCTCCCGGGGACCCCAACGCACCAGGTGCTTCTCGAAGAAGCCTTTGGAGACCACCAGGTGGCCAACGTCGCCACCGAGACGGAGGCCCGAACGATCGGCGCGCACCTGTATGAACCAGCCCTCGCGCCTGGTCGCAGCCTTGAGGTTCAGCCGTTTTGGAATCTGCCTCGTCTCCACACACCCTCGACCGGGCCGGCGCTGTTCGTCTGGGACACCGGGGTGCCGGCCGCGCCGCTTTCCAACACGCCACCCACCACGGGTCCGGATCCGCATGACACCACGCCGCGCACCTTTCCAGCGTTCTGGGCCCAGATGCACACCTTCTTCACGACCGGCCGGGTCACCGACCCGTGCCGTGACAAGCCCTGTACCGGCCCCTACCCCACGGGGTAGGAGACCCCGCACGGCCACAATCGCGACGGCGGGCTCAGCCCTCGTCGCGCAATGTTTTGGAGAACTGCAGATGCCAGTCGGGCAGCCGCGCCCCGTTGTGGTCCTCCCGCCGACGCATCCATTCATTGGCCTCGTACAAAGCCACCGTTTCGGGCTGGTTGTCGCCTGTTGCCAAATGGAGAGATGAATATCCGAGACGGAACGCCACCGACTCGATCTCTTTCATCAACTTCCGCCCCAAACCGCGCCGTCGCCACTCCGGATCCACCCAGAGGCGCTTGATCTCACCCACGCGCGATGCCCGCTGGAACGTCCGAACACCGACGCCGCCCACGACGGCACTGGCGCCGGAACGAGCCACAAGAAAAGTCCCTGCGGGTGGGTCGAACATGGCGGCGGTGAGCCCTCGCTCTTCCGGAGCCAGCCTGCCATAGCGCGCCACGAGCTCTTCCTCGGCCGCATGGACGACGAATCGAGCGCTGCCACCGTCGAACGGCTCCCGGACAATGACTGTTTGCGCCCAGGTAGGAGAGGTTGGTCCGTCCACAGCCTCTATCCTTGCCGGGACGGTCCTGTCGTCCCCCAGCCCGCTTATACCGCCGCCCGTGTTCACTCCCGTACCGCCCGATATCGACTTCGTCGCCCTCGAGCAGGCCGAATTGGCCCGCTGGGCGGCCCATCGCGTCTTCGAGCGCTCGGTCGAGCAGCGCAAGGAGGGGCCGGCCTGGGTCTTCTACGAGGGTCCTCCCACCGCCAACGGCCTACCCGGCCTGCACCATGTGTGGGCACGCGTCTACAAGGACCTCTTCTGCCGCTTTCGCACGATGGACGGCTCCTACGTGGCCCGCCGGGCCGGCTGGGACACCCACGGCCTCCCGGTCGAGGTCGAAGTCGAGAAGAAGCTCGGCATCACCGGCAAACGGCAGATCGAGGAGCAGGTCGGGATCGCCGAGTTCACCCGGCTCTGCCGCGAGTCCGTCTACTCCTACGTCGACGAGTTCGAACGGCTCACTACTCGAATCGGCTATTGGGTCGACATGGCCACGGCGTACTGGACCCTCAGCCCGATCCTACATCGAGTCGGTCTGGTGGCACTTGCAGCAGCTGTACGACCAGGGCTTGCTTTACGAGGACCTCAAGGTCGTGCCCTACTGCCCCCGGTGCGGCACCCCGCTGTCAAGCCACGAGCTCGGCCAGCCTGACGTCTACGGCGATGAGGAGGACGAGTCGGCCTACGTCCGCGTTCCCTTGATCGATCCGGATCCCGCCGTCGTCGGGGCGGCGACGTCTCTCGCTGTCTGGACCACGACCCCCTGGACATTGCTCTCAAACACTGGCGTCGCGGTCAACCCGGATCTCACCTACGCGGTCGTCGATGGAACGATCGTCGCCGAGGATCTCGTCGACGACGTCATCGGTGAAGAAGCAAGCACCCGGATCACCAAGCGGCTCTCGGGATCAGCACTTGTTGGCCTCCACTACGTCAGACCCTTCGACGACCTCACGCCAGAGCACGGCGCGGACGGATGGCGGGTCGTGCCGGCGGACTACGTGACCACAGAGGAGGGCACGGGTCTCGTCCACCTGGCCCCGGCTTTCGGCGAGGTCGACCGGCAGATCGGCCGCGAGAACGGCCTTCCCTCCCTCAACCCAGTGGGGCCCGACGGTCGTTTCACCGAGGACATTCCCTGGCTCGCTGGTCGGGACGTCCGCGAGGCCAACCACGAGATCAACGACCGGCTTGAGTCGAAGGGTTTCCTGCTCCGACGCATGGCCTACGTCCACTCCTACCCGCACTGCTGGCGCTGCCGGACCCCCCTCATCTACTGGGGCAAGCAAAGTTGGTACATTGCGACGTCTACGCGCAAGAACGACCTGCTCGCGGCCAACGAGACCGTGGACTGGCACCCTTCGTACATCAAGGAAGGTCGTTTCGGCGAATGGCTCGCCAACAATGTCGACTGGGCCCTGTCACGCGATCGCTACTGGGGCACGCCGCTCCCCGTCTGGCGTTGTGGTCGCGGCCACCCGCGCTGCGTTGGCTCGCTGGCGGAACTCTCGGATCTCACCGGCACCGACGTTACGGGCATCGACCCGCACCGCCCGACCATCGACGAGGTGACCTTCACCTGCTCCACTTGCAGCGCCGACGGCCTCGACGACGATCTGTCGCTTTCCCGTCGCGTGGAACCCGTCATCGACGCCTGGTTCGACTCCGGGTCGATGCCGGCCGCACAAGTGGGCTACCCCCATCTGCCCGACTCAAAAGAAAAGTTCACCTTCCCGGCCGAGTTCATCTCCGAGGCGATTGACCAGACCGCGCGGCTGGTTCTATTCATTGCTCGCTATCAACACGATCGTCTTCGGTGAGAGCCCATATCGACACGTCGTGTGTCTCGGCCACATCGTTGATGCCGACGGCCGAAAGATGTCGAAGTCGCTCGGCAACATCATCGACCCTTGGAAGATCTTGGACACGCGCGGTGCCGACGCCATGCGCTGGTGGATGTTCAGTCAGGGCTCACCGTGGACACCGACGCGAGCCACCCTGGGCGCGATCGATACCGCCATGCGGGACGTGCTCCTCACGCTCTGGAACACATTCAGCTTCTTCATGACGTACGCGGCGCTGAACGAGTTCGATCCCGCCGACGCCGCCATCCCAACCCCGTTCGACCGTGGCCCACTCGATCGCTGGATCCTGTCGCGTTTGGCTGGCACCGTGGACACGGCGACAAAGGCGTTACGCAACTACGAACCGCTCGACGCCGCCACCGGGCTGGGGGATCTCGTCGACGACCTTTCGAACTGGTACGTCCGCCGAAGCAGGCGGAGGTTCTGGCGAACAGATCCCGACGCTCCCGCCGGTGACACCTTGGCCGCCCAGGCCACCTTGCACACGGTTTTGACCACGCTGTCGCTTCTCCTGGCGCCCTTCTGCCCGTTCGTGGCCGACGACATGTGGCGCCACCTCACCGGCGCGCCAGAAGACGATTCCGTGCACCTGGCGGACTGGCCCGAGCCGGGCCCAGTAGCCGTCGACCCAGACCTCGAGGCCCAGATGGCCCTGGCCCGCCGTTTGACGTCCCTCGGCCGCGCCGCTCGCAGCGAAGCATCCGTCAAGGTCCGGCAGCCCCTTCCCCGTGCGCTCGTGTTCCTCCCCGCCGACGCGCCGAACATCCTGACCGACATCGTCGCGGACGAGCTCAACGTCGACGAAGTCGTGCTTGCCGCGGAGTTGGGCGAGGTCATCGGCTTCGAACTCGTGCCCAACTTCCGCACCCTGGGTCCACGGCTGGGGGAGCGGGGAAAGGAGATCAAGCCAGCACTGGCTGCGCTCGACGGGTCCGCCGCCGCCGCGGCCCTCGAGGACGGCCGATCGATCACGGTCACCATCGCGGGAGAGGACTTCGAACTCACCCCGGAGGACGTCCAGCTGCGGGTGCGTCCCCAACCCGGCTTCGCTGTCTCACGGGAAGGCGGCGAGGTCGTCGCGCTCGACCTGACGGTCGACAATGAGCTGCGCAAACGCGGTCTCGCCCGCGAGATAGTCCGCCTCGTCCAAGACCTGCGCAAGACCAGCGGCCTCGACGTCTCCGACCGGATCCGGCTTCACGTGGTCGGCCTACGTGTTATATCCGAACACTTCGACTTCATTGCCAGGGAGGTCCTCGCCGTCGAGATCGTCGCTCGGCCAGGCGAGGGGGAGGGAATCGTTCTCGACCTCGACGACGAGCTTCTCGACGAGCCGGTCAGGGTCTGGCTGCGGAAGGCCTGAGCGCTTTCAGCCCTTCCTTGACCCCGCAGCGCCACCTCGCCGACTCGTCGACGTCGTCCACAGTGGCGACGGCCGCGAGGTCATGACACGTCCGGTCGGCCCGACGAACGTCAGCTCCTGATTGGCATCACCAGACATAGTCCACTGCTTCGAGTGCACTAGGTGATGGTGGTGATCACAGATCAGCGCCAGGTTGGGCAGGTCGGTCATACCGTCAGGTTTCCAAGGCACGACGTGGTGTGAATTCACAAAGATCGCGTTGGTACAGCCAGGGAACCGGCAGTGCCGGTCCCGGCGGCGGATCTCTCGCACTTGGGTCGGACTGGGGAATCGTCGCTGGCGTCCCTCGTACATCGTGTGGCCGACATCGTCGTCGACCCCGATCACAAGGGTGGCGTCGCAGGCGAGCCGTCGCACCGTCTCCATGCTGAGCAGGCCCCCACGCTCGAGTACGCCTGCCAGCTCGGATCGATCCCGCACCTCCGCGCCCGGATCGAGCTCGTCGTGGTCAAAGAGAGCGGCCAGAGGGGCGTGAGCGACGATCGTGTAGGGAGGAGTGCCGTCGCGACCACCGCCAACGGCCGTTCGAACGAGTGACACGAAGGCGTCGGCCACCCGCTGGTCCCACGCGGTCTCCCCGTCACTCTCGAACTGCTTGGCCCGGGCCTCCAGACACCCACGGACCTCCGCGTACGCCTCTGGTGGCAACTGCGCCGTCACGGTCCGGAAGGTGTCGTTGAAGCGCACCGAGCGAGACTCGTAGGCCTGCCTTTCTCTCCGGGCGTCGGCACCGCGGACGGCCCGGCTGATCTCAGTCAGCTCGCGCACACTCGAGTCGGCGGCCCGCTCCGCCAGCTCACGGTCCGTCTCCGGCGTCGCCCCGTCCACCACCGCTCGCACCTTGTCGAAGCTGAGCGCGCCGTCGGCCAGTCCGGCCGCCAGGTGGGGCAGGTCGAACAGCCGCTCACCCACGTGGGCAAACGCCCGGGCCGTCGGCACCGAAGTCCCACACCGCTCCACGATCCAGGCCTCGAGCGAAGTCGCACCCTCGGCCCGCCAACCCTCCCGTCGATCGAGCTCAGCGGTGACCCGGACGAAGCAAGCCGCCAAAGAGGCCATCGTCCGTGACGTCGTCGCGGCGATGTCCATCAGTTGCTCCGTCGTCAGCTTGCAGACCTCGTGCGCCGAAGGCACGCACCCACGGTCGACAACCGGCGTCTCAACCATCGTCGACGGAACGGTCGCCCGTTCCGTCGAGTGCGCGCCCTATCTCAGCAGCCGGCGTCGAGAACTTTCGTCAGCGCGACCTCGAGCGCCATTCGGTCCCCGGCTTCCAGCGGGTCCATCAGGTACCGGTCGATACCCTCGATATGCGCCGCCACCGCCTTCTCCAGCACAGCCCGACCCTCGTCGGTCAGCACCACGTGGACACTCCGCCGGTCAGAAGGACAGTTCTGTCGGGCCACGAGCCCGGCGTCGACCATCCGGTCCACCAGCCTCGTCACCCCACCGGTGGTCAACGCGACGTCGGCACTCAGCCGTGACATGGTCAGACGACCCTCTGGCGCCGCCCCCACATGGATCAGCACGTCGAAGAAGACCAGCGGGATCCCTATCCTCTCCTCCAGGTCCCGCCCCAACCGGTCCGTCAGACTGCGGTGGGCCCGTATCACCAGGCCCATCAGGTGTAGGCGCTCGTCGTCGATCTGGCCCAGGACGCCGCACGTCCCGCCACCGTCGAGACCCGCGACCACGTCGCGCGCCCCCAAACCCTCGTCACCGCCTCTTGATGGGATGGTCGCCGCTCCCATATCTCTCCTCAAAGTCCGCCCGGGAATCATATCAGCAGCCCGTGCGTTTATCTGCTTGACAAGTATCTGCTGACTCAGATACTATCACGTCAACGAAGGATCCCGGTTCCGGAAACAGGAACCGGGAACACAGAACAGAAGTCAGCCAGGAGGCCAGGACCATGAGCACCACAACCACCATTGCAGCCCTTCCCAAGGCGGGGACGTACGTCATCGACCCCGCCCACACCGAGGTGGGCTTTATCGCCCGCCACCTCGTCGGCACCAAGGTACGGGGCCGCTTCTCCGAGGCTCAGGGCACCTTCACGGTGGCCGAGAACCCCGAGGAGTCGAGCCTGAAGGCGTCCGTCGAGGCCGCGAGCATCGATACCAACAACTCCATCCGCGACGACCACCTGCGCACGAACGACTTCCTCGACGTCCCGAACTACCCGACCATCAGCCTGACGAGCGTCGGCCTCAAGCGAGTAGACGACGCCCACTGGGTGATGACCGGTGAGCTGACCATCCGTGGCGTCACCAAGCCCGTGGACTTCCACGTGGAGTACCTCGGCGAAGGCCCGTCCATGCAGGAGGGCAAGAACGTCGTGGCTTTCGAAGCGACCGCCGAGATCGACCGGCGTGACTTCGGCGTCAGCTTCAACCACTCGCTGCTCGATGGCAGCGTGGTTGTCGGCAACAAGGTCGTCATCGAGGTCGAGGTCGAGGCCAGCCTGGCCGACTGACCCGGCGACGCCTGGGCATGGCGGTGGATACGCTTCGCCGCCATGCCCACCGCCGCCTCCGCGCACGTCCTCGCGGTCGACTTGGGCACCGGCGGTCCCAAGGTTGCTCTTTTGGGGACAACCGGCCGCATCGCCGCCCACGCTTTCCAGGCCGTCGGAATTCACCTGACCGACGACGGCGGCGCCGAGCAGTCCACGGACGCGTGGTGGGCGGCCGTCGTCACCGCCGCCCGCCGGTGCCTCTCCGAAAGCGGCCTCTCGCCCGACAACGTCGTCGGCGTCGGCTGCACGTCGCAATGGTCGGGCACGGTCGCCGTCGACGCAGAGGGGCAGGCCATCGGTCCCGCCATCACCTGGATGGACTCACGCGGCGCCCGCGCCGTCCGTGACACCGTTCGCGGCGCTGTCAACGTTCAGGGGTACTCGCCCTCCAAGCTGACCCGCTGGGTCCGCAAGACCGGCGGGATCCCGAGCCTCTCGGGCAAGGACCCCGTGGGCCACATCCACTTCCTGCGTGAGCAGCGCCCCGACACCTACGCGGCCGCCGCCGTCTTCCTCGAGCCCGTCGACTACCTCAACCTCCGCCTCACCGGCCTTGCCCGCGCCTCGCACGACTCCATCACGCTGCACTGGGTCACCGACAACCGGGACATCCACGACATCAAATATGACGCCGGCCTCGTCGCACTTGCCGGGCTCGAGCGCGCCAAGCTGCCCGACCTCGTCCCGACCGGGAGCATCCTCGGGGGACTGACCGACCACGCGGCCGACGAGCTCGGCCTCCGCCCCGGCACGCCGGTCGTCGCCGGCATGGGGGACCTCCACTCGGCCGCCGTCGGCTCCGGCGCCGTCGCGGACTTCGGCGCCCACCTCTACATCGGCACCTCCAGCTGGATCAGCTGCCACGTCCCCTTCAAGAAGACCGACGCCCTGACCAACATCGCGTCGATTCCCTCCGGAATACCAGGCCGGTACCTGATCGCCGACGAGCACGAGACGGGCGGCGCCTGCCTCACCTGGCTCCGGGACAACGTCCTGTACCCGGACGACCCCGGCGCCCCCCCCGACTTCTTCCACGTCCTCAACGACGTCGCCGCCGCCGTCCCACCCGGCGCCCACGGTGTCCTGTTCACGCCGTGGCTCAACGGCGAGCGCTCGCCGGTGGACGACCACACCATCCGGGGCGGCTTCCACAACCTCTCGCTGTCTTCCACCCGCGCGGACATGGTCCGGGCCGTCCTCGATGGCGTCGCGCTCAACTCGGCCTGGCTCCTCGCCGCCGTCGAGAAGTTCTGCAAGCGCCGCCTCGACTCGCTGGCCTTCGTGGGCGGCGGTGCGAACTCGGACCTCTGGTCCCAGATCCACGCCGACGCCCTCAACCGCACCATCCGCCAGGTCGCCGACCCCGTCCTGGCCAACGTGCGCGGCGCCGGCCTCCTCACTCACCTCGCCCTGGGGAACATCGCGGTCGACCAGATCCCGGCCACCGTCCAGGTGAAGGCGATCTACACCCCCGACCCGTCCGCCGCCGCCCTCTATGCAGAACTCCTCAAGGAGTTCGTCAACCTCTACAAGGACACCAAGGGCATCCACAAGCGCCTCAACGCGCGACGCCTTTCCTAAATCCGCTCGAAGTTCCGGGCCAGCTCCCAGTCCGACACGTGGCGGTTGCTGGAGGCCCACTCCTGTTCCGCCATGGTGAGCAGGTGTTGGTGGACGTCGGGCCCGAAGGCCTGGGAGGCCACCGCCGACGCCCGGAGCTCCTCTATCGCCTCCACCAGCGTCGAAGGGATGCGCGGCACGTCGGTCGCCTCGTACGCGTTGCCCAGGTACGGGTCCGGGAGGTCGTATTCGTAGTCGATCCCGTACAGACCGCCTGCGATCGCCGCGGCGATGACGATGTAGGGATTGACGTCCGCCCCGGGGATCCGGGACTCGACGCGGCGGCTTGCACCTTGCCCCACGACCCGGAAGCCGCACGTGCGGTTGTCCTCGCCCCAGACGGCGGCCGTCGGCGCCCAGCTGCCGGGGACGTAGCGCCGGTACGAATTCAGCGTCGGCGCGGCGCACCAGGCCAGCTCCCGGGCCGCCTCCAGCTGCCCCGCGAGGAACCGCCGCGCCACGCTGGACAGGCCGTAGCGGTGTGACGGGTCCGCCATGACGGATTCGCCGCTCTCGGCGTCGCGCAAGCTGACATGGACATGGCAGGAAGACCCCGCGTCGTCCATCGTCCACTTGGCCATGAAGGTTGCCGCGCGACCCTCCTGCGCAGCTATCTCCTTGATCCCGTTCTTGAACACGAGGTGACGGTCGGCCGTCTTGAGCGCCCCGGCGAAGGTGACGTTGACCTCGTGCTGCCCCCGACCGGCCTCGCCCTTGGAGAACTCTATGGGGAGGCCCGCGGCGAGCATCTCGTTCCGGATCCGGCGCAAAATGTACTCCTCGCGCGCCGTCTGCAGCAGCTGGTAGTCCTCGATCGTCGACGTATGCGGCGTGAGGTCCTTCCACGCCGCCGCGGCGGCCTCCTCGTATGAGTCTCGAAACAAGAAGAATTCGAGCTCGGTGGCGGCGTCGACCAGGAGGCCGCGTTCTGCGGCGCGGTCGAGTTGGTGGCGCAGCATCTGGCGTGGCGACACCTCGACCGGCTCGCCTGCCTCGTCACTGAGGTCGGCGATCACGAGCGCCGTCCCCGGCAGCCACGGGATCCGCATCGCCGTCTCGTAGTCCGGCCGGCACACCACGTCGCCGTAGCCGGTGTCCCAGTTGGCGAACCGGTACCCGGGCATTGGCGTCATGTCGACGTCGACCGCCAGCAGGTACTCGCACGCCTCAATCCCGTGGTCGGCCACGTGGGAGGAGAAGAAGTCCGCGGTCACCCGCTTGCCCACCGGTCGTCCATACATGTCGGGGAACGCGACGACGACCGTGTCGATGGAGCCGTCCGCGATCCCCTCGTCAATCAGTGCACGGCCTGTCGTGGGCATGCGCCATGTTGTCCGCGGCCGCGAGGAACCGTCCAGCCCCTCTGTACGCTGACCACGTGACGTCGGTCCCTCTCATCGGCCTGTCCACGTACGTCGCCGACGCCAGCTGGGGTCGCTGGGAGCGTCGGGCGGCGGTGCTTCCGCAGTCCTACTTCGAGCTGATCGCCGCCGCCGGCGGCCGTCCCATGCTCCTCCCCCCGCCCAGCACGGCCCCCGCTGGCCCCGGGCAGGGCGCCGAGGAGGTGATCGCCGCTCTGGACGGCCTCGTCCTGACCGGCGGCGGCGACGTCGACCCCCTCGCCTACGGCGAAGAGGCCCGACGCGGAGGTGGCCGGCGTCGACACCGATCGCGATGCCAGCGAACGGGCGCTGCTGCAGGCGGCGCTGCGGGCGGACCTGCCCCTGCTCGCCATCTGCCGGGGCTGCCAGGTCCTCAACGTCGAGCTGGGGGGAACGCTCCACCAGCATCTGCCTGACGTGATCGGTCACACGGCACATCGCACCGCCCCCTACGTCTTCGGCGACGTCGAGGTCGAGACCGAGCGCGGCACCCTGGCCGCCGCGGTCTTCGGCCCAAAGCCCACGGTCGCCTGTTCGCACCACCAGGCCATCCGGGACCTCGGCCGCGGCACTCGTCGCCACCGCTCGCAGCCACGACGGGGTGGTGGAGGCGGTGGAGCTGCCGGGCTACCGCTTCGTCCTCGCCGTCCAGTGGCATCCCGAGGAGGGCAAGGACCGGCGGCCCTTCGACGCCCTGGTCCGGGCCGCCCGTGCCTACCACGACGCCACCAACACAACAGCGACCGTCCACGGGTGACGCCTGCGTCCGACCAGACACACCCACGACCGCATCCCGGACCAGCCGGTCCCGCATCTCGCCGGGTAAGGTCTCGGGCCATGCCGAAGAGCGGTGCCCGCAGGGTCGTCAAACCGGTCGCCGCGGGAGCGGTGACGCTAGGCACCATCGCCAGCATCTGGTGGTTCGCGCTCAAGCCCCGCCGCAAGGCCAAGAGCGCCGGCATCACCACGCAAAAGAACCAAGAGAAGTAGTTCAGCCCACCGGTTCGAGCCCCGACACCAATGTCGGCAGACACTCGCTGATCGACCCGAAGACCACGGTGTCGGCCAACGCGTCCATCTCCGTCGGGCCGCCGTTCACGATCACGACCACCGCACCGTTCCTCACGGCGATCGGCACCAGGCCCGCGGCCGGGAAGACCCCGAGCGTCGAGCCCACCGCCAACAGCAGGTCGCAGCCGGCGGCCGCGGCTTCGGCGCGCATCAGGTCCTCCGCTACGAGGCTCTGCCCGAAGCTGATCGTCGCCGGCTTCAGTATCCCCCCGCAGTCGAGACAGGACGGATCGTCCTCGCCGGCACGGACCCGCTCGTGCACCGGCTCGGCCGGCTGGCGGTCCCCGCAGCGCAGGCACACGACGTCGAGGGTCGTGCCGTGGATCTCGACCACCGACTCCGGGCTCGTGCCCGCCTTCTGGTGCAGCCCGTCGATGTTCTGCGTCACGAGGGTGTCCAGGCGGCCGCTGCGCTCCAGGTCCACCAGCGCCCGATGGCCGGCGTTGGGCTCCGCGTCGAACAACGTCGACGTGAGACGGTGCTGCCACGAGCGCCGGCGGTGCTCGGGGTCACGCAGGTACACCTCTATGGTCATCTTCTTCTCCGCCTCGGGGTCCTTCGTCCACAAACCCTCGGGCCCCCGGAAGTCGGGGATGCCCGAGTCGGTTGAAATGCCGGCGCCCGTCAGCACCACGACCCGCCGCGCCCGTGCCAAGAGCTCCCGGGCCTGCTCCAACTCGTCCGCGGTCATGGCGGGGCCATCGTGGCACGGGCGTAACGTCGTTGCCCGGTGCCGTCGCCCTCCGCGTCACAGCGTCCCGTCACGGTCGAGCTCCTCACCGCGGCCCACGCCGAGGACCGGCAGCGCCGCGCCGCCGCCACACTCCTGGCCAAGGGTCTGAGCGCCGGTGACCGGGTGGCCTTCGCCCTCGGCTCCTCGGCCGACCTCATCTGTGCCGTCCTGGGCGCCGACCGGGTGGGCATCGTTCCCGTCCTGCTCAACGCCACGCTGACCCCGGACGAACGCGACCGCCTGGCCGACGACGCCGACCCTGCGCTCCGCATCTTCATACCGCCCGATCGCCGCCCTGACCGGACATGGAGGAGACGCCGCCGGTCCGGGTGTCGACCTCGCCCCGTACCCGCTGACCCGCTCCATGCACTACACGTCGGGCACGACCGGCCGTCCCAAGGGCGTGACCGACGGGCTTGTGGGACGAGGCCACCGCCCGCGCCGTCGTTCGAGGACGAGGCCGAGGTCTGGCACTTCGACCGCGACGACCTCCACCTCGTCTGCTCGCCGCATGTACCACACCCCGTCGATCCGCTTCGCCAGCAACACGCTGCTGGCGGGCGGGTCGTTGGTCATCTTGAGCCGATTCGACGCAGCGACCGCCCTCCGTGTCATCCGCCGCCACCGTCCCACCACCGCTTTCCTCGTCCCGACGCACCTGCAGCGCATACTGCACCTGCCCGAGCTCGGACCGGACGAGAAGTTCGACTCGCTGCGCCTGCTCGCCCACGCCGGGCTCGCCCTGCCCCGAGCCGGTCAAGCGCGCCGTCATGGCACGGGCCCACCCCGGCGCCGTCTGGGAGTTCTACGGCTCCACCGAGGCGCAGTTCACGGTGTGCTCGCCCGACGAGTGGCTGGAGCACCCCGGCACCGTCGGGAAGGCCCGCCGGGGCCGCCGCCTTTTCATCGAGCCGCTCACCGGCCCGGACGCCGCGACCGACCCCTCCGGCGTCATCTGGTGCGAGTCGCCGGGCTTCGCCCGCTTCGCCTACTGGGGCGACCGAGGCGCGACGCGCGGCCGCCTGGCGGGCGATGCCTGCACCGTCGGCGACCTCGGCACGCTCGACGACGAGGGCTACCTCTACCTGACCGGCCGGCGCCACGACCTCATCATCAGCGGCGGCGTCAACGTCTACCCGGCCGAGATCGAGAACGTGCTCGAGGCCGTGCCGCGGCGTCGCCGAGGTGGCGGTCTTCGGCCTCCCCGACGAGCAATGGGGGCAACGGGTGTGCGCCGCCTACGTCACCGCGGAGACGGCGGTGAGCCGAGGCTGCCCTGCGGGCCGCCGCCTCGGCTCGCCTCGCCCCGTACAAGCGGCCCAAGTCGTACTTCTCCGCCGAGGACCTGCCCCATACGGCGACCGGGAAGCTCGATCGCACCGGGCCGTGCCCGGCCATCTCGGCCTGAAGGAGCGGCGGGTAGAACAGGGCCATGCCGTTCGCCACCATCAACCCCGCCACCGGAAAGACGGAGAAGGTGTTCCCCTCCCACACGCCCGAGGAGGTCGACGGCTCCTCCATCGGGCCGTGGCCGCCTTCGCCGACTACCGGACGACGACCTACGCGGAGCGTTCCCGCCACCTGATCACGGCCGCCGAGCTGCTCGAGGGAGAGGTCCCGGACCTGGCGCGGATCCTCACCACCGAAATGGGCAAGACGTTTCGCCGCCGCGAAGGCCGAGGTGGCGAAGTGCGCGGTCGGCCCTGCGCTGGTTCGCCGACAACGCGGAGCGCCTGCTGGCCGACGAGGACATCGAGACCGCGACGAAGGCCGCACGGTCGTACGTGCACTACCAGCCGCTGGGTGCCGTGCTGGCCATCATGCCGTGGAACTTCCCGATGTGGCAGGTGATCCGCTTCGCCGCCCCGGCGCTCATGGTGGGCAACGTGGGGCTGCTGAAGCACGCGTCGAACGTGCCGCAGACGGCGCTGGCGATCGAGGACCTGTTCCGTCGCGCCGGCCTGCCCGAGGGGGCGTTCCAGACCTGTTCGTGGCGTCGAAGGACGTGGCGGCGATCATCGAGGATCCGCGGATCGCCGCGGTGACCCTGACCGGCAGCGAGCGGGCGGGCATGTCGGTCGCGGCCACGGCCGGGGCACGCCCTCAAGAAGACGGTGCTCGAGCTCGGCGGGTCGGACCCGTTCATCGTGCTGCCGTCGGCCGACCTCGATGCGTGCGTGCGCACCGCCGTGACGGCCCGGGTGCAGAACAACGGGCAGTCGTGCATCGCGGCGAAACGCTTCATCGTCCATCGGCGCGGTGCACGAGGAGTTCCTTGCCCGCTTCATCCATGCCATGGACGCGCTCGTGGTGGGCGACCCCTTCGACCCGGCCACCGACGTCGGCCCGATCGTCAGCGAGGCCCAGCGGGACGAGCTGCTGGCGCAGGTGGAGGCGGCACGAGCCGAGGGAGCCACGGTGCACGCAGGTGGGAAGGTCCCGGACGGCGACGGCTGGTGGTTCCCCCCGACCGTCCTGTCGGGCGTGAACCCGGACATGGACTTCGCCGCGCCAGGAGATCTTCGGCCCGGTCGCCATGGTGATCCGGGTCCCCGACGTCGACGCCGCGTTCGCGGCGGCGAACGCGACGAGCTTTGGCCTGGGGTCGAGCGTGTGGACGAACGACGCGGAGGAGCGGCGCGGTGCGTCGAGGGGATCGAGGCCGGCGCGGTGTTCGTCAACGCCATGGTGGCCTCCATGCCCGAGATGCCCTTCGGCGGGATCAAGCGCTCGGGCTACGGGCGCGAGCTCTCCGAGCTCGGCCTCAAGGAATTCGCCAACGCCAAGACGGTATGGGTCGCCTGACCACCTATCTCGACTACGCCGCCACCACGCCGCTGCGGCCGGAGGTCGAGAGGCCATGGCCGCCGTGCTGGCCGACGCCGTCCCACTCGGGAACCCGACCGGCAGCCACCCATCGGCCCAGCGGGCCCGGCGCCTGCTGGAGGACGCGAGCGACGAGGTGGCGGCGTTCCTCGGCCGCGATCCCGGCGAGATCGTCTTCACCTCCGGCGGCACCGAGTCGGCCAACCTCGCCGTGCTCGGGACGGCCGAAGTCGCGCAACGCACGCGAGGCGAGGCAGTCGTGCTGTGCTCGGCCGTGGAGCACCCCGCCGTGCTGGAGCCCTGCCGAGCGGCGGCGACGGGGGGCGCCGAGCTGCGCGAGCTGCCGGTCGACGGCGCCGGCATCTTGCTGCGGGACACGCTCGCCCGCGCCCTCTCCTCGCGGGTCGCGCTGCGTGGCCGTCATGACGGCCAACAACGAGACCGGGGTCGTCCAGCCGCTGCCCGACGTCGTCGAGGAGGTGCGGCGGCGGGCGCCGCAGGCAGCGGTCTTCACCGACGCCGTGCAGGCGGCGCCGTTCCTCGACCTGGCCGAGCTCACGGCGGGGGCCGACCTGGTGTCGCTCAGCGCGCACAAGGTGGGGGGCCCGGTGGGCACGGGTGTGCTCGCCGTGTCCGCCCGGTGTGGCGCTGGAGCCCCGCCAGTACGGCGGCGGCCAGGAGCGCGAGCGGCGCAGCGGGACCCAGGACGTCGCCGGCGCGGTCGGACTGGCCACCGCGCTGCGGCTGGCGGCGGCGGACCGGGACGGGTCGTCGAAGCGGGTCGCCGCCTTGCGTGACCGGTTGCGCGGCGGGCTGCCTCCGGCGATCGCCGGACCTGCACCGCACCGTGTCGCGCCGGCGTCGCCGATGCTGCCCGGCCACCTGCACCTCTGCGTGCCGGGGGTCGAGCGGGAGGAGCTCCTGGTCGCGCTCGGGCGGGAGGGCGTGTGCGTCTCGGGCGGGTCGTCCTGCGCCAGCGGGGCGCTGCAGCCGAGCCACGTCCTGACCGCCATGGGGGTGGCTCCCGAGCTGGCGGCGGGCGCCGTCCGCTTCACGCTCGGACGCGACACGAGCGACGAGGACGTGGACCGCGCGCTTGTCGTCGTGCCGGCGGTGGTGGCGGCGCTGCGCCGGCTGTGCATGAAGGCCCGGTGGCACACTGGTCCCATGCGGGTGCTCGTGGCCATGTCGGGAGGCGTCGACTCCTCCGTCGCGGCCGCGCTCCTGGTCGAGCAGGGCCATGAGGTCGTCGGCGCCACCTCAAGCTGTGGGGCGGCCCGTCGGACTCGGGCTGCTGCTCGGTGGCCGACGTCGAGGACGCCCGCCGGGTGGCCCAGCAGCTCGGCATCGACCCACCACGTCTTCAACCTGACCGAGGAGTTCGACCGCAACGTCGTGGCGCCCTACGTCGGGGAGCACGCGCGGGGACGGACGCCCAACCCGTGCATCGAGTGCAACCGCTCCATGAAGTTCGACCGCCTGCTCCACCGGGCCGACCGGCTGGGCTTCGACCGCCTGGCCACCGGCCACCACGCCCGGGTCGCCTGTTCGAACGATGGGCGGCCGGCTGGCGGCTGCGCCGGGGCGCCGACGCGCGCCAAGGACCAGTCCTACGTGCTGTCGATGCTCGGCCAGGACGCGCTGGCCCGCGTCGTCTTCCCGGTGGGCGAATGACCAAGGACGAGGTGCGGGCGCACGCCCGCCGGCTCGGGCTGCGCACGGCGGCCAAGCCGGACAGCCAGGACGTGTGCTTCATCGGGAGCGCCGAGGGCCGGCGAGGGTTTCTTGTCCGAGCGGGTGGCGTGCACGCCGCCGAGGTGGTCGATGGCGAGGGCCGCCCGGCCGGCTCCGTCGATGCGGTCGAGCTCGTCACGTCGGGCAGCGGCGCGGCATGGGCCACGGGAGCGACGGCGAGCGGCGCTACGTGACCCACGTCGACGTGGCGGCGCGGCGGGTGACCGTCGGGAGCGCGGCCGAGGCGCTGCGCTCGTCGGTGGTGCTGGCCGGGCCGTCGCTGACCTGGGTCGACCGGCCGTCTGGCCCCCGGCGCACGGGCCGTGGCGCAGGTCAGCGCGCACGGGCGGCCGGTGCCCTGCACGGTCGGCGGCGATGCGACGCACGGCCGTGATGGCGTCGTGCTCGAGGTCCGCTTCGACGAGCCCGCAGCGGCCGGTGGCGCCGGGCCAGACGGTGGCGCTCTACGACGCGCTCGACCCCGACGCCGTCGTGGGCGCCGGCATCGCTGCGTCCGTGGCGGTGGCCTGACGATGGCGCCCGCACGGAAGCAGCTGGACGTCGCCGCGCGCGGCGGAGGAGCTGCGCGCGCTCGATCATCCACAACAACGAGCTGTACCACGTGCTCGATGCGCCCGAGATCCCCGACGCCGAGTACGACCTCCTCGTCGGTGGAGCTGCGCCAGCTCGAGGCGGACCACCCCGCGCTGGCCACGCCGGACTCGCCGACGCAGGCCGTGGGCGCGGCGCCGTCGGGGCTCTTCCAAGAGGTGCGCCACCGGGTCCCGATGATGAGCCTCGACAACGCGTTCAGACGAGGACGAGCTGCGCGCCTGGGCCGAGCGGCTGCGGCGCCAGGCGCCCGAGCTCGACCTCGAGACGCTGGCGTTCTCCGTGCGAGCCCAAGGTCGACGGCGTGGCCATGTCGCTGACCTACGAGCGGGGCCGCTTCGTGCAGGCGGCGACCCGCGGCGACGGCGTCACCGGCGAGGACGTGACGGCGAACATCGCGCACGGTCGGCGACGTGCCCAAGGAGCTGGCCAAGGCGGGCGGCCCCTACCCCGACGTCCTCGAGGTGCGCGGCGAGATCTACATGCCCGTCAAGGAGTTCGAGGCGATGAACAAGCGCCAGGCCGAGCTGGGGGAGCGCCTCTTCGTCAACCCGCGCAACTCCGCCGCCGGCGCGCTGCGCCAGAAGGACCCGGCCATCACGGCACAGCGGCCGCTGCACTTCTGGGCCTACGCGGTCGGGGCGGTCGAGGGTGCGGGCGCGGCGAACGGAGGACGTTGGCCGGCCGCCACGCAGACCGGGACCCTGGCCCAGCTGAACAAGGCGGGCTTCCCGGTCAGCCCCGACGCGCGCCGATCGAGGGGATGACGGCCGTGGTCGCCCGCTGCGAGGAGCTGGCCGAGGCGCGCCACGCCCTCGCCTACGAGATCGACGGCGTGGTGACCAAGGTCGACGACCGGGCGCTGCAAGCGGCGTTCGGCGCCACCTCGCGGGCGCCCCGGTGGGCCATCGCCTTCAAGTTCCCGCCCGAGGAGCGCACGACCAGGCTCCTCGACATCATGGTGTCCATCGGCCGCACCGGGCGGGCCACGCCGTTCGCCCGCCTCGAGCCGGTCTTCGTCGGCGGCTCCACCGTCGGCGTGGCGACCCTGCACAACGAGGACCAGGTGGCGGCCAAGGACGTGCGCCCCGGCGACCTCGTCATCGTGCGCAAGGCGGGCGACGTCATCCCCGAGGTGGTCGGTCCGTGCGCGAGGGCCCCGGCGTGCCGAAGCGCCGCAAGCCGAAGTGGAAGTTCCCGACGTCGTGCCCGTCGTGCGGCGAGCCGCTGGTGCGCCTGCCGGGGGAGAGCGACACCTACTGCACGAACATCGACTGCCCGGCGCAGCGCGTGCAGCGCATCGTCGCACTACGCGTCGCGCTGGGCCATGGACATCGAGGGGCTGGGCGAGGAGCGCGTGCTCCAGCTCGTGGCGCCGGGCTCATCAACGACCCGGCCGACCTCTACGAGCTGACGGTGGAGCAGCTGGTGCAGCTGGAGCGGTTCGGCGCGCTGTCGGCGGGCAACCTGGTGGCGGGCATCGAGGCCTCGCGGGCGCAGCCGCTGAGCCGGCTGCTGGTCGCGCTGGGCATCCGCCACGTCGGGCCGACCGGGGCCCGGGCGGTGGCGCGGGCGTTCGGGTCGCTGGAGGCGATCGCGGCGGCGGCGAGCGGAGGAGCTGGCGGCGGTCGACGGCGTCGGCGGCATCATCGCGGCGAGCCTGGCCGAGTTCCTCGGCCCACGAACGTGGCCGTGATGGCCAGCGCCTGCGCCGGGCCGGGGTGACCACGGAGGAGGGCGGCGGGTCGGGGGCCGCCCGGGACAGGCGGGGGAGCCGGGGCGGCGGCCCTCCCGCAGACGCTGGAGGGCAAGACGGTGGTGGTCACCGGGGCGGTCCCGGCTACACCCGGGAGGGGGCCGAGGAGGCGATCCTGGCGCGGGGCGGCAAGTCGCCGGGGAGCGTGTCGAAGAAGACGTTCGTGCTCGTGGTGGGCGAGTCGCCGGGCGCCAGCAAGCTCAAGAAGGCCGAGGAGCTCGGCATCCCGACGGTCGACGCGGCGTCGTTCCGGGCGCTGCTCGAACGGGCGAGCTGCCGGCGGCTGAGCGACAGCCGTTGCTGGTAGGGGGGTGTCCACCGGAGGCGTGCCTGCGCTCGGTAGCCTGAGTCGCCCCGATGCCCCTGATCTCTGACTCCATCGGCCGGGTCCTTGGGAAGCGGTACCGGCTGCTCTCCGCTCTGGGCACCGGCGCATCAGCCCACGTCTTCCTCGCGGAGGACGTGTCGCTGCAGCGTCATGTCGCGGTCAAGGTCCTCCAGCCCGGGTTGGCCACCGACGAGGCCTTCCTGAAGCGCTTCCGGGCCGAGGCCCGCTCGGTGGCGTCGCTGAACCACCCGCACGTGCTGCGGGTCTTCGACTGGGGCGAGGACACGGACGGGCCGTATCTGGTGTTGGAGTATCTCGGCGGGCGGCTCGCTGCGCGACCTGCTCGATCGGGACATGCGGCTGTCGCACTCGCAGGCGGCGCAGCTGGGGACCGAGGTGGCGCAGGGGCTGGCCTACGCGCACCCGCGTGGGCTGGTGCACCGAGACATCAAGCCGGCCAACCTCTTGTTCGACGAGGAGGGCCGGGTGCGGGTCGCCGACTTCGGCGTGGCCCGCGCGCTGGCGGAGGCGGCGTGGACCGAGCCGGCGGGGGCGATGGTGGGGACGGCCCGGTACATCTCGCCCGAGGCGGCCGAGGGGAAGCCCGGTCGACGGCCGGGCCGACGTGTACTCGTTGGCGTTGGTGCTTTACGAGGCGGTGACGGGGACGGTGCCCTTCGTGACCGACACGACCATGGGGACGCTGGCGGCCCGCATCGGGCAGCCGCTGCCGCACAACGACGCTGCTGGGCCCGCTCGACGACGTGCTGGCCCGGGCCGCCGCGCCCGACGTGGCCGCCCGTCTGGACGCGGCGGGGCTGGCGGCCCGTCTGGGTGCGCTGGCGGCCGCGTTGCCGACGCCGGCGCCGCTGCCGCTGATCGTTGCCCAAGCTCGGGGACGCGGCGCCGATCACGGGTTCCGGGCCCCGGGCGTGTCGGAGCTGACCGAGTCGGGACGTGACGGCGGCCGGGCGCCGCGGCCGGCGACTGCGGTGGCGCGGGACGGCCGATCGCCCCGGGGCTGGCGGGGCTGCGCCGGTCGGCACCAAGGCCGGCCCGGGCGAGATCTTCGACGCCGAGCCCGAGCGGGGCGGGCCCGGACGTTGGGCAAGGGCCGAGAGGACCATGAGCCAGGCGGGCCACGCCGGGCCTGGTACCAGCCGGAGGACGGACCTGGATCGTGGCGGCGGTGCGGTCGCTGGCGGTGATCCTCGCCGGCGGGCTGGTGGCCGCCTTCGAGACGAACGTCTTCACGCCGTCGCACCCGGCGCCGGCGCGTGGTCAACTGCCGCTGGCGCAGGCCAGGCCGCGGTGGCCAAGGTCCACATGACCCTGAAGGAGGGCGCGCCGGTCACGTCGATCACCGTGGCGGCCGGGGACGTGGTGTCGCAGAGCCCAGCGCCGAAGGTGAGTCAGAAGGAGGGCTCGACGGTCACACGTCGTGCTGTCGGCCGGCAAGCCCGACGTGACCGTGCCGTCGCTCTCCGGCATGACCTGTGCGCCAGGCGGCGGCCGCGCTGCAGTCGGCGCACTTCCAGTCGGTGTGCGCCCCGGCGACCTACAACAACACCGTCGCCAGCTCGGTCGCTGGTCCTGTGGTCGATCGGCGCGACGCAGAACCCGACGAAGGCGCCCTACGGGTCGACCATCACGCTGGTGCCCTCGCTGGGCCACGCGCCGGCGACCGTGCCGAGCATCCCGACCAGCTACACCTTCGCCCAGGCCCAGGCCGCGCTTCGGCGGTCGGGCTGGCGGCGACCCAGAACAACGAGTCGAGCACGACGGTGCCGTCGGGCCAGGTGATCTCGACCATCGCCGGCCAGCGGCCAGCCGGCGCCGTACGGCTCGGCGGTGACGGTCAACGTCTCGACGGGGCCGCCGACGACGACGGTGCCCCAACGTCGATCGGCGACACGGTGTCCCAGGCCACCAGCGCGTTGCAGGCCAGGCCGGCCTCAGCGTCTCGGGCGTGTCGGGCAGACCCGAGCAAGAACGTCGTCGGCACCCAGCCCTCGGTCGGGTCGACGGTGCCGACCGGCTCGTCCGTCCAGCTCTTCACCCAGGCCACTGACCCGGCTGCGTTCCGGCCCGTGGCGCCTCCCGTTCGACCCCGACTGCGACCTCTGCGAGGCGGCGCGCCTGTCGGAGTGGCACCACGAGGACGACGTGTGCTGGGTGGCCGACTGCGAGGTGTGCGGCGTGCCCATGGTGGTGTGGAAGCAGCCACGGCCCGACGCCGCCGGACGAGCGACGTCGACGCACATGCTGGCGCAGCTGACCCGGGTGGCCGACGCCCGCTTCGGCGCGGGCGAGTGGGCGGTCGACCGGGTCATGCGCCAGATCCCGAACCACTTCCACGCCCACGGGCGCGACCCGAACTGGTGGTTCCGCCTGCGCGGCCTGCGCTGACCGTCGATCGACGACGGTCGCAGCGTCGCAACCGGGCGGGAGCGCGGAGAGTCGGCGCCGGTAGGGTGTCCCAGGTGGAGGAACCCGGCGACGGAGCAGGACGCGGACGTCCTCCTCGACCCCAAGTTCGACCCCGGCGGCGGCGCCATGGGGACGATGGGGGCGGACGGCTCGGTCGAGACGAACTGGTTCGTCCTGCTGCACCGGCGGGTGCACGGACCGGGCCGTGCGCAGCCCCCGCTACCAGTGGTGGGCCCTGGTGGCCTTGCTGGCCGGGCTGCTCTCGCTCAACATCACCTTCACCGTCTTCGTGGTCGCCCTGCCCACGGTCAAGGCGGACTTCCACACGAACTTCTCGGTGCTGGCCTGGGCCTCGACGGGGCCGCTGCTGGCCTTCGGCGTGGCGGCGCCCTTCTTCGGCAAGGCCGGGGACCTCTTCGGCCACCGCCGGCTCTACCAGTTCGGCCTGCTGGGGGCGATGGTCAGCGCGATCCTCACCGCCACCGCGCCCGACGTCGGCATGCTGCTGTTCGCCCGCTGCCCTCGACGGCGTGCAGGGCGCCGCCACCGGGACGGCGTCGATGGCGATCATCCTCGAGCTGTTCTCGCGGCAGGACCGGGTCAAGGCGCTGGGCTGGTGGTCGCTCGTCGGCGCCGGCGGCCCGGTGCTCGGCGTGACGCTGGGCTCGCCGGTGATCCAGTTCTTCGGCTGGCGGACGTTGTTCTGGGGCCAGCTGGTGCTGCTGGTCATCGCGTCGGTCGTCGTGGCGCGTGCTGCTGCCGTCGGACGCGGGTGCGGGCGACGACGGATTCGGCGCGCGCAGCCGATGGCGAGGCACGACGGGCGCCGGCGCGCGGCCCGGCTCGGCGCACGTGGTCTGGGACGGCATGGACTGGGTGGGGAGCTGGAGCCTGGCCGGCGCCGTCACCGCCGCCATGCTGGTCCTGAGCATCGGTCCGATCGTGGGCTGGACGTCGCCGGCGGTCATCGCGGCCGGGGTCGGCGGCGGTCGTGCTGGCGGTCGTGTTCGTCTGGCGGGAGCTGACGTTCGCCACGCCGCTGATCCCGACCACGTACTGGCGGCGGCGGAACTTCATGTTCCCGATGGGGACCAAGGCGTTCTCGAGCTTCGCCTACTTCGGCGGCTTCTTCCTGTTCCCGCTTCTCATGGAGCAGGTCTACGGCTACAGCGTGTCCCAGGTCGGCTTCATCTCGGTGGCCCGGCCCCTGCTGTTCGCCATCAGCGCGCCGATCGCCGGCTACATGACGGTGCGGACAGGGGAGCGAACACGCCACGCTCTTCGGGGCGGGTCGCTGCTCCTCTCCATGGTCCTGTTCGCCACGCTGCGGCCGACTCGGGGCTCGCCGTCATTCTGGTCGCGCTGGCGCTCTCGGGCTTGGGCATGGGCGTCTCCATGCCGGCCACGTCGGCCACCATGTCGAACGAGCTCGCTGAGTCCGAGTACGGCGTGATGAGCGCGGCGCAGCTGCTGGCCGCCCAGGTCGGGAGGTGGCGGGGATTCAGGTGGTGCTGACGATTCAGGAGTCGATCGCCCGTCGCTCCGGGCTTGGCCAACGTGCACCACAGCACGGCGCTGCTGCACAGCTTCAGCGTCGCGTTCTGGGTCGGCGCCGTCGTGGCCGCGCTCGCGTGGTCGCGTGTGCGTTCTTCATCCGGCCACTGGCCCGGACGGCGGGCGGCGCCAGTCGACGGGCAGCTGGTGGCCGAGGCGGCTACTCCGGTGATGTCGCGCAGCTTGGCGGCCATCTCGGCCGCGTTGGGGTCGGCGGCGGCCGGCGGCGCCTGCAGCGCCATCAGCTTGGCCATGTCGCCCTCCACCCGGACCTTGCCTGCCATGAAGGCCTGCATGCCGGCCTGGGGTTGCCCTCGATGAGGATCGCCTTGGCGGTGTCGTAGTCGACCGTGACCTTGAGGTCCTGCGTCTCGAGGTGGCCGGTGTCGAGGACGAGCTCGCCGCTCGAGGTGTCCAGGTGGGCGAGGATGTCCTTGTCCGAGAAGGGGACGGCGGTCACGACCAGGTTCATGCGGACGAGTGGGGGATGGGCGGCGTCTTGCCTCGTACTCGGCGCGGATCTTGCGGGCCTCGTCCAGCCACTCGTCGCTCAAGAACGGGTACGACGGCATCGCGGTGCTCCTTGTCGGATTCTCGGTCGGTGGCGGGTCGCCCCGCCTGGCCGCCGGAACCCTACTCGCGCTCGCCGGTAGGCTGCCGCTCCGTGACCGCCCCCATTCTTCCCGGCGCCGAGCCGTATTCCGCCACCGGCGACACCCGCGGCGCGCTGGTCCTGCACGGCTTCACCGGGCAACCCGCAGTCGATGCGCGGGCTCGCGCTGGCCTGGCCGACGCCGGGTTGACCGTCGAGATGCCGCTTCTGCCGGGCCACGGAACCGACGATCGAGGACATGGTCCCGACACGATGGGAGGACTGGTCGGCCGCGGCCGAGGCCGCCTACACCGACCTGGCCGCCCGCAGCGACGGCGTCGTGGTCGTGGGCCTCTCCATGGGCGGCATGCTGAGCGTGTGGCTGGCCGAGCACCATCCCGAGATCGCCGCCCTCGCCCTGGTGAACCCGCTCGTCGGCCCCGCCCGACGCCGACACGGTCGGCTTCGTGCAGGCGATGATCGACGGCGGCGACGAGGTGGCGCCCGGCATCGGGTCCGACATCGCCATGGAGGGTGCGGTCGAGGCGGCCTACCCCGAGCTGCCGCTGCGGGCCGCGCTGTCGCTCTTCGCGGCGGCGGCGGAGGTGGAGGCGGAGCTCGAGTCGGTCACCTGCCCGGTCCTCCTCTTCACCAGCACCGCAGGACCACGTCGTGGACCCGAAGTCGAGCCAGCGACTGCTGGTCGAGCGGGCGAAGGGCCCGGTCGAGCAGGTCGTGCTGGAGCGGAGCTTCCACGTGGCCACGCTCGACTACGACAAGGACGAGATCGAGGCGCGCACGGTCGAGTTCGTGACGGCGTCCTGCCACCGACGATGAGTGCAGGCGACGGCGCGACGTCGAGGTCTCAGCCGCGAGGACGTGGTCCACGTCGCCCGCCTGGCCCGCCTCGTCTCTGACCGACGACGAGGTCGAGCTGTTCACTGCGCAGCTGCGCACCGTGCTTGGACCATGCGGCCGACGTAGCGGCCCTCGACCTGTCGCACCTGGCGCCGTCGTCCCATCCCGATCGCGCTGGAGAACGTCCTGCGGGCCGACGAGCCGCGGGCCGAGCCTCGACCGTGACGAGGTGCTGGCGGCCGCCCCTGCGGTCGAGGACCACCGGTTCCGCGTGCCCCGGATCGGGGAGAGGCGCCGTGACGGGGACGGCGCGGTCGTTGGCCGCCGAGGTCCGCACCGGTGCGCGCGACGGCGCGGGAGGTGACCGAAGAGGCGCTCGCCGCGGTGGACGCGCAGGACGCCGAGGTGCACGCGTTCCTTTGCCGTCCTGGGCGAGCACGCGCTGTCGCAGGCCGACGCGGTCGACGCCGCGGTGGCGGCGGGCGGGACCCGGGGCCGCTGGCCGGGGTGCCGGTGGCGTTGAAGGACAACCTCTGCACGCGGGGGATCGCGACGACCTGCGGCTCCAGGATCCTGGAGGGCTGGCGGCCGCCGTACGACGCCACGGTGGTGACCAAGCTGCGGCACGCCGGCGCCGTCGTGCTCGGGAAGACGAACATGGACGAGTTCGCCATGGGCAGCTCGACGGAGAACTCGGCGTTCGGCCCTACGCGCAACCCGCACCGGCTCTCGACCGGTGCCGGGTGGCAGCAGCGGCGGGTCGGCCGCCGCCGTGGCGGCCGGCTTCATGCCGCTCGGCCTCGGGTCGGACACCGGCGGGTCCATCCGCCAGCCGGCGGCGCTGTGCGGCGTGGTGGGAATGAAGCCGACCTACGGCCGGGTCTCCCGCTACGGGTTGGTCGCGTTCGCCAGCTCGCTCGACCAGATCGGTCCGTTCGCGACGACGGTGGAGGACGCCGCCCTCCTCTTCGACGTCATCGCCGGGCACGACCCCTGCGACAGCACGTCGCTGCCGTCGGCGCCCGAGGCCACTTTGCCGACGGTCCACGACGGGGCCGAGGGCATCCGGGTGGGGCTGTGCCGCGACCTGGTCGACGGGTGCGCGCCCGACGTGGCGGCTCGTGTCCAAGAGGCGGCCGACGCACTGGCCGGCGCCGGAGCGAAGGTCGAGGAGATCTCGGTTCCCGAGTTCGGCTACGGGCTGTCGGCCTACTACCTGATCGCGCCGGCCGAGGCGTCGTCGAACCTGGCCCGTTACGACGGGGTGCGGTACGGGCTGCGGGTGGACGGGGAGGACGCGGAGGCGATGAACACGGCCACTCGCACGGCGGGCTTCGGGGCGGAGGTCAAGCGGCGGGTGATGCTCGGGACGTACGCGCTCTCGGCCGGCTACTACGACGCCTACTACGCGAAGGCGCAACGGGTACGCACGCTCGTGATGCGGGCCTTCGACCGGGCCTACGAATCGGTCGACGTCCTCCTCGGCGCCACCGCCCCGACGACAGCGTTCGCGTTGGGGGCCAAGATCGATGATCCCATGGCGATGTACATGAACGACGTCTGCACCATCCCCTCCAACCTTTCGGGACATCCCGCCGTTTCCGTCCCTTTCGGCCACGGAGAGGACGGCCTTCCCGTGGGCGTGCAGGTGCTGGCGCCCGCGCTCGGCGAGGCCATGATGTTCCGAGTGGCACGCGTGGTCGAATCACTCTCGCCAACCGGCCGGGGATCGTGACGATGACCGCCGAGTGGGAGATCGTCATCGGACTCGAGGTGCACTGCGAGCTCCTGACTCAGACCAAGTTGTTCTGCGGCTGCCGCAACGCGTTCGGCGACGAGCCCAACGTGAACATCTGCCCGGTCTGCCTCGGGCTTCCCGGCGCGCTGCCGGTGCTCAACGAGCACGCCGTGGAGCTGGCCATGCGCATCGGCCAGGCGCTCCACTGCGAAATCCGGCCGTCGGAGTTCTCCCGGAAGAACTACTTCTACCCGGACCAGGCAAAGGACTACCAGATCAGCCAGTACGACCTGCCGCTGAACGTGTCCGGCTGGCTGGAGCTGCCCGACGGCTCACGCGTAGGTGTCACGCGAGCGCACATGGAGGAGGACACCGGAAAGCTGACCCACGTCGGCGCGGGCGGACGGATCAACACGGCACACCACGCGCTGGTCGACTACAACCGCTCGGGAGTACCGCTCGTCGAGATCGTCGGCGAGCCCGACATCCGGTCCGCCGCACAGGCGAAGGCGTACGCCTCGGAGCTGCGGGCGATCCTGGTGGCCACCGGCGCATCCGACGGGCGGATGGAGGAGGGATCGATGCGCGTGGACGCCAACGTGTCGGTGCGGCCCACCGGGAACGACGGGTTCGGGACCCGGTGCGAGATCAAGAACCTCAACTCGCTGCGCTCTTTGGAGCGCGCGATCGAATACGAGGCGGCGCGCCAGATCGCGGTGTTGGAAGGCGGCGGCCCGGTGGACCAGGAGACGCGGCACTGGGACGAGTCGGCCGGGCGCACGGAGTCGATGCGGTCGAAGGAGGAGGCCAACGACTACCGCTACTTCCCGGAGCCCGACTTGGTCCCGCTGGCGCCGGACGCAGCATGGCAGGAGCAGGTGCGGGTCGGGCTCGGGCCGATGCCGGCCGAGCGACGCGACCTGCTGGCGGCTGCACTGGGCGGTGCGCCGAGCGACGCCGAGACCGACCAGATCCGGGTCGTCGTCGAGCCTGGGCCTCGACGGCCTGGTGAGGGCGGCGGCCGACGCGGGGGCGCCGACCGCGCTCGCCCTGGCCCGGGCGGCCAACGAGGTGGCAGCACAGCCGGAGGCGGGGCTGCATCTGGACCCGGGCACGTTCGCCGCATTGCTCGGCATGGAGTCGAGCGGCCAGCTCTCCGCGACGCAGTCCAAGGCGGTGCTCGGCGCACTGCTGGAACGAGGCGGACGGAGACCCGGCAACGGTGGCGAAGGAGATGGGGTTCGAAGCGCTCGAGGCCGACACGCTGGGTGCCGTGGTGGACGAGGTGATCGCCGCACATCCCGAGGAATGGGGACGCTTCGTCGGCGGCGACGACAAGTTGATGGGGTTCTTCACCGGCGCCGTCATGAAGGCGACGGCCGGCAAGGCGAACGGCAAAGAGGTCGCCGCCGAGCTGCGCCGCCGGCGCGGCTGACGAGCGGTCAGGGGAGCGGTTCCCGTCGCGTATCGCCGCAGCGTCGGGCCCGCCCAGCGTCCGATGTCCTTGGGCGATGCCGTGGCGACCGGCGGCACCCGCAGGACGTAACGCGTGAAGGCGAGACCCATCAGCTGGGACGAGATCATGGCGGTCCGGCGGTTGGCCATCGCCTCGCTCTCGCCCTCTATCGGCGGCCGAGCGCGCCACACTCGTTCGCTCACGAACTCCCGCATGGCATCGGCCACGTTGGGCGATGACGCCATCGCGGCGACACACGAGGCGAAGGACGACCCGGTGCCCTCGGCCTTGTCCCACATAGCGAGGAAGGCCTCGACTGTTTCGGGCCCCGGCTGCGCGGCGTCCCTCCGCGTGCTCCTTCACCTCGCGGGGGTCGAAGGGCAATGCCATGGCCGACACGAAGAGGTCGGCCTTGCCCTCGAAATAGTGGTGGACCAGCGCCGGATCGACGGCCGCGGTGCGGGCGACCGCCCGTAGGCTGGTGCCGTCGTAGCCCTTCTCGGCGAACACTCGCCTGGCGGCATCGATGATCTCGCTGCGGGTGTCCGCCTTGCCGGGGCGCCGGCCGACCGGGTTCATCGGACCTCCCGAAAACCGCCGGTCACAAGGTATTCACCAGCGGAGAATTCTGTGCTACAACTCATCATTGATGAATACTAAGACCATTCGGACGAGGACAGAAGGACGGTGACCATGATGGGGACGACGACGGAGGCACCCAGACCACCAGCGACGGCACCCAGATCACCGCCCTGGGACGCCTGGCCGGGCACTGCCACGACCGCCGGCGCCGGGTCCTGGTCTTATGGATCCTGGCCATCGTCGGGATCACCGTCATCGCTCAGGTCGTGGGGACGCACTTCCAGAACAAGTTCACCGCCGGCAACACCGAGTCCCAGCAGGCGGCCAACCTGCTCAGCGCCAAGTTCCCGGCCCAGGCCGGCGACAACGCCGACGTCGTCTTCCACACGAGGACGCCGATCGCGGACAACAAGGCCGCCATCGACGCGGTCGTGTCGAGTCTGCAGCCGCTCGCGCACGTGTCGAGCGTCGTCGGGCCGTTCTCGCCAGCTGGTGCACATCAGATCTCGCCGCACGCCAACATCGCCTACGCCGTCGTGCAGTTCGACGAGCAGACGTCCGACCTCCCGCCGGGCGCTATCAACGCCGTCATCGACAAGGCGCAGTCGGCCGCGCGCCCCGGGTTCCAGGTCGCCCTCGGCGGCAGTCCGATCTCCTCCGTGCAGAAGATCTCGCCCGGGGCGAGCGAGGGCATCGGCATCACGGCGGCCATGATCATCATGCTGCTCGCGTTCGGCTCCGTCGTGGCCATGGGCCTGCCCATCGTCACGGCGCTCTTCGGTCTCGGCATCGGCATCGCGCTCCTCGAGCTGGTCACCCATCTCCTCGTCGTCCCCAACTTCTCTCCCGAGATGGCAGCCATGATCGGGATCGGCGTCGGGATCGACTACGCGCTGTTCATCGTCACCCGATACCGCCAGGGGATCTTCGAGGGGCGGGACCCCCGCGACGCGGTCGTCACGTCACTGATGACCTCCGGGCGCTCGGTCATGTTCGCCGGCGGGACGGTCGTGATCTCGCTCTTCGGGCTGTTCCTCATCGGCCAGCCCTACATGATCGGGTTAGCCACGGCGTGCATCGCGGCCGTCCTCATGGTGTTGATCGCTGCACTGACGCTCCTCCCGGCGATGCTCGGCTTCGCCGGCGGCGCCATCGACAAGCTCCACATCCCCGGTCTGCTCCAGAGCGGCGGCCCGCCGCCAGACAATGGCTTCTGGCACCGCTGGAGCCGGCTGATTCAGCGGCGGGCATGGGTCACCGGGGCTCTGGCGGTCGTCGTGCTGGTCGTGCTGGCGCTCCCCGTGTTCGGCATGCGCCTCGCGTTCACCGACTCGAGCAATGATCCGGCCAACACCACGACCAAGCAGGCTTACGACCTGCTGGCGCAAGGTTTCGGCGCTGGGTTCAACGGGCCGCTCGTCCTGGCCGTGAACATGCAGGGCCCGAGCGACACCGGGACCATCGCGCGGTTGGACAGCGCGCTGCGCAATCGGTGTGCCCGACGTCGCGTTCGTGGCACCGCCGCAGTACAACAACGCGGACACCGGCGCCGTCATCATCGTGGTGCCCAAGACGTCCCCGCAGGCGTCGCAGACCACGACGCTCGTGCAGACGCTGCGCTCGGACGTCATTCCACCTGTCGTGCAGGGGACAGACGTCCACGCGTTGGTGGGTGGGCAGACGGCCGGGGGCATCGACGCGGCCAACTTCCTGGGCAGCCGGCTGTTCCTCGTGATCGGCGCCGTCCTGATCCTGTCGTTCCTGCTATTGATGACCGTGTTCCGCAGCGTGGTGCTCCCTCTGAAGGCCGTCATCATGAACCTGCTGAGCGTGGGTGCGGCCTACGGCGTCATGGTCGCAGTCTTCGAATGGGGCTGGGGCGGCGGGCTCATCGGCATCGGCGAGAAGGGCCCGATCGACCCGTGGATCCCCGTCACGATGTTCACGATCCTGTTCGGGCTTTCCATGGACTACGAGGTGTTCTTGCTCTCGCGCATCCGCGAGGAGTGGCTGCGCACCGGCGTGAACTCCACCGCCGTCGCAGATGGGCTGGCGGTGACCGGCCGGATCATCACGGCCGCCGCCGCGATCATGTTCTGCGTCTTCGCCTCGTTCGTGATCAACGACCCGCTGCACATCCTCAAGGTGTTCGGGCTCGGGCTCGCGGTGGCGGTGCTGCTGGACGTGACGCTCGTGCGGATGATCCTCGTGCCTTCCATCATGGAGATCCTCGGACCGGTCAACTGGTGGATGCCACGTTTCTTGGACCGCCGCATCCCCAAGATAGGCATCGAGGTGACGCCGGGCTCCGTGCCGACGCCGACGCCACTGCCCTCACCGGCCTGACCCCCGAGCGAACCTCGGGGTCGGCGCAACTAACTTGTTGTTGTGCAGAACGAGCCAGAATCGTCTACTTCCACGTTCGTCTCCGTGAGCCCCGGCCGCGACGTACAGCGGGTCGGGACGGCCGCATTCCTCGGCGAGGACGTCGGCAAAATCCACGACCCGGTGTGGGCGGTCATCGGCAACCTCGGCGACAGCCAGTGCTACCTCGGCGTTCCCGAAAAGGTGCAGGCCGTGCAGGCCGCGTGCCACCGGCGGGTCACGCAGGACGACCTGCCGGTCCGCCTGATCCCGCCCGCGTTCACTCTGGGGGTCTCGGACGGCCAGCTCAACGGGACCCCACAGATGCGCTTCTCATTGATCGGCCGCGAGCTCGTCCACGACGTGGCTGACGTGCACCTCGCGGCGAACAACGTCGCCGGTCTCGTCGCCGTCGTGGCCTGCGACAAGCCCCCCGTCGGGACGGTCGCCGCGGTGCTCGAGAACAACACACCCGCGGTCATCCTCTCCGACGGTCCGATCGCGGCCGGGGACCGACCCGGAGACCGGCGCGCCCATTGACATCATCACGGCCTTTCAGGCGGCCGACCAGGACGCCGAGGCCCGCGCCCGCCTGGCCCTGCACGCCTGCCCGGGCCAGGGCAGCTGCGGCGGCATGTTCACCTACAACACGATGCAGACCTTCATCGCCGTGCTCGGTCTCGAACCACTGCACATGGTGTCCCCACGGTCGGACGATCCGCGCCGGCTGGCCGAATTTCCCGACCAGCTGATCGATTGCCTGCTCGCCATGACGGAGAAGGACATCCGGCCGCGCGACATCGTCACGCCGTCGTCCGTCCGTAACGCCATGACCGTCGCCATGGCCATGGGTGGCTCGACCAACGTCGTGTTGCACAGCGTCGAGATCGCCCGCGCGGCGGGTATCGACCTCTGGGCAGAAGCGATCAGCCAAGACGAGTTCAACCAGCTCTCGCGTCGCTTGCCGGTCCTGGTCAACATGCGGCCTTTCGGCGAGTACTCCATGGTCGACGTCGACGCGAAGGGCGGGCTGCAGGTCGTCGTCAAAGAGCTCCTCGACGGCGGGTTCCTCGACGGGGACGTCCTGACGTGCACGGGCGAGACCCTGGCCGAACAGGTCCGGCGGTTGGCCCCGCCGACTCCGGACCAGGACGTGATCTACGCGGTCGAGAAGCCCTACAAGGACACCGGCGGGCATCGCCTGCTCCGGGGCAACCTCGCCCCCGAGGGCGGTGCGATCCTCAAGGTCGCCGGTGTCGAAGGCGGGATGGAAGACGGCGTCTTCAGCGCCCGCGCCCGGGTGTTCAACAGCGAGCGGGCACTCATAGGGGAGCTCGACCAGCGTCCGGACAGCTTCGCCGACCATGACATGGTCGTGATCCGCTACGAGGGACCGCGCGGCGCGCCGGGGATGCCGGAGCTCCTCGACCCGACCTCTCGCATCACGGCACTGTGCCGACAGCGGCACATCACCGATCGCGCTCATGACGGATGCACGGTTCTCCGGCGGTTCGGTCGGCCTGGTGATCGGCCACGTCGCGCCCGAAGCCCTCCTCGGCGGCCCGATCGCTCTCGTCCACGACGGCGACACCATCGTGGTCGACCTGAACCGCGATCGCCTCGACTGCGCACAGCTCGACGAGGCCGACGTGCGCAAGGAACGAACGGCCGCGTGGCGACGGGCCGCCGAAGCCAACGGCGGCGTCCACCCCGACGTCACTGCCGTGACCGATCGTGTCCTGGCCCGGATGAGGGCGACCGCCCTCCCCGCCCTCTTGGGCGCCGGCATGGCGACGCCGACCTGATCACATCCCCTTGACGAGCCCGATCATGTTGCCCTGCGGGTCGGCGAAGGTCGCGACGGACGGGCCGCCCGGGATGTCCATCGGCGGCTGCACCGTCTTGCCGCCCAACGCCTCGACCTTCTTCAGGCTGGCCGCCAGATCGTCCGTGTCGACGTAGAACGTGACGACGGTGCTCCCGTCCTGGCTGGCACTCACCCCGCCTCCGATGCCGGGCTCCTTCGGCTGGACAATGCCGTATTTCTGAGGGTTGTCGGCGTCGATCTCCCAGCCGAAGAGCTCGCCGTAGAACTTCTGAAGTGCGGGCCCGTCGGGTCCGAGGATCTCGAAGTGCACCACTGCGTCGGCCATCAGTTGTCTCCTCTCGGGCGCACCGCCGCCGAGCGCGGCGGTCTCACTTCCCATACCCGGGCTCGGTCCAGATGATGTGACGGAGCCCGCCTGTACGGCCCGGGGTTGTGGGGAGGCGGCAGTCATGCCAAAATACAGGTCTGATGCGCACACGTGCCGTCCTTCCCGAGACTCTGGTAGTTATCACCTAGGCGCGCGCCCACACCGCAACGCGCGCCTCTCGACCTCCCGAACCGGGGGGTCGTTTCAATTTCCGGCCACTTTCGAACGTACGAACAGGGGAATGCAGCCATGAAGCTCACAGGAGCACAGGCCCTCATCAAGAGCCTCGAGATGCAGGGGGTCGACGTCATGTTCGGCCTGCCCGGCGGCGCCATCCTGCCCGTGTACGACCCGATCATCGACTCGTCCATCCGCCACGTCCTGGTGCGTCACGAGCAGGGCGCGGGGCACATGGCCGAGGGCTACGCCATGGTGACGGGGCGCCCCGGCGTGGCCATGGTGACCAGCGGTCCGGGCGCCACGAACGTCGTGACGCCGCTGTCGAACGCGTACATGGACTCGACGCCGCTCGTCGTCGTGTCGGGACAGGTGGCGACGCCCGCCATCGGCACCGACGCCTTCCAGGAGTGCGACATCACCGGGGTCACCATGGGCATCACCAAGCACAACTGGCTCATCAAGGACGTGGACGACATTCCCCGGGTCGTCGCCGCGGCGTTCCACGTGGCAACGACAGGGCGGCCGGGGCCGGTGCTCATCGATCTGCCCAAGGACATCTCGAATCAGACGATGGAGTGGTACTGGCCGGCGTCGGTCGAAGAGCTCGACCTGCCGGGGTACCACCCGGTGACGGTGGGCGACCCCGAGCTGGTGGTGCGGGCCGCCGAATTGATCTCCCAGGCGCGGCGGCCGGTGCTCTACGTGGGCGGTGGGGTGTTGAAGGCGCGGGCGGCCGAGGCGCTGCGGGCGCTCGCCGAGCGCACGGGCATCCCGGTGGTGACGACGCTGATGGCACGGGGTGCGTTTCCGGATTCGCACCCGCTGGCTCTGGGGATGCCCGGCATGCACGGGCACTACACCGCGGTGACCGCCATGCAGAAGAGCGACCTGCTGATCAACGTGGGCGCGCGCTTCGATGACCGGGTGACGGGAAAGATATCGACGTTCGCGCCCGAGGCGAAGGTGGTCCACGTCGACATCGACCCGGCCGAGCTCGGCAAGGTCCGCGTGCCCGACGTGGGGATCGCGGGGGACTGCCGCCTGGTCATCGAGGAGCTGCTGCTCGCCATGGAGGCCCGGCCGGACCGGCCGGTGGTGGGTACCCACGAGGCGTGGTGGCGTCAGATCCACGAGTGGCAGGAGCGATTCCCCTTGTACTACTCCGACGTGGACGGGGCGGCGATCAAGCCGCAGAACGTGATAGAGCAGCTGCGGGACGCGGCGCCGTCGGACACGATCGTCGTGGCCGGCGTGGGCCAGCACCAAATGTGGGCGTCGCAGTACTGGAGCTTCGAGCATCCCTACACGTGGGTGAACTCGGGCGGCGCCGGGACCATGGGCTTCGCGGTGCCGGCCGCCATCGGCGCCAAGGTGGGGAGGCCGGACCGGACGGTGTGGGCCATAGACGGCGACGGCTGCTTCCAGATGACGGCGCAGGAGCTCGTGACGGCCAGCTCCGAGCAGATCCCGGTGAAGATCGCGATCCTGAACAACGCCTACCTGGGCATGGTGCGCCAGTGGCAGGAGATGTTCTACGGGGAGCGCTACTCGGAGGTCTACCTCTCGCCCGACCTGCCGGATTACGTGAAGTGGGCCGAGGCCATGGGCTGTGTGGGCATCCGGGCCGAGACGCCCTCGGACGTCGGGCCCGCGATTGAGAAGGCGAACTCGATCGATGACCGGCCGGTGGTGGTCGACTTCCGCACGGACGCCTTCGAGAAGGTCTTCCCGATGGTGCCCGCCGGCGCGTCCAACGACGACATCGTGGTGCACCCGGACCAGGTGGCGGGGAGGACCTCCCGATGACGCCGGCCCGGCTGACCGCGGTGACGGGCGGAGCGCCAGCGCCGGCAGCGGCTGCACCCCGCCATCACATCCTGTCGGTGCTGGTCGAGAACAAGGCGGGGGTGCTGGCCCGGGTGGCGGGACTGTTCAGCCGCCGGGGTTTCAACATCTACTCGCTGGCGGTCGCCCCGACCGACGAGGACGGACGGTTCAGCCGGATCACGATCGTGGTCGACGTGGAGTCGGCACCGCTGGAACAGGTGGTCATGCAACTGGACAAGCTGATCAACGTCGTGTCCATCAGCGAGCTGTCGCCCGCCGAGGCGGTCGAGCGGGAGCTGGTGCTCGTGACGGTGGCGGCGGGTGCGGCGGAGCGCTCCCAGGTGATCGAACTGGTGGGCGTCTTCGGGGGCGAGGTCGTGAACGTGGGCCCCGACCGGCTCACCGTGATGCTGGCCGGGCGTCCCGAGAAGATCGACGATTTCGAGGGGCTGTTGGAGCCCTACGAAGTGGTGGAGCTCCAACGGACCGGTCGGGTCGCCCTGCCTAAGCTGGACCGTCGCTGATACGGAGAAGTTACGAACGAAACGGAACGGAACGGACACCATGGCCACGATGTTCTACGAGAAGGACGCCGACCCCACGCTCATTCAGGGTCGCAAGGTCGCCATCCTGGGCTACGGGTCGCAGGGGCACGCCCATGCACAGAACCTGCTCGAGTCGGGGGTCGACGTGCGGGTGGCGCTGCGCGAGGGGAGCGCGAGCCGGCGCAAGGCGGAAGAGGCGGGCCTGCGGGTGACGTCCTTGGGGGATGCCGCGGCCGAAGCGGATGTGATCATGGTGCTGCTGCCCGACACGGAGCAGAAGGCGGCCTACGACGAGTCCGTCGCGCCCAACCTCAACGACGGGGACATGTTGATGTTCGCCCACGGGTTCAACATCCGCTTCGGGCAGATCGTGCCTCCCGCAGGGGTGGATGTGACGATGGTGGCGCCGAAGGGCCCCGGGCACCTGGTGCGTCGCACCTACACCGAGGGCGGCGGCGTGCCGACGCTCATCGCCGTGCACCAGGACGCCACGGGCAAGGCGCGGGACCTGGCGCTGTCGTACGCGCACGCCATCGGCGCCACCCGGGCCGGCGTGCTCGACACCACGTTCGACGAGGAGACCGAGACGGACCTCTTCGGCGAGCAGGTCGTGCTGTGCGGCGGGCTGACCGCGCTGGTGACCGCGGGGTTCGAAACGCTGGTGGCGGCCGGGTACCAGCCGGAGTCGGCCTACTTCGAATGCCTGCACGAGCTCAAGCTCATTGTGGACCTGATGTACGAGCAGGGGATCGCCGGGATGCGCTACTCCATCTCGGACACGGCCGAGTACGGGGATATGACCCGGGGTCCGCGGGTCGTCAACGACGCAGTGCGGGCGGAGATGCAGGTCATCCTCGACGACATCAAGAGCGGGGCCTTCGCCGAGGAATGGATCGCCGAGAACCAGGCCGGGCGCCCTCGCTTCAACGCGCTGCGCCAGGCGGGGCAGTCCCACCAGATAGAGCGGGTGGGGGCGGAGCTGCGGGCGATGATGCCGTTCATCTCGGCGGGGAAGACGCGGGTGCAGGACGCCTCGGGGGGCTGACCAGCCCCTTCTTCGCGGGGCCTCGAGACGGGCTTGACCTGACATCACAGTGATGTCATGATGACATCATGAAGATGTCACTGGTGGTGGACGGGCTGCGCTCCGACGTCGTGGCGGTCGGAGAGCTGGGCGACGACGCGGTGGCCGAGCTGGCCGAGCGCATCGCCGACGTCCTGGCCCGCTCGGCGCCGGCCCGGATCCTCGACCTGCTGTCGGACGCCGCCACCGAGATTTCGGCCGAAGTGCCCGAGGGCCGGGTGGAGCTGCGGGTGGCGGGGGACGAGGTGCAACTCGCCTACGTGGAGAACGAGCACATCGCCGGCGACGGCGACGGCGAGCTCTCGGCCCGCATCACCCTCCGCCTGAGCGAGGCACTCAAAGCCCGGGTCGAGGAGGGGGCGGCCGCGCAGGGCACGTCGGTGAACAGCTACATCGTCCGTGCCCTCGAACGCGGGGCGTCGGCCTCCCGGAACTACAGCGGCCGCGGCGGCACGCGCCTGCGCGGCTACGGATCGACCTGAGACCCGACAGGAAAGGAGCACAGATCATGGAGAGGGCTTTTCCGACCCCCGAGCCGGTGCGTCTGTTCGTGGAGAACGCGGCCGGCTTCGTTTCCGTCTCGGCCCAGGAGACGGAGACCTCGACGGTCCGGCTCGAGCCGGACACCCCCGACGCCGAGGACTTGGTTGCGCAGGCCATCGTGGAGTGCCGTCCGAAGAAGGGCGGCCGGAACGTGCTGGTGGTGAAGCTGCCCAAGGCACAGGGCCTGCGCTTTCTGCGCCGCAACGGCGTGACGATGCGGGTCACCGTGCCCGAGGGGAGCGATGTCCGCGTCGCGACGGCATCGGCGGACGTGGAGGTGACCGGGTCGGTGGGTGACCTGGACCTGTCGACGGCGAGCGGCGAGCTGTCGGCGGACGACGTGGCGGGCGAGGTGTCGGCCAAGTCCGCCACGGGCAACCTCACCCTTGGCGACGTCGGCGGCGAGCTGCGGGTGCACACCGCCTCGGGCGACCTCCGCTGCTCCTCCGTGACGGGGCGGGTGCTCTTTGCGAGCGCGTCGGGTGACCTTGAGATCGGCTCTGCGGGCGACCGGGTCGACGTGAAGACCGCCTCGGGGAACGCGCGCCTGGGCGAGCTGGCCCACGGCGCCCGGGTCACGGGCAACTCGGGCGACGTGCGGGTGCTGGCTCTCGCCGCAGGGATCCTGCACGTGCGCTGTGTATCCGGGAATGTCTTCGTCGGCGTGGCCCAGGGTGTGGACGTCCGCGTCGACGTGGAGACCGTTTCGGGCTCGGTGCGGTCGGACATCGCGCTGGACGGTGCGCCCGCCGAGCGCCATGGAGCACCTCGTGCCGAGATCACCGTTCGCAACGTGTCGGGTGACATCGGGATAGAGCACACGCTGGAACAGGTCGCCTGATGCCGGCCGCCCCCCGACGGCGTCCTCCGAGGTCAGGAAGGTCTGCCCGAGCATGCCCACCTCTGACCTCGCTACATTTTGATTCGGCCAAGGAGCACCGCGTGCAGCAGACCCGACTCGACGAATCGGAGGAATACGCCTCCCGTCGGGAGGACGACGCGGGGTGGGACGACTGAGATGCCGTTCGTCCGGCCCTCGGACATGCTGGCGGGCGATCCGCTGCCCGGTTGGCACGGACGCTTCTTGCATTCAGCGAACATGACCTTCGCCCACTACGACATCGAGGCCGACGCGGCCCCCCTGCACGAGCACCAGCACGAGCAAGAGGAGGTGTGGCACATCGTGGAGGGTGAGGTCGCGTTGACCATCGGCGGCGAGGAGCAGATCCTCGGAGCCGGGTGTGTGGCCGTGGTGCCGCCCGAGACGCCCCACTCGGTACGACCGCTCGCCGCGTGCCGCGCCGTGATCGCGGACTACCCGCTCCGGCCCAACCTGCCCGGGCTCTCGCACCAGTCGGACTGAGCGCGGCGAGTTTGGCCGGCCGGTCGAGGCCCGGCGGACCCGGGCCTAGGGTGAGGCGCATGTGCCGAAACATCACGACCCTGCGGGGGCTGGAGCCGGCGGCCACCCCGGAGGAGATAGAGGCGGCGGCCCGCCAGTTCGTGCGGAAGGTGAGCGGGGTCCAGTCCATCTCGCCCCAGACCGAGGAGGCCTTCGAGCGGGCGGTGACCCGGGTGACCGAAGCGACGGCCGAGCTGCTGTCCGGGCTGCCGCCGCGCAAGCAACCACCCCCGACGCTGCCTCCCCTGCGCCGGATCGCCCAGAAGAAGGCAGAAACCGCCGGGACCTGAACATGCCTTGACAGGTATATGCTTGAACAGGCATACTACCTCTGTGACGGTCCTGTTCGAGGTGCTCGCCGAGGAGAACCGGCGCCGCATTCTGGATCTCCTGGTAGAAGAAGAACGCCCGGTCGGAGACCTGTCCGGGATGCTGTCGCTGAGCCAACCCTCGGTGTCGAAGCACCTAAGGGTCCTGCGGGATGCGGGCCTGGTCGAGTCCCGCACCGAAGCCCAGCGGCGCATCTACCGGGTGCGGCCCGGGCCGCTCCGCGAGGTCGACGAGTGGCTGGCGCCCTACCGGCGCCGCTGGGCCGCGCACCTCAACGCCCTGGAGCGGCACCTCGAGATCATGGACGAGACGGGAGGCGAGTCGTGGGAAGTGAACCCCACAGCGCAAGCGGGCGGCCCAGAGGACGAGTACGGCACCTGCGAGCGGGTCGGCGACGTCTCCGTCCTGCGCTACCGGCGCCGCCTGTCCCAGCCCGCGCGAGAAGATCTGGCGCGCGTTGACCGAGGACGAGCACCTGGCGGGATGGTTTCCGACGACGATCGAGGGTGCGCGCGCTCCCGGTGCGTCCCTGCGCTTCACCTTTCGGGAGTCGGACCTGGCTCCCATGGAGGGGGAGATGCTCGCGTTCGACCCGCCGTCGGTGATGGAGCTGCGCTGGGCGGACGACCTGCTCCGCTTCGAGTTGGCGCCGGACACGGAGGGAGGGGGTTGCGTGCTGGACCTCACCGTGACCTTCCCCGAGCACGGCAAGGCCGCCCGGGACGCCGCCGGATGGCACGTCTGCCTGGACCAGCTCGACCATGTTGTCGACGGACGTGCCCTTCGGTGGGACCCGCCCGACCGCTGGCGCGTGGTGCATCGTGAGTACGTGCGGCGCCTCGGGCCGGAGGCCACGGTCCTCGGCCCACCCGAGGAATGGGAGCGGGAGCACGGGCCGGCCGACGCCGCGCCCTGAGGTGTCAGTGATCTGAGACGCGTAGCGGGAGGTCCAGCAGTCCGCGCAGCGTGAAGCTCGGGCGCCAGTGCGGTTCGTCCTGCAGGAGCTCGATCGTCGGGAAGCGCCCGAGGAGTGCGTTGAACGCGATCTCGCCCTCCATGCGTGCGAGCGGCGCACCGATGCAGTGGTGGATGCCCCACCCGAAGCTCAGCGGCACGTTGTCCGGCCGCCGCAGCCGGAGCTCGTCGGGATCCTCGAAGCGAACCGGGTCCCGGTTGGCGGCGCCCTGGAGTACGACGACCCGGTCGCCTCGTTCGAGGGGCTCGCCCGCGAGGTCGGCCGGCTCGAGCGCCGTGCGCAGGTTGAACTGAACGGGACTGTCGAATCGGAGCAGCTCCTCGACCGCGGAGGGGGCGATGTCGGGGTGACCCCGCCAGTCGGCCAGCTGGTCGGGATGAGTGAGGAGGGCCAAGAGCCCGTTGCCGAGGAGGTTGGTGGTGGTTTCGAACCCGGCGGCGAAGAGGAGGATGGACGTCGAGTAGACCTCCTCGTCGGTCAGGCGGTCGTCGTTCTCCCAGGCGGCGACGAGAGAGCTGATCAGGTCGTCCTGGGGTCGCTGCCGGCGCTCTTCGATCAGCTGGCCGAAGTACCCGGCGAGGTGTCCGATCGCCTCGATGGCGGCCTCGGTCTCCTCGTCGCTCAGCACGGGCTCTATGCCCTTGGCGGCCGCTCGCACGTGGGGCTGCAGCTCGGCCCGGTCAGACGCAGGAACACCGACCAGCTCTCCGATGACCGCCATCGGGAGGGGAAGCGCGAACTGGGACATGAACTCGACCTCACCGGAGTCGCGCAGGCCGTCGAGCAACTCGTCGACGAGCGCGTGGACGGCCGGGCGGAGCCGCTCGACCTGGCGAGGGGTGAAGGAGCGGGACACCAGCCGCCGTAGCCGCGTGTGGTCGGGAGGGTCCGCCAGGAGCATGTTGTGCTGCGACATCTCCATGAACTCGCCCCGGCGGGTCCCTATGTCGCCGAAGATCCCGATGTTGGGGTCCTCGATAGCGACGCCGCGGCCCAGACGGGGATCACGCAGCACCGCCTGGCACACGTCGTAGCCGTTGACGACATAGGAGCCGAGCGAGGAGCGGCTCACCGTCGCTTGTTCCGCGCATCTGGGCGTACAGGGGATACGGGTCTGCCTGGCCCTCGGGCGTGATCAACGCCCGCAGCAGCAGCCCGTCGAGGACCGGGCTCGAGAAGATTCCCACCGGAACCCTTTTTAGTCCGCCACCAGGACCAGGAGGAACAAGACGGGGAGCCGGGCGGGCCGCCGGGCCGGCTTGCGCCTGCGGCGGCCTGAACGCCCGTTCCCCAATGAGGAGCCTGCCTCACGAAACCCCCGTTGTCCAGCGCGCCGCGACGCCTTGGACGCTCGACCGGGGCGGCGCTAAGAATCCGGGAAGACCCCAGACCCCAGACCCCAGACCCCGACGCCCGAAAGACAGGATCCGCCATGAGCATGCGAGGCAAGGTCGTTGTCGTCACCGGCGCCAACGTCGGTATCGGGCACGAGACCGCCGTCGGAGTGGCCGCCCTCGAGGCGACCACGATCCTGGCCTGTCGCAACCGGGCCAAGGCCGAGGCCGCGGCCAAGGAGGTCGTCCGGCGCACCTGGAACGACGACGTCCATGTCGTCGACCTCGACCTGGCCGACCTGGCGTCGGTCGGCCAGGCGGCCGAGGAGATCCTCGAACGGTGGGACCGTCTCGACGTCCTGGTGAACAACGCCGGCGGGACCTGGTCGGACCGTCTGGTGACGGCCCAGGGTTTCGAGTACACCTTCGGGGTCAACCACCTGGGCCATTTCGCTCTGACGAACCAGCTGCTCGGGCGGCTACGAGCGAGTGCGCCGGCGCGGGTCGTCTGCGTGACCTCCGTGGGGCACCACTTCACGCGCCACGGGATGCACTTCGAGGACCTGCAGAGCGAGCGCCGCTACGACGGCATGGAGGCCTACTGCCGCTCCAAGTTGGCCAATGTCCTCTTCGTGCGCGAGCTCGCCCGACGGCTGGACGGCACCGGGGTGACGGCCAACGCGTCCCACCCGGGCTGGGTGCGCAGCAGCTTCGGGATGGACGGCGACACCACCGGGGTCATGGGTTGGGGTCTCCACGTCATCCGCCCCCTCCAGATCAGCCCGCGCCAGCGGCGCCGCGCACATCGGTCTACCTGGCGACCTCCGCCGACGTGGCCGGGCGCACCGGCATGTACTGGGTGCGGTCGAAACCGGGGCACGTGGCGCGCCGTGCCAAGGACGACGCCGCGGCGGCGCGGTTGTGGGACGAGAGCGAGAAACTGGTCGCGTCGGCCGGGTTCCCCGCGCCGAAGAGCTGACGTCCGCGGGCCCGCGGGTCGAGACGACTCGGCGAAGTCAGTTCGCCAGCGCCCCCACGACGTGCGTGACGCACGCGCACAGCGACGCGATGTCGTCGGGCTCGACGGCCGGGAACATGGCGATCCGCAGTTGGTTGCGCCCGAGCTTGCGATACGGCTCCGTGTCGACGATTCCGTTCGCCCGCAGCACCGCGGCCACCACTGCGGCGTCCACCGCGTCGACGAAGTCGATGGTGCCGACGACGTGGCTGCGGTCAGAGGGCGTGGAGACGAAGGGCCGTGCGAAGCCGGACTGCTCGGCCCAGGTGTAGAGGATCTCCGCCGAGCGGTCGCAGCGGGAGGCCGTCCACTCCAGGCCGCCGTTGGAGTTCATCCAGTCCAGCTGCTGGGCCAGCAGGTAGACGGTCGCCAGCGCGGGCGTGTTGTAGGTCTGGTCGAGCCGCGCGTTCTCGACGGCCGTCCTGAGGTCCAAGAAGGTCGGGATCCACCGGCCCGAATCGGCGATCCGCTCCACCCGTTCGACGGCGGCGGGGGACATCAGCGCGATCCAGAGGCCACCGTCACTGGCGAAGCACTTCTGGGGCGCCAGGTAGTAGGCGTCGAACTCGGCCGGGTCCACCCGCAGCCCGCCGGCGCCCGACGTCCCGTCCACCGCCACCAGGCCGCCGCCCTCGGCCGGAGAGGGTGCGCCCTGCGGGCGGCGGATCGTCATGGAGACGCCGGTCGAGGTCTCGTTGTGGGTCAGGGCATACAGGTCGACCGAGGGATCGGCCACCGGCAGCGGGTGCGTCCCGACCTCGGACTCGATCACCTGGGGGTCTTTCAGGTGCGGCGCCGCCTTCACGCAGGCCGCGAACTTAGAGGAGAACTCCCCGAAGCTCAGGTGCTGGCTCTGGGCCTCTATCAGCCCGAACGTCGCGGCATCCCAGAAGCAGGTCGTCCCGCCGTTGCCGAGGACGATCTCGTAGCCGTCCGGAAGCGAAAAGAGTGAGCGCATCCCTTCGCGGACGCGTCCGACCTGCGCCTTGACGGTCTTCTGACGATGGCTGGTGCCGAGGTACGTGGTTGCGACGGCGGCCAGCGCGTCGACCTGGGCCGGGCGGACCTTCGACGGGCCTGACCCGAAACGCCCGTCGGAGGGCAGTAGCTCGGCGGGAATTCTGATGTCGGGAATGTCGGGCACGTATGAGATCATGGCACCCGTGACGACACCCTCTTCGACGACTGAGCTCAGGCGCATCTCCCGCCGGGCGGCCAACGTCGCGCCGTCCGCCACCCTCGCCGTCGATGCCAAGGCGAAGGCGTTGCAGGCGGCGGGAGAGCACGTCATCGGGTTCGGCGCGGGAGAGCCCGACTTCCCCACCCCACCCCACATCGTCGAGGCCGCGGTGCAGGCATGCCGTGACCCGGCGAACCACCGGTATACCCCGACGGGCGGCATCCCGGCGCTGCGTGAGGCCATCGCGGCGAAGACCAAGCGCGACTCGGGCCTGGAGCTGACCGCCTCGCAGGTCCTCGTCACCAACGGGGGCAAGCAGGCAGTGGCCCACGCGTTCGCCGTGCTGTGCGACCCCGGCGACGAGGTCCTGGTGCTGGCGCCCTACTGGACCACCTATCCGGAGTCCATCGTGCTGGCCGGTGGCACGCCGGTGGTCGTCCCCTCCGACGAGACGACCGGCTTCCGCTCGGCGGTGGAGGACCTCGAGGCGGCCTGGACGCCAAACACCAAAGCGCTGCTCTTCGTGTCGCCCAACAACCCGACGGGTGCGGTGTACGCCAAGGACCAGGTTGAGGCGATCGGCCGCTGGGCCGTGGACAAGGGCATCTGGGTGCTGACCGACGAGATCTACGAGCACCTCGTGTACGGGACAGCCGAGCACCACTCCCTGCCCGTGGTCGTCCCCGAGCTCGCCGACCGCTGCCTCGTGGCCAACGGCGTGGCCAAGACCTACGCCATGACCGGCTGGCGCGTCGGCTGGCTGGCCGGGCCGCTCGACGCCGTCGCGGCGGCCACCAACATCCAGAGCCACGAGACCTCCAACGTCTCGAACGTCGCCCAACGCGCCGCGCTGGCCGCGGTATCCGGCAACCTCGACGACGTCGCCATGATGCGTGACGCCTTCGACCGGCGGCGCCGGACCATCGTGAAGTTGCTCAACGACATCGACGGGGTCGTCTGCGCCGAGCCGGAAGGTGCCTTCTACGCGTTCCCGTCGGTCAAGGGGTTGCTGGGTCGGGCGCTCCGGGGACAACGTCCGGCGACGAGCGCGGAGTTGGCGGAGATCTGCATCGCGGAAGCCAAGGTGGCGGCGGTGCCCGGTGAGGCGTTCGGCGCACCCGGCTACTTCCGCATGTCCTACGCGCTGGGCGACGACGACCTGGTCGAGGGCGTGTCCCGGTTGGCCGCACTTTTCGCGGAGGCACAAGACTGACCCAGTTGGCGGGGGCAGACGGCCGGGGGAGTGAGGAGACCACCGCGGTGGCACGGGTACTGGTAACCGAGAAGATCGCGCAGAGCGGCCTCGATCTGCTCGCCGAGGCGGGCCACGAGGTCGACGTGCAGGAGGGCCTGAGCCCCGAGGACCTGCTCGGCGCGGTGGTGGGCGCGCACGCGCTGATCATCCGCTCGGCCACGAAGGTCACGGCCGAGGTGCTCGCGGCCGGAACGAGTCTGGCGGTGGTGGGGCGGGCCGGTGTCGGCCTCGACAACGTCGACGTCGCCGCGGCGACCGAGCGCGGGGTCATGGTCGTCAACGCGCCGACGTCGAACATCCTGTCGGTGGCCGAGCAGGCGATGGCGTTGCTGCTGGCGCAGGCGCGCAACATCCCGCAGGCGCACGCCGCGTTGGTCGCGGGCCGCTGGGAGCGCTCTAAGTGGGAGGGCGTCGAGTTGCACGGGAAGGTGCTCGGCGTCGTCGGCCTCGGGCGGGCGGGCTCGCTGGTGGCCCAACGGGCGCACGCGTTCGGGATGGAGCTGATCGGCTACGACCCGTTCGTGTCGCCGGAACGGGCCCGGGCCATGGGGGTACGGTTGGTCGGGATTGAGGAGCTGGTGGCCGAGGCCGACTTCGTCTCCATCCACACGCCGAAGACCCCCGAGACGGTCGGGCTCTTCGGGGGGGACCTGTTGGCCAAGGCGAAGCCCGGCATCCGCATCGTCAACACGGCGCGGGGCGGCATCGTCGACGAGGACGCGCTCGCGGAGGCGATCCGCGACGGTGTGGTCGCGGGCGCAGGGCTCGACGTGTTCGAGAAGGAGCCCTGCACGGAGTCGCCACTGTTCGAGTTGCCGGGAGTGGTGGTGTCGCCGCATCTCGGAGCGTCGACCGAGGAGGCGCAGGACAAGGCGGGGGTGACGATCGCCGAGCAGCTGCTCCTCGCGCTGGCCGGCGACTTCGTCCCCTACGCGGTCAACGTGGCGGCCACCGACGTCTCCGATTCGGTTCGTGCCTTCATGGGGCTGGCCGAGCAGCTGGGCCGCTTCTTCGTGGGACTGCACGACGGCCTGCCCGACGGGCTCGAGATGGAGTACCGGGGCGAACTGGCATCGCAGGGCACCGGCATTCTGACGCTGTCGGCGCTCAAGGGGATCTTCGGCGGGACGACCGAGGAGCCGGTTTCCTACGTGAACGCGCCGCAGCTGGCCGAGCAGCGCGGGCTGACCGTGCGTGAGACGTCGACGGCGACGTCAGCCGACTACAAGTCGCTCATCACCCTGCGCTCGGCTTCGCACGCCGTAGCAGGGACGCTTTCGACGGCGGGGCTGCACACGGAGCCCCGCGTCGTGATGGTCGACGACCACGTGGTGGAGGTGGCGCCGTCGACACACATGCTCGTGGTGCGCAACGACGACCGTCCTGGCATGATCGGCATTGTGGGGACGGCGCTCGGTGCAGCGGGCGTCTCGATCTCGTCCATGGCCGTCGGCCCGAGTCCGGAGTCCGCCACGGCGATGATGGTGCTCTCGACGACGTCGCCGGCGCCGGACGCCGCAGTCGAGCAACTTCGGGGGGACGAGGGCATCCTCGAGATCCATCGCGTGACGCTCTGACAGGAAAGCACGAGCGTCCGGTCAGCCCGCCGGCTTGCGCGGCACCCCCGGCCAGGTGTCCAGGCTCCCGATGACCGGCTCGCTGCCGTGCAGCGCCTTCTGTGGAGTCCGCTCGAGCAGGATCTCGCGGACGACGGCCACGACCACCACCACGAGGACGACGCGGACGAGCAACCTCAGGAGGCGGCGCATGGGACCACGGTAGCGTGAGCGCGCATGGGCACCGACCACGACGCCACTCTGACCAGCGTCGCACCGATCTTCGCCACCGCCGACCTGCAGGCGATGCAGGCGCACTACGCCGCGCTCGGCTTCGCCGTCGTGATCCACCACGGCGGGTACGCCACCGCGTCGCGTGACGGTCTCAAGCTCCACTTCCGCCGCGAGCCCGGCCCGGGCCCCGTGCCGGCCGGCGCCGCCTACTTCGGCGTCGACGACGCCGACGCGCTACACGCCGAGTGGGTGGCGGCCGGAGTGGGGGAGACCAGCGACCTCTTCGATCCCGGCTTCGGCGTCTGGGAGGCCGCCCATACGGACCCCGACGGCAACCTGCTGCGCTTCGGGTCCCCGCTCCGGCACCAATGACGCACAATGGCACCACCGACGCCGACCCACCCGCCTCACGCACTCCGGGTGCCTTGACGCCGGCCGTCCTCGACCGGATACAATTGGGACTGACATGAAGGCGACGACCTCGGACCTCCTGCTTACCTGACGGCGAACGCCACACAGCGTTCGCTCGCAACCTCCTGCGCCGGACCGGCCAGGGGGTTTTTTGTTGGGTCGGAGCGGCAGAGCCGGAGCAGGGACGACCGAGTACCCAAGCCCAAGATAGGGAGACAGAGAGATGAGCAAGGCACAGAAAGGGAGTGACGGCGCCATGCGCAAGGAGCAGCATCGCCTGTCCCTGGCCATGCCCTGCGCCCCCTCCCCGTCACCGATGCCGTGGCAGAAGTACCGCTCGCACGTGCCGCTGGTGCTGCACGACCGCACCTGGCCGGATTGCCAGTTCGACCGGGCCCCCCGCTGGGCCAGTGTCGACCTGCGCGACGGCAACCAGGCCCTCATCGACCCCATGGACCCCGAGCGGAAGTTGGCGCTGTTCCAGCAGCTCATCGACGTCGGCTTCAAGGAGATAGAGGTCGGGTTCCCGAGCGCGTCGCAGACGGACTACGACTTCCAGCGCCTGATCATCGAGGAAGGCCTGATCCCAGACGACGTCGAGATCCAGGTTCTCGTGCAGTGCCGCCAGGAGCTGATCGAGCGGACCTACGAGTCCCTGGCCGGCGCGCCCCGCGCCTGCGTGCACTTCTACAACTCGGTCTCCGAGCTGCAGCGGCGCGTCGTCTTCGGGCTCGACAAGGCGGGCATCGTCGACGTCGCCGTCACGGCGGCCGAGCTGTGCAAGAAGTACGAGCCCGCCCTCACCGCCGGGGGCACCGACGTCCGCTACGAGTACTCGCCTGAGAGCTTCACCGGTACCGAGCCGGACTTCGCGCTCGAGATCTCCGAGGCCGTGATGGACGTCATTGAGCCGACCCCACAAAACCCGCTCGTCGTCAACCTGCCGGCCACCGTGGAGATGTACAGCCCCAACGTGTACGCCGACGTGATCGAGTGGTTCGGGCGCACCATCAAGAACCGGGACAGCGTCGTACTGAGTCTGCACCCGCACAACGACCGCGGCACCGCCGTGGCCGCAGCGGAGCTGGCCGTCCTCGCCGGCGCCGACCGCGTCGAGGGAACGCTGTTCGGGAACGGCGAGCGCACGGGCAACGTCGACATCGTGACGCTGGCCATGAATTTGTTCTCGCAGGGCGTCGATCCCATGCTGGACTTCTCCGACATCGAGAAGGTCCGCCGCACGGCCGAGTACGCCACCCGCTTGCCCGTCCACCCGCGGCACCCCTACGCGGGGGACCTCGTGTACACCGCGTTCAGCGGCTCGCACCAAGATGCGATCAAGAAGGGCATGGCCGCCATCGACGCCGACTCGGACTACGACGAGTGGGAGGTCCCGTACCTGCCCATCGACCCCAAGCACACGGGCCGCACCTACGAGGCCATCATCCGGGTCAACAGCCAGTCCGGCAAAGGCGGCGTGGCGTACGTCATGGACACCGACCACGGCCTCGACCTGCCGCGCCGACTGCAGATCGAGTTCTCCAAGCGGGTCCAGGAGATCACCGAGGCGAGCGGGACCGTGATCGGTTCGGGCCAGATGTGGGACGCCTTCGAGGAGATCTACCTGCCCGAAGACCCCGGCCTGCGACTCATCTCGAGCGAGGTCTCCGCCGGGCGCGGCCACACGTCGGTCACGGCACAGCTGCTCGTCGACGGCCAACACCGCACCGTCGCCGGTGAGGGCAACGGCCCGATCGACGCGCTGGTGTCGGCGCTCAAGGCCGACCTCGGCGTCGTGTTCGAGGTGAAGGACTACTCCGAGCACGCCTTGACCGAAGGCTCGGGCGCCTCGGCCGTCGCCTACGTCGAGGTGGAGGGCACCGACGGTTCCACATGGTGGGGGGTCGGCCGTGACTCGTCCATCCTCGATGCCTCCCTCAGCGCCGTCGTCTCCGCGGCCAACCGGGCGCGCCCCGGGTGATCCGCCCGGCGACGGAGGCGGACGTCCCCGCCCTCATCGCGATGATCCGGGAGCTGGCGGAGTTCGAGCACCTGAGCGATCAGGTCGTCATCACAGAGGACGACCTCGCCGACGCCCTGTTCGGCCCCGACGCGGTCGTGCACGACAGTGTCGTCGATCTCGGCGGCGGCGCCCTGGCCGCGCACGCGCTGTGGTTCCGCACGTTCTCGACCTTCCTCGGCAAGACCGGCATCTGGCTCGAGGACCTCTACGTGCGCGAGCCGCACCGGCGCCGGGGACACGCGCGGGCGCTGCTGCACGACCTGCGCGGGCAGACCGAGGGCCGCGTCGAGTGGGAGGTGCTCGAGTGGAACGAGCCCGCCATCGACTTCTACCAACGCCTCGGTGCGCGGCCTCTGTCCGGCTGGACGAAGTACCGCTGGATCGACGGCGAGCGGGGCTAACCCTTCGGGCAGCCACCGCCCCGGCTCCGAACCGCCTCTTGACGGCGTGCCTTCAGTAAGTTATTACTTACCGTAAGTGACTGCTAACGCTCAAGCCGGCGCCCCCGCCCACGCCGACGCACTGAACGCCCTCGGCGACCCGACGCGGCGGGCGGTCTTCGAGGGCCTGGCCGAGCGGCCGTCGGCGGTGGTCGACCTGGCCGCCGCCCTGCCGGTGAGCCGGCCGGCGGTATCCCAGCACCTCAAGGTCCTGAAGGAGGCCGGCCTGGTGTGCGCCGTGCGGGTCGGCACACGGCGCGTCTACAGCCTCGACCCCGATGGCCTGGCCGCACTCCGGGACTACCTCGACCGCTTCTGGAACACCGCCCTGGCGTCGTTCAAGGCGCGCGTCGAGGCCGGGTCGCCCGCCCCCGAGGCCCGCACCATCACTCGCAACAGCAAGATGAAGAGGAGAAGCGCGTCATGACCGACACCCAGACGACCGTCAGCACCTCCATCGTCGTCGACGCACCGCCCGAGCGGGCCTTCGCCGTCTTCACGGAGGACATGGCGAGCTGGTGGCCCAAAGAACACCACCTCCTCGAGGCGGTCTCCCAAATGGTGTTCGAGCGGAAGGTGGGCGGCCACGTCTACGACGTCGGCTCCGACGGGAGCGAGTGCCACTGGGCACGCGTCGTCGCCTACGAGCCCCCGCACCGGGTCGTCTTCACCTGGGACATCTCGCTGGCATGGCAGCTCGAGACCGACCTGGCCCGGACCAGTGAGGTGGAGGTGCGCTTCGTCCCGGACGGCGCATCCCGCACCAGGGTCGAACTCGAGCACCGGCACCTGGACCGCCACGGCCAGGGCTGGGAGGGCATGCGCGACGCCATACAGGGCGACGGTGGGTGGCCCCTCGGGCTCGGCAATTTTGCGCGTCGGCTGCAAGGGGAGAAGGTGGGCGGCGCGACCTGACGGCGTCAGGCGTCCCGCGTGGCCATGCGCCAGGCGCCGAGGACCGTCCAGAACACCAACCAGCCCACGATCACCAGGGACGCCACCAGGGTGGACTCGGGGAGCAGCGCCTTGCCGGCGACGCCGCCGCTGCCTCCATCGCCCGGGCCGAAGGGCAGAGGCAGACCGCCTGGCTCGATGTGGCCCAAGGCGAGACCCACGATGCCGCGCTGGACGTTGAGCAAGTGCGAGATGAGATGGACGCTGAGCGCAGGCGTCAGGACCAGCTCCCAGACGATCAGGATGATGACCGGGACGGTCCGTTGCCCGATCAGCGAGGACAGTCCCAGCCCGACGACGAACCCGACGATCGCCACGAGCGAGATCCACAGGCCGGTGTCGATCATCAGCGAGTAGGACGGCACCAAGAAGTTGGTGTTGTAGTCCGCGTAGTCCTGGTTGGCGACGTTGACGGCGAACGCCTGAATCTGGGCTTGCGATTCATGAGCGGGAACCGTGATCGTCCCCTTCGGCGTCTGAATGACCGATCCCGGCGGCGGGCCGCTCAGTTGCCCTCCGCCACAGGGCACGCTCGGCGGCGGGCCGTTGAGGCCCTTGCCCCCGCCGAAATTGAAGTCGCAGATGACCTCGTCGGCATGCGATGCCGCCCAGGCGTCCAAGGCCGGGCGTGACAGACCCTGCGGCACGATGACCCCGTCGTAATTCAGCTGCGTCGGGGCGGCGAACACGCACACGGCACAGACGATGGTGTAGCCAACCGCCACCATGGCGATGACGATGGCCAATCCAGCCGGGATACGCGCGACGTACAGCGCGATTCGAGAGCGCCCCGTGATCACCAGATGCCGGAACATCCCCTCGGTGAGGTCGATCGACCCCGCCGTGCAGCCGACGGTCGCCGCCACGATGAACCCGAAGGTGTACATGAAGCCCGCCACCAGCGTCGTAAAGATGCTGTAGCCGCCAGCGGGCCCGTACGAGTGGGGAGCCACGGCGTGGGAGATGAGCCGGACGGCGAGGAAGATGACCGGAATGCCGATGTAGACGACAGCTAACGCGATCATCAGGCCGCGCCGCTTGCGCAGCTCCATCAGTCGCGTCGTGACCATGCCCCAGGTCGGGATCCACGAGCCACGGTGATCGCCCCGCGGTTCCGTCCGAATCGGAGCGGGGGACGGACCCGGTGCCGGTGCGCCCACGTCGGAGATGGTCGTCATTCGGGTGCTCCCAGCCGGCTGGTCACTTGCAAGAACCATGACTCGAGCGAGGCCTGGATGTGCTGAAGCCGGTACACCGAGATCCCACCCTCGACCAAGGCGCGGTTGATCTCGGCGATGATGTCGCGCTCGAGTCCCTTCCGGCAGCGAGATGCCGAGTCCGTCGGGGCCGACCTGCACCTGGGCGCCGTGTGCGGTCGTCGCCACGAGGGTGCGTGCCCGGTCGGGCTCTGAGCACTCGATCTGCAACTCGAACGACGACCCCGCAAGCAGCTGTGAGATCGGGCCCTGCCTGATGACCTTGCCGCGGTCCACGATGGCGACGGCGTCGCACGTGCGCTCGACCTCGTCGAGGAGGTGGGAGGAGAGCACAACAGTGCGTCCTTCGGCGGCCAGGGACCGGATCATGTCGCGCATGTCGAGCATGCCCGCGGGATCCAGGCCGTTCATGGGCTCGTCGAGGATGAGCAGCTGTGGATCTCCGAGCAGGCAGGCGGCCACCCCGAGGCGCTGGCGCATGCCCATGGAGTACTTCGACACCTTGTCGTCGGCCCGATGCAAAATGCCGACTCGCTCGAGCGACGGCTCTATACGGTCCTTTGCGGCTGGCTCGCGCGCCGCGGCCAAGATCTGCAGGTTCTGGCGACCGGTCAGGTGGCGGTGGAAGCGGGGTTCGTCGACGATGGCCCCGACTCGAGCCAGGGCGCGGTCGCGGTGCCGGGGGACGGTGTGGCCGAGCAGGGACATGGTGCCGGCGTCGGCGCGTGTCAACCCGAGGAGCACTCGGATCAAGGTGGTCTTGCCGGCGCCGTTGGGGCCCAGGTAGCCGAACGCGCTCCCCCGGGGCACGCCCAACTCCACGTTGTCGACGGCGACGTTGTCGCCGAATCGCTTGGTCAGCCCTTGGGTCTCGACCGCCCAGTCGCCGCCGGTCAGCGTCGTCATCGGGAGACCCGCCGCCTCGAGTGCATACTCAGTAGGCTGACCGGACCTCCTCCGGAATTCCAGTCAGGCCTGCCGGTGGTCGCCAACTGGTGCTGGCCCCCCCTACCCGGGATGCAGGGCGCTGGGAAGGAAGGCCGGCCGGCGGAGCTCGTACTCGGTGATGTCGTCGGCGTAGCGCAACGACAGGCCGATGTCGTCCCACCCGTTCAGCAGGCGCTCCCGCGTGAACCCGTCCAGGGGGAAGGCGCCCGAGAGCCCTGCCTTCGGAGCCTCCACCGTGCCCCGCGCCACGTCGATCGTGATCTCCAACGAGGGATCGTCGCGGACGGCGCCGAGCAGGGCGCGGTCGAGCTCTTCGCTGACCTGGACCGGGAGCAGACCCTGCTTGGTGCAGTTGTTCCGGAAGATGTCGGCGAAGCGCGAGGACACGACAGCCCGGAACCCGAAGTCCATCAGGGCCCACACGGCGTGCTCACGTGAGGAGCCGGTGCCGAAGTTGTGGCCGGCGACGAGGATGGTGGCGCCGGCGAACTCGGGGTCGTTGAGCACGAAGCTGCGGTCGTCGCGCCATTCGGAGAACAGCCCGGCGCCGAAGCCGGTGCGCTCCACTCGCTTGAGCCAGTCCGACGGGATGATCTGGTCGGTGTCGACGTCGGTGCGGTCGAGCGGCACGGCGCGTCCTGTCACGACGATCACGGGCTCCATCAGTCCAGGTCCCCGGGCGTCGCGAACGTTCCGGCTACGGCCGTTGCCGCAGCCACGGCGGGGGAAACCAGGTGGGTGCGGCCGCCCCGACCCTGGCGGCCCTCAAAGTTGCGGTTCGAGGTCGAGGCACAACGCTCTCCGACTGCGAGCTTGTCGGGGTTCATGGCCAGGCACATGGAGCAGCCAGGTTCCCGCCATTCGAAGCCCGCTGCGAGGAACACCTTGTCCAACCCTTCGGCTTCGGCTTGCGCTTTGACCCGGTGCGAACCGGGGACGGCCAGCGCGCGCAAGCCCGGCCGGACGTGGCGCCCCTCGAGCACCGCCGCGGCGGCCCGGAAGTCCTCTATCCGTGAGTTCGTGCAGCTGCCGAGGAACACGGTGTCCACCGCGATCTGGCGCATGGGGGTCCCGGCGGTGAGACCCATGTACGCCAGCGCGCGCGCGGCGGCCTCCCGTTCCCCGGCGTCGGCGAAGGCCGCGGGGTCCGGGACGGCGTCCGCGATGGGGACGACCTGCCCCGGGTTGGTCCCCCAGGTGACGTGGGGCGTGATGGAGCCGGCGTCGAGTGCGACTTCCTTGTCGAACGTCGCGCCCTTGTTCGTCGGCAGGCTGCGCCAGTACTCCAGGGCCTCGTCCCACGCCGCGCCGGTGGGGGCGTGGTCCCGCCCTTCGACGTACTCGAACGTCGTCTCGTCGGGCGCCACCAGGCCCGCCCGTGCTCCGCCCTCGATGGACATGTTGCACAGCGTCATGCGGCCCTCCATCGACAGGCCGCGGATGGCTGAGCCCCGGTACTCAATGATGTGCCCGATACCGCCGCCGGTCCCGATGGTGCCGATGATGGCCAGCGCGACGTCCTTGGCGGTGACGCCCTGCACCAGTTCACCCTCCACCGTGACTGCCATCGTCTTGGGGCGTACCTGGGGCAGCGTCTGGGTGGCCAATACGTGCTCCACCTCGCTGGTCCCGATGCCGAACGCGAGGGCGCCGAATGCGCCGTGGGTCGAGGTGTGGCTGTCTCCGCAGACGATGGTCATTCCGGGTTGGGTCCAGCCCTGCTCCGGTCCGATGATGTGGACGATGCCCTGGTTTGCGTCGGCAATCGGGTAGCAGGTGATGCCGAATTCTGCGGTGTTGTCGTCGAGAACCTTGAGCTGCTGAGCGGAGACGGGGTCGGCGACGGGTTGGTCGATGTCAGTCGTGGGCACGTTGTGGTCGGCCGTCGCGACCGTCAGGTCGGGGCGGCGCACGGTCCGTCCCGCCAGACGCAGGCCGTCGAAGGCTTGCGGCGAGGTGACCTCGTGCACGAGGTGCAGGTCGACGAAGAGGAGATCCGGCTCGCCCTCGGCGGAGTGGACGACATGGGCGTCCCAGATCTTCTCGCTGAGCGTGCGCGGCGCCATCGCCGTCAGCGGCCGGCGGCCACGATGTGGACCTTGAGCGCCCCGCCGGGGGCCTCGTACTCGACGGCGTCGCCGGCCGTCCGGCCGATGAGCACCTGTCCCAGCGGTGAGCTCGGGGAGATGACGGGAAGGTCGCCCTGGCGCTCCTCGATCGACCCCACGAAAAACGTCTGGGTGTCGTCCTCTTCGTCACCCTCGTAGCGCAGGGTCACCGTGCTCCCGAGCGTCACCGACCCGTCGTCTGAGCCCGTGGCGTCGACGATCTCGACTCGCTTCAGCATCGCCTGCAGCTGGCGTACCCGCGTCTCCATCTTCCCCTGGGCGTCCTTCGCCGCGTGGTAGTCACCGTTCTCGGAGAGGTCACCGAGTGCCCGCGCCGCCTCAATCTGCTGTGCGATCTCCACGCGCCCCGCGTCGTCAGGTCCTCGAGCTCGGCCATGAGCCGTTCGTGAGTGGCCTGGGTCAGCCTGGTGGGCTCTGTCTCGTTGGCGGGAGCGTTGGTCACGGCATGTCCTTCGGGAGGCGGGAGCCGGTCTCCGGTCTCGGTGCTCGGGTACGCACCGCGCGGCACGGCACCGACCAGGCTAATCGGCTCCGATCGGGGGGCCGGACGGCGCCGCCACCGCTGTTGACGGGCGGTCCGCAGTCGCGAGAGAATGGCGTTGACCATGCACCGTTCCGAGCACCTCGTAGGCATTATTCACTAGGCGCGCTCCACACCGCGCGCCTTCGAACCGTCCACTCCGTGGGCGGTTTTTCAATTCCCGGGCGGTTTCGGTCCCGCCAGGGAGGGGCGGGGCGGCCACAATTGGACAGATGGACGACCGAGACAAGGACCCTCGAGACAGAGAGAAGAGAGGCGTGAACGCAGGCAACCGGCATCGGGTGGCCGTCATCGGCGGCGACGGCATCGGGCCGGAGGTCTGCGCCGAGGCGCTCAAGGTGGTCGCCGCGGCGGGCGTCGCTCTGGACGTCACCACCTTCGACCTGGGAGCCGCTCGCTATCTGCGGGACGGCGTCGTCCTGACCGACGCCACCCTGGCGGAGCTCGGGGGCTTCGACGCCATTCTCCTCGGCGCAGTAGGGCCGCCGGTCGGCGACACCGTCGTTCCCCCGGGCACCCTCGAGCGAGGGCTTCTGCTGCGGCTGCGCTTCGAGCTCGACCTGTACGTCAACCTCCGTCCATTCACCGCTGTCCCCGGGTCGATCGCCGAGGGCGCCGACTTCGCCGTTGTGCGCGAGAACACCGAGGGCACCTACGCCGGTGAGGGCGGCTTTCTGCGCAAGGGCACCTCCCACGAGGTGGCCACGCAGGGATCGGTCAACACCCGCATGGGGGCCGAACGCTGCGTGCGCTTCGCCTTCGACCTCGCCGCCCGCCGCCGCAATCAGCTCACGCTGGTGCACAAGACAAACGTGCTTACCTTCGCCGGTGACCTGTGGCACCGCACGGTCACCGAGGTGTCCGCCGAGTACCCGGACGTCACCTGGGACTACAACCACGTCGACGCCGCGTGCATCTACCTGGTGGAGCAGCCCACGCGCTACGACGTCATCGTGACCGACAATCTCTTCGGCGACATCCTGACCGACCTCGCCGGCGCCGTCAGCGGCGGCATCGGGTTTGCCGCGTCGGCCAACCTCAACCCGGCCCACACCGGCCCGTCCCTCTTCGAGCCGGTGCACGGCGCGGCGCACGACATCGCCGGGAAGGGGATCGCCAACCCGTTGGCCGCCATCCACTCTGCCGCGCTGATGCTCGACCACCTGGGTGAGATGGACGCGGCGAGACGCATCCTCAAGGCTCTGTCCGCCCAGTCCGACTCCATGTCAACGTCCTCTGAGCCGCTGTCCACGACCGCCGTGGGCGACGCCATCGCAGAAAGGCTGTAGCCGAATGCCCATCACCCCGACCGAGAAGATCTGGATGGACGGCGAACTCGTCGACTGGGCCGACGCGACCGTGCACGTCCTGACCCACACCATGCACTACGGCTCAGGCGTCTTCGAGGGCATCCGCGCCTACCCCACGAGCCGCGGCGTCGCCGTGTTCCGCCTGCGCGACCACATCCGCCGGCTCTTCGCCTCCGCCAAGGTGTTCATGATCGACATCCCGTACGCGCCGGAGCAGATAGTGGAGGCGACTCGAGAGGTCGTCCGGGCGAATGGCCTGACCGACGGCTGCTACCTCCGCCCGATCGTCTACCTCGGCTACGGGGAGATGGGCCTCAACCCACTGCCCTGCCCGGTGAACGTGTCGATCGCCGCGTGGCCCTGGGGCACATACCTGGGTGACGAGGGCATCGCCAACGGCGTGTCGGTGAAGGTCAGCTCGTGGCGTCGCCACGACCCCAATGCGGTGCCTACCGCGGCGAAGGGGACCGGGATGTACGCCAACTCCTCACTGGCCAAGGTGGAGGCGCTCAAGGCGGGCTACGACGAGGCCATCCTCCTCGCGCCGAACGGCAACGTCAGCGAGTGCACGGGCGAGAACGTGTTCATCGTGCGCGACGGCGTGATCGTCTCACCGCCCACCTCGCACGCCGGCGCGCTCGAGGGCATCACGCAGGACTCGGTCGAGACGATCGCCCGGGACCTCGGCTATGAGGTGCGCCACGAGGCGATCATCCGGACGGACCTCTACCTGGCTGACGAGGCCTTCCTGACCGGCACGGCGGCCGAGGTCGTCCCGATCCGCGCCGTGGACGACCGACCGGTCGGGTCGGGTCAACCGGGGAAGATCACCAAGGAGATCCAGCAGATGTACTTCGCCACCGTGCGCGGGGAGGTCGATCAGTACAAGGACTGGCTGGACCATGTCGACTGATGCCGACGTAGCCGCTGACGGCCAGGGCGTGCGGCCCGCCGACGCCCATGGCCACGGCGTGCACGCCCACGATTTCTACGTCCCGGAGCTTCCCGCGTCGGTCGACATCTTCGACACCATCCTGCGCGACGGTAGCCAGCAGGAGGGTTTGTCCCTCACCGTGGACGACAAGCTGCGCGTGGCCGAGCAGCTCGACCATCTCGGGGTGACCTTCATTGAGGGTGGTTGGCCCGGCGCCAACCCCAAGGACGTCGAGTTCTTCGAGCGGGCCAAGAAGGAGCTGACACTCGGCACCGCCACCCTGGTGGCGTTCGGTTCCACCCGGCGCGCCGGGGTGAAGCCCGAGCACGATGCCGTGTTGGCGAACCTGATTGAGGCCGGGGCACCGGTGGCCTGCATCGTCGCGAAGTCCTGGGACCGTCACGTGGCGGAGGCCCTGCGGACATCACTGGACGAGGCAGTGGCCATGGTGGCCGATTCGGTGCGCTACCTGCGCACGAACGGCGTGCGCGTGTTCCTAGACGCGGAGCACTTCTTCGACGGCTATCGGGGCAATCCGGACTTTGCGCTGTCGGTGCTTACCGCCGCCGAGGAAGCGGGCGCTGAGGCACTCGTGCTGTGCGACACGAACGGCGGCTCGCTGCCTGACGAGGTTGGCCAGGCCATCGCGGCGGTACGCGAGCGCACCAGCGCTCAGCTCGGCATCCATTGCCACAACGACGCCGGCTGTGCCGTCGCCAACTCGCTCGTGGCCGTGCAGGCCGGTGTGACCCAGGTGCAGGGCTGCGTCAACGGCTACGGCGAGCGCGCCGGAAACACCGACCTCTCCGCTGCGATCCCGAACCTCTCGCTCAAGCTCAAGATCCGCACCATCCCACCGGAACGCCTCGAGCGGCTGACGCCGGTGGCGCACCACATCGCCGAACTGGTGAACATCGCGCCGAACCCGCAGCAGCCCTACGTCGGGAACTCGGTGTTCGCCCACAAGGGTGGGTTACACGCCAGCGCCGTCGCCCGCAGCGCCGACTTGTACGAACACGTGGAACCCAACGCAATCGGCAATGGCACCCGCGTCGTCGTGTCCGAGATGGCGGGGCGCTCCACGCTGGCGATGAAGGCGGCCGAGCTCGGGCTGGAGCTCGACGGCGAGGTGATCGGCCGGGTGCTCGACGAACTGAAGCGCCTGGAGCACGAGGGCTACCACTTCGAAGTCGCCGACGGCTCGCTGGAGCTGCTCCTGCGCCGGGCGACGGGGTGGTCGGCCGATTACTTCACCGTGGAGTCGTTCCGAGTCATTACCGACCACGGCGACCGTGCGGAGCCCGGCGCTTCGGCCTCCACGGAGGCCAAGGCCCTCCTGAGCGTCATGACCGAGGCCACGGTCAAGGTCCACGTGGGCAGCGAACGCATCGTCGCCACCGCCGAAGGCAACGGTCCGGTCAACGCGCTCGACGGTGCGCTGCGCGGCGCAATCGGATCACGCTTCCCGGCCCTCTCCTACATCCATCTGACCGACTACCGGGTGCGGGTGCTCGACACGGGTCGCGGCACCGGTGCCGTGACCCGTGTCCTGGTCGACACGACCGACGGCCAGCGGACCTGGACGACCATCGGGGTCTCGGAGAACATAATTGAGGCCAGCTGGCAGGCGCTCTACGATTCGATTGTCTTCGGCCTACTGCACGCCGACGAGGGGGCGTCGAGCGAAATCTGACCACAAGGGGGATCGCGCATGACCGTGGGGAGCCGCCTGGCCGCGAGGTTGGTCCGACTTCCCGCGCCCAAGACGACCGCGGTCTCCGTCGAACGCGACCTCGCCGCAAAAATGCCCGACGGTGTCGTCCTCTTGGCCGACCGCTGGTACCCGACCAGCCCTCCGCCCGACCTGCCGACGGTGCTCGTGCGCACACCCTACGGGCGACGTGTCATGGGTCCGCTGGGCCGGCTGTATGCGGAACGCGGGTACCAGGTCGTGATCCAGAGCTGCCGGGGCACCTTCGGCTCTGAGGGCACCTTCGAGCCGATGCGCAACGAACGCGTAGACGGTGGCGCCACGCTCGAGTGGGTGGCGGCACAGCCCTGGTTCGACGGCCGGCTCGTCACCTGGGGTGGCAGCTACCTCGGGCTGACCCAGTGGGCGGTGGTCGAGGACGTGCCCGACTTCGTGAAGGCCATGTGCTTGCAGGTCACAGCCGCCGACTTCCGGACCGGGGTCGTGTACCCGGGAGGGTCTTTCGCGCTCGAGACGGCCCTGGCCTGGATGCACCAGGTCAAGCATCAAGAGCTCGGCTTGCGCACCATAGTGCGGGCGCAGATGCGTTCGGCGCGGATCATCAAAGCGGCGGGCGAGGTCCTTCCGCTCGGCCAGTGCGACATCGCGACCATCGGCGAGGCCGCCCCCTTCTACCAGCAGTGGCTCGAGCACAGCACCCCCGGGGACAAGTGGTGGGACGCCATCCACTTCGGCCGGCATGTGGAGCGCGTGCCGCCGGCCAGCTTGATCGGCGGCTGGTACGACATCTTCCTGCCGTCGCAGGTGGCCGACTTCGAGGCGCTGCGGGCGGCCGGCCGCAACGCCTGCCTGACCATCGGGCCGTGGCACCACAGCAGCCCTGGCCTGCACGGCGAGACCATACGCGACGGGCTGCGCTGGTTCGACGCCCAGCTGAGCGAGCGGCGCGGCACGGTGCCCCGCGCGCCGGTCCGGCTCTTCGACATCGGCGCGAAGCGCTGGCGGGAGTTCTCCCAGTGGCCACCGCGCGGGGAGACGCAGCACTGGTACCTGGGAAGATGGGGCACGCTCGGCTTGGCGCCGCCGGCCGAGAGCGGCGTCGACCACTTCCACTACAACCCGCACGATCCGACGCCCGCCGTCGGGGGCGCCTCGCTCAATATCCGCAGCGCGGGCCGCAAGGACCAGCGCCGCCGGGAGCACCGCCACGACGTGCTCACCTACACCAGCCCCGTGCTCAGCGAGGCCATCTCCGTCATCGGCCCCCTCAGGGCGACGTTGTACCTGCGTTCGTCCCTGGAGAACACGGACATTCACGTCCGGCTGTGCGACGTGGACTCGAAGGGCAGATCGTCCAACCTGAGCGATGGCATTGTGCGGCTCGGCCCGAAGTCGGTGCGCAAGCGCAGGGACGGCTCCTTCACCCTGAAGATCGACATGTGGCCGACCGCCAACACCTTCAAAGCCGGTCACCGGATCAGGCTGCAGGTCTCGAGCGGCGCGCACCCGCTGTTCGCGCGCAATGCGGGGACGGGCGAGCCACTGGCCACCGGCGCCAACCTGCGTTCGGCCGATCAAGAAGTGTTCCACGACAAGGCGCGCCCGTCGTCGATCGCACTGCCGGTGGTGACGTTGTTCCGGTAGTCTGCCGGCCATGACGCAGCCGACCTTCGTGCCGATCGCCGAAGCCGACCAGGTCCGGCCGGCTCGCCATCTGCACGTGCCGGGGCCGTGGACGGCGTCGCGCCCGGCCGAGGCAAGGGGGCCGGTCGTTCGCCGCGGCCGGACCATGGGCACGCCGGGCCCCGACTCGGGGTTCGCGCTCCGCCTGGCCAAGCGCTTCGAGGACGAGCTGCGACTGGACGAGGGGGAGTCCGCCGACGACGTGGTTCTCGGCGTCGCGCTCGTCGCCGCCAAGCGGGCGGCCCTAAGCGGCCGGGCGCCCTGCGTGTACGACGTGCGGTTCGCGCTCGATCTCTGGGGCTTCCTCGGAGATGCGGACGACGCACCGGGCGCGTCCGAGGCGCGGCGTGCCACCCGCAAGGCCGCGTTCTCCGGCGTCTCCCACGACTACGTCACCCAGCGCGCGCTCGTCGACGGCGTGACGGAGGACGCGCTCTGTCGCCCTCCGGACGAGAAGCCGGGCGGCAGCGCCGTCTCGTAGACGGCTCGGCCACCTCACGTGGGCACGGCGGGGGCGATCGATCGGCTCGAGATACAGGCCGCCGGCCTGACCTTCACCGCGCGGGCCTGCGGTCCGCCCGACGGCCGCCGCGTCCTCCTCCTCCACGGGTTCCCGCAGACCTCGTGGGCCTGGCGGGACGAGCTGTGGGCCCTGGCGGACGCTGGCTTCCGGGCGATTGCGCCCGACCTGCGCGGCTACTGCCCGGGCGCCCGTCCGTCCGGCGAGGGCGACTACGCGACCGGTCGGCTCCTAGATGACGTGTGGGCGCTGGCGGATTCGATCGGGATGGACACCTTCGATCTGGTCGGTCACGACTGGGGCGGCCTGCTGGCGTGGCTGGCTGCCTCGCGCGGGCCTCAACGCGTCCGCTCGCTCGCGGTGGCGTCGACGCCGCATCCCCTCGCGCTCCAGCAGGTGCTGCGGGCCACGGACTGGGCGAACGGAAACGTCGGGAGCGGAGGCCCGGACCAGGCGACGCGCGCCGCGGCGACGGACGCCTTCCGCGCCGTGGATGCGCCCGAGCGGCTCCTGATGGGAGCAGACGGATCTGGGTCCGGACTCGCCCAGGTCCTCGCCGAGAGCGGCCTCCATGAGGCCGACGCGGGGGTGTACGTGCAGGCGCTCACGGAGCCGGGCGCGATGACCGCGGCCCTCAACTGGTACCGGGCCATGGAACGCAGCGCACTCTTCGGGCTGAAGCCGGTCACCGTCCCGACCCTCTACGTCTGGTCGACCGGAGACGCCGGCGTGGGGCGTGCCGCCGCGGAGGCCACGGGCGCCTGCGTCGTGGGTCGGTACACGTTCGAGGTGCTCGAGGGCGTGTCCCACTGGATCCCTGAGACCGCCCCCGAACGGTTCTCGGAGCTGTTGCTGCGCCACCTGGCTTCCACGTAGAGGCGGGCGGACGTGGTCGGCGTCTCTGCGACAATGACGGCGTGAGCACGCAGCCCTTCGCCCTGTCCGACGTCCAGCGGGATTTCCGCCAGACCCTGCGCTCGTTCTGCGAGGAGAAGATCGCGCCCCACGCGGCCGAGGTCGACCGCGACGCCGCCTTCCCCTGGAAGTCGTTCGAGGCGTGCAAGGAGATGGAGCTGCCGGCACTGGGCATCCCGGAGGCCTACGGCGGCGCCGGGGCCGACCACGTGACCCAGGCCATCATGGTGGAGGAGCTGTCCCGCGTCTGCGCGTCGACGTCCCTGTCCATCCTCATCTCGAAGCTCGGGATGATCCCGTTGATGAACTGGGGCGCCGAGGAGCTCAAGAAGGAGTACATGCCGCGGGTCGCCATCGGCGAGATCCAGGCCAGCTATTGCCTCTCCGAAGCGGACGCCGGGAGCGACGTGGCCGCCATGCGCACCCGAGCGGTGCGGGACGGGGACGACTACGTGCTCACGGGCTCCAAGTACTGGATCACCAACGCGGGTGTCTCGGACGTCTACGTCGTGTTCGCCAAGACCGACCCCGACGCAGGCGGGCGCGGCATCTCCTGCTTCGTAGTGGAGAAGGAGTGGGGCGTGCGCATCGCCAAGCACGAGGACAAGCTGGGCATGCGGGGCAGCCCCACCGGCGAGGTCGTGTTGGACGAAATCCGCGTCCCGGCCTCTCACCGTATCGGCGAGGAGGGACAGGGCTTCACGATCGCCATGCACACCCTCGATCGGAGCCGCCCGACCATCGGGGCGCAGGCGGTCGGCATCGCCCAAGGGGCGATCGACTACGCGGCCTCCTACATGAAGCAACGCCACGCCTTCGGCGCGCCCATCGCCGACCTGCAGGGCCTGCGCTTCATGCTGGCCGACATGGCCACGCGCAACGAGGCGGCGCGCGCGCTCGTCTACCGCGCCTGCTCTCTGATCGACGACGACCCGGCGGGCGAGCTCACGATGTACGGCGCCATGGCGAAGGCCTTCGCGTCGGACACCGCGATGGCCGTCACGGTCGACGCGGTGCAGCTCCTCGGCGGCTACGGCTACACCAAGGACTTCCCGGTGGAGCGCTACCTGCGCGACGCGAAGGTGACGCAGATTTACGAGGGCACAAACCAGGTGCAGCGCGTGGTCATCGCCCGGGAGTTTCTGAAGGGTGTGTAGGACGCCGTCGGCACGCGGGGACCGGGCCAGGGCAGACTGCGGGCGGCCGGTGCTAAAGTTAGAACAGGTTCTAATAGCGGGCGGGCACGCCGGGTCCGACTCGCAACGTGAGCAGCAGGAGGAAGGTCGGTCATGGCGCAGCCAGTAATCATCGAGGCCGTGCGCACGCCCATCGGGAAGCGCAACGGGTGGCTCTCGGGCCTGCGGGCCGCCGACATCCTCGGCGCAACGCAGGTCGAGGTCGTGAAGCGGGCCGGGATCGACCCGGCGTCCGTCGGGCAGGTCGTCGGCGGATGCGTGACGCAGGCCGGCGAGCAAGGCTTCAACGTCACGAGGACGTCGTGGCTGTTGGCGGGATTGCCGTTCGACGTGGCCGCCACGACCATCGACTGCCAGTGCGGCTCGTCGCAGCAGGCGAACCACATGGCCAACAACCTCATTGCCGCGGGGGCGGTCGACGCCGCAATCGGCTGCGGTGTGGAGACGATGAGCCGCATCCCGCTCGGGGCCAACGCGTCGGCGCCGGGTGTGGGACGCGCCCTGCCCGAAGACCTGCCCTACGACATGCCGACACAGTTCGGGGCGGCCGAACGGATCGCCAAGAAGCACGCCGTTACGCGGGAGGACGTCGACGTGTTCGGCCTGGCGTCGCAGGAGAAGGCCGCCCGCGCGGTGGCCGAGGACCGGTTCGCGCGGGAGATCTTCGCCCTCGAGGCACCCATCGTGGGCGAGGAAGGTCCGCGGGGGGAGCACTCGGGCGAGAAGACGGTCGTGACCAAGGACCAAGGCCCGCGTGAGACGACGCTCGAGGGGCTGGCGAAGCTGAAGCCGGTGCTCGAGGACGGCATCCACACCGCCGGGACCTCGTCGCAGATCTCCGACGGCGCGGCGGCCGTGCTCTGGATGTCCGACGAACGGGCCAAGGCCGAAGGATTCACGCCGCGGGCCCGTGTGGTCGCGCAGGTGCTGGCGGGTTCGGACCCCTACTACCACCTGGACGGCCCGATCGTCGCCACCGAGAAGGTGCTGGCCAAGGCCGGCATGACGATGAACGACATCGACCTGTTCGAAGTCAACGAGGCCTTCGCCTCCATCGTGCTCAGCTGGGCGAAGGTGCACGACGCCGACATGGACAAGGTGAACGTCAACGGCGGCGCCATCGCCCTGGGCCACCCGGTCGGCGCGACCGGGGCCCGGCTGATCACCACCATCCTGCACGAGCTCGAGCGGCGCGACGCCACCTACGGGCTGGTGTCCATGTGCTGCGGCGGCGCAGTGGCGACGGGCACCATCATTGAGCGGCTCTAGGTTCGACACCGGCGCCAGTCTCCGGAGTTGACCGTGGTATCCGTGTCGACCGAACACCTGACGTTCGAGCGCGACGGCGCCACCGCCGTCGTCACCATGAACCGGCCCGAGGCGAAGAACGCGCTGAGCCTCCCGATGCTGGTCGGGATGAAAGACGCCTGGGAGGAGATCGACCGCAACGACGACATCAGGTGCGCCATCCTCACGGGCGCGGGCGGGACGTTCTGCGCCGGCATGGACCTCAAGGCCATGGGCGGCAGCGACGCCGAGAAGTACCAGCACCGCATGGCGCAAGACCCGGACCTGCACTGGAAGGCCCTGCTCCGCCACTACGACCTGCGCAAGCCGCTCATCGCCGCCGTCGAGGGCTGGGCCGTGGCGGGCGGGACCGAGATCCTGCAGGCCACCCACGTCCGGGTGGCGGGGGCGAGCGCGGTGTTCGGTGTTTTCGAGGCCAAGCGGGGGCTGTTCCCCCTGGGCGGCTCGACGGTTCGGCTGCGGCGTCAGATCCCCTACACCATGGCGATGGAGCTCCTCCTCACGGCCTGTGAGGTGCCGGCCGAGGAGGCGCGGCGCATCGGACTGATCGGCCACGTCGTGCCGGACGGAAAGGCGCTGGAGAAGGCCCTCGAGATCGCCGCGGTCATCGCCGCGAACGGGCCGTTGGCGGTGGAGGCGATCCTGCGCAGCGTGCGCGAGACGGAAGGCATGTCCGAGGCCGACGGCCTCGCCCGCGAGCTCGAGATCGGCTGGCCCATCTTCTCGACGAACGACGCCGCCGAGGGGCAGAAGGCCTTCGCCGAGAAGCGCTCGCCCAACTACGCCCGCACGTGAGCGGCCGCGACGAGACGCCGCCGCCTCTGGAGCCGGGTCCCGGCGGCGGGTATCCGGGTCTCGACGGCGAGGCCGTCTCGGTGGCCGACCGCCTCCCGATCAACCAGGTTGCGGCAGCACTGCGCCGGATCAGTGCGGTGGCGATCGGCCAGCCGCTCGAGGACGACGACCTCGCCGCGGCGGGTGCGCAGCTGGCGGACGTGGCCGAGCGGCTCGAGGCTGCGGCCGCAGTCGCGAAGCGTCAGCGCAAAACGCCGGGGCCCAACGGCTTCCCCGGTGTCCACCCGCAGGACCACTTCCCGACCAGCCCCATGATCGGCTTCGCCAACCCGATCTCGCCGCCAGTCGACGTCTGGGCGGTACTGGGTGAGGACGGCACGCGGGAGATCCGCGGGCGCGTGACCTTCGACTATCAATTCGAAGGCCCGCCGACCTGCGTGCACGGTGGAGTCATCGCCGAGCTCTTCGACGAGCTGCTCGGACTGTCCAACATCCTGGCCGGTTTGGGCGCGATGACGGGGACACTGACGGTCCGCTACCGGCGCCCCACGCCGTTGCTGGCTCCCCTCGAAATCGCGGCGCGCCATACCGGGCAGGAGGGCCGCAAGGTCTTCGCTTGGGGTGGCCTCTTCCACCAGGGTGAGCTCGTGGCCGAGGCCGAAGGCGTCTTCATCCTTGTGGAGTTCGGGAGGATGCTCGACATCGTGTCCGGCAACGCCCACGGCGCGCACAGCGCCGAAGGGCCGCTCGTCGATGCCGACTGGCAGCGGATGATGGCCCGAGCCCGCGACGCAAAACGCTGATCAGGTCTCGGCCGAGCCCGTCTGGTCGGCTTCACCCCGTAGGCGCTCCTCGAGCTCGCGCCGCCAGCCGACGGGCCCCCGATACATCGATACCAGGCGAGCCAGGAGGACGACGAGGAAGACCTGTCCGACGAGCGCATCGAGAACGGACATCGACCGAGGGAACCCGGTGGCCGGGGTGAGATCGCCGTAGCCGACCGTGGCCATCGTGATGTAACTGAAATAGGAGAAGTCGGGCAGCCCGTGGTGGCCGGACTGCGCGAAGAAGTCCCGGCCCGATGCCAGCTGGATGCCGTAGTCGAGGTTGGCGAAGATCATGCCGATCATGACGTAGATGCAGACCGCACCCGCGAGGGTCTGCGCTGTCACTTGTTCGTGGTGCAGGATGCGCCAGCCGATGGCGATCGGCGCCGCCACGAGCAGGACCGAGATCAGGAGGGTCACGACACCGTTCCCCTCGTCGCCACCGGCGAGCGACACCGCGAGGGAGGCGAGAACAGTCAGCCCGACAAGGATCCGGACGGTCGTCTGGAACCGTGGGCCGATCCGCGAGGTGTGGAACGCGAGAAGGATGGTGACGAGGAAGAGGACGCACCGGACGAACAGCGCGTCGCCGCCCGACCAGTTGACGGTGGTGACGACGTAGTCCGCAAGGAGGAGCACCAGCAGCAGGCCGTAGGAGTCGGGCGCCCGGGCGATGAGTCGCAGCAGATGCCGCCGGCTGAGGCCGCTCAACGACCCGTCGGCGTTCTCGTTGCCGTGACCGTCGCCGGACGGACCCGGCGCCGAGGGCTCCATCCTCATCGCTCAATCTTGGCCATCGCCGCATGGCAACGGGCGGACCCGCACCGCTCCGTCCCGCGGAGGGGGCCTATTTGCCGTTCCGTTCCCGGTGCCCACACCCCGGCCAGCAGCAGGGGCGGCGCATGCCGTCCTCCAGCTCCTCCTGGGTCCGGCGGATCCGGCGTTCCCGGGTCTTCACCTGCTTGGCTTCCTCGACCCAGCAGATGAACTCGTTGCGGGCAAGGGGTGTGATGTCATTCCAGGCGTCGAGTGCCACGCGGTTGGCGATAAGCGCCGTGCGCAGATCTCTCGGGAGCTCGTGTACCACCCCGCCGGGAACTCGAGGGCTGCTCACCGCCTCACCGTAGCGGCCCGCCGCGAGCCGGCGGCTCCATCGGAGGCCGTCGGCTTCAGGCGGCAGGGCCGGCCGGCACGAAGCTGAAGCGCACGCGGCGCCGGGGGTTGTCCACGTTGAGGTCGACGAGCACCAGGGACTGCCAGGTCCCGAAGGCGGGGCGGCCGTCCAGCACCGGCAGCGTGACCGACGGGTTCACGAGCGCCGGCAGCAGATGGTCGGCGCCGTGGCCGGGCGACCCGTGGGCATGGCGGTAGCGCTCGTCCCGCGGCAGGAGCGTTTCCAGTGCGTGCAGCAGGTCCTCTTCCGAGCCCGATCCCGTCTCCATGAGGGCCAGGCCGGCGGTGGCGTGCGGGACGAACGATGTTGACCAGGCCGTCGCCGGACCCCGCGCAGAATCGGTTCAGCTCCGCGGTCAGGTCGACGATGCGGCTGCGGGAGGTGTCGACGTCGACCTCGGTCGTTCTCACGGCGCCGACCCCGTCGGACGTTGCCGCCACCGACGCGCCCGCCCCACCGCCCGCGTCGGCAGCGCAGTCGGCCCGGCCACGCGCCACCGGACCCGTTCCCACGCCGAGCGCATCCCCGCGCCGGCCGGGCGCCGGCAGACGTACGCCAGCAGGTAGCAGTCCTCGATGTCGTCGTACAGCCCGCGTTTGGTCGCCAGCTCGACCGGGTCGAACACCCCCCGCGCGACGGACTCGCCCCCGTAGGCAATCCCGTGTGCCCTTTCCACGACGAACCCGTTGCCCCGGAGCATCCTTGCCATCTCGGCGTGCGCGTACTCGTACCGGTGGTCGGGGTCGATGAAGGCCTCCTGCTGCAGCCGGGTCAGCCGGCTGTTCGGCGTGTCCAGTGCCAGCACGCCACCCGGCTTGAGCACCCGGCGCACCTGTGACAGGACGCGGCCGGCGTCCCGCCGGGTCACGTGCTCAATGCTCTGCCCGCTGTACACCAAGTCGAACGATCCCGAGGCCAGCCCGCTCAGATCCGTCATGGAGTGGTAGCGGTACGTGACCCGCCCCCGACCCGTCTCGACCGACTCCGGCCGGTCCGAGTCCTGGTACAGCGCGTGGCGGTCCTCGCTCGGCAGGTCCACCACGACGAGCTCGTCGAAGCGGTAGGGGTAGCCCAGAAGCACGAGCCCGCCGGACGGGTCGCCGACCGCGGCGCCTCCGATGTCGAGGATGCGCGCCGCCTTGGGCAGGCTCCGGATGAAGAGCCCACGGCCGTAGTGCAGCGAAGGCCCGAACTCGGTCATCGGTGCGGCGTGGCTCCACTCGGCCGAATGCACCAGCCACTCGAGCAGCTGGCGCGGGCTGAGCTCCCCGCTCTCCAGCTCGGCGACGTAGGCGCCGCCGTCGTTCAGGTCGGGCTCCCGGCCGAACAGCAGATGGAAGATCCCCCGCAGGAACTCCCGGCTCGGGAGGTCCTCGATCAAGACCGGGTCCGGACGGGCGTCGTCGCGCATCGTCATCCGTCGCCGCGGTCGGGGGCATCCGCCCGGCGCGGCCCGCGTGCCACGAAGCAACCCGACTCGATCGTCGTGCGCAGCACGCCCCCGTCAGCGGCGAAACGGGCGTCGATGGCGGCGCGCAGTTCCTCGAGTTTCTCGGGTGGTGCCTCCTGGGCGATGGAGGTGGAGGCGATGTAGGCATAGACGTCTGCGCGGTCGTTGCACTCCAGGCGGCCGGGGTGGTCGTGCCACTGCACCGAGCCGAACGATCCGCCGAGCACCCCGCCACCGCTGAGCTTGCCGAAGCGGCGGCCGACCAGTTCGCGGGGGACGTGCCGTAGACCTGGACCTGGAGGTCAGAGACCGCCGCGAGGTGCGTGGGCCCGTTCGTCGCGGCCAGCAGCACGCCGTCGGGACGGAGGACACGGGCCAGCTCCGCGGCGGCGAGGCCCGGGTCGGGCACGTGGTACAGCATGTGGTTGGCGACGGCGACGTCGAAGCTCGCGTCCTCGAACGGCAGGTCCTGGGCGTCGGACACGCGGGCCGCGACGACCTCGATGTTGGTCAGCGCGCCGGCCTGCTCGGCCGCGGCCGACACCATGCCCTCGGAGAGGTCGGTCAGCGTCAGACGCAGGCGCGGGAGCAGCGGCCCGATGTTGGCCCACAGAAGGCCCGACCCGCACCCGATTTCGAGGACGTCACCGCCTTCGGGCCATACGACCCGGGCCGCCAGCCACGGGTACCAGGGCTCGGTGTCCTTGGCGTACTTGGCGTGCAGGGCGACCCGTGCGTGGAGGTTGGCCGGGTCCTTGTACTGTGTGTCGCGCAAGTGCCGTGGGTCCGAGCCGAGGCCCTCGAATCGCTGCATTCCGCCGATGTTACGGGTCTGGGAAGCACGTTTCTCCGGCGCCGGGCGGCGTCAGAGCGATCGCTGCACCCCTTCCCAGTACGGGTCGCGGAGCTTGCGCTTGTAGAGCTTGCCGTTGGGGTCCCGGGGCATCTCGTTGGTGAAGTCGATCGTCTTGGGCGTCTTGAACTTGGCGAGCTTGTCGGCACAGTAGGCGAGGATCTCCTCCGCCAGCGCATCGTTCGCCTCGACCCCCTCGGCCGGCTCGATGACGGCCTTCACCTCCTCGCCCCAGTCGTCGTGGGGAATGCCGAAGACAGCGGCGTCGCCGACCTTCGGATACGTGAGGAGCACGCTCTCTATCTCGGCCGGGTAGATGTTGGCCCCGCCCGAAATGATCATGTCGATCTTGCGGTCTCGCAAGAACAGGAAGCCGTCCTCGTCCAAGAAGCCGACGTCGCCTACGGTGAAGAACGCGCCGATGCGGTTCTTCTTGGTCTTCTCCTTGTCGCCGTGGTATTCGAAGTCAGCTGACTGCATCGCCATGTACACGGTGCCGATGACGCCCTGCTCCTCAATTCGGTTGCCCTCGTCGTCGAAGATGGCGATCTCGCTGATGGGCCACGGCTTACCCACCGTCCCCGGCTTTTGCAGCCACTCTTCTGCGGTCACGATCGTCCCCCCGCCTTCGCTCGCGGCGTAGTACTCGTCGACCGCGTTGCCCCACCAGGCGATCATCTGCTCCTTGACGGGGACCGGGCATGGCGCGGCGGCGTGGATCATATGGCGCAGCGACGACACGTCGTACGTGCCCCGCACGTTCTCGGGCAGCGCCAGCAGGCGGTGGAATTGTGTCGGTACCATGTGCGACGTCGTGACGCGGCGCTCCTGAATCAAGCGCAGCATCTCCTCGGGTAGCCACTTGTCCATCAGCACCACCGTGTGCCCGAGGTGGAGCGACGCACTCCCGAAGCGCAGCACCGCCGTGTGGTACAGCGGGGAACCGACGATGTGGACGTTGTCGTCCTGGGGCTGGATCCCGAAGAGGAACAGCAGCCCCGACAGCCCCAACGCGGCCTGCTCCGGGGTGACGCCCATCAGCTTCCGGTAGATGCCCTTCGGGTTACCCGTCGTCCCGGAGGTGTAGTTCATGACGTCGCCGATGGTGCGGTCCTTGGGGAGGGTGGTCGGCTGCGCGTCGCGCACGGCGGTGTAGGACGCAAAGCCGGGGACGTTGCCGACGGCCAGGCGCCCCGACGGCTCTATGCCCGCCTCGTCGGCCGCGGCGGCCGCGACGTCGGCGAAGCGTTCGTGCGAGACGAGGGCCTTGGCCCCCGAGTCCTTCAGGATGTAGGCCACCTCGGGTGCCACCAGGTGGAAGTTGATGGGCACCAGGTACCAGCCGGCTTGGAGCGCGGCCAGATAGATCTCGATCATCTCGGGGCCGTTGGGGAGGAGCGTGGCGACGACGTCGCCCACCCCGAAACCCTGGGCCCGCAGCGCATGCACGACCTGGTTGGCGCGGCCGAGCAGCTCGCCGGCCCGCACGTCGTCGCCCTCGGGTGTCACGAGGGCCAGGTAGTCGGGGTCTTCCTGGGCCAGCGCCCAGAAGCCGAGGTCACCCATCAGCAGTCTCCTTGCAGGCTCGCGGGCGGGTGGGGCGGGCGCCCGGTCAGGCCGAAATGGCCGCCCCGCCCAGCGCAGGGTAGAACGTGTTCTAACGTACGGCAATTTCGTACCCCTCCATGCCGGTATCCCATGGCCGTCGCTGGCAGACGGCCCGAGGGACGCACGGCGGCACAGAGGGCAGGAGCAGGGCAGGAGCAGGAGAGTCGGCGATGGCAGGGTTCCTGGAAGGCAAGGTGGTCGCGGTCACGGGCGGCGGCGGTGGCATCGGTCGGGCCGTGTCCCTGGCAGCGGCTGAGGAGGGCGCCAAGGTCCTCGTCGCCGACTACGGGGTCGGCCTGGCGGGCGAGGACCCCTCCAGCGAGGTGGCCGACGCCGTGGTGGTCGAGATCGCCAAGGCGGGCGGCGAGGCGACGGCGGTGGCGGCCGACATCTCCAGAATGGAGTCCGGGGAACGCCTCGTCGCGACCGCGCTCGACCAGTACGGACGCCTCGACGGCGTCGTCGCCGTCGCGGGAATCCTGCGCGAGCGCATGCTCTTCAACATGTCCGAGGACGAATGGGACGCCGTCATCGCCACGCACCTCAAAGGCCACTTCACCGTGTTCCGCGCCGCCGCGGCCGTCATGCGCAAGCAGGAGGGCGGCGGGGCGCTGATCGGCTTCACGTCCGGCGCCTTCGCCGGCAGCGTGGCCCAAGCCAACTACGCCGCCGCCAAGGGGGGCATCGTCTCGTTGGTTCGCTCCGCGGCCGCTGGCCTCTACCGCTACGGCGTCACGGCCAACACGATCGCTCCCGTGGCGCGGACGCGCATGTCGGCCAACGTCCCTACAGAGCTGGCGGAAATGGGCGACCCCGAGGATGTCGCGCCCATGGTGGTGTACCTCCTCAGCGATCGGGCCCGGCACGTCACGGGGCAGGTGTACACGGTCGTCGGTCCGAAGATCGCGGTGTGGAACCAGCCGGCCGAGGTGCGTGCGATGTACGCGGAGGTGCGATGGACACCCGAGCAGGTCGCCTCCCGGATCGACGGCGCGATCGGGCAGGAGCGGATGGGCCTGATCGACCGGCTGGAAGAACTGCGGCAGTCCGCGGCCTCCGGGGAGAAGCCCAACGCCTGATCGCTGGCGCGACCGGCAGCCGTGCCGTCGGGCCTTCTACTTGACCGCGTGCAGACGCACCTTCGGCGCGACGGTGGCGTAGACCTCGAGGGAGTTCCCATCGTGGTGGGCCGCCACGACGTGGGCCGAGCCGAAGGTGGTCTCCTCGCCGAAGACCCTGGTCATCTTCAAACTCCAGGAGACGGCCGAACGCGCGATCTGGCGGTCTGGCTGTTCCCAGGGCGGGATGCACACCTCAATCTGGTAGAGCGGCTCGAAGGTGACGACGTGCGTCGCAGCGGCTCCGTGAGTGGCGAGCCACTCGGCCTTCTCCTCCTCGCTCCAGATCCTCTCGGCGGTCATCGGTATCCACGGCTGGACGGTCGCCATTGCCTTCGGCACCCCCTCGTACTCCTTCAGATATCGGCAACACAGGGAGAAGTCTTGAAGGCGCCTGGCCGCCACGGCCGCCGGCGCCGGTAGCAGCAAAGTCCCTGATGGATCGCTGCGTCCCGAGCCGCCCCGCCCGATTAGGCCGGCAGGTTGGCCGGCGTCGTCGCCGCACCAGCGTCGTCTGCGCCGATGTCTCCCGCGTCATGCGCCGTCAGCCATTGCTTCCAACGCAGGCGTGTGCGCCACAAGATCACCGCACCGCCGACCACGAGCGCGAGACCCGCCAGTTGGACGAGATCGGAACCGACGCGGCCGTCCTCGCCGAGCCACAGGTGCTCGTCGAGGGATCGCTCTATGCCCCACAGGACCATCGCGATGCCGAGGACGATCCCCGGCGGATAGCCGAACCGGCGTGAACCGTCGGGCCAGCGGTCGAGCCGGCGCTCCGTGACGATCAGGACGAGGTAGACGCAGAAGTCCTCAATCGCCTGGAAGATCGGGACCGGCAGGCGCTTTCCGGTCTGGCCGGCGTAGTACATGCCGAACCATTGGTGTGTCGGATGGCCCGCCCCCCGCCACCATCAGCTGCGGTCCCAGCAGTCGCCCCATGGCCCAACAGGCCAAGAGGACGGGCACGGCGAGATCGAGGGCGCGTCCGAGGGGGAGCTCAGGGCAGCGGCGCCGGGTGAGGTAGATGCCGGTGGGGACCGCGAAGAGGAGCCCGCCGAACGACGACAGCCCCCCGCGCCAGATGAGGAGGATGTCGCGGGGGTTGTTCGAGTAGTAGGTGAGGTTCGACAGGACGTGGAGGGCTCGGGCGCCCACCACAGCGGCCACGACGATCCAGAGGAAGACCCCGACCAGCCAATCCGTTCGGTAGCCGTTCTTGTGCAGCCGGCGCTCGAAGTACACGAACCCGAACCAGAACGTCAGCGCCAGGCCGATGCCATAGGTATGGACCTCGAGCGGCCCGATGTGGAACTGGACGGGTATCGGTCTCATCAGCGCCTCCGCCAGGTTACGACCGGCCGGGAGGGGATCGGAGGCGGGAGGACGAGAAGCCGGAGGCCCTAGGGCCGGCCCGCACCCACGAAGCCGTCGCCCAGACGGAGCCCGGTGAGCCAGACGACGGCGCCGGTGTACGGGGCCTCGATCATCGTGCCCCCACCCACGTACATGGCGACGTGATCGGAGCCACCGGGCCCGTAGAAGAGAAGGTCGCCCGGCTGCAGGTCGCTGACGGGCACCGGGGTCGAGTCCGCCATCTGCGCGCCCGAGAAGTGGGGGAGGCCGACGCCCACCTGGCCCCAGGACCACGCCGTCAGCCCCGAGCAGTCGAACCCAGGGCTGCCCGAGCCCTTGGGGGACTCACCGCCCCAGACGTAGGGGACGCCGAGCTGGCTCTCGGCGGCCTGCACGGCGCCGGCACCGCCGGCTGCGGTGGGCGGGGGCGCCGCCTGGTTGTCACCGGCGAGGGTCGCGTTGGACGACACGCTACCCGCCGACTGCTGACTCGAGGCCGCCGCGGCGGCTGCTTGGGCGGCGGCGATCTTGGCGGCGGCGGCCCGCGCCGCCGCGGCCGCCTCTTCCTGCTGCTGCTGCTGCACCAGCTGCGCGATCTGCCCCTGTTCCTGCGAGAGCGCGTTCTTCTGCTCCTGCACGACGGCGTCGTTCTGGTTGATCGCGTTCTGCTCGGCTTGCACCTGTGCCTGCGCCTGTCCCTGCTCGTTCTGGAGCGTCGACTCCTGGCTCGCGAGTTCGTTCTGCGCGGTGTGCAGGTTGTCCACGGCGATGTTGATGTTGCCGTCTGCGATCTGGTTGTACTCGTTCTGCGCGCCCACGGTCTTGTTGTTGCCGCTGAAGATCGGGTTCTGGCCCGCGGCGGTCCCGTCGGAGATGTAGTTGGATACGGCCGCTTGGGCGAGGGTCGTGCGGTCCTTGTTCACCTGGCCCTCGTCGGCTGCGATATTCGCCTTGGTGGTGGCGATGCTCGAGGTGATCTGGCCCAGGTGGTACTGGGCGGCGTCGTAGGCCTGCCCGAGGGCGGACATCTGGTTCTGTGCCGCCGTGAGCTCGCTCTGAATCTGGGCCGCCTTGGCCTTGGCGTCGGAGATGGCGTCGCCGCCCGCAGGGCGCGCGAGTCCGAGCACAGTGCTGGAAAACACTGTGACGACGGTCAAGGCGGGGATCCCGACCCGCCGGAACAACCCAATGCTCCAGAGAGACCGCGGCGTGGAGTGGTTTTTACCCCGCTCTACGTCAGTCACGATGAAGGACATTCTTATCGGGGCCCTTCCGACGATTCAAACACCGTCGGTGCGACACGCCCGTTTGTAGTCGTACCGGAAGTGTGAACGTGCAGGTGATAGGCGAAACAAAGAATTTCCGAACATTTCGTGAATCGCAAGTACAAAACGTCAAGGGCCCTTAGGCGGTACGGTCGGGCGCATGGGCGAGATGATCGAATTTCCGAGCAACGGTTCCACCGCGGGCGGCTACATGGCCGTCCCCGAGAGCGGATCGGGCCCGGGCGTGATCGTGATCCAGGAGTGGTGGGGATTGGTCGACCACATTCAGGACGTGTGTGATCGCTTCGCGTCGGCGGGATTCGCCGCGCTGGCGCCCGACCTGTACCACGGGCAGAAGGTCAAGGTCGGGGAGCCCGACGAGGCCGGCAAGGCGATGATGGCCATGAAGATGGACCAGGCCGCCCGCGACATGAGCGGCGCCGTCGACGAGGTCCTGCGGCGTAGCTCCGGGGACAAGGTCGGCGTGATCGGGTTCTGCATGGGCGGGGGTCTCGCACTCGTCTTGGCGACGCAGCGCCCGGACGCCGTCGCCGCCGTCGTCCCGTGTTACGGGATCATCCCCTGGCCCGACGCCCAGCCCGACTACCGCGCGATGTCCGCTGCCGTCCTCGGTCATTACGCGGAAAAGGACAGCTTCTTCACGCCCGAGGCAGCGCGGGCGTTGGGCGACGAACTGCGGGGGATGGGCAAGTCCGTCGAGATCATCGTCTATCCCGACACCGACCATGCGTTCTTCAACGACGACCGGCCGGACGTGTATCACGAGGCCGCGGCGAACCAGCTGTGGGACCGCACCTTGGCGTTCTTCTCCGCGCACCTGGGGTAACGGTCGGGGGAGGCGCCGCGGCGCCGCAACGAAGGCGCGCGCTCCTCTCGCGAGAGAGCGTGACGGCGAGGTCGACACAAGCCGCACAAGGAGCACAGGGTGGGGCGGGTGTGAGATGGCGTTTGTTACCCTGGGGTCATGTCCGCACGATCCCGTGACCTCCCCCGTCGTTCCTGTCTCTCGACCCCGGGCTCGAACGAGAAGTTCCTGGCCAAGGCACCTACGGTGCCGGCCGACATGACCTTCCTCGACCTCGAGGATGCCGTCGCGCCGCTCGAGAAGGAGAGCGCGCGCCCCAAGGTCGTCGACGCCATCAAGAACCTGCCGTGGGACGACCGCGTGCTCTGCGTGCGCGTCAACGCCTGGGACACGGAATGGACGTACGGCGACGTGATCGAAGTCGTCGGCAACGCGGGCGAGCGCCTCGACGAGATCATGCTGCCCAAGGTGCAGTCGGCCGCCGAGGTCAAGGCGCTTGACCTGTTGTTGAGCCAGGTCGAGAAGAAGTCGGGCCTGCCGGTCGGGCACATCGGGATAGAGGCGCAGATCGAGACCGCCCGCGGGCTGATCAACGTCGATGAGATCTGCGGCGCGTCGCACCGGCTCGAGACGATCATCTTCGGCCCGGCCGACTTCGCGGCCAGCATCGAGATGCCCGTGCTCACCGGTGGCGTCGACATCCCCGAGTACCCGGGCGACCATTTCCACTATGTCTTCAGCCGGATCCTCATGGCCGGCCGGGCCAACGGGCTCCAGGTGATCGACGGCCCTTTCCTCAAGGTCCGCGAGCTCGATGCCCTGCGCGAGTACTCCTTGCGCACCCGCATGCTCGGTTACGACGGGAAGTGGGCGCTCACCCCCGACCAGGTCACCGTGCTCAACGAGGTGTACTCACCCACGCAGGCGCAGTTCGACCACGCCTTCGACCTCCTGGAGGCGTACCGCAAGGCGACCGAGGAGGACCGCAAGGGCGCGGTCATGTTCGGCGACGAGATGATCGACGAGGCGAGCCGCAAGATCGCCCTCAAGTTCGTGAGTCGGGGCGAGCGCGCCGGGCTGACCCGCAGCGCCGACTGAACAGGATCAGTTGCCGATAAGCCGCCGCGCGATCACCTTCAGCGCCAACGTTTCGTCCGCGCCCTCGAAGATCGACAGCACCCGCGCGTCGACGAAGTAACGGCTCACGGGGAATTCCTCGGCGTAGCCCATGCCGCCGTGGATCTGCATGGCCTCGCGGGTCACCCATTCTGCGGCGCGGCAGATGTACGCCTTGACCATCGATGCCTCCAGCGCACCCTCACCTTGCGCCATCAGGCGGGCCACGTGGTACGTGCTCTGGCGCGTCGCCTGAATGATCACCGCCATCCGCCCGAGCTTCGCCTGCGTCAACTGGTACTCCAGGATGGGGGACCCGAACACCTTGCGCTCGGCCGCGTAGGCCGCCGCCGCCTCGTACGCAGCCTGCATCACCCCGAGCGCGCGGGCGGCTGTCTGGAGCCGACCGTTCTCGAAGCCTTGCATCTGCAGGTAGAAACCCTTCCCGAGGCCGTCCTCGCCGCCCACCAAATTCGCCGAGGGCACGAACCAGTTCTCGAACGCGAGCTCGTAGGAGTGCATGCCGCGGTAGCCGAGCGTGTCGATCGGCCGGCCCTCGAGGCGGCCCGGCTCCAGGCCGGCCGGACGCTCCGGTGCTTCCTCCCCGGTCTGTACGAACACGAAGCCGCGGCCGTCGCCGCGGGGCTTCTCGACCACGAACATGGAGATGCCACGGTGCGCCAGCGAACGGTCGGGGTCGGTGCGGGCGAGCAACATGAGTACGTCCGACCGCGCCGCGAACGTGCACCACGTCTTGACCCCGTGCACCACCCACCCGCCGGTGACGGGCGTCGCCGACGTCACGATGCCGGCGACGTCGGAGCCGAAGTCGGGTTCGGTGACCGCCACCGCCGCGAGCACTTCGGCGGAGGCGAGCTTGGGCAGCCAGTGCTTCTTCTGTTCCTCGGTCCCGCCGTAGACGAGTGCGCGCGTGAGTATCTCGGGCCGCGTGATGAGTGAGCCGCCCACCCCCAGAGACCCCCAGCTCAGCTCCTCGGTGGCGACGACCATGCCCATGTAGTCGCTCTCGCCGCCCGACGCGAAGCCGCCGTACTCCTCGGGCACCGAAAGGCCGAACCCACCCAGTTCCGCCAGCCCCTCAATCACCTCTTCGGGGATGTCCGCGTTGGCGCGGTGCACGTGCTCGGCGTGTGGCCGCACCTTCTCCTCGGCGAAGCGGTGGAACGTCTCGCGGACGAGCTCGAAGTCGTCACCCAGATGCCGGGGCCCCTCTGTCGTGGCCAGGCCCGCCAGCACCGCAGGGTCGCGCTGCGCGCGCAGGAAATCGGCCACCGGTCGGGTCCACCCGTGCTCGACCCCCCAGAGCTCCTCCCGGCCCACCACCTTGCCGGTCAGGTCCGCCACGACGTCGGCGACGAAGGCAGCGGCAATGGCAGCCTCGTCGGCTCCCATCTCGCCGTACAGGAGGGCGGCCCGCGCGCTCGCCACCGCGGCAGCCGCGTGGGCGAGGTCGTAGGCGACCACCTGGTTGGTGTCGATGCCTCCCTGAGCGCGAACCGCGTCGCAGGCCCGCTCGACGAGGCTGTCGGCGAGGGCGACGGCCTCCGCCGCGCCTGCCAGTCCGTTCTGACCGGGTGCAGTCACCGGCCGAGACCCTACCGGCTGCCCAACGCGATTCTCTTCGGCGCTCTCTTCGTGGTCTTCCCGCGCGCCCTGTGCCGCGTCAGCTGCGCCGCCCGATGACGGTGACGAGAGGCGGCAGCACCACGGGGTCGTCTCCCGGGTCCACTCCGGTCAGCGACCCGAGGTACTGCGCCACCGGGCCCGGGCCGACGCCGGCGGGGGCCTCGGCCCAGGCGTCGACCACCTCGAGGTCCGCCTCGCGCACCAACGCGGGCAACACCGCGCCCACATCGGGATGGCTGGCGTCCGGCATGCCGAGCGGTGATCCGTCAATGCGACCGGCCGAGGTGATCGGCTCCTGCGCTACCACCCAGCCGCCCGCACGTACCGCCTTCGCCATCATGCGCACCACCACCAGCGGATCGAGCACGTGCAGGAGGAGGAAGCGGCAGAAGGCGAGGTCGACCTCCTCGGGCAGCGAGAGGTCCTCGCCCGCCTGGGTCAGGGCGATGACCTGCGCGTGCGCCGCCGCGGCCGCGGCGCGGGCCACCTCGTCCCGAGCCAAGGGGTCGCTGTCGACGGCGTAGACGCGCCCGTCGCGGCCGACCATCTCGGCCAGCGCGACCGAGACGTCTCCGCCCCCGGCACCGACATCGGCGCAGCGCCAGCCGAGGCCGACGCCGAGGCGCTCGAGCGCGGTGGCCAGCGGCCGCCGGTAGACGTCGTCTCGGAGACCCTTGAGCTCACTCACGAAGCAGGTCCGCACCCGCCGGCACCATCACGCCCTCGAACTCTACGGGTCGGACGGACTGGGCGGGCCCTCCGCGTCCGGTGACGAATGAACGCCACCCACGCGGGGACGGACCGATGGTGAGGAGCATGAGCACGAGCGTGCCCATGAGTGCGGGCCACCACGTCGCGATGTGATGCACCCGATGGTCGGCCAGCAACATGCTGGCGAGGAGCGCCATCGAACAGACGGCGAAGCGGAGCCGGCTCTTGTGCAAGGCCAGCACCAGGCAAAGGGCGGGGACGGGCCAGAGGTAGTACCAGTTGAGCTCGGTCTCGAACAGCACGCGGAGGAACGCGGCGACGGCGACCATGGAGAGCACCGTGGCGAGGTCGTGGCGCCGCCGGCACACAGCGATCGCGAGTGCGGCGCCCACGACGATGGCGATGGCCCGGGTCGGGCCGCCCCCGTCGGTGGCGGGCGCGATGACCGGCGCCAAGTGGGTGAGGGGTGTCCACGAGATGTACCGGGGCTGGAACGGCTGGCGCAGGATCACGAAGAGGGTCTCGTGCGTTTCGGCGAGCAGCGGGGGCACCAGCACGACGGCGCTCGGGAGTACGAGGCGCCAGGAGAGCCGCGCCGCCCGCCGCCAGCCCACGCGGGCGAGCACGGGCGCGACACCGAGGACGGCCAGCGGCTGGAACGCAATCCCGAGGCCGAGCAGCCACGCCGCCCGCGGGGCGGCGCGCCCGCCGTCCCGCTCCAGCGCAAGGGCGGCCCACACCACGAAGGCGACCGCGACGCAGTCCTCGGGGTGACCCCAGCCGCCCGCGACGTTGGCGACGCCGACGCCGCCAACGAGGGCGAGGGCGAGCCGCCTCCCGTCGGAGAAGTGCCAGTACCTCGCCACCGCGTCCAGGGCGAACAACGCGGTGGACGCGAAGAGCAGGGCAGCCGGTCCCAGCACGAACCACATGCTCAACGGCTGGCCCGTCGCGTGCAGGTGCGGAGAGAGCCCGACCAGCTCGCCGAACCCGATGACGGGTGCGAGCGCCACCTCGAAGGCCGGCGGCGACGTCAGCGAACCGTGGTTGACGTAGATATGAGCGAAGTTGCCGTGCAGGATGGCGTACGAGCTCTGCGCCAGGCTCCAGAGGTCGCTCGGCGCCAGTAACGCGATCTGGCCGACATGCAGGAGCGGATGGAACAACACGCTGTAGGCCATGACGCCGACGAGCACCGCGACGGTCACCATCGATGGCGCGGCCCGGCGCTCAGCCCAGGCGGAAAGACGCTCCATGATCCCCCCCTTCGCAGCCCGGGCGTTGTCCCCCCCCGGCTGCTCCCCTCGCCACCATTGTGACAGGTCCGGGGACCGATATCCTCCCCCTTCGTGAAGGTGACCATGATGCTGTGCGACGCCGCCCAGGTGTCCGACGGCAAGCTCTACATCCTGGGCGGCGGCTGGAGCATGACCGGTCCGGACCCCGTGCCCTCGGCCGTGGCGCTGAAGATCGACGTGGACTGGCACGAGGCGGAGACCTCCCACCACTGGGAGCTGTTCTTGGAGGACGCGGACGGCCGCCCGGTGCTGATGGAGACGCCCGACGGGTCGCAGCCGGTCGAGGTGCGGGGGGAGTTCTCGGTGAGCCAGCCCCAGGGCATCCCCGAGGGCTCGCCCATCGACGTCGCCCTGGCCGTGAACCTCGGGCCCATCCCCCTTGCGCCCGGCACCCGCTTCGCCTGGCGGCTCACCATTGACGGCGATTCCCTTCCCGGCGCGTCGCTCGGGTTCACCACGCGGCCGCGCGAGGTCGTGGCCGAGTGACCGTCTACGACCGCCCGTTCGGGCGGTATCTCGAGGACTTCGTCCCCGGCGACATCTACCGGCACTGGCCCGGCAAGACGATCACCGAGTACGACGACCACCTGTTCTGCATGATCACCATGAACCACCACCCGCTGCACACGAACGCGTGGTTCGCCGAGCACGAGACCGTGCAAGGGAAGAACGTCGTCGTCGGCAACCTCGTCTACTCCCTCGCGCTGGGCATGAGCGTGCCCGACGTGAGCGGCTCGTGCATCGCCAACCTGGAGGTCGAGTCGTTGCTGCACCGTTCGCCGACGTTCCACGGCGACACGATCTACGCCGAGACCCGGGTACTCGAGGCGACGCCCTCGAAGTCGAAGGACGACCGTGGCATCGTCACGGTCGAGACGAAGGCGTTCAACCAGCGCGGCGAGGAGGTCTGCTACTTCCGGCGCAAGCTCATGGTCTGGAAGGCCGCGTGCGGGCCGGAGCGCCGGCGCCCCTACGGCGACGACGTCTGGGATTGACGACGTCCTGACCAACCTCACACCGGGCCGGGTCGCGCGCTTCCGTGAGCGACTACTGGCGTGGGGGGAGGAGCACCGCCGCGCCCTGCCCTGGCGCCGCACCAGCGACCCCTGGCGCATCCTCGTCTCGGAGGTGATGCTGCAGCAGACCCAGGTGGACCGTGTCGTGCCCTACTACGCGCGCTTTCTCTCGGCGTTCCCCACCGCGCCCGAGTGCGCGGCGGCCCGGCCGGCGGACGTGGTGCGGCTGTGGTCGGGGCTGGGCTACAACCGGCGCGCCCTGCACCTGCACCGGGCGGCCGTGATCGTCACGCAGGACCACGGCGGTCGGATGCCGCGTGACGACGCCGCTCTGCGCGCGCTGCCCGGCGTCGGGACCTACACCGCACGCGCGGTGCGGGCCTTCGCCTTCGGCGAGGACGTGGCGGCTTCCGACACGAACGGGGTGCGCGTGCTGGCGCGCTGCGTGGCGGGCACCTCGCTGACCGTGGCCGGGGCAATGGCGCTGGGCGACCGACTGCTGCCGGCCGGCGGGGCGTGGGAGTTCAACCAGGCCATGTTCGACCTCGGGGCCACCGTGTGCACGGCATCGTCGCCGGACTGCCCGCGCTGCCCGCTGCGCCGCCAGTGCCGATGGCGACGCGCCGAGCAGGCGGCGCGGGCCAGGAGGATGGACGCGGTCCCGGATCCGTGGCGCGCCGGCCCGACGGCGCGCCGACAGTCGCGTTTCGAGGGATCGGACCGCCAGGGGCGGGGGCAGCTCCTCCACGCTCTGCGCGACGGTGGTGTGCCGGAGGACGCGGTGGCGGCGGCGTGCGGCTGGCCGGACGACGCCGCCCGGGCCGCACGCGTCGCGGCCGCACTGGTCGACGAGGGGTTCGCCCGTTGGTCCGGGCGAGCCGATCCGGTCCTCCGCCTCCGCTAGGTCGGTCGCCGGCGAGGCCGCCGCCGTCAGGCCTTGAGGAACTCCACGATGCGCGGGTTCACGACGTCGGGGCGCTCGAGGTGGAGGAAGTGGCCGGCCCGGTCGACGACGTCCATGTCCGAGCCGGGCGCCAGGAACTGGAGCGGGTGGCCGACGGTGTCGAGCAGCATGCAGCCGTCGTCGCGCCCGTGCAGGTAGAGCGTGGGCTTGGGCGTCGGCTGCGCGCTCGCCGCCTGCTCTTCGGCGAGGTCGGGCGACTGGCGGGCCGGGTCGAACATGGCGCGGTAATAGCCGATGGCCGCCTGGAAGTGCTCGGGCGCGCCGATGCTGTCCTTGACCCGGGCCAGGTCCCACGTCGCGTCGTAGCCGGGCGACCAGTCGGCCCACAAGCCGTCGATGTAGGCGTAGTCATCGAGCGGGACGGCCATGTCGGCGACCGGCGACAGGAAGAAGAACATGTACCAGCTGCGCTGGAGCTGGGCGTAGCCGAAGAATTTCGTGCCCATGGAGGCCGTGGGCGGGACGGCCATGGCGACGGCCCGGTTCCAGCGGTCCGGTTGGTGCGCGACCGCCCCGTACGCGGCGATGGCGCCCCAGTCGTGGCCGACGATCACCGCGGCGGCGTCGCCCCCGAGCGCATGGTGCAGCGCGTTGGCGTCACGCACCAGCGCGCCCGTCTGGTAGTGCCCGTCGGGAGCCACCGGCGTCGGCGCGTAGCCGCGCAGGAAGGGTGCGACGGCGTGGAACCCCGCCGCGGCGAGTTCGGGCAGCAGGTGGCGCCACGTGTGGGCCGTGTCGGGGAAGCCGTGGAGGCACAGGGCGAGAGGCCCGTCGGAGGGCCCTTCCTCCAGGTAGGCGAAGTCAATTTCGTTGGCGGTGATCGTCTCGGTGCGCACGGTGGCCAAACGTACCGCCCAGCCGGGCGGTATCGTCGAGTGGGTGAACGTCACGTTCTATGGCGTGCGGGGGTCGTGTCCGTGTTCGGGGGACCGCTACCGCCGCTACGGGGGGAACACGTCGAGCCTGGTGGTCGGCATAGAGGGGGACGAGCCCCTCATCGTGGACCTCGGCACCGGGCTGCGCGCCCTGGGCGACGTCCTGCACAAGGAGGTGCGCGCGCTCGGGACCCCGTTGCACGCCACCGCGCTGCTGACCCATCTGCACTTCGACCACATTCTGGGCATCCCGTTCTTCGCACCGCTGCACGACCCCGGCGCCCGCCTGGTCGTCCACGGGCCGGCCCAGCCCAAGGGGACGCTCAAGGACGCCCTGCACGCGGCCGTGCAGCCGCCCGTCTTCCCCATCCACATGGAGCAGTTCCGCGGCGAGCTCATCACGGTGGACGTCGGGGCCGAGGACTTCTCGGTCGGGCAGGCCAAGGTCATGGCGCGGCCGATCCCGCACAGCGGCAACACGCTCGGCTTCCGGATAGAGGCCGAGGGCCGGTCCATGGCGTACCTGCCGGACCACCAGGCCCCGCTCGACCGGCGCACCATCCCCGACGCCGTGCTCGAGCTGTGCCAGGGCGTCGACCTCGTCGTCCACGACGGCCAGTACACCGACGACGAGTTCGCGGCGAAGGCCGACTGGGGCCACTCCACGGCGGCCTTCGCGGTGCACGTGGCGGTCGAGTCCGGGGCCAAGCGTCTCCTGCTCTCGCACCACGACCCCTCGCACAACGACCGTGACCTCGACCGGATATTGCACCTGGCGCGGCGGCTGCCCGAATCGAAGCAGCTCGACGACCTCTCGTCCGCGCACGAGTCCCAGTCCGTCGACCTGGGCAAGGCGTAGGGCCCGGCGGGCATCGGGGCAGCGATGACGGGCCTCGACCAGGCCCGGTTCCGTGAGGTGCTCGGCCACTTCGCGACCGGTGTCACGATCGTGACCGCGCTCGAGGACGCGGAGCCGGTGGGCTTCACCTGCCAGTCGTTCGCCGCGCTGTCGCTCGACCCCCCCATGGTGATCCTCGCCCCGTCGCGAAGCTCCACCAGTTGGCCCCGCATCCGCGAGGCGGGGGCCTTCTGCGTGAACATCCTCGAGGAGCACCAGGAGGCGCTCGGCCGCACCTTCGCCGTGTCGGGCGGCGACAAATTCGACGGCGTCGGCTGGAAGCCGGGCCTCACCGGCGCGCCGGTGCTGGAGGGCTCGCTCGCGATGGTCGAATGCCGGTTGGGTGAGGTCTTCGACGGCGGCGACCACGAGCTGGTGACCGGCCTCGTCGTGGCCATGGACATCGGGGAGGGTGGACCGCTCCTCTTCTACCGATCCGGCTTCGGCCGCTTCGTGCCCTGACGAGCTGCTCCCCGGGCGCTGCTACCGTTCGCCCGATGCCAGAGCTGATCCCCTCCAACGTGATCAATGACGTCGTCGTCGTGCGCCCCGACGTGCACGGCGACGATCGCGGGCGCTTCGTCGAGACGTACCGACGCTCGTGGTTCCCTGCCGGCCGCGAGATGGTGCAGGGCAACCGCTCGGAGAAACAGGCGGGCGCGCTCGTGGGGCTGCACTACCACCTGCGCCAGGCCGACTACTGGTACGCGCTGCGTGGCCGCGTGCGAGTCGTACTGCACGACCTGCGCGCCGGTTCGCCGACCGAGGGCAAGACCGAGGTGATCGAGCTCGACGGGGACGTAGACCAGGGCGTGTACATCCCGCCCGGCGTCGCGCACGGGTTCTCGGCCTTGACGGACGTGCTGCTGACGTATCTCGTCGACAACTACTACGACAACTCCGACGAGCTCGGGCTGGCGTGGGACGACCCCGAGGTGGGGGCGGACTGGGGAGTGGCCGATCCGGTGCTGTCGGCCCGCGACCAGTCGAACCCGCGGCGGGCCGACATCCCCGACGACATCCGGCCCCGGTACGCGCCGTAGGGCGCAGCGATGCGGTTCGGGGTCTTCTACGAGCACCAGCTGCCCCGGCCCTGGGCGCCCGACGCCGAACACCGGCTGCTGAAGGACGCGCTCGAACAGATTGAGCTGGCCGACCGGATCGGCATCGACCACCTCTGGGAGGTCGAGCACCACTTCTTGGAGGAGTACTCGCACTCCTCGGCTCCCGAGGTGTTCCTGGCCGCGGCGAGCCAGCGCACGTCACGTATCCGCATCGGGCACGGCATCGTGCAGCTGCCCTTCGGGTTCAACCACCCGGCGCGGGTGGCGGAGCGCATCGCCACGCTCGACCTGATCTCCGACGGACGGGTGGAGTTCGGTACCGGCGAGGCCAGCTCCGAAATGGAGCTGGGCGGCTTCGGCGTCGAGCGTGCCCGCAAGCGGGCCGAGTGGACCGAGGCGCTCGACGTCGTGACCCGCCTCATGGTGGAGGAGCCCTTCGCCGGGCACGAGGGCCCGGGACTGACCGTGCCGCCGCGCAACCTCGTGCCCAAGCCGCTGCAGAAGCCGCACCCACCGTTGTGGGTGGCGTGCTCGCGCCGCGACACGATCCATCTGGCGGCGACGAAGGGCATCGGGGCGCTGTCGTTCTCCTTCATTGAGGCGGACGAGGCGCGGCACTGGGTGAACGACTACTACGACACAATCGCGTCGGAGGACTGCGTGCCGGGCGGCTTCTCGGTGAACGCGAACCTGGCCTGCGTCCTGCCGTTCATGTGCCACCCGGACGAGTCCACGGCGATAGAGCGAGGGCTCGACGGCGGTCACTTCTTCGGCTACTCGCTGGCCCACTACTACGCCTTCGGCGTGCACCGACTGGGGGAGGGCGGGGCCAACACCGACGTGTGGGACGAGTTCCAACGCAACCGCTCCGCCTTCGGGTTCGACCGCCGGGTGGCCGCCCAGGAGGGGCAGGTCCTGGGGGCCCAGCTCCTGGAGCAGGGGCTGGGCTCGCTGCGGGGCGCGATCGGCACCCCGGACCAGATCCGCGACCTGGTCCGGCGCTACGAAGAGGTCGGCGTGGACCAGCTGATCTTCGTGAGCCAGGCCGGGCGGAACCGCCACGAGCACATCTGCGAGTCCCTGGAGCTGTTCGGCCAAGAGGTCCTGCCGGAGTTCGCCGAGCGGGCCGATGCAGCCGACGTCGCCAAGGCGGAGCGGCTCGAGCAGGCAGTGGCGGCTGCGCTGGCCCGGCGCCCGCCCCCGCGGACGCTCTCCGAGCCCTTCGAGGTGCCCGCGCTGCCTGCACCCTGAGTGGTGCAAGTGGTCCAAGTGGTCCAGGGCGGAGGTGAGGTGTTCTGATCGTCCCAGCGGACGGTGGCGCGACCCAGCGGCGTCGCCGGATCCTGTTGAATGGGTGCCGATGGTGATAGGTGGGATCGTCGCAATCGTGGTGATCGTCGGCGTGACGATCGGGGTGCTCCTGCAGCGCCGTTCCCACGACGACGTCCATTCGGTCCAGCACTACCACCGACACCTGCACACGCTGGAGGAGATGCGGTCGAATCCTTCACGCCCCGGTGGGAACGGAGACGGGTCCGGCGAGGGCCGGGCGGCCTCCCCCTCGCAGGCTTTCCGGGCGGGGTCGTCGACGGTGCGCCTGACCGACCCGAACAAGCCGCTCGTCCCACCCGTCCCGCCACCGCCGGTGCCCAACCCGGTGCAGCCGGTCACGTTCGACGACGAAGGCGGAGGTTCGGTGCGGCCGGTGAGGCCGGGCGGCCCGGACGAAGGTGCGAACGGCGACGCGCATGACGAGGCTGAGCCCAAGGTCTCGGCGGCTGCCGGTGTCGCCACCGCGACGACCGCGGCGTCGGCCATCCCGACCGCGCCGGCCAAGGGTGAAGAGCGCGCGATGCACTCCATCGACCACCGGCCGCGCCGGTTGGGTGCGCCGCTCGCTGCCATCGGCGCCGTCATGGTCCTCATCGTCGTGCTCATCGTCACCGGGTTGCACACGACGAACTCGAATTCACCGCATCACGGGACGGCGGCCACCGTCACCACCACGTCAGCCGCGTCCACCCATCATTCGCACGGGCATCACCAGACGACCACCACGACGACCGCCGCCGCAGCCGTGTCCACGCCTTCCAACGCGACCGCGCACGGCGCGACGTATCAGGTCGCGCTGACCGACTACTCGTTGGCGCTCTCGGCCACGAGCGGTGAGTGTTGGGTCCAGGCCACCGACACCGCGGGCTCGGTGCTCTTCACCGGGGTCCTCCTCGCCGGCCAGTCGCGCACGCTGTCCGCGACGGGCCCGGTGACCGTGATCGCCGGGGCACCCAACGCCTTCACGGCCACGGTGGACGGCTCCCCGGTCTCGTTGCCGGCCGGCTCCCAGGCGCCGTTCACGCTGCAATTCCTGAGCCCCGGGACCGGCAGCGGGGGCGGAGCGGGCGCGGGCACGGCGACGGGGGGCACCGGCACGGGACCGCCGCCGGGCTAGCCGGCCGGCGAATCCTGCCTGGTCAGCGGGCCGTGGGCGGGACACGCAGCGCGTCCAGGAGGAACGCCAGCACCAGGGCCTCCTCCTTCCAGGCGTCGTAGCGGCCTGAGGGCCCGCCGTGGCCGGCGCCGAGCTCGGTCCGGAGGAACACCCGGGTCGACGGCGACAGGACACGCATTTTGGCCACCCACTTGGCGGGCTCCCAGAAGGAGACCCGGGGATCGTTGAGCCCACCGGTGACGAAGAGGTCGGGGTAGGTCCGCGGCGTGCCGTCCGCGTTCTGGGCGGCCACGTTGTCGTAGGGGGAGTACGTGAGCATGCGCCGGTAGGCGGTCTCGTCGGCCAGGGGATTGCCCCACTCCTCCCATTCGCCGACCGTGAGCGGGAGCTCGTCATTGAGCATGGTGGTCACGCAGTCGACGAAGGGCACCTGGGCGACCAGCGCGCGGAAGAGCTCCGGTGCCTCGTTGGCGACCGCGCCGATGAGGAGTCCTCCCGCCGGACGCGCCTCGTCCGGCCAGCGCGTCCGCGCGGGCGATGCCCCGCGCGACGAGATGGCGTCCGGACGAGAGGAAGTCGGCGAACGTGTTGGCCTTGTGCTCCATGCGCCCGGCCTCGTACCAGGCCCGGCCCATTTCGCCCCCGCCGCGCACGTGCGCGATGGCGAACACGACATGACGGTCGAGCAGCGAGACGCGGTGGTGCGAGAAGGAAGGGTCGATCGACATTTCGTAGGCGCCGTAGCCGTAGAGCACACACGGTGCCGGCAGCGTCACATCGCGACGGTGCACGACCGAGATGGGGACGCGGACCCCGTCTTCGCCCGTCGCCCACTCGCGGTACGTGGTGTACGCCGTCGGGTCGAACCCGCCGAGAACCGGCTCCTGCTTCAGCAGGGTCTCGCCGTGCTCGTCGTCCGCGAGGTTGATCTGCAACACGCTCGTGGACGTGACCATGGACGTACGGCCGATGCGCAGGGTCGGTGCGTCGGGCTCGGGGTTGGCGCCCACCCACGTGGTGGACGGGCTGTCGATGGAGGGCACGATCCATCCGTTCCGCAGCAGGCCGTCGCTGTCGCCAAAGGGATCGTCGTCGCTGTCGTCGGGACCGGCCCGCCGGAGCGGAAGGACGCGTACATGGGTTTCGGCCTCCGCGCGTTCGCTCAGGACGAGGGCGCCGGCGAAGGCATCGAGGTCCTCGATGCGTACGCCCGGGCGGTGCGGGACAACGTCGCGCCACCCGCCGCGTGCCGGCAGTGTCTCCGCTGAGGTCTCCGCCGATGTCGTCGTCGGCCGCGGCCACGACCCGGAAGTCTTCGGCGCGGTCGTTGGTCAGTGCGACGAACCACCCCGCATCCTCCGGCCCCCAGGTGAGATGGTCCACGGCGTACTCGACCCCTTCCCGTCGTGGCATCACGACCTGGGGCGGGTCCAGCGGGGTCCCAGCGGGGATGGTGAGCCACTCGGTCGCGTTGGTGCTGTGGAGCCCGACGAGGATGCAGGCCAGGTCGCGGCTGTTCCCGGTGCCGAGCGAGAAGCGGCGGTCGCCTTCCTCGACCACGAGGACGTCCGTCGCGGGGTCCGTGCCGAGGCGGTGACGCCAGAGCTGGTACGGGCGCTGGGCGTCGTCCATGCGCACGTAGAAGACGAAGCTGCCGTCGCGCGACCAGGCCAGGCCGTAGCTGGTCTCGGGCACCGCTTCGGGTGCGGTGGCGGGGGGCACGTCGGCGTCCAGGGGCCGGAAGCGCAGCGTGTATCTCTCGTCGCCCGTGTGGTCGGTCGAATACGCCAGCCAGCGGTGATCGTGGCTCACCGCAGCCGTCCCCAGGGCGAAGTACTCGGAGCCGGCGGCGGCGGCGAGCGCGTTCTCGTCCAGGACGATCTGCTCCTCGTCGCCCGGCTCGGAGGCGGGCGGCAGTTCGCCGGCGCCGTGCGCCGGCCGCCGGCAGTGGAGGGCGTAGTCCTTCCCCTCCTCGGTGCGGGTGAAGTACCACCAGGGGCCCCGGCGGGCCGGGACCGTCATGTCGGTCTCCTTGATCCGGGCCTTCATCTCCTCGAAGAGCTCTGTGCGGAGCGGGTCGAGCGGGGCCAGCGTGGCGTCGGTGTAGTCGTTCTCGGCCCGCAGGTACTCGAGGACGGCCGGGTCCTCGCGGTCGCGCAACCAGAACCAGAGGTCCTCGCGGTCGTCCCCGTGGGCCGAGATCACGTGGGACCGCCGGGGGGCCTCCGGGGGCGCCAACGGCGGTGGGGCTGGCGTCGCGCACATGGCGGAGAGCCTGCCACGGGGGAGGCGCCGGGCCTCCGACGTGGGACGTTTCGGCAGGCCCGGGCAGTTGTTACTATCTAGATAGGAGAAATCCTCCGCAGTCTTCGGTCTTTCGTGGACGACCCGAGGAGCCAGGAACAACATGGCAACAACGGATCTCGACCTCGGTCGCTATCAGCTCGGATGGAGCGACGCGGAGGACTACGTCTTCAAGCCCAAGAAGGGCCTGAACGAATCCATCGTGCGCGAGATGTCCGACATGAAGGACGAGCCGGAGTGGATGCGGAAGTTCCGCCTGCGCGCCCTCAAGAACTTCGAGCGCAAGCCGATGGCGCCGTGGTTCGCGTCGCAGATGCCCAACCTCAACTTCGACGACATCTACTACTACATCAAGCCCACCGGGGGGCAGGTGGACGACTGGGCGGAACTCCCGGACGCGATCAAGAGCACCTACGAGAAGCTCGGGATACCGGAGGCGGAGCGGAAGTACCTGGCTGGGGTGACCGCACAGTATGAGTCCGAAGTCGTATTTCACCGCAATCGTGAGGACCTCGAGACCCAAGGTGTCCTTTTCTGCGACATGGACACCGCCGTACGCGAGTACCCCGACATCGTCCAGCAGTGGTTCGGCAAGATCATCCCGCCCAATGACAACAAATTCGCCGCGCTGAACTCGGCTGTGTGGTCGGGCGGTTCGTTCATCTACGTGCCGCCCGGCGTCAAGGTGGATATGCCGCTGCAGGCCTATTTCCGGATCAACGCAGAGAACATGGGCCAGTTCGAGCGGACGCTGATCATCGCCGACGAGGGCTCGCAGGTGCACTACATCGAAGGGTGCTCCGCGCCGGTGTACTCGACCGACTCGCTCCACTCCGCGGTGGTGGAGCTGGTCGCGCTGCCGGGTTCGCGGATCACGTACACCACCATCCAGAACTGGTCGACCAACGTCTACAACCTGGTGACCAAGCGGGCGCGCGCCGAGGCCGAGGCGCACGTGGAATGGATCGACGGCAACATCGGCTCTCGCCTCACCATGAAATACCCGTCGGTGTACCTGATGGGGCCCAAGGCGAGCGGCGAGGTTTTGTCGGTCGCATACGCCGGAGCCGGCCAGCACCAGGACGCCGGGGCCAAGATGTTCCACATCGCCCCCGAGACCACTTCGACGATCGTGTCGAAGTCGATCTCCAAGGACGGCGGCATCACCACCTACCGGGGCAAGGTCCATGTGGACCCGGACGCTCGGGGTGCCAAGTCGTTCGTGCGCTGCGATGCGCTCCTTCTCGACGACGACTCGACCTCAGAGACCAAGCCATACATGGAGGTCGGCGAGCGTGATGCCCGTATCGGGCACGAGGCCACCGTGTCAAAGGTCGGCGAAGACCAGCTGTTCTACCTGATGAGCCGCGGGCTCTCCGAGAGCCAGGCGATGAGCATGATCGTCAACGGCTTCATCGAGCCTGTCACTCGCACTCTCCCCATGGAGTACGCCGTCGAGTGGAGTCGACTCATTGAGCTGCAGATGGAGGGGGCAGTCGGCTGAACGGGATTGCCCGGCTGGTCCCGCCGGTCGTCGTCATCGCTCGCCGCGGCGAGCCGACCTGCAGCCATCCCTCGTGCGCCGCCGTGGCACGATAGAACGATGCCGATGCGCGAGGAGTGCATCCACTTCCAGAGCCGGACCTACGCCTCGGGTGAGGCGGCCCGTTTCTGCGTGTTGGACCTGGCTCCGGAGGCGCCGTGGCGCTGCCCGGAGAACTGCCCCTCCTACCACCGCCGCATGGCCGACGTCGGTTGGGTGCACGGAAGCTTGGTGGAGCCGGCCATTGAGGAAGAGCCGGGATCGGGCGGCGAGAACGTGGCCGGGCTCCTGGAGTCCGCAGAGGACATCGTCAACGAGATCGCGCCGGGAGTGCTCGAAGAGGTGCGGGCGGAGGACGCCCGCAAGGAGCGAGCGGCGAGCCGCTGGTGGCGCCGCCGGCGCTGAGGCTCCCGGCTCCTCGCGGCGCGGTGGTTTGGCCTCAGCGCCCCGTGAACTTCGGTGGCCGCTTCTCGAGAAAGGCCGTGAGGGCCTCGGTCAGGTCGTCCGAGGCCAACATGCCGGCGTTCCAGGTGGCCACGTAGTCGAGCCCCTCGGCGACCGTCCGTCCCTCGTTCGTCGCCAGCACGGCCTTGGTGCCCTGCACGGCCAGAGGGGAGTTGGCCGCGATCTCAGCGGCGATCGTCCGGGCCGCCTTCAGCACGCCCTCGGCGTCGCCGCAGACGTCATTGACGAGCCCGATCTCCTTGGCCCTCTCTGCACTGATGTCCTTGGCGGTGAACGCCAGCTCGGCCAGGTGGCCTGCGTTGAGGATGGCAGGCAAACGCTGCAGGCTCCCCAGGTCGGCCACGATGGCCATCTTCGCCTCCCGTACCGAGAACAGCGCATCGGCCGAAGCCAATCGGATGTCACACGCGGCGATGAGGTCGACACCCCCGCCGATGCAGTAGCCGTGGACGGCCGCGATGACCGGTTTCGGACACGCGGCGACCGACGTGATGGAGCTCTGGAGGCGCAGCACCTCTGCCCGCGCGCCCGCGCCCGAGCCGCCATGGACGGCGCCGATCCGCCGTCACGTCCACGGCCGGCACCCGCAGCCGGCTCTTCGCCGCCACCGGCCAAGAGGTTGCCCATCGCCTTGAGATCGAGCCCGACCGAGAAGTGCGGACCCTTGGCTGCAATGACCACCACCCGCACGGAGTTGTCCGCAGCAACCGCCGCCATGGCCCGCGGCAAATCCCGCCAGAGATCGATGCCCATGGCGTTGCGCGCCTCGGGCCGGTCGAGCCAGACCGTGGCCACGTGCTCGTCCTGTTCGAGCGTCAAGACGGGGGAGTCGAAGGTGGTGCTGTCTGCCATGGAGCGAAGGCTATCCGGCCTCGTCGGGACCACCGAAGGGGTCCATTAGGCTGAACCGGCCGCATTTCCCACCCCGCCCAGTCACATCACGGTCGCACCCCGAGGAGAGTCCACCCTGCACACCTTCAGCGCGGAGGCTTCCGCCGGCCTCGGCGGCCCACGTTGGCTCCAGGAGCGCCGGGAGTCGGGGTATGCCGCGTTCTCGTCCACCCGACTTCCCTCGGAGAGCGAGGAGGTCTGGCGTTACACGCCCATCGACAAGCTGGACCTGGCCGAGTTCGCCCCGCCCACCCCGCCCGGGGCGCCCAATGGGACCAACCGCGCCGCAGCCCAAGTCGACGCCCTGTTGACCGACGTCACCACCTCGCTCGGGTCGCTCGCCGGCCACGTCCTCGTGCACAACGGCGTGCCGGGAGCATTCGTGCGAGCCCCAGCAACGAACGCCCCGCCCGCGGGGCTGGCCTTCGGGGACGCCAGCACCGTGTCCCACGCGCAGGAGTTGCTCGGTTCGGTCCAAGACGGCGGGGACGCCTTGGTGCGGCTCAACGACGCCTTCGTCCCCGACGTCGTGTTCGTCGACGTCCCGGCCGGAGTCTCGGTGGACGCCCCCGTGCTCGTCGTCCATTGGTGCGACCAGCCGGCCGCCTTCCCACGCCTGTGCGTACGGGCCGCAGAAGACGCGCACGTCAGCGTCGTCGAAGTCTTCACCGGCCCGACCACCGACCCGCGCCGCTCGTCGTCCCCGTCACCGAGTTGTCCGCCGCCGCCGGAGCATCCGTCGCCTACGTCTCGCTGCAGATCCTCGGGCCGGCCGCGTGGTCCATCGCGCCGTCTCGCCGCTCGCGCCGGGGAAGGCGCCACCGTGCGCACGTTCACCGTCGGCCTCGGTGCCGAGTACGACAGGATCCGCGCCGACGTCTCGGTCGACGGCAAGGACGCCCGCAGCGAGATCCTCTCCGCCTACCTCGGCGACGGCCGGCAGGTGCACGACATCCGCACCCTGCAGGACCACTGCGCCCCGAAGACCGACAGCGAGCTCCTCTGCCAGGGCGCGGTCGCCGGCGAGTCCCGCTCCGTGTACAGCGGGCTCATCCGGGTCCACCGTGGCGCCGTGAAGAGCGACGCCCGTCAGACCAACCACAACCTCGTCCTCGGCGAGGGAGCGCACGCCGACTCCGTCCCCAACCTCGACATCCTGGAGAACGACGTGAGGTGTTCGCACGCGTCGACGGTGGGCCCGCTGGACGAGGACCAGCGCTATTACATTGAGTCGCGGGGCGTCTCGCCCGAGATCGCAGAAGGCCTCATTGTGCGGGGGTTCTTCGACGCGATCATCGACCGGGGGCCGGTGCCCGTGGTGACCCCACTCCTCCAACGGGAGGTGCACGATCGGCTGGACGCCGCCCTCGGCCGCCGGCGGGCGGTCCCGGTGGCGGAAGGCTGATGGCCGAGACCGTGACCCTCTGCGAGACCGACGAGCTGGCTCCCGGCGAGGCCCGGCGGTTCGACGTCGCCGGTCACCGCATCGCCTTGGTGCGCATCGGCGACGACTTCCACGCGCTCGACGACGAATGCAGCCACGAGGACTATTCGCTCTCCGAGGGCGAGGTGTGGGTGGACGAGTGCCAGATCGAGTGCCCGCGCCACGGCAGCACGTTCGACCTGCTGCACGGGCGAGCCCTGCTCACTGCCCGCCACCCGTCCCGTGGCCGTCTACGACGTCGAGGTCGCAGACGGCACCGTCTCGGTCGTGCTGCCGTGACCGCCGCGGGCGCGGACCCCGCCGCCCACGTGCTCGAGGTCCGCAATCTGCATGCCTCCGCCGGCGGGCGCGAAGTGCTGCACGGCATCGACCTGACCGTGCGCAGCGGCGAGGTCCACGTCATCATGGGCCCGAACGGCTCGGGCAAGAGCACGCTCGCCCACGCGTTGATGGGACGGCCGGGTACCGAGGTGACGGACGGCCAGATCCTGATGGACGGGAGCGACATCACCGGCCTGCCCGCGTGGCAGAGGGCGCGGGCGGGACTGTTCCTCGCGCTGCAGCACCCGCTCGAAGTGCCCGGTGTCGGCCTGCACTCGCTGCTCGCCGCGGCCCTGGCCGACACGGCCGGTGGAGCGGGCGGCGCCGGAACCGGCGGCGCCGACGTCCTCGACGCGCGCATGGCCGAGGAGGCCAAGGCGGTCGGCCTCGAGACCCGGCTCCTGAGCCGGCCGCTCAACGTCGATCTCTCCGGAGGAGAGAAGAAGCGGACCGAGATGGTCCAACTCGGCGTGCTGCACCCTGCCATCTGCGTCCTCGACGAAGTCGACTCTGGCCTCGATGTCGACGCGCTCGGTGAAGTGGCCCGCCGCCTCCAGCAGGCAACGACCGAATGGGACGTCGGCCTCCTCGCCATCACGCACTTCAACCGGTTCCTGGTGCAGCTCGAGGCCGACCTGGTGTACGTCATGGTGGGCGGGCGCATCGTCGCCACGGGCGACGCCGCACTCGCGTTGCGAACTCGAACAGACGGGCTATGCCGGGTATGTCGACACGCCAGACCAAACCTGACAAGGTGGCCAGGTTCTTACGACCTCTTAAGAACGCGTGACGTAAGAAACGCGTCACACGCTCACGAGTGACGCGTTTTTCGGGGTGGTGGTTGGTACCGTAGGTCGTTATGGCGAGCGGTCGTCCACCGGGCGACGGCTCGGGTCGCTCTTCCTCGGGTGGGCGCCACACCGGCGCGAACGAGGAGGGACTGGCGGCGCTCGGCCGCCAGATGCGGGACGGCGACCCCGGCCGCGTCCCCAACGAATCGGGGCTGCGTTCCCTCGGCGCGCGCATCGACCAGTCGCACGGCAAGGTCAAGGGTCGTCGGCGCAGCGGCAAGCCAAGATGGAGCCCGCGGAAGAAGGTCGTCGTGAGCCTGCTGTCGCTCGTCGTCCTGATCGCCGCGATCGCCGGCGGCAGCTACGCCTATCTGTGGTACCGCTACGACCAGATCCAAAAGCTGAGCATCGCCAACGAGGTGGACGTGGCGAACGGGGCGCCTTTCACCGTGTTGGTCATCGGTTCCGATACGCGAGTCGGCGAGAGCTCGTCTGCCGCCCAGGCCTTCGGCTCGGCGTCGCAGGTCACAGGTCAGCGCAGCGACGTCGTGCAACTGTGGAGGGTGACCCCCTCCGCCAAGACGATCCAGATCGTCTCCATCCCGCGGGACACCGTGGTCACCATGCTGTCGCCTGACCGCTCGCAGTTCGGCACCTACAACCGGATCAACTCTTCGTACAACTCCGGCGCCAACCAACTGGTCAAGACGATCACCGCGAATTTCGGCATCCCCATCAATCACGTCGTCGAGGTCGACTTCTCGGGCTTTCAGGCTGCCGTCAACGCGTTGGGCGGCATCTACATGGACTTTGCCTACCCGGCGAAAGACGCCTACTCCGGCCTCAACATCACGACGCCCGGATGCCAACTGCTCCACGGCAGCCAGGCGTTGGCGGTGGCGCGGTCACGTCACTACGAGTACGACCAGAACGGGTCGTGGCAGTACGACGGCTCGAGCGACTTCGGGAGGATCCAGAGGCAGGACGCGTTCCTCAAGGCGCTCATCTCCGCCGCGAAGTCGAAGGTCAACCCGCTGACCATCAACGCATTCCTCGGCTCGCTCCACGAGGGAATCCAGTTCGACAACCAGCTCGGCTTCAACGAGTTGATCGGGCTCGCGCTGGATTATCACTCGTACAACCCCGCCGCTCTGCAGGGTCAGACTCTTCCCACCGTGGCGTCGTCCGCGTTCCCCGGCCTGGGCGACGTCCTCACGGTCGACCAGCCGACAACTCAGGAGATGCTGGTGAACATCTTCGGGTCCAGTCTGGTGACACCCACCGATCCGCCGCCCGACGCGAACGGTGTGCCCACGGCACCGCCGCCCGTCACCACCACGACGACGACGCCCTCGACCCGACCACGTCGGCCGGGGCCGCGTCCGCTCCAGCCACCACGACGCCGGCCACCACACCGCCGCCGTCGTTCAACCCCACTCCCTGCACGCCGGCCTGAGCCGCCTACGACGCCTCGTTCCCCACCTCGTCCAACCCCTGCGCCAGCGCGTTCCAGCTCAGGGTCGCGCACTTGATCCGCACCGGGAACTTCACCACACCCTGCAGCGCCGCCAGCTCGCCGAGCTTGTCCAAATCGACCTCTTCCGGCTCGCCCGGCACCACCTCGGCCCCGTTCAGGTCGCCACCGTGGCCGTCGTGCTCGAGCGACGCCTCGTGGATCGACATCATCCCCTTGAACGTGCCGATCAACCGGCGGACCTCCTCGAGCGGCTTGCCCTTGACCGCCGCCGACATCAGGGACGCCGAGGACTGGCTGATGGAGCAGCCCGAGCCGCCGATCTTCAAGTCGGCCAACTGGCCCCCCTCCACCAACAGCGACACCACGACCTCGTCGCCGCACAGCGGGTTGAAGCCCTCGACCCGGTGGGCGGGCGGGGACTCGAGCTCGCCGCGGTTCCGGGGGGAGCGGTAGTGGTCGAGAATGATCTCGCGGTACAGCTCTTCGAGGTCGGCCATCAGCCGAACAACCTACCGGCCTCCACCAGCCCCTCGATCAGCACCTCAATGTCGTGCTCGTCGCTGAACAGGGACAGCGACGCGCGGGCCGTGGCCGGCACGCCCAGCTTCCGCATCAGCGGCTTGGCGCAGTGGTGGCCCGGCCGCACGCACACGCCGAACTGGTCGAGCACCTGGGCCAGGTCGTGAGGGTGCACGTCCCGGTAGGCGAGGAAAGCACGCCACCCCGGTCGTCGCCCGCCGGCGGGCCGAAGACGCGCACGTCCGGCCCCAGCTTCTCCTCCAGCCGCTCGAGCGCGTGGTCGGTCAGCGCCCGCTCGTGGGCCCGGATGCGGTCCAACCCGAGATCGCCCAGGTAACGCAGCGCCGCCGTCAGCCCGACGGCCTCGGCGATGGGCGGCGTCCCCGCCTCGAAGCGCGCCGGCGGCTCGGCCGGCTTGAAGGAGTCGAGCTTCACGTCGAGGATCATCCCGCCGCCGCCCAGGATACGGAGCCATCGACTCCAGCAACTCCGCCCGCCCCCACAGCACGCCGATGCCGGTCGGCCCCATCGTCTTGTGAGCCGAGAAGGCGAGGAAGTCCGCCCCGAGCGCCTGCACGTCGACCGGCAGGTGCGGCACCAGCTGCGCGCCGTCGGCCACCACCACCGCGCCCGCCGCATGAGCGACGTCGGCAATGACCCGCACCGGGTTGATCGTCCCCAGCACGTTCGACATCGCAGAGACGCCGACGACCTTGACGCCGTCCACCAGCCGCTCCAGGTCGTCCAGCACCAGGCGCCCGTCTCCGTCCACCGGGATGTAACGCAGGTCCAGGCCGCCCAGCTCCTCGGACAGGAGCATCCACGGCACGATGTTGGAGTGGTGCTCCATCTCGGTCAGGAGCACCGCGTCCCCCGCCCGCAGGTTCCCGCGGCCCCAGGAGTGCGCCACCAGGTTCAGCGACTCGGTCGTGTTCTTGGTGAACACCACCTCGCGCGCCGGGTCCGGCGCGCCGATGAAGCGCCCCGCCGCGATACGGGCCCGTTCGTACAGCGTCGTCGACTCCTCGGCGGTGGCGTACACGCCCCGGTGCACGTTGGCGTGCGTCGTCTCGTAGTAACGCGTCATGGCGTCGATCACCGACTGCGGCTGCAGCGCGGACGAGGCGGAGTCGAGATAGACGATCGGCCTCCCGTTCACCGTCCGCGACAGCAGCGGGAAGTCCTTGCGCAGGGCCTCGGTGTTGAGCGGCGCCGGCGTCCCCGTCCCCGAGCCCGAACGGCCGCTCATCGCCACGCCTCGTAGCCCTCGGGCTCGAGATGGTCCGGGCCAGCTCGGCTCCGCCGCTCGCCACGATGCGCCCGTCCATCAGGACGTGCACGACGTCGGGCACGAGCTCTTCGAGGAGTCGCTGGTAGTGCGTGATCGCCAGCACGCCGAGCCCGGGGTTCTCGTCCCGCACGGCGCGCACGCCCCGGCCCACCACCCGCAGCGCATCGATGTCGAGACCCGAGTCCGTCTCGTCCAGCACGGCGACGACCGGCCTCAGCAGCGCCATCTGGAGGATCTCGTTGCGCTTCTTCTCACCGCCGCGAGAATCCCTGGTTCAGGTGTCGGCTGGCGAAGGACGTGTCCATGCCGAGGCGCTCCATCCACTCGGTCATCAGGACGCGCACCTCCAGCACCGACACGTCCTCGCCGCTTGCGCGCCGCCATGGCCTGGCGCAGGAACTGGGTGACCGACACCCCCTCGATCGACTCGGGGTACTGGAAGGCGAGGAAGAGGCCGGCCTTGGCCCGCACGTCGGTGGGCCAGCCCGTGACGTCCTCGCCGTCGAGGAGGATCGTCCCGGCGGTGATCGTGTAGCCGGGGTGCCCCATCAGCGCGCCGGCCAGCGTCGACTTCCCCGCCCCGTTCGGCCCCATCAGCGCGTGGACCTCGCCCGCCCCGACCGACAGGTCGACCCCCCGCAGGATGGCGCCGTCCTCGGCCGAGACGTGCAGGTCCCGGATCTGCAGCAGGGGAGCGGTGGGCGTCTCGTTCCGGGTCATCACCTAAAAGCTTACCGTTTTGGTCGGGTTTTCCGGACAGGCCGAATCGGATGCCGCCGCGACGATTCCGCCGGAGCCGACGCGGCGGCATTCACCAACCTCGATCGACCCATTCCTGCAGGTGAGGGGACTCGCTTCCCACCGTGGTGGCCTGGCCGTGCCCGGGGAGGACCCGGGTGGCCGCCGGGAATTTCGAGAAGATCCGGTCCTCGATCGACGCGGATGATCGTGGGGAAGTCGCCCCCCTCGAAGGACGTGTTGCCCGGGCCGCCGGGGAACAGGGTGTCGCCGGTGAAGAGCAGGTCGGTCCCCTCGACGGCGAAGCAGATGGAGCCCGGCGTGTGGCCCGGGGTGGCGAGGGTGCGCACCCGCAGGTCGCCGACGGTGAGCACCTCGTCGTCGTCGATGATGAGGTCGTAGCTGGGCAGCATGCCGGCGTCGGCGCTGGTCACGGCCACCGAGATGCCGGCGTCGCGCACGGCGGGCACGGCCTGGATGTGGTCCCAGTGCCCGTGCGTCTCCACCACCTGGTTGACCCCCAGGTCGCGGCAGATGTCGAGCAGGGCCTCGTGCTCGTTGGCGGCATCGATGAGCATGGCCTCGCCGGTGCGGCGGCAACGCAGGATGTAGACGTTGTTGTCCATCGGGCCCACCACGATCTGGTGGACCTCGGCCCCCGCGTCCTCCAGATCTTCTCGAGCTGTCCCATGGCCCCAGCGTGGCACAGCCGGAGGCCTTCTGGTTCCCGGCGCTCCTGGTCTGGTAGACACCCGGGTGATGAACTTCGCCTTCAGTGACGAGCAGGAGGAGCTGCGCGCGGCGGTGCGCCGCTTCCTCGCCGAGAAGTCGCCCGAGACCGAGGTGCGCCGCCTGATGGACACGACCGAGGGCTACGACCCGGCCGTGTGGAGCCAGATGGCCGACCAGCTCGGCCTGCAGTCGCTCACCATCCCCGAGGAGTTCGGCGGCTCGGGCTTCTCCTACGTCGAGCTGATCGTCGTGCTCGAGGAGATGGGCGCCGCGCTGCTCTGCGCGCCCTTCTTCTCCACCGTCGCCCTGGCGGCCAACGCGCTGCTCACCTCGGGTGACGACGAGGCCAAGAAGGCCTACCTGCCCGGCCTCGCGTCGGGCGAGACGATCGCCACGCTCGCCATCACCGAGGACAACGGGAAGTGGGACTTCAGCGGGATCGAGCTGCGCGGCGACGCAGAAGGGCGACGGCTGGGTCCTCGACGGCCACAAGATGTTCGTCATCGACGGCCACGTCGCGAACCTGATCGTCGTGGCGGCCCGCACCGGGACGGGCGTGACGCTCTTCGCCGTCGAGGGCGACGCGGCCGGGCTGACCCGGACGCCGCTGCCGACGATGGACCAGACGCGCAAGCAGGCGCGCGCTCGAGTTCTCCGGCACGCCGGCCACGCTCATCGGCACCGACGGTGGCGCGGAGGCCGGGCTGTCCAAGACGCTCGACCTCGCCGCCGTGGCGCTGGCGGCCGAGCAGGTGGGCGGCGCGCAGCACGTGCTCGACGCGTCGGTCGAGTACGCCAAGACGCGGATCCAGTTCGGGCGGCCCATCGGCAGCTTCCAGGCCATCAAGCACAAGTGCGCCGACATGCTGCTGGAGGTCGAGTCGGCCAAGTCGGCCGCGTACTACGCGGGCTGGGCCGCCGCCGAGGACTCCGACGAGCTGCCGGTCGTGGCCTGCCTGGCCAAGTCGTACTGCTCCGAGGCCTACTTCCACGCCGCGGCGGAGAACATCCAGATCCACGGCGGCATCGGCTTCACCTGGGAGCACCCGGCCCACCTGTACTTCAAGCGGGCCAAGTCGTCCGAGCTGCTGCTGGGCGATCCCTCGTACCATCGCGAGCTCCTGGCACAGCGCATCGGGATTTGGGACGGTGTCGGGGCCGTTCCGGCTCCTGCCCGGCCCCGCGGGCGACCTCTGGCGTCTACACCAGCGCCATCGCCGGCCTCCGACTCGCGTGCGCGGCCACGTGGTGCTCTGCCACGACCTGCCCCGCCCCAAGGGCTCGGCCACCGACGTGGCCCTGACCTATCCCGGCCCTGGCCGACCGCCTGACCCGCGAGTCGGGCTCGGAGCGTGGTCACCGCGACGCTGCGGGGGGCGGGCGACTCTGCCGGCGACTTCTCCGCCGCTGGGCTGGCTGGACGACCTGGCCTTCGTGGCCCGACAGGAGATCCCGGAGTCGGCGCCCCGCCTCGTGGTCGGCTTCGGCGTCGGGCGGCGTGCTGGCGCCTGCACCTGGCGGCCCGGCGACGAGCGGGTCGCCGGCGGTGGCCTGCCTGGGCACGCCGGCCGACTTGGGGCCGCTGTCGGGCGACCCGGCCGCCCTGGTCGAGCGCTGTCGGCGGGCGGGCGTGATCACCACGCCGGGCTTCCCCGAGTCGATCGAGGCCTGGGCCAAGGAGCTGACCGTCCTCCACCCGGCCGAGGACGCGGCGCAGCTCAAGGGGCGCCCGCTGCTCGTGATCGACGGGTCCGACGACCCCGACGTGCCGGTGGCCGACGCCCGGGCGCTGGCCGAGGCCGCCACCGGCCCCTCCGAGCTCCACGTCGTCTACGGCGCCGGCCACTGGCTCCGGGCCGACCCCCGGGTCATCGCCATCCTGGTGGGTTGGCTGGAGCGCTGCCCTTGAGGCGGCGCTCAACCGGGCGAACCACCGCGCCGACAACTCCTACGGAGTGACAACCGGAGCGACGGCGCCCCTGCCGGGCGTGCCCGCTGTTCCGCCGGTTGGAGGAGTGGGGAATGGATGCGAGCGCGCCCGTGCACACCGCGCACCGGCGCGCCCCGGCGCGTCAGGAGTCTCTGACTCTCCGCCCGCCCTCAGAGCCGGACCCGTTGGTGGAGCGCACGGTCCTGGGCAACGACTTCGAGTCGGTGTCCCAGGCGCTCGACAGAGGGGTGTCCCTCACCGCGCCGTTGGCGCGGTACTCCACGCTGCGATCGATGGCAGCTCGCAGCGCCCGCGCCGCCGCTCTCGGCGTCGCCAGCTTCGGTCAGGTAGCGCACGACCACGAAGTGGCGGACCCCCGCTGCGGCCAGCGCAGGGATCCTCTCTGGCGTCACGCCGCCGGTCACGAACACGGGAACGCTGGACCGTTCGCTGGCCAGCGTGACGTAGCCCAGCCCGGTGCCCCGCCGGCCGGGCTTGGTCGGCGTCGGCTCGACGGGTCCGGCCGAGATGTAGTCGACGTCCTCGTCCGCCGCGCTCGCCAGGTCGCCCGGCCCGTGCGTGGAGAGGCCGACGATGGCGTCGGGCCCGAGGATGCGCCGCGCCAGCGCGACCGGCGCGTCGTCCTGGCCCACGTGGACGCCGTCGGCCCCCGCGGCGAGGGCCAGGTCGGGCCGGTCGTTCAGCACGAAGGGCACCCCGCGGTCGCGCCGACACACCTCGGCGGCCACCGCGGCCCGGGCCAGCAGCGCCCGCGCCTCGAGCTGTTTCTCGCGCAGCTGCACCACGTCGACCCCGCCCGCGATGCAGTCGGCGAGGAAGTGCCGCCAGGTCGGGCCGGTCGGGCGTGCAGAGATAGAGGCGGCGTTCGGAGAGGCTGGCGCGGGGCGCCCGGGTCACGCCCCGGCGCTTGCCTTCGCCTTCGCCTTCGCCTTGAGACCTTCATGGCCTTCTTGGTCGCCCGGACTTTGGCCAGGGTCTGGGCGTCGGTGATGTCGGCGACGGAGAGGAAGGTCCCGTCGTCGCCGAAGGGGGTGCTGGCCGCTTGCCAGCCGTCGGGCCGCACGCCGAGCTGCTTGCCCAGCAGCGCGGCGAAGATCCGCGCCTTCTGCTCGCCGAACCCGGGGAGGTCTTGAGCGCGCTCGAGGAGCTCGGCGCCGCTGGCGGCCGACGTCCAGATGTTCTCGGCCTTGGCCGCCATAGTCCTCGGCCACGACGCGGCAGACCGCCTGCACCCGGCCGGCCATGGAGCCGGGGAAGCGGTGCAGCGCGGGACGCTCCTTGAAGAGCTCGGCCAGCGCGTCGGGGTCCATGGCGGCGATGTCCGCGGCGTCGAGCGGTCGGCCCATGCCGGCGGGCCAGCTCGGCCGGCGACGAGAACGCCTTCTCCATCGGGATCTGCTGGTCGAGCACCATGCCGATGAGCAGGGCCAGAGGGTCGCCGACTAGGAGCCGCGTCGGCCTCGTCGTCGCCGGTGAGGTGGAGATCGACCGTGCCATGGAGATCTTGGCACGGTTATCGGCCCCGCCGGACGTGCCACCGGGGGTACGGCAGGGCAGACTCTCGCCATGCACATCCCGGCCAAGGTCGACTACGGCATCCGGGCCCTGCTCGCGCTGGCCGCCGCCGGCACGCCCCAGACCGCCGAGTACCTGGCCGGGCGAGCAGGGCCTGCCGCCGCGGTTCCTCGGGGCGATCCTGGCCGACCTCCGCCGGGCCGGCGTCGTGGCCAGCCAGCGCGGCGCCGAGGGCGGGTACCGGCTGGCCCGGGAGGCCGACGCCATCACCATCGCCGACGTCATCCGCGCCCTGGACGGGCCGCTGGCCGAGGTCCGCGGCTTCCGGCCCGAGGCCACCACCTACGCCGGCGCGGCCGAGAACCTCCAGCAGGTCTGGGTGGCGGTGCGGGCCAGCCTGCGCTCGGTGCTGGAGAAGATCACGCTGACCGACGTGCTCGCGGGCAAGCTTCCCGCTGCACGTGCAGAAGCTGGTCACCGATCCGGATGCCTGGGTCGCCCGCTGATCCGGGGGCGGGGGCGGCGCCTCCGGACCGAGCGCCGGGACCCGGGGACGTCGTCGTCCGGGCGGCCGACTACCTGTGGTTCGCCGACCTCGCGCTCGGGCGAGATGGCCCGCGATCGTCGAGGACCTCGGCGACGAGCTGGTCAACAGGCGCCCCCGCTGGCCGGACGCGAACTCGGCCTACGTGATCCTGACCCATGCCTGGGCGTCATGGAGTACTGGGGCGGGGCGACCGTGGCCGGGCGCTCCATTCAGCGCGACCGCGAGGCCGAGTTCAAGGCCAGCGGCGAAGTCGCCGGAGCTCCTGCGCGCGCACCGAGGCAGGCGCGCCGCCGTCTGCACGAGGACGTCGGGACGCTCGACGCGGTGGCCCAGCCGAGCCACGTGCGTGCGCAACCCCGACCACCCCGTGCCCTACGCAGAGACCAAGGGGGCGGTGCTGCTCCATATGCTGGAGGAGCTCTTCCAGCACCTGGGGCAGATGGAGATCACGCGGGACATGCTGCAGGCGAGGCACAGCCATGAACGGCGGTGAGCCGGTGCCCGTCGCGTGCACGCTCGACGCCGGCGCGCTGGGAGCACGCGTCGACGAGTGGCGCGCATTGGTGGCATCGTCTGTCGTGCGCGGTGGAGTCCGAGCCCACCTCGGTGCGGCTCGTGCTACGCGACTCGGACGCGGCGTTGGTGGCGGCCGCGTCCCTCGGCGCCCGGGAGAAGGCGTGCTGCGCGTTCTTCGATGTGGCCATTGAGATCGAACCTGACGTGCGGTCGCTCCGGCTCTCCGTGCCGGACGGCGGCGAGGAGGCGCTGGCGCCGTTCGCCGCGCTGTTCAGGTCCTGAGACTCAGATCTTGAACGGGGCCGTCCGGCCCGGGTCGATGCCCAGGTCGCGGATCGCCTTGCTCACGACCGAGGGCTGCACGCGCCCGCCGAGCGCGAGCTGCTGCAAGACCGCCACCACCAGGTGGGCGGCGTCCACCTCGAAGTAGGACCGCAGGGCCGAGCGCGGGCGTCGGAGCGACCGAACCCGTCGGTGCCCAGCGACGCGTAGGGGCGCTCCACGAAGCGCGCGACCTGGTCGGGCACGGCGCGCATGTAGTCGGTGAGGGCGACGACGGGGTCGGTCCCGCCCCCCAGCGCGGCGGTCACCCGCGGCGTGCGGCGCTCGGCGTCGGGGTGGAGGCGGTTCCAGCGCTCGGCCTCGAGGCGCGTCGGTGCGCAGGCGGTCCACGACGTCACGGCCCAGGCGTCGGCCGCGACCCCGTAGCGCTCGGCCAGCAGCTGCTGCGCCTCCATGGCCACGCTCCACATGGGGCCCGAGAAGCAGAGGGAGGCGCGCAGGTCGCCCTTGACGTCGGGCGCCGGGGCGAACCGGTAGAGCCCGTCGATGATGCCCCGACGCACCGCCGCGCCCTCGTCGCCCTCGGGCAGCGCGGGCATGGGGTAGGTCTCGTTGTAGAGCGTCAGGTACCAGAAGCGGTCCTGCGGGTTGGCGCCGAGCATCTCGCCGATCGCCTCTTCGACGATGACGGCCACCTCGTAGGCGAACGACGCGTCGTAGACCATGGCGGCGGGGTTGGCGGACGCCAGGAGCGGCGACTGGCCGTCGTCGTGCTGCAGGCCCTCGCCGAGCAGGGTGGTGCGGCCGGCCGTGCAGCCGGCGAGGATGCCGCGGCCGCGCACGTCGCCCAGGGACCAGGCGAGGTCGCCCACGCGCTGGAAGCCGAACATGGAATAGAAGAGGTACACGGGCACCATGGGCTGGCCCCAGGTGGCATAGGACGTGGCCAGTGCGATGAACGAGGACAGCGCGCCGGCCTCGGTGATCCCCTCCTGGAGCATCTGGCCCGAGGCACTCTCGGCGTAGTGCAGCGGGAGCCCGGCGTCGACGGGTACGTAGTTCTGGCCCTCGGGCGCGTAGATCTTGGCCTCGGCGATGATCGGCTCGAGGCCGAACGTCCGCGCCTCGTCCGAGACGATCGGCGCCATGCAGCGCGCCCATGGTGGGGTCGCGCACGAGGTTGCGCAGCAAGCGGGCGAAGGCCATGGTGGTCGAGACCGCCTGCCCGTGCCCGACCCGGCCGCGAACTCCTCGAACGCCTTGGGTCGGGGCGCCTCGGCGCCGTGGGGCGCACCACGCGGACCGGGAGGGGCCCCGCCAGGACGCGCGCCGCGGGCGCGCAGGTACTCCATGGCGTCGGATCCTCGGGCGGGCGGACGTAGGGCGGGTCGCCCTCGAGGGCCTCGTCGGGGATGTCGTCGGTCAGGTAGAGGCGGTCCCGCAGCAGACGCAGCTGCGCCTTGGTCATCTTCTTGATCTGGTGGGTGGCGTTGCGCGCCTCGATCTCGGGCCCGAGCGTCCAGCCCTTGATCGTCTTGGCCAGGATGGCCGTCGGTGCGCCGCGCTGCTCGGTGGCCAGCTTGTAGGCGGCGTAGAGCTTGCGGTAGTCGTGGCCGCCCCGCGGCAGCGACTGCAGCTCCTCGTCGCTCAGGTCCTCGACCATCTTGCGCAGGCGCGGGTCAGGCCCGAAGAAATGCTCCCGGATGTAGGCACCCGACTCGACGGCCAGCTTCTGGTACTCGCCGTCGACCGTGGTGTTCATGCGGTCCAGCAGTACGCCGTCGACGTCCTGGGCCAGCAGCGCGTCCCAACGGGAGCCCCAGATCACCTTGATCACGTTCCAGCCGGCGCCGCGGAACAGCGCCTCGAGCTCCTGGATGATCTTGCCGTTGCCGCGCACGGGGCCGTCGAGGCGCTGCAGGTTGCAGTTGACGACGAAGATCAGGTTGTCGAGGTGCTCGCGCCCGGCCACGCCGAGCGCGCCGATCGACTCGGGCTCGTCCATCTCGCCGTCGCCCACGAAGCACCACACGCGGCTGTCGGAGGTGTCGACGAGCTGGCGCGAGTGGAGATAGCGGTTGACGTGGGCCTGGTAGATGGCGGTGATGGGCCCGAGGCCCATGGAGACGGTCGGGAACTCCCAGAAGTCCGGCAGCAGGCGCGGGTGCGGGTAGCTGGGCAGTCCGTCGCCGCCCACCTCGTGGCGGAAGTTGTCGAGCTCGGACTCGGTCAGGCGTCCCTCGACGTAGGCCCGGGCGTAGATGCCGGGCGAGGCGTGGCCCTGGAAGAAGACCTGGTCGCCGAAGCCGCCGTCGGACTTGCCGCGGAAGAAGTGGTTGAAGCCGACCTCGTAGAGCGCGGCGGAGCTGGCGTAGGTCGAGAGGTGCCCGCCGATGCCCTCGGTGCGCGTGTTGGCCCGCACCACCATGGACGCCGCGTTCCACCGGATGTAGGCGCGGATGCGGCGCTCCAGGTACTCGTCGCCGGGGAACCACGGTTCGGCGTCGGCCGGGATGGTGTTGACGTAGGGCGTCGAGACGGTGGCGGGGAAGTCGACCTGCTTCGTGCGCGCCCGCTCCAGCAGCTTCATGAGGAGGTAGCGGGCGCGGGCGCGGCCCCGGGCGTCGACGACGGCGTCGAACGAATCGAGCCATTCCTGCGTCTCCCCCGGGTCCGTGTCGGGAACCTGGTGACTGATCCCGTCGAACAGCATCATGCCAACGGTATCGGCCGGAACCGCTCCCACCTGACCACTGGCCGCGCCTGTTACACATTGACCGTGGTGGAAGCCAGTGACGGACGGGTAACCGTGTACACCGACGGCGCCTGCAGGGGGAATCCCGGCCCCGGCGGGTGGGCCTGGGCCGTGCCGGGCGGTCGTTACGCCAGCGGGGCCGACGCCCACACCACGAACCAGCGCATGGAGATCACCGCCGCGCTCGAGGCGCTGCGCGCCCTCACGCCGGGGCGACCCGGCGGCATCGACGTGGTGAGCGACTCCACCTACGTCGTGAAGTGCTTCACCGACCGGTGGTGGGCGGGGTGGTTGCAACGCGGCTGGAAGAACGCGGCGAAGCAAGCCGGTGGCGAACCGCGACCTGTGGGAGCCGCTGTTGGAGCTCGCCCTGGCGCCGGGCGTCCCGGTCTCGTTCCGCTGGGTCAAGGGCCACTCCGGGGACCGTTGGAACGACGTGGTCGACGAGCTCGCCACCATGGCGGCCGACGCCGGCGTCGGGACGAGCGGGTAGGCACCAGAGCACGGTGGGCACGTCGCGTCACGCCATGCGGGCCGCCGAGAAACCGGGGAGTGACCGGTAGGCTCGTCGGTTGCACGCACGAGGAGAGAACAGGCCATGGCCGCTGAAGACGAGTTCGACATTGTCGTGATCGGGGGCGGTCCGGGCGGGTACGCGACCGCCCTCTACGGTGCGGCTGCGGGCCTGTCGGTGGCGATCGTCGAGCGCGACAAGGTCGGTGGCACGTGCCTGCACCGCGGCTGCATCCCGGCCAAGGAATTCCTCGAGACCGCCGCAGTCAACCGCACAATCGAGGGCTCCAAGGAGTTCGGCATAGACGTCTCTGGCGTGTCCATCGACTTCGCCCGCAGCCAGGACCGCAAGAACGCGGTGGTCGACAAGCTCTGGAAGGGACTGGCCGGCCTGCTGAAGGGGCGCAAGGTCACCACCCTGATCGGCACCGGCACGCTGAAGGCCGACCGCCGGGTCGAGGTCGTCGACGGGCAGGACGCGGGCCGGGTGCTGATCGGACGCAACGTGGTCCTGGCCGCCGGCTCGGTGCCGCACACCCTGCCGGGGTTCGAGGTCGACGGCCGCTGGATCATGACGTCAGACGAGTTCCTCGACCTGAAGGAGATCCCGGCCTCGGTGGCAGTCATCGGCGGCGGGGTCGTCGGCTGCGAATTCGCGTCGCTGCTGGCCGACCTCGGCTGCAAGGTCACGATCCTCGAGGCCCTCGACTCCATCCTCACCGGCTGCGACGACGACGTCATCCGCCTCGTTGGCCGTTCCTTCAAGAAGCGCGGGATCGATATCGTCGCGGGCGTCAAGGTCGAGTCGCACACGCCGACGACCGATGGGACGGTGACCACGGTGAAGGCGGGCGACCAGACCTACGACGTGGCGGCCATCGTGGTGTCGGTGGGCCGGCGCCCCCGCACCGAAGGGTTGGTGGCCGACGGGGTCGGCGTCAATATGGACGAACGCGGTTTCGTCGTGGCCGACCAGTACCAGCGCACGGGTGTGCCGGGCGTCTGGGCGGTCGGCGACATTGTGGCGGGGACGCCGCAGCTGGCTCATGTCGGGTTCGCGGAGGCCATCGTCGCCGTCAAGGGGATGCTGGGCGAGCCGGTGGTGCCGGTGGACAACTCGAAGGTGCCATGGGCCATCTACTGCCACCCGGAGGTGGCGTTCTGCGGCCTGACCGAGCAGCAGGCCAAGGCGGCGGGGATCGACGTCGTCACCAAGAAGGACCCCTTCGGCGGGAACAGCCGGGCGCAGATCATCGGCGACACCGAGGGCCTGGTGAAGATCGTGGCCGAGAAGCGGCCGGACGGCACCGCCGGGACGATCCTGGGCGTGCACATGTGCGGGCCCTGGGTGACCGAGCAGCTGAGCGGCGGCTACCTGGCCGTCAACTGGGAGGCGTTCCCCGACGAGGTGGCGCAATTCATTCAGCCGCACCCGTCGCTCTCCGAGACGTTCGGCGAGACAATGCTGGCGCTGACCGGAAGGGGACTCCACCTTGCCTGACGTGACGATGCCGCAGCTCGGCGAGACCGTGACCGAGGGCACCATCACCCGCTGGATGAAGGGTGTCGGCGAACAGGTCGAGCGTGACGAGCCGCTGTTCGAGGTATCGACGGACAAGGTCGACTCCGAGGTGCCCTCGCCCGCGGCCGGCGTCCTGACCGAAATCCTCGTCCCCGAGGGCGAGACGGTCGAGGTCGGCGTGAAGCTGGCCGTGATCGGCGACGGGGCCGGCGCGCCGGCCGAGGCGCCCGAGCCGGCGGCCGCGGCCACACCGGCGCCCGAACCGGCACCGGAAGCGGCCGCCCCACCTCCGCCTCCGCCGGCACCCGAGCCCGCCCCGGTCACCGCCGCGCCGCCCGCCGCGGCGACGCCGCCGGCCACCCCGGCCTCCGACGGGAACGGGTCCGAGGCGCTCCTCCTGTCCCCGATGGTGCGCAAGCTCCTCTCCGAGAACGGGATCAGCGAGACGGAGGTCACCGGGACGGGCGTCGGGGGACGCATCACCCGTGAAGACGTCCTGAAGGTCATCGACGCCGCGGTGTCGGCTGCGCCGCTCCGCCTCGGCGGCGCCGCCCGTGCATCCCGCTCCCGCCGCGCCCGCGGCCCGTGGCGGCGCCTGCCCCGCCGGTGTCCATGGCGTCGTTTCGCCCCGCGGGCGACCAGATCGTCCCCTTCTCCAACATGCGGCGCCGCACGGCGGAGCACATGGTGCGCTCCAAGGCCACGTCGCCCCACGCGTTCATCGCCAACGAAGTCGACTTCGAGGCGGTCGAGCGGGTGCGCACGGCCTGGGGGGACCGCTTCCGGGGGGAGGAGGGGTTCGCCCTCACCTACCTGCCTTTCGTGGCCCGAGCCGCCGTGGAGGCCCTGCGGGACTACCCGTTGCTCAACGCCTCGGTCGTCGACGAATCGCTGGTCCTGCATTCCGAGGTGAACCTCGGTATTGCGGTGGACCTCGCCCACGAGGGCCTGATCGTCCCCGTCATCCACCGCGCCGAGGAGATCACGCTCCGCGGCATCGCGCGGCGCATCCGCGACCTGGCCGAGCGCGCCCGCGGGCGGCATCTGAACGCCGACGACATCGCGGGCGGCACGTTCTCCATCACCAACGACGGCCCGTTCGGAACGTTCTTCACGGTGCCGATCATCAACCAGCCGCAGGTGGCGATCCTGGCCACCGACGGCATCGCCCGGCGGCCCGTGGTCGTGTCCCAGCCGGACGGCTCCGAGTCGATTGCCATCCACTCCACCGGCATCGTGGGCATGAGCTGGGACCACCGCGCGGTGGACGGTGCCTACGTCTCCCTGTTCCTGGCGCGGGTCGCGGAGCTCCTGGGCGCCCGCGACTGGGCCGCCGAGCTCTAGGGGCCGGCCCGGTGCTGCGCGTCCGTGGCCTGGGGACGGTCCCGTACCACGAAGCGTTCGACCTCCAGCACGCGCTGGCGCGGGGTGACGGCGACGACTACCTGCTGATCCTGCAGCACCCGCACGTGTTCACCATCGGCGCGCACGCCGATGAGTCTCATGTGCTGGTCGACCCGGCCTCCGTCGGTGCCGTGCTGGAGCGGACCGACCGGGGTGGCGACGTCACCTATCACGGCCCCGGCCAGCTCGTGGCGTACCCGATAGTGACGGTGCCCGACGACCCGGGCGCCGGCCCGGCTCACGTGCGGCGGCTGGAGCAGGTGGTCATCCACACGCTGGCGGACCTCGGCCTTGACGGCACCAGCCGAGTCGACCAATACCCCGGCGTCTGGGTCGGGACCGAGGGCCCGGACCCGCGCAAGATCGCGGCCATCGGCGTGCGTACGCTGCGCACCAGCGACGGAAGTCGTCGCACGCTGCACGGCGTCGCCCTCAACGTGGACTGCGACCTCACGATGTTCGGGCACATCGTCCCCTGTGGCATCACCGACCGCGGGGTCACGTCGCTCCGCGCGGAGGGTATCGACGCGACCATGAACGACGTCATCGACGCCTTCGTGAAACACGCGGTCATCGCCTTCAGTGACGGAGAGGCCGACCGCCACGACGTCGTAACCGGACCGATTGGAGCACCAGTCGGCCCGGTGCCTCCCGCCGAGCGCCCGCTGGCGCGCCGTTTGCGCCAGGCCGGAGTGGCGCCCGAGGCTGGACTCGACATCGGGACCCGCAAACCGCCGTGGCTGCGGGTGCCGGTGCGCCTGGGGAAGGAGTACCGGGCGCTCGGTTCGACCGTCCACGACCTCGGTCTCGTCACGGTGTGCGAGGAGGCGGGCTGCCCCAACATCTACGAGTGCTGGGCGGACGGCACGGCGACCTTCATGATCAACGGCGACCGCTGCACTCGGGCCTGCGGGTTCTGTCAGGTCGACACACGGCACCCGCTCCCGCTCTCGGCCGACGAGCCCGAACGCGTCGCCCGCGCCGTCGCGCGCATGCGGCTGGACCACGCGGTCGTGACCTGCGTGGCGCGTGACGACCTGCCCGACGGTGGGGCCGGCGCCATGGCGGCCACCATCAGGGCCATCCGGGAGCTCACGCCGGGCACAGCGGTCGAGGTGCTCATCTCCGACTGCAAAGGCGACACGGCCTCATTGGACACCATCTTCGATGCTCGGCCCGACGTCCTGAACCACAACGTAGAGACGGTGGCCCGTCTGCAGCGGGCTGTCCGTCCGTCGGCCGGCTATGCCCGGAGCCTGACGGTCCTCGCTCGCGCCGCCGGCGCCGGACTCGTCACGAAGTCCGGGTTCATGCTGGGCTTGGGCGAGCGCATGGACGAGGTCGTCGCGACCATGGCCGACTTGCACGCAGTCGGTGTCTCCATCGTCACTGTCGGCCAATACCTCAGGCCGAGCCGGAACCACCTTCCTGTTTCTCGCTACTGGACGCCGGAGGAGTTCGGGCGCCTGAAGCGCGCGGGGGAGGCGCTTGGCCTGCCGCATGTCGAGTCGTCGCCGCTCACCCGCTCGAGCTACCACGCCAAGGAGGCGGCCACCGGCAGTTCATGAGTGAGCATCACGTCGGAACGGTGATCGTTCTCCCGCTCGGCAAGCACCCCGGAACTGTGGTCAACCAGGTCACGGCCGCAATCGGTCCTCCCGTGCGATCTGATGGGGTGAATGTCTGGATCCACGTGCAGCAGCGTCTCGCGGCTCTGCCCTCGTAGGCAGCGAAGGGAAGCCGAGGCTCGGACGGAGTGGGCACCTCAAGACCATCCAGGCTCACCTTCAGGGTGAGCTGACGTTCGACCAGAAGAGCTCGGTGCCGCAGACTCGGAATGTCCATGAACGGCTGACCCAGGTCCTGAGCGGGGACCACGACCACACATGCGGTATCTTCCCTCGAATGGCTGGTTTGCCCCGGCGCGGCGGGGGACGGCATCGATCAGGGGAACGGTTTCTCCGGTGACGACGTCGGTATCTGGCGTCCCGGTCCAGGACGCTCCCGCGGAGGAGAGGGCCAAGGCGTCTGGTACCTGGAAGGTGGGGGCATGGGATCCACGGGTCGTCAAGGTCCTGACACTCCTGGCGTTCACCCTCCCCGCGGTCGCCTACATGGCGATGCTGGCGCACTACCAGGTCAACACGATCGTGGCCGATCAATGGAACGACGTCGACGTCATCCGTGCCAACTTTGCGCACTTTCCTGATTGGTCCTCACTGTGGCGCCCGCATACGGACAACCGGATCGTTTTTCCCAACCTCATAGTTATCGCGCTCGGCGCACACGGTCCACTTCAATATCGACGTGGAGGAGTGGCTAAGCGCGCTCATGCTGTTCGCCGCGACGGCTCTGCTCATCTGGTGCCACAAGCGCCGGTCGCCCGGCACGCCACTGCTCTTCTACTGCCCGGTCGTGTTTCTCACTCTGACGTTCGCGCAGTGGCAGAACACGCTCTGGGGGTTCCAGATGGCGTGGTACCTCGTCGTCCTGGCGCTTGCCGTCAGCCTGGTGTTCTTGGACCGGTCAAGGTTGACGTGGCCCGCCTTCGTCCTTGCCTCCCTGGCCGGACTCGTCGGGAGCTATTCGTCGTTGCAGGGGCTGCTCATCTGGCCCGCGGGCCTCGTGCTGCTCTACCACCGGCGGCGACAGATTTGGGCGATAGTCGCATGGATCGCCATCGCAATCACCACCACCGTCTTCGGATACTGGTTCGACTTTCACAACGGATCGAGCGCTAACTCGTATGCATCAGCGCACCCGTTCCAGGACATCAAGTTCTTCCTCTATGCGCTCGGCGATATCGTGGGCGCGCCGCTCGGGTTCGGCGCACATGCCGACGGGCCGGTCATGGCCTTCGGCCTGATCATCTTCGTGGTGGCGGTTTTCGTCCTCGTCAAATGGGGGATTCGCCGTGATGAGCGAAGCGGAGCGCCCATCGGCATCGCGCTCATCGTCTTTGGGTTCTTGTTCGTCGCCGTCATCACTGAGGGCCGTGTGATTTTTACCCCGTACGCTGCGGACCCGTCACGCTACACGACGAACGACGTGCTGGTGCTGGCCGGCACCTACATGGTTGCCCTCAACGGACCTTTGGATCCGGCCCGCGCAAGTCGGCGAAGGAGGACCACGTCGCTTACCGGGACATCGGCAAGAGTCTGGACCTTCCTCCGGCACATCGATCGCACACTGGTGCGTGGCGTCACCCTCGCGCTCATCGTCGTACAAGTCGTCTTCAGCGTGCACTACGGGCTCCAGGGGGCACGACAGGACCATCAGGGGGACCAGGTCATTGTGGCGGTGACGCGTAACGTCGACCACGAGCCGAACGCCATCATCGAGTGGTATTTCGGGGCTGTCTTGTTGAATCCACCGGATTGGTTCAGGGTACGGGTCCACTTTCTCCAGGAGCACAATCTCGCGTTGTTCGGATAGCGCGAAGAGTGGTCACCGACCTGATGCGATGAGTGGTGGGGCCTTCGCCTCGTGTGAGATTCGAGCATGTCGATTTGAAACGACAGCCCCGTCGATCCTTCACGCCTGTCGCTGCTCGGACTGGTCCGCCATATGGCGGACGTCGAGCGTTGGTGGTTCCGGATGCACGCCGCACAAGAGGACATCGGCCTGTTTTTCGACTCGGACTGGTCCGGTCGCGACTTCGAGGGGGTGGACGAGGCGGACGCGGCAGCCGACCTCGCTACATTCGAGAAGGAGTGCGAGGCCGCCGCCGACCTCCTTCGGGAAGCGATCGACGGCGTGACCGGCGAGTAACCGGTCGGCGCCCCGGCTCAAGCCACGAAGTACTTGGCCTCGGGGTGGTGACAGACGATGGCGTCGGTCGTCTGTTCCGGGTGCAGCTGGAAGCCTTCGCTCACCGTGACCCCGATGCGGTCACCCCCGAGGAGCTCCACCACCTTGGCGTTGTCGTCGAGGTCGGGGCAGGCCGGGTAGCCCCACGAGTAGCGCCCGCCTCGATACTGCTGGCGGAACAGCCCAGTGAGCGTCGGCCCGTCCTCGCCGACGAACCCGAGTTCCTGGCGGATGCGCTTGTGCCAGTACTCAGCCGTCGCCTCCGCCATCTCGACGCTCAGGCCGTGCAGGAACAGGTAGTCCTGGTAGTGGTTGTCGGCGAATAGCCGCGCCGTCTCCTCTGACGCCCGGGCGCCGATGGTGCACAGCATGAGGCTGGCGTAGTCCTCGTCGTCCGAGTCGACGGAGCGGAAGAAGTCCGAGATGCACAGCCAGGGCTCCTTGCGCTGGCGCGGGAAGGTGAAGCGCATCCACTCCGACGTGCGCGCCTCGTCCTTCCAGATGACCAGGTCGTTGCCTTCGGCGTTGACGGCGAAGTGCCCGTACACGACCGACGGCACCAACAGGTCCGCCTCCCGGGCCTTGGCCAGCTCCTCCCGCAGCACCGCCTTCACCCGCTCCTTGAACGCGGGATCGTCCTCGCCGTCCTGCGGCCGGAAGCCCCACTGGTTCCGGAACAGCGCCGTCAGGTTCAGGAACTCGACGATCTCGTCGATCGGGAGCCCGACCGCGACCCGGGTTCCCACAAACGGCGGAGGGAACAACTGGTTGTCCGCCGCCACGTCCGAGCGCGCCGGCTGTCCCTCCACCGGCGACGTGTCGACCTCCAACCGGCTCCGCTTGGGCACGTTCTTCTCCGAGATCTCACGCCCGAACAGCGCGTCCTCCGCGCCCGATCGCTTCAGCTCGACCAGGCGGTCCATGGTGCGGAGGCCCTCGAACGCGTCGCGCCCGTAGAACAGCCGCCCCTCGTAGACCCCCCGGAGATCGCGCTCCACGTAGGTGCGTGTCAGCGCCGCGCCGCCGAGGAGGATCGGGATCGTCGACAGCGACCGGTCGTTCAGCTCGAGCAGGTTCTCCCGCATGATGAGCGTCGACTTCACCAGGAGGCCGCTCATGCCGATGGCGTCCGCCCGGTGCTGTTCCACCGCGGCGATCATCTCGTTGATCCCGACCTTGATTCCGAGGTTCACCACGACGTAGCCGTTGTTGGTGAGGATGATGTCGACCAGGTTCTTGCCGATGTCGTGCACGTCGCCCTTGACCGTGGCCAGCACGACGGTGCCCTTGCCACCCTGGTCCGACTTCTCCATGTGCGGCTCGAGGAAGGCCACCGCCGCCTTCATGGTCTCCGCCGACTGCAGCACGAAGGGCAGCTGCATCTCGCCCGAGGCGAAGCGGTCGCCCACCACCTTCATGCCCGCCAGCAAGATGTCGTTGACGATGTCGAGCGCGCCCAGACCCGACTCGAGCGCCTCGGTCAGGTCGCCCTCCAGCCCGTTGCGGTTGCCGTCGATGATGCGCTCGCTCAGCCGCTTGTCCACCGGCCAGTCGGAGTGGTCCTCCGCCCCGCCCTGAGCGACCTTCACCCCCTCGAACAGCGACAGCAGCTCGTGCAGCGGGTCGTAGTCGCCGGAGCGTCGGTCGTAGACGAGGTCGAGGCAGACCTCCTTGGCCCGTTCCTCAATCCGCGACAGCGGCAGGATCTTCGATGCGTGCACGATGGCCGAGTCCAGTCCCGCCTCCACGCACTCGTGCAGGAAGACCGAGTTGAGCACCTGTCGGGCCGCCGGGTTGAGCCCGAAGGAGACGTTGGACAGGCCCAGGATGGTCGACACGCCGGGCAGCTCCGTCTTGATGGAGCGAATGCCCTCTATCGTCTCCACGCCGTCGGCCCGGCTCTCCTCCATACCGGTCGACAGCGGCAGGGCCAGCGGGTCGAACAGCAGGTCCTGGGGCTCCAGGCCATAGCGCGCGACCGCGATGTCCCGAATGGCCCGAGCGGCCCGGAGCTTCCACTCGCGGGTGCGGGCCTGGCCCTCCTCGTCTATGCAGGTGCACACCACCGCTGCGCCGAACTCGCGGGCCAGCCGCAGGAACGTGTCCAACCGCGTCCCCGGCTCGGACCCCTCTTCCAGGTTGACCGAGTTCAGGATCGGGCGCCCGCCGATCCACTCCAGCGCGGCGCGCACCACCGGGCCCTCCGTGGAGTCGACCATGATCGGGACCGTCGACTGCGTGCAGAGCCGGCTGGCCACCTCGGTCATGTCGGCCACGCCGTCGGCGCCGGTGTAGTCCACGCAGACGTCGATCAGGTGCGAGCCCTCGCGGACCTGATCCTGGGCCATGGCCACGCAGGTGTCCCAGTCCGCGGCCAGCATGGCCTCGCGGAAAGCCTTGGAGCCGTTGGCGTTGGTGCGCTCGCCGACGACGAGAAAAGACGTGTCCTGCCTGAACGGCACCGAGGTGTAGATGGAGGCGGCCGCGGGCTCGTGCACCGGCGTGCGCACTCCCGGCACCGCGCCGGCGCACCGCTCGACCACCGCGGCCAGGTGCGCGGGCGTCGTACCGCAGCAGCCGCCAACCGCCGTGACCCCGAACTCGGTGACGAACCGGTGCAGATGCTCGGCCAGGTCCTCGGCCGTGAGGTCGTAGTGCATCTTGCCGTCGACCACCGACGGCAGCCCCGCATTGGGGATGCAGGAAATGGGGACGCGGCTGGCGCCCGAGAGGTGGCGCAGCGCCTCGCTCATCTCGACCGGCCCGGTGGCGCAGTTGAGGCCGACGACGTCGACCTGCATGGCGTCGAGGACGGTGAGTGCGGCACCGATCTCAGTGCCCGGCAGCATGCGGCCGGTGAGTTCGATCGTCACCTGCGCCTGCAGCGGCACGATGCGGTCCAGCGTCACCATGGCCCGTCGCGCCCCGTTGATGGCCGCCTTTATCGACAGGAGGTCGAACTGCGTCTCGATCAGCAAGAAGTCGGCGCCGCCCTCGAGCAACCCGAGCGCCTGCTCCTCGTAGGCGCCGCGGAAGTCGGCGTAGGAGATCTGCCCCAGCGTGGGGAACTTGGTGCCCGGGCCCATGGAGCCGGCCACCCAGCGCGGGCGCTCCGGCGTCGAGAACTGGTCGCGCACGGCGCAGGCGAGCTCGGTGGCCTGGCGCGTCAGCTCGCGAGCCCGGTCGGCCAGCCCGTACTCGGCCAGCACGACGGACGTCGAACCGAACGTGTCGGTCTCTACGACGTCGCATCCCACCTCCAGGAACGAGCGGTGCACCTGCGCCACGACGTCGGGGCGGGTCTCGACCAAGATCTCGTTGCAGCCCTCGAGCTCGGGGCCGCCGAAGTCGTCGGGGCCCAGCCCGAGAAGTTGCAGGCTCGTGCCCATGGCGCCGTCGAAGATGACGACCCGCTCGCGCAACGCCTGCAGGTAGTCGGACGCGGCGGGGTCGAGGCGGCCGAGGAGTTCGGGGGAGCGGGACATGGTCCGCTCAAGGATACCGGCGCCCCGGGTGCCTCCGGAAGGTGCCGGTAGCATCGGGCCTGGTGAAGCCCCGCATCTACACCAAGACGGGCGACGACGGGACGACGGGCCTCCTCTACGGCGGGCGGGCGCGCAAGGACTCGGCGCAGGTCGCGCTCAACGGGGACGTCGACGAGGCACAAGCGGTGATCGGGCTGGCGCGAGCCGAGTCGCCCCCGGGCTCCGAGGTCAACGACCGTTTGACGTCGCTCGCCCGCGATCTCTACGTGCTGATGGCCGAGGTTGCCACCGCCCCGGAGAACCGGCACAAGCTACGGGCGGGGTCCACCTTGGTGACCTCCGACATGGTGGGCGGGTTGGAGGCCCAGATCGACGACCTGCTCGAGCGCTTCGACCTGCCGGCCGACTTCACCGTGCCCGGCGAGAACCGGCTCTCTGCGCTGCTCGACCTGGCCCGGACGGTGGTGCGGCGGGCCGAGCGGCTCGCGGTGGCGGACCCGGTCGAGGGGTCACTTGTCGCCATGTACCTGAACCGGCTCTCGGACCTCCTCTGGGCCATGGCGCGCTGGCAGGAGGGCGGGCACCTGCTGTCGAAGGACGGCGCCGCGAGCTGACCCCTCACCATCCCCCGCGATGGATGCGTTCGGACCTCGACGGTCGCGGACGATGGAGGGAGGGCGAGCGGTGGTCCAAACCGTCCGGGCGGCCGAGCAAGACCGCGCCGAACTGGCGCCAACCGTCGGGGACGCCCAGCGAGCGCGCCAGCTCCTCCTCGCCGCGGAACACGCCGAGGAAGCACGCCCCGAGGCCGGCGTCCACCGCGCCGAGGAGCACCACCATCACGCCGAACGCGGCGTCACCGACCCAGTAGGGCACGGGCCACGACTCCTCGCTCCCGCCGAGACCGGCCGGGGCCTTGTCGGCCTCGGCGTAGCGCGCCACGTACGCGGCGGGGCTCGTGTAGGCCAGCAGGATCACCGGCGCCCGCTCCAGGCCGGGCCAGCGGCGGGCGGAGCGCCGCCACTCCTCGTCCGTCGCCGCACCCCAGTAGGGGGCCGTCTGCGCCGAACCCTCCAGGACAACCCACGCCGTCCCGCCGGTATTGCCGGCGGTAGGGGAGCGGAGGGCGGCATCCAGGAGGTGGTCCACGACGTCCGGGTCCACCCTCTCGTCCGAGAAGCTCCGCACCATGGCGCGCCGCCGGATCACCTCGTGGAGATCCACGGCCTGCAGTCTTTCAGGCAGTGCGATCCCGACCACCCTGGGAATGTCGACCCCGCTGGTAGTGTTTAACAATTCGTAGCGGGTTCGGCCCGGATCGGGCGCCGCACAAGGAGGACCCAGAAAGTGCCCACACCGCGAGACCTGTTGAAGCAGGCGAAGCAGAACGTGCGCGAGGTGGACCCGGGCGAGGCCCAGGCGCTGCTCGAGCGGGGCGGGGTGGCGTTCCTCGATGTCCGCGAGCCCGACGAGTACGAGCAGGGCGCGCTGCCCCACGCGGTACACCTGCCCCGGGGCCATCTCGAGTTCCAGGTCGAGGGGAAGCTGCCGGACAAGGACGGGTCTATCGTCGTCTACTGCGCCAGCGGCGTCCGCTCGGTGTTCGCCGCGAAGACCATGGGTGAGCTCGGGTACAGCGACGTGGCGTCCATGTCCGGCGGGTTCAACAAGTGGAAGGACGACGGCCGCCCCTGGGCCGCGCCGCGCACCCTCACGCCGGCGCAGCGCAACCGCTACCAGCGCCACCTCCTGCTGCCCGAGGTCGGCGAGACGGGCCAGCTCAAGTTGCTCGACTCCAAGGTGCTCCTCCTCGGGGCCGGCGGCCTGGGGTCGCCTGCGGCTCTTTACCTGGCGGCGGCCGGCGTCGGGACCCTGGGCGTCATCGACATGGACGTGGTCGACGAATCCAACCTGCAGCGCCAGATCCTGCACAACATGGACCGTGTCGGCGAGCGCAAGGTCGACTCGGCCAAGAAGACGCTGACCGCCTTGAACCCCGACGTGAACGTCGTCACCTACGACGTCCGGCTCGGCGCGGACAACATCCTCGACATCATCGACGGGTACGACGTGATCCTCGACGGTACGGACAACTTCCCGACCCGCTACCTCGTAAACGACGCTTCCCTGCTCAAGCGGATCCCGGTGGTCCACGGTTCCATCTTCCGCTTCGAAGGCCAGGTCACCGTCTTCGACCCCTACAACGGCCCGTGTTACCGCTGCCTCATTCCCGAGCCGCCGCCGGCCGAGCTGGCGCCCTCGTGCGCCGAAGCCGGCGTGCTGGGTGTGCTGCCGGGGATCGTCGGCTCCGTCCAGGCGATCGAGACCATCAAGGTCCTGCTCGGACTCGGGGACCCGCTTGTCGGCCGGCTGCTGGCCTACGACGCGCTCGAGGCCTCCTTCCGCACCTTCAAGGTGCGCCGTGACCCGGCCTGCCCGGCTTGTGGGCCGGACGCCGGCGAGATCGTCATCGCGGAGTACGACGAGCTCTGCATGCCGCACCCGCACTGAGCCCGGGCGGTCAAGCCGCTCGGCGTCGGGCCGGGCCACGAACGGCATGCCCAGTGCATCCAACCGGTCGGGACAACTAGACAAGTGCCATGACCCAGACGGCCTCAGCGCACACCCTTCGTGTCAACGGCATCGACCTGGCCTGGTGGGAGCAGGGGAGTGGGGCCACCGTCGTGCTCTGCCACGGGTTCACGGGCTCGTCACACGACTTTTCGGAGCACGTCGGCGCTTTGGCGGCGAGCCGCCGCGTGGTCACCGTCGACCACAGGGGCCACGGCCAGTCGACCAAGACAAGAAGGCTCGAGGGGTACTCGATTGCGCAGCTCTCGTCGGACCTCACGACCTTCCTTGAGGCGGTCGGCGACGGGCCCGTGGACCTGCTCGGTCACTCCATGGGCGGACGGATAGCGCTCCACGCCGCGCTGGACCGCCCGGAACTCGTGCATTCGCTGATCCTGATGGACACGAGCGCCTGGTCCTTCGTCCCGCCCAACGAGGAGGTCCGTGCCCTTCTCCGGGCGTGGATCGAGGCGTTCGACCCGGCCCGGGGCATGCCCGAGGGCGGACGGCTCGGACCACCAGGCCCGGAGGACGCGTTGGTGGAGGCGGCGATGCCGGCCGAGTGGCAGGCGGAGAAGCAGCGCATCTTCTCGGGCATGGACGCCTTCGCCGTGAAGGCCTTGGGCCTGGCGCTCATGGCGGACATGGACCAGGGCGAGACGTCCTTGCGGGCGGACCTTCCTTCCATCACCTGTCCGACCACGGTCATCGCGGGCGAACACGACCATCCGTTGGTCGACCAAGCGCCGGAGCTGGCGGCCGAGGTTGCTGACGGCACGCTGGTGGTGATCCCGGGCGCGTACCACTCGCCTCAGCTCACGCACCCCGACGCATGGCGGGACTCCGTGGAGGAGCACCTGGCGCGAGCCGACGCCGCCCGCGCCCCGTCGTGACCGACGGCGCCCCACCCCGGGCCAGCGATCGCGTCGTGCTGGAGGGATCAAGCGTGTCGATCCCACCGCTGGGAGTGGGCACGTGGGCCTGGGGCGACAAGAGCACCTGGGGCATGGGCGGCTACGACGCAGCCCTTTCGGAAGGGACGATCACCGAGGCGTGGGAGGCCTGTCTACATGCAGGCATCGTCTTCTTCGACACGGCCGAGGTCTACGGGGGAGGGGAGAGCGAGCGCATCATCGGCCGGCTGCTGGCCCGCGATCCCGCCGTGCGCGAGCGGGTCGTGATCGCCACCAAATTCATGCCCAGTCCGTGGAAGGTGAACGTGTCGTCGGCCCTCGTCTCGGCGGCCCGCCGCTCGCGTGAACGCCTGGGTGTCGACACGATCGACCTGTACCAGATTCATGGGCCGATCTCGCTGCGCTCGCATGACGCCATCGCCGACGCGCTGGCCGCCGCGCAAGCCGAGGGGATCGTGCGTGCGGTGGGCGTGTCCAACTACTCGGAGAAAGAGACGCGCGCCATGGACGCGGCCCTGCGCAAACGGGACCTGCGTCTCGCCAGCAACCAAGTGGAGTTCTCGCTGCTCCGCACAATGCCCCTACGGGTCGGGCTCGTCGACGCCTGTCGCGAGCTCGGCGTCGTGGTGCTGGCCTACTCGCCGATCGGGCAGGGGAGGCTGACGGGGAAATACTCGGCTGCCAATCCGCCTCCGGGCAAGCGGAACTTCTCGGCGCATCCCTGGGCCGAGGTCGACGCGGTGGTCTCCGAGCTGCGTCGCATCGGCGGCGCCCACGACGACCGCACCCCGAGCCAGGTGGCGCTCGCCTACCTCATCGCCAAGGGCGCCGTCCCGATCCCCGGGGCGAAGAACCGGCGCCAGGCGGAGGACAACGCCGGCGCCCTGGGGTGGCGCATGTCCGACGAGGAGCTCGGGGCGCTCGACGCCGTGGCGCTCTACGGGAAGCGCGGGATCCCCCAGCGCGTCTGGCAGCACGGCTGACCACGGCGGTACCGTTGTGCTGAATGATCGCAGCGCTCTTCGACGCGCCCCTTAGTCCGCTCCGGGGCTCGCAGTTCTTCTCTTCGCAGTTCGATTTCGTTCCCGTCGCGATGATCGTGGCGGCGCTCGGCCTCTACCTTTGGGGCGTCCGGCGTCACAACGCGCTGCACCCACGCCACCTGTGGCCGGCCGGCAAGACGGTTGCGTGGATCGGCGCACTCGTCACGACCGGGTTCGCGGTCTTCAGTTTTGTCGGTGTCTACGACGGCGAGCTTTTCTGGGACCACATGGTCCAGCACCTGCTCTTCATCATGGTGGCGGCCCCCCTCTTCGCCATTGCCTCGCCGCTGGAGCTGGCCTGGAAGGCGACCACCGGCACGCCGCACCTGGTGGTGACCGAGGGGCTGCGGTCCCCGGTGGCCAAGTTCTTCGGGCACCCCGCGGTGGCGTTCGTGCTCTACGCCGTCCTCATCCCGGTGTCTCACCTGACCAGTTGGTACAACTACACGCTCCAGAACGAGTCGGTGCACAACCTGGAGCACCTCGCCTTCCTCCTCGTGGGCTACCTGTTCTGGCGCCAGGTCTTCGGCAACGACCCCAACTGCTACCGGCTCCATCCTGCGCTGCAGTTCTTCTACCTGTTCCTCGCCATCCCTATCGACACATTCACCGGGCTGTCGCTCGCCGGGAGCGCGCACGAGATCTTCCCGGCCTACCTGGCGACCCACCGCGCTTGGGGGCCGTCCTATGTGGACGACCTCCACATCGGCGGATCCATCATGTGGGTGGTGGGCGACACCCTGATGTTGTGGCCCATGATCCCCGTGGCGCTGCGCTGGATGCACCTGGAAGAGCGCAAGGCGGTCCGCATCGACCGCGAGCTCGACGCACAGCGTCTGGCGGACGGCACGTCCGCCGCCAACGGCACACCGGACGCTCAGCTGCCGAAGTCCATGAGCTCCACTCGGACGCCGTCGGGATCGGTGCAGTAGACGAACTCGAGCGGCGTGCCGCCGAGGTCGATCTTCGTCCGGCTCGACTCGACCACGGCGCCGCCCAGCTCGACGATCCGGGCAGCGGTCGCTGCGAGGTCGTCGACCTGGAACGACAGGTGGGTCAGGCCGAGCTGGTTTACGGCCCGTCGCTGACCGTCCCCGAACGGGGCGGGATCGGTGAACGCGAGAAGTTCGATCGCCGTCGGCCCCCTTCGAATGAATTGGGACGTCACGGCGACGCCGGGCAAGTCCATGAGGCCGGCGAACTCATCCCCGATTTCGTGTGACTCCGCCATCTCGAACCCGAGAGCTTCACAGTAGAAGCGCAGCGAGCGCTCGAGGTCGCTGACGCAGATGCCGAAGTGGGAGAACCGGGCTGCCGCGGTAGTGGTGCGATGGTCCATGACCCGTAGTCTGCACAAAATCAGCGTGAGATGGCCCTCCGCCCCCGAACCTTCGTAATCTCATGGAGGTGACACCGAATTCGAAGCAGCCGGAGAGCCCCGAGCACCGGACGGACTCGGGCATCCCCATCCACTCCGTCTACGGACCGGGGGATCTAAAGAGCTGGGACCCCGCAGCGCGTCTCGGGAAGCCGGGCGGCTACCCGTACACCCGCGGCATCCATGCCGAGATGTACCGGTCCAAGTTGTGGACGATGCGCCAGTACGCCGGCTTCGGCTCGGCCGAGGAGACCAACCAGCGGTTCAAGTTCCTCCTCGACGCCGGCCAGACAGGCCTGTCGTGCGCCTTCGACCTCCCCACCCAGATGGGCTACGACTCGGACCATCCTCGTGCCGAGGGCGAGGTAGGCAAGGTCGGTGTGGCCATCGACTCGCTGGCTGACATGCGCCAGCTGATGGCCGACCTTCCGATGGACAAGGTCACGACCTCCATGACCATCAACGCCACGGGCGCCATCCTGCTGCTCCTCTATCAGCTGGCCGCCGAGGAGCACGGCGTGCCCGGCGACAAGATCCGGGGGACCATCCAGAACGACATCCTCAAGGAGTACATCGCACGCGGCACGTACATCTATCCGCCGCGGCCTTCCATGCGGCTGATTGTCGACACGTTCGCCTACTGCGGGGAGCACCTGCCCAACTGGAACACCATCTCCATCTCCGGGTACCACATCCGCGAGGCGGGCTCGACGGCAGTGCAGGAGATCGCGTTCACGCTGGCCAATGGGATCGCCTATGTCGAGGCGGCCCTCGCCGCCGGCATGGACGTCGACGCGTTCGCACCCCGCCTCTCGTTCTTTTGGAACGCGCACAACAACCTCTTCGAGGAGATCGCCAAGTACCGAGCGGCGCGTCGCATGTGGGCGCACATCATGACCCAGCGCTTTGGCGCCAAGGATGAGCGCTCCAAGATGCTGCGCTTCCACACGCAGACGGGCGGTTCCACCCTGACGGCCCAACAGCCGGAGAACAACATCGTGCGGGTGACGGTCCAGACCCTGGCAGCCGCTCTCGGTGGCACGCAGAGCCTGCACACAAACGGGTTCGACGAGGCACTTGGCCTGCCCACGACGCGAGCGGCCAAGGTTGCGCTGCGAACCCAGCAGATCGTGGGGTTCGAGTCCGGCGTGGCGGACACGGTCGATCCCTTGGCCGGTTCCTATTTCGTCGAGGCGCTTACCGACGAGGTGGAAGCCGGCGCAACGGAGTACCTGGACCGGATCGACCAGCTCGGCGGTGCTGTGGCGGCGATAGAGGCCCGGTTCCCGCAGGAGGAGATAGAAGCGGCCGCCTACAGCTACGCCAAGGCGGTCGACGACGGAGAGAAAGTGGTGGTCGGCGTCAACCGGTTCACCGACGCCGATGGCGAGGCGGTCGAGGTGTTTCCGATCGACATCGCTCTCCAACAGAGGCAGATAGAGCGCACGAAGTCGGTGCGGGCGTCGCGGGACCAGGCAACCGTGGACCGCGCGCTCGCGGACGTGGCGGAAACAGCGAGAGGAGAGGGCAACCTGCTCGTGCCTATGAAGGCCGCGCTGGCGCAGATGGCGACCCTGGGCGAGGTGTCCGACGTGCTCCGCGGCGTCTTCGGCGTCTACCAGCCCGGCTGAGCACCATGCCGGGACGGGAGTCGTTCTGGCCGCTCTTCGACCTCGTCGTGCGGACGCCCCGTTTGGAGTGGCGGCTTCCCCGCGAAGAGGAGTTCCAGGGACTGGTCGACCTGGCTGGCCGGGGAGTCCACGACCCCGAGACCATGCCCTTCTTCGTTCCGTGGACCGACCTGCCGGCGGCCCAGCGAGCGGTGTCGTCAGCGCAGTACTTGTGGACCCATCGCGCCAACTGGTCCGTCGACAAGTGGACGTTCACCGGCACGGCTTTTGTGGACGGACACCCCATCGGAATGCAGGACCTGGAGGCCACGAACTTCCGGTTCACGCGTTCGGTCGAGTCGGGCTCCTGGCTCGGCCGGCCCTTCCAGGGCCAGGGACTCGGCCGCGAGATGCGAGAGGCGATGCTGCACCTGGCCTTCGCGGGCCTGGCGGCGGAGGAGGCACTGAGCGGGGCCTTCGAAGACAACGACGCCTCGATCGCCACGTCGACGTCGATCGGCTATGCGGAGAACGGCGAGTCACGGATGAGGCGGCGTGATGAGTGGGCGCGGACCATCCGTTTCCGTCTCGACCGGGTCACGTGGGAAGACCGGCGCCGTGACGACATAGAGATCGTCGGCCTTGACTCGTGCCTCCACATGTTCGTGGGTGAACTTGGAACTCAGGACCGAGCCGGCCCCTGAGCAGGGTTAGCAGAGCGGCTCGCTGCCCAGTCGGACGTCTGATCCGCTTCTCCAAAGCGAACTCCTCCTCGAGCTGGGACATCGATGACCGCCGTACTCGGTAGTCGCCGTCCGAGGAACCTTGACCCGCGCGCCCGGGGAGTTCCGTGTACCGGTGGATCCTGGCCTTTGTTCCGAATCAGGCATCATTCAGACGATCGTTTCGTGAATAAAATTATGTTGACGAGAGCGGCCTTGACGAGGGACTGGCTGGGAGGTCACAGTCCATTCGATCAGCCGCAAAGCGGAAGTTTTCCCGTATGCGGCGGTGTCGACAAGGGCTGGACGCCGCAACTCAGCGTCTGACCTCAGATCCAAAGGATACGACTCCGATTTGTTCATCAATCTGCCTCGTCCCCACCAAAGAGATGTGTACACCGGCACGCTGCGATGTCCCGGTAGGCAGCACGAAGGAGGTCCGGTTCGGCCCGACCACCAAGTCGGTCACGATAGGGCCAGTCGGGGCAGAAGCGGTCACAGCAATCGTTCCTGGTTTTCCCGGTGTAACAGTGAGCCGGACATAAAATCCCGATGCAGCCGACGATGCTGGGATCTCTTGAAATCGCGCATGACGGACAACGCCCTGAGAGTCGAACCCAACGAGGTCCGTACCCTGCCCCAGCGCGTTTATGTCGGTGGACCAATAGCCCGAAGTGATTCCAAACCCCGTGCTTGGCCATGGGAACCAAATGGGCCATTGCATCGTCGAGTCGACCCAAGACGTCGGGGCGGCGTGCGCTCCGTCGATTTGCCGGCCGATCTTTCCGGCCATAGCAGTCGCTTCATGTCCCCATTCCTGACCAGAGTTCAGACGGTGATATGTCGCGGTTAGATTGACGAAATAGAGGGCTAAAAGAGCGGCCAGGCCGAGTACCGGTACAAATGCTGGTGCGCGCCTTCTGTGAGGCGATCCCGCTCCAATCGCTCCAGCACACGTAACCGCGAGGACGAACGGCATTAGGGTGATGTATCTGCTGGTCGTTCCGGCAGTGTCACCGATGACGGTGACGCGAGTTGCTGCGATAGTGGCCGCAACGATGAGGGTTCCGCAAACAAAAAATCCGATTGCTCGGATCCTCAGTCGCCCAACGATCCAAAGAACTACGACCCCCGCAAACAAGATGAGCGGGGCGAGCGCCATGCTCACAAGTTCCCAGCCGTGGTCTGTCCCCGACCCCGTCCCGATAATCGTTGGGAATGACCCACGAAACAGCATGGCCGTAGTCATCGTGATGAAAAGGCTGACGGTGGGAATGGCTAGGGGCTGATGCCATGGCTGAGATTGAACATAGGCGGTGAACGCCGCAGTGATTCCGACGAAGGGCAGGATCGACAAGAGTGTCCGCCGCAATGAGCTTTTCAAGAAGAACAGCCACAGAAGCAAGAGCCATGCTGGAATAGCAAGAGCCTGCTCCCAGAACAACACCGCGGTAGCGGCAGCTGCGAGGCTGACTGCGTACTGCGACGCGGACCATGTTTGAGCCAGCGCACATACCACAAGCAGGCGGACACGGTGAAAAAGAGAGAAAAGGTTGGATCGGCACCTGCGAACCACTGGTTGGTCGAGACGAGAATCCATGATGTCCCGAATAGAAGAGCGAGGGCATTGTGAATCCGGGACGGCTTGAACAGTTCGTCTAGAAGGAGTGACAGCGCGTACGTGGCTCCTCCCGAAGCGATTGCAAGGAGCGCGATAGCGGATGAATAACTTTGATGGAACGGCACTGCAACGAGCCATCCCGCAAATCTCCCCGCAGGCTGAAAGTGCTGCATGCCGATTGGCGTGATCAGTAAGTGAGCGAATCCCCACAGCCTCGCTTGTCCAAGATTGCGGAAATCGTCCAGAAAAAAACCGCCGTTGTGGAGATAGAGCAGCTGGATTACCGCCGCAAGGAAGCCCGAGATGGCACCGCGGACCCGCACTTGATTTCTCCCGCCTAAGAGATCGATGTCTGCTGCGGACCGCGTCGGACTGTCGAAAGTAGTCATACTTTCGCCATTCACGACAACCGAAGCCTTTTGCCTTCGTACCCAACCATTCGACTGAAGCGTTGGTGAGGCATTGGATCGGACGACGAGGGTGAGCCACTCGAAAGCACAATGAGCATGGCCATAGCGGAGCAGCCGACAAACTATAGGTCATGTCCTGCCAATTCGTGGTCATACTGAGGTGTCGATTGTGGTGGGACACGCCCTGGACTTCGTTACGCAAGGCGCAATAGGGCACCGCTGATTCGCCCATCGATGAATTATTAGGTGCGTCCGGCGATGACGACGGTCTCGAAGTGCTCCACGACAGGAAAGGGGTCGTAGAAGTGGTGGAGCGCCTCCCGCCACTGCTCGTACGCGGAGGAGGCGCGGAACCCCTCCGTGTGGTCCTCGAGACGCTCCCACCCGACCAGGAGGAGAAAGCAGTTCGGCCGTTCGAGGCAGCGCTCGACCCGGAGGGAAACGAAGCCCGGAGACGCCGCGATCAACGCCTTCGCCCCTTCCATGGCGGCGACGAACTCCGTCTGCCCGCCCCGGCACCACGTCGAGGAGGGCGTGTTCGGTGATCACCGGGCGAGGAGGCGGTCTCGCAGCACCGGGTCGGTGGCCGCGTCGATGGCGGTCCACGCAAGCGCGACGGCACCATCGCGCAGCGCGGTGTCGGCCGACGACGTCACGCACGCGGCGGCGAACTCACGTTGGTGGTTGACCGCGCCGTCGGTCTCCATCCCGATCAGCGGATGGATCGATGGCACGGCGAGGGACACGTTGGCCATGTCCGTCGAGAGCGTCGGCGGAGGAGTTCCAGCATCGTCCGCTTCGAAGCTTCGCCCCAGCGCCTCTGCGTTGGCCCGATATGCGGACTCGAGACCCGTGTCGGTCTCCATGTGCGAGTAGACCGGGGACAGCTCTTCGTACTCGAGCGAGCAGCCGGTAGCACCGGCCCCCGCTTCGAAGCAGGACTCCACCCGCGGTCGCAGGGCGGCCAGGCCCCCGATCGTCGGCGAGCGGACCATGTACCGCGCCGTGATCGCTCCCGGAATGACATTCGCCGCGCCAGGACTCTCGGTGACCACACCGTGGACCTGGTCCCCGGGTGGCAGCTGCTGACGCAAAAGGCCGATGGCCACCTGCGCCACCGTCAGCGCGTCCTGCGCGTTGACACCTTCCCAAGGGGCAGCCGACGCGTGCGCTTCCTTCCCGTGGAAGCGGACGTCAAAGTGCGCCACCGCGAGGCACGACGCACGCAGGCGGTCCGCCGGCCATGGATGCACCATCATTGCTGCGTGGACGCCTGCGAAGGCGCCCCGCTCCAGCATGAGCACCTTGCCCCCGCCACCCTCCTCGGCCGGTGTGCCGAGCACCCGGACGGTGAGGCCGAGCTCCGCCGCCACCTCGGCCAACGCCAGTCCGGCGCCAACGGCGGTGGCGGCGATGATGTTGTGCCCGCAGGCGTGGCCCACTTCGGGCAGTGCGTCGTACTCCGCACACACGGCGACCGTCAACTCGCCGTCCCCGGTACGGGACTCGAAGGCGGTTGGCAAATCGTAGACACCGGTGCTGACTTGGAGGCCGCCGGCCTCGAGCGCGTCCGCCACGGCTCGCGCGGACACCGTCTCGCCGAAGCAAAGCTCGGGGTGTGCGTGGACGAAATGGCTGAGCTCGACCAGCTGAGGGAGGTGCCGGTCGACTGCCGCGGCAGCGTCCTCCTTGGCCGCCGCGCCCGAGGCCGGGCCTGCCATCACCTACTCGATGACCGCCACGACGTCGCCGGCACCGACGGAGTCGCCGGCGCTCACCCGCACGTCCTTCACGACGCCGGCCTTTTCCGCCGCCACCGCGTTCTCCATCTTCATGGCCTCGAGCAGGCAGATGGTCTGGCCCACCTCGACGACGTCGCCGACGGAGACGAGTACCTTGACGATGGTGCCCTGCATGGGGACGCTGACTTGTCCTGAGCCGGTTCCCGCGGCGGACGTGCCCGCCCGCTTGGGCCTGCCCGCGCCGCGCCCAGAGGTGGCCACGGTCCCCAGGTCCGGTACCCAGAGACGAACCGAGTAGCGGCGACCGTCGACCTCGGCGGTGACGTCGCGCTGCACGGTGGGGACCTCGTCCTCGGAGGGGGCCGGCTCGGCCGACGCCGCGGGCCCAGCGGTCAGCCCACTCAGGTCGAGCGTCTCTTCGACCCATTTGGTCGAGTGCGTCGCGGCGGCGAAGTCCTCGTGCGAGAGGATCGCCTCGTGGGCCGGCAGCGTGGTGGCCACGCCGGTGAAGCTGGTCTCACCGATTGCCCGCAGCATGCGCCGGCGCGCCTTCTCGCGATCGGGCGCCCACACGATCAGCTTGGCGATGAGATTGTCGTAGTACTGGGAGACGGTGTCTCCCGCTTCGTACCCGGCATCGAGGCGTACGCCGGGGCCGGACGGCGGGTGGAACGAGGTGATCGTGCCGGGGGAGGGAGAGAATCGGCCACCACTCGGGTCCTCGGCGTTGATGCGGACCTCTATGGCGTGTCCATTCCGCCCCACCTCGTCCTGGGTGAAGTCGAGCGCCTCGCCCGATGCGATCCGGATCTGCCACTCGACGAGGTCCAGCCCGGTGACCAGCTCTGTCACCGGGTGCTCGACCTGGAGACGGGTGTTCATCTCCAGGAAGTAGAACTCGCCGTCCTGGAAGAGGAACTCGACAGTGCCGGCGTTGTAGTAGCCGCAGGCCTCCGACACCTTCACGGCAGCCTTGCCCATGGCGTGCCGCACCTCGTCGGGGAAGGCCGGAGCCGGGCTCTCCTCGACCAGCTTCTGGTGACGGCGCTGAGCGGAGCAGTCGCGCTCCCCGAGCCACAGCGTGTGGCCGTGTCGGTCCGCCAGCACCTGCATCTCGACGTGTCGCGGCCACGCGAGGTAGCGCTCCAGGTAGATCTCGGGCCGGCCGAAATACGCCTGGGCCTCGCGGGCCGCCGACTCCATGGCCGCCGCGGCTTCGTCGGCTGCGGCGACGACCTTCATGCCACGGCCTCCCCCGCCGTACGCGGCCTTGATCGCGACCGGCCATCCGTGTTCGTTCCCGAAGGAGACCACCTCGTCGGGTGAGGTCAGCGGCTCGGAGCGTCCCGGGACGCCCAGCACGCCCGCCTTTTCCGCGGCGAGGCGCGAGCTGATCTTGTCGCCCATGACTTCGATGGCCTCCGGAGGGGGGCCGATGAAGGTCACGCCCAGGTCAGTGATGGCTCGGGCGAAGTCGGTGTTCTCCGAGAAGAAGCCGTAGCCGGGGTGGACGCCGTCGGCCCCGCTCTGCTCAATGGCCGCGATGATGGTCTCGGTGTTGAGGTAGCTCTCGGCGGCGGTCTCACCTCCGAGCGCGTAGGCCTCGTCGGCCATCCGGACGTGCTGGGCGTCGCGGTCCAGGTTCGAGTACACGGCCACGGTGCCGATGCCCATCTCGCGGCAGGTCCGGATGACCCGGACGGCGATTTCGCCGCGGTTGGCGATGAGGATCTTGTCGAGCACGCTGGCCTTTCCCTTCGGGAGCGAGCCTTCACATTGGCACGCGCCGTATGGTGGATGCCATGTCGGCCTGGGCGTGGCAGGTCCAGCGGTTCGAGGAGATCGAGTCGACCAACACGTACTTCCGCGGGCAGGCCCGGGGGGGTGCGCCGGAGGGCCTGGTGGCCGTGGCCGACTACCAGACGGCCGGCCGGGGACGCCTGGATCGCCGTTGGGAGTCGCCGCCCGGGGCAAACCTGCTCGTGTCGCTTCTTCTCCGGCCCGAATGTGACGCCGACGACCTCCACCTCTGTACAACGGCGGTGGCGTTGGCAGCCGCCGACGCCTGCCGCGAGGTCACGGGCGTCGACGTCGCCTTCAAGTGGCCCAACGATCTCATGGTGGGTGAGTCCAAAGTGGCCGGGATCCTGGCCGAGGTCGAGTTCGCCGGCGGCACCCCAGCGGCGGTGATCGTCGGGATCGGGATCAACGTGGCCTGGCCGGGCCCGGCGGAAGCGGGTGGAACCTGCCTTGACGACGAATCCACGAGGGCGCCGCCGGTGGACCGCAAGGTCCTCCTCGACCACCTGCTGTACGCGCTGGCACCGCGCCGCGAGATGCTCGATGACGCACAGGGGCGGCTCGTGCTGGCCGACGAGGTGCGTCGGCACTGCAGCACGCTGGGACAGCGGGTGCGGGTCGTCCTGGCCGACGAGGAGATCACCGGCATCGCACACGGCATCGACGGCTCGGGGCGCCTCGTGGTCGAGACCGAGACCGACCTGCGGACAGTGACCGCGGGCGACGTCGTGCACCTCCGTCCCTGCTGAGAGGGTCAAAGAGCTGCTGACGCGGCGGGACTAACATGGCGTTTCTATGCGCCTTCTCGTGACGGGAGGTGCCGGTTTCATCGGGTCGAATTTCGCTCGCTACTGGGTCGAGCAACACCCTGGGGACCATGTCGTCGTCTACGACGTGCTCACCTATGCCGGCAACCGACCGAACCTGACCGACATCGAGGACCAGATCGTGTTCGTCCAAGCCGACGTCTGCGACCCCGCGGCGGCCGAGAAGGCCCTGCGTAGCGAGTCCATCGACACCGTCGTCCACTTCGCTGCCGAGTCGCACAACTCCTTGGCCGTCCTCAACCCCGGGCTCTTCTTCCGCACCAACGTGCTCGGCACCCAGACCATGCTCGAGGCGGCCCGCCATGTCGGGGTGGCGCGCTTCCATCACGTGTCTACCTGCGAGGTCTACGGCGACCTCCCACTCGACACCGACGAGATCTTCACCGAGGAGAGCCCGTACCGGCCGCGCACCCCCTACAACGCCAGCAAGGCGGGAGCGGACCACGCGGTGCGGGCCTACGCCGAGACCTACGGCCTCCCCATCACGATCACGAACTGTGCGAACAACTACGGGCCGTACCAATTCCCCGAAAAGATCATCCCGCACTTCTGCGCGCTTGCGCTCGACGACAAGCCCTTGACGTTGTACGCGAGCACAGAGAACCGGCGCGAGTGGCTGCACGTGCGTGACCACTGCACGGCCATCGACGCCGTGCTGGCTCGGGGCCGGGTGGGGGAGACCTACCACGTGGGCAGCGGCGTGGAGGCCTCCATCATGGAGGTGGCCGACCGGATCCTCGCGGCGCTGGGGAAGCCGGATTCGCTCAAGACGATCGTGCCGGATCGCCCGGGCCACGACCGACGCTACGTGCTCGACGCCTCCAAGCTGCGCAGCGAGCTGAGTTGGGCTCCGTCGATCGAATGGGAGCAAGGCCTGGCCGACACGGTGGCCTGGTACGCGGCGCACCGGGACTGGTGGGAGCCCCTGATGGCCCGCGCCCCCGTGGCGGAGGGGGCCTGGGGAGACGGAGCCGGCGGAGCGGCCTGAGCCGTGCGCATCCTGATCACGGGTGCCTACGGGCAGCTCGGGCGCGACCTGACCGATGCCCTGGCGGGGCGGGTCCCGGACGGTGGGCGGCGCTGTGCGCTGCTCGGGCCGGAGGGCCCTCGGGAAGGGCTCAGGCACGAGGTCCTGGGGACCGATATCGACACCATGAGGGTCGACGACCGGGATGCCGTCCTGCACACGTTCGTCGACTTCCGCCCGGAGCTGGTGCTGCACGGTGGGCGCCATGACGGCCGTCGATCTGTGCGAGAGCGAGGTGGACACCGCGTTCGCGGTCAACGCCATCGGCACCAGGAACGTCGCCGAAGCGGCCGCCCTCGTGGGCGCGCACGTGGTCTACGTGTCGACCGACTACGTCTTCGACGGCACCTGCCCACGTCCGTACCGAGAATGGGACCCGCCCTGCCCGATGTCGGTCTACGGCGCCTCGAAGCTCGGCGGCGAGCGCGAGGTCAGGCCCGGTTCCACCATCGTACGGACGAGCTGGGTGTGCGGCGCCCACGGCAAGAACATGGTCGTGACGGCACTGGGGCTGTCCGAGGGCGAGGGGGAGCTGCGCTTCGTCAACGATCAGCACGGATCGCCGACCTTCACGGCGGACCTGGCGCCCGCGATCATCACGCTCGGTCTGGACCGCCGGCCCGGCGTCTTCCACGTGACCAACCGCGGGGCCACGACGTGGTGGGGTTTCGTCCGGACCGTCCTTGCCGAGGCGGGTGCGGACCCCGAGCGCGTCCACCCCATTTCGACGGCTGAGCTGGACGCCGAGCGCTACCCCGCGCCGCGCCCGGCGAACTCGGTCCTCGACAACATGGCCCTGCGCCTGAGCGGTCTCCCACCCCTGCCGGACTGGCAGGACGGCCTGTCCCGGCTGGTGCGCGCGTTGCGAGCGCAGAAGGCGGCGGCGACGACATGAGCCGGTCGAATGGACGAGACGCGTGGCGTGCCTCGGGTCGTCGCCGTGATCGGCGCCGGCTACGTGGGCCTGCCCACGGCGGCGACCTTGGCCAATTTCGGCCACTCGGTGACGCTGGCGGAGCGGGAGCCGACGCGGCTCGCTGCGTTGCGCCGCGGCATCCTGCCCATCGTCGAGGCAGGTCTCGACGACCTGGTGGCCAGCGCGACGTCGGCGAGCCGGCTGCGCTTCACCGACTCCGCCACCGATGCCGTCAAGGGCGCGGAGTTCGTCTTCCTGTGTGTGGCCACGCCCCAGAGCGCCGACGGGTCGGCCGACCTTTCGTTCGTCGAGGGGGCAGCCAAGGAGATCGGACCCGTCCTGAAGCCGGGCGCCATCGTCGTGAACAAATCGACGGTGCCGGTGGGGTCCACCACCGTCGTTGAGCAGGTGATCGGGCGCTCCGACATCGACGTCGTCTCGAACCCCGAGTTCCTCCGGGAAGGGACGGCGGTGCTCGACAGCCTCAACCCCGATCGCATCGTCGTCGGGGCGGACGACGCGCAGGCCGCAGCCAAAGTGGGCGAGCTGTTCGCGGCGACGGGTGCGCCGCTCATCGTCACCGACGCGACGACCTCCGAAACGATCAAGTACGCGTCCAACGCGTTCCTGGCGACCAAGCTCAGTTTCGTGAACGCGCTGGCCGGACTGTGCGAGGAGGTGGGGGCCGACGCCCGCGACGTCCTCCTCGGCCTCGGCTACGACAAGCGCATCGGCTTCGAGTTTCTCCGGCCCGGCCCGGGCTGGGGCGGGTCCTGCCTCCCCAAGGACACCCGGGCCCTGCTCCACATCGCCCGGGAGGCCGGCTACGACTTCTCGCTGCTGGCCGGTGCCATCGCCTCGAACGACGAGCAGCTGAGCCGGGTCATCACGAAGGTGGAGGCGGCCTGCGGCGGCAGCGTCGGCGGCGCGACCGTCGCGGTGTGGGGCCTGACCTTCAAGGCGAACACCGACGACCGCCGCGACTCTCCTGCGCTGCAGATCACGCGGCGCCTGGTCGGCCTCGGCGCCATCGTACGGGCGTTCGACCCCACGGTCGAGGCCGACGGCGAGGCGCCCGACGATCTGCAGGGGCTGCAGCTGTGCGGCGATCCCTACGACGCCGCACTGGGTGCAGGCGCGGTGGTGGTCCTCACCGAGTGGGACGAGTTCCGCTGGCTCGACTTCTCCCGGGTCCAGGCCGTCATGGCGCAGCCGGCGATCGTCGACGCACGGAATCTCCTCGACCCCGCGGCGGTCCGGCGGATGGGCTTCCACTACGCAGGTATCGGGCGTCAGTGAGCCGGATCGTCGTCGCGGGTGGGGCCGGGTTTCTCGGCTCCCACCTGTGCGACCTCCTGATCGCTCGCGGTGACGTGGTGGTGTGCCTCGACGACCTCTCGACGGGGACCGAGGACAACCTCGCCCACCTGCTGGGCCACGACCGGTTTCGCCTCATCGTCACCGACGTCAGCGAAAAGGTCGAGCTCGAGGACGAGTCAAAGGTCGACGCCGTCTGCAACCTGGCGTCGCCGGCGTCGCCGCCCGCCTACCTGGCGCGGCCGTTCGACACCCTCGCCGTCGGGAGTGAGGGGACCCGGCGCCTCTTGGAGCTGGCGCGCGCGCACGGCGCCCGCTTCCTCATGGCCAGCACGAGCGAGATCTATGGCGACCCCGAGGTGCACCCGCAGGTCGAGTCGTACCGGGGCAACGTCGACCCAACCGGCCCCCGCAGCGTCTACGACGAGGCCAAGCGGTTCTCCGAGAGCCTGACGATGGCGATGCACCGCACCCATGGCCTCGACGTCGGGATCGCCCGCATCTTCAACACCTACGGGCCACGCCTTTCTCCGGGGGACGGGCGGGTAGTGTCCAACTTCATTGTGCAGGCGCTCCGGGGTGAGCCGCTCACGGTCTACGGTGACGGCACCCAGACCCGGAGCTTCTGCTACGTCGACGACCAGATCGCCGGGCTGATCGCCCTGCTCGACTCGTCGGTGACCGGTCCGGTCAACATCGGGAACCCCGACGAGCGCGCCATGCTGGGCTTGGCCCACTTCGTGCTGGACGTCACCGGCTCCTCCTCGGAGATCGTGTTCCGGCCGCTTCCGACCGATGACCCGACCCGGCGCTGCCCCGACATCACCCTGGCCCGGACGGTGTTGGGTTGGGCGCCGAAGATCGAGCTTCGAGAGGGGATCGAACGTACGATCGAGTACTTCTCCGGGAGGGTAGAGGAGTCGTGACTGACATGGACTTGGAGGAACCGCCGCAACAAAAGGATTACCGTTCGCTCACCGTCATCATGCCGGTGTTCAACGAGCGGTCGACGGTGGCCGAGGTCGTCCGGCGCATGCGGGCCGTCGAATTGCCATTCACGCTTCAGGTGATCGTCGTGGACGACGGCTCGAGCGACGGATCGGACAAGGTCCTGCGGGCCATCGAGGACTCGACGATCCGGGTGATCCGGCACGAGGGCAACCAGGGCAAGGGCGCGGCTGTCCGGAGCGGGTTGGCGGAAGCGCGCGGCGACCTGCTCCTGATTCAGGACGCGGACCTCGAATACGACCCCCAGGACTGGCCGAAACTGATCAAGCCGATTCTGGACGGCAAGGCCCGCGTCGTCTACGGCAGCCGGTTCACCGGGGAGCGTAAGAACATGCTGCCGCTGCACTGGTTCGGCAACCGGCTCCTGTCGCTGGTCACCAACGTGCTCTACAGCTCGACGTTGTCCGACATGGAAACCTGCTACAAGCTCTTCGACGCGCAGGTGCTCGAGGGCATCACGATCGTGTCCAACCGCTTCGACTTCGAACCGGAGATCACGGCCAAAGTGCTCCGGCGAGGGCACCGGATTTACGAGGTCCCCATTTCGTACGCGGGGCGTGAGCCCGACGAGGGCAAGAAGATCACTTGGCGCGACGGGTTCAGCGCGCTGAAGGCGCTGATCAAATTCCGATTCGTGAAGGAATAGCAGGCCCGGAGTGACCGGGATCGGCGCGGTCGTCGTCGACCATGATGCGGGGGCGCTCCTCGAAGGCTGCGTCCGCTCCCTCCTGGCCGACGGGGCGGCCCCGGTGGTCGTCGTGGAGAACGGCGCGCCGGGCAGTTCGGCCTCGGCGTTGGTCACGCTCTCGGCGGGGACGCAGGCGTCACCGGTCCGCCTAGTGCAGCCGGGCCGGAACCTCGGATTCGGCGCCGGGGTAAACCGCGGCCTTGCCGTGTTGGCGGGGGAGCGAGAGCCACCCGAATGGGTCCTCGTCTCCAATCCCGATTTGGTCGTGCACCCCGGAGCGTTGCCCGCCCTGCGGCACGCGCTGGTCACGCACCCGGCCTGGGCGATCGTCGGACCCCGCATCTTTGACGAGCCAGGCGAGGTTTATCCTTCGGTGCGCGGCTTCCCCTCCTTCATGGACGCGGCCGGCCACGCGCTGCTGGCGCTGTTCAATCCCGAGAACCGGTTCACCAAGCGCTACAACCCGGGGACGCCAAAGGGTGAGGTCGTCGTTCCCGCCGGCTGGGTGTCGGGCTCGTGCTTCCTTGTCCGCCGCCGCGCCATGGAGGAACTGGGCGGGTTCGACGAGGCCTACTTCATGTACTTGGAGGACACGGACCTGTGCTGGCGTGCGCACCACGCAGGTTGGGGCGTGGGGTTCGCCGGGACGGCGGAGGTGACCCACGTGCAGGGTGTGAGCACGGCCCGGCATCCGTATCGCATGATGGTCGAGCACCACCGCTCCGCGCTGCGGTTCACGGTGCGGACGACGCCCGGCTGGCGCAGGCTTGCGCTCCCGCTGGCGGTGGTAGTGCTCGGCGTGCGTATGGCGATGGCCGCCGTTCGCATTGCGCGCACGAGCTAGTCGATCGTGGGTTGGGGCCCCCGGGTCGCGCTCTTGGGCGTGAGCGTCCTCGTCGCGGGCGCACTCACCATCGTCTTGGTCGCAGGGTCCGGTGGCCCGGGATCACGAGGACTGGCATCGCATACCCCTCCGGTCCACGTGGAGCCCGAGGTGTCCTTCGCGCTGCCACCGGCGTCGTTGGGCTGCCACGGCGCCGTGGCACTGCCCGGCGGCGTCACGCGTCTGCCGATGACGGTCAGCACGGTCGCGGGCCAGGTGGCCGAATCGGTGAACGTCTGCATCGACGGCCAGGGGCCTTATCCGTTCGTGCTCGACTCGGGAGCGGGGGAGTCGACCATAGACGAGCACCTGGCGAAGAGGCTGCACCTGGCGACGGCCGGGCAGGCCAGCCTCTTCGCCGGGGTCGGTTGTACAGGCACCGCCCAGCCCGTCTCGTTGGACTCGTGGAATGTGGAGGGATTTACGCTCCTCCCGCAACAGCTCACCGCCGCGACGCTGCCGGATATCGGCGGAAAGGGCGAGCCCATGGGCCTCCTCGGCTCTGACGTGCTCAGTCGGTTCGGTGCCGTTCGCATCGATTTCGCAGCGGGCGCGTTGGTACTGCCGGGGCCGCAGGGCGAGCCGCTCAGTGGCTTCGCCCCCGTGCAGGGACCCGTAGGGCCGCCGCCGCCGGCGGTCCTCACCGGCGGTCAGGGGACGACAGTTCCTCTGAGTGTGACGCCCATACCCGGAGACGTGTCGCTGAATGTGACGGTGCGCTTCGGTACCGGACCAAAGCGGAGCTTCACCGTCGACACGGGGTCATCGGCGAGCGTCGTTGCGTCGTCTCTGGCGCGGTCCCTGTCGCTGGCCAGCACGAACCTGGCTCAGCGCCAGGCAACGGTGTGCTCCATCATCACGGTGCCGCTGGTGCACAGCGGCCCCTGGTCGGTGCCCGGGGTGCCCCTGTACCCACAATTGCTGGGCTCCACGAACTTCGGGACGATCAGCGTGGGCGGGCTCCAGGGGCTACTGGGCTCCGACCAGCTGCGGCGGTTCGGGTGGGTGGTGTTCGACTACACCGGGGCGCGCATGGTGCTCGGGTAGATGACCACCGGCTGGCCCACGAATTACCGAGGTTCTCAGAGGTTCCCCGATCATCAGCGAGTATAGCTGTGCACCTCGTCGAGAAGCCACGGTGGAGTGCTCGGGCAGTACGTCGATCAAAGTCCGCAGAGTGTCCAGATCGAGGGACCACCGATCCGGCAGCGTACTGGGTCATGTTCAAGCTCGTCCATCTTCGCACAGTGCAGAACGAGGCAGCTCTTAGGCGAAATCTGACTTAGAACGGTCGATAGACAAGCAGCGGCTCGGGACCGACCGGGATCATGGTGACTCTATTGCGAGGGAGTTCTTGTTGCCAAGCAGGCTCGATGTAAACGGAGCGGAATTCCAGATTCGGGAGGAATGGCTATTCGGGCGACCCTTGATTCGTTGGCCGCGTCCCGCCGAGTGGTGGGAATTACCCGGTGATTCTCGGCGGCGATCAGTCGGCAGGCTCTAGCTCGCCGACCGTCGCGTCGTCATTATCGCGTTCGGCGTAGAGCTTTGCCATAGAACCTTCGGAGAAGTAGCGGCGATCGGCTGAGACCCACTCGTCATGGATGTCGACGAGGACCGCACCGGCAAGGCGGATGACGGCGGCTTCGTTGGGGAAGATGCCAACGACACGACAGCGACGCTTGAGCTCGCGGTTGAGGCGCTCGAGTGGGTTGGTCGACCACAGCTGGCGCCAGTGCGCCCTCGGGAAGGCGCTGAAGGCGAGCACCTCCTCTTTGGCTCCCTCCATGAGGAGCGCTGCCTTGGGGAAGCGCCCGGCGAAGGTCTCGGCCACGTGTTCCCATTGGGCGGCGATCTCGGCCGCGCTGGCGTGGGCGAAGATCGTTCGGAAAGCGGCCGCCACCATCTCGTGTTGGCCCTTGGGGACACTGGCCAGCAGGTTGCGGGCGAAGTGGACCCGGCAGCGCTGATGGGCGGCCCCTTGGAAGCAGCGCCCGATGGCGTTCACCAGCCCGGCGTGCTGATCAGAAATGACCAACTTCACACCGGCGAGGCCTCTGGTGCGCAAGGAGCGCAAGAAGCCCCGCCAGAACACCTCGTCTTCTGAGTCGCCGACGTCGAGGCCCAGGATCTCTCGGTGCCCATCCGCTCGGACCCCCGTGGCGATGACCACAGCCTTGGAGGTCACGTGGTGGTTGTCGCGCACGTGCAGGTAGGTGGCGTCCAAGAAGACGTAGGGGAACTCTTGGTGGTCGAGCCGCCTCGTCCGAAAGGTCCCGACCACCTCGTCGAGTCCAGCGCAGATCCGGCTGACCTCGGACTTCTTGATGCCGCTGCCGATCCCGAGGGCAGCGACGAGCTCGTCGACCGACCGCGTCGAGATCCCGCCCACGTAGGCCTCCATCACCACGGCGTAGAGGGCCTGGTCGATGCGCCGACGGGGCTCGAGGATGGACGGGAAGAAGCTGCCCTTCCTGAGCTTGGGGATGGCGAGCTCGACGTCGCCGGCCTTGGTGGACACCAAGCGGACCCGGTGCCCGTTGCGCTCGGTCACGCGGTTGTCGCTGCGCTCGTATGGGCCAGCGCCGATCACGCTGGTCGCCTCGGCTTCGATCAGCTCCTGGAAGACGTAGCGCACGGCGTCGCGGATCAGATCCACGCCGTCAGACGTTTTGAACGCCTCCAGCAGGTCGGTGCAGACAGACTGGTCAAGTGCCATCGGGGTGCTCTCCTTTGTGCGTTCGGCTAGGAACACACCGAGAATCACCCCGGTGGCACCACCTATTGGTGGATGCCCCGGGTCAAGTCAAAAACCCACCACTCGGGGGGACGCACACGATTGTTCAACAGCCGACCGTATCGCGGCTTGCACATCGTGGTTGGGCATTACGATTAGATGGCAGTGGGAAACGTGGCGACAATCAGGGTCGCATGTCAGTGTGTGAAGGACGGAGTGACTCTGTTGTGTACGCGATAAGCTGCGTGGAAGTTGACACAACACGTCATGGCTTGATGGCTGTTTACATAGGAAACTGCGAGCGCACATCATCGTTAGGAATGGGTGCGAGCGGATATACGGCTAACGAAATCACGTAGATGCATAGCAGTGTGAGCGACAGCGCAGACAGAGTTGACTAAGGAATACGCGACGATGTCGAACTCGATTGCATGAGCAGCTACATGAAGCAGAACGTCGAGGTGCGAAGATCTCAAACGGATAACGCCGGTCGGACTTGCGACGATACGAGAGCGATGGTGATCGGGACGAGTGTGGCGAGAGCGTACGCTTGATAGATCAGAGGCATACAACAATGCAAGTGCACTCAAGCGGAGATATCTCGATCAAGGTACGGTGCGAGTCTTCGGCGAAAGGTGAATGAAGGACAGGCGCAACGCTTGGTTGCGCGGCACGTAGAAGGGAGCCAGAACAAGGTTTGAATCGGATCACATGGTGCGCGTCGATCAGCTGTAAATGACGCGCGGCGACAGGGTTCTATAAGGCGATCACGCGTGCGAGTGCGTCGAAGTACGGTGGATCAACGCTGAGACAACAAGGCGATCAACGCGGCGCGCACAAAATCACCGAATTCGCATCAACAGACGCCGGCTGTAAGAAGCGTCGCAACGTCTGGGTCCAGTGGTTCTCGATCGAGCGACGAGGAGGAGGATGGCCAGTGATGCACATGCCTCTGCTGTGTATTGTTTGAGGTCGTCTCGAACAGCTTGCCGGAACTAAGAGCAGGGCGACTCCAGTTAAGACCAGGAGGTAACGGGGTACGGCAAGGGCAGTTCCGACAAAGTAGTAGGCGAGCATACTGCCGAAGCTGTGAAGGCCAGCGGTAACAATAGGGATCCTCTCCACGTGGGGTATGGCGTAGCATGAGGGTCCAGCCGAGTGGCGTCGAAGACGTAAGCCACGGCAAAAGCCGATCGGCGCCGTGTGGAGTCTGCAACCCACGACTCATCCACCCAGAACGGGTGGCTTAACACGTATCCGACGTCGTGAACGACGAATACGCTTGAAGTCAGCAGGAGGGCAATGAGCGGTCGATTCGCCGTGCCTTCTCGCGGCGTACTTTCACGGCGCTCTGTGTCGCCCATTGTTCGGTCTCGGTTTCGGCTACAACCATCATCTCCACGTGCCGAAATCTACAGGCTTTGCACCTAAAGCTTGCGGCACAGATTGCGTAAGGACATCAGATCGCTGGGCGCCCCAAACCGACTTGAAACCCGGCGTCGATGCGAGCCAAGAGCAACTGCACGAGTTGGCCTCCGAAAGCCGGGTTGTGATTGGCGACGGGGTGCAAATGTCCCATCGTTTCCATTGGTATTGACAGTGCGGACTCACCGACGAGACGATCGGAATCGGTCCTAATGGTCGGCCACTGCTCGCCCCACAATCGTCGCCGGCGAAATTTCCACGCCGCGAGGCGCTCCGACTAGTAGCGGGTTGACCCGGACTCGGCCGAACGGTCACCGGTCCAATGCGTCAGCCCGGCAACGCCGAAACAGCGCCCTTCGGAGCTTCTACGGGTCTACGATCAGTTAAGAGTTGCTGTTGTCGATGGACGAGGATGATAGTTTGGAGTTGAGAGAGTTGAACGGAAATAAGGTGGTAGGCGGATTGGTGTGGGAAGAATTATGTATATTAGCATGATCAGATCGTGCCGTCGTCCACGGCCCGAGAGATCCAGGGGATCACCTCGTCGAGCATGTCGCTGAGCGAGGTCTTCGCCTCGAAGCCCAGGACGCGCGCCGCTTTGTCGGTCGCGGGGATGCGGCAGGCCACGTCGTGCTCGAACGGAGGGTCGGACACGTAGCGGAAGGGCTCGTCACCCCGGATCTTCGACCAGATGGTCTCCGCCAATTCGAGGACCGTGGTCGATGTGGGCGTGGAGAGATTGAAGTCCTCGTTCAGGGCTGCCGGATGCTCCATCGCCGTCACGATGCCGTCCGCGAGGTCTCCGCCGTAGGTGTAGTGACGGACCTGGCTCCCGTCACCGAGGATGATGGAGCGGGTCCTGCCCCTTGAGCACCTTCTGCACGAGGTCGGGGACGACGTGGCTCATGGCGAGGCGCACGTTCCCCGACAGGATCTCGACGTCGCCGAGCGCCCGGCGCTCGCCGATACCCACACAGTTGAAGGGGCGCAGGATGGTGAACGGGAGCTCGTACTGGGAGTGCGCCGCTCGGGCGAAGTACTCAACGGCGAGCTTCTGGAAGCCGTAGGACGAGATGGGCGGCGGGATCTCCTGTTCTTGTCCTTCGGTCGACGGCCAAGACGTCGTCGATTCGAAGACCATGGACGAGGACAGGTACGTGACCTTCTTGAGCCGGCCTTCGCGATGCGCCTCGATGGCGGCGTCGCAAGAGGCGGCGATGATGCGCTCGTTGGTGGCCAGGAGGTCGTACGCATAGGTGTGGAAGTACGAAATACCCCCGATCATGGCGGCACCCGCAATGAAGTGATCGCAGTCCGACAGGAGTTTGGTCATAAGGTCGACGTCTGTCGCATCACCTTCCACGAACTGGTAGGCGGGGTGTTCGTCGTAGGACTTCGTAGCCCTGCCGTATTTGGAGAGATTGTCGATTCCGACGACTTCGTGACCGCGGCGGAGCAATTCTTCGACGACGTATCCCCCGATGAACCCCGCCGAACCGCTGATCAGGACCTTCGACATCGATTCAATTGCTCCTTTTCATGGTTCAAGACCTCGATGGGCGTTCGCGCGCGCCCGAGCGCGTCGCTCAGGAACCGGCGCTGGCCCCGTCCAGATCACCGCGCAAGCGCTCGACCGTCAGTTTCGGACCGAATGCGTATAGATACCACCGCAGGTAGTGGGGAATCCATTCGAGGAGCTTGAAGTTGGACTGTCCAAGCGACCGTTCGAGCCAAATGGTCGGGATTTCCGCAACCGGAACGCGGAGCCGTCGAGCCTTGGCCACCAGCTCGAGGCCGACTTCGAAACCCTGCGTCGGAATCAATGCCGACTGATCGCACGAATTCGGTCGAATAGGCCTTGAACGAGTTCGTTGCGTCCCTCGTGCCAACGCGGGCCAGGAGTTGGAGCGAGGCACCAGCGAGCCGGGACAACGAGCTCTTCAGCAAGGGGCCGCCGATCTGGCGGCCTCCTCTTGCGTAGCGAGAGGCCGCGGCGATGGCGACCCCCCGGTCGACGAGCCGCGCCAGCGGATCGATCTGCATGGGATCGTCACACCCGTCGGCCATCGTGACGACGGCGACATCCGCGGACGCCTGTGCGAATCCGGTACGAATGGCGCGGGCGGGACCGTGGCCGTACAGGTTGAGTACTGGCACCACCCGGGAGTCGGCGAGTCGGCACTTCTCGATCCAGGGGACCGTCGTGTCGTCGGGGGAGTCGTACACCACCAACACCTCGCATGGCAGCTGCACGGACGACAGGATGCGTTCGAGGCAAGCCACGATGGCCTCACCCTCGTTGTACGCCAGGACGATGACCGAGACTTGCGGTTTCACAGCACCGTTCCCTTGCCGAGGGTGCCCCATAGGTCGATGACCGGCACGTCCACCTCCAAACCCTTGTAGGTGTGGTGGGGCGTAGAGATGATCAACAGATCTGATCGCTCTATGACCTGTTCCAGGGGCAGCAGGTCCGGGTCGACGGTCACATACGGATCGTGGCAGAGCACCTGTTTGGCCTTGAAGCGCAGCACCCGCTTGAGCTTGTAGCTCAGGCTCGACCGGATGTCGTCCGACTCCGCCTTGAACGACATACCCAACAGACCCACCGTCATGGCTCCCAGAGGGTGTGTTCTCTCGAGCCGCGAGACCATGTACATCGGCAGGCCCTCGTTCACCAACATGGCGGCGTGGCCGAGCACGAAGTTGTTGTTGTTGAAGGCGGCAAGCTGCATCGTGTCCTTGAGGAGACATGGACCAGCCGCAAAGCCGGCGCCGGGGAGATCGCCTGCCCGGGGATAGTCGTAGGTGAGCCCCGCCGCGTATCCGCTCGTAGTCCAACCCGAAGTCGTTCGCCATCATGAAGAGCTGGTTGGCGATCGCGAAACGGATGTAGCGCCAAGTGTTGGTGAACAGCTTGGCGAGCTCGGCCTCCTCGGGCTGCATGCGGACCATCTGCGACGCCAGGTTGCCGAACAGCTTCTCGGCGCGGTCGAGGCCCGACGGCTGCCGGCCGGACACGATCTGAGGGAGCTCGTAGAGCTCGGTCATCGCTTTTCCTTCGGCGATCCGTTCGGGACAGAACGCCACCTCGATCGACTTTCCGAGGCCGGCCACCGTGGTCTCGACCAGGGCCGTCGTGCCGGGGTACAGGGTCGATCGCAGCACGAGCAACTGGCCGTCTCTCAGGAAGGGGCCGATCTGGGCCACCGCCTGCGACACCGCGTTGGGATCGGGGTTGAGGTGCTCGTCGACCGGGGTGCCGATGACCACGATCACGTTCTCGGCGCTCGCAACGACGCCCGGGTCGGTCGTGGCGACCAGCCGTGATCCGAGGACCCGCCTCAGGACTTCGTCGGCGCCGGCCTCGGCGAACGGCATCACGCCCTGGGACACCTGCTCGACCGCCTCGCTGTTGATGTCGAAGAGAGCGACGTGCAGGCCGCAATTGGCGAAGGCCAGCCCGAGCGGCAGCCCGACGTGGCCACACCCACCGACAACGACTACATCGCGCTCGAATTCCACCGAATGGCCCCTCCAGAAATACGTGTTGTAGGCCCCAATGGTAGACGAGGCGGGCCACAGGCCGCTCACTCGTCGGGCCCGGTCCCCGCCCGTCCCGGCAGCGACGTTGCGATTGGGAAATGGCCGAAGGGCTATGAGCGCCAAATGCCCTCAGCGAGCGGCTGCGCAGCTAGTTTCGGCTCCACATGACTCCTCGCTTTGGCGAGCGGCTGCCCGATCTTCCGGGCACGGCTGAGAACGCATGAGTCGTTCCATGGCCCTCACTCGAAAATTGCGTACAGAACCCGGTGCTTTGTCCACGTCGGGCGTGAGCCCTTGGACCTCCCCGACGCGCCAGTTCGCCGCCCGTCACGCCGACGGACTGAGCACGCTGGCTGTGTTGGCCGTAGTTCTCGCTTCGGCCGCTTGGTACACCCGTTCCCTGTACTACTTCCAGGACGACTTCATCTTCATTCGTCAGGCCCAATCGTCGGCTCTGTCCCTTGCGTACCTGCGTGGTGCCCTCTTCCAACACTTTTCGCCGATCTCGAGGTTGGCCGATTACGCACTCGCTCATTGGTTCCACTCCGGTGTGGCGGCAGCGCACAGCATGGAGCTAATGCTCTCTGGGGGCGAGCGTCCTCTCTTTCTCATGGGCGATCGCCGAGCTGGTCGGACCCCACTGGTGGCGCCACCTTCTCACCCTCGGGTTCGGAGAGTCGTTGGCCCTCCTGAATCTGCTCGGATGGTGGACGGCAACCGCGAATATCCTGCCCGCGACCATATTCGGACTGCTGACGATCGCCGGCTTTGTCCGCTATCGACGGCTCGGTGATCGAAAGTGGATCCTGGTCTCGTTGTCGAGCTACGTCCTGTCTCTGTGTAGCCACGAGCAGTCGTGGCTCGTACCGGGCTACCTGATCCTTTTCGACCTCTTGGTCTTCGCCCCCGATAGGAGCTTCCGCAAGGGGCTTGTCCGGCTCTGGCGTGAGTGCTGGCTCTGGCTCGGCTACGGCGTATTGACGATCGCGGCCATGATCAACTACTTCGCCTTCTACTACGGTGCCTTGCGGCCGAGGCCGACGCTCTGGGAGTTGGCACAGTACGTGGGCATCCAGTTCACGGAGTCGTTCGCTCCTTCGGCCATAGGCCTGAGACCACTGGCTTCGGGGTGGGTGAACATCATTGCACTCCTATTCGATTCCGCTCTCTTCTTCGTGATCGTGATCGTAAGTATCTATCGGCGTCCGAACGCGTGGCGGGTTTGGATCGTGTTCGCGATCGGGTTCCTCGCCAACTCGGTGTTGATCGGCGCCAATCGCGTCGGCGCTTTCGGTGTTGGGTACGGAGATCGCTCTACTATGTACAGGCGCCGGCGTTCTTGTTCCTCTTGTGCGTTGGAGCGGCGTTCTCCCTCGACCGATCGGGACGTTCCATACGTGATGCGGGGAGACGTCCCCGCTGGCTCCGGCCGTATACAGCCACGTCCGCCGAACACAATAGGTCCGCTTGCGCTTCTTGACCTGTCTCGTGGCCGTAAGTCTCTACGCCCTTGCATTCACACTCAGTGCGTCAGCCCTGGACGCCAAAGACCTTTCGAGCCGGCAGAGCGCAATGGCCAGGGCATATTTCACGAAGTTGCTTGCACAGATCGACCAGAGAAGCCGTCAAGGGCGACCGGTTGTGCTCGAGGATAGGGCGGTGCCGGCGTTCGTTGTTGCGACGGCCTTTGCTCCCTTCAATCAGCTCAGTTCGGATCTGGCCCTGTTGCGGCCAAGTGTCACCTTCAGCCAACCTGGCGACGCGACCTTCAAAGTGGCGAGCGACGGATCGTTGGTCCCGCTGCGCTCCGATGCATCCCAAGTGAGGTCAGCAGACGGGGCGAAGCAATCTGGATCGTAAGGCTCGAATCGTCGACGGCCTTGACCCGTTGAGTCGGGCCTAGCCGGGCCCGGGGCATACCGTCACCATTGATCCGGGTGGCGCCGCAAGGGGCACCGTCGTCAACGCGACCTGCCAACGAATGGCGGTAGGTCGCGTTGACCATTCGATCCTTCGTGTCGCACCCGGCGGAATGGTGTCCAGCGGCCTAGAAGGAAACGAGTGGGACAGCGATCGTGCCCGAATGGCAAGTGCGGCAGCCTGGGGCGCCGACACCCGGACCCCGCGGCGGGGCAACGTGAAGTCGGGCACTTGAGAGACACGGTTCACGGCGTATCGCTCGCAATCTCCGCCCGCAGAAAGTGGAAGGTCGGCGGTGCCGGAGGTTCGAATTGGCCGCCCTCGCAACAGCAGACCGTCCAACGTCGATGTGGACCCCAGGCCCGAGGCGGTGATGTCCCGCTTGCTCTCAACGGGCGATCCGAACGCCGTCACAGCTCGCAAAAACGGTCCCACCGAGACCTGCGGCATGTAATTCGGATCGGGTCGGAAATGCTGAGGTAGCGCCGAACCCACGAGGGCGACCGCGCCCAGTTCCGTTCGCTCCCTTGAAGACACCCGCAGGAGCCCGTTGCGTCCTTCCGTCAGCGAGCTCGAATTCCACCATATGGAAAGACCCGCGTATGCGACGATCCCCACCACCGCCACCACGGCGATTCCGCGGATCCACTCTGGCGGCGAGGCGGGACCGTGCAGCGGAACCGATGTCGAGAGCAACGACGGGAGCTCGCCGATCGCCAACAGGATGAACACCCCCGCTGGGTACAGATAGCGACCCTGGCTGGTGGTGAGGGAGACCCCGCGAGCCAAGAGCGTGAGTGACCAGAAGGTGAACAGACCAGTGATGGCCATGCCCAGGCGAGCGGCACGGCCCGGTCTGCGCCACACGCCCACGACGGCCAGAACAACAAGGATGCAGGTCAGTAAGGTGCCAAAGGCGACGCCGCGGCCGGCCAGAATGCCCACGGTCGCAGTCGTCGCGTCCGCCATCGTTCGGAGCATGGTCGTGAGCGAGACCGAAGTCGTGGATCGCCGCCCGACCGTCTCGTACCACACGACGAACAATGCGAGCGGGAACGCCGGCACCCAGAGGCGCCGCCAATCTCGTCGACGCCAGAGGAGCTCAACGCCGACACCGGCCAGGAAGGGAAGGCCAACCCCGGAGCACCCGACGCTCACCACGAGACAGGCGCATGCGCCGGCGTCAGACCGCCTCGTGTCCCGGTCGAGTAGGAGAAGGGCCGCGAGACCAGCCGCCACGCTTCCGAGAAATCCGATCTGGAAGGGCCAAAGAAGGTCCTGCCAGGCCGAGCCGAGAAGCATCAACACGGCGCATGCGGCCGCTGCGGCAGCGGGGTGCACCTTTCGGCGCAGAAGAACGAAGAGGAGCCAGCCGCACCCGACGTCGAGCAGCACCAAGAGCAGTTGATATGGCCAGTAGTGGCGAAGTCCGACGGTGTGCAGGAGCGCCCAGTACACCGAGAACGGGACCATCGACGGGTGGCCGTTGTGGGGCTGTAGGACGTTGTGGCCGTAGCCGGTCGTAGCGGCGGCATTGATGAAATCCCACTCGTCGTAGAAGAAGGTGAGACCGCGACCCAGGATCATCAGCCATACGACCGTCGTCACAGCCGCCGCGAGGAAGATGGCGACGCCCACCCAGTCGCCGCGTGTGAATCTACCACGTTCAGGCCCAGGAGGATGGTCGCTCACGCCGGAAGCGCGCTCAGGTATTGCGGGTGAGGAGGAGGTTCACCTGGCCGTTCGGCCCGGCGGACTCGCAGTGCTCGATCACCTCGTCGGTGGCACAGACTCCAATGCCCTCGGGGTCGTTCACCGTGATGTGATACCCGAGGCGTTCGTAGTTCTCGAGCACGTGCGAAGGCTCGAGCCCGCGATCGATCAGAGCGCCGGGCCAAAACGCCACCACGAGGGTGATCGCGGGGGACTGCCGGACGATCCGCTCCATGCCAAGAACCACTTCGAGCTCGTATCCCTGCACGTGGATCTTGGCGACGTCAAAGGTCCGCCGAGGAAAGAGCTCGTCCGCGGAGAGTACGGGTACGAGGAGGTGGTATCGGTTGTCTGGCTTGACCATTCCGACGCGACAGTCACCCGTGTTCATGGGCGTCGAGGACATAGAAGCCAGGTGGGTCGTGTCTCCGAGAGCCGTGTGATGGACGCGGGCGAAGACCTTGTTGGCCCATAAATTGGCTTGGAGCAGACTGTGCAGGATCGGATGGGGTTCGACCGCGTCGATCTCGATCCCACGTTGGAGTGAACTGGCGAAGAGACTGAAGTACCCGACGTGGGCTCCGACGTCGAGAAAACGCGCACCCGGGGCGAGCAACTTGTCGAGGACCGCTGCGGTCGACTCCCCCCAGCTCCTTCGTCTGGCGAGGTACGGACGCATGACCTCGTCGCCCGTCTGTATCCACACAGAACCGACGTCGGTCTCGATCTGCTCGAAAGGTCCGCCTTCGGAAATGGGTGAAGGGAGCGCGGTCCGATCGACGCCGACGAGCGCGGCGGCTCGGCGAAGAACTGTGGTGCCGCCGGACCAGAGCCCGTTGCCTGATCTTGCCATTACAAGACGCGCTCTCGGTATGGTGCCCGACGAACCGGCGTCTTGGCCGACTGCCCGGCGGCCGCTTCGAGTTCGTCGCTCAGACGTCCGCGGTCCAGAATCCGGATCTCGTGCGGTGGGAGGCCGACGATGGCCTCCACCGTGGGGAGGACGCCCCCTTCGCCCACGGGGAACGAGGCCTCGAATCCCTCATACGAGGCAGTAATGGCCAGTGTGGGACCGTCGGGGTCGATCCGGAACCGGACCAGGTCGACGTCGCTCGGGAGGTGGTGCAGCCGGCTCGCCTCCACCCGGTACCCCTGCTCGCGGGCCGCCGCGATGACGATCCGTCTCAGGCCGCGCTCACACATTCCGTCGATGATGCTCGACGCGGCGAACGCGGTGAGTTGGGAGCGATAGAGGGGGTATCGCTCGTTGATGATCGCGTCGTGCGCGTCGACGGCGCGATCGCTCTCGCCGACGATGCCCTCCGCCTTCGTGATGCCGCTTCCGGCGTGATAGACGAAGCACGACGGAGCCAGAACCGAGTGGTACCCCATCGTGTGGCTGCGGAGACACCAATCGATTTCTTCGGAATAGCCTCTCCCGAACACCGGATCCATGAGTCCCACGTCCTTGACGACCGACGCTGGTATGGCCATGCAGAACCCGACCGCCGAGGGAATGGGGATGACCTCTCCCCCGAATTCCTCGTCGAGCCGTTGGGAGAGCCAGTTGATGATCTCGGGGAGCTCCGCAAGACGGTCGGGGTCGTCGTTGCGAATGGAGTACACGCTCGAGTTGTTCGACCAGGCCGTGACCGACGAAATAGACGGATCCTGAATGAGGGGGCGTACGAGCGTCGGGATCATGTTCGCCGGCACAATGGTGTCCGCATTGAGGAGGACCACCGCGTCGTACCCGGCGTCTGCCGCTCGGAGCAGGCCCAAGTTCATATTGCGTGGGATGCCGAGGTTCCGAGGGGTCCGGTAGTACCCGAAGCCCATGGCCTGCGCCATCTCGTCACAGCGCTCGCTCCAGCCGGGTGCCGGGCTCGCGTCATCGAGCACCAACACGTCAACGCTGTGTGCTCCAGGCTCGAGCCTCGTCAAGGAGTTCAGGCAGGGACCGACGAACTCCTCACCGTTGTAGACCAGAAAGCGCGACGAGGACGCGCCAGGCCGGGCTCAGGGCCTGAGGGCATCACGTACCGCGAAGAGCTTGGTTGCCCATCGGTAGGCCGGCGACGATTGGATCCGTTGTTGCTCTGCCCGGTACTGGGTGTAGTCGATTCGCAGGTGGTCCAATTCGGTGCGCAGCCGGACCAGTTGCTGGCGCGCATCAACGAGACGCTCGGTCAGGTCGATGACCCGGGCCGTGGCCATCTCCGCGTCCACGAGGGCCTGCGTCAAGGAAAGACGATCGAGTTCTTCTTGTAGTGCTTCTTTCACGAAACCTCCTCGTGAGCGAGGCATCGACGGCTCAGCAAGGCGCGAGCGCCACGATGCGGCGATACAGGTCGGTGAGCTGTTCCGCCGTCGCCGCCCAAGTGTATTTCGTGCCGGCGGCCAGGCACGATTCAACCTGTGCCCGTGATTGCGCCGGGTCGCGCAGTAAGGCGTCCGCCGCCTCCGCTAGCGCGTCAACCGACCAGTTCTCGGCAGCGACCGGGATGTCCGGGGCCAGCTCCTGGAGCGGACCGAAGCGGGTGAAGAGGGTGGGCGTGCCGAAGGACGCGGCCTCGTAGGGAACGAGGCCGAAGCCCTCGGCGGAGGAGGGATAGAGCACCAGATCGGCGTGGCGCATCAGCCAGTTCCGTTCGGACGACTCGATGTCGGGCAAGTCGTACACGTCCGGCGCGATCGTCGCAGCTTCATGGAGGAGAAGCTCGGCCTCTCTGGCTCGGGAGGAACCCCACGGAACCGTGGGGCCCGCCATCACCAGCGAGTGCGCGTGGCCCCGGCGGCGCAGCTCTGTCACGACCGCCAACGCCAGGTCACGGTTCTTGTGGGCATAGTCGGTACCCAGGCAGAGGACGTACTGGCCCTCGACGAAACCCCGTGCCATCAACTCGCGCGGGATCTCGGCCAGCTCGGTCCCGGTGAGGTGCTCAGTGCCGAAGGGGATGGCGTGGAGACGCTGCGGTTCGATTGGCAGCCGCTCCATCTCGGCCTGCAATTTCACGTCTTCGGAGATCACGACCACGGCGTCGGCGGCCGTGACACCGGCACGGAGCGACTCCCGGTACACGAGCCATTCGAAGGTGTTCTCGTGGTAGGCGCCATTCCGATAGGCAATGAGGTCGAGGAGGGTCACCACCACACGCTCGGCGACCGTCCGCCAGAGGTCGACGGAGAACCACCGGTCCGGTTGCACCAAACGGTGTGCCACGTCGCATCGGTCGAGCCCCTCTAGCGTCTCGAAGTTCACGACTCGGGGCGACACTTTGGGGAGCGACAGGACGCGAGCGGCATAGGGTGGAGCGGGCGACTTGAGCGCGACGACGACCTCACGGACGTCGCGGCGCCGGCTCAGCGCCTCGACGGTGGCGAGGATGGACACCTGCGTGCCCATTTCGTGCGGCCCGAGGTACGACCCGTCCATGACCACGCGCAGGCCGAGGGCTTTGGTACGCGCCAAACCGTGTGCCAGCCCGAGCGGGGACGTCGGCGACCTGGCGTCGTGGTCGACGAATTCGACCTCGTTGGGATGGGAGGTGTGCAGCCAATGACGTTCGACCGGATGCAGGTCGTCCACCGTGCCGATCCGGTGCGGCTGGTCACCCGGTGCCCGGTGGCGCAGATAGAACGTCGAGTCGTCCAGCACATGGATGAACCCCCGCTCCACGCCCGCGCCGAGAACTCGGCGATGCAAGTCACGAGCTCGCCTTCCGGGCCCACCTTGAGCCGGCCCACCACCCCGAGCGCCGAGGGGGCGAGCAGGACGGCCGCTCCGACCGCCGTCGGGATCGGCGTGGGCGTTCCATGCGGTCCCAGCTCCCGCAGGTTCCGGGTGACCGAGCGGGCATCGTGTCCTTCCGGAGGCTGCGGCTTGGGTTCGTTCCGAATGGGGAAGCTGAGGAACCCGGCGTCGTTGCTCAGGAACGACACCGTGGCCACGCGGAGGTCGTCCTCCATCAGCCGCAGCGCCCGGCCCACGAAGTTCTCCGGCAGCGTGAGCGCATCGCCCACGGCCAGGATCGGGAGCCCGTAGAGCTCCCAGACCAGGTTGAGCAGCTCGGCCTGGTCGCGAGCCGCCAAGCAGTGGCAGCCGACCTCCCGGTAGCGGGCCATGAACTCGCTCATGGGCCCGCCGACGACCACGGGGATGCCCTGGGACTGCAACGCCCAGACCGCGGTCAAGAGATGATCCGCCCACGCTGGCGTCACGCACAATGACGCCACCACGGGCACCGCGTCCGCCGCCAGCGTCCGTTCCCGCGTGGTCGACACGGTGCCGAACGTTACTAGCCTCGCGATTCGTTCCCGTGGAGGCCCTCCTTTTGCTTCGTCCCAGCTCAGGACGGAGGTTGGGTCCGTGCGGCCGCTACTCGGGGCCGGAGAGACCGAGCATCTCGGTGACCCCGTGGTCCCGGCCCGCCGTGTAGGCACCGTCGACCGGAAGGGCATGGCCGGTGACGAACGACGCGTCGTCCGAGAGCAGGAAGGCCGCCACCGAGGCGATCTCCCCGGGCCGGCCCATGCGGTGGCCCAGCTTGTGCTCGTGGAGGATGTCCGCTCGCGCCGCCTCCATGCCCGGGCCGAAGATCGTGTCGGTCATCGGCGTCTCTATGAAGCCCGGACAGATCGCGTTCACCCGTATGCCGCGCCCGGCGTAGTCGATTGCCATGTTCTTCGTCAGGATCACCACGCCGCCCTTCGACGCGCTGTAGGCGCTGCCGCCTGCCGTCCCCTCCAGGCCTTCGATGCTGGCGATGGTCACCACCGAGCCCCGCTGGCCGACCTCGCGCGCCGGCTGGGTCAGCATCTGCGCGAGGACGTGCTTGGCCGTGAGGAACGTGCCGGTCAGATTGACGGCGATGACACGGTCCCATTCGCCGCGGGGCAGCATGTGCACCGGGCCGCCGCCGGCGACGCCGGCTGCGTTGACCAGACCGTGGATCGCCCCGTCGCCCAAGACGACCGCCGCGGCCACGAGCTCCTGCACCGCGGCCTCGTCCGTGACATCGGTGGTGGTGAAGGCCCAGCGTCCGGCGCCCTGGTGTCCCACCGTTCGGGCGTTCGGTGGTTCGGCGACGTCGGCCCCCATGACCGTGGCCCCCTCCTCGAGGAGCCGGGCCGCGGTCGCCAGCCCGATACCCGACGCGGCTCCCGTGACGACGTACGTCCGCCCTTTCAATCCGCGCATGGCGCCTCCTCGTGTGGTCTGGTCCGGCCCGGTTGGTTGCGCCCCGGTGTCCCGGCTGATAGGAGCAGGGCACTGTTTAGCCCGGGCGGTCCCGGGGATGCCCAGACGGCAAGGGGGCCTCACACCATGAAGTTCGCGCTGTTCTACGAGATCCCCGTCCCACGGCCTTGGGAGGAGGACAGCGAGCTCGTCGCGTACCGCCACACGCTGGAGGAGGCGATCGCCGGCGACCGCTTCGGCTGGCACGCCTTCTGGACGGTCGAGCATCACTTCCTGCAGGAGTACTCGCACTGCTCGAACCCCGAGGTCCTGTACGGAGCCATCGCGGCGCGCACAGAGCGCATCCGGCTCGGCTACGGCGTCCGGCTCATGCCCAAGCCCTACAACCACCCGGTGCGCACGGCCGAGTCGGTCGCGGTCCTCGACCTTCTCTCGGGGGGCCGGGTCGACATGGGGAGCGGGCGTTCCGCGACGCGGACCGAGCTCGAGGGGTTCGGCATCGACCCGAGCCAGAGCCGCCAAATGTGGCAGGAGGCGATCGGGCACGTCGTCGGCTGTTGGACCAACGACGAGTACGAGTTCGAGGGCGAGTTCTGGCAAATGCCGCGCCGACGGGTCCAGCCCAAACCCTGGCAGAAGCCACACCCGCCGCTGTGGGGCGCCACCACGAGCGACGAGGGGCACGCCCAGGTGGGCGAGCTCGGTCTCGGGCTGTGCTCGTTCGCGGTGGGACTTCCGCCGTCGGAGGTGAAACGAAAGATCGACATCTACCGCGCCGCGGTCGAGCAGTGCACCGATCCCATCGGCGCCTTCGTGAACCACCAGGCGGCGACGTTCACCATGGCCATCTGCGGCCCCGACCGCGAGAAGGCGGAAGCAGAGGCGCGCGAATCGTTCGAGTGGTACCCCAAGACCGGGGCCCGGCAGATCGCGACGCTGACCGACTGGATGGCCGAGCGCAACCAGTCGCTCGGCACCTACTCGTACGCTGCCGAGATGAAGCAGAGGGACGACGAGGGGACGCTCGACCTGCTCACGCTCGAGTACCTCACCGGCTCCGGGGCTTGCGTGCTGGGAACGCCCGAGGAGTGCATCGAGTCCTGTAGGGCCTATGAGGAGGCGGGAGTGGACCTTCTTTTGTGCCTGGTCAATCCGTACAAGATCTCCCACGAGTCGGTGATGCAGACGATCGAGCTGATGGGGACCGAGGTCATCCCGGCGTTCTCTTCGTGATTCGAGCCGAAGTCATAGGCCCGAGACCCCGACCTGGTTCTGGTCGTCGAGGCGCTCCTGGTCGCCGGCGCCGCCCATCGGCTTGAGCCAGCTCCCCGCCGCCGGTTCGGCCGAGTAGATCCGATTGCGCCCGGCGGTCTTGGCGTCGAAGAGCGCCTGGTCCGCTTCCTCCAGCACCGCCCGGGCCGACAGGGGCGAGCCCGGGACCCAGCACGACACCCCGCCGCTCAGGGTCACCAGGTGCGGCTCGCTCGGGCGGCCCCCGTGGGGGATGGCCGCCTCGAGCACGGCCCGCCGCATCCGGTCGGCCGCCGCGGCCACGTCGTCGGCGACACCGCAGTCGGGCATCAATACCAGGAACTCCTCGCCGCCGTAGCGATAGGCGCGCTCTCCGGAGCGGACGATCTGGTCGATGCACGACGCAACCTGCCGAAGCGCCTCGTCGCCGGCGACGTGGCCGTAGTGGTCGTTGTAGCGCTTGAAGTAGTCGATGTCGAAGATCGCGACGCCGTAGGTGCGTCCGACCCGGAGCGCCCGTGCGTGCACCTGATCGAGATCCTCATCCATCCGCCGCCGGTTCCCCAGGCCCGTGAGCTGGTCGGTGAGCGAGCGCTCCAACAGCTCGTCGTTGGCCCGCTCCAATTGAGCCTGCATCTGGGCCAGTTGGTGGTGTAGCCCCGTGACACGCTCGGCCGCCACGAGACGGGTCCGGACGGCGAACGTGTCGACCGGCTTGGTCAGGTAGTCGTCCGCCCCCGCGCTCATGCCCTCGAGGACGTCCTCGGGGTGGTCGAGGCCGGTGGTCAAGACGATGTAGATGTAGCCGCCCCCGACCTCGTTGCGGAGACGCCGGCAGAGTTCGGGCCCGTCGACCCCCGGCATCATCCAGTCGGTGAGCAGCACGTCGATGCCGCCCGATGCCAGGAGTTCCCAAGCGGTGGATCCGTCTTCGGCGACGACGCAGTCGTGCCCGAGCTTGGACACCATGGCCTTGAGTAGGAGCCGGCTGGTGGGGTCGTCGTCGGCCACCAAAATTTTCATGTCAGCGCTCCCGCTCCGGGACGAGGAGCATCAAGGCGACCTGCACGCGGGTGAATTCGGTCTCGAACCGCTCCATGAGCGCGTCGGGATCGGCGAACTCGTCGGTGCCAACCAATTCCACCTGCCGCGCGTGCATCTCCAACTCGGCGCATACCTGCGCCAGGTCCTGCGCGCCGACGTTTGCACTCGCGCCCTTGAGGGAGTGCGAGGTGCATGCGAGCGCAGTGTGGTCACGCTCACGCATTGCGCGGCGGAGGTCCTCGCGTCCCTGCCAGCTCATCCGCGGAACTCCCGGATGATCTCGGCGAGGGCGTCCCCGGCGCCTTCGTCGAGGCTCAGCAGCAGGTCGATCTGTGTGCGATCGAGCGGGTCCGTCGTCGTACTCATGACACCTCTCCCCCCGAAGACGACGCGGTCACGGTGAGCTCGTGCTCCTCCGAGACCGGCATGTTCTGGTCCACCCACCGCTGCAGGACGGCGGAGACGATCTCCAGCCGCACCGGCTTGGTGATGAAGTCGTCCATCCCGGCCGCCAGGCACGCCTCGCGGTCGCCCTCCATGGCGGCAGCCGTCATGGCGATGATCGGCGTCCGCTGCGTCTCGTTGACGTCCTCCAGCCGCCGGATGGCGCCCGTCGCCTCGTATCCGTCCATCTCGGGCATCTGGCAGTCCATGAGCACCGCGTCGTAGGAGCTCGTCTGGAAGGCGTTCACTGCCTCCCTGCCGTTGTTGGCGATGTCGTAGGCGTAGCCGAGGCTCTCGAGCACCTTGGAGCCCACCAGCTGGTTCACCTTGTTGTCCTCCACCAGCAGGACGGTCGCAGTCGTCTCCGCCTGCTCCGTCTCGGCCGGGGGGCGCGCCGACCGGGCGGTCTGGTCCCGCTCGGTATGCAGCCCGGAGTTGAGGCTCGTGATCAGGCAGTCGAACAGCTCCGAGGAGCGCACCGGCTTGGTGAGGCTTGCGGTGAATCCGGTGAGGTGTGACTCCGCCGGCTCCAGCCGGGTGCCCGACGAGCTCAGGAGGAAGAGCATGGTCGGCGCGGTGGCGGGATCCGCCTTGAGCGCTCCGGCCAGCTCCATCCCGTCCATGCCGGGCATGTTGAGGTCGATCACGCCGAGGTCGAAGGCGCGGCCGCCCTGCGCGGCGGTCCCCGCGATCTCCAACGCCTCGAAGCCGTCCACCGCCTCGACCGCCTCGACGCCCCAGGACCGGAGCTGCTGGCGCAGGATGCGGCGATTGGTCGCGTTGTCGTCGACGATCAGCGCGCGTTGGCCCGAAAGCGTCTTGGTGTCGCCGGTTGCCCGCTTCGCGGGCGCGTCGTTGGCCCGTTGCAGCGAAAGCTCGAACCAGAACGTCGAGCCCTGACCCGGCGTGCTGTCGAGGCCGAGGCGGCCGCCCATGAGTTCGACCAACTGGCGGCAGATGGTCAGGCCCAGGCCCGTACCGCCGTACTTGCGCGTGGTGGACGCGTCGGCCTGGGTGAAGGCACTGAAGAGGCGCTCCTGGTCCTCGGGCGCGATGCCCAGTCCCGTGTCGGAGACATCGAAGCGCAGGGCGACCCGCTCGGGGTTCTCGTGGAGCACCTTGACCCGGATGATGACCTCGCCTTCAGCCGTGAACTTCACGGCGTTGGACCCGAAGTTGAGCAGGATCTGCTGAATCCGGGTCCCGTCACCCAGGAGCGACACGGGCACCTCCGGCTGCACGTCGACCAGGAGCTCCAGGCCCTTCCCGTGCGCCATGTTGGCCAAAATGCGGCCGGCGTCGTCCATGACGTCGTGCACGTCGAGCGGCGCTTCCTCAATTTCGAGCTTGCCCGCCTCGATCTTCGAGAAGTCCAGGATGTCGTTGATGATGACGAGCAGGCGCTCGGCTGAGACCTTGACGCCGGACGCCAGTTCGAGCTGCTCCTTTTCCAGCTCGGTCTCCAAGAGGAGCTCCGTCAGGCCGATCACGCCGTTCATGGGCGTCCGGATCTCGTGGCTCATCATCGACACGAACTCGGACTTCGTCTTCGAGGCCACGAGCGCCGCGTCGCGAGCGGCCACGAGGTCGGCCGCGGCCTGGCGCGCCTCGGTGACGTCGCCGCCGTTCAGCACGTAGCCCGTCACCGATGCGTCGTGGAGGTGGTTCGCCGCACTCCATGCGATGACGCGGTACTCGCCGTTGGCATGGCGCATGCGGACCTCGAAGGAAGCGGCCTCGCTCCCGTCCTCGGCCAATCCGGTCAGCCGTTCGTTCAGGATCCCCGAGTCGTCCGGGTGAACCAGGTCGGTGAAGGGCACCCCCTCCAAGGCGTCCGGCGGGTAGCCGAGCACGCGCTCGGACGACGGGGTGACATAGGCGACGCGGAGGTCCGCTTCCGCCACCACGATCAGGTCCCAGGTCTTGTCGATCAGGGAGATGAAGCGCGCCGATTTCAGTTCCTGCACCTCGCGGGCGCTCAGCACCAGGCGCACGCCGGCCACCAGGAGGGTGGCCGTGGCGAGGCCCACCGCGGGGCGGCCGATGTGCGCCACACTGGCCAGGAACAGCACGACCAAGCCGATCAAGGCGCCGATAGACGGCAGGGTGAACCCGGGGACGCGGTCGACGCGCGGCACCTCAATGTCAGCCTTGAGGACCCAGACGCCGATGGCCAGGAGGGTGATCGAAATGGGCCAGGCCGCCCCGTTGGCGATGTAGCCGAAGCGGCTGTCCGGCTGGAGGAGGTTGAACGCGTCGCCGAGCGCGTTGGCGGCGAGGGCGACGCTGGCGATCGCGAAGAAGGGCCGGTAGCCCCGGGGCAGGACGGCCAGGGCTCCGATGCAGAGCGCGAGCAGGAGGACGTCGCCCAACGGGTAGACCAGCTCCGTGACGGCGGCCAGCCTTCCGTCTTGGGTGACCTGGATGACTTCGCTGACCACGAAGGCGGCGGAAACGGCGGCGACGCCGAGCCCGGCGATGACGCCGTCGAGGGCGGTCGCAAGGAGCGAACTGCGGTTGCCCCGCCGGATCAGGACGGCCAAACCCACGAAGGCCAGGACGAAGAAGCCGGTGTAGAAGATGTCCGCGGCGGACGGGACGGGCGCGTCGGGGCCCAACGCGGTGAGGACGAAGTCGCCGACGCCCCACGACACCAAGCCGGCGCCCAGCAAGAGCGGAAACGTCCGTCCTACGCGGTTACTGGTGTGCCAGGAGCGCTCGAAGTAGCGGCCGAGGCAAACGAGGCCGACCGCGATCTCGAGCAGGGCGACGCTCCACCCGTCGATCGGCTCGGAGTACGAGCCGATCGGGCGCACGATCAGCGAGATCACCAACGCCACGACCAACGCCGAGGCGACGCCGAGCACCCACCGGACCTTCGTGGGCACCCGGTACGGCACCGGCGGCGCTATCCGCCGCTCGCCCGCGGAATGCCCGTTCAGCGCGACCCTTCCCTCATTCGGCGCCATGGCCGTCTCAGACATGACTTCCCCCCACTTCCCCCATTCTTCATTGACGGCGCGATCTCGCCCGACTTGAGTCCTGGTTGGGTCACGGGCGCACAACGGACGCACAACCGTGTCGGTCGCGCTGTCAGCAGCGGGGCCGCCTCAGGGGATGAGGGCGACCTTGCCGACGATGCGCCGGCCAAGGAGGTCGTCCAGCGCGCGGGCCACGTCGTCGAGGGGGTACTCGGTGGGTCGCACGGGCTCTATCGACCCCCGCGCGACCAACCCCAGCAACTCGCCCAGAAGCGCGCCCTGCTCGGCGGGGTGGCGCATGGCCCACACGCCCCAGTCGATCCCGAGGACGGTCCGGTTGCGCAGCAGCACCTGGTTGAGCGGCAGGGCCGGGATGGCACCCGACGCGAACCCGATCACCAAGTAGCGCCCGCCGTCACCCAGCGCGCGCAGCGCCGGCTCGGCCAGCTCGCCGCCGACCGGGTCGACGACCACGTCGACCCCAGTGCCGCCGGCCCAGGCCCGCGCCGCGTCCTTGACGGAGTCGGTCGCAGGGTCGAGCACCGCGTCGGCGCCGGCCGCCTGTGCGGCCGCGCGCTTCTCCTCGCTCGATGCGACGCCGAGCACGCGGCACCCCAGCGAACCTGCCACCCCGATGGCGGCCAGCCCGATGCCGCCACCGGCGCCCAGCACCAGCACCGCCTCGCCCGGGCCGGCCCGGGCCCGTTCGCGCAATGCGAACAGGCTCGTGCTGTAGCTCTGGGTGAACGTCGCCGCCTGCGGCGCCTCCAGCCGGTCGGGCAACGGCACCACCGCGCCCGCCGTCACGGCGACCCGTCCGGCGTACCCGCCGAGCCCCGTGTTGGCGAGCACACGTTGACCCACGGACAGCCCGGTCACGCCGTCGGCCACCGAGACGATTCGCCCCGCGACTTCGCTCCCCGGGGTGAAGGGCAGTGCCGGCTTTATCTGGTACTGCCCGGCCACGAACAGCGCGTCGACGAAGTTCACGCCCGCCGCTTCCACGGCCACGACCACGCCGCCCGGTGGGGACTCGGGATCGGGCCGCTGGTCGACCCGCAGCACCGACGGAGGCCCGAGCTCGTGGCAAATGACCGCGCGCACAGGGTGCACGCTAGGACAACGGGCTGCGCGACCGCTTGACGGAAATCCTGAAGTCCGGACCCAGGGCGAACCACCGGACGCCTTCATGCACGAGTGCGAATTTGAATCCTGTATTCGCCAGGCTCATTGGGGCCGATGACGTTCATGGGCTGAAGGGCGGTCGTTCCGGGGTGCACGTCCGCGGTGAAGGGAGTGGGGTGACCGTCGGCAATGACGGATGTTCCATCGCCGCTCAACCAACGGTAGGAGAGTCGAAAAGCCGGGAGCTGGTTACCCCAGGGCCAGATCTCGGTTCCGTCGTTGGACACCTCGACGAAGATGCGATGGGGCTGCGCGGCATCGAGTGCGTCGGCCATTGCGACCGAGTGCCACGTCGCCCTATAGGCGCTCTCGGGAACGACCCGGAGCGGCCAGCGCTGATCGACCTCGTCTTGCTGCACAATCTCAATCGGGGATCGGTTCGGCCGCGCGTCGTTCCAATGATCCTGGTGCTCGCCTTGCGAGGCGTTCAGGACCTCGGCAATAAGTCGTCCGTCCTGACGCGGGACCACGGACGAGGGACGACGCTGGAACTGTTCGGGCCGGTAGTGGTTGTTCGGTGACCAACCGGGCATCGTCTCCAGGCCGGGCGCAGCGCGTTCGTACCTTGCGGCCTTTTGCTCTCGCTGCTGCCTACTGGTGACGACGCAGTCGAGGTGATACAGGGGAAGGTTCAGGTAGCGGAGCGGTTCGACGCCGAAGAGGTCGGTGTGGATCCGGCCTGGGAACCGGAGGGCGACCGGGTCGTTCCGGACCAGTCGAATGTGCCAGTCCTCGCTCCAGGGGCGTTCGTCAATGAAGTGATCGGGATCCGGGAACAGCCAGCGCATCGGGAGGACGTACTGGAGCACGTCGGTCGATTCCACCAGCTTGGGAAGGGCGTCCAGAAGCCCGCGACCCGGCACTTCGTCGTTGTCGATGCGCAGGATCCATTGTCCGCCGCAGAGACCATAAACCCAGGGAAGACATCGTTCGACACCGGTCGAGGGGTCCACCGCACAGCGCTTCAACACGTCCGCCACGCCGTCGAGTGACGCGAGCTCACCCTCCGGCACCCGAGCATCCACGGCACAGACGATCTCATCGGCCACATCACGGAAAAGTCGGAGAATCGCGGCCGTCCGCGGCAGCGGATCGGCGCTGACGCAACAGACCGACAGCTTTGGGGCCATGGCGCCCGCTTTTCTACTCCAGCCCAGCGCCGGCGACCCACCTTCGACTTGATTCGACATGACCAACTCCAGCGCGTCTACCGTCGCCCGGGTGCCAGACACGGAGCGCATCCGACCCGCCCGCCCCGACGAGATGCCGCTCCTGCCCCCCCTCGAAGCCGCCGCCGACACCATGTTCGACGCGCTCGGCATCGGCCCGTTGCCCGGCCCGGGCACCGTGCAGGAGTTCTCCGCCGCCCTGGTCGTGTTGGTGGCGGGCGACCCCCCGCTGGGGCTGTGCCGCATAGACGCCCTGGCGGCGCGGCGCCCACCTGGAACAGCTGTCGGTGCATCCGGACCACGGCCACCGCGGCATCGGCCGCGCCCTTCTCCGGGCCGCCTGCGCCTGGGCGCACGAGGCCGGCTACCGCGAGCTCACGCTCGCCACCTACCGCGACGTCCCGTGGAACGGCCCGTTCTACGCGTCGGAGGGCTTCGTCGAGGTCGGCCCGGTCGACGAGTGGTACGCCGCACGCGCCCTCCCCGCCGAGGAGCCGGTGATGGCGCGCTTCGGCGCCCGGGTCCTCATGTCCCGCGCCGTGTGAGACCGCTACTGCCGGTGAGCTCCGCGTAGCGGAAGCACCCCACCACATGGTCGTTGACCAGCCCGGTCGCCTGCAGGTGTGCGTAGCACACCGTCGGCCCCACGAAGCCGAAGCCGCGTCGACGCAGGTCGGCGCTCATCGCCTCCGACGCCGGGCTCGTCGGCGGCACCTGCGTCATGCGACGCCATTTGTTGACGACCGGCTGTCCGCCCACGAACTCCCACACATAGGTGTCGAACGAGCCGAACTCCCGCTGCACCGCCAGGAAGGCCTTCGCGTTGCGCACGGCGGACTCCACCTTGGCCCGGTTGCGGATGATCCCGGGGTCAGCCAGCAGCTTCTCCACCCGGGCGGGTGTGAAGCGGGCCACCTTGGCCGGGTCGAAGCCGGCGAACGCCTTCCGGTAGCCGGCGCGCCGCTTCAAAATGGTCAGCCAGCTCAGTCCGGCCTGTGCGCCCTCCAGCACCAGGAATTCGAAGTGGGTGGTGTCGTCGTGCACGGGCACGCCCCACTCGGTGTCGTGGTACGGGATCATCTCGGGTCCTTGGGCCCACTCGCAGCGTTGCAGGCGCCGGACCCCGTCGCCGTCGGTCTTCCGTCGGGGTGTCATGAGGGCGCCACCGTACGCCGCCGCTGCTCGGCCCGCGACCCGGTACAGCACGTGCCGGCGCAGCGCGGCTGCCCTCGGGCTGGCGCGGGTGGTCGAAGTCGCTCTCCGGGTCGTGCACCATGCCGATGCGCTCCATCACCGCCTGCGAGCGCACGTTGCGCGTGGTGGTGAAGGCGATGATCTCGTCCAGGCCCGCCGGTCCGAACCCGTAGTCGAGCGAGGCGGCCGCGGCCTCGGTGGCGTAGCCGTGGCCCCAGTGGTCCGGGTGCAGCCGCCACGCCGCTTCGACCGCGGGCGCGCACGGGAGCGCCGGGTTCACGCGGTGCAGGCCGACCATGCCCACGAAGGGCACGGCGCCGCCGCCGGACCCGGGGACCTCGACCGCCCACGGCCCCCAGCCCTCCCGCTCGAGCTCTTCCATGAAACGGTCGACCAGCGCATCGCTCTCCTCCCGGGTGGGCGACGAACCCAGCGACTCGACGACCAGGGGATGGGTGTTCAGCGCGAAGAAGGGCGACCGGTCCACGTCGGTGAACGGTCGCAGGACGAGCCGCGGTGTCGTGACGATCGTCGTCGTAGGCCCCGTCTCCGGTCCCGCAGCCCGCCCGGCCTACGCCCCGGCCGCGTCCTTGACCGCGGTCTCGGCGGCCCAGCGGTAGTCCGCCTTGCCCGAGGGCGAGCGCTGGATCCGCTCGACGAACACCACCTCTTTGGGCAGCTTGTAGCGGGCGATGTGCGCCGAGGCGTGCTCCACCACCGATGCCGGCGGTCGTCGAGGCACCCTCGGCCAGCTGCACGACCGCCACGACCTCCTGGCCCCAGCGCTCCGAGGGGCGGCCGGTCACGACGACGTCGGCCACGGCGGGGTGCCCGGCGATGGCCCGCTCCACCTCCTCCACGAAGATCTTCTCGCCACCCGAGTTGACCGTGACCGAGTCCCGTCCCAGCAACTGGATCGCCCCGTCGCGCAGGACCCGGGCCCGGTCCCCGGGGATGGAGTAGCGGACCCCCTCGATCATGGGGAAGGTGCGCGCCGTCTTGGCCTCGTCCCCGAGATACCCCAACGGCACGTTCCCCGTCTGCGCCAGCCACCCGTTGCCCTCGTGCCCCGGCGCCAGCACCCGCGTCAGGGTCTCGTCGACCACCACGGTGCCGGGCCCGGGAATGAACGTCCCGACCTCGACCGGGTCGACCGAGGTCACGTGCATCTGGGCGCCGGTCTCCGACGCACCGGCCGAGTCGGAGATCACGAGGTCGGGCAGCCGCTCCATCGCCATCGCGCGCACCGCCGGCGTGAGTGGCGCGCCGCCGTTGCCCACGGCGAAGAACGACGACAGGTCGTAGGACTTCTTGTCGAGCTGCAGCAGCAGCGGGCGCAGCACGGCGTCGCCCACGATCGTCATGGTGTTCGCCTTCTCGCGCTCGACGGTGGACCACACGTCGTCGGGGTCCACCCGGCGCGTCTCGTCGGGGAAGACGAGCGTGGCCCCCTGCGCCCAGAGCATGAACGAGGCCCACTGCGCCGCGCCGTGCATCAGCGGCGGCAGCACCATGAGGCGGAGCGGGAAGCTCTCGGCCAGCCGCTCCACTATCCCCTCGTAGCTGGTGACGATCTCCCACGTGCCGACCTTCCGCCCGCCCATGGCCGCCATGAAGATGTCGTGCTGGCGCCACAACACGCCCTTGGGCATTCCGGTCGTGCCTCCCGTGTAGAGGATGTAGAGGTCGTCGGGGGAGGGGTCCACCGGTGCGCCCTCGGGCGAGGATGTGGTCAACGCCTCCTCGTACCACTCCGCATCGGAGAGGAGGGGATGGCCCGATTCGTCCTCCACCTGCAGCAGCACGTCCGGCGGCGAGTCCAACGTGGGCAGCACCTCGGCGAAGGTGGGGGCGAGCGACGAGTGCAAGATGAGCGCGCGTGGCTTGCGCGTCGTTCAGCAGGTAGCGCAGCTCCTGCCCGACGTAGCGGTAGTTGACGTTGAAGGGGCCGACCCGGGCGCGGTAGGAGCCGAGCATGCCCTCCAGATACTCGTTGCCGTTGTAGAGCGCGAGCGCCACGTGGTCCTGTCCCGACTCCCAGCGCTCGAGCTCGGCTCGCTCGCGGTACACCTTCAGGCCGCGCCCGTGCAGGTAGGCGGCGAGGCGCTTCGAGCGGTCGGCGACGTCGGCGAAGCTGAGGCGGCGGTCGCGCCAGACGACGGCCTCCCGGTCGCCCAAGGGCTCGACGAGCGTGTCGAAGGCCTTGGCCAGGTTGAACTGCACGGTCGGCTCGGTCGCGTCGGGCACGGCCCCGCACCGTACCAAGTCACACCATGGGCGCCATCGGCAAAGATCACTGCGTGGACGTCCGCAATCCGGCCACCGAGGAGGTCATCGCCACCGTCGAGGGGCTCACCGCCGAGGAGACCGACGCCGCCATCGCCCGGGCGGCCCACGCGTTCGGCCCCTGGCGCGGCGTCGCGCCGGGGGACCGGGCCCGGCTGCTGCGGCGTTTCGCCGCCGCCCTCGACGACCACCGTGAGGAGCTGGCCGGGCTGGAGGTCGCCAACGGCGGCCACGTGATCGGGAACGCCCGCTGGGAGGCGGGCAACGTGCGCGACGTCATCGAGTACTACGCCGCGGCCCCCGAGCGGCTGAGCGGCCGCCAGATCCCGGTGCCCGGCGGCATCGACGTCACGTTCCACGAGCCTCTCGGCGTCGTCGGCGTCATCGTCCCGTGGAACTTCCCGATGGCCATCGCCGGCTGGGGCTTCGCGCCGGCGCTGGCCGCGGGCAACACGGTCGTCGTGAAGCCGGCGGAGCTGACGCCGCTGAGCGCACTGCGGATCGGCGAGCTCGCGCTGCGAGGCGGGGCTGCCCGAGGGCGTCCTGCAGATCCTGCCCGGCAAGGGCAGCGTGGTGGGCCAGCGCTTCGTCGCCCATCCCGCGGTGCGCAAGGTCTGCTTCACCGGCTCGACCGAGGTGGGCCGCGCCGTCATGGCGGGGTGTGCCCAGCAGGTGAAGCGGGTGACGCTGGAGCTCGGAGGCAAGAGCGCCAACATCGTGTTCGCCGACGCCGACCTGGAGCTCGCCGCCGCCCGCGCGCCCTACGGTGTGTTCGACAACGCCGGGCAGGACTGCTGCGCACGCTCGCGCATCCTCGTCGAGCGGTCCGTCTACGAGCCCTTCCTGGCCCTGTTGGAGCCGGCCGTCAAAGGCGTTGTGGTCGGCGATCCCACCCGCGAGGAGACCGAGATGGGCCCGCTCATCTCGGAGACCCAGCGGGCGGCGGTGGCGTCGTTCGTGCCCGAGGACGCGCCCGTGGCCGTCCGGGGCGTCTGCCCGGACGGGCCGGGCTATTGGTTCGCTCCCACGGTGCTGGCGCCGGTCGACCCGGGCCACCGGGCGGCCACCGAGGAGATCTTCGGACCGGTCGTGGTCGTCATCCCGTTTGAGGACGAGGCCGACGCCGTGCGCCTGGCCAACGACACGCCCTACGGGCTCTCGGGGTCGCTCTGGACGCGCGACGTCGGGCGTGCCCTGCGCGTGGCGCGCGCGGTCGAGACCGGGACGCTCTCTGTCAATTCGCACTCGTCGGTGCGCTACTGGACGCCGTTCGGCGGGGTCAAGCAGTCGGGCCTCGGCCGAGAGCTCGGACCCGACGCTCTCCATGCCTTCACCGACACCAAGAATGTCTTCCTCAGCTCTGAGTGAATCGGACACACCGGAACGGAGAGCCATGACCGAGACGTCCACCGCCACCTCCCCCTACGCGCGCCGGCTGGTCGACCGCGTCGCCGTCGTCACCGGCGGTGCCGGTGGCATCGGGAAGGCCATGTGCGAGCGCTTCACCGCCGAGGGCGCGACCGTGGTGGTGGTCGACCTGGACGAGGAAGCAGGCGGTGCGCTGGCCGCCGCGGTGGGCGGCGTGTTCGTCAGAGCCGATGTGACGTCCTCCGACGAGGTGGAAGCCCTGTACGCCGAGGTGGTTGCCCGGCAGGGCCGCATCGACATCTGCTGCAACAACGCCGGCATCAGCCCGCCCGACGACGACTCCATCCTCGACACGGGGCTCGACGCGTGGAGCGCGTGCAGCGCGTCAACCTCACGTCGGTGTACCTCTGCTGCAAGCACGCGCTGCCGCACCTCCTCGCCCGCGGCAAGGGGTCGATCGTGAACACGGCCTCGTTCGTCGCCGTCCTGGGCGCGGCAACGAGCCAAATCAGCTACACCGCGTCGAAGGGCGGCGTGCTCGCGCTGTCGCGCGAGCTGGGCGTGCAGTTCGCCCGCCAGGGGGTGCGGGTGAACGCGCTGTGCCCGGGGCCGGTGAACACGCCATTGCTGCAGGAGCTGTTCGCCAAGGACCCCGAGCGGGCGGCCCGCCGCCTCGTGCACGTCCCGATGGGCCGCTTCGGGGAGGCCTCGGAGATCGCGGCGGCCGCCGCGTTCTTGGCCTCGGACGACTCGTCGTTCATGACAGCGTCGACCTTTCTGGTGGACGGCGGGATCTCCGGGGCGTACGTGACGCCGCTCTGAAGAGAGTCCGTCGGCCCAGGTCACCGGCCATTGGGGAAGAGCTGGGGACGGCGCACGCGGCGACTGGGGATGAGCAGAAGAAAGGTGGGGAGAACGTCTGGATTTCGCGAGACGCCATTGACCTCGGGGTGACCAGAGGCGCAACCTGTCCTCAGATCGGAGAAGAAAGCCCGCCGAACCTCAAGCGAACACCGGAAGGTGGGAGCGAGGGAAGCCCGAAGGGAAGCCGCAAGGCAGAACGCAGGGAAGCCGAGAGAATGCTGCAAGGCAGGATCGAGGGATGGGATCGAGCCCCGCAAGGGGAGCGTGACCGGAGTGGGTTGGAAGATCCGATGTAGATGGTCCGTGGTGCGTCACCGGTGGCTTCCCTGGAGCCACCGGGGCCGGCTCGGGCGGGGGTTGTCCGACACGATCTCCGTCGGAGGCCATTGGGCCGTCGCTGACGTGGCCCCGAGGAGCACGGGAGGCTTCGGCCGAACGGTTACTCGGGGTTGCGTCGCGTCCGCAGCCCGTCGTTCAGCGGGCCGGGCCCGTCGGTTGTCGGCGCGGGTCGCGGCCAGAGCCCGTCCGGCCGCTCGCCCGTGGCCACCTGGCGGTTCAGCTCCTCTTGCACGAGCACCAAGTCATCGGGATGGGTGACCCCGATGCACTTCCCGTCCGCCTCGAGCACCTGGAACGCGGTGTCACCGAGGGACGAGGCGACGGCCTCGGGGAGGAGGACCTCCCGTTCCTCGGACGCGTCGACAGCGGCCGCCATGGTGGCTTGGAGAACTTCGTGGAACCTCGTGGTGAACCCCCACAGGTTCATGGAGACCCGGGCGTCGGGAGAGAGGACCGTCGGCTCGCGGCCGTCGGCGGCGACGAAGTCGCCCTCCTCCGTTGCCGACACCTGGCGGCGCTCGTCGACCCCGAGCAGCGTGCCGTCCTGACGCACGCGGCAGATGCCGCGGGTGACGGGGGAGCGGCCGATGATGGCGTCGGCCAGCCGGTATCCCACGAGCGCGTTGGCGGCCGGATGCTCGCGTAGGTGCGCGGCGAGGAGCCGGCAGCCATTTACGCCGTAGACGTCGTCGGCGTTGCTGACGCCGTAGGGTGCACCGGTGACGTGCTCGCTCGCGCACAACACGGCGTGGACCGTTCCGAGCGGCGCGGACTGGTCGGCGAAGCGAACGTCCACATCGCGGGGCCACGTGTGCGCCACGTGGTACCGGATGGCAGGACCAGTCGACGGCCCGATCACGAGGACGATCGTGCCAAAGCCCGCGGCCCGGGCGTCGCTGGCCACCAGGTCGATGACGGCTTCGCCGTGGGGGCCGACCGGAGCGAGCGGCTTGGCGCCTCCGTACCGCTTGGCGCGCCCCGCGGCCAGGATCACAAGGGGCGGGCCGCCGCCCGCGCCTCCGAGGCTCACGCGTTCCAGCGGAGGACCGCGCTGGCCCACGTCATGCCGCCGCCGAACCCGGTCAGCAGCAACGTGTCACCGTCGTGCACCCGCCCGTCCGCAACGGCATCGTGCAGGGCGAGAGGGACGGAAGCCGAGGAAGTGTTGCCGTAGCGGTCGATCACCACCACGGTCCGCTCCTCGGGGATGCCAAGCCGCTGGCACGCCGCCGTGATGATCCGCACGTTCGCCTGGTGGGGGATCATCAGCGAGACGTCGTCGGGGCCGACGGCTGCATCGGCCATCGCCTGTTCCGCCGATTCGACGACGACGCGCACGGCGCGGCGGAAGACCTCCTTGCCGTCCATGTACAACGTGCCGCCGTGCTCGCACTTGAGCAGATGCTTGAGCGATCCGTCGGCACTCATGTTCCAGCTGAGCAGCGCACCAGGTCCGTCCATCGGTTCGACGACGACGGCGCCGGCCCCGTCGCCGACGATGATGGCGATTTTGCGGTCGTCCATGTCGGTGATCTTCGACAGCGTGTCGCAGCCGATGAGGAGAACGGGGCCCGAGCCGACGGCGATCAGCCCGGCCACCGTGATCAACCCGTAGACGAAGCCCGAACAGGCCGCGTTGATGTCGAAGGCACCCCCGTGAATGCCGAGGCCGTACTGCACGCTCGGTGCGGTCCCGGGCACGATGCAGTCGGGCGTCGTGGTCGCCAGGACCACGTGAGCGATGTCGTCGGCGCTCCTCCCGGCACAAGCCAGCGCCGCCTGGCCGGCCTCAATGGCCAGCCCCGACGTGCTTCCGCCGATGTGGCGCTGGCGGATCCCCGTCCGTTCCACGATCCACTCGTTGCTCGTATCGAGGCGGGCGGCCATGTCGTCGTTGGTGACCACCTTGTCCGGTACGGCAATGCCCCAACCGGTGATCCGGATCCCGCTCACGCGGCGGACCCGGCGCGGACGGCGTGGATGCCGACGAAGCCGGCGTCGCCATAAATGATGCCGCCCGTGTTCACGGCCACGCCCAGACGGGCCGCGCCGACCTGGCGGTCACCCGCACGGCCCCGGAACTGCGTCGCGAGCTCCACCACCTGGGCCAGCCCCGTGGCGCCCAAGGGGTGCCCGCGGCCGAGCAGTCCGCCGCTCGGGTTGACCACGAGGCCCGGCGTGTCCACGCCCGTTCGGCCGGCCTCGGTCGCCGGACCGGCCTCCCCGGTGCCGAAGAAGCCGAGCGACTCCAGGGCGTAGAGCTCCTCGGGAGCAGTCGCATCGTGCAGCTCGACGACGTCGGCGTCGCCGGGTCCGAACCCGAAGGCCTCCCATGCCGCCTCCGCCGTCTGGGTCAGGCGGTCGTGGTAGTCGAGGGAGCCGTTGCCGGTGCGCGCCACGGAGCCGATGATACGGGGGGCCGACGCAGGCGTCGGAACCGCCGGGCCACCGAGGACGACCGCCGCGGCGCCGTCGGTGAACGAGCTGCACATGAGGCGGGTGAGCACGCCGGCGACTTGGGCGGAGCGGAGGACCTCGTCGATGGTCACCGTGCGCTGCCACTGGGCCAGCGGGTTGCGCGCCGCGTGGTCGAATGCCTTCACCGCCACGGCGGCGACCTGACGGGGCGTGGCGCCCGCCTCCGCCATCAGGCGTTGCGCCCAGGCGTTGTTGAGCCCCATCAGGATGCTCCCGGCCGGGTTGTCGTCCTCATGGCGGCGCTCGTGCAGGTCCACCCGGTACTCGACGGGCAGGCCGTCCTCAATGCCGGCGATCGTCTCGCCGCGATGGCCTGTCCACATCTTCTCGACGCCGAGTGCCAGCACGGGGCGATCGCTGGCCGTCGCGGCCATCGTCGCCAGATGCAGGGCGGAGGCGCCGCCGGCGCACGAGTTGTCGACATTGACGATGGCGACGTCGCCGAGGCCCGCTTTGCGCAGCCAGCTCTGGCCGCGCATGCATCCCTGGTCGCTCAACCGTCCGGCCAAGGCGTTGCCCATGATCACCAGTCCGAGCTCGTGGGGGGCGACGCCGGAGTCGCCGAGCGCCTCGTGCGTCGCCTGATAGGCCATCATCTCGAGCGACAGGTCGCGGCGGCTCATGTCCGTCATGCCGGTGCCGAGGATGGCGACCTCGGGCGCGGTCATGCGGACACCCCCGCCAGAGCGTGGAGCGTGGACACGGCCTCGGGGCCCGCTCCGTGAAGGAAGGCAGCCCGAAGCAGGGTGAAATGCTCGAGCGCGGGTGCCCCGGCCACCATCACCGCGATGTGGCGGGCTCCGGCGTCGGCGTAACGCGCCAGCGCAGCCGCACAGGCTTCCGGCGGGCCCGCCACCAGGTGGCGTCTGAACGACTTCGCCGGCAGGCGATACAGCTGCGAAAGCCAGGCCGCGCCGCGGGCCGGCGTCTCGCTGTCGTCGCCGACGCAGGCGAACACCACGACACCGGGCTCGACGGCCTCGGGATCGCGTCCCGCCGCCTCCGTCTCCCGCCGCAGCGCGGCGAGAGACTCCTCGTATTCGGAGGCCGTGAGGAAGAGCGGGATCCACCCGGCGCCCAGAGCGGCCGCCCGGCGCCGGGCCGCGGCGCTGGCGCCGCCGAACCACAGGGGGACCGGTGGCCCGGACGGCGCCTGCCGGTAGTCCGCCCCGGCGTCCCACGCTGCGTGCAAGAGCGCCACGCCACGGTCCATGAGCCGGCCCCGCTGGTGGTAGTCGACGCCGGCCCGCGCGTACTCGGCTTCGTGGCTCCCCACGCCCAGGCCGAGCACGAAGCGTCCGCCCGAGAGCATTTGGAGGGCGGTGGCCTGCTTGGCCACGGCGGCCGGCTGGCGCAACGGCAGCTGGAGCACACACGTGCCCAGGCGCACCCGGGCGGTGGCCGTGGCGGCGACCGCGAGGCTCGTCAGGGGCTCCGCGATCGGGTGGGGCCAGAAGAGATGGTCGGTCGCCCAGAGGGCGTCGGCGCCCGCGGCCTCGGCCCGCCGGCACAGTTCGGCAACGGCCGAAGCGCTGTCGGTAGTACCTAAGGTAGCACCACCTTTGGGTGCGAGTTCTCCCTGGGTAGAGGTCGGAATGATCAGGCCGAGGGAGGGACGGCGTGCTCCGCTTCCTACCGGGGTCACACCGACATAGTACGCCGGTGCCGCCTGGCTGCCTATTCCTGCCCGGGCGTCCGCACGCTCCCGGTCGCGTCATCGGCCGGCGCGTCGACCACGGCGAGCGAGCAGCGTGCCTCGCAGACGGCACGGCCGTCATCGCCGGTGAGGGCGATCCGCCAGACCTGTACCGTCCGCCCCACCCGGATCGGCGTGGCCGTGGCCGTGAGGTGGCCGTCGCGGAGCGGCCGCAGATGGCTGGCGTTGAGCTCAATGCCCACGACGCCGCGTGCGGGGTCGGCGGCGAGGGATCCGCCAAGGCTGGCCGCCGATTCGGCGAGGAGAGCCGAGACGCCGCCGTGGAGGATGCCGTAGGGCTGGTGGACCTTCCAGTTCACGGGGAGGCGCAGCACGACCTTTTCCGGGCTCGCCTCGAGGACCTCGACATCGAGCAGCTCGTGGATGCTCGGGCGGGCCGCGGGGACATAGGAGGCAAAACTCGCGTCGGGCCGGGTGGAGGGCGTGGTCACCGCCGCAGGTTAACGGCGCGCCGTTAACCTGAGCGCCGATGCCCGACCTGGTCGACCTGCGGAGCGACACAGTCACGCAGCCGACACCCGCCATGCGTCGGGCCATGGCCGAGGCCGCGGTGGGCGACGACGACTACGGGGAGGACCCGACGGTGCGCGCCCTCGAGGAGGCCTTCGCAGCGCGTGTGGGCAAGCCAGCTGCGTTGTTCGTTACATCGGGCGTGATGGGCAACCAGGTCGCCTTCCGCGTGCTCACCCGGCCCGGTACGGCGGTTCTGGTGGGCTGGCGCCAGCACGTCATGGCCTACGAGTACGGCGCGGCGGCCAAGAACGCTGGGGTCCAGTTCATCGCCGTCGAGGACGACGACGGCACCATCGGCGCCGACGACGTGTCGTGGGCTCGCCAGGCGTCGGACCACCATCAGCCGGCTGTGTCTCTGGTCAGCATCGAGAACACGCACATGGCGGCCTCCGGCGCGCCTTGGTCGCTCGAAGCGCTGCACGCGGTCGTCGAGGCGTCGGGGCCCCTCCCTGTCCACCTGGACGGGGCGCGGCTCTTCAACGCGGAAGTGGCCACGGGCGTGCCGGCGTCGGAGTGGGCGGCCCCCGTGACGACGGTGATGTGCTGCCTCTCCAAGGGATTGTGCGCCCCGGTGGGCTCGCTCGTGGCCGGTCCGGAGGACGTGATCGCGGAGGCCCGCATGGAGCGCAAGCGCCTCGGCGGGGGCATGCGCCAGGCCGGCGTGCTGGCGGCACCAGGGATGTTGGCCCTCAACGGCATGGTCGAGCGTCTCGCGGAGGACCACGCACGCGCGGCGCGCCTGGCCGAAGCCGTTGCCGCGCGCTGGCCCGGGACCATGGAGCCGGCCAAGGTGCGCACGAACATCGTCGTGTTCACGCACGACCAGCCGGACAAACTGCTGGCGCATCTAGAGGCGCACGGCGTGCTCGCACACGCCATCGCACCCCGAACCGTCCGCTTCGTGACCCACCGCGACGTCGACGATGCGGGCATCGACCGGGTAGTCGACGCGCTGGCCGGCGCGCCGGACCACGCGTCGTGAAGGTCCGCATCGGCATCAGCGGAGGCGGCGAGAGCCTCGGTCCCGACCACATGGCCGCGCTCGGCGCCGCCGTCACCGAGACCGGCTTCGACTCGCTGTGGCTGCCCGAGGTGCTCACGCGTCCGGGGCCCGACCCGCTCGTGGCCTTAGCCTGGGTGGCCGGCGCGTGCCCTGGACTCAAGTTAGGGACGACCATGCTGTTGCCCGGGCGCAACCTGGTTTGGCTGGCCAAGGCGGTGGGCACGATGGACCAGCTGTCGGGCGGGCGGTTCCTGCTGACGTTCGTGCCCGGCCTCGCCTTGGGCGGCGAACGAAGCGCGATCGGGATCCCAACCGCCCAGCGGGAGGCGCTGATGGACGATGCGTTGCCGGTGCTGAAGCGCCTGTGGGCGGGGGAGGTGGTGAGCCACGACGGGCCGGCCGGCTCCTTCACGGACGTGTCGGTGTCACCGCAACCGGTCCAGGACCCATTCGACGTCTGGTTGGGAGGCAATCTGCCCGCCGCACTGGAGCGCTGTGGCCGCCTGGCCGACGGGTGGATCCCCGCCTTCTGCACGCCCGAGGACGCGGCGGACGGGAAGGCGGTCATTGAGGAGGTCGCCGCCACCCACGGACGCACCATCAGCCCCGAGCACTTCGGGGTGAGCCTGGCCTATGCGCCGGAGGGGACCGACCTGTCCACGCTCGCCTCGTCGCCGCTAGCTCGTCGGGCCCGGGGCCGCCCGCTGGAACAAATGCTGCCGGTCGGGCTCTCCGGCCTACGCGCCATGCTCGAGCGGTTCCTGGACGTCGGGTTCTCAAAGTTCATCGTCCGCCCGATGGCGCCGCCGGCTGCCTGGCGGCCAGAGCTGGAGCGGCTGGCGGGAGCAGTCGGTGGGCTGCAGAGCTAGAAAGGCGGACTCCTCGAAACGAGTCGCCGGCACCCGCCGCTCCCGGCTGTCTTCGTCGCTTCCTCCACCCCATACGCTGCCGCTATGTCCGAGCGACCCCTCACCCTCATGACCGTGCACGCCCATCCCGACGACGAGGCGATCGGGACGGGCGGGATCCTGGCCAAGTACGCGGACGAGGGTGTCCGCACCGTGCTGGTGACCTGCACGAACGGAGAGCTCGGCGACGCCCCGGGCGGGATCAAGCCAGGCGAAGACGGCCACGACGAGGAGGTGGTGGTCGCGTTGCGCCGCACGGAGCTCGAAGCGAGCTGCGCCGCGCTCGGCGTCGCCGTCCTGGAGCCGCTCGGGTACCACGACTCAGGAATGCAGGGCTGGCCCCAGAACGAGCTGCCGAACGCCTTCTGGCATACGCCCGTCGACGAGGCGGCGAGCCGTCTGGCCGAGCTCATGCGCACCTACGAGCCCGATGTCGTGGTGACGTACAACGACTACGGCTTCTACGGGCACCCCGACCACATCCAAGCCCACCGGGTCACCGTGGCCGCCCTGAAAATGTGGGGCGCGCCGGTGAAGCTCTACTACACGGCGTTGGCCCGCTCGCGGCTGAAGGGCTTCCGCGAGATGCTCCGGGAGGAGGGCATCGAGAGTGGACCACCGGAGGAGGTCGAGCAGGACCCGAACTTCGGAACGCCCGACGAGCTCATTACGACGGAGATCGACTGCAGCGCCGTGGCCGCCAAGAAGTACGCGTCGCTGGCGGCCCACGCCAGCCAGAGCGAGAACATCTTCTTCTTGCAGATGGGGGAGGAGCTGTTCTCGCGGCTCATGGGGTCCGAGAGCTTTGAGCGCGCCCTCGACCACACCGGTGCACCCGTGCCCGAGGACGACCTGTTCGCCGGCTTGCGCTAGAAGCCGACCACGGCGCGATCCGGACCCCGGCACCGGGGGCGCCCCGCCGGATTGCGCCCCGGTTGTGAATCCCTTCGCTGGGCTGGGCCGTAGATCCTGAGGTGAGACAATCGCGTGTGGCCGAGGGCGAGCTGTCCGACGAAGGCCTGCTGGCCGGCATCGCGGTCGGGGAGCAGACGGCAGCCGTCGCCTTCGTACGCCGCTACCAGAAGCGGGTGTTCGGCCTCGCCTACTCCATGGTCGGCGACGCCGGGGCGGCGGAGGATGTCGCCCAGGAGGCGATGCTGCGGGTGTGGCGGCATGCACCCGTCTTCGACCCCCGCCGCGGCTCTGTCGCGTCCTGGGTGCTCACCATCACGCGGAACCTGGCCATCGACGCACTGCGGCTTCGCCGCGCCGTCCCCACCGATCCCGACGACTTCGCGGCGGCGGCGATGCTCAGCAACGAGCACAACCCGGAGGACGCGGCGCACCGGGGTGACGTCCGCCGCACCGTGCGGGGCGCGCTGTCGACCCTGCCCGCCGAGCAGCGGCGTGCCGTCGTGCTCGCAGCCGTCTACGGCCGCACCGCGCTCGAGATCAGCGAGGCGGAGGGGATCCCGCTGGGGACCGCCAAGACGCGCATCCGGACCGCGTTGATCCGCCTCCGGGCCGCGGTGGACCACGCCGAGGGTGTGAACGAGGAACGATGAACGAGGACACCCACACCTGGGGCTGCGAGGAGTGCTCGGCGGAGCTGGCCGAGCTCGCGCTGGGCGTCCTGACCGGACGCGAGCGTGCTCGGGCCCTGGCCCACGTCGATGAATGCCGACGCTGCGCCGACGACCTCGAGCAGCTGTCGCGGGCGGCCGACACTCTGCTGCTGGCCGCCCCTGACGCTGAACCGCCGATGGGCTTCGAGACCCGCCTCTTCGAGCGAATGGGGGTCTCGGACGCGCCGCGCCAGCCAGAGCGGCGACGGGCCCGTCGGGCCCCTCGCTGGGTGCCCGTCGGTGTGGTGGCCGCGGCCGCGGCCCTCGCGGGGCTGGGCGTCGGCCTGGGCACCACGCTGACCTCGTCGCCGCGCCGTCGCCGGTCTCGGTCGCGCAGGGCCATCCGCACCCGACGGTGGAGTCGGCGGCCCTGGTCCAGGACGGGCGCACCGTGGGGCGCGTCGTCTACGACGACGGGGCGAAGCCCTGGATGTCGATGATGGTGGCGGGGGCGGACGCACACGGCTCGGTCGACTGCGTCGTGGTGACCCATGACGGCGTCACCCAGCTGATCGGGTCGTTCGTCTTACACCAGGGCTATGGCGCTTGGGCGGCGCCGCTGCACGTGAGCCCCTCGAACTTGCGCACGGCCGAGATGGTCACCCCCGGCGGATCGGTGATCGCCACCGCCACCCTGACCTGACCGCCACGATTGTGCTTACGAACGATGCTTCTTCACGGGACGTCGGCTTGTTTTCGTGCGAATCGTCCACCGAGTCACGAACAGCGTTGCGAAGAGGAACCCGAGGCAGATCCGGATGCCGGCTCGCAAATCAGAAGAGAACAGCTTGACGCCGGATTGGAGCCCTTCTCCGCTGAAGGCAGAGAGCTCAGCTGCCAACGTGGCCCTATCCCACAATATGACGCCCTTGGAGTTCGCCTCCGTTATGGCATCCGGGCTGTAATTCGACGGCGTCACCACCAGTGCCCGGGCTGCCCCGTAGTGACCCATGGCGATCGCGGCCTGCTGCACCGCGTCGTGTCGGACGACGTCCGTCCACCGCCTGACGTGGACGATTATGCGCCCATGCGAATCGTTGAGGAGCAGGTCGGTGGCAGAGTCTCCGCGACGGATTCGACCAACTCGGTAGCCCTTCTTGGCGAAGAAGTGCCTGAGGAGCACCACGAATTGTCTGCCCGTCATGGCGTCGACGGCAGCCATACCGGACCGCAAACACGCGTCACGCTCCCGGGCGCCGCGACCACCGAGTCCCGCCACGGCAGCGGTGATCACCACGAGTGAGCCCACCAAGATCAGACCGGTTCCAACGTCACTCCCTGCAACCCCGAACACCAGCAGAAATAAGCCCGCGATGGCAACGACACCGGTAAGTTGTCTTTTCGGAGGGGAAGTCCGAACAGCTCTGGCAGGGGTCCGACCCGGAACATGCGATGTGGTTCGGGCCTGACGTTCGAAAGTCTGTCGGTAGACAGCCGTTTCCGGGGACGAGTTGGTTCTCGGGTCGTAGGGCGCTAATCGCGTGGATCCACTTCGTAGGTTGAGCAAACGATCGTAGGCGGCACGACGCGCAGGATCCGACAACGCTTCGTACGCCTCCTGGACTTGGCGAAAAAGGGCGGTCGGGCCGTCGAGGTCCGGATGGATACGTTGGATCAGCTTGCGGTACTTGGCCTTGATCTCGTGCTGAGAGGCGGTGGGCGAGACGCCTAAAATCTCGTAGTAGGTATCTCTTCCCACCCCCCAACTATGCCCTAGGCGAAGGGTTGGATCCCGACCCATATCTCGAGGGGTGTGCCGAAACGGATTAGGATCACCCCCGTTGTGTAGCTCGTTGCTGGTAGCCGGCGGTGGCTCAGGTCAACCCAGCTTCACCACCGGACCGCCCATGACCGAAGCGATCATGATGGTCGTGACGGGACGATACGCCCGCATCGAGCGCCACCGTTCGATGGTGCCCGAGACCGCTGGCGGCGCGGCGGAGGGCGGGCACCGGCCTCAGATCCTCTCGGTACAGACCTCTACACATCGCTCCGATGCATCCGAGTCGATCTTTTCTCTGACGCAGAATCGTCCTCAAGTTACGGCTGGGTCATGGCCGCGGCGTGATCGTCATACCGAGAAGGCCGTCAATCCCCTCCCCATCCAGTACCCGGTTGTGTGGCCGCAACCGGGGAGATCCCACCCGTCGTCGGAGTAGTGGTCGGACCGGTCGCCACGCCAGTGGTCGAAGTAGCCGACCCGCTGTGGGAAGGAGTTATCGACACGTCCTGAAAGATGCCAGCGACGTCACGGAATACGACCACGATCGCCGGGGTACTCGCCGATCCCACGTGCAGCGTGCCCGTCCCCTGCCCACCGGTCGCCGAGTCCCACGAGTCCCAGACGATGTCCGTGACGGTGGTCTTTCCGTTGGCGCATCCGACTATGAGTCTCGTGGGCCGCACGTGCGACGTCGCTCCGGGCCCGCATGACAGCACGGCAACCAGCGCGGCCAAGGTCGATGTCGTCCGAGGAGACGTGGTCGTCGACACGCGGGCGGTGGTCGCCGAGGCGCCCGTGGCTGTCGACGGGGTGGTCGACGGCGAAGACTTGGAGGCAACGGTCAGGCCGGCGCCAAACGCGAGGCCCAGGGCGGCAAGGACGAGTACGACGATACCCACACGGACGACGCTGCTTCGCCGCACCGTGATGACCCGAGGGTCCTTGTTCGCCACGCAACCCAACCGTAGTCCGGGATGCTGCCGGTCCGGAAGTTGGTCGCACCACGAAAGGGTGCAGCAGAACCGAAAGACCGGCCGAGGGAGGGGGGCGCACTGAGCACGGGTGTCCGTTGTGGTAGACGTTGAGCCGCCGGTGATGAGGACGGTCTCAGGGGTGCGCGAGCGGGTGTGAAGGTCATCGATGTGAAAGTCCGCTCCGGGGTCGCACTCGGATCCATCCCAAAGAGACCGGTGGGTACTGACCGCATTGGAATGGGTCTTGTCGTCGGAATCGCGGTGGCTGCGTCCTTGAGTCTGCTGCCATGGATCGGAGCATCCATGTTCGCCGATGAAGGTGCCACCCTCTATTCGGCCCGACTCTCGTGGTCGAACCTTTGGGCTCAATCACTGCACGTGGACCTGGTCTTGTTGCCGTATTACTTTTTCATCCATTTCTGGGTGATGGTCTCGGGGACCATCGAATGGGTGCGGGCATTCTCCCTCTTGGCCTACGGCGGAACCATCGTCGTTGTGGGTTGGATGGGGCTGCGCATTGCGGGAAGATGGTGCGGCGTCATCACGGCCGTTCTGACTGCCGCCAGCACCCTCCTTGTTGAGAAGTCCCTGAACGCCCGGCCATATGAAGCCAGCACTCTTCTGGTGGCGATGTGTGCCGTCTTCTTGTTCAACTGGCTGCACGACTCTCGTGCACGATGGTTGTGGGCCTTCAGCATGTCGGCGTTGCTCGCCACCGCCATGCAGCTGTTCTCATTACTGGCTCCTGTGTCGATGCTGGTCTGTGTGTTGCTGGTGCGGCCGCACCTGATTGGCCGCCGCGTGCGAGCTCTGCTTGCACCGATCGCCATCCTCGCGATCGCCTCCGGCGTGTGGGCGATCGCATGTGCGGGAGAAGTGGGGCAGGTCAATTGGATCGCGGGACAGTCGGCCGAGAGCCGTCTGGTCGACGAACTCCGAGGCCCGGCTATCGGTCAGTTCTACGACCTTGCTCTGTTCCTCATCGTCGCACTCGTGGTATTCAAGCTCGCCACTATCTGGACTCGTGACGTGCGCGATGCCGTGGCCGAACGGGTCAGCCGGGACCGGGACATCCTTGCCCTCACCATCGGCTGGGCCATCGTGCCCACGGTCGCTCTGGCCATTGCCTCGTTCGCTCATCCGATCTATTCGGTTCGGTACGTGGCCGCATCAGCGCCCGGGGTCGCCCTACTCGTGGCGTTCGTTTTCGTGCGCGCGTTCCCAAGGGTCCTCGATCCCTCCCGCGTGTCGGATCGTAGGGTCCAGACACGTCTTCGCAACTCATTGTCTGCGGTCGTTGGTGTCGCGATAGCCGTGCTCCTCGTCATCGGTTATGAAGGTTCGGCCGCAATCCGACAGGAGGACCTGCAGGGCCCGGCTCGATACGCAGCCCAACATGCGCAGAGCGGGGACGCCATCGCTCTCCCCGACCATGCCATTACGGCAGCAGTTGACTACTACTTGGCGAACGACAAACGACCGATACCTCTCTGGACACAGCTTGGAGTTCAGCAGCGATACGTAGAGGGCCTCGACCTCTCGCAGCACCCGTCCGGTTGCTACCCCGGACGAGTGTGGTTCCTGGACGACGGAACCGTGCCCGGTGACACGCGCTTCATACAGGCGCTGGAATACGAGGGCTATGGACTTCGGTCTTACAAGCAGTTCAACGGCACGACGCTGTTCACCTTTGACTCAACGTACAGCGTGTTCCTCCCCTCGAGCGGGGCGACCTTGAGCGGCACGGACGCCGTACTCGGTGCGTCTGTGAACACCAGTGGAGGCAGGATCACCAAGGTCCAGTTCGTGCTCAGCGGTCGGTCCTTTCCCAAGACGGTGATCGGCAGTGCGGCGTTCACCGAAGATGGGGCCTTTCTCTTCTGGAACACCACCAGCGTCCCGAACGGCAGGTACTCGCTACAGAGTGTGATCACGAACGCAGTGGGCAGGCGCAGCTGTAGCACCCCGATTTCCATTGAGGTTCGCAACCAGGTCAAACGGACCTGAAGGGATGCGTCGGTCGAGGATCGGGGGAGCCGGCTCAGGTTTTAAAGGAAGAGCACATGACGCTCGCAATCCTCATGCCATGCCGACGCTCGCGAAGTTCGGCCACAGGCCCAGGTCGAGGTCGGCGAGCCAGGTGGACAACGCGCGAACGTCGGGGGTGTACAGGTCGACGAGACGCTGGCGGGCGTCTTGTCCCAGGCCGAAACTGTTTTCGGTGGCGTTCACCCGGTTGTGGATTCCTGTGCCGACAACCGGATCAAGTCCGAGGAATCTGTATGTGCGGGCGAGCTGGGCGGCGGGATCGGCGACGCAACGCTCGTACTGCAGAATGAGGATCTGGTCCCGAGGGAAGTGTGCAGTCCATCGGCGGAGTTCTTCATGATAGAAGCCCCGGGCGACGGCGTCTTGATATGCCCTCAACGTGAGCCTGCCGCTGTCCCGGGATTGGTGCACCAGACCTGAGCGGAACCGCTCGACGGGGTCGCGCAGGAGCACGAGCAGGCGGGTCCGGGGCGCAGCCCGAGCCAGCAAGGGGGGCACCCACGGATCGTGCATGTAGTCCGGGGTCCATTCACCGGTCACCGTGTCGGAGAGACGCGGGAACCACGCGTGGTAGAGCGCGCAGTCCGCCGGACCAAACGGGTGAGCGACGTAGCGACCGAAGAAGTGGCGCTCTTTGTGAATGTCCGATCGTGCGTAGACGTCGGGATGCGTGCAGATGGCCTCGTACCACCATGTCGTGCCTGCTTTTTGGACCCCGATACCGACGAAGTCGGGTGGCCCCGTCACCTCGGTCCTTGTTGCCGAGGGTGGAGTGGGATCGAATCCGTCCTCCCATGGCGCGTACTTGCCGAAGGCGTGAAGGATGGACCGCCGCGTCGGTGCTGGCAGTCTGGCCAAGACGGGCTCTGCGATCCGCCGCGAGCTACGCAGCTTGGCCCGCAGCGAGCCGCCCTCTCGGGATGTCGTCACCAACCCGGCGAGCCCCGCAGGGTAGCGCCACGGGCCGAGCCGCAGAAGTCCGGCATCACGCGCCGTCCCTGATCCGGTCCGGTGCGGTTCGCGCCGCCCCCGCCGCCGCCTCAGCCATGGTCAGCGACTGCATGCCTTCGGCCAGGGCCAGCCTGTGGAACTCGTCGAGGACCCTCTCGAGCAGCGCGACGTTCTCTGATCGGTGCGTCGCGAAATTGTGCGGATGCCACCACAAGTGGAAAATGCGGCCGTGCCGCGCCGCGTGCTGCAGACCTGACCGCAGCCGCGCCAGCCGAAGAGATTCGAGCCGCTTGCGGCGAGGGTCGTGGGGGCGCAGGAAGGCGCTCGCCGGCACGTCGCAGAGGCCCGAGGGACGCAAGACGTCGTCCCAGTCCGTGGTCGGGGGCGGCGAGATGCCGACATAGGTGTCGGCCAACCTGGCCCCGCGGTGCAGGAAGTTCTGGTTGCCTCTCCGGCGGGCTCGGTGACCCCATGACCGCTGGGGCCCTCGAATGCAGTGGAAACCGAGCTCGAGGACCGCGGCTTCGTACGCCGGGTTCCACTGGTTGCGGGGCAGCACCAGACTGGTCAGCTCGAAGCCGTGCGGGAGGGCAATCCCCCGGGCCGCGGCGAGGTCGGCCCGGAAGGCCGCCTCGTTCTGCCCGGTCTCGAGGCAGTAGTAGTGGGAGAACGTGTGGGACCCCACCTCCTGGCCTGCACTTCGGCCGATCAAATCCGACCAACGAACCGGCCAGGTGTTCGGGATCGTCTTCCTCGTCGATCCCGATCGCCTCGACGTAAGGATCCAGCTCGGCGCGGTGGTACTGCGGCCTTTCACGTGGCAGGTAGGCATCGAGCTCGTCCCGGGTGGAGGCGAAGAGGAAGCCGACGGTCGCCCAGGTGGCATGGATGGTCCTCGCCGTGAACACCTCGAGCATGTCTCTGACGGCGCCCCGAGCGGCTGGAAGGCGGCCGTAGGAAGAATCGTCCCGCGTCACGCGGTCCCGTAGACCCCAGTGCAGCTCGAAGTCGAGCGAGATCACCAGAGCTCCGGGTTGGTCTGCCATGCTGACCCTCCCACATCCTCACCAGTCGTTTCGCCTGCGGACGGCCGTTCCTGCTCCGCTCGGAAGCCGCCGATGTTAGTGCCTGACCTGCTGGATTGAAGCTCAGCGTCACGCTTCATCGCACCCCGTGGCGCCAGCGATGCCAAAGGTAGCCCCAAAGCGTGGGGTGGTAGTACAGGCCCGTCCCGGGAGCGAGGCTGGCGGGGAGCGGCTCCAGCTCCAGACCTGCCATCACCTTTTCCACCTGGGCTGCGAGGAGCGGGAGACCGTGCACCAGGTGGAGGTCGGGGTAGGTGGCGATCGTGTCTTCACCGGACACTTCGAACGTGGCCTGGGCAAGGATTCCACCGGTATCGATGCCGGCGTCGACCAAATGGATCGTGGTGCCGACCCATTCGGGATGATGCTCGGCGAGTGCCCAGTATCCGCCGTGCACTCCGCGGTACCGGGGCGTAATGCCGGCGTGCATGTTGACGACTGGGCAGCCCGCAGACACCAACACTCGCGTAGAAATGATGCGAGTTCCGTGCACCACCACGAGGTCTGGCCGAAGGGAGCAGAGCAGCGACACAACTTCGTCGTCGTTGACCGAGCGTACCCGCGAGGATGGAGCCCGGTTCGTTGTGTCCAACGACGCCGTACCGAGGATAACGTTCCGTCGCTGCCTGCCGAGCCCTCGGAGTACCGGCTGGAGCAGCGCGACGAAGAGGACCTGGCCGACAGCGGTGGGCCATCCGACTCGTCGTGCCCGCCGTCGGGCCATCTCAATGCGCGGCTGCCGGTTCTCGAGGACGACGACAAGACGGGGCACCCGGGAGGCGAGGTAGTTCGCCACGATGTCAGTGCTGTAGCCGGGTCCGGCCAGAAGCACGAGCCGGCCGCCGCCGTGGCGGGGATCCGCTGTGGTGTGAGCCGGCGTCGGCTCCGACACTCCGGTCAGTGTTTCTCCCGGAACCAAGCCACCGTCGCACGCAGTCCGTCAGGCAGCACCGTCGGCTGGACGTCGGGGAACAACGTGCCCAAGCGGGCCGGGTCGGCCTGCGAGTGACGCACGTCGCCTGCCCGCGGTTCGACGTGATGCCGCTCCAGATCGTGGCCGACAGCCTCCTCGAGCAGGGCGATCAGCTCCAACAGCGACACCCGCGATCCGAATGCCAGGTTCACCGGCTCGGGATCGACCACACGGCGACGAATGGCGTCGGTGAGCACCGAAGTGACCGTCCCGACGAATGTGAAATCGCGGGTCTGGGTGCCGTCTCCGTGAACCGTCAGCGACTTGCCGGCCAGGGCGCGCGAGACGAACGCCGGGACCACCGCCGCATAGGCGTGCGAGGTCGGCTGTAAGGGACCGAAGACATTGAAGAAGCGGAAGACCAGGACCGGAAGCGCGAACGATCGGGCGTAGGAGAACGCGTACGCCTCGGCCGCGAGTTTGCTGGCCCCATACGGGCTGACCGGCATGGGCACCATGTCCTCTCGTTTTGGCAACGCAGGATTGGCGCCGTACACGGAGGACGACGAGGCCACGACGACGTGGTCCGCACCATGCCGCCGCGCCGCCTCCAACACCATTATCGTGCCCGTCGCGTTGACCTCGTGGGTGGCCATCGGGTCAGTCAGGGAGCGGGGCACGGAGGGACGAGCGGCCAAATGCACCACGGCATCGGTCCCGTCCATCACGCCGTCCAGGTCGTCGGCTCTCAGGATGGAACCCTCCACGACCTTTACGGAGGGGGAGTTCGCCAGGTTTTCGCGCGATCCCGTCGAGAAGTCATCGAGGACCACCACCTGGTCGACGGACTCCTCAGCGGCGAGCGTGCGGCAAAGGTTTGTGCCGATGAAGCCGGCACCGCCGGTGACGACGACCTTCACCGCTGGCGCGAAACATTCACAATGGTTCGACTCGCGGTCCCCGGATCCGGTTTCGGGTATCGAGCACGTACCTCGCACGCTCGCGGACCATGTCGTAGTCGAACTCGTCGTGATCCGTCACCACCACCACTGCATCGGCGTGCTGCACCTCGTCCGCGGTCGGTTCGACCTGGAGGAATGGCGTGGCTCCCGGTAGCACGTGCGGGTCAGCGATCCGGACATCGGCACCGAGTTCCGTCAGGCTCCGCGCGATGGCCACCCCAGGAGATTCTCGGATATCTCCTGTGTTCCGTTTGTATGCCAGTCCGAGCAGGAGTACTCGAGAACCGTTCACCGAGCGCCTTTTTCGGTTCAGGGCCAGGGTCAGCCGGGATACGACATAGTCGGGCATGCGCGCGTTGATGTCGTTGGCCAGCTCGACGAACCGGAACGTCTGCCCGATGCTCCTCCGCACCTCCCAGGACAGATAACTGGGATCGATGGGTAGGCAATGCCCTCCCACCCCGGGCCCAGGCGTGAATCGGAGGTAGCCGAATGGCTTGGTCGACGCCGCGTCGATCGCCTCCCACACGTCGATGCCCATGGCCTCGGCGAACACCGTCAGTTCGTTGACCAGCGCGATGTTCACATGGCGGAAGGTGTTCTCCAACAGCTTTGAGAGCTCGGCCTCCCGGGTGCCCGACACGGGCACTGTGCGTTCGACCAACCGGTCGAAGAACGCCCGCACGGCCGCCAGCGACTCCTCGTCTATACCCGAGACCACCTTCGGGGTGTTGGTGAAGTGCCAGGTGTCATTGCCGGGGTCGATCCTCTCCGGGCTGTAGCCGAGGTGGAAGTCGCACCCCGCCGCCAGCCCCGAACCCTCCTCGAGGATGCTGGCGACCAGCCCTTCCGTCGTGCCCGGGTAGGTGGTCGATTCGAGGACGACGGTCGCTCCCGGGCGGAGGTACATGGCGAGCATCGTTGCCGCCTCCGTGACGTGCGAGAGATCGGGTGCACCCTCGTTGAGGGGTGTGGGGACGTCGATGACGGCGAAGTCGAAGCCGCGAGTTCGTTGAGGATCGTCGGTGGGTTCGTATTGTCCCGTGGCGAGGGCGCTCGCCACCTCCTCATTGGTCACATCCTCCACGTGCGACTCTCCGGCCGCCAGTCGCTTGATCCGCCCTACGTCGACGTCGAAGCCGATGACGTCGAATCCCGCCTCGACCGCCCGTATGGCCACGGGAAGACCTGCGTATCCCTGGCCGACGACGACCAGACGATCCCGCTTGGGCGTACCCACTAGGCCGCAGGTTCGGGTTTGAAGTCGGCGGGCTCGCGCCGATGATGGGCTGAGGAACGCTGGACCTCTTGGGAGCGTTGCATGGCGTGGCTCTCGTCGGCCGCCGTAGTGGGTATCGCCTGCTCGGATGGTTCACCCTCGTGGACCACGCCGGCGATAACGAAGAGAAGTCTGCGCACACGGTCCGCGTCACGTCTTTGCATGGCGTCGGCGAGGTGTACGAGATATGAGTCGAACCAGGCCTGCGGCCTCTTGACGGGAAGCAGACGGGAGATGGAGGGGTGCCCGGTCTCGCAAACCTCCTCATCGGACTCCCAAAGCTCCTCTTTCAACTTCTCGCCGGGCCGCATGCCGATGACCTTGATCGGGATGTCCACGTCGACCCGGCCCCCCGACAGCTGAATCATCCTGCGGGCGAGGTCGATGATGGAGACCTGCTCTCCCATCTCGAGCATGAAGATGTCCCGGCCCTCAGAGAGCAGCGATGCCTGAAGGACGAGTTGCACCGCCTCTTCGACGCTCATGAAGAACCGGGTCATCCGGGGATCGGTCACCGTGACGGGACCACCGGCCTCGATCTGGCGGGCGAATGTCGGAATGACGCTGCCCCGGCTCCCGAGCACGTTGCCGAATCTGACCGCACAGTATCCGCTGTCCTGCGGGCGCGCGATTCAACAGCAGCTGTTCCGCCACCCGCTTGGAGGCCCCCATGACGCTCGAGGGGAGCACCGCCTTGTCGGAGGAGATCAAGATGAAGCGGGTGGCACCGACTGCGGCGGATGCATCGACCACGTTCAGCGTCCCGAACACATTGGTACGAGCGGCTTCAATTGGGTGGTCCTCGAGCACCGGAACGTGTTTGTACGCGGCCGCGTGGAACACGACATCCGGTCGGTACTGCGCGAATACTTCCATGAGCGCGTCACGATGGTTGATGTCGACGAGGGCCTGGTGACAGGGGCCATCGAGTATGGAAGCGGTGTCGTGAAGGTGCGTCTCGTCGTTGTCAAGGAGGATGAGCCCGTCGGGAGCGAAGCCGACGACCTGACGACAGATCTCTGAACCAATCGAACCGCCGGCGCCGGTGACCAGCACACGGTGAGACTCCAGCGACAGGCGAACCCCCTGGAGGTCGGTCGCAACCGGGGTGCGGCCCAAGAGGTCCTCGATGCTCGGTTGACGGGCGCGCCGTATCGCGAACATGCCGGAGCGCCCGGCGACCACATCCTGCACCGTGGGCAGCAGCTTCATGGTGATGCCGGCCTCTTCGGTCGTGCGGAGCACGTCGGAGATCATCTCCGGGGAGGCGTTGGGTATGGCCAGGAGCACCTGTTGAATCATGTAGCGGTTCTTCGCCGCGGGGATGTCACGGATCCCGCCGACGACGGGCACTCCGATGAGCGACATTCCGTGTACCGACGAGTCGTCGTCGAAGACCGCGACCGGGACCAGTCCGGCATCGGGTCGACGGATCATCTCTCGGACCGCCGTCGCGGCTGCATCGCGGCTCCCGACGACGGCCACCCGCAAACCGCTGCCCCGTGCGCCGCGCTGCCAGGCGAAGATGCGGGATTGAAAGCGGATCAAGCTCATGCCGAGGGTCGCCAAGATCAGGCCGATCAGTACGACTGAGGCGTGCACCACTTGATATCCGGCGAACTGGATCGCCACCGAAATGACGAGCAGGACGACCGCCACTGTCCCGCTCGAGAGAATGATTTGACGCGCTTCTTCGAGCCCGGCATGGCGCCACATGCGGCCGTACAAGCCGAAGGTCTGATTGCAGACAAGCGTCAGGACGATCACGATCAGCAAGAAGAGCGCGAAGTGCCAGCCGTACGCGGCTCGGGGCGACATTGCGCCAGTAGAAGACCTCGGCCGCGCTGTACCCGGTCACGACGCAGGCGGCATCGAGCACCATGAAGAGAAGCTTGGCCCGTACCCGGCTCGCAAGGACCGGTATCCGACGTGACAGATTCCTGGAGAGACCTCTCGGCCAAGCGCCGCCTGTCGCGGTGGGCTTCGACCCGCCCGTGTCGCCAGAGGGATCCGTCATCGCGTCAAACCCGTCCGCCGCCGATGAGTGAAGGACCCCATCGTACCAGCATCCCCATGAATGTCCCCATCGCCCCAACTCGCGAAACCGAAGCCCGTCGCGACTACGGGAGAACCGTTAGGCGATCCGCTCCCACCTGCCGACACTCCGTCCTGGCTGCAAGCTAGTCCAGCGCGTTGCCATCTGTCATTCGAACGAGGACCTTGACCAAGGTGGCGAAGACGCGTCGCGCCCGTCGTGGCATCTAGACTGCCGGAGGTCGGGGGTGCGGGGTGCCGCGCGAGCGGCACAAACAGTTGTGAATCCGTTGTGATGGTTCAGCCCGGTCGGCCCTGTTTCAGGGTTGCAGAGCGAGGCCAGTATCTACCTGTCCCCACGGAGAGGAGGACGTGCACGGGCTTCCCTGGCCTGGTACAATCCCGGTTGCAGGGACAGGGCGATGTTTGCCGGGGGTGCCGAGCCTGGTATTTATCATGCTGGTACTCATAGCGAGGCCATCGGCGCTCCGCTGGTTGCGTTTGCCAAGGCGGGAGGAATGATGGAAATTGGCGATTACTGGGCTGCACTGGTTCGTGGCTGGTGGTTGATCGCCATCTTCGGCCTCGTGGGGCTGGCTGTGCCCCTGTTGCTGGCCTCACCGCCCAAGGGCCACATCTCGGTGTACTACCAGTCCAGGTCCGTCGTCGGATCTCCTCCCACGGCCCAGGGCAGCCCGATCGGTGGTGGAATCAGCACCGGCCAGATCATCTATTACGCGAGCACCGACGGCGTGATGGCCGAGACCAGCCGTCTCTCCGGGATCAACGTTTCGCCGACCGAGGCGCGGGGTCTGATCTCGCTCAGCGTGCCCGGCGGGAACTCGGGCCAGGGCAGCAACGACGGCGGCGGTGTCGTTGACGTGACTGTCGCGGGGCCGACCGCCGCCGATGCGCTCGCCCTCGACAACGGCTTCGTCGATGCGATGAACGACTATACGAATTCTTCAGCCACGAACGCACAAGCCGCAGAGGAAAAGAACACAGAGTCAACGCTGAACACCGTCCTGACGGACATCGCGACGAACAACTACGTCCCGGGTCTCGACGCTCAGGCTCTCGAGATTCAAGTGACTGCCCTGCAGAACTACCTGGCGAGTCTCGTGGTTCAGCAACCGGGTTCCGGCTTCCAGACGGTGCAGGCTCCTTCGGCGGCGTCCACGACCGCGGTCGTCACGGGTACCCCCACCATCGTGCAGAACCGCACGTTGCGCGCCGCGGTCGGGCTGGTGATCGGTCTGATCTTGGGCGCCCTGGCGGCCGTGGGGCTGTGGCTCTTGGACAGGCGGCTGAAGACGGCCAAGCGGGCCCAGTTGGCCTTGGGCTACCCGGTCGTCGCGCAGATCCCCTTCGACGCGAGCGCCTCGAGCGAGACCTATCGAATGCTCTGGCTGTCGGTCTTCCGCGAACCCCTCCCTCTTCCGCCGGCCGAGAGCGATCAACGCTTGTACGAAGGAGAAGACCCGGTGCTCAATCGCGGCGCCGCGAGCTGGTCGGGGCAGGCGGGCCGGCCGTGAACGAGCCGCTCGCTCCGCCTGCGCTCGAGCGCCTCTCGGCCCGGCAGACGGATCGCCGGGTGGTGATGGTCACCTCCGCGGGAGCGGAGCCCTCTCTTTCGGACGTCGTCACCAACCTGGCCACCGTTTGCGCCGACGTCGGTCAGCGGGTCGTGCTGTTGAGCACAGCCGGCCTTGCGTCCCCCGCGGAAGATTCGGAACTGTCGTCATCGCCACGGTTGTGGTGGAAGCACTGGCCAGCTCTTGGAGACGCCGGAGGGGTGCCGTTAGAGGAGGAGCGGGTCCGCCTCCAGACCGCTTCCTTGAATCCCGCCGATGTGGAGCTTCTCCTCGGGGCGACTGGCGTTCCAGGTGTATCACGCCTGGACCTGCGATATTTCGTCGGCCACCCCGCTCAGGTCGTGGTCCGAGTCCCGGATGTGCTCGCCGCGCTGCGCCAGATCGTCGACGTGGTGTTTCTCGAGGTCCCCTCCTACCTGACCGTGCACAACGGGGAGGCACTGACGCCGCTGGCCGACGTGGTGCTGGTCGTAGCCGAGCGGGAGACAACAACCATCAATGAGATGCGCAGTCTCCGTGCGACGCTGAAGCGCCTGGAGGCACCGGTCGTCGGCATGGCTCTGACCGACGGCGGCGTGGAGATCTACGACTGGGGTCGCGCCGACTCTGAGTTCGAGACAGCCGACGGGCGGCCGAGCCACGAATTCGACCCGACGGAACAGATACCGGTCTCCGATTCCGCCGGCGTCGCTCCGGCGCCCCCGTTCGACGAGTTGCCCGTGGTCGAGCACGCGCCGCGCCGGCTCTGAGTCAGCCCGGGGCGCCCCGAGCGCCTGACTAGCGTCGTCGTTCCCGCCGAGGTGACCCTTGCGACGCTCGTCGCAATTCGCCGGGGCCGTCCGCGGTCGTTGGTCCACACGCGAGCAGACCTGTAAACCGTTCAGCGCTGTCCCGGAGGGGAATGATTTCGCCAGATCGGAATGCGTCGACCCACCACGACCAGGGCAGCCAGCAGGACAAGCGATCCGGCGATACCCGCCAGCAGTCCTTTGGTGCCGAACTGTCCGAGGTTGACCTGCCAAAGGGACAGGTACCTACGTGAGTCCCCCAGAGCGTGAGCTTTCTGAAGGTGGTCGACGGTATACCGGGTCACGGTCGGGACGAGCTGGAACTGACGTAGGACGCTGGGGCCAACGGAGGGCAGAGGCTGTTCTAACTGCTGAGCCCTTGTGGACACCAAGATCGTCGACGCGGACACCACGAATCCGGCGGCCAAGAGGCCGATGCCCACACGACGTTCCTTCCTGGTCAGCGGGGAGAGTAGGAGCATGGTGGGAATCACTCCTGGGAGAAGGAGCCGTGGACCCCAACTCCAGCCTCCTTGCCATGAATGCCAGGTGGCCGAGAGCACGAAGAAGACCAACAGATTCGTGAGGGTCAGAACCACGACGAACCGGCTGCCTGCCGTCCAGAGCCGGATCGCGCCCAGGAAGACGAGGATGACGATTGGAGCGAAAAGAAGGATGCTCTTCTCTGGAGAGAAGAGGAATCCGGCGGCACCGTGGAAAAACGGCGTCGAGAACCCTTCGCCCTCATAGCCGGTCTTCAGTACGCTCCCGAATCGGTACTGATTGTAGGCGGCATCGAGAACCGGACCGATCGCGGCAACCGCTCCGTAGACGAAGGCCTTACGGAATCCGAGAAAGATCCACACGATCATCGGTAGGATCGCCACCAACACTACCGATTCGGGTCGTGTTGTGACGGCGGCAGCCAAGGCCACTCCCGCGGGTACGCAGCGTCCGTTGATCAGAAACTCGATCGACAGGACGATTGCCAACGCCGTCAACGGCTCTGTGAAGAAATCCTTACCGTACGGCAAAGCGTACGTGCCGAACACAGATCCGACGGCGATCACCGTGGCCCAACGGGAGCTGGCCCCCAGCCTCCTTGTCGTTCGAAATAGTGAGGCAGCGAGAAAGCCCATTACCAGTGGTACCAGTGATGCCGCGAAGAAGTTCTCGAGCTTCGCCTGATCACCGGCAATCACGCTGACGAGATCCCCGAAGGCTACAAACGGAACGGCGAGGAGGCTCAATCCGATCCCGTACTTTGCGAAGTAGTGTCCACCGCGACCCATCACCCCGAACTGTGGGGCTACCGCCAAGGTGCCGTGATGAACGATGGACTGCGAAACGGCGAGCATGTCCCTACCGTCCGATACCGTCACCTGCCCTTGCTGAATGAGCAGATCAGCCAGCATGATCGCGGCCCCGACATAAAACGCGGCTTGTCTGTCGCTCCGTAGGTATCGACTCGATTCCGGTGTTGGCCGCCTCGGAGGCGACCTGGTGCCGAGAGCGTTGCCCGAACCACCGGTCGGGGTGGGGCTGGCTCTTCGCTGGTCAGCTCGCAACGCTGCTGCCACCCTGGCTGAAGACCCTTTCCCGGAAGGAGGGAGAACAGCCAACTTCACTAGTGAGTCCCGCGACGGCGGTGGTGACGCCGATGACGATCGTCAATATCCCGCTGGCGTTGTCATCACCGACGGCACGCACGCTTGGACCTGGCCCGTTGAAGAAGCGTTCGTTTCGATCTCGCTCTCGCCACTCGTGAGGATGACCGTCGAACACCCAAAATCAGGTGCGAAGCCCACGGAGTAACCCTACATGGCGTCAAAAAATGCTGCCTGTCGCAAGGAACCCCACCACCGATCTGCGCTGGCATTGTGGATACGACGCCCGCGCACAGCAGCGATCGGTCAGGACCACCCCGCATACTCCTCGATCGGTAAACGCCCATCTGATGCCTGCTCCAGGCCACGCGCGACGTGGTCACCGCGCGCTGCCGGAAGCTTCTTACCACCGGTCAGAAGGCCGTGCGACGTCGAGCCACCGCCCTCCTCCGAGCCGCGCGTTGTCTGCGGGGGAGCTCCCAAATGTAGCGGGGTGGGCGATGACGTGGGCCGCGGGGGATGCACAGCAGCGCGATGTAGAGCGGCACCATGACCGTCGCCTCCCGCGCTATCAAACCCAGGTTCCCAAGTGCGGCGAAGAAGTAGCAGAAGCTGGCCACGAAGACGAAGCACATGATCAGGTAGGGGCGGGCGAACGCCGCCCGGGGCAAAATACGCAGGTTTCGAAGTGACGCAATGAGCATCGCAAGCAGCACGGTGTTCTGCAATGCCTGGAACTTCTCACCGCTGCTGTGGGCGTTGAAGGGCAGCGGATCGAACAGCACCACGAAGACGTCTTTCGGGTAGGCGAGAGGGCTCTGCGAATAGCTGACACCGCTGCTGCCGAGGCCCTCACCCGTGCCCTGGTTGTTCTTGTTGATTTGGGAAAGGTTGACTGAACCGTGGAGGCCGGGCAGGAAGTGGAGCGTCAGGAACATGGCGACGCCGACCAGCGCGGCGAGGAAGACGAGGGAGGTCGTGCGGCGAGCCGGTTCAAACTTCACGGACGCGCTCGCAGGCCGGAAGATCATGGCGATGGCGAATCCACCCAAGAGGAGCAGCATGTCGTTCGGGCGGATGAATACTGAGCCTGCACCGGCGGCCACGATATAAAGCCAGGCGCGGAAGCCGCCCTGTCTGGCGAGCACCAGCGCGCACCCGTAGGTGAGCACGCCAAGCAAGAAGGTCATGATCGCCTCTTTGCTCACGTCCGCGGTCCAGAAAATTAGGCTTGGAAGGAAGAAAATCAGGTAGCCATAGCGGCGGTGTCCCGCCCGGCTGAAGGTGAGCGTGAAGGCGCGGTAGAAGCAGACGATCCCGATGAAGGAGAGGAAGCTCATAATCAGGAACACGGCCGCTTGATTGACCCCGACGAGAGCGAAGAGAACCGCAGCCACAATGCTGATGGAGCCGTTGTCGACGATCCCGCCGACGCCGGTGAGATCGAAATTGAAGTGGCGGAAGGGTCCTGACAGGGCCGCTCCCCTGTAGATGTACCGGCTGTAGTCAGCGATGCCACCGTAGAGATGGTTGACGACCCAGATCTCAAGCGGGGCTGCGAGCAGGTGGAGCACCAGGCAGGCGGTGAGGACCTTGGCCAACCACGGATCACCACCCTCGGCCTCTACCACCCGACGGATGACAACACGTCGTCCGAGAGTGAAGAGCGCGATCGCAAGGGCAACCACGACGATCGGGTTTGAGCCGATGGTGCCGTTGCCACTCATGGAAGAGAGTTGGTCACCTTCGCGTTCATCTGCTGACGTAGAGTCGGGCGAGCTGTCAAGCCCTCCCGAGGACCCACCATAACGGATGGAGGCCGAGCCGAGGAATGGCCAGGAGTGGAAGTTCTCGACCACGGTCGCGACCTGGACCGACATGTGTGTACCGGCCGTCTTCAACCAGCGACCGGTGACTAGGACGCCATCGCCCGCTCCGCTACTCCTAGGAGTTGCGGCGACGGGGACGCAACGCGCGCCGGAAAGCCCTGACCGGCCGCGTCGTTGTGAGCACACCGGGCCGTGCCGCTCCAGCTTGAGCGACCATGGGTTCGAGGACGGCACGCCACCTCTGGGCCATCAGGTCGAGGCTGAATTCCTGTTCGCAGCGGCTGCGGGCGGACCTCCCCATAGCTGCCCGGCGGTCCGGGCGGTCCAGGAGCTCTCCCACTGCCGCGGCCATGGTCGAAACCGAGTCGTCGACGATCACCCCGGTGAGGCCGTCACACAGCACGGCCGCTGCCCCGGGCACGCGTGTTGCCACGGCCGGGAGGCCACTCAGTCCCGCCTCGATCAACACGCCCGGTATGCCTTCACCCGTGGGCCGGCTCGTGAACACGAACAGGTCCGAGCGGCGGAGGAGGTCGGCCACATCCGAACGAGCACCGAGGAGCTCGACGCCGTGGGCAGCCGCCAACGGTGCCAGCGTCCCGGCAAGCGGCCCGTCACCGACGATGGTGGCGCGCACGGAGCGGCCCTCGGCCCGCAGGCGACGCACGATCTCGACGAACCGGTCCGGACGCTTCTGGGGGGTCAGCGCACCCACGAATATGAGCGAGGCGTCCGCCGCCCGCGTCGGCTCCGATCGGGGACGGAATTGGGCTGGGTCGCGTCCGTTGGGTATGACCACCGCCCTCCGTGGGTCGACTCGGAACCGTGCGGTGCACTCGTCGAGTACCTCGTCGCCGACGGCCACAACGAGCGTCGCACGGGCCATGATGTGCCTCCAAGCCCGTTCGTGGAGCAGCGTCGCTGGTCCCGCGTAGGTCCCGATGACGCAGTAGACCAGCGGACGCCCGGTCCCGATGACGGCCGGGAGGGCGTATTTCATCGCGTCGCCGCCATGGGCCACGACCGCCGTCGGATTGAGTCGAGCGAGGACCCTGCGCAAACTGAGCGCGAGGCGAGGATCGAACCCCTCCGCGGGACGGCTGCCCGGAGGATGCCCGAGGTCCAGGTCGATCTCCACCTCGGGCGGCCCGGCGAAGAGGCCGAGCAAGCAGTGGTGGAGCGGTCCCGACTCGTTGAGTCGGTCGACGAGAAGGCGGGCCACGCGTTGCGCACCCCGGCCCCGCGGCGAGGGTATGACGTGCACGACCTGCAGACTTCCATCGTTCCCGAGATGCGGAGCCATCTGCGAGCGTGCTCTCCCTGGTTCTGGCCGGTGGCGACCGCACCGTAGCAGCGGACGTCGCGCGAGTTCCGCCGTTCACGTTCCGCTACCATCACACGTCCCGGGGAGGGGACGGTCGATTGTCCTGCTGCCCAGGACCGAACCCGAGTGCCATGTTCACGTCTTGACAGTGTGAGAAAAAACCACCTATCGGATATCGGTGGGTGTGTCCTCTCGCCACACGAGGGAAGCGAGTCCCTGAAAACACAACGACCGGTCCTCGCGAACGCATCACATAGAGGCGCTACCGACGCACCACCACGTCCTCGCTCGCGAGTGCCAACGGGACTCGGGCCAGCTCAGACACGTCGCCCCCCTCGGCGATACGCGCGCGTTCTAGGCCAGCGGGCGATTCGAAAGAGCAATGTCTAAGTCCGTTACCTGCGACATCGTCATCCCAACCAGAAACCGACCCTCCGCGTTGGCGCGCTGTCTTGCTGGTCTGCTTGTGCAATCCGAGACATCTTTCCGCGTGATAGTCGTCGACGATTGCAGCGATCGGCCACTCGACTCTGTCGTCTCTGCACCAGAATTCGCCACCCTTGATTTGACCCTGCACCGGCTGCCGACACCGAGCGGTCCTGCCGCCGCGCGCAACGCGGGAGCCGCGCTCGCGAGGGCCGAGTTCCTTCTGTTCCTCGATGACGACGTCCGCCCCGACGGGCAGCTTGTCGGGGCCCACCTGGACACTGTCCGCAAGCCCGATCCGGAAGGCCGTCCGGTTGCGAGCTGCGGCCCGTTCCTAGAACCATCCGACTGGAAGCCGACGCCCTGGAACAAGTGGGAAGCCAGGCGGGCGAAGCAGGAGGCCGACAATGTGCTGCGTGGTGTGTGGCCGGTGACCTGGCGTACATTCCACACGGGGAACAACTGCCTCTCAACGGCACTCTTCCGCGAGGTCGGCGGGTTCGATGAGGAGTTCAAGCGGGCGGAAGACGACGAGCTTGCACTGAGGTTGAGTCAGCGCGGGTGCGTGTTCCGCTTCCAGCCCGCGGCAATGGTCTGGCACTACCCCGTGCGCACGCGTGAGGCCTGGCTCCGAATTCCCAGGTCATATGCCGTGTACTACTACAGGCTCGACCAGCTGCATCCCGAAGAGCGATTCATGGAGAAGCACAAAGGTCAGCGTGCGTCCCAGCATTTGGCGGTTCGTGCCTTGCGACAGGTGGTCGGAAGGCGGCCGTTGACCGGGCCCGCCGTGCAAACGATCGTGGAATTCGCACAGATCCTGTTCCGGGTGGGTCTGGTGCGCTTGTCAATGACGGCGTTGAGCGCCGCGTTCGACCTGAGTTACACGGAAGCGTTGAGGCGGATCGAAAAGCAAGGTTCGGCCCGAAGAGCCAACGCCATCACTTCCGGAACCTGAGTCGTGCTGATCCGGCTCGGCTTCGATCCCTGGCTGCCGGATACGGATTGGCCTCGATCACGACGTGACGAGGACCACCTTGCCGGCCTCGCTACGGCAGCGGGACTCGGGTGAAGATCCTGGAGTCCACCACGCTCGGCGCGGAGGGACTGGATGTCGAGGCCGGGGTGCATCTGCTTCTCGCCGACGATGCAGAGGAGCTCGCCGCGGCCACCGTGGGCCTCCTGAGCGACCCCGGGCTGCGGGAACGCCTGACCAAGGCGGCGGAGGCGCGCTATCTCGACCCGCTACGACCGCCGCGTGGCCGACCAGCGCGTCCGACATCTGGTCGAGGAGGTAGCGCGTCCGAGCACCCGTGCGTAGGCGTCCATGGTCTTGGAGACCACGGTTCCCTCGTCGAACTCGACCTCGGCTTTGCGCCTCCCCGCGGCGCCCATGCGCCGGCGGAGCGCGGGGTCGCCGACCAGCTCCTCGATCGCCGCCGCCAGGCGCGCGGAATCGCGTAGAGGGACGAGCAGTCCGGTTTCCCCGTGGGCAACGACCTGGCGGCAGCCCCGGATGTCGGTGGCAATCACCGGCAGACCGCTGGCCGTCGCCTCCATGGCCGATCGGGGAAAGCCTTCACGGTGCGATGGAAGGACGAAGAGGTCGAAGGCCGGGTAGACGTGCTCCATCTGGTCCCGGCTGCCGGCGAAGACGATGCGCCCGCGCCCGCCTGCCGCCGCGAGCTCTTCGGGCGAAATGGCGTCGGCCTTGTCGGGATCGGATCCCCCCACGACGACGAACACGACGTTGGGATGCGTATCGCGAATCCGTTCCGCCGCCGCAAAAAGGTCACGGAACCCCTTCTGCCACACGAGTCGCGCGACGATCCCCACCACCACTGCGTTGCGGTCGACGCCAAGGTCGGTTCGGGCTTGTCGGCGAGCGTCGTCACTTGCTTCGGGCTGGAAGCGCTGCAAGTCGACGCCGTTGCCGAGCAGCACCAACTTGTATCCGGGCACACCCAGACGGGCCAGGACGTCGAGATCCTCAGGATTCTGGACGAGCTCGGCTCCCGAGCACAGCGAGGCGGCCCGTTCGAGGGTGTATACCACCGCCCTCCGCGACGCCCGATCCTCTGGACTCGCATAGAGGCCGTGGACCGTGTTGACCACGCCGGGCACCCCGGCGGCGCGAGCAGCCACCCGCCCGTAGAGACCCGGCTTTGGGTTGTGGGTATGCACGATGTCGGGCCTCAGCCGTCGGAAGAGCTGCCACAGCTCGACGAGCGCCATGGCGTCCTGGCCGACTGCCGTGGACCGGGTGGCATGCCGGAGGGGCTCATGGCGGATGCCCCACGACTCCAGTTTGGATACGAACGGTCCGGGCAGCGGACACGCCGACCACTTCCATGCCGGCCTCGGCGAAGGCTCGGAGCTGCGGCCCCAGGAGGAGCACCAGGCTCATGTCGACCGTGGTGACGTGGACCAGCTTCTTCCCCGGCAGAGTGCTCACCGTGAGTGTGCCACCTGCAGGTAGATGTCCCCGACGACCCGGTTTGCCTCTGCAATGTCGAACATGGAGCTCCGGAGTTTGGCGTGCCGCCCCAGACGAGTACGCAGTTCCGGATCGGATGCCAACCGTTTCATGGCCTGGGCAAGGAGGCAGGGGTCGCCTGGGCGCACAAGGAGGGCGTCGACCTCGTCTTCCAAGGCCTGGGGGATCCCTCCCACGTGTGAGGCGACAATCGGCAATCCGACGCTCGTGGCCTCCATCAGTGCCACGGGGAGCCCCTCATGACGAGACGGCAGGACGAACGCGTCGGCACCCGCCAATATCTGCAGTACGTCGTCGCGCTGACCGAGGAACTGGAACCGGTCGCCAAGGCCGAGGTCGACGTGTCGTGCGCGAAGTGCGTTGCGCAACGGACCCCTACCCACCGCGACGACACGGATTGGGGGTTCACAGTTTGCGATGGCCTGGGCTGCTTCGAGCAGCACGTCGTATCCCTTCTCGGGACGGAGGTTGGCCACCGTCACGAACAGGAGCTCGTCGTCGTCCGCGTCGAGCTCGGACCGCAAGCGTGCACGGAGATCGGCTCGGCGCGCGATCAGGGAGTCCGACAGGGACAGGTCGACGCCGTGCACAACGGTAGTGGCCCGCCGCTGCAAGGATGCGGGAAGAGCGTTGTAAGAGGCCTGCGACACCGCCACCAGCCGTTCCTCGCCTCCCATTGAGCACCGCAGCAAAATGCGGTTCACCAACCGGGCTCGGTCCCACAGGCTGTGCTCGGTGTACAAAAGGCCCGGACGGTCAGAGCGTGGCAGGGAAGCCACGACGAGCTGACCGAAGGCGGCTGCGTAGGGGAGGTGGAAGTGGACCACGTCGTATCGTCCCGTCACCAGCAGCCGTCTCAGGGTCGCCATCCACCGCAGATCGGCGTTGTGGGCGGCGTCGAGGGAGTGTACCGGCGTCCCGCCGGCGACTATCGCCGGAACCAGGGCATCCTGGTGTCGCAGAACGTAGGCCACCTCGTAGTCGACCCGGGACTTTTCCGCGGTGGCCACCATGTCCACCAAGAGACGTTCTGCACCCCCGTAGCCGAGGCATTTGATCACAAGCAGCACTCGCAGGGGACGGCTGGGCACCTGGGTCGGCGAGCCCTCTTCAACGCCCACCCGATGATCGTACCGGCCACTCTGGCCTCACCCTGCCTAGCCAGACCATGAGCGGGGCGCGATACTGTAAGTCTTCGATGTCGGTGTGAGCGAAGCCTGCGTTCGCAGGTGGAGAGGGTGATGCAGTCGATGGCCTTGGCAACTCCCCCGGAAGGGGGTACGCCGGCGACGTCGGGCAACATGGGGTCGGGGGAGGGCTCGGTGATACCGGATGAGCCGCCGAGCCACCTGATCTATCGTCATGAAGCCCGGTTGAAGACGTCGCTCGGCGAGCTGTGGGACAGCCGCGACATCACGTACACGCTGGCCGAGCGGGACATCCGGGCGCAGTACAAACAGGCCACCCTGGGGCTGCTCTGGGCCCTCATCGCCCCGCTGGCCATGCTGGGCATCTTCATCCTCGTTTTCTCCAAGACCAACGTGGCAGATCTCCCCCCGGGGGTCCCGTATTCGATCTTCGCCTACATCGGCATCCTGTGCTGGACCTTCTTCGCCCAATCAGTGGGGACTGGGGGCACCTCGCTGCTGCTCAACCACGATCTGATGAGCAAGACCCAATTCCCGCGGGAGTGCTTTCCTCTCGAGACCATTCTGGTGACGGCGGTGAACACACTTCTGGCCTGGATCCCATTGGTGTTGCTCTTTGTCTTGTATCGCATCGTGCCGAAACCCGCGACATTGTGGGTGGTACCGCTGATGATCCTGATCGAGCTGCTGTTCACCATCGGGGTCACGCTCGGCATATCGGCCTTGATCATCCAGATGCGCGACCTGGCGCAGGTTCTCCCCATGATCATCCAGCTGGGGCTGTTCGCCACCCCGGTGATCTGGCAGTTCTCGGTCATCCACATGCCATGGCGCATCGTGTACGCCTTCTTCAATCCGTTGGGGCCGGTGATCGACGACGCCCGCCGCGCCATGCTCCTCGGCGGTCACCCTCAGTGGACACCTCTGCTGGCGGCCATCGCCGGCACTGGGGTCTACCTGGTGGTGGGATATCGGCTCTTTAAGCGATTCGAGGTGAACTTTGCCGACATTGCCTAACGGGTCCATTCGCGCCGAGCACGTGTGGAAGAAGTTCCGCGCCGACCGCACGGCGCCGCTCTTCTACGATCAGCTTCTCCGCGCGCGTCGCTCGCTGAGACCGGGCGGCAAGCGCTACCGCTGGGTACTGAAGGACGTTAGCGTCTCGGTCGAACCGGGTGGAACGCTGGGGCTCGTTGGCATCAACGGCTCCGGCAAGACCACCCTACTCAAGATCATAAGCCGAACCACGTACCAGTCGGCCGGGGAGTGCCAGGCGGAGGGTCGCCTGGGCGCACTCCTCAGCGTTGTCAGCGGCATTCATCCCGACTTGACGGGACGAGAGAACGTCTTTCTCTACGGCGCCGTGCTCGGCATGCGCCGCAAGATCTCCCGCGAGCGATTCGATGAGATCGTGGAGTTCGCCGGGCTCACCGACGCCATCGACCGGCAGGTCAAGTTCTTCTCTCTCGGCATGCAAATGCGGCTGGGCTTCTCCATTGCCGCATTCCTGGAACCCGACATCCTGCTGGTCGACGAGGTCTTGTCCGTGGGCGACGCCAATTTCCAGCAGAAGTGTCTCCGGCGGATCGAAGAGATCGTGCGCCAGGGCACCACACTCATTTACGTCTCTCACGACCTGGTGTCGGTCGAGGCCACGTGCACCCAGGCGTTGTGGCTGGCGGATGCGACGGTGCAGGCTTCGGGGCCCACCAGAGAGGTGGTGGCGCTCTACCGGAAGTCAATTCGAGCAGGACGCGTCGCTGGCCACCTCGAACGATGGGTTCGTCAAGCTTCTGAAATCAAGGATCACCGGCCCCGACGGAGGGCAGGTCCTCGCACTCGAGGACGCCGACATCCAGATGACCCTCAACTCGCCAGAATCGGTGGAGGCCGATTTGTACATCGGCATCTCGTTGGGGACGGCCTTTCCCATGTTCATCACCAAATACCACGGCCTCTTTCCTTCCGGCGACTTCGAGGTCCATTGCCGGCTCCACAATGTCCCACTGCCCAAAGGCAGCTACTCCGTCTGGACGGCGATGACCAGCTTCGGCAAGTGGGCCGACACACCCCTACTACCTTGGAAGCCGGCGGTGGCCTTCGAGGCCTTTGGTCCCGACATTCTGGAACCGCCGGAGGGCGTCATGGTGGCGACCCCTCTTCACGTGGGCACAACCTGGAACATCGACTGACCGTTCGGACTAACGAGCTCGTCCGACGAGCCCGCCGGTCCTGGGTGGGCTTCTCTGGCGCGGAACACCAGGGGTGCAGGTCTGTGCGAGACAGCGCGGGGAACGGGTTCCGGTGACCGAACTCTTGAGCGTCGTGATTCCTACTCACAACCGGCCCGACCAATTGCGCGAACGCGGCCCGATCCGTGCTCGACCAAGACTACGCCCACTTGGAGCTGGTGGTCGTTGACGACGGATCGGAGAAGGCGACCGCCGACGCGCTAGACGAGTTGGTCGCGAGCGACCCGCGGGTGGTGGTCTTGCGCCATGACCGGCCGAAGGGGGCTTCCGCGGCCCGCAACGCCGGCCTCGCCGTTGCCCGTGGCGAGCTGGTCGGCTTCTGCGACGACGACGATGTGTGGTTGCCTGGGGCGGCCACCGCAAGCGTGGCCCGGCTCCTACCGTCGATCGGCGTCGTCTACGGCTTGCATCAGGTTCTCATCGAGGCGACCGGTCGTCTGGTGACTTTCCGGCCACCGGCATCGTCAAGTCCGGAGGTGATGCGGTGGATCAACGTGCCGGCCATCGTCTTCGGTGTGGTCCGCCGGCGCACCGTGGGCGACGAGCTCCACTTCGACACCGGGTTGACCTCCTCCGAAGACTGGGACCTGTGGCTTCGGTGCGTCGACGTCGCCCCCATGGCCTTGGCACCCGTGCCCCTCTATCGCTACGTCCAGCACACGCGGGATCGGGTGACTACGAGTCAGTCGGCCCACGTCGAGGGCCATCGCCGTTTTCTCGACAAGCATCGTTCGACCATGTCACCCGGCTGCATCGCCCATCACGAGCTCGCCTTCGCCCTGGCCACTCGTGATCGCCACGCAGCAGCCGAGCAGTTGCGCCAGGTACCACATCATCCAGGGAACATCGCAGCAGCGGCCCTCCTCGTCGGCGAGATGGCGGCCAGCCGATTCGGCAGGCGGCGTGAGGATCCTGGTCTGCGCCTCCGGTTTGCCGCTCAGGCCCTGACCCACGCGGCTCAACGTAGGTGAAGATGCGCCGAGCAGCCTTCGTGGCAACCAACTGCGCTGCGACGTGGGCGCCCTTGACCCTCCGACGAACGGGGCACGCCTGAAGAGTCGTTTGGGTGGCCTTGAGTTGCCTCGCGCAAGACTGTCTAGCCAATTGTCCGTCGCTCCTCAGGACGGAGGCCAGGGCGGCGGCTTTGGCGGCTCATCGCGCCGCCACGGCACCCATTCTCGCCGCGTCGCCAGCGCGGCGACGACGCGGGGAAGAACGTGGCCGGTAGCACCACGTACGTAGCGCAAGCAATCGGCCTGGTGGGCCCAATGAGCTTTGTACGGAGTTCCGCCCCCCAGAAGGTCGAGCCTGCGCTGCCCGGCGCGCACTGCATGTTGAATCGCAGCCGCGATGAGAATCGTGCCAGCCGACGGCACCTCTGGAAGTCGGCCGCCCTGGTAGTAGCTAGCGCAGCCTCCAACCTGGAACCAAACCTGGCTGGCGATCGTCGAGTCCCCGTCGACGAGCTCAAAGATGAACAATTCGCCCTTGGTGGCACCTCCTCTTGCGGCGCGGGCGAAACGTGACCGTAGCTTGGCGAACTCGGAATTCCGCCACTGCAGCACGTGGAGTCTGACAAGACGCTCCAAGGCCATATCGACATCGCTTCGATCAACGCATTTGACGGTCCATCCACTTCTTTCTGCAGCGCGTTGCGCCTGCCTGATATTGGCTCGCCAGCGGCTGGAGAGGGTTGCCAGGTAGGCCTCGTACGTCTCAGGTAACTGCGCGTATGGAGAGGGCTCTTGGGAGAGTATCCACCTGGGGTAGGGCACGAGATCGATCGCTGACGAACCCGGAACCGCGCATGCCAAGTCTATGACCGCTCGTTGCCTCCGTAGCCAATGGCGAAGTGCTCCGACGACTTCGGCCTGACGGCCGGGCAGTGTGACGATGTCGGCACGGTCTGATCCTTCAATCGACCGAAGGCGTGGGAGCGCCCCCTCGAGGCGGTCGCGGACCAAGGGGATACCGCCGATAAGTTTGCCCGACTCGAAGACCAAAGGGATCCTGAGCTTTCCGCCCGGACCCGCTCCCATCCCCTCCACCCACCAGGATCGGAGAAAAGGGGACGGCGATGGACAGCGATCCACCAAGTCGTCCCAGGTTCGGTGCACGCCATTCAGACCTTCTACCGCGGTAACCGTCAGAGGGGTCATCAGGCGTTCATCAAGAGATGCCAGTGCCCGACGGGTTCGGTCTCATAATCACGAGCACGATCCCATCGTCGGAAACCCGAGCGTGATAGGGCACCGGTTTCCAAACCACCTGGTTCTCGGTCTGCAAGCGCCTCACCATGCTCGACTCGCGCCCCGACGACCGGTGTCGCATCGTCCGCCGGGCTCAGGGAAAGAACACTCGCAGGTGGACCGAACCAATCAGCCGGCCGGAACGTATGGCGAACGTGCGAACCCACTGACGGCGTCGATGCCGCTGGACGAGCCCGGGAAGGGCGACCACCAACCAGCACCACGCCTTCGCCGCTCCCAGAAGGTTGCGCCGCATGCCTTGGGCGCGGTAGCGCACGTAGAGCCGCGGCCCGCACCGCCCGTATTCCCAGGCAGCACGGAACGTGGGCAGCCCCGCGGCGCGCTCGCGCTTCTCCACCACGGCATCGGCTGCCACGGCGAACCGGAACCCCTCCAGTTGAAGTCGCCAGCACAAGTCGACGTCCTCTTCCGGAGACAGGGCCTCGTTGAAGCCCTGCACCGCCTCGAAGACCTCCCTGCGGACGGCAAGGTTGGCACTCAGGCCGAAAGGAAGGAAACCCAATTGTCGGAAGGCCGCGGGAACCGGATGCGACGTCGGGTCCCCGTCCAGGGCGCCGAAGTCGAAGACGCCTGCGACCAGGTCGGCCTCGGCCAGGGCCGCCCACATGGAGGCCAGCCAGCCCGGTCGTACCAGATCGTCGGCGTCGCAGAACGCCAACAGACTGCCGCGGGCCGCGCGGACCCCGTGGTTCCGTGCTGCGGCCGCCCCTCGACCGGCCGAGGCGTCCACCAGGTGGATGCGGGGTTGTCGCGCCGACAACCGGTCCACGCACGAGCGTGTCTCGTCTTCGGAGCCGTTGTCGGCCACCATGACTTCCCATTCGACCGGAACCTCTTGGGTGGTCAGGGCAAGGAGTTGGTGCTCGACCCAGGGCATACCGTTCCGGACCGGTACCACGACACTGATGAGCGGGAGATCGCTCGTGCCCTGCTCGTCCGCCACTCCGATGTCCCCCACGACCGTTGTTAGCCTATCGGGATGGGGGACCGTGTGAAGAACCGTCCGAGCTGGCCTCAGGAGACAGAGGCCGAGGCGCAGCCTGTGCCGTCGTCGGTCATGGCGGTCGTACTCACCCATCGGAGACCACAACTCGCCACCGCGGTTGTCCGTTCGCTCATCGAACGAGAAGGCCTCCCTCCGGACCGGGTCGTCGTGGTGGTCAACGAGCCGGGGGGTCTGGAAGATGCCGCGTTGGAGTCGAGCGTCCGACTGGTCCGTCTCCCGCGCAACGTCGGTCCCGCGGGCGGATTCGGTGCCGGGATGGCGGCCGCGTTTGCGGACCCGTCTGTCCGCTGGGCGTACTTGTGCGAAGACGACATCGGGCTGTTCTCATTGCCCAGCCCCAGGCTGGCCGACGTCATGCGCCGCGCCGAAGGTCGCGGCCAGCTGCCCGGGAGGCCCGTAGGAGCGGTGGTGGCCTACGGGCGAAGGTTCGTTGGTCGAGGGGCACACACCGTGAATCTGAGCCCTCCGGTGGGGAGCCCTTACGACCTCGTCCCGGTCGACGTGGCCAGCTGGGGAGCGACTTTGTTGGCGCGAACGGTCTTCGATGCCGGCATCGTCCCCGACCCTGATTGGTTCTTCGGACTGGAGGACTTCGACTTCTTCTGTCGGGTTCGGCAGGCAGGGTTCGACGTGCTGGTCGACGCCGAGTCGGCTCGGGCCGTGGCCCATCAACAAACGTCGACCGGCCGGGCCGGCGCCCTGGGCCGGCATCGCCCGACCGACGACCGCGAAACGTGGCGGTCCTATTACCACGCTCGGAACTCCATCCTGCTGGCCCGGCGACACGGAAGGCCCTCGTGGCACCTGTGGCACTTGGCCTACTCGGTCCGGCATCTGCAGAAAGCCACCGGACGGGTCGAGCGCAAGGCCATAGTGCACGGCCTCTGGGATGGCATCCGAGGTCGTGTCGGTGAGAACCCCGACTACGGCCGGACGATGGGGGAGCATCTGGGAGCTCACGAGGATCCGGGCTCTCCACATGCTTGAGGGGCTTTCCGACAGCCCCGAAGAGGCGCGGGTACAAGATGCGATCGGCGAGACCGTGCCTTCACGGTGGCTACCCGTGGTACCTCCTCGCGCGATCGGTCGACGGCTGGGCTGACCCGGCGTGTGCGGAATCGCAGGCATCCTCGACCCAGCCGCGTCGACGAGTGCTCACCGCCTGGGCGCCCTGGCGGTGACCATGGCTTCGTCACTGGCGCATCGTGGCCCCGACGACAGTGGTCTCTGGGTCGACGCGGAAGCAGGCGTGGCGTTCGGTCACACACGTCTCGCCGTCATCGATGTGGGGATTGGGGGAGCTCAGCCAATGGTCTCATCCGATGGTCGCTGGGTGATGGCCTACAACGGTGAGATCTACAACCATGTCGAGGTTCGGCATCGATTGGAACGTGCCGGGATGCGCTTCCGTGGCAGTTCCGACACCGAGGTGCTCGTGGGAGCGGTCGAGAACTGGGGAATCGATCGGGCACTCCACGCTTGTGAGGGCATGTTCGCCGCAGCCATTTGGGACAGGCGGGACCGTGAACTCCACCTGCTACGTGACCGATTCGGTGAGAAGCCCCTCTACTACGGCTGGGTGGGACGGGATTTTGCATTCGGATCCGAATTAAAGGCCTTGTGCTGCGTTGCCCGGATTCGGCGCGGAGCTCAATCGCGAAGCCGTGACACACTACCTCCGTCATAGCTACGTCCCGGCGCCGGACACCATCTGGCGAGGTGTCCACAAGCTGATGCCCGGTCATCTGCTGACGTTGCACACACCGAAGCGTGGTGTGCTCCCGAAACAACGATGCTACTGGTCCGCCGCCGCCGCAGTTGCTCAGGCACGACAACACCGGCTGACCGGATCAGATTCCGAGCTGACCGATCGCCTCGAAGGCGCGTTGTCGGACGCAGTCGCGGCCAGAATGATCGCCGATGTGCCGGTGGGAGCATTCCTCTCCGGGGGAATCGATTCCAGCACCATTGTCGCCTTGATGCAGCAGAATGCCTCGGGTCCGGTTCGCACGTTCACGGTCGGATTCGATGATCGCGCTTTCGACGAGTCGTCTGAGGCGGCAGCGGTCGCCGTGCATCTCGGGACCGACCACACAGCCGTCCATGTCGGCGATGCCGAGGCGATGGACGTCATTCCCCAGCTGGCGAGCATTTGGGACGAGCCGTTCGCCGATGTCTCCCAGATCCCGACTTATCTGGTGAGCCGGGTGGCCCGCCAGGACGTCACGGTGTCGTTGTCGGGCGATGGCGGCGACGAGCTGTTCGCCGGATACAACCGGCACGCGTGGCTCGATCGTTTGTGGGGCAGGGCTGCCCTCGTACCGGCGGGGGTTCGCCGGACCGCCGGCTCCGCACTCGGCACCATCCCACCGGCCGCTATAGAGAGAGCCGCCCGCGCCACCCGCCCCTTCTCGGGCGGCTGGCAGGTGCGGAACCCATCCACCAAAGTCGCCAAGCTGGCCCGCGTCCTTGCCTCCTCGGACCCCGAGGACGCCTATCAGACGCTCATCACCCACTGGGACGATGCGGCGTCATTGGTCCTCGGCAGCGACCATGCGGCCACGGCGGACGATCGCAACTGGTCGGCCGTCTCCGATGGCGGGATCACCGAGAAGATGCTCTGGTCCGACCTGGTCGGCTACCTGCCCGACGACGTCCTGACCAAGCTCGATAGAGCAGCGATGGCCGTGTCCCTCGAAACCAGGGCTCCATTCCTCGATCGAGGGATCCTCGATCTGGCCTGGAGGCTTCCCCTCCATGCGAAGCTGCGGGGAGGACGGACCAAGTGGGTGCTACGCCAGGTGCTGGAGCGGTATGTGCCGCCGCCTCTCGTGGAGCGGCCGAAGATGGGCTTCGGCCTGCCGATCGGGTCTTGGCTCCGGGGCGTACTCGCCCCCTGGGCGGAGGATCTCCTCGCGGAACGAAGGTTGCGGGCTCAGGGTCTGCTGGACCCGCTCCCGATTCGACGGGCCTGGGACCTCCACCGATCAGGCCGAAGGGACCTCGGCTATGAACTGTGGGACGTGCTGGTCTTGCAGTCGTGGATCGACCGCTGGACGCCCGGCCTGGGTTAGACGTTCTTCCCGCGGTGGAGCCAAGCCGACGCGCGCACGCCCTGGCAGGGGTGAGACGACGTTCATGTCGTGTTGACCAGTGGCGAAGAGGAGCCGGCTAGCGATGACAGAATTGTTCAAGAGTTGTGAATGGCTCAGTCCGGTCGACTACGGTTGATACCGAGGTGCCTCTCCTTCGACACGCCACGAGGGGCTTGCCGCCGGTCTCAAGACAGGTTCACCGCAAAGCCGTCTATGACAGCCGCAGAGCCCGTTGAATCAGGTCGGCGGTCTCTCGGCCCCACACATGCAGGCTGGGCGGCCACGAGGCTTTGTCCGGTGGAGGGTCGACAGCCATTTTCTTCCAGGCGCGCCTCCACGAACCCAGCGGCACACGATCTTCGCACCCTCGTTCGACCCTTGACGATTCTCCAAGTGGGCGGAACCCTCTGCCGCGGCCGGAGAGAAGGAAAGCAGGGTGGTGTCACCGAGTTATGTAGCGAGATGCTGCTGACGCACCCGAACACTCGGCTGGCACGGTCGATCCCAGGCGACAGCGTCCGAGTGTCCTGCTCCGATTCTCCTCGAGTGTAGTGAAGCGCCCACCGATTGGTGCAGCCTGGGGATGGGTGCAAACGGTGACGGGTCGAACCGCCACTGAGTTCCTGCTTCCCGGTGCGGCGTTGGTGCTGTCGCCGCATCAAGACGACGAGACGATCGGGTGTGGCCTCCTGATGGCCGAGAAGGCGAACGGCGGGATCCCCGTCGCGGTCGCTGTGGCGACAGACGGGAGCAGTGGTTGGTTCTCGCCGAGCCCGCCGCCCGCACCTCCCGAGATCGATGAGATTCGGGGTCGTGAATGGCATCGGGCCCTCGACACACTCGAGGTGTCCCGAGAGGCACGTTTCGAATTTCGTTTCCCCGACGGTGAACTCGGCGATCATGAGGGCGAACTAGTCGACCGCGTCGGTGCCGTCCTCCGAACCGTGCGCCCGTCCCAGGTCTTCGTCACGCGGCCCGGCGATCCGCATCCCGATCACCGCAGTCTGGCGAGGGCCGTCCGCCAAGCGGTGGCTCAGACCTATGGCTCCGACGGCGCCCTTGCCGGCCGCGGAGTCGCGGAGGGTCCCGGTCTTGGCTCTTTCGGACCACGACCCCAGGTCTTCACCTATCGCGTCTATCCCGCAGAAGGGTTGTGGCCCGATGCGTCGCCCCTCCCAAGTAACGGCCCGCGCCGCAGCCGTGCAGTTCGTCCGCGCGGTGCTCGGATTGGCCGGACGACGTGCCCTTCTCTTTCGGGCTCCCGAGTGCCTTCCGAAGAAGATCGGTGCGATCAACTCCTACGACAGCCAAAGCAGGCTCCTCGGGGGCGAGCTCCGTTATGTGTGGGGTAAGGATGCTGAACTCTATTGGCCGATGGACCTGGACGGTTCGGGGGACGCACTCGATCCGGTCGATCGTTCAAACTGAACCAGAAGTTCCGTCAGCTCAACCGTTACGTGCACTGCGGGCTCTACGCTTGCTCGTCAAGAAGAACTTCAAGTCCGCGCCGATGGCGTCACGGGCCCGCCGGCCGGTGCAGCCTTCCGGCGTCACTTCTTGGCAGGAGCACGATCATCAGAGACCGGGTGCGGCGGTCCTCCCGACGCGAAGCGCCGCGACCCGGCGAAGAGGGCGAGTAATCCTCCAGCTGGTCGAAGCCTGCATCTGCTCGTACAACTCGTACATGTAGGCCACCTCCGCCCGCGTTCCTTCTAGGTCACCACTTACCCGTTCGACAGCTTCGGCGAGACTTTGTGCCTTGGCCTTGTGCTCGGCCAACGTGCGCTGGAGTACGTCGCGCTGGAGCGCCAATACTGAAAGCTGCTGACGGTCCCCCATCAGTGCGGTCGTCCACGGTGACTCGGCACCCAGGGAAATGGGTGCTAGTGGATTGTGCGGACCTTCCAGCGTTTCGAGATGCTCGACTAATGCCTTTTGTTCGTCGAGCAACAACTCAGGGTCGTCTGAAGGACTCTGGCGAAGGAGTTGCGGGGAAATGCTGGCGGCGGCACTCTCGAGATCCCAGTGCGAGGCATGAGCAGCGAACTGCGGGAGATCTCCGAGCCAATGGGCGAGCGTGCCCAGTCTGCTCAGTGGGTCCTCCACGATCGATTCATACCGGGTAACGAATGTGTCCACACCGACCAGTCCGCTGAGGCCCGACCGGTTGTAGCGCTCCCAGAGGGCTACTCCGTCGGCCAGATGCAAGCGGTCCCTCGCCTGGAGAGAACGGGCTACCGAGAGGGGCCAGCGCCAGATGAAGACTGCCGCAACCGGCTTCGGGAGATGGGCCAGCCAGTGCGGCAGGAGCAGGCAGGAGCGAGGGTCCTTCCACACGATGGGCCCGTCGTTCGGAAAGGCCACGCTCGCCGCTGCGGCGGGATCGCCCAGGTCGTCAATGGCCAGGACCGGATCGGACTCCCATCCCGGCTCGCAATCGGGAGGACGGTCCCACGTTCCGCCCAGTCGTTCCAAGAGCGCTTCGTCGTGACTGCCCATGGCACGACTCTCCCAGTGTTCAGGGTTGTCCTCTGTCGGTCCGTAGTACCCGTAGCGGTCCTCCGGCGTAGGGACTGCAAGTCCGAGATGGCCCAGCGCTCCGGTCACTGCAGATGTGCCACTTCTGTGCATTCCCACGACCAGCACCCAGGGTCCGAGTGGCATGGTGGGTTCGAGTGGAGCGGGAACGGCGCTCATTGTCTGCACATTTCAGGTGTCGGTGGGGCCATTCAGCGTAGGCGAGCGTACACGCGCTGGAACAACGCGTTCCGCCGCGGAGAGCTGTAGGCGACCTTGAGGATCATCCGTTTCGGTAGAGACAGCGAAGACCGGGCCGCCAGCTTTCGTTTTGCAATGACGGCGCGTCGATTGGCCTCACTGACCACAAGGCCCACCGAGGCCAAGTAGTCGGCTAGTGCTGCAGTGGCTTGAGGATCGATCGAGCGGGTTGCTGCCGGTGGTCCAGGCGCTACGGCCTCTCGATACGAGCTGGGAGCCATTTCAACCGGGCACGGTTCGAGCACCCAGACGAAGTGAGAGACGGACCAGTTGGGGTTAACTGCCTGGGCTGTTGTCTGCAGTGCCCCAATCATCTCCTCTGGAAGCCCATCGCGGAGCGCCGCGTCGTACTGTTCGGAAAAGAGCGAGTGAACATCGTCTCTCAGTGCCACGCGCCACCCAGACCGTTCGACCAGGAGCTGCAGCGATTGCTCGGTGAAAAATCGCAAGTTCACTGGATCAAGTGGTCCGGCATCTCGCACCTCGAAATGACCCCAAAGGACTTGCAGAGCGGTGTCGACGTGGGCGATGTGGGGCACGGTGAGGAGCAGAGGAGGCAAGCCATGCTCGAGCGCCCAGGCCGCGAGTGCAGTCAACAGCTCCTGAGGCTCTGCGAGATGCTGGAGCGAATCGATGAGCAGCACTGCTCGGATTTCATCGAAGCCGTCGAGGGCGGCCTTCAACGACGCCACGTCGCTGAAACTGCCCGACGCAATGTTGAGACCAGGGCTGTGAGCCACGGCCCGATCCGACGAGACAACCTGGTCCGTCAGTTCGACTACCTGACTACCCGAGGGTAGCTCGAGTTGGGCGAGCAGTCCATTGACGTTGGCAACCACTTCATCGAGAGCGGACCCGTCGTGCCACACCGCTTCAGTGTCCGCTGGGTCCGACCGGCTTGCGGTTGCGCGCGTGGACACGACATCCGAGTTCAGCGCCGAGTCCGGTGAGTCGTCGAGAAGCACGGAGCGCGTCGCTTCGAGGAACGCCCTGCCGTATCGTTGGTCGGGTTCGAGGTGGTTGCCCTCCGCCCACTCGTTCCACGCCAAGATGAAGAGATAGTTCTCTTCCGCGCGAACGTTGGCCAGGGAGTCGGCCGTGACCCTCAACCAGTGCTCGTAGCGGGCTGGTGTCGCTCCTTCGTAGATTGTCGCACCCTGCGCTCGGCGAGCGGTGTTGTCCCAGCCCACCATCACTGCAGGAAACCGTTTCCAGGCGCAGTCGAGATGCTTCATCGCCGATTCGGCCGCGGACTGGTAGTCGAGGACCCGGTGCCCCCTGAGGGTCTCGAGCGCCGGGTGCAACTCGTCTCCCAGATTGGGCATGAACCCCACGGATGCGTCAAGACCGAATGCAGTGGGCCCGCGGCGACCAGGGGGGGGGCCCCAAGATTCGACCCAGCACAGGTAGAGATCCGGAAACCCGGCCCTCTGCACCTCACGCCGCCAAATCTCGCTCGTGCGGAGCAGATCCGGAACGAGTGTCGGGCGGTAGATGAGCATCAATGGGCGACCGTCGATGGTGATGTAGCGAGGATCCTTGAACGCACGCAGGAGGTCACGAATATGGGCGCGATCATCCTCCTCGCTGAATTCCTGCCGCACCAGCACATGACCGGTCCGAGAATCCCAGCCGCGCGTCCATTCTTCGTTGGCCCAGCACAATGCGAACGGGAAGTCCGGCTCGCCGGACGCCAGCACTTCCTCGAACGGCCGTTCAAGGAGCCTGCGACCGTGAAACCAGTAGTGGTAGTAGACGAAGCCATGCACTCCGTGAGCCCGGGCCAATTCGGCCTGAGCGATCCGCACCTCAGGCAACCGCAGGTCGTAGTAGCCGAGTTCGCCTGGGAGATGCGGTTGATAGTGCCCGGGAAACAGTGGTCGGGCCTTGGTGACATTGTGCCACTCAGTGAAGCCCTTGCCCCACCATTCGTCGTTCTCAGGAATCGGGTGGTACTGGGGAAGGTAGAAGGCCAGCGCCTTCGGCTTCGCCCTGATTCCTCCTGGGTTCCCCCTGGTATCCATGCAGATCAGGATACGACAGAAGAGACCATGCGTCCCAGGTCAGACTCGGGCCTCAGCCCTGATGATCTCTATGATTCGGGACTGGTCGGCGACAGAGAGAGCGGATCCTGTGGGCAGACAGAGACCGCGGTCGAAGACCCGTTCGCAGTACCCAGTTCCCACCAGTTTTGTCCCTGAGAAGGCCTGTTGCAGATGAAGAGGCTTCCACGTCGGCCGGGACTCGATGTCGTCGGCTTCGAGCGCCAACCGCACGTGCTCTCGGTCCACCCCGAACGCCTCGGGATCGATGAGAACGCAAGTCAGCCAGTAGTTGGACGTCCCCGCGTCAGTGCGCGGCATCCACGAGACTCCTGCGAGATCAGCTAACCCGTCCCGGTACAAAGCATCAATGCACTTCCGACGCTCGATCCGGTGGTCGAGTCCGCGGAGCTGAGCCCTGCCAACCGCGGCAAGCAGGTTGGAGAGGCGATAGTTGTACCCGACCACGGTGTGTTCATAGTGGGAGAAGGGTTCCCTGGCTTGAGTGGCCAGATGGCGCGCTCGGTCAGCCCACTCCGGCGACTCCGTCATCAGCATTCCGCCACCACTGGTGGTGATGACCTTGTTGCCATTGAACGAAAAGACCCCCGCAACGCCGAAGGACCCAGCGGACCTACCTCGGTGAGATGACCCGAAGGCTTCAGCAGAATCCTCGATGAGCGGCACTTCGAACCGACTGCATATCGATTCCAACGCCGGGTAATCGGCTGTCTCCCCATAGAGGTCGACCGCTATCACGGCCGAAGGGAGCCGACCAACCGTTGCCCTCGCGGTCAGTACCTCCTCGATTAGGGCCGGGTCCAGATTCCAGCTGTCAGCCGTACAGTCGACGAACACGGGATGGGCGCCCAGGTAGGTGATTGGTGCGGCGCTGGCGATGAAGGTGAACGACGGAACCAGGACTTCATCGCCCCGCTCCACGCCGGCCAACAGCAGCGCGAGGTGCAGAGCGGCCGTACCGCTGGAGAGGGCCACGCCATGAGTGACGCCGGTCCTTTCTGCCACCTCGAGTTCGAAGGCGTCGACATCCGGCCCCGTCGGCGCGATCCAGTTGGAATCGAATGCATCCAGGAGCATCCGCCGCTCTTCCGCTCCTACGTCTGGCGGGCACAGGTAGACGCGGGTCACGGCCGTGTCCCGGCGGGGTTGCTCATCCCGCCTACAAGGGCCGCGCCGCCGAGAACGGCTGCAGCCACGACCAAATCGATGGCCACGGCAACAGTCATGGACGCATGGTCTATCACCGCCACCATCGTGACGACCACGACCTCGACCACGATGTACGACGCAGTGGCCGCGGTACCGGACCAGCCTGACGCCACCAGGAGATCGTAAGGATGGGCGCGGTCGCCGTCCATGATCGAGAGTCCGCTGCGGCGCCGTCGCACGATGGCGCTGGCGATCTCGGCCGCGGGGACGACGAGGAGGGCGAGCGCGATGACCCCGGTCGCTCCGGCGGTGCCGGGACCCCAGGCGTAGGCGAGGAGTACTGTCATGGACGCCCCGATCAGGTAGGAGCCACCATCGCCCAGGTAGATGCGGGCAGGAGGCCGGTTGTACCAGACGAACGCGACCAGGGCCCCGGTGAGCGACGCCGCCAACAGGCGAGCAGGACCAGGAATGAGGATCCCGAAGCCGACGGCAGTGATTGCACCGACGCCCACCGCCAGCAAGTCGAGGCCGTCGAGCAGGTTGAAGCCGTTGATCAAGACAACGCTGGCTGCCATGACAAGCGGTACGCCGATCCAACCTGGCAGGTGCACCGGCTGGGTGGCGGCGATGATTGCTCCTACGCCCAACTGGGCGCAGAGCTTCACGGGAGCCTGAAGATTGAACCGGTCGTCACTGACCCCCACTGCAAGAGCGGCAGCCAGCGGGACGAGTGTGATCGGCCGACCCACGCAAGCGCCGACGGCCACCCCGGCGAAGACGCCGACGCCACCGAGGTACGGCACCGGGGTCTGCTGGGACTTCAAGGGCCCGGGTCGATCGGAGATGTCCCAGCGGCGGGCGACCACCATGCACACCGGAACCAATGCCGCGGTTGCCACCAGAGCGGCTATTGCGACGAGCAGGACTTCCACCGTCACGACTCTGCGTCCGGACGGCTGGGCCATTGCATAAGGAGCGATTGGGTTCCCGAATGGAGCTCGAACCGCTCGACCATGCGGAACCCGTTTCGCTGGTACAGCGCGACCGCGGTCTCGTTGTCTTCGGCGACCACCACGTAGGCCCCCTGCTGTCCCCGCCGCCCGACTTCGCTGAGGAAACCCTCTACCAGGAGCGTTCCCGCTCCGCGCCCTTGCGCGGTCGGATCGACCGCGATGGCGAGCAGCTCCGCACCCGAGCCGGCGCCACCGGCCCCATGGCGAAGGGTCTCGATGACCCGACGCCACGATCCGAGCAGCCGGCCGCCGCACGCCAACGCAGCGGCCGCACCGTCTCGCAACACGAAGGAACGATAGAGGGCACGCACATCTGTGGAACCTGCGAGAAATCCGACCACTGTCCCGTCGTCGTCGACGACGAGCAGAAAACAGCTCGGGGTGCGGGCGACCCTCCGGTACAGCCTCCGCAGGAACCGCGGGCCTAGGAAGGCCAAGAAGCCTTCGCTGATCTGTCCGGCGTGGAGGGCGGCGGCCGCGGCAGCGTCCCCATCCGTTCCAGTGCGGAGCACCACGCCGTTCCACGTGCCCGAACCCATCGCCCTCGCCATCACCTCCGAACGCCACCGAAGTCCTGCAGTGGCGGCCCATCTCGTCACAGATGGTGATGCGACTGCGATGATCGAATGGTACTTCGCCCAGGGTGCCAATCCCCTCCGAGCAAAGCTCGGTCTGCTTCGCTGGCAGGCCGGGGGCGGCGAGGCTACGATCCATGGCCTGTCGGGGATGAAGATCCGCGGGGGAGTCTTGTTCGAACCTTGGAGGTGCGTAACGTGTCGAGTTCCGCCAGATGGGTCATTTGCACGGTATGTGGCGTCTTGGGCGTCATCGCGCTGATCTATGCGGTCATCTACCTTGCCGTGCCAATCCACTCGCTGCCGGGGTTCGTCCCCGGCAAGACAGCCACCACGGGGCACTACCACAAGCGGGCCCTCTTGACGGGTGTGATCGGTGTTGTGCTGTTGGCCATCGCCATCTATGTCGGAATGGCGGCGCGGAGGTCGGCGGCCGCTGGAACGGGATCGTCTCCCAGGCCCAGTGAGCCGAGCCCCGGAGAGCGACCGGGGGGGCGAGGGCGGATCCTAAGGTGACGAAAGGCAGCCTCAAGCCCTGACGGGTGTCGTCTCGACGATGAACTGATAGCCAAACAGCGTTGGCCACACATTCGACAAGAGCCGGTCGATTAGCCGCAGCGTCCGGGCCTTATTGCTCTCGATACCCAACGCGTCCAGAGGGAGACCCACTGGCTCAATCCGCCGTATGGCGAGGCCCCGGCGTTCGATCAGCTTGACCAGGCTCCGGCGCGTGAAGAACCTCAGGTGAGTTGCATCCAGGATGCCCCGCTGGTCGTAATCGAACATCCCTAGGGTCGCCCGGAACCTCGGGTACCAGTGGGCGATGTTCGGGACGCAGAAGATAGCGGTTCCGCTCGGCGACAAGACCTCCCTGACCTGAGTGATCAGGGTTCCGGGACTGAGTACATGCTCGAGCACATCAGCCAGCTAGGACGATGTCGAAGCCCGAGCCGACTTCGGATGGAATTCCCTCGTTGAGGTCGGCCTTGACGAAGTAATCCGTTCGCTCTCTGACCCCGTCGATCTCGTTGACGTCGACACCGACTACTTGGTGCCCCAAACCTCGTAAACGCTCAGCAAGGAGCCCGCTCGAACACCCAAGGTCGAGGATCCGGCTCGGCGGGCGGTGCTGCAAGCGCTTCGTGATCCTGCCGTGCGAGCTGTCTTCACTCGGTTTGAATTGGTACTCCTCGACGAGCGCGATTCGGCTTCCGTCCCCGAAACCGGCCTTTTGGAGCCGGTACGTGATCACGTCCTTTGTGACGTCAGCCGCGTATCCCAATCCATCGACATAACAGATCTCGTCGCCGTAGTAGGTGGGGATGGGCACCTCGGCGATACGCATGCCGGCATCATGTAGTTGAATGATTATTTGAGTGTCGAAGTTGAATCCGTCTGAGTTCTGCTCGAACGAAAGTTGTTTGAGCGCGCTGACCGAGTAGGCGCGATACCCCGAGTGGAATTCGGACAGGTTGGTTCCGAGCGCTGCATTTTCGAACTGAGAAAGTATGCGGTTCCCCACGAACTTGTAGAGCGGCATACCCCCTTTTCGGGCCGCGCCTTTGATCATGGTGCGAGAACCAAAGACCGCATCGGCCTCGTTGTTCAGCAGTGGAGCGAGGATCTCCGGGAGTGACTCTGGTGCATATTGACCATCGCCGTGGAGCATGACGACGATGTCAAGCCCGTGCTCGATAGCGAGCTTGTACCCGGCTTTCTGGTTGCCGCCGTAGCCGAGATTCGTGGGTTGCCTGATCAAGGTGATCGGCAAGTCGGATTGCTGTTGGTAGCCGAGGCCTACCAGATAGGTCGAGTCCTGACTGTGATCGTCACTTACGATCACCTCTTCGATGTCAGCTCTCAGCTCGGTCGGGATACGGTCGAGCACCTTCGCCAGTGTCGATGCGGCGTTGTACGCGACAACCAATACCCCGACCCTCTTCTTCCCGACGGATGCGTCGGGGGCCGGCCTTACGTCATCCACCACCTTCAACCCTCCAAACTGAGCCGCCCCCGCTGAGCATATCCAGCGGCGGGGCGAAGTGAAAACGCCTTCGATTCTCGCGGAGCGTTAGGGGAGAACGTTACTGTCTCGTCCCTTCTGGAAGGCGACCTCGACTGATCCGTGAGATCACCCGTCGCCGGACACCGCTCCAACCTCCCGTTTCCGGGATGGCCGATCTCCGGAGGGCAAGCAGCCCTATGTCAACTCTGGAGGAACCCCAGTCCCGCACGACCTCTTGTCGGAAGAGCTCCAGTCCGAGAGCTGCGCACTCGAGAACGACATCGTGCATACAGCCGTGACGGGCGGGATCTTCGACCTCCACTCCGAGATTGAGATTCCAAAGCTCGTCGGTGCCGGGGACAAGATCGATGGTGAGCACGACGAGGCCGCCAGGCCGGGTGCGGGCCGAAATGTCACGGAGAAGGGATCGGCGGGCTGCGGCAGTGACGTGCTCGATCACGCTGATCGAGTAGATACCGTCGGCGGACGGTCGACGGGGGAGCTTGTCAAGTGTGCAGTTCCACGATTGGTTGGCGAGGCCAACAGACCCATAGTCCAGGAAGTACCACTCGTTCCAGTCCGGTTGTGGGGGCCAGCTCCGAATGGTCGGGGACGGATCGACGGTGTCAACGACGTAGCCACGGCTAGTGAGGAACGGTGCCAACGGGGTGACACCTGCTCCGACGTCGATGAGTCGACTTGCAGGCGGAAGGATCTCGGTGATCAGGTTGGCCACGACGGGGTACTCCCACAATCGAGGTGCATGATCGGGATAGAAACGCGTGGTGCGAAGCGCATGCAGGCGTAAGGCAATCAGCGACAGCGGATCCGGGTGGCGCAGAATCAGGGGATCCAATGTGGCTGCCACGAAGTCACGCGGGTGCTTGTCCTCGGGAGACCTCAGGAGGACGAAGGTTGAGAGATTGGTCGTCGACCCGGACCGGGTAGATCTCTGCGTCGGGAGCAACGCGCCGCAGGGTCTGCCGAGAGCGCTTCGCGGGAATGGTTGCTCGGGTCGGTGCTGCTGCCCGCTGGGTCTTCGTAGCTGCGGATCACAAGGGCTCGGCACGCCGAACGCCACAAAAGGGCCACAAGAGCTTACCCATCTGGATGCATCGGTGGGGTGGGTCAGCTCATCGAGACAGACCACGAGGTCAGCCTGGAAGAGCTGTTCAGCGACGGCCTGAACATCGATCTGAGGGCGCAATTGCCGTGTACCGGTGGATCGTCGGGTTCCGACCGACTCCGCTGTTCATGCCGACGTCGAGGACCGAGGATGGCTCAAGTGCGTCGATGAGGACGTCGACGATCCTCATCAGCTCGTCGTCCTGTTCCGGCGCTGATTGTGCCAGCCATTCTCGGTAGGAGGATGAAGGAGCAGCCTTCGTCCAAACTTTGCGGATAGCAGCGTTGGCCACGTCGATCTGCCGATCGATCGAGGGTGCTCCAATTGGTTGGATCTGACCAAGCCGGTTCAGCTGCTGGTGGTAGTGGATGACGGCCGGCTCGGGTGGGTCAGCTGGGATCCTGGTCGGGTCGTGAATGGGGGTGTTCCATCGCACGTCGAGAGGGATTGAGGCAACACTCTCGGCGGAAAGGGCCATCGCCATCGCCACCTGGTCGACGTAGACCGTCCATTGTTCAAGCAGTTCAGGGTGGTCGAGGAGCCAAGTGGCCCAGTGGGCCCACGCGGTCGCCACACCGCGCAGGAGTGGACCCGGTACAAGGTACAGACCGCCGTTGTTGTTTCCCGAAACCGTCCGTTGGTCAGGTCCCCAGGGAAGCGGGACTGTGGGCGGAGCGGAAAGTCCCGCAGCGGCGAAGATGCGGAGAAGGACCTCCAGTGGAGGGAGCGGCGCATCCACCGGCTTTCCTGCTACGGCGTCGTGCGGGACGTCGATCCGGCGGGGATCTTCGAGCACCACCACATCGGTGTCGCACAGGACGGTCAATCCGGCGGCATCGTCTTCCGCCAGTCGCAGGGCGCCGGAAATCTTGTTGCAGTGGGGGGAGCGGTCGTCGAATCGATCTATGCCGCGTACGGTGACCCCCTCGGAGCGCAGGAACTCGAGAACATCGGAGGTCGACGCGCCGACGGTATGGACAACGAGGTCGTCCGGGGCGACACCGGCGACGTCCGAGAGCGCTGCGTACCATCGCAACGCATCGAGGTGGAAGCGCGGGTGGTCATCGACCACACAGCTGAACCGACCCCGAGGCGGGGCGGATCGCTTCGTCGAGCGACGTCGATGCTTCCGAACCGTGGTACTCGGGCAATCGTCAGGTTCTCCGAGGTCAGGATTCGGCATTGTGAATGTGCCGATTCCTGATACGAGCGGGTGATGTGATCATGCCTTCGTCGCCGTGCGACGTCACGACGAATGGTCTTGCTGGGAGCATCAGGTTCCAGAACGAGCCTGCTCGTTCGGTCGCTCATGAGCGTGAGGATCATGGTTTGCTTCCGCTTACGACGTACAGCAGTCGACTCAGTGCGCCCGCCGATGGCGCCCCCGTGCGCTCAGGTTCCGTCAGGAGTGCCGCAAGGGCGAGCGAGTCGGGTTGTCTGATCGCCGCAGCCATGTCTCCTACTTATCTTCATGACTCTTTCGCCGGATGCGATCGCGGTATCCGAGGAGCTTGCTGGCCAGTTCATCTGAGATCCCCAGATGCCGCTTCGCCCAGTCGTACGCTCTGAGCATCTGCCGATCTACAAAAATGGGGATGGCGTGCGCCCCGTCGCCAGGTCGCGGCCGATAGTCGGTTGAACGGACGACGGGGTCATCCTCGACGCTGAAGTAATAGAGCGCCAAGGACCGTCTCGCAGTCCCCTCGGGACAGCGCATCGGTTGCGGGTGGCCATGGAAGGACGTGGCATCGGTCGTGAAGATCAGGACTCGATTGGCAATGGGGCTGACCTTTTCGACGCACCTCTTCATGTCGGTGCTCCACAGCTCGAGGTCACCACCGTATTCGGGTTTCCAATCCTCATTGAGATAGAGGATGAGGTTGGCTCGACGCTGCCACTTGCGGTTGTGAGGATGGACGGTGAAATCGGCATGCATGTTCAGGAACCCACCTCTTATCGACTGGTGGAGACCCCCGCCCTCCAGGGAGGGGTCGGCGATCAGCTCGTCCACCCCGAGCAGTGTGCCGATGAACTGCACGAAGCGCGGTGAATTGAGCTCCTCGAGAATGCGCTGCAGGGTCGGTCCCCATGTAGCCGGATCGGTATTGTTGTACTTGCGTTCATTGATGTGTAGGTAGTTGTTCCACCGTTCGGGGTCGAGGGGTGGGAACTCGGCCATGGCTGCCTTCGCAGCCTCCGGCTCGAGGAATTGATCGATCACGATGTGCGGGTACGGGTCGGCGGACTGATATTGGACGCGGAGGCGTTGGACCTCCCGCTCCAGGCGATCGATATCAAGGACGGGTACGGGCGTTTCGGTCTCGCTTTGGAGCTTCATCGTTTGGGCGTCCCTGCTCGTTTGCCAACTGGCATCTGGGTCCTGCCTCCCAGGCATCGCCGGTGAGTCCGAATTGCTCCGCTCCCTGAGCGTGCGGCCTCTTGTGTAGCACGCATCCGGCGGTCGAGCCTGTCCGGTGTCAGGCTCGACAGGGCGTCGCCTCCCGCCAATCCGTGCGGTCTCATCCTACCCAGGGCCCAGGACCGGGCGTCGTCGGATTCTGGGCAGATTGTCGCACGCCCAGTTCCGGTCCAATGGGGAGGGGATGAGCAATGCAGGCCTCCAGAAAGTTGAGCCAAGAATTGCTCGAGGATTTGAGGATAGCCGCCCGAGGCGCAGCCGTCCCCGAGAAGCGTGGAAGACACCAATAATGGACTGTCCGAGGTGGGATGCAACCACAACCGCATCGGCGACACCGAGAGGTGTCGCAAGCTCCACAATCCGGGTTTCCAAAGGCCGCTCTGCAGTTCGGCGTCTCGCCCTCGAATCGCCTGCCTCGCTGGTGCGGGCGTGGTGGGCGACTGGGCTCTCTGATGCAAGCGGTGCAGATCAGTGAATCAGGCTCAGACAGAGCGTCGGTCGCGGCGTCGGCACACTCTTGATCTGCACGGGCTCCGATCCGAAGTGGCTGTGCGGGTTGGTGGAATCGACATGGACGATGTTCTGTCCCGCCCCCGTCACCGTCTCGGCCGAGCGACTGACCCCGTCCGTCTCCGTTGTAAGCGTGTGGTTGACGGGATCGGTAGTCACGATCACGGTGTGCACCGTGCCGCTACTGACCTCGAACGAGGTCAATCCTTCCACCACCCTCGGACCTCCGAAGATTCTGAACGTCATGTCGACGAGACCCGCCGATATCGGTAGCGCAACCGCCTTCACCGTGTACTTCCCCATACTGAGCAGTGGGACCGACTCCTCGCCTTTTGATCCAGTGCTGCTCACCGTCAGCTGAAACGTGTGTTCGAATGGTTGACCGAGCTCGACCGGCATCCAGGTTGTTCGCGTGTATTGCTGACTGGGTACGGTCGAGTAGTTCTCCCCGTTGGATATGTAGAGTCCGCTGCAGTTTCCGATCGACGTACAACTCGTCCGGCCGGAGCCCATGGAGGCAATGAGCTGCCTCGGACGACGCGGCCCTGCAACGGATGACCCGTGAGATCGCTGATTGTCTTCTGAGCGTGGACATAGTTGACGGGCTTGGGTGCGTGGTCCACTCCTCATTGGGGACGATTGCCATGCCGATGTTGGCCGCAATGCTGAAAGAGCGCCAGCGCTGCAATGACGGCCACCGCGGCGACGCGGACATCTGGCGCCGCCGTCCCTCCAGGCGACGAAAGATGTCGGCGAGGCCCACCGCACTGGCCAGTACGAGGAATGGAACGAAGTCACCGAGGTATCTCGGACCGATGTAGCCCCACAACATCAGCGCAGCAGCCGCGCTGGCTGCGGCCAGAAGCAAGAGGCGGGTCCGTGCCACCTGCCCGATCGCCCTAGGTCGGAAGGCCGTCACCAGACCCCAGATGCTCAAGAGGAAAAGAAGAGGAGTCGACGCCGGGACGCTCGCCGTTCGATACAGCTTGTCGAAGAGCACGCCACCGAGTGCCTTCGGCGGGCTCGTGGGCAGTGTGAGGAACGGGAAGACACGGCTGAGGCTCAGGTTGTCAAGCCCGAGGTAGGTGACGACGTTGGTCGGCACGTACTCCGTCCCTACCTCCGAATTGTGGTTGGCGACGAGAAATTTCTGCCGGTATGCATTGACGTGGGACCAGACCTGGTCAGTGATCGGGACGCCGAACGGGACACCGAACTTGGCGTAGTTGAGCGCGCATGCGAGGACAAGCGGGATCAGTCCCGCGGCGAGCACAGGAACGAACCATCGTCGGTTTTCCGGTCCACCGAAGCCCAGCAGGAACCAGACAGCAACGAGACCGGCGCCGACGACGCAGGCCCAACCGGTGGTGGCCCGATCGAAATTTGCACACAAGATGAAGAGTCCAGAAACGAGGACGCGGCCGTATGAAGGCCGCTCCACTACCCCGAGAAGGGCAAAAAGAGCCCCCGTCGTGAGGCAGATGCTCCACGCGATGTCCTCGTTGAAGACGTAGGGAATCGACGCCAGCAGCATCCAAATCGTGCCGCCCATGATCGTGGCCATCAAGACGCCGTACGCCGCGGCCTCCATTCTGCCCATGGCGCAATCGCCACGAAGGAGGTACCGGACTCGCCACAGCAAAAGCGACGAAAACAGCCCCGTCAACAGCCACGCCAGGAGCATGGATGAAGGAGTCAGCTTGTCCATCCAGGCTGCTGGTAACCAGCAATATCGGCATGCGAATGATCGAGGGAAACAAGCCGAAGTACGTGTACGTTCGGCCCTGCGTTCACGAATCCTTCGATGCCAAGTGTTCCACTGGGCAGCGACAGGTGGCCGTGAAACATGGCGCGCGCCTGCAGGTCGAAGAAGTTGCTTTGGAATATTGATGCGCGAAGCGGGTTGGGGGGCCCCCAGTCCGACCAGAGGATCCAGACGAAGGGCACCGCAGTGACCGCGATGGCGATCAGCGATGCAAAGGTGAATCGCCGACGACCAGCCTCGAGATCAGAGCGCACAGCGGCGCCATCGCGTGCCGCGACATCAGCGGCATCCATTTCGTCCTCGCGCGAAACGGCCGGACCCTCGCCGGGCGGAGCCGTCTGAAGGGAGCTGCCGGTAACATCCCCCATTGGCCAGGAGTGTAGCGAAAAGGTGTTGGCTCGAACGGGTCGCCACTTACGCGCAACTCCGTCGAGGGGCTTCACTGCTGCCACTCCCCTCGGGCGGCCGACAGACTCGACGGGATACTGTTTGACCCGTGAAAAGCCGGTTGGAGCGGCTGTGGCGCCTCGCGCAGACCCCTCAGGGACTGAAGGTACTCAAGTACACGATGGTGTCGGTGATTTCCGCTTTGACCTCACTGGTCATCCTCACGATTGTGTTTGGGGTGCTTCGCTTGTGGGGCGAGGTTGCCAGCACCCTCTTCGCAAACGTCATGGCTGGCATTCCGTCGTACTACCTCAACCGCCGGTGGGTGTGGGGAAAGGGGGGGAGATCCCATATCTGGCGAGAGCTGGTTCCGTTCTGGGTGATGTCAATATCCGGCATCCTGTTCGCTCTGTTCGCGGCGTCATTGGCGACACAACTTCGCCGATACACATCATCTCCACCATCTGGCTCGAACCGTCCTTGTCGTCGGGGCGAACATCACGGCCTTCGGCATTCTGTGGTTCCTCAAATTCCTCATCCTCAACCGACTGTTCGCTGAAATCGCCGACGCCGAAGTTGGAGTCGACGCCTGAAGCCTCTCGACCCCATCGGAAATGCGACTGCGTCAGCGGATGAAGACATACGTGGACTGGTGAGCGGATCGCAAGGACCCGTTCGTGATCCTGGCCATTTCTCGGTGTGACGGCGACATTTCGGTTGCGACGTTCGTGGTTGTCCGGAGATGGCATCGCAGAGAGGAACGTCCATGAGCGTTTCCAGTCCGCCGAGCTCCGGCTTCGAGAAGTCGGGCGCAACCGCCATGACTAATCCCTCGGCATCGACTGAGTCCGCACCGCGACCCGACCCGAGAGATGGGCACCTGGAAACTGGGCGGATTGAACCCATCCATCGTCAAGGCGCTGACTGCGGTGGGTTTCGCGATTCCGGTGTTCGGCTACCTCGCTCTCCTTCGGCACTACCAGATGAATGCGCTTATCGGAGATCAGTGGTACGACGTCCCGGTGATCCGTGCGTCGTACAGTCATTTCCCCGACTGGGCCTCACTTTGGGGCCTCCACAACGGCAACCGGATCTTGTTTCCGAACCTTATCGTCGTGGCGTTGGCCCATACCGTGCACTTCAATATCGAGGTCGAGCAGTGGCTCGGCGCACTCATGTTGTTGGCCGCCACGGCGCTCTTCATCTTCTCGCACAAGCGGCGGTCACCTCAGACACCAATGCTCTTCTACTGCCCGATCGCCTTCCTGACTCTGTCGTTCGCCCAGTGGCAGAACACCCTCTGGGGCTTCCAAATGGCGTGGTATCTCGTTCTGCTATCGCTCGCCGGGACCATCGCGCTCTTGGATCGGCCGACGCTGACTGTGCCGACCTTTGTGGCCGCTGCAGTCGTGGCGGTCGTGGGGAGCTACTCCTCCACACAAGGTCTGCTCATCTGGCCGGTGGGACTCTTGCTGCTGTACCTCCGTCGTCGGACGAAATGGACCTTTGTCAGCTGGATCGCGATAGCGGGGGCAACCGCAGCAGCTCTATTTCTACAATTTCAGCTATCCGGGGCGGGTCGACAACCCTCACAACGCTCTTGATCATCCGTGGGAGACCGTCAAATTCTTCATCTACGCCCTCGGCGACGTCGTCGGAGTCCAGCCTCAGAATCGTGTACCCGCCAACGGAGCGGTGATGGTCTTCGGAGTCGTGATCCTGCTATTGGCCGTGCTCGTGCTCATCAAGTGGGGATTCCGCAGAGACGAGCACAGCGGGGTACCGATCGGTATCGCGTTGATCGTCTTTGGACTCATGTTCGCTCTCTTGTTTACGGAGAGACCGGGTTATCCTCGGCCTTCGGGCCGCGGCACAGTCCCGATACACGACGAATGACATTCTCGTCCTGGCGGGGATTTACATGGCCACTCTGAGCGGGCTCTCCTCGAGTGTGCGGACGAGGAGCAAAGACGGGGGAGAGGGAGAGCGGAGACAGCCGCGGCGAACCTTTGCCTGGGTCAGACGCTGCCTCGATCGCATCGATCGCCGCACCATTCGATGGCTCGCCATTGCCGCGATCCTGATTCAAGTCGCCTCAAGCGTGCACTACGGCCTTCCGGGCGCTCGGCAGTTTCACCAGACCTCTGTCGTAAGTGCGGACATCACCCGCAACATCAATCATGAGTCGAATGCAACTGTGACCTATGGGCTGGGTCTATTTGTCCCTGAACCTCCAGTCTGGTTCAGGGAACAAGCACAGTTTCTGCGGGAGCATCACTTAAGCCTGTTCGGATAACACGTTCGAGGACCCGCCGGCTTCCTGGCGCATGCCGGGCGCCTTTTATCGGGGCAGGGTGGACGGGCTCCCGGACGAGTTCCCCGGCGCAGGGCCCGGAGTTCCTCGCGTTCTTCTGTGGTCTGTCCCGGGCGCCGCTGGCGACCAGAGCCTCGACGAGACCCGCCGCGATTTAGCGACGAGTTTCAAATGGGAAGTGGGCGGGCGCGTAGGGCGGCTTTCCCGCATCTCGCCAGAGCTCATGCAGTTGGGGTCATTCTCGGCTCATAACCAACGGATTGTCCTGGTCACGGCCTCGCGGACTAGGGACTCGCCAACGGGGCTGACCCGCACCCACCTTGCCTCGATCGTTCTTGTCGCGAGGGTGAACGTCAGTGCTTTTGGGATATTGTGGCTGCTCAAGTCCATCATCCTGAACGGGTTAGTCGCGCGGATCGAAGACAGCGAACCTGGGGCCGAACCGAGGTCTCGCAGCACTGAGGTCCGGCTCGCGGACGCAGGCGGATCGGGGTCGACGGGGCGTACTGACTGACACCACGTACGGGGAAGAATCGATGACCGAGAGAATTTTCGTCCGAGGCTTGGGCGGTCGTCCTAATCGGGCGGGGGATGTGCCTCGAGCAGAGCTCAGAGATCTGCCGTGCACGCCCCAATCGGCGGATGTCTGTCCGCGTATGGTGATCGACCAGCTTCTCGTACCGGCTGCGACGAAACGGGGCGCCGAGGGGCTCGCAGCACCCTACTCCCAGCAGTGGAACCATTCGTCTATGCCAACCAGCGGCAGCTCTCCAACACGGAATAGACGACGATTTGGGTCCCATCGCTCCAGCAGGTTCTGGCCCTGTTCAAGTTGCCGAGGTTCGTCCACTACGTGAACGACCTGATCGCGGTGCGGAACCTCGTCCCAAATCCCTCGCCCGACGTTGGCGGTCTCCAGCCGACTAACGGTGGGTTCCTCAGCGCACCCAACGCCAACTCGAACCGGGTGATGGGCAAGGTCCTCGCATTCGGGGAACTGTTCTTCCTAGGTCTAGAGCCTCGGTGATGGCGACCGCCACCATCACCGGTCCGGAGCAGGTCGACGAGGCACAGGCCGAGGACCGGGGCACCCGTCCGCCCAGGTCGCCGGAGGAGATCAGCCGCCGTCGGTTCAGCATGGCGGTGGTGACCGGAACGGCGCTGACCCTCCCCTTCATGCTGTGGCTGCTGTGGGACCTGTGGTGGGGCAAGGTCAACGTGATTCGAGGCGTCTCCTTCGACTACTTCTACGACCGCCAGGCCCGAGCCATGTTCCATGGCCACCTCTGGATCACTCCCGGCCAATTGAGCATCGAGGCGTTCATCCACGACGGCCACGAGTTCACCTACTTCGGGATCTTCCCCTCCTTGATCCGGATGCCGGTTCTACTCTTCACCAGCCGCCTCGACGGCGACCTCACGGCTCCTTCGCTCCTCCTTGCCTGGTTTGCCACCGCCGTCTTCACCGCCCTACTCCTCTGGCGGCTGCGAGTCCTCATCCGTGGCACCGCCCTCGTCGGCCGGGCCGAGGCAGCCTCGTACGGCGTGCTGATGGCCGGTGTGATGGGCGGCTCGGTCGTCATCTACCTGGTGGCGACGCCGATCGTCTACAACGAGGATTTTGCCTGGAGCATTCCTCTCGTCCTGGGCAGCCTCTTCGTGCTGCTCGGCATCCAAGAGCGGCCGTCCTGGCGCCGAATGGCGGCCCTCGCCGTGCTGGTGGTGTGTGCGAACCTCAACCGGACACCGGGTGGCTATGCCGTCACAATTGGTTGCATCCTCGTGGCCGCATGGTTCGCCGTGGGCAAGGGCGGAACCGCGGCTCGCCGGTGGGTGATGCCGTTGGCGGTGATCGGCTTGGTCGGCTTTCTCGCTAACGCGGCCGTGACGTATGCGAAGTTCGGCACCCCGGTCGGGCTGCCGATGCAAGACCAGTCGTGGACGATGCTCAACGCCTACCGCAGGTACTTCCTCGCCGCCAACGGCGGAAAGCCATGGAACTTCAACCACATCCCGAGCCAGTTCTGGGCCTACTTCTCGCCCTTGGGAGTCCGGTTCTCCACGCTGTTCCCGTTCATCACCCCTCCCGGGTCCCCCGCCGCGGGGCTGAACGGCGCGGTGATGGAGTTGACCTACCCGACGGCCAGCATGACGACGACGGCGCCGTTGCTCATCGTGCTTGGCGTCTGGGGGGCGGTGACCGCGTTCCGGCGGCGAGGCCCCGGCCGTGTCAGCCTGGCGCGGCTCGTCCTCGTGACCGGGGCCGTGGGGACGGTCGGGGTCCTCGTCTGGGGCTACATCTCCCAGCGGTACATCGCGGACCTCATGCCGCTGTTCATCATCGCGTCGGCGATCGGCATGATTGAGGTCTGGCGCCTCCTGGATGGGCGCAGCCGCCGGGCACGTGGATGGGTGCTCGGGGGCCTCGGCGCACTCGCCGTCTATGGCGTCGCCGCCAACGTGGCCGTTGGGGCGTGGCCGGTCCCGCAGTGGTCGCAGACCCAGACGGCAGGGTTCGTGGCGGCCCAGCAGTCGCTGAGCCTCGGGTCGCTCGGGGCAAGCGTTCGGACGAAGGGGCCGCTCCCGTACTGGGCACCCTCGGGCCAGTTGTTCGCGGTCAACCACTGCTCGGGCCTGTACCTTTCGAGCGGCGACGACAGTTCGTCGGTGCCGGGGCAACAGATCGAGCACTACAGCTGGATGCCGGTCGAGGAGAGCCCTGCCTTCACCCGCGAGATCGGGTTCACGTTCAACCGCCCGCCCGGCCTCCTGACCCATCGGGTGACCATCTTGACGTACGGCAAAGCGTCGCTCGTCCTCGTGCCCGTGCCACCGGATGGCGTGCGCCTCGTGCTCGAGAACTCCGGAACCTCGATCGCGTGGCCTCCCAAGCACGGTTGGGTCCTCCCCATCACGTACCTGCACGCGCAGAGCCGGTTCACGGTCACCGTCGATCCCAACCTCGAGTCTCTGTTCCTCAATTGGTACGGGTATCAGTACCTCGACCACTACATCGCCGGACGAGGACCGATCGTCGTCCACCAGACTCCTCAGCCAAGTGCGGGTACGACGCCGATCATCACGGTCAGGGAGATCCCGATGGCCACGCCGCCCAATCCGATGGCGCTCTGCCACAGCCTGGTGGGCGACCGCTAAGCGATGTTCACATCGAACGGACGGAGACCATGCCGGAGGCGGCCAGTTGATTGAGCCACTCCCTGGATCATGAGCGCTACGTTTACCGACCTCGGACCTCTCCCGACGGTTGAGGACGTCCAGGAGCCCCCAGATCGCGGGAGCGACCGCAAGCGCTTCGCGTGGGCCGTGCTCATCGGGATCGCTGTCATCACGGTGCCGTATCTCTGGACCCTCTGGGACCTCTGGTCGGGAAGTATCGATCCCCTGAGGAGCGTGGCACCCGACAACTTCTACGACATCCAGGCGCGGGCTCTGTTCCACGGTCACCTGTACATCCCGAACGGATCGATTGGCGTCGAGGCTTTCGTCTACAGCGGACACGCGTACACCTATTTCGGGGTCTTCCCAGCTCTGCTGCGCATGCCGGTTCTGCTGGTCACGAGCAGTCTCGATGGCCGCCTGACGGCTCCCTCCATCCTCCTGGCCTGGATCGTCGCTGGCCTGTTCACGTCGCTTCTCCTCTGGAGGGCACGCCATCTGGTGCGCGGGCCGGTGGCACTCGGTTGGGGAGAGGCGGCCTGCTACGGGGTGTTCGCAGCGACCGTGACCGGTGGGAGCGTGCTGGTGTACGTCGCCGCGTCTCCTTCTGTCTACAACGAGGACATGGCGTGGAGCGTGGCCCTGACGATCGGAGCCCTCTTCGCCCTTCTGGGCGTCATCGAGCGACCCTCGCGCCGACGCGTGTTGCTGCTCGGCTGCCTCGTGCTCGCGGCCAACCTCGACCGCCCTTCGACCGGCTATGCCTGCGCTCTCGGAGCTCTGCTCGCTGCGGGCTGGCTCGCCCTAGCCCGCAGGGACCCGACAGATCGCCGTTTCGCTCTCCCCACGGCGCTCGCAGGTTTGGTGCCACTCGTCGTCGCGGGGGTCATAAGCTGGGCGAAGTACCGCGCGCCCATCGGCGGCTACCCGCTGCAAGACCAGGTGTGGACCCACGTCAACGCCCATCGTCGGTACTTTCTCGCCGTGAACGGTGGCATACCGTTCAGCCCCCACTTCCTGCCGAGCACGCTTGTCGCCTACTTCCAACCGGCCGGACTGCACCTCACGGCCACGTTTCCCTTCATCACCCTCCCCGCCCACTACCCGCTCGCCGTGGGCAAAGTGGTGCTGGAGCAAACGCAGCCGACAGCCAGCATTGTGGCGTCGATGCCGCTTCTTTTCCTGCTCAGCTGCTGGGGAGCGGTGGCCGCGTTCAGGCCACGCGGGCTCCGGCGCGATCAGCCTGACCCGAATACCGCTCATCACGGGGGCCGTCGGAGGGGCCGGCGTCCTCTTCTTCGGCTTCATTTTCAACCGCTACTCCGCCGACCTGCTCCCCTTTCTCATCCTCGCCAGCGCAGTCGGCCTCGTCGACATCTGCCATCGCATCGGCGGTCGGGGGCGCCTCTTTGTGGGCGCGGCCGCCTCACTCCTCGTCGTGCTCGCCCTCTTTAGCGTGCTCGCCAACCTCGCCATCGCCGCGTCACCGGTTCCGCAGTGGACGTCCGCACAGGCGAGGAACTACCTCACAACCCAACAGTCGCTCACTCCGGGCTCTCAGTCAGCCTCCGTGATACGCCGCGGCTTGCTTCCGTACTGGGCCCCGGCCAACCAGCTCTACGCAGCGCCGGGATGCACCGGTCTCTATCTCTCCACGGGCTATGCGTTCTGGGACTCACCGGGACAGCAGATCATGCATTGGACGTGGACCCCCGTCGAGCAGTCGAATGCCATCAACACCACCGTCGGGCTCACGTTCAACGTACCGCCTCAGAGCGTCCGCACCGCCCGTCACGCTGCTGCGTTACGGCTCGTCGACGCTCGTCGCCGAGCCGGCGGGTGGCGGCCTGTTTCACATCGGCATCGAGAACCCCGGAGGCCCGCAGATGACCTGGCCGGCCACCATCGGATGGAACTTCCCCGCGCATGAGCACCTTCAGTACCGTATCGACGTGATGACGGACCCGACACTCAACCAGATCAAGGTCACGTGGTACGGATCGATCATGTTTGTGCACTATCTGCGCGGAAAAGGTCCCGCCCGCGTCGCCGTAAGCCCTAGCGGGTCACCACCGTCGGTCTCGGTGGCCGACCTGACCGGACCCTCACCCAACATGGCCCTATGCCGACGTTTGTTGAACTCATAGGTTCTCCGATGGCGATCGGCTAGATGTCTTATCGGTCAGGCCGACACATGGTCGACACGGCCACGCCGTCACGACCGGCTACGGGGGTCGAATCGCCCGGCCACACAGCCATCGTGTCACCGCGGTCGGGACTGCCGGTCGTGGCTGATCCCCGTCGCCACCTTCCTCGGCTTCGCCATCCCAGCAGCGTCTTACCTCTGGATGATCCACGCCGACGGGGTCAACGTCATCTTTGGGGACCAATGGGACGACGTGGCACTGATCGGTCATGCGTACTCCGGGACCCTCCACTTCTCGACACTGTGGTCACAGCATTACGAGAACCGCATTTTCTTTCCCAATCTGATCGTCCTGGCCCTCGCGTACACCAGCCACTTCAACGTGGTGACCGAGGAATATCTGAGCGCCCTCATGTTGTTCGGCGCCACGGCGCTCGTCATCTGCGCTCACAAACGTCGCTCGCCAGAGAGGCGGTGGATCTGGTACTGCCCGGTGGCGTTCTTGCTTCTGTCGCTCGCTCAGGCCGGCAACGCCCTCTGGGGCTTCCAGATGGCGTGGTACCTCGTACTTCTGATGGTCACGCTCGCCTTGTATCTCCTGGACCGGGAGCCACCCCAAATGGTCGTCTTCGGTGGTGCTATCGCCGCCGCAATGGTCGCGAGCTTCTCGTCAGTTCAGGGTTTGCTCGTATGGCCGGCCGGGCTCCTGCTCCTCTACCTGAGGCGCCGGCCCCGTCACCTCGCTTTTGCCTGGATCGGCTCCGCCGTCCTGGCCGGCGTGCTCTACTTCGTCGACTTCAACTTCAACGCCGTTCCGTCGTCCAGTCAGGATCCGGCGGCCACGTTGAGCTTCTTCCTCAAGGTCGTGGGTGACATCGTGGGAGACCCTCAGCCGGGCGCCCTGGTGACGCTCTTCGGCTCGGTGCTGGTCGTGACGGCGATCTGGGTGTTGGTGCGGTTCGCTACTCGGGAGAGGACGACCACAGGAGGCCGTCCCTTCGCCCTGTCGCTGATCCTCTTCGGGCTGCTCTTTTCGGGATTGACCGCGTACGGTCGAACCGGTCTCGCCGCCTTTGGATTCGAGGTGGAGAACCGCTACACGGTCTTTGCCATCTTCGTTCTATTCGGTCTGTACCTCGCCGTCTTAGACCCACCGGTCTCCTCCGAGCTGCGATCGCAGGAACATGGAGCTCGATCGCCGGCGGGAAGTGCTGGTCGACAGCGGAACGTCTTCTCAGATCCCCTGTTCACTGTCGCTCGGGCCGTCGTCGGGGTGGGCATCGCCGTCACCGTGATAATCGGCTCGGCCAACGGCATCTCCCAGGCGCGGGGGATCCGCCAGAACCGGCTCTACCTGGGGCAAGTAACCGTCAGGGCCGGTCAGTACCCGAACGCGGTCGTTAACCCCCTCGATTGGTTGGAAACGGCCCAGTCCATTCGCAGTCGGATCACGATAGCCAAGGACCATCACCTCAGCCTCTTCGGCACAGGTGACGTCACGATGTACCTGAACGAAAAGCCACTCGATCTCTACAAATTTCCATTGACCGCAACCGTGGCCCTGCCCCAGAACGGATCGATGCTCCACGGCAGGCAGGTCCTCGACGTGGCCGTGTCAGACCTGTTCGACGTCACGAGGGTTGACTTCGTCCTCAGCGGGCCGGGCGGTGAAGCCGCCACCGTCGCCGTTAGGCATCGGTCCAATTACGGCTGGATCGGCCGATGGAACACCTCGACAGTTCCCAACGGCAGCTACAGAATCGAGGCGAAAGTCAGTGACTCGGGAGGTCGATCTGTCACGACCCCTCCAGTCGAGGTGCGTGTGGAGAACTCAAGACATTCGTGAGTGACCCAACTCGCCGCAACACCGATCGTGTCGCGCCATCTCGGGACCAACGTTCGGCTAGGGGCGTCACACAGGCATAGCAGAACCGACGCGCCGAGGACCTCGAAAATCGGATGTGCAGGATGGCGCGTAAGACGCTCCATCCTGCCCTGGCGGTCAGCTTCTTTCCCTCATCAATAGACCTGGGATTGTACGTGACGGGAACTTCGACGATCTGGTAACCCTGGCGCAACAGTCGGCACGGAACCTCGGCATCGAAATCGAATCCATCGCAGCTCAGGTTGAGCGCTCTCGCCACGTCCGACCGCAGCACCTTGTAGCACGTCAAGATATCTGTCAGGCGCGTGAAAAAGAGGAGATTCGTGGACCACGTCAAGAACTTGTTTCCGGCATAGCTCATGAGCGGAGTGTCGCCGCGCCCCTGCTCTTTGAAGCGCGATCCGAAGACAGCCGGTCGCTGCTCATTCACCAGCTCGTTGCAGTAAGAGGGGTATCTGGGCCGGGTCCAACTCCAGGTCCGCGTCCTGCACGACCAGAATGTCGCCCGTGGCTCGTTCGAATCCGGTCCGCACCACGCGACCCTTGCCGCGAGCCTCGATCCTCCAAAATCAGGACGATCTCGGGGCAGCTTCGGGAGGAGCTGAAGAGCTTCACGTGTCCCATCGGTCGAGGCACCGTCGACGACAATGATCTCTCGAGGCATGCCGTAGTCGACTGCACGCACACGCTCGACCAACGTGACGATTGTCTCCGCCTCGTTCCGTACGGGTATGACGATCGAGAGTTTCATTCTTCGAAAGCGGCGAGGATGCGGGCGGCTTCCTCCAGTTGCTCCATCCTGTCGATCGCCAGCCACGCTCCCGCGAACGGGTACGCCCTCACGGTCAGTCCCGAATCGACGGCTGCGTTCAACAGGTCCGGCATCTCAAACGGCTGCCCGGTCGGCACGAGGTCCAGCGCCGACCATCGAAACATATAGATACCGGCATTGATGGTGTCAATGACGGTGGGTTTCTCCACCACGCTGGTGATGTGATCGCCGTCAAGTTCAATTACGCCATACGGATGTTTCAACTGAAAGTCCCGCGTGACCACAGTTACATCGTTACCACCCTTTTCGTGGAAATCGATCAAACTGCGCATGTCGATCTCGGTGAGCAAGTCACCGTTCATCACAAGCAAGGAGTCGCCTTCCCGAGCGGTATCTCGAAGTGTTGTGGACAAGTGCGAGGGGTCCCGCCGCGCCGAGAGGTTCGGACTCGTGGGCGTACTCGATTTGTACTCCTAGGTGAGCGCCGTCTTGAAAGTATGTTTCGATCAGCTCAGCCCGATATCCCACCGCGATGATGACCTCACGGAGTCCAAAACCCTTCAGGCGGATCACAATTTCCTCAAGAATTGGATGCTCGCCGACGGCCAAGAACGGCTTCGGAATAGCGTAGGTGAGGGGACGAAAGCGGACGCCGAGGCCTCCCGCTAGCAGCACGCACTTCATACGGCATACTCCTGTGTCCGGTATTCGTCGAGATGCGCCTCG